>NZ_JBVOUO010000005.1:0-400730 GCF_055685825.1 Pannonibacter sp. CBAS1226 | reverse complement strand
GTACTGAGGAACGACCGCAAGGCGATCTTTACCGCCGCCAGTCAGGCGAGCAAAGCCGCGACCTATCTGATCGGACTCGAAACCAAGGAGGCGGCCGCATAGGCCGCCTTACTCCTGAACGGTGATGGTTATTGGATCGCCGTATAGCGATGTCTGCTCGGTGCCAGGTGTTATCGCCGTGAACAGGATCGCACGGGCAGGAACCCTTCCGCCGCATTGACGGCTGAACCGTGTACCCACCCCACCATCGGCTAGTGTTCCTGTGACCAGTTCCGGCAGGTGATGTCTGGCGTCTTCCCATTCCGGCGCCGGACCGCAATTATTGCCCCGCGCGCCATGGATGATGAGCGCATCGCCAACCTTCGCCGTGACCGTACGAACATAATCCGCCTGAATACCGGCAAAGGTGGTTCCCGGATCAGCAATTGTCTCGTCGCTGCCTGGCCACTGGAAATACGCAAAAAGTCCGACCAGTGCAGCCGCGATCATGCCGCCTCCGAAGACGAGTGGCCTGTGCGCCCGTTGTGGGGTGAAGGCATTGGCAGGCGCCTCATCTGGCGCGGATGCCACAGGTGCCACGACTGGTGATGCGCTACGCGCCTGCGCATATAGGCGGTTCCAATGTTCGCGCAGGGCCTGATCGCGATCCACACCAAGTAAGTGCGTCAAGAGCAGGAAGTTGCGCCGTTGGGGGAGATGCACGCCCTGCCGCCAGTTGTGCAGGTTCTTCAAGGCCGTGTCGAAAGCGGCATGGGAACGATTACCGCTGGCCGAACATAACCGTTCGGCCAGGTTGAGATTATCCAGATGCCCCTGTTCGATACACAGGGCGTCCAACAACTCGTGCCATGTATGACGGGTATCCCAACCCCTCTCGCCGGTCATACGCACCCCCGCTGCAATGTAACCGCCCGCGCAGATTACCCGCCAAGTCATTGAAACAGCAAGGCGATCCGTTGGTTTTTTCCGGTGCTTCGGCTTTTTCGGCTGAACTGCGCTGACCGTGCTCGCAGCGCAGGCTACGAACAAATCAGACAGGGCAATGAGTGAAGCGGGGGAGAGACAGGCGCTAGCGCGGATGGGTCGGTGCAACCGTTCAAAAAGGTTCCTTTTTGGATGCCGCTCTCACAGCCGCGTTGCGGTTGATCCGGTTCCTATTGAATCAAGCATTTAGCGGCGGGGCAAGTCCTTCTGAAATAAAATATGGAAATATATAATGAATCCAAGGGTTTGTATCAGTGCCGCACTGACACAGATCATGATGATTCAGCCATGGAGAAGATGACGTGAGCAGCACCTACGATCAGGGCAAGCAGGTCGGGCAGCAGAACCCGCACCAGCAGCAGGCCACCCCGCAGCAGATTCCGAATGCGGTGCAGCGGGAGCAGTTCAACGCCGGACTTCGCGCCGGACAGAACAAGTGACGAAACCGGGTCTGGCCGTTCGGCCAGGCCCTCCCAAGGCCATGCGAGTGCGGCCATCAGCACCAGAAACAGATACAGGAGAGGGAGTTTACATGAACGTTGTGCAGAAACTTGGCGGTTTTGCAGGCATGGCCACCATGCTCGTAGCGCTGGCCGCATGCCAGTCCACCGGAGACGGCACCGAAATGGCTGCTGCCGCCCCGGCACAGAATTTCGAGATCAGCAGCATCAGCGTCACGCCGATGACGAATGCCAGTCTCTGCCGTGATCTGGGTGGACAGGGACAGCCGCCGACCGTGACGATCCGGCACACGGCTGCGGCAGGCGTACCGATCCGTGTCCGCCTGACCGATTACTGGAGCGATGGCGGGACATATAACCACCGCAGCACCACCGTCCGCTCGGATGGCTCCGGAACAACGACCGTGAATTACGGCTTCCTGCCACCCTGCAATACCTCCGGTGGGCGCATCAACTCGCATTATCAGTTCGAGGTGCAGGCCGGCGGCGCATCGCGCACGCAAACCTGGGCGCGCTTCGACTCCGCATCACGGACGATCCGGTAGGCGATAGGGGCAAGCAGGATGGATATGCGGACAACCATAAAATCAGTTGCCTACGCACTTGCCGCCACATTGCTTTTTGGTGCATCTGCTCATGCGCAGGGTGCCGATGGTGTTTGGTTTGGAGGATACAAGCAGGGTCGGACTTCGATCAACCTGCAACTCGCGAACATTGAAGGTGTCGGCCGTATCGACATAGACTCTAAAGGTTGGGAACCAATCGGATACGGCAGATGCCAATATGTCTACCAATACCTGAACCCGACCGTTGATGATGTTCACCTGAACGGTTCGTACGGCACTCCTGAAAAATGCCCGCCGACGCTTTCGTTCCAGATGGAACGTGCTGGGCCTGACAGCATGAAAGTGACCTTCACGGACAGAATACCTCTCGCAGAAGTCGAACTGATCGCAGGATTGCGCCCGTTACGCGACGAGGACCGCCGCGTGAAAGTCGAAAACCTTGATATCATTGGGGTCAAAACCGGCATGTCCCGCACCGATGCCGAGGCTATCCTCAAGGATGCCGGGTACGAGCATGACGAACAGGCAACGCGCGTTGCGACAGGCCGGGAGGGTTGGACGCTCGAAACCCATTATTTCGTGAAAGGTGCGGAAGACAGCGACGAAATCGATACGATAAGCGTCGCCTATTCCGAAACCAAGAGCGCCAAAGTGATGATAGTCGGCCGTGACTGGAAGATTCCGGAAACAGCGAAACTAACAGAACTGACGCTCAAGCAGGCGCTTCTCGACAAGTACGGACCAGCATATTCCACATTTGGCGAGGATCGTTCCTATGATCGCCAAGGCAATAATCTTCCAAACAGCACAGAACGCAATAAGGTCTGCAAGCGCCATTCGCTACAGGAGATCAAGTTCGATTGGTACCGCAAGGGTCAGATATATCGGGGGTCTATTAACCTCTATTGCGGCCCTCTCACCCATATGCATATTGGCAGTACACGGGAAACAGGTTTAGCAAGCTATATTACACAGTGGATCGCTGACCCTGACGAGATTTGGGACAATTTCTGGCGCACCTGGTCGATAGGCGAGCATCAGAAACTCGACGCTCTCTATCAGAGCGTATCTGGCGCAGTCGGAGAGGCTCCCAAGCTATAGCCGGAAGCCCATACGATATAGGCGAGCGACATTATCAGTCGCGAAACTCGCTCCCTTCAATTCAGCATGCCGCCTTTTTGCTGCGTCATCGCCTCGAAACGCTGCCGCTTTTCCTCTTTTTCGGCCTGATCCATCGCGCGATTGCGCGCGGCGTGGAGGGAGCCGAGCAACCCCTGTCGCGCGTAGTGTTTGATGAGACGTGCCAGCTGGGGTTCATGGAACATGCGGGTGGTCAGATCCTCGACGTCATCATCCGCGAACTCCATCCCGCCCAGCCGTGCCGCCCATAGCAACTCGGCCCGGTCCAACTCGACAGCCATGCTGATGATTTCAACGCCCTCCTTGAAGCGGCTACGCATTCCCGTTCTCCCGTTCTGGTAGATTCAGCCAATAGCGCGTGTGTCGGCGCTCGCCGGTGCGGGTCAGCGCGCCTTTCTCGACCAGATCGTGCAGGTCTCGCGTGGCAGTCGCCCGCGATGTTCGCGTCAGCGCAATGTAGTTCTCGGCGCTCAGACCACCCTTGAAGCCTTCCGGCCCTTCGCGGAACATGCGCGCCAGCGCCTTTTCCTGCCGCTCGTTGAGCTGGCCGCGCAGCCGGTCGTAGAGACGGGCTTTGCCGATATGGAAAGCGACGCGATCCAGCGTGCTTGTCTGCGCTGTCAGCACGGTTTCCGCAAAATAGACCAACCACTCGGTGATATCGAGAGTGCGCTGATGCCGCTCAAGCTGGTCGTAATAGGTCTTGCGGCCGCGCTGGATCGTGAAGGCCAGCGCGATCAGGCTCGGCTGCCCGATATTTTGGGCAAGCGATTTTTCGGCTAAAGCGCGCCCAATGCGTCCATTGCCATCCTCGAACGGATGGATGCTCTCGAAATAGAGATGGCCAAGGCCGGCGCGGGTCAGTGCGGGCAGCGGTGCACCGCCTTGCGGGGCGGTCTCATTGAACCAGGCGACATAACGCTCCATTTCACCGGGAATACGCGAGGACGGCGGCGCTTCGTAATGAACCCGCGGCCGTCCGATCTTGCCGGACACGATCTGCATCGGATCGGCGTGATCGCGATATCCGCCGATCACGCTGATACGCTGTTCGCCAGCCATCAGCATGCGGTGCCACCGAAACAGCGTGTCGTGATCGAGCGGGGCATCAAAGCTGCCGTACAAATCGACCATCATTTCCGCGATGCCTTCCTCCTGGGGCTTCGCCGGACGATGATCGGCATCGAGACCCAGATGGCGGCGCAGGGAGGACTGGACGCTCAGACGGTCTAGCATCTCGCCTTCGATCTCGGAGGTCTTGACCGCTTCCTCGCTCAGCAGTTCGATGCGCAGCATGTTGCGCTCATCCGCACTCACGTGCCGCACCGCGCCGATCACCTCGCCGGAATGCAGGAGGAAACGTTTTTCGAGGGGCGCGAGAGCCGCCTCGTCAAAGGTGAAGTTCGGCCATTCCGGCTGTGTCCAGTTCCAATTCATGAGTTATAGAAGCCCTTTCTATAACTCATCATAATACAAAAACGTGAGCTATAGCAATCAATTCTATGCCTCATCTACCCGCGATCGCGGCTGCGATCCGTGCCCGGACGCGCAATCGGGCTGAAGGTGTCCGCCAGTTCACTGCCTTCTCCAAGCCGGAAGCGCTTGGCGGGTTTTGTTCGGATGCCCGGGCCGATCTGCGATGCCCGCTTGATGCCGACACTCCCCGGTGGCGCAAGATTGGGAGCCGGACGGGTCACAGCTTTTGGAGGGGGCGGGCGGTGTCCGGCATTATCCTTGTCGCGGATTTTCGGCTCATCCCGTTGGGGCGTTGCCGCCAACCGGAAACGCTTTGTCACGTCGCGCTCGGTCATGGGATTGCTCCTGAGGTTACAAGCAAAGGCGTGGCCGGATCATCTCCGGCCATGCGGTTCAGGAGGGATCGCGCAGATTGCGGCCCAGAGATCGCAATTCCTCATCCTCGAACCAAGGCTGCTTGCGGCCAATGATCGGGTTGAGGTTTTCAACCAGCAGCAACTGCCGATCCTCGGGCAGGCGCATGAGTTCGTCGGCATAGGCCAGTTTGCGCTGCGCTGCCGCCGTGGTGTCGGAATTGCTGGTCGAGCTGGACGAGCCGCCCTGGCCGCTGCTGCCAAAGACCCGCCCGACCGCGCTGCTGAAATTCCAGACCGTCGTAGTGCCGCAAAGCGCCGAGAAATACTCGGCCGTCATTCGATCCCGTGACCCGAAATACTGGATCACCCCGGCATTTGAGATGAAGGTTTCCCAGCCATCGCCGTAAATGCGCTTCAGCTGGCTGGCATCCTGCACCACACCGTGAATCTGCATGCCGTACCCCGCCATCAGCCCGAAAGCCTGTTCGACCATGGTCAGACGGCCAAGGGCGGGCATTTCATCGAGGATGAACAGCACCGACTTGTCCGGCTTCTGTTCGATGTTGCGGGCATTCATGGTCAATGCCTGCTGGATCAGCAGGCGCAGCCAGCGCCCGTGGCTGTTCAGCCGGTCGGTTGGTAGCACCAGATAGATGCTGGTCGGCTCAGCCTTCAACTCTTCAAAGCTGAAATCCGAATGCGACAGGCTGTCCCGCAGGCGCGGGCTGTCGAGGAAATGCGTCTGCGCCTGGACGGAGGCGAGGACGTTGGAGAGCAGTTTCTCGTCTTTCTGGAGACAGCGCGCACCGGTGCTGGCGACGATATGGTGGGGCGAGTCCAGCATTTGCTGAAACAGCCGCCGCAGATCATCGCCATCCAGAAGCAGGAGATCGCGCACGCGCCCCAGATGGCGCTGTCCTTTTTCGGCCGGATCGGTTGCCACGAAAATCAGGACGCCGACCAGAATAGCCTTGGCCTCTTCATCCCAGAACTGTTCATTGCCACTAACGACCACAATGGCGTCGGCCAGCAGGATGGCGTTGTCGCCGATATCGACATCGCCGGCGGCCAGCCAGTCCAGCGGGTTGATCCGCGACACATCCAGACCGGTAATGCCCCACGGGTCGATCACATGGACTTTCTGCCCCATGGCGCGGCGTTGCCCGGCGGTGATCATGGCGTTCTCGCCCTTGGGATCGATCACCATCACCGAGCCTTCCCAGGTCAGGAGATTGGGGATGATGACGGTTGTGCCCTTGCCGGAGCGGTTGGGCGCAACGGTGAGCATGTGCCGGTCACCGGCATAGGACAGCCGCATGCCGTCGGGGGTGAAGCCAAGGCGGAAGCCTTTGCCGCTCAAAAGGCCACCGGTTAGAAGATCCTGGATGGTCGCCCAGGCCGCCGTGCCGAAGGTGGTCGGGCGCTCCATGAGCCGCCGGACCATCTTGCGCGCCCAGTAGCCCATACCGCCCATGAAGCCGGCAATGCTCAATATGGTCGCCGTTCCCCAGCCAATCGCGCCGTGATCGGCAATGGTGGCGATCAATGCGATGCCGGCCGCACCGCCGAGCAGGAAGCTTCGCAAGCGTCCGGCGCGGGGAGAAAGCAGCCAGCCCAGCCCGAAGCCGGCAATGGCGGACGCCGCCACGCTGCCAACCCGCAGGGAGGTGGTGTCGTGGAGGACAAACCTGCCGGGAAGGTAGTAGTCGTCAAACATGCCGACACTGCCGAATAGCAGGGTCAGGCCGGCGCCGGCCACAGCGCCCGACAGCAAGGGCGCTTCCCGCACAATGGCGGCAATCTCGCTAAAATCCGGCAGCTCGGCCGACTTCACTGATGATCGAAGCTTTGCGCGGCCTCGGGCGATTTTCTTCAAAAGGGAGCGGGGCATAAGGCAGTTCTCCGTCTTGCGTTGCACACAGACGGAGTCCTACCCGGCCATCACACGGCCTTTCTTCGGCGGAGAAGGGGGCAGTTCCGGCTATCGTGACAGCGTGCGGTGACGCGGTTGCCGTGCGCGGTTCGCTGCCTCCCGCGCCTGTTCCAGCCGTTGGAGCGACTGGGCGATTTCACGCGCGAGCAGTCGGCGGTTCATTGCATGCCGACGCCGAACGCTTTCCACCTGCTTTTGCAACGCGCGTCGTTCCTCCATCTGAGCCCGCACCAGATCATCCCGCTGTCGGCGGTCACGGAGAAGGCACGCCATCGCTTCCTGTTCGTTCTGCTTACGGATGGTGGCGGCCGCTCCGGTGAGACGATCCCATAGACCGCGCAGCCCCGTATTGAAGCGTTGCGAGCGATCCCGCTGTTCCCGTTGCCATCGTTTGTCCTGCCCGGTGCGAAGCGTCTCGCGCTCCTTCCGGTGCGCCTCAATCATCCCCCTGCGCTGATCGTTCAGGGGTTGCATCTCATCCTCATGACGCTGATCGACGTCCCTGATGAAGCCATGCAGTTTCTCCGAAACCAGCCCTTTGACGTGCTGACGCACCTCGTCGAGCGGGCGAAGGTTTTCCGGATCGCCTAGCCTGTCCCGAACATCCTTCGTCCGCAGTCCCGTCCACCGCGAGATCGCAAACACCTCGCCGTTAACATCAAGGGCGACCAGACCGCGCCGATCTCCTTTTGCAAGGAAATAGCCACGCTCGCGCAAAGCCGCATCGAACGAGCGTGCATCGTCCGATCGTTGCCACGCTTCCTGAAAGCTCTGCCGAATCTCGCGCGGGTCGAGGTTCAGCCGCCTTGCCTGCTGCCATTCGGCCAGGGTGAAGTTGAGCGGCGACTTGCCGCCGTCGCGCCGCAGGCCGTCCGGCAAGTTCCATTCATGCTCCAGATACAGGTCGCGCGCCAGATCGGTCAGCTTGCGCTTGAAGTGCGGCAGGTTGATCGCCGTCATGGTGTCGGGGTCGATCCGCGACCAGACGACATGCGCATGCCGCCGTCCTTCCTTCTCGTGCATCACAATGGCACGCGGCTGTCCGTCCAGACCGAGACGTTTTTCCGCTTCATCGGCAGCACGCCGGAAATCGTCCTCACCCGCGACGGCCTGCATCGGCGGATTGAGGCTCAGCGAGAACATGAATTGCTGGCACTTCGTCCCCTTCGAGATCGCATAGGCTTCCGCCAGTGCGCCGTGAAGGTCGCGGGCAATGAACCCGCGCAGTTCCAGCACGGTAACGTGATCGTTGTCGCGGGTGTTCAGCAAATGCACGGAAAGCTGTTTTGCGCCCGCGCGCTGTGAGCCTTTGAGGATCATCACGCCGCCTCCCGCGCTTGGGGATCGCTCGTGACTGCCTGCAACGCCGCCGCCTCGCTGTCATCTATCTGGAATCCCAGAGCCTGCATCAGCAGCAGGCGGATAACGAGGACATCGTGGCAGGCTTGATGCAGTTTGGCGGTCGTTTCCGCATCGACGGCCAATGATCCGCTTTCGGCAGCATGAGCGAGCATAGCCAGCCATTCTGCCGTTCGGCTTGCTCCCATCTTCGCCAGCAGGGACGCCATGGCCACACGATCCTGCACCGGCGCGCGGGCACCGCGATGATCCTGTTTCTTGCCATCGGCAAACAGGACGCATTTCACATACGCGCCAACCGGCATTTCACCGGCGCGGTGCTCAAGCTCGGATCGTTCGGAATCGGATAGCCGGACAGTGAAAGGTTTGCTGCTACCGGCCTGCTTTTTGTGATCGGCGGCGGTCATGGCTTCGGCCCCCGCAGATCGCGTTTCAGGTGCTTGAGTTGGTGGTTCCAGTCGGCCAGAACCTCAAAAAGCGCGTTCGAATCTTCTCCGTCGAGGCGCGCCAAATACTGTCGATTTCCCTTCACAATGCGCTTTCGCCGCCGAGACCACGCCCTTGCATCCGGCAGAGGCCGGCGCGTGCGCGTGCGCGGAAGAGCGTAGAAACGGCGGCGTTTGGCGGTGAAAAAGTTCGAAACGCCTTTGGCCGGAATAATTGCACGAGGTGAGGCGCGTAAGGGTGTTTGATCTGGAGCCCATCATAGACGGCCGCCCTCAGCGAACATCCGGATCACAAAACGATCGCACTGGTTGCGTGCCCGGCGGGATCGACCGTTTTGGCTCGCCAGCGGCTCCGTTCTGCAGCGGGATCATTGCCGTGATCGCCGCTCCACCATGCCGGGTTGATCCACTGGAATGTTGTCACCGGCTTGATGACGGAAGTTCAGGGGCTCCGTCACCGCCAACATCAAGTCAATGAAACCGTGGAGTGAGCCTATCGAGAGGTGGGCGGTGGCCATCCCCAAGCAATAGCCCTTCATGGCCAGCGTGAACTGAAGTTCGTCTTCGCACCGTCCGCTCAGCCGTTTGTCAGGCCGTTGCAGACCCGGCGCGCTCCGACAGCAGTTTCCCCGCGATCTCCAGGGCCTCCTCGCGAGACGAGGCGAGCCTCATCGGATAGCCCCAGAACTTGGCGAAGGCCACACCGAAAGGCTTGAAGGCCAGACGCTTGGCGGCGCTCGGCTCGATCACGATCATCGCCAGCACGAGCGTGCGCAGTTCTGCCTTGTGCTTCTTCATCCACAGCGAGGTGCGCTTCTTTTCTTCCTGGCTGTGCTCGTGCTCTTCGGCCGGCACGGAATCTGTCAGGATCACGAACGGCGCGCCGCGCTGCAGATTGGCCTCCAACGCCTCGAAGTCCTCGTCGTGGCCGTGATCGGGACCGTGGTCATAACTCATCCAGACGAGCGGGAAGTTCGTGCTGTCCAAAGGCATGTATCGTCTCCTTAGAGTTTCTGCGCAATTCCGGACGGTGAACCGGTGTCCACTTCACCTGGAATTGCTCAAGCCGGGATGGATGCTTTCAATGCGAGCGGATGTGCCGCCACGACATGAGCAGCGCGGCCGCGCCCGGAAGCGTGACTGCCAGCAGTTCCAAGGCAACGAGATGGCCGCCGTCGCGCAAGCCATCCGCCACGCCGGCGAGCGTGCTCATGGCGAAAAGGAGACCGCCGAGGACGAGCATGGCCCAGTCGGCCGCGCGCCTTCCGGCAAGCGCCAACAACGGCGGGACAACCCAGGCGCCGTAAAAAACAGATACGCCCCACAACGCGGCGGGGCCGAACGTCATGGCCTGCATCGTCCCGCCGCTTCTGACGTAATCGTTCAGATAAGAGAAGCACTGGATCGTGACAAAGATTGCGGCACCGGCCGCAGGAACAAGCCACGCGAGTGCGAGCTCAACTGGTTTCTTTGCGATCACATCAACACTCCTATCCGAATTTGCTCGATAGGGCAGTTGAGCACTGCCCTATCGAAGGGACACGCGATCATGATTGCCGCGTGTCCCTTCTGCCTGAAAGCAATAGGTCAGCTGAATGGTGGCGTCATTGCGCAACTCTGCCATTGTATGTTTCAATCCGGCCAAGATGGAAAACGCCGGGGCCTTTGATGTATGTAGACGTCCGCAGCGATTGGCTTTCTTATATTGATGAGATTCCGCGCGCCCTCGTCGCGGCCAATGCCGTCGCCAGTCTTGAAAGCCTGGAGCAATCGCCCCGGCACTCGCATCAGAAAGCGCAACTGCTTTTCACGGTCCGTGGCGTCATCAACTGCGAGGTTGAAGACGCTGTCTGGATCGTGCCGCCGCAATGCGCCGTGTGGATTCCCGGCGGGCTGCCCCATACCGTCTTCGGCTCAGGTGAGGTGGAGTGCATCTCCCTCTTCATCGAACCGCCTGAGGCTCCGAACCTGCCGGACCAATGCTGCACGATCACTGTGTCGGGCCTGCTCCGTCATCTGCTGATGCGGGCCAACGAGCTTCCGGAGCGCTATGACGTCGACGGTCCGGACGGCCGCATCGTGTCCGTTATCTTCGATGAGCTGGCTGCGGCGCCGGTCGAAGACCTCCGCCTCCCGATCCCCAGCGATTCACGCCTGAGGAAGCTGACCGATCTGTTGATCGCCGCACCTGCGGATCATGCGACCGTCGCGGAGTGGGCCGCCCGCATCGCGCTCAGCGAGCGCAGCCTGAGCCGCCTGCTGGCGGAACAGGTGGGCATGAGTTTCGGCCGCTGGCGCCGGCAGTTGCACGTTGTCCTCGCCTTGCGGCATCTGAGCGCCGGCCAGACGGTCCAGGCCGTCGCGATGGATCTCGGCTATGAAAGCGCCAGCAGTTTCGTGACCATGTTCCGAAAAATGGCCGGCAAGCCGCCAAGCCGCTATCTGCTCGAGCGGCTCCGGCCTGCACCTCACAATCACGGCGAGCGATAGGGACTGCTGGGTTTCATCCACGTTCGCCGCACAGCGAGGCGGCCGTCCTGACACTCGACGTGCTCACGATCAGAAGCTCCCGGTGATCCAGAGCCCGGCAGTGCGGCCCGGTCCGGCCGCGATCACTCCCCCGGCGTGATCCTCGCAGATGTGCGCCGTCAGCACACGAACGGAGGTCAGCGACCAGACTTGAATATGGTTCACGTCTGGATGCCCGGAACCGCTTTTCCAGGATGAGCCGAGATACCGGGGCACCCGGCGTTACCGGATGCCCCCTCAAGGAGGAGGAGCAGGGTATGCTCGAAGAGTTTCCATGCACCGCGCCGGATCAGCAGTGCCACCAGCCGGACAGGATGGGGGCGATGGGGGGGCCAGCCGGTATAAGCCCCCTGCCCCTCCGCGAAGGGACAGACATGCCGGAAGATCGAAAACACCACAACCGGAGAGGCCGCATCCGTCTCGTGAAGGGGGCAAGCTGATGTCAGCGAAGGTTTTTCGCCTGCATTGCGCGCATGCCATCAGCCGCCGAGATGACCGGAGCGTAACCGAGTTGATTTCGCGCACGGCTCACGTCGATGGTGAAATCCTTGCCGATGAACCGCAGCATCTGCCAGGTGACCGGCGGCTCGCCCTTGCGGCGGAAGATCCGCCAGACCGCCCCCATCACACCCGCCATCGTCCAGGCGATGCCAAACGGCACGGCGCGGTCCTTGGGCGTCACGCCGCGGCTGGCGAGCAGGCGCGTCAGGAAGGACTTCAGCGTCGTGTCCTCGCCATCGCTCACAAAGAAGGCCTCTCCGCCTGACCCGCGATCGGCGGCCAGAATCAGCGCGTGGCAAAGGTTATCGACATGGCAGGTGGAAAGTGCCTGCCCGCCGCCAGCAACCCATTGGAACTGCCCTGCGCGAACGGTTTCGACCATGCGGTCAAGCGCCGGCATGCCCGGCCCCCAGATGAAAGGCGGCCGGATGGCCACGGTGGAGAAGCCGGCGCGGCGGCCATTGGCCGCCAGGAGCACTTCCTCCGCTTCGGCCTTGGATGCGGCGTAGGGTGCAAACGGCATCTTGTGCAGGGGCATGTCCTCGGTCACGCCACGCATCGGTTCGGGGCGGCCCATGACGACGGCGGCGGCGCTGACATAGACGATGCGGCGCACACCGGCCCGCTCCGCCGCCTCCACGACGTTGCGCGTGCCTTCGACATTGATCCGGCGGAACAGGGACACCGGCCCCCAGAGCTTGAAATGCGCCGCGACGTGGAACACCACCTCGACCCCATCCATCGCGCCGGCCAGCGCCGTGCGGTCCAGAAGGTCGCCCTCAACCGGCTCGGCGCCGAGGGCCTCGATCTCCGCCCGCGCCTTGTCGCTGCGGCCAAGCGCAAGGACGCGCCAGCCATCCGACAGCAGGCGGCGGATGAGATGCCCGCCGACGAAACCGGAGCCTCCGGTGACGAGGGCGAGGCGGGGTGTCTGCTGGGAAGGAAACTGGCTCATGACTATCTCCTGAAGGCCGTTTGTCCCAACGTGTCACATCCAAAAACGTTACACAATACAAAATATGAAATTTGTTACATGTTGCATGCATGCGATGTGTCAGCTAGAAGCTGCGCATGACGAACGACGCCCACGATCATCGCGACCGCATTCTGGACACCGCCGCCGAACAGGTCCGCCGGTTCGGCGAGGCCAAGACAAATGTTGTCGACATCGCCAAGGCCATGGGCCTGTCGCATTCGGCGCTCTACCGGCACTTCCGGTCGAAAGCGGATATCTTTGACGCCCTTGCGGCGCGGACGATGGCCGAAGAGGCCGAACTGGCGGCCCGCTTCGCCAAAGCCGATGGATCTGCGGCAGAAAGGCTGCGCGGCCTTGTCCTGGCGCTCCACCGCAGCAAGCGGGCCAAGCTGGGGGACGATCCGGAGATCCACGGTCTCTACCGCCGGATTATCGCCGAACGCCCGGACCTCGTCGGCGACTATGCGCGCCGCATGACCGGGCTCGTGCGGCAGGTGCTGGAGGATGGGGTGGTGCGGGGCGAGTTCCGTATCCCCGACCTCGACGTGGCTGCCGGTGTGGTGCGGGATGCTGTTACGGTCTTCGTCCATCCTGCTCATGTGGAGCAGGCCGCCGTCGCTGGTCTGGACCTGGAGCCGCGGCTTCATGCGGTGATCGATACATTGGTCACGGCTTTCGCGGCAGCCAGCCAGCCGGACATGTAGGCAACGCGGATCGTTCAATGGCCCGCAATCCCTCAGGGCAGCTGCCGGTTTGGAGGCGCTGCAGGGGCGGGGCATCCATCTGCGGCCTTCCTCATGGCGGCCATGCAAGCCTCTGCGCGCGAGGCTGGAATTCGAACGCCACCGTTTCTACGACCGAAGCGGCGCCCAAAGTTCGCAAAAACTCCGATTTCGGCCCCATGATGCAAAGCGCGCCGCTGGCGGCCGCGGCGCGATGCTGAAAAGCCCGCATATGGCCGTGACAGGAGCCGTCATCGTTTGACCGGAGATGCGCGTCTCTGCGGGATCAGAAGCAGCGATCCGGCCGGGCGGTCACATGTATTCGCCGTGATCTGGCCCGGCAGGTCCGGCCGGATGCCGGTGATGAGCATGGCCGTCAACAGGACGGCTGGTTGTTCATTCCCCTCGAATCAACCGCGTCGCCAGTTTGTAGGTCTGCTTCGTTCCGCGCTCATCAAGGTTCCATTGCTCCACGGCTTGCCTGATCAGTTCGGGATGCTTCTTGCTGATATCCCGCAGCGCGTTGCCAACCGACTTCCTCAGATACTCGCTGCCGTCGTTCCTGAATGGGGAAAGCAGTTCGATTGCAGCCATGGGATGATCGCAAAAATACGGGCGCCCCGTCCAGATTCTCAGCCCCTCCGTCACGGCACGGCGGACATTGACGGATGGATCTGCCAGCCATTCCCTGATGACTGGAAGCGCGGCTTCGTATCCAATGTCTGCACAATAACGGTCAAATGCCTTGGCAAGGATCTCCTGCACGCGCCAGTCGCCGTCCCGGCTGACCTGCTTCTTCATTATCCCCAGCGCCGTTTCATCCGACGATGCCAAGCCACCCAGGATGAACGTTCCGATACAGCGCGCCTGGGCCAGCTCGACGTTCAGAAGGGCGCTCGCTATCTGCAAAGCTTCGCCGGCCGCTGCCTCGTCAAGGACCCCGGCAGCGGCAGCCTCGAGGTCCTTGAAGCCGTGCTCCGTGCCCTTGGCGCGTTCAATGAGTTGCTGGAGGTCCGGCATCGAGCGGCAACCTTTCCCGAACATCATCGGTGCGGTGAAAGCTCAAAGAGATCACCTCTTCGCCGGGAGGTGCAGACCGCAGCCTTGCTTCATCTATATCGTGCCGCACCTCTTTGGGGAACAGGTCTCCCACAGCCAGGCGCCGGCCGGCGTCTGGCGGCAGGTGCGCGCCCAGAGAGACCGGTTCTCCCCCTTGATGGTCGATCATAGCTCCGGCTCGCCGGTGCATGGCTCAACGGTTGTTGCCGGTGCTCGTGTCCGTGTCTTGCAAGCCATTTTTCCGCGGAGACGCAAAACCGTGAGACCGCGCCACCCAGGCGGCAGCCAGGGCTGCGATGAGCAATGCCAGCACGGTCCATGGAAACGAAGCGGCACCGGAGGTTTCCAGCAGGACGCCTCCGGCGATGCCACCACCGGCGATCGCCACATTCCAGACGGTGACGATCATGGACTGCGCCACGTCCGTCGCCTTGCCTGCCGTCTTCGCTGACGCCGTCTGGAACAGCGTCGCAGAGCCGCCAAACGCGAGCCCCCAAATCGCTACGGACGCATAGACCACCAGCGGCATGGCGCCTGCGATGCCGAGAGCCAGCGCAGACAGCCCGAACAAGACTATGCTGGCCAGAACGAGTTGCCGCAGCCATCGATCGATCAATAGCCCGGCAATCCAGATGCTGACCAGCGCAGCCATACCGAAGACAAGCAGCACAAGGTCGATGCGGTCAGCCAGACCCGCTGGCACAAGAAACGGGGCGATGTAGGTGTAGAGGATGTTGTGGGCGAGAACGTAGGCCAGCGTCACGAACAGCACCGGCCGGATGCCTGGCAACGTGAAGACCGTCACAATGGAAAAGCCTTTTCCGCGCGCCTGACCGGGATAATCGGGCACCTTTGCCAGCACCCAGAAAACGAGAATGACGGTCAGCGCGCTCATGAGGCCAAAAGTGACGCGCCAGCCGACGGTGGCACCAAGGAAAGTTCCGGCCGGAATACCGAGCGAGAGTGCAATCGGTGTTCCCGCCATGGCGATCGCGATCGCCCGGCCCTGCAAATGCTCCGGCACCATACGCGCCGCGTAGCCCGCCGCCAATGCCCAGAGCAGCCCCGCAAAGACCCCGGCAAAAAAGCGCGCAATCATGATGACAACGTAGCTGCCGGATAGGGCCGTCACCGTATTCACGATGGCGAAGCCGCTGATAGCGAGCAGCAGAAGCGGACGGCGGCGCCAACCCTGTGTCGCAGTCGTCAGCGGAATGGCTGCCACCAGCGACCCAATCGCGTAAATGGTGACAAGCTGCCCGACCAGCGCCTCGGAAACAGAAAGGCTTTCAGCCATCTGCGGCAGCAGGCCCGCAGGTAACGCTTCGGTCAGAATGGTGATGAAGGCCGCCATGGTCAGTGCCAGCAGCGCCGCAAGTGGAAGCCGCCCGCCGGGTATGGCCGGTACCGCGCTGTTCGGTTGAACCGGTGATGTACCGCTTGCTGTAGTCATTGGTCCGCCTGTGCCTTGTCTGAAAAGCCGCTTGCGGATGGCCGGCATACAAGACGGCACGATCCGCCGGTCACGGCATGACGCGAAGCTAGGCAGGTTCCGGCTTGATGAGAATAAGGCTACAGTTCCGAACACTTCGGACAGATATGTCAACAATGGATCTGCAATGGACAGTCTCGGCTCACTCAACGCCTTTGTGCAGGCAGCGGAGATGCGCAGCTTCACCGCTGCCGGTCAGAAACTTGGCATTTCCTCTTCGGCGGTCAGCAAGGCGGTTGCCCGGTTGGAAGACCGGCTCGGTGTGCGCCTGTTCCACCGCTCCACGCGAACAGTCACTCTAACGCCGGAAGGCGCGCTTTTTCTGGAACGATGCCGCCGCATTTTCAGCGAAATGGAGGCAGCCGAACTGGAATTACTGCAGACGCGGGGAACGCCGGGTGGCAAACTGCGCGTGAGTCTGCCGCTGGTCGGCATGTTGATGATGCCGACACTCACCGCCTTCATGCGGGCATGGCCCGGCATTGAAATGGACCTTGATTTCACGGACCGGCTGGTGGACGTGATCGACGAAGGTTTTGACGCGGTGGTGCGCACCGGAGAAATCAGCGACTCGCGCCTGATGATGCGCACACTCGGCACGTTCCGCTACAGGCTGGTTGGCTCTCCCTCCTATCTTGCCGGGCACGGCACGCCCCAGACTGCTTCCGATCTGTCGGAGCATCGTGGCCTACGTCATCTGTTCCCAAGCACAGGCAAGGTCGAAGAATGGCCTTTGCAGGTCGATGGCAAGCCGTTCTCTCCTGCGATCAAGACTGCGGCTGTCGCCAGTGCCATTGAGCCGCTGATCCATCTTGCGCAGGAAGGTATCGGTCTCGCCTGCCTGCCTGACTTTGCAATCCGCGATCAGCTTGCCGACGGGAAATTGGTTGCGGTGCTGGATGACGCAGTGAAGCACTCGGGCAGCTTCCGTATTCTGTGGCCGTCGAGCCGGCACTTGGCCCCGAAACTGCGGGTTTTCGTAGATTTCATGGGTGGCAATCTTTTCCCGCACGAACAGCGCGGCTGACGAGGGCGCAGGGGCGGTTGGCAGGGTGGGCGCGCGGTATCTTGGTTTGCCGGGCTGGAGCATTTCCATCTTTCCCCGTGTCACGGAAAGCTCCGCCAGTTTGTTTCATGCCATTGCGGGCGGAAAAGCGGTTCTCACCTTTCCTGGAATTGCCCTAGCGGCCGGCGGCTGCATCAAACCGCTGGCGGGACTGCTCGATCTCCTGCCAATTGTCCCTGATCCAGCCGGTGAAGCCTTCGAGGGCCGGGAGCATTGTCCGACCCATGGGCGTTAGCTCGTACTCGACGCGCGGCGGCACCTCGGCAAAATAATGGCGCAGGACAAGGCCGTCCCGTTCAAGATTCCGGAGCGTGACTGTGAGCATGCGCTGCGAAATGTCCGGAATCCCGTTCCTGATTTCAGAGAAGCGGAGAGGCCTGGCTGGATCCAGCGCAAGAATGCTCATGACGAGGATCGTCCACTTGTCACCCAGCCTCGCAAGGATGTTGTTCGGCGCGCATGGCGTGAAGACCGGGCCTCTCTTCGTTTCCGTGTAGGGCCTGCCGTGGATCAGCTTCTCCATGAGTTACCTCCTGGTCACCGGCTTACAGATATGTGCCGTCTTGTGCGTTTCTTATAACGGTGCCATTTCATAACCATCAATAGTTACCAAAGGGAACAATAGATGGTGAACGGAAATGCGGTGCTCGTGTCCGGAGCGGCGGGCAACAGCTGTGTCAAGGGCGCTCGCCCGTGATGTGGCCAGCGGCACTGCATGCAGCGAACCGGTCTCTCTTCGGCAAGAGACCGTCCGGCCAGTAACGCGGCAGAGCGGGGCGGACAGTGTTCCGGGCGGTTGCCGAAGCCTGTCCGAACAGCCCGCCGGCCCCGGCACCCCGTCCGCGAGACAGGGCCACTCAGCATGGACTGCCGCCTATCTGTACCTCAAGGTGAATAACAGCAGGGAACTCGATCATGACCTATCTGAAAACTCTCATGCTCTCCTGTGCCATGACGCTCGGTATGTTGACCGCCCAATCAGGCGCGGTGCTCGCCGATGTGAAGAACATCGTTCTTGTGCATGGCGCGAATGTCGACGGCAGCACTTGGCGCGGCGTCTATGACCGTCTGACTGCGGAAGACTACAAGGTAACGATCGTGCAGATGCCGCTGACCTCGACCGAGGACGATATTGCCGCAGTCCGACGGGTGATCGGCGTTCAGGACGGTCCGATGCTGCTGGTCGGGCATTCCTATGGCGGCATGGTTATCAGCGAAGCTGGCGGCGACCCGGACGTAAAGGGCCTTGTCTATATTGCGGCATTCCAGCCCGGTGCTGGTGAAAGCGCCGGGGCCCTGTTGGCCTCGGATCCGACTGAGTTCATGTCCGATAAGCTCACGGTCTTCGACGACGGTCACTACCTGATCGATGAAGATGCCTTCGTCTCCATCGCCGGAAATGGCTTGTCCCGTGACGACGCCATCTATGTGGCAAGGTCGCAGGCAGCATCGAACACTGCAATCCTCGAATACGAGGCACGGGTCGCTGCCTGGAATGAAAAGCCGAGCTGGTCAGCCATCGCGACCCTCGACCGGATCATTGCGCCCGGTCTGCAGCGACAGATGTCCGAACGGGCTGGCTCCACGATCATCGACATCGAGAACGGCCACATGCTGCCGATGACGAGCCCGGACGAGGTGGCCAACATCATCCGGCAGGCAGCAAAGGCGGTCGAATAACCATGCCTTGCAGCACGGACCGGGCAAACCGGTCCGTGCACTTTGCCGCCTATCCGGATACCGGCCGGGAATGCCGGGCCGGCCAATGCGGCATTTCAGGAAGGTGCGGCCGTCTGATCCCAAAGCGCAAGGATGCTGACGCATCACGCCTTGAATGAGCTCATGCGCCGGCAGGCCCGACCAGCTCTCGATGAGTGACGCCCATCGAGGACTGGTGGCCGCTCTGTATCTATCGTGGCGTGGGAAGATCGACGGTCTGACCGGCAACATCGATCGCCACCTTGCCGCGCAGCCCGCGGAAGCCTCCGCCTTCGAGCAATTCATGCGCCTCGCCGATCCGGGCCAGCGGCAGCACCGCGCCGACAACGGGCTTGATCAGGCCGCGTTCAACAAGGTTCGTCAGTGCGTCGAGCTTGCCGCGGTTCTGCCGGGTGAACACGAAATGGTAAGCGGCATTCTTGCCCCACGCCTCGATCAGGTTTTGCGGCTGTGCGATGTCGACAATGCTGACCACCCGCCCTGCATCTGCGAGGACGAGCGGGCTCTTCGTCAGGGCGTCACCGCCTATTGTATCGAACACGACATTCACCCCCTGCCCATGCGTCAGGTCTGCCACGGCTGAGACATAGTCACCGGAGGTGTAGTCGATGACCTCGTCCGCACCGAGCGAACGCACGAATGCGTGGTTGCTGGAGCGTGCGGTCGTGATGACCCGCGCGCCCATCGCCTTGGCCAACTGGATCGCCACGGAGCCCACACCGCCGGCGCCGCCGTGGATCAGGATCGTTTCATGGACGGCAAGCTGGGCGCGGCTGACGAGGGCTTCCCAGATCGTACCGCCAACCAGCGTCAGGCTGGCAGCCTCCAGATGGCTGATATTGCGCGGCTTGCGGGCAACCAGACCGGCATCGGCAACGTGCTGCTCCGCATATGAGCCGGGGCCGCCGAAGATCTTGGGCGTGTAATAAACCTCATCGCCGGTCTCGAACTCGCTCACGTCGGCTCCCTTCTCTTCCACGACGCCCGAAATGTCATGACCGATGATGGCAGGGAGCGGCACATAGTCTGCATAGTCGCCACGGCGGATCTGATAGTCTAGGGGATTGATGGCCGTGGCGTGGACGCGCACCCGGACCTGCCGCGGGCCGACGGCCGGTACAGGCACATCGCGCAGCTCGAATGCGTCGTAGCCGCCGAATTTTTCGAGAACGATTGCCTTCATGGTGCCGTTCACAGTCTTGCCCTTTCCCGCTCCCAATTGACGGTGGATGCCTTGTTGGCAGGCGCACGTCATTGCTGTGACTTTTGCTTCCGGTGGCTTTCCCGGGGTGCTAGAGAGCGGGCCGATCAAGACACGGGGAGCGATATCCCGGCCCGCTGCTTTCCTCTTATGGCTGGCGCACCACGTCCTGCCACTCCGGGTGCCGATCGATTTGCGCCTTCGCGAAGGGGCACAGCGGCACAATCGCGACCCCTTCGCGGCGGGCATCCTCGATCGCCTGGCGCACCAGCCGCTCCCCGACCTTGCGGCCGCGCAGGGCCGCTGGCACGTCGGTGTGATCGATAATGATTATTCCCGCACCGGCGCGGCTGTAGGCCATCTCAGCCTCAACACCATCGATGACGAGGTGATAGCGCCCCTTCGACACGCCATCCTCCCGCCTGACCTGTTCATCACCCACCGCAGGCGCATTCTCCATCACCGCCGCATCGGGCGCGCGCACCTGCCGCGGCTGCCCATGTGCGCATTCGAGAAGATCACGGTCCCAGCCACCCGCTTCAGCGGCGGCTTCATAAGTCGAGACAAGGAAAGCCATCAGGGCTTCGCCGGGATCAGCCGCGGACTGGACAGCGTCGTAAGGAAGAATGAACTCAGAAAGACCATCGTGCCAGAACGCGGCACCGGGCTGCACCGCCGCAGCACGGTAACCGCCGGGCGCAGGATAGGCGTAGGCATAGAAGGCCGGATAATCGATGCCACCACCGCCCGGCCAGAAACCTGCCGACGAGACCTCGCGGTCGTAAGCCTCCTGCGCCACATCATCCGGCAATGCCGGGACACCGCCAGGGTGAAGCGGTGCGCGCCGTCCCGAAAAACGTGTAACGGCCAGGTCGAAGCTGCCCCAGAAGAGGTGAACAGGACTGGACTTGCCAAGGAAGGACGTGCGGAACCGGTTGAAGACCTTGCCGGCCGCCATCAAGGCCTGGTGGAAGCGCTGCACGGCCTCGCCGTCGTAGGGCCGGTCCCGGTCATCTTCAGCGAAGGGAACCGGAAATGGAACCTCGTTCGGGTGGCCGTTGAAGGTGGGAGTGCCGCCCAGATCCGAAATCAGCTGCACGAAGCTTGCATGGAATGACGCGACCGTGGCCGGCCCGAGGCTGAAGGACGCTTTCTGACCGTTGCCGTTGATGCCCACGACCCTGTGCTCATGAAAGTCGAACAGGATTTCGATGCCCGGTCCGTCCGGGATGAGTGAAGAGGTCAAACCAGCCGGCGTGACATAGAAGGTCGCGTTCCATGAATGGTTGACCCATGGCGAATGCGCCAGCCGGTACTTGCCGGCGATCTGGAGATAGAGATGCAAGGCTGAACAGGTTTCACGCCAGCTGAGGTAATCGAGATGAGGCCAGTTGTTCATTTCTTGCTTCTCCGGGCTGCATCCGGTCAATCCGGAAGGGGAATGTGCTCGTTGCGGTCGCCCGCAGGCAGATCGAAGCGGCCCTTGCCCCAGTTCGCGGCACGCCATTCGGCCTTGGCGAGCTCGATGCGCTCCTGCGAGGAGGCGACGAAGTTCCACCAGATGTAGCGCGGTCCGTTGAAGGTCGCGCCGCCGAGGATCATCAGCCGCGCACCTTGGCTCCCGGCGGCCACCGTGATGCGGTCACCCGGCCGGAACACCATCATCTGCGCCGCCTCGAATTCCTGTCCGGCAACCGAAATCGAACCTTCGACGATGTAGATGCCACGGTCTTCGTGATTGTCCGGCATCGGCAGCCGGCTTCCCGGTTCAAGCTTCACATCGGCGTAGAATGTCTCGGAAAGCATCGTCGCGGGCGCGGTCTTGCCATAGGCGTTTCCGAGAATGAGCCGGACGGTGACACCGCGGTCCTCGATCACGGGCAGTGTCTCCTTGCCGTGGTGCTCGAAGCTTGGCGCCACATCCTCATGACTGTCCGGCAGGGCCAGCCAGGTCTGGATCCCGAACAGGCTGTTCGGGCCGCTCCGCGCTGCTGCGGACGTGCGCTCCGAATGCGTGACGCCGCGCCCGGCCACCATCCAGTTCAAAGCACCGGGGCTGATGATCTGATCGGCACCGGTGCTGTCGCGGTGATGGAAATCGCCTTTGAACAGGTAAGTGACCGTGCCGAGGCCGATATGCGGATGCGGCCGGACGTCGACGCCATGCCCGGTCAGCAACTCTGCCGGCCCGGCCTGATCGAAGAAGATGAAGGGCCCGACCATCTGCCGCTTCGGCGCGGGCAGGGCGCGCCGGACCTCGAAACCGCCAAGGTCGCGGGAGCGCGGGACAATAAGGGTTTCGATCGCGTCGATCCCCGCTTCATCGGGACATCCCGGCTCGATTGATGGGTTCCAGCTCATGTGCATCATCCTTTGTCTTCGGGCGCCCCGGCACCAGCCACTCCCGCGAATGTCCGCAAGCCAGCGATGTCCATCCGGCCGTTCCTGCCGTACCGCCGGGGGAGATGTCACTGGCTGCGCCCGCCGCAGGGTCTGGCAGACACGCCTTGCTGCCGGCAGGTCCGCCGGAACTCGGTCTTACCCTCTTCGGGAAACCGGGCGGACTCAAGCGTTCGTGTCGCGGTGCGCCGGAAAGGGAGCAAGAACGGCACCTGAGAGGCAAGTCCTGCACCGCAGTGCCCGGATGCATTCGCTACTTACCAGAAGCCGATGAGCGCTACCCTCACGACGCAGGAGACTAGAATGACTTTTCGTAACGGCCTTGCCTCGCTTCTTCGCCCCGAGGATTCCGTACTGGTCCTGATCGACCACCAGCCCTACCAGCTGGCCAACCTCAACAGCCACGACCCGCACATGGTGGTCAACAACACGACCGGCCTGGCCAAGGCAGCCAAGGTGTTCGCTGTCCCGACCATCTTGACCAGCGTTGTGGCCGACCGCGGCGGAAAGCTGTTCCCCCCGATCACCGACGTGTTCCCCGGCCAGGAGGTGATCGACCGGACTTTCGTCAACACCTGGGAAGACAAGCCGACCGTCGACGCGGTCAAAGCGACCGGCCGCAAGCAGTTGATCATCGCCGGCCTGTGGACCGAGGTCTGTGTCGCCATGCCCGCCATCCAGGCGGCCGGCGAAGGCTGGGACGTGACCGTCGTCACCGACGCATCGGGTGGCACCTCGCTCGAGGCGCACCAGGTCGCGATCCAGCGTATGATCGCCGCCGGCGTCAACATGATGACGTGGCTGGCCGTGGCGTCCGAATGGCAGCGCGACTGGGCGCGGGCCGAAACGGCCGAAGCACTCACCGAGGTGATCAAGTCGCACGCCTATGGCAGCGGTATCGCCTACCTGTGGGAGCAGCAGCTGCTCAACACGCCGGTGCCGAACCCGGCAGGCTGATTGGAGCCCGGATGGCGAGGCGAACCCTCGGGGCATTCCCCGAACCGGCTTCGCTTCGTCATCCACGGCATCGCCCGAAGCTGCCGCAAAAGGGGGCACAGATGGATTTCGAGACACTCATGCAGGCCAACCTCGATCTGGTGTTCGGCGAACATGACCCCGCGCGGCGCATCGCGGCGATCCGGAAGATCTACCTTGAAAACGCGGAGCTTCACGAGCCCGGGCGTTCGGCGCGAGGTCATGACGCGATCTCGCAGGCCGTGGCGGACGTTCTGAAGCATCTGCCTCCGGGTTTCGTGTTCACCGCGGTAAGACCGGCATCGGGCCACAACGGCGTTGGGCGCTTGCAGTGACGGGCAGGCCCGCCCGGAGGTCCCGCCGCAGTGACGGGCACCGATGTGGCACAGGTCGAAGGCGGCCTCATTCGAACCCTGCATGTTTTCCTCGACCAGCCGGATATCTGAACGGCAAGAGGCGCTGAGCGGAGTTCTCGCGGACGTTTATCTGCCGGGCCGCTGTCAATTCAAAGGAACTGCTGCACATGACCGGATATGGTTTTCCTGTGGGACTGGAGATGGATGTCTCCTATCCGGCTTTCCAAGTCAGCCTGACGCTCCTGTCCGCCGGGCAATTGAGGTTCGAGATCAAGGAAGGGCCGTTCGCCCGGACCGAGACCGTTGACATTCAGGCCGTGCCGATCGGCAACAGCATCTTCGCGGTCAGCTGGCAGGAGGAGAGCGGTGCGACGGTCACGAATGTTCAGGACTATGATCGCAATCTGGTCTTCTCGTTTGCGACACTGCCCGGCGGCCAGTTTCTGCGGATGACGGGGACGATGGCCATCACCCGGCCCGCGGACCGCCCCTCCGATGACCGTCCTCAGCGCAACAAGGCGCTGGTTCTCGAAGCGATGACCTCACTGTTCCAGCGTCACGATGCGCAGGCCGTGGACCGGCTTTACGCTCCGGATTACATCCAGCACAATCCCGGCATTCCCCAGGGCCGGGACGCATTGCGGGCGATCGTCGAAGGGCTGCCGGAGCATGTCCACTACGAGCCCGGCCTGATCATTGCGGATGGCGATCTCGTCGCGATCCACGGCCGCATCCGCGGCTGGGCGGATGAACCACAGATCGCGATCGACATCTTCCGGGTCGAGGACGGCAAGCTGGCCGAGCATTGGGACGTCCTGCAAAACGAGGTGACGGCCACGGCAACCGGTAGCGGGATCGCGATGTTCGATCCCCTGGAAGGGGCACGCCGTGCCCGCCCCGAACCGGCATAACCGCAGGCTGCCCGGCCCGGGCCTGCAACATCTTATTGGAGAATGAAGCCATGAAAGTTGTGATGATCCTGACGTCGCATGACCAGCTTGGCGACACCGGCCGCAAGACCGGTTTCTGGCTCGAAGAGCTGGCCGCGCCTTATTATGTGTTCAAGGAAGCCGGCTACGAGATCACGCTCGCCTCGCCGGACGGCGGCCAGCCGCCGCTTGATCCCAAGAGCAACGAGCCCGCCTTCCAGACCGGGGACACGCGCCGCTTCGAGGCCGACGCCGAGGCGCGAGAAGCGCTGGCGAATACCGTGAAGCTCGCCGGCATATCCCAGGCTGATTTTGATACGGTCTTTTATCCAGGCGGCCACGGTCCGATGTGGGATCTCGCCGAAAGCCCGGTCTCGGCGGCGCTGATCGAAAGTTTCCTTGCCGCCGGCAAACCGGTCGCGCTGGTGTGCCATGCGCCGGGCGTGCTCCGTCACGTTAAGGCGCCGAACGGCCGTCCGCTCGTCGAAGGAAAGAAGGTCACCGGCTTCACCAACAGCGAGGAGGCTGCCGTCGGCCTGACGGAAGTCGTGCCGTTCCTCGTCGAGGACGAGTTGCAGGCCAAGGGCGGCCTCTATTCGAAGGGGCCTGACTGGGGTCCGTACTTCGTACAGGATGGCCTGCTGATCACCGGCCAGAACCCGGCTTCCTCAGCCCCGGCTGCCGAACGTCTCGTCGAAGTGCTGCAGAAACCGGCATGAGCGCCGGTTGCCGTCTTCATTCGTGAGTGCAGCACCTCGTCCGCTGAGATCACAGACGGTGCCGGGGCATTCCCCGGCACTCCGTGCTGCCGTTGGTTCAGTTTTTGGCCGGTTCGAATAACTGTCTCTGCAAGGGCAGAGCGCTCTGCCGAACTGACCGCTTCCCGGCAAGGCCCCTAAGCGACCTTCGCCGGCTGTTCCCGCTTTTTCACGATCGCCGCCACCTTGTCGCTGTGACGGGTTCCCCATTCGCATAACGGCGCGAGCAGGCAGGTCAGACTTCGGCCAAAATCCGTCAGTTCGTATTCGACGTGCGGTGGCACCTTCTGGAAATCGATGCGGCGAATGACGCCATCGTCCGTCAGTTCCTTTAAATGCTGGATCAGCATTTTCTCGCTCACATTGGTGACGAGCCTGCGGAGTTGACCGGTGCGCTTGGAACCGCCGGCCAGATGATAAACGATCAGCGGTTTCCACTTGCCGCCAAGAATGGCCAGAACCGCTTCCAGGCCACACTGGAAAGTCGTCTCGGTCATCGTGAACTCCTAAATTCGATACTTACAAAATAGTCGGTACTGGAACCAAAGTCTGCCCTGTCTTAACTGGGTCGGGCGGCGATGTCGACGCGTGAGGCGTTCGATGATCGCCGAGCCAACACAGCGGATGCAGAATTCCAGGAGGCCTGCATGAAGTTCGGGTTTATCGGAGCAGGTGAGGTCGCACAGACGATTGCGCGTCACATACTGCCATTTGGCCACGAGGTCCTGCTCAGCAACAGCCGCGGGCCGGCCACTCTCGCCAAGGTCGTCCGGAATCTGGGCCGGGGAGCGTCCGCCGGGACCCCGCAGCAAGCCGCCGAGCAGGACGTTGTCGTGCTGAGCGTCGAGTGGGCACATGTCCCGGACGCTCTCGCATCGGTCCCGGACTGGTCCGGCCGCACTCTGATCGACGCCACAAACCGGATCAACCGCGAAAATCCAAGCGA
Source organism: Pannonibacter sp. CBAS1226 (assembly GCF_055685825.1). NCBI lineage: Bacteria > Pseudomonadati > Pseudomonadota > Alphaproteobacteria > Hyphomicrobiales > Stappiaceae > Pannonibacter > Pannonibacter sp. CBAS1226. The sequence continues at coordinate 374,380 of NZ_JBVOUO010000005.1, read as the reverse complement.
TCTTGGCGACCTCTCGGGCCGCACGTCGAGCGAAATCGTTGCCGATCTGGCGGTGGGCGCCAAGGTGGTCAAGGCGTTCAACACAGTCCCCATGCAGTGGATCGATGACACATCGCCCGAGAAACCGAGAACCGTTCTCTTCCTTTCGGGGGACGATGCTGGTGCGAAGAAAGCGCTGAGCGAAGTGCTGGAACAGGCCGGCTTCGCCGCTGTCGATCTCGGGACACTCGCGATCGGTGGCAGGCAGCAGCAGGTCGGTGGCCCCTTGGCGGGCCTCAATCTCACCCTGGTCGATCGGTTCGTGCTGTGAGAGCGCTTGCTTACGAGAAGGCCCACACTCTCGATGCTTATGCGATCGAGGAGATGGAAGTCGCCGAACCGAAGCTGCGTGATGCCGATCTTCTGGTTGGCATCCGGGCGGTCGGGGTCAATCCCGGCGAGGCATTGATCAGGAGCGTGCGCAGCGCCGGGGCAGGCGGTCGCGTTATTCTGGGCTGGGAATTCGCCGGAGTAGTGCTCCAGGCCGGTTCAAAGGCAAAGGGTTTTGCCGCCGGTGACCGTGTAATGGGCACCGGCGACCTCACCCGCGACGGATGCTGGGCAGAACGTCTTGCCGTCGACCATCGTGTCGTCACCTGGATCCCCGATCAGCTTGCTTTCACCGATGCCGCTTCCTTGCCTATCGGGAGCCTGACGGCATGGGAGGCGGTGTTCCGCGATCGCGGCACGCTGCCGTCCGGTGTTGACCGTGTGCTCGTCATCGGCGGCGCCGGCGGTGTGGGCTCCATGGCAATCCAGTTGCTGAAGGCGAGGACAGACGCCTTTGTAATTGCCACCGCCTCACGTCCGGAAACCAAGGAATGGTGCGAGGTGATGGGGGCCGACCTGGTCGTCGATCACAGCCAGGACGTGGCCGCCCAACTCCACGCCGCCGGCATTGAACAGGTGGATATGGTGTTTTCCACCGCCGGCACGGCTGGAAACCTAAGCTGGATCGCGAAGCTGCTGCGGCCATTCGGGCACCTGTCGGCGGTCGATATCGCGCCGCCGTTCGACGCCAGCCCAATCGTCTCGAAATCCATCTCGCTCCATACCGAGATGGTGTTCGCGAAGGTGATCAGCGGCTTCGATCTCGCCAGCCAGAGCGAGATCCTTGCCGAGATTGCCGATCGCGTTGCCTCTGGGGGGCTGCGCCCGATCGTTTCCACTCGGCTCGACGGACTGACCGCCCAGAACATGAAGACCGCACATGAACAACTCGAGAGCCGGCGTACGATCGGAAAGATCGTGATTGCCGCCTGACTGATCCAGCTCGCCCCCACTCAAGTCAGAGCTTGGCGCAACTGAGCTGCGCTCCCATGAACCGAAAGGGAAAATCCATGTCCAAAATCCTCGTCACCGGCGCTACCGGCAAAATCGGCCGCATGACCCTCAACCATCTTCTGAACCGGGTGCCCGCCAATGATATTGCCGGTCTCGCGCGCGATCCGGCCAAGGCGGCAGATCTTACCGCCAAGGGGATCGAGATCCGCCAGGGCGACTACCTGGATTATGACGGGCTGGTGCGTGCGTTCGAGGGCATCGAGAAGGTGATGCTCGTGTCGGCGACGGCATTTACAGACCGGAATACCCAGCATGAAAACGTGATCAATGCGGCACGGGAAGCCCATGTCCAGCACATCGTTTTCATGCCGATTATCCGCAAAGCCGGGTCTGACTTTATACTGCCGCAAGTCACCGAGGAGGACCGCTTTGTCGAGGAAAAACTCAAATCCTCCGGCCTGACATACACGCTCGTCCGTCATCCGCCATTTCTCGACAATGTCGAACTCTACGTTGGCGGCAATGCGCTGGAGACCGGGGTCCACGCGCCCGCCGGTGCAGGCAAAGCTGCGTATGCATGCCGTGACGATCTTGCCGAAGCGCATGCCGTTGTCCTGAGCCAATCCGGCCATGAGAACAAGTCTTATTCGCTGTATGGCGGCCCGGCGGCCTCCTTCCAGGATGTCGCACAGATCCTGACGGAAATCACGGGCAAGCCGGTGCCTTACAACATGGTCTCGGATCAGGACTACATCGCCCAGCTCATGGCGGCCGGTCTGCCCGAGCCCGCCGCCGGCTTTGTGCTGCTTTGGGTCCATGGCGTCAACACCGGCGAGTGGGACGGCCAGACCGGGGATCTGGAAAAACTCCTTGGCCGTAAGCCGGTAACCCCGGCTGAGTTCCTGCGCGCGAGCTTTGCTGCCCGCCAACTCGAAACCGGAAACTAGTCCGGGAGAGCCATCGGATCATGGCTGTCGAGAGGCGGGAGGGTCCAACCACTGTGCCTTCCCGCCCCGGAGCGCAATTACCTGTGAGCCCCTGGCATCTCCCTTAATTGCCCTCACCCTGGGCGGCATCGCTCGGATGGCCAGGGACGCCGGATGACGGGTCCGTCCGCATAGCAGACGACCTGTTTTCGTGAGGTATTTCACTCAAGGCCCACCTGCTTGGTGAAACTCGAAACCGACCAATAATCGCTGCGATGACTGACGAGACCGTTGGAAAAACGCATGATTGAGGCCGCGCGCAGTTCCCACGAGACGCCGGTCGCCGGAAAATCCATGAAATCGCCGGTGTGCTTGCCCGCCATGATCCATTCCGCTCCACCGCCATTCTCATCGGCGTAAACTGAAGTCAAGGTCATGGAATATCCTTCCATCGCAGCATAAACGGTTTCCAGCAGTCGTCTCACTTCGGCTTTTCCCGTCGCGAGCACATCCAACGCGACATCGCGAAAGGTCACGTCGTCGGTGTAGAGGGCGAAAAGCCGGTCTCTGTCGTGCGCGGTTTCGAATTCGGCCATCTGCCGCATCAGTTCGATGTTTCTTTCCGACATTGCTCATCTCCTTCCGGATTTCTGAAGCACTCTTGAAATCATGACGGAGACGGGAACCAAGTTACGATTGAGATGTTCCCTCGGCGTGGCCACGACGAAACTTGAGACATCGGCCGGGGCCGCGGGTCTGTCCCACGAGGAGCGCATCGCCAACTTCTCCAAATTGCACGACCTACGGCCGAGGAAGAGGGAACAGATGGGCGCACGCTTGCACGCCGCGCCGAGCGAGCCGGTGGCTCCAAGACCGTTGCCTATGATCATTTCCGCAGGCGGATTGATCTCCTTCCGAACTCGAGAGGCGACACCGGCATCATCGCGGGACGCACCGGTCTCGATGACCTCTGACTGCACCGGAATTCAGAAAGGAAAGAGATGAAAGTCCTCAGGTTTGAACCAGCCGATGCCGTATTCGAACGCTCGCCCGGACAGGACGCCGACATCTTTGCCGCGAACCTGGCGGATCAACGGCAAGGGGGGCCGGTCACTGTCGGATATGGACGGTATGGCCCCGGCCAGGTGCTGGAGACCACCATCGTCGTCGATGACGTAATGGTGGTCCTGGAAGGAAGGGTTTCTGTCGAAGCAGGTGGCGAGACCCTGACCGCAGGTCCTGGCGAGATCATCTATATGCCGAAGGGGAACGCCGTGATCATTCGCTCTCACGCAGAGGGCGCGCTGACCGCCTATGTCACGTATCCCCACTGGTCAGGTGCGGAATAGCATATCGCGGAACAACGCACTGCGGCCTTGGAACGGGGAAAGAGGCGTCCGATGCGGCCTGAGCGTCACGGCGTGTCCTGAGCACCGCCTCGGGCGCGGAAGCCGGATTTCCGGCGGTTTAGGCGCGGTGAGGCCGGCGGGTGAACCTCTTGACATCTGAGCAGGCCCTGTTTATTTCCGAACGGTCGGAAATAAACAGGGAGAATTGCGTGCCCCGGCCTCGCATACATGATCAGTCAAATATTCTTGACGCTGTGGAACGCGTTATTGCCCGCGACGGCGTGTTGACTCTCGGCGCTGTTGCGAAAGAGGCGGGGGTTTCCAAGGCCACGGTGCTTTACGAGCACACCAGCAAACGTGATCTTCTGGCTGCCCTCGTTGCAAGGACGATCGAGGCTGACAACGCCTTCAATGCGAGTTGCGAAGCGCAGTTCGCCGGAGAGTTGGATGCGCCGCTGCTCGGCAGGATCGAAGCCGCCAAGCGGATGCAATGGGTGAGTGGAGGCAACGCCGCCGTCCTCGGCCTGATCTCTGCACTGATGCAGGATGAAGCGCTTCGTGGTGAATTTCGGGCAAACCAGGAGAAATTGCGCGCGGGGCTGATCGAGGCCGCTGCCGACGCCCGCACGACACGGCTGGCGTGGCTTGCTCTCGAAGGATTCAAGTTCCAGCAGCACATGGATTTGGTTGCCTGGAGCGAAGCCGAACGTGCTGAAATCCTCGACGACATCACAAGGCTTGCCCGAACAGGCACACTCATCGGGGAGAATTCGAGTGACTGAACGGCATATCTTTGTCACCGGCGCCAGCGGCTATGTTGGACGAAACCTCATTCGCCACTTCACAACTGCCGGACATCGCGTGACAGGGCTCGCCCGCAGCGATCGAGGCGCGGCGGTCGTCACCGAATTGGGGGCCACCGCGGTTCGAGGTGACATGCGGTACGATGACCTCGAACCGCTCATGGTGGGGGCGACAGAACTCGTGCATGCGGCCGCCAACCTCGACCACGGGCCTGGCCGGGACGCTCATGAAGATAACGTCCGCGGCACCGAGGCCGTCGTCACCGCCGCCTCTGCTGCGGGTATCAGACGCCTTGTGCACATCAGTTCGGACTCGGTGCTGCAGGACGGCCATCCCCTGCGCAACGTCAATGAGAGCCATCCCGTCCCGGTACGTCATGCGGGAGCCTATTCCGCCGGCAAGGCCGAAGCGGAAAAGGTCGCGTTGAAAGGGAACAGTGAAGCCATGGCCGTGATTGTCCTTCGCCCCCGTATGATCTGGGGACGCGACGACACCACAGCCCTGCCCACGCTCGCGGCCATGGTGCGAAGCGGACAATTCGCCTGGATCTCCGGCGGCGATTACCTTTCCTCCACGACGCATGCCGGCAATCTGTGCCATGCGGCCGATTTGGCGCTCACCAAGGGGCGGGCCGGTGAAATCTATCATATCAGCGACGGTGGCCCGGCCCGGCCGTTCAGGGATACCGTGACAGGTCTGCTCGCGACACGAGGGATCTCGCCTCCTGACAAGTCAGTGCCGCGCTCCGTACTGCGCCTGTTGGCTCGAGTGAGCGATGGTCTTTATCGCTTGTCCGGAGGCCGTCTGCGCGGACCTCTGAGCTTTCAGGAATATGCGACGAGTGCCGTTGAAATCACGCTCGATATCTCCAAGGCAAAACAGGAACTTGGCTATAAGCCGGTCATTGGCTGGGAGGAAGGGCTGGCCGAACTGAGAGCATGGACGCCGCGAGGCAACACGCCGGCTTTGGCCTGAATGGAAACCGTCTCACCGCGTTTGCCTGAAAGGTAACCACGGTTTCCCGCTGGCATGACCGGGTGCCCGGGGACGCGGAGCAGGGCTAGATCTCAAGGCTGTCTGCGTCCCGGAATTCTTTCAGAACGAAATCGACATCCTTGTCGCCTCGGCCGGACAGGTTCACCAGGATGCTTTCCGACGCAGGGCTGCGCTCTGCCAGCCGGATCGCGAAGGCGAGCGCGTGGGAACTTTCGAGCGCTGGTATGATCCCTTCAGACTTTGCAATGCGGAAGAAGGTGCTGATCGCCTCTTTGTCGGAGACAGCCGAGACCTTTATGCGGCCTTCCTCATGCAGCATCGCGATCTCTGGCCCAACCCCGGGATAGACGAGGCCCGATGCGACCGAGGACACCTGCGAGGGCTTCCCGTCTTCCTGCTGCAGAACGATGGACTGCGCGCCATGAAGGGTTCCCGAGGTTCCGAAGGAAAGCGTCGCAGCATGTTTCCCGGTTTCATGTGACGTTCCAAGAGGTTCCACGGCATGGAGAGCAACGGTTGGATCCTCGAGGAAACCCGAGTAGAGGCCCATCGCGTTTGATCCGCCAGCTACGCAGGCAACGACGTGGCCGGGCAAAGAGCCCCCGCTCAGTGACAGGAACTGACTGCGAGCCTCCCGTCCCACCACCGACTGGAAATCTCTCACGATCATGGGGAAGGGGTGCGGCCCTATCGCCGAACCGATTGCGTAGAGGGCGTGTTCATGCTGCTCGACATAGGCGCTGAATGCGGAGTCGCTCGCCTCTTTCAAGGCAGACTGCCCAGCGCTTGCAGCAACCACCTTCGCACCCAGAAGGCGCATGCGTCCGACATTCGAGCTCTGCTTGCCGATGTCGGCTTCGCCCATATGAACCTCGCACTCGAGACCGAAATAGGCGGCGGCAGTGGCCAGCGCGACCCCGTGCTGCCCGGCCCCGGTTTCAGCAATCAGCTTCCGCTTGCCCATCTTGCGGGCGAGCAGTGCGAACCCGACACAATGATTGATCTTGTGCGCGCCCGTATGGTTCAGATCCTCACGCTTTACGTATATGCGCGCACCCCCCACTTCCGCGGTGGTGGTTTTGAGAAAGTGGACCGGTGTCGGGCGCCCCTGCAACCCGGCGCGAACCGTATCAAGGGCGTGCTGAAAGTCCGGTGTGTCTCGCAGCGACAGATAGGTTGCTTCGAGTTCCTGGAGTGCCGGCCACACGTCCGGCGGATAGTGGTTGCCGCCAAACCGCCCAAAACGCCCCGAAGCATCAGGGAATTTCCTCAAATACGGAAGATCATCTTGTTGCATCTTAATAACCTCGACGTTTCAGTGCCGAGCTTATGCGACCCTCCGTATGGCGTATTGAACAGGATTTGCATGCCGTGTTGGCGGCGGCAGAACACCGCAAAGGCAGGCAAGACTGCGTAGCTGTCAGCTTAATCTTGTCAAAGCACTTGATGGGGGTAAGCGCCGATCTGTCATCGACGTCTCCCAAGGGCTCTCGCAAGCGCGCCGGGTGGCACCCCATAGACCTTTTTGAATTCTCGAGTGAGGTGAGCCTGATCGCTGAAGTCCAGCATGAGCGCGACCTCGCTGATCGGAAAGCCCTCGGTGATTAGTTCCCTGGCCTTCGCCACGCGTACCTGACGTATATAGGTCTGAGGTGCCATGCCCACCGCAGTGCTGAACGCCCTGACGAGATGGCTCTTGTGCACGCCCATTTCCCGCGCGAGCGCCTCGGTCCGCATTGCACGCGTGCTGTTCTTCCGGATCAGCATACAGGCTCTGCGCGCGAGCGCCCCGGCGCCTTCGTCCGCGGAACTCGTCGAGAAAGCGCAAGCTGAAAGCATCCGCCGGAGTGAAACCTCCACGGAATTGCCATCGAGCGCAGGCGTGCACAGGGCCTCGATAAACTCCTTGGTCTCCGAGCTCCGCTTGAGAATGGTGGTCTGGATGCTGAGAGGTCCGTCATGATGCTCAGTGCCGGGGCATCGGCTGAAGAACTCCATGGATGGGTACAAGGTGTCGTACTCAGCACCATCCTGAGAGCAATGCGCCGAGTGGACCTCGTAGGGATTGAAAAAGAAGATATCGCCCGCACGGGCGGTTTCACTCCATCTGGCCGATCTGATCTCGGCCGCCCCCCGTTTGAGAGCCACTATCGAGTACGTGCTATGAAAATGGGGATCAAAACGGCTTGCCGTTGCGTGAGAACGCAAGAGGTCAGCTTGCTGCTGAGCAAAGCTCATCGTTTCAACCTGCGTCATCGAAAGCGTCCGGCGCGTGTCACTCTACACAACAAGCTTAGCCGATTTCGAGCATAGTGACTTCAGGGAATAGCCTGAAGCACAAACATCGCTTGAGCCGTTTTGCTCCCCCAAGAGCCGGCTGACCGCTCGAGCGCGCTCTGGCCCGACAGGCTGCAAAGTCTTCCATGAGCGGTGAACAACAGTAATCAACGCTTCCAAGACATATCCAATTGGAGGGCTTCGCCGATGCTAGGATGGTTGGACTTTGGCCGGCCGACCGGTGCAAAGAAGTCCTTTTACGAGTTTCGGTTACAGGCCCGGCCTCCATTTCCCGCAACCTTGAGGCAATGTTCCCTGTTAGAAATGTCGTGAAACCGAAGGGGTCTTGCGTGCGCATTCTATTGGTCGAAGACGAAGGGGAGATGGCAGACCTGATGACCGTCGCGCTCGGCAGACAGGACATATTGGTCGACCACGTGCGGACCCTCGAACTTGCAAAGGAAGCTTGTCGCGGCGGCCTTCATGACGCGGTGTTGCTGGATCGCAAATTGCCCGACGGCGATGGGCTCGCTCTCATTCCCTTGCTGCGCAAGGAAAGCGCCGGGATACCAGTGATCGTCCTCTCCGCTCTCGGTACCCCAGACCAGAGAATCGCTGGGCTCGATACCGGGGCGGATGACTATCTTGCCAAGCCATTTTCCGTAGCTGAGCTGCTGGCAAGGCTTCGCGCTGTCATGCGCCGGCCCGCTCAGTTGCAAGCCAGCTCGGTCAAAGTCGCAAGGCTGTCCTTCAGCCTGACCGAGCGGCAGGCCTACATCGGCAACGTGCCGCTCGATCTTACCCGGCGGGAACTGCTGGCGCTCGAAGTTCTGGTACGGCGAGCAGGGAGGACCGTTGCCCGTCCGGCTCTTGAAGAGGCGGTATATGGCTATGACGACGAGATTGCCTCCAACACACTTGATTCTCACATATCGAGGCTGCGGCAGAAGCTCGCCTCGGCGGGCGTCGAGATTCATGGGATACGTGGGATCGGGTATCTCCTGAAAGCGGCGCCATGAAGCTTTTGGGATCCAACTCCCTGCGCACTCGCCTCACATGGCTGATCGTGGTCATGCAGGCCTTGGTGCTGATTGCCTTCACTGCCATTGCCGCAGTGCCAATCTATCGTTTCCTCAGTGAGGAACTGCGCTACGACAGCGATATTATCAATGACATTGCCAACGCTATCGTGGTCGGCGAGGACGGCAGATGGCAACTCGTCATGGGCGGTGAACTCGCGGAAGACGCAACCGGCTATCCCGACCTGTGGTTCTACGCGCTCGATGCAAATGGTCATTCGGTGCAGTGGGGCGAAATCCCGGACCGGTTGCTGACCATGGTTGAGGCGCTCAAGACCGTGCGCTCGGCCAATATTTCCGGCCTGGGTCCGAATGAAGACGTGGTCGCCCTCCTCAGGCGCCACGAAGGGGAGATGGGGCGCATCTGGATTGTCGTTGGCAATGGTCCCGAAATCGGCATTCGTTCTGCATTCGGCAACCCGGTGTTCGTCGGCCTTCTCTGTCTCCTGACTCTTGCCTCGTTTCTTATCATTCCGCGGATCGTGCGCAGGGAACTGAGCGGCGTCGATCAGGTCGCGCTCGATGCCGGCAAGATCGATTTCGAGCGGCGTGGCACAAGGCTATCGGCGGACCGGGTACCAGGCGAACTCCATTCGCTTGTTCGAGCAGTGAATGCAGCCCTCCAGCGCCTCGACGACGGGATCGAGCGCCGCCATCGGTTTATTGCCGGCGCCGCCCATGAATTGCGTACGCCAATTGCCATCCTGCAAGCACGGTTGGAACTGATGCATGGCGGCGAGCACCATGGGAAACTTATGCTGGATGTTGCGCGGCTCGCCAATCTCGCCAATCAGTTGCTCGATCTCGAGCGCCTCGAGGCCGAAGTTCCGCAGTTTCAACGCACCAATCTCGTCGAACTGGCGACAGAGGTTGCTGCTGACATGGCGCCCGTCGTGATTGCGGCGGGAAGCACGATTGTCTTCGACGCCGAGACCAAGAATGTTCCGGTCCTCTGCGATCCGCCTTCCCTATCTCGCGCTCTGCAGAATCTGATCCAGAACGCTGTAAATCATGGGGGCGAAAAGTCCATCATCAGCGTCACGGTCAGCTCTGATGCCAAAGTGAGGGTCACCGATACAGGTCCGGGCATTCCCGAGGAGTATCGCGACGTCATTTTTGAACCCTTCGGAAGGGTAGCCCCGCTCGACCAGGGCGCTGGGCTGGGGCTTGCTCTCGTCCGTGATATCGTAGCGCGGCATAAGGGGCGCGTCACAGTGGGTGACGCCTCTGGTGGGGGGGCCGTTTTCGAGATCTCGTTACCGCGGCTTTCTGAATAGGGCGTTGTGTGCGGTCTGGAGTGTCGCAGACCCGTCGCCCGGATCATGCGATAAAGACCTCCGGCGCCCGGCTGGCCGGTCATCCCTCGATATGAGCGGTTGACCTTCTGTTCCTTCGCCGATCAGCACGGCGCACAACGTTCCCGCAATCTTGGGCCTCGACGGTAGGCGCTGCAGACAAAGTTCGAGACAGCGTCAACAACAGGCAGCAATGGCCCGGCACAGACTTCTGTGGGTTGGACTGAACTCTTTGTCGCGCGAAAGGCGCACCCGAACTGCGCAATGCAATATCGGAGTAGAAATTGACATGAAACGGATCGAAAACCCCCAGAAGAGCCTCGCGATGGGGCGCCGCAGTTTTCTCGGCGGCGCGGCTGCACTTGGTGTTGGTGCCGGGTTGTCCGCGCCTGCCATTATCTCCAGTGCCTCAGCGAAAGAGATTTCGGACATCTACCTGCGAGACCAGGACCTGCCATTTATCGGCACGGAAGAGACCTTTTCCACCTATGAGTTGATGGAGCGGAATGACAGGCTGTTCCTTGAGGGGACCGGTCTTGCCGAACTTGGCCCGCGCCGCATCGGTGCAATGGATGCAGCGGGGATCAACGTCCAGATCCTCTCCGCACATACGCCGGGCGTGCAGAATATCCCCGGTCAGGAGGGCATCGATTTTGCCTATCGTCTCAACAGGCTGATTGTCGAGGGACCGATGGCCACCTATCCGGGGCGGTTCCAGGGATTTGCAACCTTGCCGTTGCAGAATCCGGAAGCCTCAGCGCACGAACTGGAGCGCACAGTGCGGGAGGATGGCTTGCTGGGAGCCCTGACCAATGGGATCATCGGGAAGAAATTCCTCGATCATCCCGACTTTGAACCCGTGCTGGCGCGTGCCGAGGCCCTTGATGTGCCGATATACATCCATCCAGGCATTCCTCCAGACGAAGTTTTCCAAATCTACTACAGCAATATGCGGCCGGAATATCAGGCGGAGTTCCAGGACCAGGTCCTCAGCATCTCGGCATATGGATGGCACCAGGAAGTTGTCACTCAATGCCTTCGAATGATCACGTCTGGGGTATTCGACAGACATCCCAGGCTCCAGATCATCATCGGCCATATGGGCGAGGGTCTTCCGTTCTTCTACGAACGCATCGTGGAAAAGATGAGCGAAGTCACCGAACGCACCCTGGACAAGCCGTTCGAGCAATATTTCCATGACAATTTCTGGTTTACAACCAGTGCCTTCCCCCAGGATGAGCTTCTTCACCTTCTGTTGAAGTACATCAGTGCGGATCGGGTAATGTTTGCAACCGACTACCCATTTGCAGACATGAAGCAACAGACCGACTGGTTCCGGGCGGTCGATCTGCCACGGGAAGACAAGGAAAAGATCGCGTTCCGGAATGCGGAAAAGCTGTTCGGCATGAAGGTCTGACGCATCACGCCTTGAAAATGCTCAAGCGCCGCACGGGCTTGACCAATTCTCGATGAGCCGGGCTCATCGAGAATTGGTATGAGAGGCGCTGCCTCGCTCGTGCGCCGGGCGGGGCCGATGGATGCAAGGCACCGAACCGGTCGCAACAAGCAGGAGCCGGATGAACACGGCCTCGCTCGAAACCACCGCGATGGAACGCTCCATCGAGCTTCCCGGCACAGAAGCCGCGCCGGTTGTCCGGGCGGCGGTCCCGCGCAAAGGGACTAGTTCTTCCTTGAGAGCTCCTGCTGAATCCACTGAGTGGCCTCAGTGATGTCCGCAGCGGTGAGTTCATGACTGGCCGGAAGCTCCAGGCTAATGGCATGCGCCCCATGAGCCACGAGGGCGTCTGCCAGAGCCGGCGCATGACGGGCAAGCTCATCATCACGTCCGGTCAGCACCAGTGCGCGCGTATCCGACAGGTCAAGGGCCGGCGGGGTCTCCAGGGGCTGGATACCACGCAGCAGAACCGCGCGGCGCACGGTGCCAGGATGAAGCTGGATGACCGCCGCCAGCATGTTGGCACCGTTGGAATAACCGAGGAAGACGAGTTTCCCGGGATCAAGGCCATAGCCGGCTACAGCGCCTTCGACAAACGCTGCGAAGGCTTCTGCTTCACCGCGGATGTCCTGCTGGTCGAATGCCGTTGCACCGGTGCGGCGGAACCAGCGGTTGGTTCCCTCTTCGGTCGAGCGGCCGCGCACGCCAAGCAGCACCGCATGCGGAGCTATGCGCCGTGCGGCCGGCATCAGGCTGGCTTCATTGCCGCCGGTGCCATGCAGCAGCACCAAGACCGTTCCGTCTGGCTGCTGCGGCCTGTTGAAGCGGTGAATGAAAGGGAGGTCGCGGACCGGAAACCGCTCTTCGCCGGGAAGGGCGAATTGCGGAAGCATCGCCTCCAGATCCTCCGCACGGCCGGCATCATGCGGGGGCAGGAACAGCGTCCGGCCAAGCCCGTCCGGCGTTTCGTCGACGGTCATGCCCGGCCCGTCGGTCGCATATTCAATCAATATCCCGGCGGGATCGCGAACATAGAGGGAGGTGAAATACTTCCGGTCATGCACCTCGGTGGGCCCGTGATCCTTCAGCGAAAGCCGCATGGAGCGGAGATCATCGATCCCGCTCGCGCGAAAGGCGACATGGTCAGGCACTCCGCCGCCGGGCACGGAAGGCACGAAACCTGTGACCTCCCTGATATCGATGATGTCGGTATCGGACCTCATGCGCCGGGTAACACCGGAGCGGCCTTCTTCCCTGTACCCGAAACGTGTCAGAAAGCTTGTGGTCTCAACCGCCTTGTCCGTCAGAAGCGTGACGCCCCGCAGCCGGGTGGGAGCGTTCGGAAGCGGTACTGGCGTGGCCATGTCCACGCCCGCCAACTTCACGATCAGCCCGTCCGGATCCTTCAGCCGGAGGACCGGCTCCCCGAACTCGCGGGATGGGCCCTCGAGCGGTATGCCGGCGGCAAGTGCCTTTGTGATCCAGTCCCCGAGCGAGGCAGGCGGCACCGCCAGCGTCACTTCCGATACCTGGCCAATGCCCGTGCGGCCGCGGCCTGCCGCTTCCCAGACAAGGAACGTCAGCAACGAGCCGGGACTGCCGATGCCATCTCCGTAGACGAGGTGCAACTGCTCGGCATCCGCATAGCCGCCGGTGCGCTTCACAAGCCTTAGCCCGAGAAAGCCGGCATAGAAGTCGACGTTGGCCTGCACATTGGAGGTGATGCCGGTGACGTGATGTATGCCGCTGGTCATTCCGCTGATACCTTCCGCACTTGGTTTCTTCCTATGGTTATGGACCTTCGGACGGGCTTCCGCCTAGAGCAACTCCAGCAGAAACCGGAACCGGTTTCGCGTCCGGGATTGCGTGAAGACAAGGATCTGGAGCACGCTTCGTTTTCATCGGAAGTGCTTCAGGCCCGCGGGATCAGAATTGCGGATCGATTTCGTCCAGCGTAGCGCATACTCCGGCGCCGAAGTCCGGATGAACCTGCCGGAAAAGCTCGACCTGCCGCTCGATGATCGAGCCGGGAACACCGCCCATCGCGGCGGCAATGTTGGCGAACAGCCGTGCTCTCTGCGCGTCGTCGAACAGCAGAAACAACGCGCGCGGCTGGCTGAAATCGTCGTTTCCTTCCCGGTGATCGAACCGGTCAGCCGGACCTTCGATCTGGAGCGGTGGTTCGGCAAACGAGCGATCCTCCGTTGGACCGCCGAAACTGTTGGGCTCGTAATAGGCATCGGAATTGGGCATGCTGCCGAAGAAGCGCATCGCCCCATCCTTGTGATAATGATGCACCGGGCACAGAGGCCGGTTGACCGGCAGCGCCTCGTAATGCGTGCCGAGCCTGTAGCGGTGAGCGTCCGCATAGGCGAAGATTCTGCCTTGCAGCATCCTGTCCGGCGAATGGCCGATGCCGCGCACGACATTCGATGGGCTGAAGGCCAGCTGCTCGATTTCGGCAAAGTAATTGTCCGGATTGCGGTTGAGTTCGAGCACGCCGATCTCGACCGGCGGAGATCCGGCATGGGGCCAGACCTTCGTGACGTCGAAGGGGTTGAAGGGCAACTCGCGCGCCTGGGTTTCGGTCATGACCTGAACCTGCACGATCCAGCGAGGATAGTTGCCCTCCTCGATCGCGTTGAACAGGGCTTCCTGATAGCCTTCCCTGGTTCTGCCGACGACTTCTTCCGCCTCGGCATTCGTGTAGTGGCGGTGGCCTTGTGAGGTCTTGAAGTGAAACTTGACCCAGACGCGCTCGCCCTTGCCGTTCCACAGGCTGTAGGTGTGGCTGCCGTATCCGTTCATGTGCATCGGGCTGACTGGCAGGCCGCGGTCGGAGAAGAGGATCATCACCTGATGCAGGCTTTCCGGTGACAGCGACCAGAAGTCCCACATCGCCGTTGCCGATCGCAGATTGGTGCGCGGGTGGCGCTTCTGCGTGTGGATGAAATCCGGGAACTTGGCCGGGTCGCGGACGAAAAAAACCGGCGTGTTGTTGCCCACCAGATCCCAATTGCCTTCTTCGGTGTAGAACTTGAGCGCAAAACCGCGAACGTCCCGTTCATGATCGGCCGCTCCTGCTTCCCCCGCAACCGTCGAGAAGCGCGCGATCATCGGCGTTTCGGTGCCGGGCTGCAGCACCTTGGCGCAGGTCAGGTGCGAGATGTCGCCCGTTATTCTGAGTGTCCCGTGCGCACCCCAGCCCTTGGCGTGAACAACCCGCTCGGGGATCCGTTCCCGGTTCTGGTGGGCCAGCTTCTCGATCAACTTCCAGTCCTGCATGAGCACCGGACCGCGGTCACCGGCGGTCAGGCTGTTCTGGTTGTCGGCAACGGGTGCGCCGGCGGTTGTCGTCAGGCGTGAGTTCCGGTCATCCTGCGGAGGCATGCTCAATCCTTCCTCTCGTCGACACCGCGCGCCGTCTGGCGGCATATCCGCTGAACAAGCTAACGAACTGCGCCGGCAGGGCGTCGCAGCCCCTGCGGTGACGATGCCGTTCTTGCGATGTTTCGCCGGGGGCAAATGGAAGGATTGTCACCATGCCGGTGTGCCGCGAGCCCCCGTGGTACTGGCGGGGCGTCAACAGTTCCTGATGGCGGCATGCAGGGCGATGCCCAGCCTGTCGAGTTCAGCCTTCGTGAAGCTCTTCCCCCGGATGATCATGCGCGAGTAGAGGGAAGCAAAGAGAAGATCGAGCGCCACCCCCCTGTCGACGTCGGCGCGCAATTCGTTGCGGGCAATGGCGCGATCAAGCAGCTGGTGTCCGAACTGCCGCCGTGCCTCGGAAACGCCATCCAGCATTGCCGACAGTTCGTTCGATCGCAGACGTTCGGCAACCAGATCGGGGACTATACGGCGGACCAGTGGATGCCGCAGGACCGCGCGCGTCGCTCTGAGATACTCCCTGATGTCCGCCTGCAGAGAGCCTTGGTCTGTGGCTCCCAGCCGCATGACCTCGACACTGCGTATCGCTTCGCATGCGAATTCCAGCTTCGAGGGCCAGCGCCGGTATATCGCCGCCTTGCCTGCGCCCGCCCGTGCCGCCACGCGCTCCAGGCTTACGGCCGCAAAACCGGTTTCTGCCCACTCCTCGAACAAGGCTCTGAACAGCGCCGTCGTCAGTTCAGGCCGGATGACCGCCGCCCCGCTCGGCTTCCGTCTTTTTATCAGGTCGATACTCTTGCGTTCCATTCAAAAGTTCTCCACAGTGGATGGAACGGTAGCGTTTCAACCTGTGAGTGAGAAGAGATTGAGGCGGGCTTCAACGTCTATTCCTGATTGATTTCAGAGAACCGGAGACGAAGATCGCGGCAATGCCTTTCATACGCCTCCGGAAGAAAGATATTTGCTTTGACTAATTAGGTCTACAGCCGGTCTGAGCGGCACGAATCAAGCTGCCGGCCCGGATTAGGAGGGCTGCCGGAAGCATAGGAGACACAGCATGACCGTGCCTGCCTATCATTCTTTTGCCCAATGGTACAGCAATGGTCACCTTGCGCACTATGTGCGTACGATGAAGTCAGCTGGTGGCATCATACATCTTCTGGAGGCCTCTCAACCGGCCGGAGACATGTCCGATCCCGCTGTCCCGGATCTCGTCCTGTATCAGGACCTGCATGGCGGCAGCCGCGTCAGCGGCGATATGGGAGGCGGGCGCTTCAGCGTGAAGAGCGGAAAAGGCAGCTTTTTTCTCTCCGCTCCGCGGTTTGCAAACACGGTCATTGTCGACGCCGAGCATGAGCTGCGCAGCTTGTCGTTTCCCCTGGCGCAGTGGCAGCCTATTCTGGATGAAGCCGCCGGAGGACAGTTTTCTCTCGACTATCAGAAACTGTGCATGGGGGCATTTGCCTCGCCAGCGATCCGCTCGGCGGTCCGGAATCTTTGGGCCTTGTGCGATGAAGAGGGAGCACCCTCGCGCTTGCTGGCGCAGGCCGCAGGCTGCGAGATACTGGCCGAATTGTGCCTGCTCGGCGGAGCACCTTTCACTTCGGCAAAGGGCGGCCTTGCCCCCTGGGCCGAACGGCGCTGCCTTGACCTGCTGCAGGAGCGGCTTTCGGAGGACATCAGCCTCGATGAACTGGCCGCTGAAGCGCGCCTTTCACCCTTTCATTTTGCCCGGATGTTCAAGCAGAGCTTCGGCGTGCCGCCACGGGTCTATCTGACCCGGCTGAGAATGGAGAAAGCCTGCGAACTCCTGGCCCAGACAGACCTTCCGGTCACGGAGATCGCGCAGGAAGTGGGATATTCGTCGAACCAGGTCCTCGCCCGGGTGTTCTTCAAGCATCAAGGCATGAGCCCGTCCGACTACCGCCGGACCGCTCGCGATCCGGTTCGCGCCCCAGTTCGCGCCCCAGGCCCGCTTCGCGCGCGCTCGCCTCTGGAGGGACGGCAATGACCATCGATGCCCATGCCTCATTCGCCCAGTGGCACAGCACAGGCCAGCATTCGTCCTACGTGCGCTCGATGAAATCCCCGGGCGCAATTCTCGACCTTCTTGAGATCCAGCGGCCTGCCGGGGACATGTCCCGCCCGGCGCTGCCGGACATCGTCCTGATTGAAGACATGCTTGGCTGCAGCCGTGTCCAGGGAGACCTGGGAGGCGGCCGCTTCGACATGACAACCGTGAAAGGCGCCCTTGCCGTCGCCGCGCCGAACTTCGCGACCACGGTGATCAATGACGGCAGCCATCGGCTCCGGAGCCTGGCTCTCCCTGTGGCGCAATGGCAAGGCGTGCTTGACGACGCCGCCAGCGGCGGGTTCTCGCTCGACAGCCTCTCCATCTACGGCCGGGTGTTCGACTCACCGGCCATCCGCTCCGCGCTGCGGAACCTGTGGGCTCTCTGCAATGACGAGGGGGTACCTTCCCGGCTGCTGGCGCGCGCCGCAGGTTTGGAGATTCTGGCTGAGTTGTGCCGGTTGGGCGGGGCACCGTTGACGGCTGCCAAGGGTGGTCTTGCTCCTTGGGCGCAGCGGCGGTGTCTGGAGCTTATGCACGCCCGGCTTTCGGAGGACATCAGCCTCGACGAACTGGCCGCTGAAGCGCGCCTCTCCCCCTTTCATTTCGCCCGCATGTTCAAGCAGAGCGTCGGGGTGCCGCCACGGGTGTATCTGACCCGGCTGCGGATGGAGAAAGCCTGCGAGCTCCTTGAGACAACGGACCTTCCGGTCACCCAGATCGCGCAGGAGGTGGGATATTCGTCGAACCAGGTGCTGGCCCGGATTTTCATCAAGCATCAGCGCATGAGCCCGACCGACTATCGCCGGGCGGTTTGCGATCCGCTGTGTTCTATGACGCCGCAATGACTTTCGATGACGGCGCCTGGCGGCGGGAAGCCTGGCGATGGAGTTAGCCCGTCATGGCCTTGTTCCCGAACGATAGGTGGCCTGCACCGCTCTTGCCGTGAGGATATGTTCGAGATCCTTCAGTGCGGCGGCCGCTGTGGCGAGAGGCTCCGTGCCGGATCCGAACGCGATCGTCTCGCCCATGGCATCGGTGGTGATGCGGACCGCCTTGTTCTTCCCCGATACATGGGCGAGCGGATCGTCCGGCGGGTAGGTCCGGATGCCCACAGTTGCCCGCATCACGCCTCCCGTCCGGGCAAGGCTCCCGACGAGCTTTGGAACCAGACGCTGCTCGCGCCATGCAGCGATGCGCTGCTCCGTGACCGATTGGATACCATCGACGGCGAGGCCGTCCATCGTCAGACCCGCATTGAGGCCGAAATTGGCAAGGATCAGAAGCTTGCAGGCGGTGTCCCAGCCCTCGGTGTCGTTGCGCGGGTCGGCTTCGGCGAACCCTCCCGCCTGCGCGCGCGCAAGCGCCTCGTCGAAGCCGAGGTTCTGGTTCATCATCGCATCCAGCAGATAATTGGTGGTCGCGTTCAGAATGCCCTCGATTTCCAGCACCTCGCAGCCTTTCAGGCTGTGCTCGAGAAGGTCAAGCGCCGGCAGTGCGGCAGCAGCGGCGCCGCTGAGTTTCAGCATCGCCCCCGAAGAATGCGCCAGGGCCCGCAGTTCCGGTCCGCTGTGGACCAGCGCGCCCTTCGATATGACGATGGTGTCGCGCCCCGCCAAAAGCGAGGACCGAATATAGGCGAGGCCGGCCCCCCCGGTGCGAAAGTCGCTTGGGCCTGCCTCGATGAGGATGCCGGCACCACTCGCCTCGACGAAGGCCGGGCCAGTCAGGCCCGGCTCCAGCGCCTCAAGGCGCCCGGCGTCCAATCCTTCCGGATCGGCCAGGCCGGCGCGCGATCCGCAGATGGCGACGAGGCGAATATCGGCCCCATAGACCTGCCGGTAGCGTTCACGCCGGGCCAGAAGAAGATTGGCCGTGGCGCGGCCCACGCCTCCGAAACCGGCAATCGCGACCCTGACGACATTCATAGTTTCAACGCCTTATCTTTGAGCATCTGGCCCGTATCCCAATGCCTCCGACAAAGCCGGACATGTTTCCCCGGCAGCCCGGCTCTTTCCGGACCGGCATCCCTGCGCCGGCTGCGGCGGGCAGGACTGCACGAAAGCGCACTTGCGGCGGTCACGCAATCCGCGACCGCCGGGCCCCTTGACCAGCCATCTCAGGCGCGGATGAAGGCCAGCATATCCGGGTTCACCACCTCCGGATGGGTGGCGAACAGGCCGTGTGACAGGCCGGGATAGGTCTTCAGCGTCCCGTCCCTGACGAGCTTGATCGCCTTATAGGCCGAGTTCCCGATCGGCACGATCTGATCGTCCTCGCCATGAATGATCAGGACGGGAACTGTGAGTGCCTTCAGATCCTCCGTGAAGTCGGTTTCCGAGAATACTTCGATACAGTCATGATGCGCCTTGGCGCCACCGCTCATACCCTGGCGCCACCAATTGTCGATCAGGCCCTGGCTGACCTTCGCACCTTCCCGGTTGAAGCCGTAGAAGGGTCCGCTTGGCAGGTCACGGTAGAACTGCGCCCGGTTTGTCTCCAGCGCGGAGCGCAACCCGTCGAAGACCTCCATCGGAACGCCGTCAGAGTTGGCGCCGGACTGCACCATCACCGGCGGGATCGCCGCGATCAGAATGGCCTTGGCCACCCGGCCACGTTCGGCACGCGCCGCATAGCGCGTGACTTCGCCGCCGCCGGTCGAATGGCCGATATGGACCGCGTCGCGCAGATCGAGCGCCCTGGCGAGTTCAGCCACGTCCGCGGCATATGTGTCCATGTCGTTGCCGGTGTCAGTCTGGCTGGACCGGCCATGGCCGCGCCGGTCATGCGCAATCACCCGGTAACCTTCGGACAGGAAGAACAGCATCTGGGTGTCCCAGTCGTCGGCGCTCAGCGGCCAGCCATGGTGGAACATGATGGGCTGCGCGTCTTTCGGCCCCCAATCCTTGTAGAAGAGGATTGTCCCATCGGATGTGGTGATAGTTGCCATTGCACGTCTCCTTCCAAACCAGGTTGAGCGGATGTCCGAAATGGCAGGCCCTCGCAGCGGCGCTCGCAACGCTTGCCACCTGCTTTTCGCATGTTGGTTCTAGCGGGTTGGCGAAAGTGCTGCGGCGCGGAAGCTGCTGTGCAAGTGCCGATCTTGCGGACCGGTGGCCGCAGCAGGCCGTTTCCGGCCCCGGAACATGATGGCACGGCGCGTTCCCTGCCAGTGCCCGGTCACAAGGGCCGCAGGAGATGACGCACGATCGGCGGCCGGTCGCCAGCATGGAACGCGTTGATGGTTGCCTGATCCAGCTGATCGGTGCGCGTTACCCGGGCATGCTGCCGTTGATGCTCGATCCAGCTTTCGACGACAAAGCTCTCGATGACCCGCCCGGGCTCTGCAGCATCCTCCCATACGTCCCACCGTATCGCGCCGTCACGCTGCCTCGAGGAGCGGAAATTGCGCAGTGCCGCAACAAACTCGGGAAGCCGCGCGGGCTCGACCTGATATTCGATCTCGATGAGGACCGGCCCGCGGTCGCCCGCCGGCTGCACCGACACCACCGGTTCGGCCCAATGATTCGAAGGCGACAGATCGGAGGCTGAATCCTGTGGCAGGCGCCAGCGGAAGGCCAGCATCAGCGCCGCCGCCTGCCCGGCGGCGGCGGCCACAAGAGCGGTGCTGACACTGGTGCTGGCAGCGATCGAGCCCCACAGGATGCTCCCGCCCGTCATGGCTCCCTGAAACACGAGAATGTAGACGGCGAGCGCGCGCGCCTTTACCCACCCGGGCGATGCCATCTGTGCCGCGACATTGAGCGACGTCAGCATTCCGATCCAGGCGAGGCCGGCAGAAAACATGACCGCCCCGGCGATCCAGGCGCTGTTGGCGAGCGCCAGAGCCAGCGTCGACAGGGCAAAAAACACCGTCGCCCCGACGGAGATCGTGTTGGCGGGAACCGTCTTGCGCAACCGCTTCAGCAGGATCGCGCCCAGAACCGCACCGGCCCCCATGCAGCCGAGCAGGGCACCGTAGCCGGCGGCATCGAGCCCCAGCCCGCGCCGCGCGATCAGCGGCAGCATGGCCCAGAGCGCGCTTCCGAACAGGAAGAACCCCACCGCCCGGACCAGCACGAGCCGCATCGCCGGCGAATGGCGCGTGTATCGGTAGCCCGCCTTCAGCGCACCAAAGAAGTGCTCTGGCGGCAGGGCGTGAGCGGTTGGCGGGCGCTTCCATGTGTAAAGGACGGCCAGCACCGCCACGACCGACAGTGCGTTCAATGCGAAGACGGCCGGTATTCCGGCAAACGCGACGATGACCCCGCCGAGCGCCGGACCAATGGCACGCGAAATGTTGACGCCGAGGCTGTTCAGCGCAATGGCATCCGGCAATGCCTGCTTGTCCACCAGTTCGGGCACGACCGCCTGGAACACGGGAGCGCTTAGGGCCGCAGCGGTGCCGAGCACGAAAGTCCCTGCCAGCAGCACCTCGGGAGTGACGAGATCCAGCAAGGTCAGAACCGCCAGAAGTGCGGCCGCCAGCAGACCGAGCAATTGCGCCGCCATCAGCATCCTGCGGCGGTCAACGATGTCGGCGAGCGCGCCTGCCGGAAGCGCCAGCAGGAACATCGGCAGCGTCGTCGCCGCCTGGACCAGCGCGACGAGCAGCGGGCTCGGCGACAGCGAGGTCATGAGCCATCCGGCGCCGACATCGTGCATCCATGTCCCGACATTGGAAACCACCGTGGCGATCCACAGCGCCCGGTAGACGGGGAAGTCAAGCGGACCGGGAGCCTTCTCGTGCCGTATCTCGCTCATGGCGGTTTCCTCGTTCGTCCTGGATGAAGGGTTCATTGCGGACAAGGTCAGACAGCCCAGCAGCCGCATCCGAGGGCACCCCAGAAGGTACGGGCGTCTGATGCCGGAACACTTGCGCCAAGCGCTGCAGCGTGATCGTGCCCGTGAACCGCGCAACCACTCGCGCAACCGCAATTCACCATCATCCGGGTGCGCGTTTCCGTTGTCCGGTGGTAGCCGCCGAAGGTTGCGACCGGCGACCAGTCCGGCATCGGCGCGGGAAGATCCGGTGCGAGGCGCTCGTAGTCACCCTCGCCATGCACGACCTTGCCGCCGAGAATGGTCAGGACGGACCGCAGGTGAACGATGCCGCTTTCCGGCACCGAAAAATAGTCCACGGACAACAGAGCGAGGTCGGCAAGCTGACCCGCTTTGATCTGCCCTTTCTTCCCCTGCTCGTTGGAGAACCAGGTGTTGGCTTCGGTCCACAGCCGCAATGCTGTTTCCCGGTCAAGGCGGTCCTGTTGCGGATAAAGGGCAAGCCCCCCGACCGTTCTGGACGTCACCAGCCAGGAAAGCGAAACCCATGGATTGTAACTGGCCACGCGGGTTGCGTCCGTGCCGGCGCCCAGTGCCACGCCCGCCTCCATGATCCGGCGGACGGGCGGCGTGCGCTCTGCAGCTTTTGCCCCGTAGCGCTCGACGAAATATTCACCCTGGAAGGCCATGCGGTGCTGTACGGCAATGCCGCCGCCGAGCGCGGCGATCCGGTCGATGTTGCGGTCGGTGATCGTTTCGGCGTGGTCGAAGAACCAGTTGATGCCGGAGAGCGGAATGTCGCGGTTGACCTTCTCGAACACGTCAAGCGCGCGATCGATCGTTTCGTTGTAAGAGGCATGCAACCGCCAGGGCCAGCGGTTTTCCGCCAGGAGACGGATGACGGGTTCCAGATCGGCTTCCATATCCGGCGGCATGTCCGGGCGCTCGGCGCGGAAATCCTCGAAATCGGCGGCGGAATAGACGAGCATCTCGCCAGCGCCGTTGTGGCGGTAGACATCGTCACCCTGCCCGGGCGAGACCTGCTTCACCCAGCTTGAAAAATCCGCCAGCTCCTCCTTGGGCTTCTGGGTAAAGAGGTTGTAACTTATGCGAACCGTCAGCTGTCCGCCGGCGTGAAGTTTTTCGATGATCTCATAGTCGTCGGGATAATTCTGGAAACCGCCGCCGGCGTCGATCACGCTGGTCACTCCGAGACTGTTCAGCTCGCGCATGAAATGGCGGGACGAATTGATCTGGTACTCGGGATCCAGCTTCGGCCCCTTGGCCAGCGTCGAATAGAGGATCGTTGCATTGGGCTGCGCCAGCAGCAGGCCGGTGGGATTGCCTGCGCCATCCCTGACGATTTCGCCGCCGGGAGGATTGGGCGTGTCCTTCGTGTAGCCAACGACACGCAATGCGGCGGCGTTGAGCAGCGCGCGATCATACAGATGCATAATGAAGACGGGCGTATCAGGCGCGACGGCGTTGATTTCCTCAAGCGTCGGCAGGCGTTTTTCGGCGAACTGGTGCTGAGTGAAGCCGCCGACGACGCGCACCCATTGGGGCGCAGGCGTGCGGTCGACCTGCCGCTTCAGCATCATCATCGCATCGGAAAGCGACGGGACGCCATCCCAGCGAAGCTCCATATTGTAGTTCAATCCGCCGCGGATCATATGGGTGTGGCTGTCGATCAGCCCCGGAATCAACCGGCGCCCTTTTGCGTCGATGATCCCGGCGTCCGGGGCAGCGGCCCGGACCTCCGCTTCCGTACCCACGGCAAGGAACCTGCCGTCCCGGATCGCCACGGCATCAGCCGAAGGGTTCTGCCGGTCGAGGGTCGTCACCTTGGCATTGATGATGATCAGATCGTTGGCAGTCATGATTTTCTCCTTGGCGGCGCATCCAATCCGCGGGCAACTGAGCGCAGCCGCACCGCCGGGAAGGCGTCACGGTGATGCGGCGGATGGCATGGGAAGAGGGCAGCACCCAGATGCACGGAGCCGGCGGCTGATCCCGGCGGGACAGCCGGCCGGGCCGGTCACATCATTCAGGCCGCAGGCTTGGGCGGCATGACCGGGCCGTGCGCTGTGCGCTCGGGAGCCTTGTGAACCATGGTATAGGCGTAGTCGACACCCATGCCATAGGCCCCGGAATGCTCCCGCACGATGGCCATGACGGCTTCGTAGGTGTCACGCCGTGCCCAGTCACGTTGCCATTCGAGCAGGACCTGCTGCCAGGTAACAGGGACAATCCCGGCCTGCACCATACGGTCCATGGCGTAGTTGTGCGCGTCAACGGACGTTCCGCCCGAGGCATCGGCCACCATGTAGATTTCATAGTCGGTGTCGGCGAGACAGGAGAGGGCGAAGGTCAGATTACAGACTTCGGTCCACAGACCCGAAACAACGATCTTTCTGCGCCCGTCCGCGGCATTGGCTGCCAAGGCCTCGCGGACCTTCAGATCATCCCAGGAATTCATCGACGTGCGCTCCAGAATAGGAGCCTCGGGAAACACCGAAAGCAGTTCCGGAAAGGTCGGGCCCGAGAAGCTTTCCGTCTCCACACTTGTGATGGTCGCCGGGATCTTGAAGGCCTTTGCCGCCTTGGCAAGCCCTACGACGTTGTTCTTCAGGGTTTGCCGGTCGATGGATTGGACACCAAAGGCCATCTGCGGCTGCTGATCGATGAAGATAAGCTGGCTGTTCTGAGGGGTGAGAACCTGTAGCTTGCTGGACATCTGTGTTCGCTTTCGTGTGATGGGAGAACTGGCGGGCACCTCAGGCGGTGCCGTCTTTCTTCGCTGCCTCACCGGTGCGCGGCAGGGCGAAGGATTTTTCGTGCAGCACTGCCTGGACAAGGTTCTTGTGGCCCTTGAACCACTGGACACCTGCTTCACCTGCAAGCATCCCCAGGAGGCCAAGCAGGGCGATGATGGGAGGCGCAGGCGACCGGACCGACAGCAGGCCATAGAGCACGCCGATTCCCAGGCCAACGGCCAGCGAAAGAAGGTAAGGATGAAGCTGGCCCATGGACTGATCTCCCCGTGATACCAAGTCTTGCGATGCTGACGCATCACGCCTTGAATGTGCTCAGACGCTGCACGGGCTTGGTCAACGCCCGGCGTCCAGGCACTGACCGGCACCCGAGGGACCGGCGCGGACACGCAAGCACCGCTGCAACAAAGGCAGCGGGAAGGTGCGCGCCGTAACGGCCAGATTGGCGTCACGGTATTTACTCTAGTGCCGGTGCTTGACCGCTGCGGTGCCGAAACTGCGATGACGGTGCCAATCTTGCGGCCTCGTGCCGGACGAAAGCCGCCAGGCCATCCGCGCCGGGACTTGCGATGCAGATCCGCCCTCACGCTCCCTTTTCAGCGAGCTTCACCGCGTCCGCGCCGGCCGGAATGCGGCATGGAGACGCCGCATCGGTCCCTGCCCGCCGGGCGTAGCGGGATATGAAGCCGGCACCGGAAATATGAAGCGCATCCGAAATACTCAGATCGAATTCAATCTGAAACTAAATCAGGTTCTTCGAAATGACCTCAAACAGATACTCATCGAGTATTGAATCATCTGACTGACGCAATCCGTCAGACAAAGCCTTTGAAAGGCCGCGATAGAATTCTGTTCTTGTCTGGTCAATGGCATCTGGCGCGGCGCCGCCGCATGCCCTGAGCACATAATAGTCTTCCAGAACCGAACGCAAAGGCAGAAGGGCCATGTCCGGCCTTCGCGTGAAGAGGCCCTCAAAAGGGCCTCCGGAAGGCAGAAGATGCCCGATTGGCTGCTCAAGGCAGGGCAGAAGGCGCGGCCAGTCCGCCGGAACATGCCGTGTGGCCACGAGTTGGCGCAGATGTGCCAGCAGGAAATCTGCATAGGTTTCGCTGCCGGTCATCCCGTGGCTGCCGGTAAGATGCCCCCGGCGGATCTCGTCTGCATAAGCGGAGAAGGCCACGTCAAATCCGGGCACATGGCCAAGCGAAACGGTCTCCACGTGAACGGAGCCGTGTGAGGCTTCAACAACGCAATATCCGGCGGGAAAGGCGACGGGTGACGGAACCGCAACATTCACCAGACCGTCGAGTTTCACCTCGCCGGCAGTGTGCATGTGGCCGCTGAAATGCCATTCAAGACCGGCAGCGGCCAAGGTCTGGCCCGTATTTGCGGACGGCATCCGCTCCAGCCAGCTGGCAGTGCCTGCAGCCCGCACGCCGCTGCCAGTGTCTTCAAGCGTCAGCGGCAGAACGGGGTAATGGGAGCAGGCAAGAAGGGTCTTCCCCTGGTGTTTCGCACGCTGAGCAGCGTCCCGGATCCAGTCGATCAGATAAGGCCGGTCCGTCAGGACATGATCCCAGGCCGCGTCTGCCTTCAGCTTCCAGCCCGCCCCGGCGCGATGAAACACATTAGCATCCAGCATCAGCAGCCAGAGGCCCTCTTGCGGCTCGACCAGATAGGATGCGTCAGGCAATGCCGGATCACCGCCCGGAGGATAGCGTTCATCAAGGCCGTCACGTGTGCCGAAAGGTGTTTCCCAGTGAAGCACACCAGCGGGACGCGCGATGCCATAAGACGCCATGGCCTGCATGGCGCCGGCAGTGCTCATGCCCAGCATTTCCGGTGCAAAGACGGCTGGCTCCGGGGCGCCGGGATCGCTCGACGCCAGCACTGAGGCCCCACCGCCGCCTGCCGTCAGCCATTTGGACTGATGGCGAGGGACAGGGCCAAAGCAATCGTGATTGCCGAAGACCGTAAAGAAACGAAGCCCGTGGTTCGTTTCGTAGTCTGACAGGATACGCTTGAGGGCAGCAACCGCGCCGGGCTGACCGTCGTCTGAATAGTCGCCCAGCAGCACGACCGTGCTGATGCCCCGCCGCACGATGTCTTCCAGGATTGCAAGGAAGGCCGGGTAGCTCTCGTTGAACACGCGCGTGGAGGCCGCAGTATCTGCAAAGGTGCGAAGGGCAAGCGCACCACGGCTTCGCTCCCTCAGCCCGTAACCGCCATACAGATCATGCAGATGGACATCAGCGACGATTGCAGCCTTCAGCAAGACTAAGAACCTCCAGGATGACGGCGCGCCGCCTGGAACAGGTCCGGCCGGTCGAGATTGATGTAGCTGGCACCCGCGTTAGCAATTTCGCGATGCACGAGCGGATCGTCTCCCCCGTAATAGACCATGATGTCCAGCCCGGCCATGCGGCAGGCTTCCAGAAGACCAGGCCTGCGCATCTGCTCCACCGTGATCTCGATGATCGACGCATGATGGACAGAGGCGGCGAGAGACGGAGACTTGGCAATGTTGAGCGTCATCATCTTCCGGAACTCTGGTGCAATCAGCTGCAGCCCCAGCCGCATCTCTTCGGAGAACGAGAAATAGAACGTGTCGCGCGTCATGCCGAGATTGCGGACCAGAGCCGCTACCTTGGCCGGGTCGCAATATTTCAGCTCGATATAGACCCCGGCGCGGCCGCGCAGATGTTCCAGATAGGCATCAAGCCGGGGCACCACGGCGCCTTTGAACTTGTGATCGAACCAGCTGCCAGCGTCGAGCGCATCAATTTCCCTGGCCAGGGCATGACCAATGGGGCCTGTGCCGTTTGTGGTGCGGTCGAGCGTCTCGTCGTGAAAGACGTAGAGCACTCCGTCGGCGCTCTCGCGCACGTCCAGCTCGATGTAATCTGCACCCTGCTCAAGGGCGAGGTCTGCGGCGGCAAATGTGTTTTCCGGTGCAAACTTGTTTGCACCGCGATGGGAGACAATCCTGGTCACTGAAAGGTCCTGTCAATTCAACCGCAACCGCTGCTCAGCGCGGCTTGAGGCGGGATGGGGAACTGCGGCATGGAGGCCGGGGATGCGGTTGCCGTCCGCACCAAAAATGAGAGAGAGGGCGGCATTCCAGTCGAGTCCGGTCTGGCTTCCGGGCGCATGCCGTACAGCCTCGCCGTATTCGAGCGCGTGGATGAGACCGGCAGGTGTGGCAACCGTGTAGAAGACTTCGCGGCCCATCGGCTCCACGCTGACGATCTCACCGCAGAGCGGTGCTTCTGCCGGAGCGGTCAGGGCGATATCCTCCGGGCGCAGACCCAGGGTCACAGGCCCGTCGCAGGGCGACGTCAAACGCAGCCGGACAGCGCCAAGACGCAGCTCTTCTCCGCTGGCCTGACCTTCAATCAGGTTCATCGGCGGCGTTCCGATGAAGCCCGCGACAAAAAGATTGCTGGGCCGCCGGTAAAGGTCATCCGGTGTCCCGATCTGGGCAATCTCGCCATTGTTCATGCAGATGATGCGATCAGCCATGGTGATTGCTTCGATCTGATCATGGGTGACGATCAGCGTGGTAATACCGAGACGTTTCTGGATCGCTTTCAATTCGGTTCGCATGGAAATGCGCAGCGTTGCATCGAGGTTCGAGAGGGGTTCATCCAGCAGCAGAATATTCGGCTCCTTGACCAGAGCCCGCGCCAGGGCCACCCGTTGCTGCTGGCCTCCGGACAGTTGCGAAGGGCGCCGGTCGAGCAGGGAACTGATCTGGACAAGGGCAGCCGCTTCTTCAACGCGCCGGGCCGCCTCTTCCTTGCCAACAGGCTTGAACCTCAGCGGAAAGGCGATGTTCTCGCGGACGGTCAGGTTCGGATAAAGCGCATAGGACTGGAAGACGATGCCGACATTCCGGTCGCGCGCGTCGACCTTGCTGACGTTGTGGCCGTCGAAGGTGATGGCACCGGATGCCGGCGCATAGAGACCGGCCAGCAGGAACAGCGTTGTCGACTTGCCGCATCCGGAGGGGCCGAGAATGGCGACAAATTCTCCATCCTCAATGGTCAGGTTCAACGGCTTCAGCACAAGGGTTTCGCCCCAGCTTTTCGTCACGTTGTCGAGTGTGATCTTGGCCATGGCCGTTATCCCTTGATTCCGCCGAAGCTCATCTGCGTGATGTATTTCTGAGTGAAGGCGTAGAGAACGAGCACGGGCAGCAGGTAGACAATGCCCACGGCCGCCACCAGCCCATAGTCAACGCCCATGTGATCCTGCGAGACGAAGAAGAGGTAGAGGCTCATCGTCATCTGGCTTTTTTCGATCAGCAGGGTCTGGACAAAGACATATTCTTCCCAGCCCCGCAGGAAGGTGAATGTGGCGACCGCAATCAGCCCCGAACGGACCTGCGGCAGCACGACCATCCGGAACGCCTGGGCCCGGGTTGCGCCATCCGTGACGGCACTCATTTCGATGTCCCAGGGCACCGTGTCGAAGAACCCCTTGAGCACAAA
Source organism: Pannonibacter sp. CBAS1226 (assembly GCF_055685825.1). Taxonomy (NCBI): domain Bacteria; kingdom Pseudomonadati; phylum Pseudomonadota; class Alphaproteobacteria; order Hyphomicrobiales; family Stappiaceae; genus Pannonibacter; species Pannonibacter sp. CBAS1226. Next base: position 345,368 of record NZ_JBVOUO010000005.1, on the reverse strand, counting down.
AATCGCATAGGGCAGTTCCAGGGCGCTCAGGACAAGCACGACCCCGGCAAGGCTGTTCAGCAATCCCATGTAGTAGAGCTGCACGAAGACGGCGACGGTCAACGCTAGGGCCGGAAAGGCATGCAGCATCAGGAGGCCGCGCAGGAAGGCTTCACGCCCGGCAAAGGCGAAGCGCGACAGGGCATAGGCCGCAGGCGTGGCAACGAGCGTCACGATCAAGGTCTGAGCCATCGCAAACAGCAGCGAGCTGCCGAGCGCTGACCAGATTGACGGCAGCAGGCCTGTCCGGCTGGTTCCCGTTCCGTCGATATCCCGCGTCAGGAGAAAGCGGTAGTTCTGCAGCGTCAGATAAGGGGCGATGAAGACCGCCACCAGGATCAGGATCGCCAGAGCGAACACCATCCAGGCGAACTGGGGCCGTTTCAGTCTGGCCGCCAGAAGGCAGAGCAGCAAAACTCCGGCATAGGCTACGGCAGCAATTGCAGTGCTGCGCCACATCACCATGCTGCTGATGGCGCCATCGGACAAGGTGAATGACTTCACCAGAAGCCACAGATAGGGCAGCAGGACGGGAATGGATACGAGCGTCAGAAAAAGCAGGATGACACCCGAAAAGCCTGCGCGGTTCATGATGCCGCGGCGCTCCAGGCGCGCCCAGCCGGCAGATCCTGCAAGCATTGACCGGTTGGACAGCATCAGAGCACCTCGATCCTGGGGGCTGCAAAAGTGGAGCGCATGTCTGTGAGACGCCATTGCAGGAGCGTGATCACCACACCGAGGACCATCAGGCCCAGCGCAAGCGCCGCGCCATAGGCGTAAGCGCCGTTTTCAAAGGCTCTGCGGTAGATGTAGAGAGCATAGGGCGTTGAATCATAGACAGGCCCGCCGCCGGTGATCAGCAGGATGTACTCGTAGGTCGTCATCAGGGAGAGCGCCTGATAGATGGTGATGAAGCGGACCGGCTGTGACAGCGCAGGCACCACCACATGGCGCAGCACGCCCCATTCGCTTGCACCATCCACGCGGGCAGCGTTGGCCAGATGCGCCGGAATTGAACGGATTGCGGAGGTCAATATGATCATCGCGAACGACGCACCGACGAATCCGTTGGCAATGACAACGAGCAGAAGCGGAAAGTCGTTGCGCAGGTTGACCGGCGGCAAGCCGAGAGCACCGGAGACCTGGGCCAGCAGCCCAGCAGGCGACGGGTCGGCGATCCAGATCCAGAGAATGCCGTAAAGAACCGCGGGGCTCATGCGCGGCAAGAGCCATAGACCGCGGAAGAACGTGCCCAGCCGTCCAGAGACGGCCGTGGTCGCGACAGCCAGCAGCGCACCCAGTCCGACGTTGAACAGAAACAGGGTTGCGCTGACATAGATCAGCGTTGTCATCAGAACCGCCGGCAGGCGTGCGTCACGTTGCAGGATGCGCTCGAAGTTCTGCAGCGTGAATTCTCCAGCCCGCAGATTTGCCCCCATGTCCGTGAAGGCGATGACCCCGTTGACGATGATCGGCCCGAGGAAAAAGACCGTCAGAAGTCCTATGGCCGGCAGCAGATAAAGCGCCGGTCTGGCTGGACGATGCGCCCGCAGGCGTGTGCTGGACATTGAATTCGATCCGGATTGCCCGCCCGTGGCGGCATTTTCTGAAGTCCCGGGAACCCGGCCGGAGACAGCAAGGCAGTCTCCGGCCGGGCGGCAAGTCCATGGCCTTGCAGCCACATGCGTGTCAGTTGCTTGCGCTGTCCCGGATTTCGACGTCAGCGCCGAACTGGAGGCTCAGCTCTTCGGCGATGAAGTCCACCGCCTGCGCAGCTGTCATCTTGCCCGTCTCAACGGCCTGGAGACCGCTGAAGAGGGCCTTGTTGTAGCTGCCGAACTGGGTGTGGTTGGGGACGAATTGCGCATGCGCCATCATCGGCGATGCGGCCGAAAGCACCCAGTTGTCCCTGTACTTCGGCATGGCTGTCTGCGCATGGCTGATTGCCGTGTGATAGGAGCCGACAGCATGCTCGGTGTTGAAGTAGGGCAAGGTTGCCAGCGCGATCAGGCTGGCCGCGATATCGGCATGCTCGCTCTTCGCGTTGACCGTGTAGAGAAGCGGATGGGACAGGTTGGACGGTGCGCCCCCCTGCTTCGCCGCCGGAGCCGGAATCCAGCCGATCTTGTTGAAATAGCCTTCCTTGTCCGTAGGCCAGACAGCGCCGTTCTTGTCACCGGCCTGCCAGGCAACAGCCCATACGCCCTGATGGAAGATGAAGGCCTTTTCCTGCTTGAAGGCACCCTGAATGGCTTCCCAGCTCATGGCGGTATTGTCCGCCGGTGTCACGCCGTCACGGGCGTTCCGCTCATACCAGCCCAGTGCCTCGACCATCTCCGCCTTCGGGAAGATGAGCTTGCCGCTGGCCTCGTCGATGAACTTGACCCCATAGGACTGGAACACCATCAGATAGTCGATGCCGACATTCGGACGGTGCAGCATGCCGTATTCCGCCGCGCCTGCGCCAACCACCTCCTTGGCGAGGGCGGTCAGGTCATCAAGCGTGAAGCTGCCGGCTTCGACCTGGGCAGGAAGGCTCTCGATGAAAGCTTCATCCTTGCCGATCTTGCGCAGCATGTCCTTGTTGTAAAAGAACATGCGGATCTCAGCATCCTGCGGGATACCGTAGATCTTGCCGTCGGCGGCTTTGGCGGAGTTCCACAGGACAGGCAGGATGTCGCCATAGGCCCAGGGGGTGGAGGCGATGATCCCGTCCATGGCAAGGGCATTGCCATCTTCTGCGAACTTGCCGATCCACTCATGCGGCAGGACATAGAGGTCAGGCCCCTGACCGACCGAGAAGGCCTTCATGAGTTCAAGCGCCAGATCGTCCCAGCCTTTGGCGGCGCTGGCATTTGCCTCAATGACGATGCGCTTGTCGACGCCGGCCGCCTTGAACTGGCCGTTCATGATTTCAGCTGCGGCTTCGATGTTGGTGATACGCGCCGGGCCGGACTTGTCCGCGTAGGTCGACATCTTGATCTTGATGTCTTCGGCATGCGCGTGGCCGGCCACGAGAGCCGAGAGTGCAATGCTTGCGAGAAGGGCGATAGGCTTTGTCATGCTGATCAATCCAGTTGGCGATATTTTATTAATTAACTTGCTTAATTAAAAGTTTGATGACATTCGCTAGGGAAAGACGAGGAGGAGAAATCTCATGCTGACGCGACAGCACCCTTTGGAGGGCATTGGCCGGACACAGGCCGGCATGCTCAAGCACCTGCGCAGAAAAGGCATGGCGTCGCGGGTGCAACTGGCGGAAATGTGCGGGATCACGGCAGCGGCGGTCAGTATGATGACCCGCGACCTGATCGAACGCGGCATCATCCTTGAAGGCGCCCGGCGTTCGGGCGGGCGCGGGGCGCCGCATATTGATCTGATGCTGTCTGAAAAGGCAGGTTACGCAATCGGCCTGCACGCCAACCGGTATGCCGTTTCGATCGTCCTGCTCGACTTTCGCGGAAATCTCGCGGGTGAGTGGCAGGAACGGGGGTCCTTCGAGACCTTCTCCGGCCTATTGGCCGCCGTTGAGCGGCTGAAAGGAAAGCTTGCCGCTGCAAGTGCCATAGATCCGCGACTGCTAATCGGTGCCGGTATCGCCATGCCGACCCGCTTCCATCAACAGACGGCCTCCCTCGATCTGGCACAGGAGGTGATCGGCTGGACAGGCTCCGACCTCGCAGCCGCACTGGAGGAAACTCTGGGCTGCCCGGTCATGATCGAGAACGACGCCAACGCAGCGGCAATGGGCGAGCTGACGATGGGCAACGCCGCCACTCATGAGAATTTCGTCTATCTCTATCTGTCGGAGGGCATCGGCAGCGGTCTGATCGTCAATGGCGAGCTTTACCGCGGGCATGCGGGCAATGCCGGCGAAGTCGGTGCCTTGCGCGCCCGCGGCCGCTCCAGACCGAGCTTCGATGATCTGGCCTCCTGGTGCCTCGCCCATGCAGGCAATATCCCGGAGGGACGCTCTGCGGAGGAGTGGACCACCTATCTGGAGCAGCATGCGGCTGTGCTGGAGGCATGGCTTGAGAAGGCCGGGCCGGAGACGGCAAAGCTGGCCTTCATGGTTGCAGCCATCCTGGCACCTTCCGCAATTTACCTCGGAGGGACGCTGCCCTGGATGGTCCGCAAGCGGCTTGCCGCCTGGCTTGAATTTGCCACATCGGACCCATTTGAAGGGGCGCGGGTTCTGCAGCCGCAGATCCTGGTTCCGCAGAACTCTGCGACGGACGCCGTCGCCTTTGGCGCGGCCGCCATGATCCTGCACGAGTTGCGCGGCTAGTCCCCCCCTCGGGTGAGGGTGCAAACCGCTCGACGGCCGCAGGTCTTCCTGTCCGCCGCATCGCGGGGGGGCGCCTCCTGAGCTGCAGCGGCCCTCTCACAAGCCCGACTGGACGGCGAAAGCCGCCGGATGCGGCGTGTCCTCATGCTGTCTGCTCCTGCAAGGCGGGGCAGATCAGAAAGCAGATACGTAGCACAAACAATCGCATCACACCTTGGAAAAGCTCAAGCGCCGCGGGGCTTGGCCCTCTTTCGATGGGTCAATCAGAGCGGAAAAGGATATTGGAGGTGGCGCTACTCCCGGTCGCCTGGATGATCCAGCTTTTCTTCGCGCAGCGATTTCATCTCTTCCTCAAGAAGCGCGATCCTGCTCTCCATGTTCGAAATGATATCAAGCTGAATGTTATCGGATCCGGCGATTGCCTCACCCCATTCCTTTGCCCATGCGCATAATTTCTTCATCATTGATGCTCTCCATGACATCCTGGACAGGGAACAGATGACTCTCGAGTGAACCTGACCAGCGTGAATGGCCTTCAATTCCTCCAGCGAAGAGTCCGCAGGCAAGCTGCATTCAGCGCAACCTTGCTGAACCGTTGACACCAGCCGGCGCATTGTCCAGGCACGTGCCGGGCTATCTGGCCTTGCCTGTCAACCGTTCCACCTCCGGAAAACCGCACTTGCATTCACGCCCCCGAACCCGAAACCGTTGGTGATCGCATGCCCCATCTGCACCGGCCGGGCCTTGTTCGCGACAAAGCTAATTCCGCTGCCTGCAGGATCTGGCGCATTCAGGTTGAGCGTGGGCGGGGCAATCTGGTCTCTCAGCGCCAGGACGGTGAAGATTGCTTCGACACCGCCGGCGGCGCCGAGAAGATGTCCGGTCGAAGACTTGGTGCCGCTGACCGCAAGGCCGGCTTCCTGGCCAAACACTGTCTTGATCGCGGCAATCTCACTGCGATCCCCCAGCGGGGTTGATGTGGCATGCGCATTCAGGTGGTGGATGTCGCCAGGCGAAATTCCCGCCCGGCCTATCGCAATCTGCATGGCCCGGGCTGCACCGGCTCCATCCTCCGGACCCGAAGTGACGTGGTATGCATCTGCCGTTGTGCCATAGCCCACCAGTTCGGCGAGAGGCTCGGCACCACGGGCGAGTGCATGGCTCAGGGCCTCGACCACCAGAATACCGGCGCCTTCTCCCATGACGAAACCATCGCGATGCATGTCGAAAGGCCGTGAAGCCATCGCAGGGGTTTCGTTGAAGCCAGTTGACAGGGCCCGCGCGGCGGCGAACCCTCCAAGGCTCACGGCATTCATGCACGCTTCCGTGCCGCCGCAGACAGCGATGTCAGCTTCATGCGCCCGGATCATGCGGGCTGCATCGCCGATTGCCTGAACACCGGCGGCACATGCTGTCACCGGTGCACCGAGAGGTCCTTTGAAGCCATAGCGGATGGAAACCTGCCCCGCCGCAAGATTGACGAGGAAGGAGGGAATGGTGAAGGGTGAAAGACGCCGCGGACCTTTCTGATCGGCCGTTCTTACAGCCGCACTGATCGCGGGAAAACCACCTATTCCGGATGCGATGATTGTTGCTGTCCGAAGGCGGTCTTCTTCCGAAACAGGTTTCCATCCCGCTTGTGCAAGGGCCTCCTCTGCCGCAGCCAGGGCAAAGAGAATAAATCTGTCCACCTTGCGCTGGTCCTTTGGTGGCAAGACGCTATCAGGGTCAAACCCGGCCTCGTGATCCTCTCCGGCGGAAGGAACGGCGCCGCCGGCTTTTGATGGCAGATCGCCAACGATCTCATCAGGTAGACGGTGGATTCCCGACTTGCCCGCGAGCAAGCGGCTCCACGAACTGCTGACACTGGCACCCAGCGGGGTGACAGCCCCCATTCCCGTTACAACGATACGGCGCATGACGACTCCAGAAGTAGTTGGCTCGCAGACACGCATGGCCCGGTGCATTGAATGACCACGGTCTGGTCTGCCTCTCACACCAAGGCGCCGGCCAAGACACGGGGATGCTCACGCATCACGCCTTGAAATTGCTCAGGCGCCGGAAGGGCTTGAGCGGCACCCGATGTGTCAAGCTCACCGGGTGCTGATATCAGTCAGCTGGTTCCGAGGCCGCGATCCGTTTCATTTCTGCTGCGGCTGCTTCAAGCAGGCGGTCAGACAGCTTCTCATCCACCAGGATCCGCGACAGCGTGACAGCTCCAACCATGAGCGAGAGCGCTGCCATGGCTTTGCTTGAAACATCGCCAGCGCCGCCTGCGGGCATCAATTCCTCAAGAACCTGCAGATGCGCCTTGATGCCGTCTTCAAACGGTCTGCGAACCTCTGCGCTCTGGCGGGCAGCATCGGACCCGAGCGCAACCAAAGGACAACCGTCGCCCGTTTCTCCACGGTGTCCAGCCGAAAGATAAAAATCGATCACCTCCTGAAGCGGGTCGGGGCTTGATGCAATGGCCGAAGACCAGCGGCGGGTTGCGCTTTCCATTGCCCGCCGTGACGCAAGCGCTGCCAGATCTTCCTTGGATTCAAATTGCTTGTAGAAGCCACCCTGAGTAAGGCCAGCACCCTTCATGAGGTCCTTGAGGCCAATGCCGTCGAATCCCCTTTCGCGGAAAAGCCTGCTGGCCACGTTGATGACCATCTCACGGTTCGCTTGTGCCTGGGCGCGGCTGACTCTCATGCCGATCTCCTTTTGATTTCGATTGACATCTATATCAAATTTAGATTTATAATGCAATCTATATTGATCGCCTTGACTGTCAAGAAGGGCCGGAAACAATGAAACGCAAAATCCTGTTGTCTTCAGCCGCCGCGCTGGCCATCGCCGGCACCGCTGCTGTTGTGCTGGGACTGGGAACGGGAAACAAGGAAGCTGAAGCGGCCGATCCCCGCAGCTTCGCCCCCCTCGTCAGCGTGACGAAAGCCAGAACACCCGATACGGCAAGCCGAAGCTTTACGGGCACCGTTGCTGCCCGGGTTCAGAGCGACCTCGGCTTCCGGGTGCCCGGAAAGATCGTCGAGCGTCTTGTCGGCCTTGGCGAGGAAGTCAAGGCCGGCCAGCCTTTGATGCGAATTGATGATACTGATCTGCGGCTTGCCCTTTCGGCAAGACACAATGCGGTTGCAGCAGCCCGGGCAACATTCATTCAGGCGCAGGCAGACGAGCGGCGGTATGCGGCTTTGCTGAAGACCGGCGTCGCAGCCTCCCCGCAAAGATATGAAGTGTCCAAGACGGCGCTCGACACAGCTGCCGCCCAGTTGGCAGCGGCCGAAGCCGAAGCCAAGGTCGCAGAAAACGAGGTTGCCTACACGGTGCTCACAGCGGATGCCGACGGCACGATTGTCGAGACATATGGCGAACCTGGTCAGGTGGTCTCTGCTGGACAACCCGTGCTGAAGCTCGCCAAAGCTGGCCCGCGCGAAGCGCTGGTGTGGCTGCCGGAAAATCTCAGGCCCGGCATTGGCTCTCTGGCACAGGCGGCCGTCTATGGGCAGAGGACTCAGGAAAGCGCATCACTCCGGCAGATCTCCGATGCAGCCGACCCCCAGACCCGGACATATGAAACACGCTGGGTACTTCAGGGTACCGCAGCTTCCGCACCGCTGGGTGCGACGGTCACGGTGACGGTCGAGAACAAAGATGTCCAGACCCATGCTGAAGTGCCCGTTGGGGCGCTGCTCAATGATGGTATCCGCACGGGTGTCTGGGTACTGAACGAACAGACGTCCAGCGTCCATTTCCGGGAAGTGACAGTTGAGCGGATCGGAGAGGAAAAGGCTATCGTCTCAAGCCTTGCCTCCGGTGAGGTCATCGTCGCCCTCGGGGCTCATCTGCTTCACGATGGCACAAGCGTTCGCACCGGGGCGGTCAAAGAAGAGGCAGCAAACTGATGGGCCTCAATCTTTCAGCACTGGCCGTTCGCGAGCGCGCCATCACTCTGTTTTTCATCGTCCTGCTGGCTGCTGCCGGTGCATATGCTTTTGTGAAGCTGGGCCGGGCTGAAGATCCTTCCTTCACCATCAAGACACTCACTGTCACATCTGTCTGGCCGGGCGCAACCGCACGGGAGATGCAGGACCTGGTTGCCGAACCGCTCGAAAAGCGGATTCAGGAACTGACCTGGTACGACCGCGTCGAAACGGTGACACGCCCCGGCTATGCCTTTCTTACGGTCACATTGAAGGACAACACGCCTGCATCGGCCGTTGAAGGGGAGTTTTACCAAGCGCGGAAGAAACTTGGCGACGAAGCCCGGAACCTCCCTTCGGGCGTTCTTGGCCCCTTTGTCAACGACGAGTATTCCGACGTCAGCTTCGCTCTTTATGCCCTGAAGGCAAAAGGCATGGCGATGCGCGACCTTGTGCGGCAAGCTGAGATAATCCGTCAGGACATGCTCCATGTTCCCGGCGTGAAAAAAATCAATATTCTCGGTGAGCAGCCGGAACAGATCTTCGTTGAGTTCTCCTATGAGAAACTGGCGACCCTCGGTGTCTCGGCACAGGATATTGCTGCCGCGTTGCAGCGGCGCAATACGGTAACCCCCGCAGGTTCGATCGATACGCGCGGCCCTCAGGTCTTCATCCGTTTTGACGGGGCCTATGACAGCGTGAATGCGGTCGCCGATACGCCGATCGTTGCGGGTGGGCGAACGCTGAAATTGTCAGATATTGCCGAGGTGCGCCGTGGTTATCAGGACCCGTCGACTTATGTCATCCGCCACGATGGCGAACCTGCCATCATGCTCGGCGTGGTCATGCAACAAGGCTGGAACGGGCTGGAACTTGGCAAGGCGCTGGAGGAGCGGTCGTCGGCCATTGCTCAATCCCTGCCGCTGGGCATATCGCTGTCGAAGGTCAGCGACCAGGCTGTGAACATCGATTCCGCCGTTAGCGAGTTCATGCTGAAATTTGCGATGGCGCTTGGGGTCGTGCTGTTTGTCAGTCTGGTTGCCCTGGGTTGGCGCGTTGGCATTGTCGTCGCCCTGGCCGTGCCTCTGACACTTGCAGCAGTCTTCCTCATCATGCTGGAAACAGGCAGGTTTTTTGATCGCATCACTCTCGGCGCGCTGATCCTTGCGCTCGGCCTGCTGGTGGATGACGCCATCATTGCCATCGAGGTGATGGTGGTGAAGATGGAAGAGGGCATGGACCGCATCAAGGCGGCCGCCTATGCCTGGAGCCACACAGCCGCTCCAATGCTGTCCGGCACGCTTGTGACGATCATCGGCCTGATGCCGGTCGGTTTCGCCAGGTCAACGGCCGGCGAATATGCCGGCAACATCTTCTGGATCGTCGGCTTCGCGCTGATCGTCTCCTGGATTGTCGCGGTGATCTTCACGCCGTATCTCGGGGTGAAGCTGCTGCCGGAGATCAAGCCCGTGGAGGGCGGTCACCACGCCATCTACAACACCCCGAACTACCGCCGCCTTCGCAGCCTTGTCGAGTTCGCGGTCCGCCACAAGTTCCTCGTCTGCGCTCTGACGGGCATTGCCATGGCCATCTCCGTCGTAGGCATGGGGTCTGTGAAGCAGCAGTTCTTCCCGACTTCGGATCGCCCCGAGGTTCTGGTTGAAGTACGCATGCCGGAGGGAACAAGCATAGAGGCGACCATTGCAACAGTAAAAAAGCTTGAGAACTGGCTGAAGGAGCAGCCTGAAACGAAAATCGCCACCAGCTACACCGGCCAGGGTGCGCCGCGTTTCTTCTTCGCAATGTCGCCGGAATTGCCTGACCCTGCATTCGCGAAGATCGTCGTCTTGACGCAGAACGCAGAAGAGCGTGAGCTTCTGAAGCATCGCCTGAGGGAAGAGATCGCCAATGGGCTGGCGCCGGAAGCCTATGTGCGGGTGACGCAGCTTGTCTTCGGCCCCTACACGCCCTTTCCGGTCGAGTTTCGCATCATGGGGCCGGACCCGGAAGAGCTCTACAGACTTTCGGAACAGGCCCTTGCTGTCATGAAGACCGTTCCGGATGTCCGTCAGGCCAACCGCGACTGGGGCAACAGAACACCCGTTCTGCGTTTCATCCCTGATCAGGACCGGCTCAATCTTATCGGGCTTTCTCCCGCAGAGGCTGCCCAGCAAATGCAACTGCTGCTGGCCGGTGTGCCCATCACACAGGTCCGCGAAAACATCCGCACTGTTGCGGTGGTTGCGCGCAGTGCCGGGGAAAACAGGCTCGATCCTTCCAGACTGGCCGATTTCTCCCTGATCAGCCGCAGTGGCCGTCCAATTCCGCTGGACCAGATCGGCCATTCCGAGATCCGCTTCGAGGAACCCGTCCTGAAACGCCGGGACCGTACGCCGGTGATCACCATCCGGTCCGACATCAACGAGGCAACTCAGCCGCCGGAGGTGTCGATGCAGGTGATGCAGGCACTCCAGCCGCTCATTGCATCTCTGCCTGTTGGCTACAGGATCGAGATGGGCGGCAATATTGAAGAGTCGTTGAAAGCAAATACGGCCCTCGTCCAGGTTTTTCCGGTGATGATTGCCGCCATGCTCATCGTGATTGTCCTGCAGGTCCGGAGTCTGTCGACCATGGTTCTGGTCATGCTGACAGGGCCCCTCGGTCTTGTCGGTGTAGTTCCGGTACTGCTTGCCTTCAACCAGCCCTTCGGTTTCAACGCCATTCTCGGTCTCATTGGATTGGCGGGCATTCTCATGCGCAACACGTTGATCCTGACGGAGCAGATCAAGGAAAACCAGGATGCCGGGCTGGATGACTACCATGCCGTCATCGAGGCGACCGTGCAGAGAACCAGGCCTGTCATTCTGACGGCTCTTGCTGCGGTTCTGGCCTTCATTCCGTTGACGCATTCGGTCTTCTGGGGGTCAATGGCCTACACCCTGATCGGTGGCACCGCGGTCGGCACAGTCCTGATCCTGCTGTTTCTTCCTGCGCTTTACGCCGCATGGTTCAGGATCAAACCACCGAGGCAGAAAACGGACGGCCATTCCGGCCAGGAGGATGGAGAACAGTCACTGGAACTGGCTGCAGAGTGACTATCAGATCCGGGCGGCGCCTGAGCCTTCTCATGGCTCAGACGCCGCCCAGGTTTTATACCAAGGCTTTCGATGCTGACGCATCACGCCTTGAAATTGCTCAGGCGCCGCACGGGCTTGACCAGCTCTCGATGAGTCAAGCTCATCGAGAGCTGATATTAATCAGTTCCCCGTGAGGCAGGTTCACAAGGAACTGACATCACCTTTCCCTGCGCACAATCATGCAGGTTGACGTGCCATGGGCGTGAAGTTTTCCCTGTATCGTTTCTATCCTGCCCTCGAGCGTTATGACGTTGCGGCTGCGCGAAATGACATGGCCTATCAAGCGCAACTCCTTGCTGTCACCGGAGATCGGGCGGACGAATTTCACGGCTGTATCCAAAGTCGGGCTTAATTCACCTGGTGCCAGAGTCGTGTGAGCGGCCAGAGCCATGCAGGTATCGAGCATTGTCATGCTCCAGCCGCCATGAACGGTGCCCAGCGTATTGAGGAAGCGTGGCTCGGGAGAGGCCCGGAGTTCGACCGTACCTTCCCTTGGTGGAAGGAGCACGAATGGCAGCAACTCCGCCATGGGGGGCCGGGGGTAGTGGCCGTCCGCAAGCCCTTGCACGAACTCAAGGCCCGTGAGGGACGTCATGTCCAGCCGCGAATGACCGGATGCGGGAAGTTCGTTTCTGTCTGTCATTGTTGAGGGAGCCTCCCAAGAGTGGATGTGGCGTATCCGCAGCCTTGCCGGGGCTTGGGCATTTTCCAGGCCGCGAGCGCTCTTGACGCCGCCTCAAGAGCGCTCGCGGCTGGCAGCCTCCGGCGCGTTCCATCTGCGCAGAGTTCAGTTTTGCCGAAATCTCCTCACATCATGCCCTTGATTTTTTTATTGCGACCACAATCTAAAAGCAATATAGATTTTGATCGAAATCTATATTGCTTGCATGCCATCCGGCAGCATGAACACAAAGAGGAGGCCGCAGTGCCCGAGCAGAAAATTGTCGTGGTAACCGGAGCGTCATCAGGAATCGGAGAAGCGACGGCGCGCCTTCTTGCGCAAAACGGCTACCGGGTCTTTGGTGGCGTGCGCGACCCCAGGCGGGCAAAGCCCTTTCCCGGCGTGACCTTTGCAGCCCTTGATGTCACGGATGATGTATCCGTGGCCGGTTTCGTAAATCTGGTCTTGTCCGAAGCAGGAAGGATTGATGTGCTCATCAACAATGCCGGTGTTTCCCTCGTGGGGCCGGTCGAACACACAACAATTCCGGAAGCCGCAAAGGTTTTTGATGTCAATGTGTTTGGTCCGCTCCGCATGATCCGGGCGGTTCTGCCCTCGATGCGCAATGCGCGCAGCGGACTGGTCGTTAACATCAGCTCCGTGCTCGGCTTCCTGCCGGCTCCTTTCATGGGGGTTTATGCCAGCAGCAAACACGCTCTTGAGGGCCTGTCCGAGTCTCTCGATCATGAGGTGAGGGACTTCAACGTGCGTGTCATTCTGGTGGAGCCTGCGTTTACGAACACCAATCTCGACGTGAATGCTGCAGTCACGGAAGCTCCAATGGGCGTTTATGCCGCGCAAGCCGACGCAACGGTGAAAACTGTTCTCGCTCAGATCAAATCCGCACCTGCTCCGGCTTTGGTTGCAGAGAAGATCCTCGCCGCCCTCAAGAGCCCCTATAAAATGCGTCAGCCCGCTGGCAAAGAGGCAACGCTTCTCAGCCGTCTGCGCAGATTCGTACCGGCAAAGGCATTCGACAAAAGCCTTCGCAAATCATTCGGCCTCCCGAAGAGTTCTTCTTGAGGTGAAATAAATAAAAATGACGAACATCCCCTGAACTACCCCCTGCCTCAACTATCAGATTCACTCAGTAAAACACCTGTCACATATGAATGTTCTTTACTTTACGCTTGAATATCACCTCAAGTGCAGTAGGGTTTATCAGAAGTATCATGGTAGAAATTGAGGCGGGAAGTGGGGGCGATTCTCACATACGGGCTTCCAGAGATCTCCGTCCGGAGACGTCCGAACGGTCCTGGTCACATGCTCCGGAATGCTGACGAAAACTGTGACCACGCTGCTGTTGACGGTTTGCCTGCCCTTGCGTTAAATCGTGGCCGTCCAATCCAAGCCAACAGGGGATTGTAGATGCTGGAGCTTGTGACCACCCGCTGACTGTCCCGATCGACCGGGACATCCAGATGCACCGTTTCGCAGCGGCGGTTTTGCCGTGCCCGAAGGGTGCCAGGGTGATTTCTGCACACAGGCTTTTCCATGAACATCTCTCGCAGCGAACAGCGCGTTCTGCACGTGCTGGCGCAAGGCGGCTATATCCGTCATCACCGGTCCGGCAACGGCCGCATAACAAACGTGCAGTGCTTCACGCGCGACGGCCTTCTCCTGTCCGATTGCACGCCCGAGGTCTTTGCCAAACTGCGGCGCAAGCGCCTCATTGAATCCAGGGCATCAAGCCCCTACCGGATTTCCGGCAAGGGACGCCTCAGCGTCCGGGCTCAGCCCGACAACCGTCAGGAGGCATTCGCATGATCATCCGCACCGAAATGGCCGGAGACACTCCGGCGATCCGCCGCGTGGTCACCGAAGCGCTCAAGATGCTGGCGCAATCCACCGGCACGGAGGCCGCGATTGTCGAGGCGCTGCGGGCCGATGGGGCCCTTGCGCTTTCACTCATCGCCGAAGAAGACGGCGAGGTAACGGGCTATCTCGCCGCCTCCTGGGCCCGCATGGGGCCGGATGGCCCCTGGGGGCTGATCGGCCCTCTGGCGGTGCTGCCCGAACGGCATCGTCAGGGCACCGGCACGGCCCTGATGCGCGAAGCACTGCGCCAGCTCAGGCCGCTGGCGCGCGGGGCGGCGCTGGTGGGCAGCCCGGCCTATTATGCCCGGTTTGGCTTCCGGGCCTTTCCCGGGCTGGGTGTCACGGGCCTTCCTTCCAGCGTGGTTCTGGCGCTGCCTTTCGGCGGGCAGGCCCCGCAGGGAGAGCTGATCCATCACCCCGCCTTCGGACTGAATCAGCCGGACTGACACTTGGCCGGGCCGCTTCGCCACAAGATGCGGCCCGGTCATCCCTTGTCGTCAGAAGGGCTTGCCGAGGCGAAGCCGGATCACTTCGAACGGCAAGCGGTTGTCATCCTCCGGACGCCGTCCGACCTCCAGAAAGCCCAGCCTGCGGTAAAAGCCGTGAGCGGCTTCGTTGCGGGCATAGACCTCCAGCTCAAGGCTGCTGCGGCTCTTGAGTGCATGGGCCACAAGCGCCCTGCCAAGGCCGCGCCCGTGTTGCGCCGGGTCCACAAAAAGACCGCCGATAAAGTCATCGAGGAGGCCGATGAAGCCGGCCGGCTGGCCATTCACCTCGATGATCCAGGTTTCGGCCATGGGCAGATAGATCTCTGCGGTCAGCTTCTCCTGGGCATCGAGCTGGTTCTTGCCCAAGAAGGGATGGCCCAGCTCGGAGGCTGCCCGCCAGATGCGGAGCAGGCAGGAGGTATCATCCGGCCGGTACGGCCTGATGCAAAGGTCTGTCATGTTCATATTTCCGTCAGTCAGGCGCAAATGCGCACACTCAATCATCCGGCCGGATGGCCGCTCACCCAATAGGGTCAAACTGGATTGAAGCGTCTGCGCATAAATCTCCCTGACTGACTGAACCTGTCCTAGACGCGCGGCCCTTCCCTGTCAACGCAGCCGCCTTGATGCAGCCCCTGCCATGCAGCTCCTGTCATGCAATTGACAATCCCGGCCGCCCGGCGCAAAGGTTGGGCTTCACCTTGGGGAGTCCCGTGCAAGGGGCTGAGATACTGCTGGCGATGCAGCGCAGTGACCCGTTGAACCTGATCCAGTTCACGCTGGCGGAGGGATGGTGTGTGATGCGCGGAGGTCCGGCGTTTGCCGGCGGGCGCCTCACAAAGCCCTTCCGCCCGTGAGACAAATGCCACGGAAGCCGGAAGCGGATGCGCCAGACACACTCTCGCCTTTCCAGACTGTCAGGCTCTTCCACGGTGCTCGTGCGCGGGGCCGGGGTTGCCGGGCTTGCGGCGGCGCTCGAACTGTCCCGCCTTGGACTTGCCGTCACCGTGGCGGACACCAGTCCGGCGCCGGGACACGGGGCTTCCTTCTATGCCGGCGGCATGCTGGCGCCCTGGTGCGAGGCGGAGACCGCCGGGCCCGAGGTGCTGAAGCTTGGACTGGAAGCTGCAGACTGGTGGGAGGCGGCCGTGCCGGGGCTTGTCTCCCGCAAGGGCACGCTGGTGCTGTGCCCGCCGCGCGATCAGGCGGAACTGCGCCGCTTTGCCAGCAGGTCCTCAGGCCACCGAATGGTAGATGCGGCGGAGATTGCCGAGCTGGAACCTGCGCTGGCCGGGCGGTTCATGACCGGGCTGTTCTTCGAGAGCGAAGCGCATCTCGACCCGCGCCTTGCCATGACGGCGCTGTGGCAGCAGCTGGAAGCGCAAGGCGTCACCTTCCGCCTGGGCGATGCGGCGCAAGGGGCTGAGAGCGAGGCGTCCCTCGTCATCGACTGCACGGGGCCCGGCGCCATAGACCGGGTACAGGGCCTGCGCGGTGTGCGCGGCGAGATGCTGTATCTGGAGACCGGCGAGATTTCCCTGTCGCGGCCCGTGCGGCTGCTGCATCCGCGCCATCCGCTTTATGTGGTGCCGCGCGGTGGCGGGCGCTTCATGGTAGGGGCGACCATGATCGAAAGCGACGACGGCGGCCCGGTGACTGCCCGCTCGGTCATGGAACTGACCAACACCGCCTATGCGCTGCATCCCGCCTTTGGCGAAGCACGCATCGTGGAACTGGGTGCCGGTGTGCGCCCGGCCTTTGACGACAACATGCCGCGCGTGGTGGCAGAGCGGGAACATCTGCCCCCCGGCACGGATCTCGCAGTGGCCGGCATGTACCGGCATGGTTTCCTGCTCGCCCCGGCCCTCGCCCGGCAGGCAGCGGATATGGCCGCACGGCGGCTGATGGAAAACAAGGGAGATGCAAACCCATGAATGTGCTGGTGAATGGCGAGGCCGTGGCCTGTGCGGCGGAAACCCTGCCCGCCCTGCTGCAGGAACTCGATTATGAAGGCGACTGGCTGGCCACCGCCGTCAACGGCGAACTGGTGCCGCGCGAAGCGCGCGAGGCCTGCCGGTTGAACGAGGGCGACCGGATCGAGATCCTGTCCCCCATGCAAGGAGGCTGAGATGAGCCTGACGCTTTACGGCAGCGACGTTTCATCCCGCATGCTGCTGGGCACGGCGCGTTATCCGTCCCCTGCCGTGCTGGCCGGGGCGGTGCGCCGCTCGAAGGTCGAGATCGTCACCGTGTCGCTGCGCCGGGAGACGGCGGGCGGGCGCAATGGCGGCGCCTTTTTCCAGATGATCCGCGATCTGGGCGTCAAGGTTCTGCCCAACACCGCCGGATGCCACAGCGCGTCCGAGGCCGTGCTGACGGCGAAAATGGCGCGCGAGGTCTTCGCCACCAACTGGATCAAGCTGGAGGTGATCGGCCACCACGACACACTGCAGCCCGATGTGTTCGAACTGGTGGAGGCCGCGCGCATTCTCAGCGCCGAAGGCTTCGAGGTGTTTCCCTACACCACCGATGACCTGATCGTGGGGGAGAAGCTGCTGGCAGCCGGATGCCAGGTGCTGATGCCCTGGTGCGCCCCCATCGGCACGGCTGCGGGCCCGCAGAACCTTGCCGCCCTCAGGTCCATGCGTGCCGCCTTCCCGGACGTGCCGCTGATCGTCGACGCAGGGCTTGGACGCCCCTCCCATGCCACCACGGTGATGGAGCTGGGCTTTGATGCGGTGCTGCTCAACACGGCCGTGGCGGGAGCCGCGGATCCGGAGCTGATGGCCGAAGCCTTTGCCGGGGCGGTGGAGGCCGGGCGCCAAGGCTATCTTGCCGGATTGCTTGAACCAAGGGACATGGCCGTGCCATCAACCCCCATCATTGGCAAGGGAGCCTTCGGATGACGCTTGATCCGTTCTATCTCATCGTCGACAGCGCGGACTGGATCGTCCGCCTTGTGCCGCAGGGCGTGAAGCTGGTGCAGTTGCGGGTCAAGGACTGCGCGCCGGACGAGTTGCGCCGCCAGATCCGCGACGCAAAAGCCGTGTGCGAGGCCCATGGCGCCACACTGGTGCTGAATGACTACTGGCAGATGGCCATCGACGAAGGCTGCAGCTGGCTGCATCTGGGGCAGGAGGATCTGGCGGAGGCCGATCTGCCCGCCATCCGCCGCGCCGGGCTGAAGCTTGGCCTTTCCACCCATGACGAGGCCGAACTTGAAACGGCGCTTGCCGCCAAGCCCGATTATGTGGCGCTGGGTCCGGTCTACCCCACCATCCTGAAGGAGATGAAGTGGGCACCGCAGGGGCTGGAAAGGCTCGGCATCTGGAAAAGCCGCATTGGTGCATTGCCGCTCATCGGCATTGGCGGGCTGACACCGGAGCGGGCGGAGGCGGCGCTTGCCGCCGGCGCCGACAGTGCAGCGGTTGTCACCGACATCACCCGCAATGCAGATCCGGAAGCGCGCGTGCGCGAATGGCTCGCCGCCACGGCCCGCTGGCGCTGAGCATCAACGGGGGATCGAGCCTCAGGCCTGTAGCGGTACAGTCATGCGCACGACAAGGCCATGGCCGGTGAACTCGCGCTCGATCTTGCCGCCCAGTTCGCCGCGGATGCTGGCGTCAATCAGCCGTGTGCCGAAGCCCTTGGCTGTCCCCGGTTCCACGGCTTGCGCGGATTTCTCCGTCCACACCAGTTGCAGAAGCTTGCCCTTTGGGGCGGCTTCCAGCGTCCAGTCCACGGTCAGGGAAGCCCCGTCATCGCCGACACGGGCATATTTGAGCGCGTTGGTTGCCAGCTCGTGGAAGACGAGGCTCAGCGCGTGCGCAGCCTTTTCGTTGAGAACCACGGGGGGGCCGCACAGCTTTTCACGCTGGAGCGCTTCGCCGAACACCTGCTCCAGCTCCTGTTCCAGTAGCTCGTTGAGCCCGGCGCGCTGCCAGCGGGACCGGGTCAGGAGGTCCTGCGCATTGGCCATGGCCTGCAGTCTGGAGGCAAAGGACGAAGAAAAGCTTTCCAGTGAGGGAGAACTGCTGGCCGTCTGGCGGGCAATGGCGAGAATGCGGGCAATGGAATTCTTGATCCGGTGCTTCATTTCCTGAAGCATCAGATCCTTCTCGGCGATGACCTGCTGCGACATGGTTTCCAGCTCACGCCGGGCTTCGACGGCCCGGCTCTGATTGCGGATGGAGACCGCCAGCGCCGCCGCGAACAGCAGCGAAAACGTGCAGATCAGCAGGGAGCGCCAATGCGCCGCGATGCCGTTCTTCGCATCAGGCTGCCGCACCCGCACGAGCCAGTCGCGGCCGGCAACGGTGATTTCTCCCGTCATGGACTGGAAGTCCTTTTCCGACAGCTTCACAAAACCGTCAGACCGGAACAGCACGGGCTGCGCGGAACTGTCGGCACCGGTGTCCGTCACCTCTACCTCGACCGGCAGTTCCAGCGGATGCGTCAAAGACGCAAGGATCAGATCTCCTGCGCGCACCGGAGCATAGATGAAACCGTCCGGCAGCCCGCCGGGCTCATCGCCCAGCACACGCGGCTGCGTTCCGCGAAAGGGACTGTAGACCAGAAAGCCTGCCTGTTTTTCTGTTCCGGTCTCCTGCACCAGTTCGACCGGCGCCGAGGCATGGGGCTTGCCGGTTTCCATGGCGCGCGACATGGCGGCCCGGCGCAGGGGCTCGCTGAACATGTCATATCCGATGGCCCGGGCGTTGCGCGGATCTTGCGGCTCCAGCATCACAATGGGCGTGCGCCAGTCTTCTGCGGTGGTCTTGGGCCAGACGGCAGCCTCACTCCCGAAATGGACGGACAGCGCCTCATTCACAGGGGCCTCAGCCCCGGTGCGGACCAACTGTGCAAAGCCGACGCCCTGCAGCCCGCGGAGCTGGCCTGTCAGCTCAAGGCCCAGAACGAAGGTGCGAAACTCGTTATGTTTGGCAATGCCCCCCGCAGCCTCGAAAAAGGCCTGGGTGGCCGCCAGAACACCAAGCTGCTGCTCTATGCGGCTGCTGACCCTGTCCACAGCCTCCCGGGCAACGGCTTCAAACCGCTGCCGTTCTGCCGTTGTTTCAGCCTGAAAAACGGCCCAGGTCAGCCACAGCCCAACACAGGCCACGGCAAGGAACACGGCCGGGGGGAGATACTTCCTCATGACATCTGCAACCGTGCTCGGGGGACAGGGGTGAAGACACCCTGCCGGTTGAGGGAGTAAACGGTGTGCCTTGTCAGTTTTCAATAGGTTACGTTAGGACAATGTGCTGAATTTTCGGGGTTAACCCCATCTGGCCGGAGAAATCAGGCCGGATGGGGCTCCACGGGAAACTCGATGCTGTATGTCACCAGGCGCGGCGTAAGGCTATAGCTGGCCTTGCCGTTGACAGCCAGCGGTACAACCCGCTCCAGCACGGTGCTGCCAAAATGGCGGTCATAGGCCGTGCGGGATGTCTGGCCGGCGCCCGTCCCGGCGGCCGGTTCGCCGGCCTGCGGCGTCACGGTTTCGATCCAGACGATTTCCGCCATCCGTACACCGTCCTGCTTGCTCAGCCGGCAGCGCACCGTGACCGGCGGACCGACGGTCAGCGCCGTTCCGTAGCTGACCGCATTGACCATCAGTTCGTGCAGGGCCAGGCCCACATGCAAGGCCGCATTCGGGTCCAGCAGGGCGTTGTCGCCCAGCACCTCGACCAGATGCGGATTCTGCGGCACATAGCGGCTGACCTGCTGGCGCACCAGATCCTCGAAATAGGCGCCATGCCAATTGGAGTCCGTCACCAGATCCTGAGACTGCGCCAGCGAATGCAGCCGCCCCCGGAACTTGGCCAGAAACTGGTCCATCCGGGTGGAATGCCGCGCCGTCTGCGAGGCAATGCTCTGGATGATGGCAAGAAGGTTCTTGGACCGGTGGCTGACCTCGCGCAGAAGCGCCCGGAGCACCTTCTCACGGCGGGTCTTTTCGGTGAGGTCGGCGATCGTCGTCAGCAGATAGGGCCGCGCGCCGAAGGACGTCACCTGTTCCACATTGAAGGAAAAAACCCCGGCATCACCGAGATCGGCCTCAAGAAAAGCCGGCTCGCCCGAGGCCATGACCTGAGCCTTGCTGGCCGCCAGCATTCCGGCCACCTCATCACCGAAAATGGCGGCATCGGTCGGATGGCCTGCTTCCGGATCCAGCCTCCAGGGCGCGGGGAGATTGGCGGCATAGACATAGTTCAGCTGGCTGTCCTGAAGGGTAAGACAGATGCCCGACCGCTCCAGCGCCAGCAGCAGATATTCACGCAGATGGGTCTCCGGCTGCCCCGGATCCTTCCAGATCAACCGATGAACCACCGGCGCCACTCCAACTCTCGCAGAAAGGGGCTCCGCTGCTCTTGCAGCCAGCCCCTCCTGCTGTTCGCTCCGGAACATCACCTCTGCCCTAGCCCCGGCGCAGCACACCAGCGATCAGGGACAGGACGAGGAAGACCAGAAACACGAAGAATAGAATCTGTGCAATACCGGCAGAAGCACCGGCAATGCCGCCAAACCCCAACACACCTGCGATGATCGCAATCACAAGAAATACAGCCGCATAATACAGCATGATCAACTCCTTCTGAAAGACACAAGTCCTGCATTGCCACAGGACTTTCCGCTCTCCAGCTTCGAGACTTTCACCACCTCTGCTTTGCAACGATAGTATGCAGTGCAGAGGCAAGGTGCTGATCATGTAACGGCTGAACTCCCGTGTGGTTCCATCGCATCCGGCTCTCGAGGGGTGAAACCTGTTATAGCAAGACCCTGCGGCACTGACGCATCAAGCCCTGGAAGGCGGAAGCGCCATGCGGCATGGCATTACTCCGCCGCCGCAGCCCTGGCGCTTTCGTCGAAGAACAGGGCCTGGCTGATCAGGGCCTTCACCATGTCCGGATTGAAAGGCTTGGTCACAAGGAACGCCGGTTCCGGCCGCTCGCCCGTCAGCAGGCGTTCGGGGAAGGCGGTGATGAAGATGACCGGCACCGTCACGTCGGCGAGGATCTCGTTCACCGCATCAAGGCCGGAACTGCCATCGGCAAGCTGGATATCGGCGAGGATCATCCGCGGCCGGGTCTCGCGGAACAGTTCCACGGCCTCCGCATGGGTGCGGGCAATGCCGGTAACCCGGTGGCCCAGCCCTTCCACCATCTGCTCGATGTCCATGGCGATCAGCGGCTCATCCTCGATGATCATGATATCGGTGGCCACCTGACGGGAGATGTCCTCCGCCGCCTCGCGCAGCAGGGCGCCAAACTCGGTTTCCGTCACGGACAGGATATCGGCTGCCTGAGCTGGGGTGAACTCCTCCACCGACACCAGCAGGAAAGCGAGACGGCTGCGTGGCGGCAGCGACGCAAGGTAGCTGGAGGCCCGGCGCTCCCACAGGAACGGCGATTCCGACGTCTCGATCTTGATCAGCGTGGAACCAAAAAGCGTGGCAAAGAGTTTGTAAAGCGCAACCCGGTCGTCCTGCGCCTCTGGCAGAAGCGACACATCGGCAATCAAGGCCTCGAGGGTCGCCGCGACATAGGCATCGCCTGATGCCTGCGAGCCGGTCACGGCTCTGGCGTAGCGGCGCAGATAGCTCAGGTGAGGTGCAATACGGGTCGAAAGCGACATAAAAAACGCTCCATAGGGCTCCCCGTGTGGCGTCCGGAATGGAACTGTGCCGGGGAGAAACCGGATTGTGACCGCCCGCACGCACGGGCATCTTGGGGAAGGAACGGCTGGTTCCAAAAAAAGTTCCTCCTGCCTGGAACTTTTTTTGACGGTCTGCATTTTCCTGACAGATACGAAACGGATGCACGATGCCCATGAACGACTGGAAAAAGCCCGGAACACCGGACGCTGGCACTGGAGCGCTGGATGGCGCCCATGCGCAGCAGATCTCGGCCCGCCTCCGGCAGCTTTACGACACGGTACAGAATGAAGGGATTCCCGACCGGTTCCTCGATCTTCTGGAGCGCCTCGACGAAGCTGAGGAGAGGAGCTTGAAGAAATGACGGCAGCGGGGACGGCAGACACGGCGCAGGCGGCAGACCCGCGCAAGATCTTCAAGCGTGAGATGCTCGCCTGCCTGCCAAGCCTGCGCGCCTTTGGTGTGTCGCTGGCCGGGAACGCCGACAGGGCCGATGATCTGGTGCAGGACGCCATCATGAAAGCCTGGGCCAAGCAGGAAAGCTTCGAGCTGGGCACCAATATGAAGGCCTGGCTCTTCACCATCCTGCGCAACGAATTCTACAGCCAGGCCCGCAAGCGCGGCCGCGAGGTGCAGGACAGCGACGGCCTGTTCACCGAACGCCTCGCCGTGCATCCGGGCCAGTATGGCTCGCTCGACCTGCAGGACTTCCGCAAGGCGCTGGAAGAATTGCCCGACGATCAGCGCGAAGCCATCATTCTGATCGGCGCCTCCGGCTTTTCCTATGAGGAAGCGGCGGAGATCTGCGGCTGTGCCATCGGCACGATCAAGAGCCGGGTCAACCGCGCCCGCAACCGCCTGCAGGAACGGCTGCAGATCAGCGGCGAAGAAGATTACGGCCCCGACAGCCTGTCTGCGCCTGTCACCCAGCAGCTATTTCACGGCTGACCGCGAAGCAGCCCTGTGGCCTTGCCTGCGGCGGGCAGAACTGTCCTTCGTTCTGCCTGCTTGGGCTGTCTGGATGTCCCGGCTGCGGCACGAGAGGGAGTTTGAATGCGCGTTACAGCTCTCCTGAACCGGGATGGCGGCACCCTGAAGACGGCCGATATTCAGGCGGTCTGCAACCTTATCGAGACGGAGTTCTCCGCCGCCGGCCATGAGGTGCAGTGTATCGTCACCTCCTCTGCCCGCCTTGAAGACAATCTGAAGCGCATTGCGGATGATCCGGCGGCAGAGGTCATCCTTGCCGGCGGCGGGGATGGCACCATCTCGGCTGCCGCTGCGATGGCCTACCGCTCCGGCAAGGTGCTGGGCGTGCTTCCGGCCGGGACCATGAATCTCTTTGCCCGCTCGCTCGCCATTCCCTTGCCGCTCGACAAGGCCATCGCGGCTCTGGCGAAGGCAGAGGTGGTGCGCTCCGACATCGGCCTGATGAATGGCCGGCCCTTCGTGCATCAGTTTTCCCTCGGCCTGCAGGCGCAGATGATCCGCGAGCGCGACAAGGCGGAACATGCCTCGCGCCTTGCCAAGATGTGGGGCAGCTTCCGCGCCTTCCTGCGCTCCACCTTCCGCCCCTTTTCCTTTCGCGCCAAACTGCGCACCGGCAGCGAGGTCCGGCGCGGGCGCTTCAGCATCATTGCCGTGTCCAACAACGTCTATGGCGAGGGCACGCTGCCCTATGCGGCGCGGCTGGACGAGGGGGTTCTGGGGGTCTACAGCGTCCACCGGCTGACCTCGCTGGAAACAACGCTGCTGGCCGCCGACCTTGCCCGTGGTGCGTGGCGCTCCAACGCCAATCTGATGTATGACCGCGCCCGCGAGGTCGAGGTGGAACTCTCCCCTTCCATGCGCCGCAAGATTGGCGTGCTGGATGGCGAGCTGATCGACCTGCCGCTGAAGATCACCGTGAAGATCGAGCCGCAGGCTCTCGCCGTGCTGCGCCCTTCTGCGGCCGGGGCAGCGTGAGCCCCCCTCCGGCTCCGTTCTCCTGACAACGGAAAATCCCGGCACAAGACCGGGACGAATGCAGATGGTTGGCTTGGTAAGGGTTTGTTCCAAGGCTCCCGATGCAGGCGCATCACGGCAGGAAATTGCTCTGGAACATTGCTCTGGCACCGCGCGGACTTGGTTACCACCCACTGAGTCAAGCTCAGTGGGTGGTGTTATTCGCTGCCGGACGAGCGGGTGCGGGTGGCGAGGAACAGGCCGGCTATTGCGAGAACGGCCAGGCCCATGGTCTTGCCCTTTCCGCCGCCCGCCAGAAGGGGTGCAGCCGCGGCAAGAGCAATGGCGTTGAGCGCGCGTTTCTGCTCACGCTTGCGCCGGTCCTGCCGGTTCAAAAGCATCATGATGGCCACCAGCAGCGCAGCCAGAGACAGCAGCAGCAGCGCAGCAACGAAAAGGACGGCAACCGGATCATATCCGGTGCGGATCACCCAGATCACGGCGGCGGTGGCGCCGAAGCCCCAGGCGGTGAGCACCAGCAGGGCACAACCCCCAAGCAGCAGGACGCTGCGGCGAAGCTGCCGCAGCCTTCCTTTTGCATCACCCAGGGTGTCCAGGGCGAGGGAAGCCAGAAGGCGCATGGTTTAGCGCCGCATCAGCAGGGCTGCGAGCACGCCGGCGCCAGCGGCAATGGCCAGCGACTGGAGCGGGCGGGCGCGAACCTGTGTGGCAACCTTGCCTTCCAGATCGGCAAGCTCTTTCTTGAGCGTTTCCAGCGCGTCCTCACCGGCGACCTTCAGGTCATCGGCCTTGCCGCTGCCATAGCTGGCGACGGCCTTGCCGAGATCGGCGACGTCGGCCCGGACGCGGGCGATGCGCTCTTCCAGATCCTTGGCGGAAACAGACTTGCTGGTGTCATTTGCGGCATTCTGAACTGCTGCAGGCATGATGTGCTCCTGTGTCAGGGCCGGAAGCCGGCCCGGATGAAGGGAAATAGTCCGGCCGGTGGCGCCCACGATTGCGGGCGCCACGCAGGATTTGACCTAAGTTCAGGCAGGGTTAGCGGATAACCGTGGTTTCCGGGCTCTGCCGGTAGGCTTCCAGCGTATAGGCCGGAGCATTCTCGATGGCCTCGGGCGTCACCGACGTGGTGGCCTGAATGGTGCCCTCGGCATCCCGCTGGATCATCACGTTGGAGGCTTCAACGGCCACCGGCTTGCTGCCGATGCCAAGCACGCCGCCCACGTTGATCACATAGGCCTCGGCCTTGCCGGCGGGCGCGATCACCACATCGGAGATCTTCCCGGCGGTGCTGCCGTCTGCCGTGACCAGATTGGTGCCGATCAGGTTGTCAGTGCTGATCACATTGACACCAGCTGCCTGGCTGCCATCCACCTGGCCCGTGGCTCCTGCCCCCGGCATCGCCGTGGTGGTGCCGGCGGTATCGTCGGTCAAACCGACCGATTCGCTCAGCTCATCGATCACCGACGGGCCGGTCAGGCTGGTCTTGTCGAAGGCAGGTTCTGCATTCAGCTGCTGCGGCGTCATCTGCACCATCAGGCGGCTTTCGCCGTTCTGGTCGATCCAGGTCAACTGATCAAAGGGAACGGCAACGTCCTTGCCTTCGGCCTCAGCGGTGCTGTCAACCGAGATGATCACGGCGTTGACCTCACCGGTCTCGGTCATCGCCACATCGGACACTCTGCCGATGCGCTCGCCTTCGGTGGAACCGGTCGCATGGACGTCCTCACCGATCAGGCTGCTGGCGACAACCTCGGATGTGATGCCGGAGAGGCCGGACGGAGCCATCGTGCCAGAGGGCTGGCTCATGTCCTGCTCAGGCATCACGCCCGGCTGTGTATCCATCGGAGCACTTGGCATTACTGCAGGGTTTTCGACAGACGGCGCCGTCCCCGGCGCATTATTCATGTCCTGCGCCATTGCCGGAGCGGCAACAAGTACAGAAACAAGAGCGGTTGTAGCAAGAATCCTTTGGATCATTATTTATCCTCCATTTCTTGCAGATGGCCCTGTTGATCCCTGAATTGAGAAAAAACTGAAAGCCATCCTGTTTTTCCCACACACGGTAGCAAAACACACCACGGAGAACTTTGTTCCAAAAATTTTTGCTGCACCTTTCGCCGGGCCGGGATCATCAACCATCTTTACTTGAATCAAAAACTCAGGTATCGAAGGCAAAATCAAAAACTCAAGGTTGCGTACCCGTGACAAAACTCCGGATGCTGATGCTGGCCCTGGCGGCCAATGCATTCCATCAGGCGGCATTGATCGCCCTTGTGCCGGTATTGCAGCATCTTTTCGGTGTCAGTCTCGCAACGCTCGGGGCCCTGGTCGGGCTTGGTCTGCTCGCGGCCGCTCTTGCCATTCCGGGCTGGGGCCGTGTGGCAGCCAGTCGCGGGCTTGACCGGGCCCTGCAGCTGACACTGACAGGTGCCGGCCTCGGCGCCATGATGATGGGCGCAGGCATTGCCGCAGCAGCATATGGCTGGCTCGCCGCCCTGCCGGCCTTCGCGCTTCTGGCTGCCGGACGCCTGATCTACAGCCTCAGCGCCCCGGCCATTCTGCCGCTGGCACAAAGCGCGGGCACGGTCCGGAAACCGCAGGACACCGGAACAGAGGGCGCGGCGCTGGCCGGTCACATCGGCCGGCTCAATGCCATGAACGGCATTGGCCGCCTCGCCGGAAACGCCCTGATCGCGCCCCTGCTTCTGCTTGGCGCCTGGGCGCCCGTTCTGCTGCCCCTGCCGGTCTATCTGGCGGCGCTTGTGCTTTTCCTGCTTCAGGGTGCAGGCGAAAAACCTGCCGTCCGCCCGGTTCCGAAGATGGAAGCTGGTGCAGCCAGACCGGGCTGGCGCCCGCTGGCGGGGCCTCTGTCTCTTGGTTTCCTGCTGCAGCTGTCCACCGGCGCGGCTTATGTGCTCCTTGGCCCCGTCATCGCGCAGCGGTTGTCCCTCTCTCCTTCGGAAGCGGCCAGCGCAGCCGGACTGTGCCTTGCCGTCTCTGTCGCGGTGGGCATTGCCGTGCAACTCGGCCTTGAGCGGATCATCGGCCACCGCCTTCAGGCAGGCCGCCTGGCCGGGGCAGTGCTTTGCGCTGCCGGGCTTGGCCTTCTCGCCTTTGCCACCAGCCTGCCGGTGCTGGCGCTTGCCGCAGCGCTCACCGCTGCCGGTCTTTCCGTTGCCCTGGGCGCCAATACGGCGCTGACGCTGTCTGCCGAAGGCATGCCAGCGTCAGGCCGCGCCCTGGCCTCCACCCGCCTCAGCAGCCTGCAATTTGCAGGGCTTGCTGCGGGCTCCCTTGCGGGCGGTGTTCTGGGCTCCATCAGCCTCGACATGGCCCTTGCCGTTCTGGCGGGCGCAACCGCGCTCACCGCAATTCTCATCCCAATCCTCACCCGTTTCAGCCGCAGCAGCGGCCCGGCGCTTCAACTCCCCCTCCCGGATCTGTCCGCCGCCGCCCCTGCCCACGCCCCTCATAAAGGAGCATCCGAATGAACCCCGTGCTCGAAATGCGCCCCCATGCCGGCACCCCCGCCTTGCCGCTTGATGTGGCCGGAATTGGCATCGGCCCCTTCAATCTCAGCGTTGCTGCGCTCCTCGACAGCGTGCCGGGGCTGAATGCGCGCTTCTTTGAAAAGAAGAAGCAATTCGTCTGGCATCAGGGTCTGATGTTCCCCGGCTCGATCCTGCAGACCTCGTTCCTCAAGGATCTGGTGACGCCCGTCCTGCCGACGAGCCCCCATTCCTTCACCGCCTTTCTGGTGGAGAAGAAGCGCTTCTACGATTTCCTCTCCGGCCGCTTCACCGGCGTCACCCGGATGGAGTTCAACGAATATCTGCAATGGGTGAGCGGACGGCTCGACACCCTCAGCTTTGGCGAGGAAGCCACGGCCGTGCATCTGGACGGCAGCCGCCTGCGGCTGGAATTTGCCAGCGGCCGCACGGAGCTGGCGCACAATCTCATTGCAGGCGCAGGCATGGCGCCGTTTGTGCCGCCCTGCACGGCCGCGCATCTGGGGGCTGACTGCTTCCATGCGGGAGCCTACCTGCCCCAGCCGCGCAGCTTCACGGGCAAGCGCGTGGCCGTGATCGGCGGCGGTCAGACCGGCGCGGAAATCGTGCTGGATCTTCTGACCCGTGCCGAGGGCGCGCCTGCGCATGTAAGCTGGATCAGCAATCTGCCGCGGTTCTCGCCGCTGGAGGAAGGCGGCTTTGTCGATCAGGTGTTCACGCCGGGTTATGTCGCGGCCTATCAGACGCTCCCCTTCGAGGCCCAGCGCAGCGAGATTTCTGGCCAGAAGCTCGCCAGCGACGGCCTGACGCCCGCTACGGTGGACACACTCTTTGCAGAGATCTACCGCCGCCGCCATCTCTTGGGCGAGAACTGCATTTCCCTGCTGCCGGGGCGCAATCTGGAGGCGATGGACCGGCAGAACGGCGGGTTCCTGCTGCACACCCACGCGATCACCAGCGGCGAAAGCGAGCTTTTCGGTGCTGACGCGGTGATCCTGGCGACCGGCGCCCGCCCTGCCCTGCCAGCCTGCCTTGAGCCGCTGCGCCACCGGCTGGATCTCGATGCCAATGGCCTGCCGGTTCTGGATGCCAGCTACCGCCTGCAATGGGATGGGCCCTCCAGCATCGGCCTCTTCGGCCTCAATCTCGGCCTGTCGTCGCATGGCATCGTCGATCCGCAGATGAGCCTCATGGCCTGGCGCAGCGCCGTCATCATCAACGCCCTGACCGGAGAAGACCTCTTCGATGTCAGCGCCGGACCGGAACTGGTGGACTGGCCGAAGCGCCTCCCGGATGAAGCCCCGCTCACCCGGGCCGTCGGGTAACCCGGCCGCCACCATCGCCGCCGCCTGCCAGACCTGCCCCGGTCCTGGCGGCGGCGGCTGACCTGATCCCGATTGACGAGGACCCGGCATGAACCAGCTTCTGCCTTCAAACCGGATGACACCCGCTGCCGCGCCCATGGATGCCGCAGCGCTGGCCGATCATTCCGCCGCCAGCGCTTTCCTGAATGCCCTTCTGCGTGAGTGGGACGGCTGGTCTGCGCTTGCCCCCGGTGAGCGGGCAAGCCTTGAGGCCTCCCTGCCGGACGGTTTTGCCGCGCCGGGCGGGGAAATCCTGAAACTGCCGCTTGCGGGCGGCGGTGCGCTTTTGATCCACGCCCCGGCCCGCACCCCCTTCCGCACCGCCGTGCGCCTGCCCTTCTGCCTGATGGGCGCTGATGGCAGCCTGCGCAAGGTACCGCTGGCTACGGCTCTGGCCCTGCTCGTTACTGATCCTGTGGCAAGCGCGGGCGATGAAGCCCTGCAGATGAAGCTGCTGCAGCGGGTGATGGACAGCCGCCTTGCCGCCGAAGCAGCCTTCCGTGCCCGCCCGCCGCTGGGCCTCGCCTCAGGTTGGACTTTCCAGCAGGGCGAGCAGGCCCTGACCGGCGGCCACGCCACCCATCCCAATCCGCGCAGCCGCGACGGGCTGGATCTGGAGGATGCCCGCCGCTTCGCGCCGGATCTGGGCGGACGCTTCCCGCTGTTCTGGTGCCTCGCCCACCGCTCCATCCTCGTCCTTGCCAGCGGCACGCTGACCCCGGCAGAACAGATGCTGCGGGCGCTGGCCCAGAGCGATCCGTCCTTGCCGCAAGAGCTGCACCAGCCGGAAGACGGCTTCGTGCCGCTGCCTTGGCATCCGTTTCAGGCGCCGAAGCTTCTTGCCCGGGTGGATGTCATCGCCCTCCTGCGCGAAGGCCTGCTGCGGCCGCTGGGCGAGCTGGGCCAGCCCTTTGCCGCCACCGGCTCGTTCCGGGGTGTCCATGCCTGGCATGCACCGTCCATGCTGAAATTCTCGCTCTCCCTGCGGCTCACCAACTCGCGGCGCACCTTGGCGCGCAAGGAGGTGGAACGTGGGCTGCAACTGGCCGAATTGCTGGATGGCCCGATCGGGGACAGTCTTGCCGCCGAATTCCCGAAGGCATCCATCCTGCGCGAGCCTGCCTATGTGGCGCTGAAGGATGCCGATGGCGGGGCGCTGGAGGAAAGTTTCGTTGTCCTGCGCGACAACCCGTTCCGTGATGAAACCACTGCCGGTCCGGTGATGATGGCAGGCCTGTGCGAGCAGCGCCCGGATGGCGCTTCTCCGCTGGGCGAACTGATCCTGGCCCGTGCCGCCCGCGATGGCAGTGCAGCGGAAGATCTGGCGGTAAGCTGGCTGCAGGGCTTCCTGGATGTGGCGATCCATCCGCTTCTGGAAATCCGCGCCCGCTACGGCCTGCTTTTTGGGGCGCATCAGCAAAACATGACGCTGGCGCTGGATGAGCACGGCTGGCCCGCGCATCTGTGGCTGCGCGACTGTCAGGGCACCGGCCATCTGACCACCCATCACGAGATGCTGGCCAGGCACCTGCCCGATATCGGCCGCCACGCGGAGAACGTGGTGCCGCCGGAACTAGGTGACGGGCTCTTCTGCTACTACGTCATCGTCAACAATCTGATGAGCGTGATCGCCACACTGGTGCTGGATGACCTCATCACGGAAGAGCGGGCCAACCGCTGCCTTCTGACCTTCCTGCAGCGGGAGAAGGCGCAGAGCCGGGGTGACTCCAGCCTGCATGATTTCCTGCTGAACCGCCCCACCTGGGTGAGCAAGGGCAACTACCGCACCAGCCTCAGCAACGTGAACGAGGCCTCGGGCGATGGCTCGGGCCAGCTTGCCGCCTTCCTTGAAATGCCGAACCCGCTGCTGCCGCTGATGCGCGCGGACGGGAAGTGACACGGAGACCCAGCCCATGAACATTCATGCTGCCAGCACCACCCGGGCGGAAGCCCTCGTGACCACCCGCCTCGACAGCGCCGGGGAAACACCGGTTCTGTCGCTGCGCCTGAACGGCGCAACGCCCGGCGCGGACGAACTGACCGGCGCCGTGCTGCGGGCGCTGGAAGCGGCCTTTGCCGCCGACGGAAGGCTTCACCGGCTGATCCTTGATCCGGCGGATGCGCCGCTCAC
This sequence comes from Pannonibacter sp. CBAS1226, assembly GCF_055685825.1. Classification (NCBI taxonomy): domain Bacteria; kingdom Pseudomonadati; phylum Pseudomonadota; class Alphaproteobacteria; order Hyphomicrobiales; family Stappiaceae; genus Pannonibacter; species Pannonibacter sp. CBAS1226. The sequence goes on along the minus strand of NZ_JBVOUO010000005.1, from coordinate 314,322 downwards.
CATCCGTGATCTGCCCTTTGCCCATCCGGTTGCGGGCGGGCTGGAGGTGCGCCGCGACGGCTTTTATCAGACAGACCAGCTCTGGCTGGGGCACAGGCCCACGGGACGGCTGCGCACCGGTCTGGTACCCGGCCCTGATGGCCGCGACCACCCCTTGCGCCCGCCCCATCCGGTGGGCGTGGTCTACGAGCGGTATGATCCGGTGGCCGATCTCACCGTTTCCTTCCGTGCGGTGGACATCGACCGGGACCTCGACACCTTCCACCGCTGGATGAACGATGGCCGCGTCGCCTATTTCTGGGAACTGGCCTGGGACAAGCCGAAGCTGCGCGATTATCTCGCCGCCTTCGCGGAGCGGCCGCATACCTATCCGCTGATCGGCTGTTTCAACGGCGAGGATGCTGGCTATTTCGAGACCTACTGGGTGCGGGAGGACCGGCTTGGCCCCTTCTATGACAGCGGCCCCTGGGACCGGGCCTGGCATGGGCTGATCGGCGAGCGCCGCCACCTTGGCCGCGCCAAGACCGGCGCCTGGCTGCGCGGCCTGCTGCATTACCTCTTCCTTGATTGCCCGATGACGGAAAACATCATGGGCGAGCCGCGCGTCGACAATGCCAAGCTACTGAACTACGCCGCTGAAGTCGGCTACGAAAAGGTCAAGGAGTTCGACTTCCCGCACAAGCGCTCGGCCCTGATGCGCTGCCCGCGTGACCGGTTCTTCTCGGAGGTGCGGCTGTGAACGCGCCCTTTGCAGTCTCCACCCCGGCAGACAGCCGGAGCGCCGCTGACGCCCGCTGGCAGGAGGTTTGCCGCGCAGGCCTTGCCAAGATGCTGGACGAACTGACCTACGAGGAAGTGCTGGCGCCGGAAGCAGAAGGCGACAGCGAATATGCCCTGCGCCTCAAGTCCGGCATCACCTGGCGCTTTGCCGCCCGCACGGGCGCCTGGGGCAACCTTCTGACGGACAGCCGGACAATCCGCCGTGAGCCGGAGGGGGCCACCTCGCCGCTGCAGTTCACGCTGGACGCAAGGGCCGAGCTCGGCATGGCGCCGGAAACCCTTGCCACCTTCCTGCGCGAACTTTCCAACACCCTGCGGCAGGACATGATCCTGCATCAGAAAACGGAAGGCCTTGAGGCGGACCGGCTGCTCGACTTGCCCGTGCATGTGCTGCACGGCCTGCTGGAAGGCCACCCCAAGGCGGTGGCCAACAAGGGGCGCCTTGGCTGGGGCGCGGATGACCTTGCCCGCTATTCACCGGAATCGGCCGAACCCTTCTCCCTGTTCTGGCTGGCAGCCAGCCGGCAGAACTGCCGTCTGGGCGGTGACGACTATGAAGCGGCGTTCCTGCGCCGCCAGCTCGGCGAAGCTGAGGCGGCAAAGCTTCTCGCCCGCCTCACGGAAAAGGGGCTCAGCCTTGAGACCCACACGCTGATCCCCGTGCATCCCTGGCAGTGGGACAATGTGATCCAGCAGGCCTATGTCACGGATCTTGCCACCGGCGATCTGGTGTTTCTCGGCAGCTTCGGCGGGCGCTATGTGGCCGGTCCCAGCCTGCGCACGCTCACCAGCATCGACCGGCCCGGCTCTGCGGATGTGAAGGTGGCGCTGACCATCCTCAACACCTCCGCCTGGCGCGGCATTCCGGGCAAATACATCGCCATCGGCGCTGCGCTCTCTGACTGGCTGGAAGGCATCGTGGCCTCAGATGATCTGCTGGCCCGGCACGTGACGATCCTGCGCGAGGCACGCGGCATCTGGTACCGGCACCCGCTCTATGGCCAGATGGAGGATGCGCCCTATCAGCATGGCGAAACGCTGGGCGTGATCTGGCGCGACAATGCCTCCGGCCGGGTGGGGCCAAACCGCCGCGCCTGTCTCTATGCCGCGCTGCTGCATCCCGATGCGGAGGGGCGGCCGCTGGCCGTGGCCCATGCCCGCCGGGCGGGACTGGACTTCGAGGACTGGCTGAAGCGCCTCTTCGAGGTCAGCGTGGTGCCGCTCTATCACATGCTCTGCCGCTTCGGCACGGGCTTCATCGCCCATGGGCAGAACATCACCGTGGTGCTGGAAAGGGACGTGCCGGCTGGCATTGCCATCAAGGATCTGCAGGGCGACGTGGATCTGGTCAATGTGGTGTTTCCCGAACAGGCGGACCTGCCGGACGAAGTGAGGGCGGTGCTGCCGTCGAAGCCTCCGGCCTATATCGTTCACAACATCCAGACGGCGCATTTCGTCACCGTGCTGCGCTTCTTCTCTGCCCGGCTCGAGGCGTCCGGCGTGCTGCCGGAAGACAGGTTCTACCGGCTTCTGGCGGATGTGCTTGAGGCTTACATGGCGGCCCATCCGGAGCTGGCGGAACGGCACAAGATGTTCGATCTGTTCAATCCGGCAATGCCGAGGGTCTGCATCAACAAGGTGCGCTTTGCCATTGGCTATGGCGATGCCGCCCAGCGGCCGATGCCAGCCCTCGGCACGGATCTACGCAACCCATTGTGCCGTTGCGGAAATGTTGCGTGAACGCAACAGCACAACTTTTGCAAGGCGCACATACCGAACAAAACTTGAATCCATAATTCATATATGCAGTTGTAGCGCCAATATCAGGAAGCCAGGCCGCAAGGGCCAAGCCACCGCCAACCGACTTGAAACACACATGCAAAAGGTGGCAGGCCATGCATCTGAAGACACTCGCGCTGACGACAACGGCGCTTATCGCAGCCTTTCCGGCATTGGCGCAGGATGAGACCGCGCAGAAGACGTCCACCCTCGACAAGATCGTCATCACTGCGGGGCGCAGTGAAAGTGCAGTCAGCACGCTGGCGCAGTCGGTTGTCGTCATCGACCGCGAACAGATCGAGGCTGCCAGTTTTGGCTCCACCGATCCAACCGATCTGATCTCCCGCCTTGTTCCGGGCTTTGCCCCGTCGAACCAGACCCTTTCGGGTGCCTCGGAAACCTTCCGTGGCCGCAGCGTGCTGATCATGGTCGATGGCGTGCCGCGCAACACGCCGCTGCGCGATAACTCCCGCATCCTGTCGATGATCGATCTCAACACGATCGAGCGCATCGAAGTGGTGAATGGGTCTTCCAGCCTTTATGGCGCAGGCGCAACCGGCGGCACCATCAACTTCATCACCAAGCGCGGGGTGGAAGAGGGCATCCGCACCACCATCACCACCCAGGCATCCGCCTACACCCAGGACATCGGCAATTCCATTGCCCCGTCCGTGAGTGCCAATGTGGAAGGCCGTATCCGCCAGTTCGACTATTTCTTCTCCCTCTCCGGCGACATGACCCGCAAGACCTATGATGGCCGCGGCAACGAAATGCCCTCTGATGCCATGATCGGGCAGGGCGGCAGTGACCGGACGCGTCAGGGCAACATGTTCACCTCGCTCGGATACGAGAATGAGAGCCGCCGTTTCGGCCTGTCCTTCGACTGGACCTATCTCGACCAGAAGCCCGACTGGCTGACCAACTACTCCAGCAACCCGATCAGCCCGGACTTCAACTCACCCTATACCGGCGAGCGCCTGAAGGAAGATTCCAAGTATTTTACTGGAACATTCACCGAGAATGACTTCATCTTCGGCACCTTGAACGTGACGGCATTCTACAATTCCATCCGGAAGCAGTCCCTGTTCAACACTCTTTCGACTGCAAACTCGTTCGTCTATGGCGCATCGAATGGGTCCACCGTTGTATCGCCCTACAACCAGACCATTCTCAAAAGCGACCGCGCCGGGATCAATGCAACGGTCAACAGTGACCTGGACTTCATCCGTGACGGCGCGAAGATCACCTGGGGTGCCGACTACACTTACGATCACACGACGCAGGAGCGCGTGGATGGGGCCGCTGTCATTGCACCGATGACGCAGAACCAGATCGGCGCCTTTGCCCAGCTGGAAGTGCCCGTGACAGACCGGTTCACCCTGCAGGGTGGCGCCCGCTTCGACCAGTTCTACCTTGATGTCGAAGACTTCACCCGGCCGTCGGGTATTTTCCTGTACAATGGTTTCCGGGTCCCGCTGCGCGAAGTCAGCGTCACCGGCGGCAGCTTCACCTATAATTCGCCGACCTACAACATCGGCGGTGTGTTTGATCTGACCGAGGAAGCGCAGGCCTTCGCCAATTTCTCGCAAGGTTATTCCCTCGCGGACATTGGCGGTTTCACACGCCGGGCCGGCGCCAATTCCGTTGCCGACATCTGCGCGACATACGGCTCTATTCTGGCTGCTTATGGTTGCGGAACCGGCGCGCCGAACCTCAACATCAGCTATGCGAACATCGCCCCGGAACCGGCGCTCGTGAACACTTATGAAGCGGGCTTGCGCGGAGACTGGGGCCGGTTCCGCGGCACCGCCAGCGCCTATATCTCCACTTCGGACAAGGGCACGTCCTTCGACGCCACCACAAACAGCGTTTCCCAGCAGAAGGAAAAGATCTGGGGCTTTGACCTCACTGCCGAAGCGGATGCCACCGACCGGCTGAAGATCGGCACCGTCTTCGCCTATGTGGAAGGCAAGTATGACGCCAATGGCGATGGCAAGATTGATGCCGGCGAATACCTGCCGAACAACCGCATCCCCAACACCTACAAGATCAACCTCTATGGTGAAATGCGGTTCATGTACGACATCATGGCGCGCGCCGAGGTGGAGTATCTGTCCGGCCGCAAGCAGACGAGCCAGCATCTGCCGAATGTGACCCTGCTGCACCTTGGCATGTCCAAGGACATGGGCAAGTCCGGCAAGCTGTCACTGGGCGTGCGCAACGTGCTGGACACCTATTACGTCAACCCGGTTGCCAGCGCCGTGCGCGGCGCGGAAGTGCCGGGCCTTGGCCGTACGGTTGCCCTCACCTACCGCGTGACCTTCTGATCCTGAGGCCTCCCGCAAGCGATTGCGGGAGGCTTGCCTTTTTTCCGGAAAGACCAGTGCCATGCGGGATGCACCAGCGCCCCAAAGCCAGACAGCGCCAGCCCAGACAGCACCAGCAGAGAAGAGCCGGATCCGTCTTTATGTGACGCTGGCCGGGCTCTATCTGGCGCAAGGCATTCCCACCTATCTGATCGCCGCCGCCCTGCCGCCCGTTCTGCGCGAGCAGGGCGTTTCGCGTACGGCCATCGGGCTTTTCTCGCTGCTGATGCTGCCCCTGGTGGTGAAATTCGCCTGGGCGCCCTTCGTCGACCGAATCCGTCTTTTGCCCATCGGCCACCGGCGCGGCTGGATCGTGCCGATGCAGCTCGCCTGCTCGGCCGCTCTTTTCGCCATGGCCTTCATCCAGCCCACGGATGTGGTGGGGCTGTTCATCATCTGCATGGTCATTTCCGTTGCCATGTCGACCCAGGACATCGCCACGGACGGCTATGCCACGCAGAAGCTGACGGAAGCGGACCGGGGCATCGGCAATGCCTGCCAGGGCGGGGCAGTCGCCTTCGGCGTCGTCATCGGCGGCAGCCTGTCGCTGTTCCTGTTCGAAAAATGGGGCTGGCAGCCGACGCTGCTCTTCGTCGCCGCCCTGTCCCTCATTCCCCTCGCCATGACCGTGATGATGGAGGAAGACGAGGACAGCGGCCCTTCCCGAACCAGCGAACGCTCCGCTGCTCCCCGGCCCTCGCTCCGCGCCTTCTTCCGCCGCCCGGAGGCCGTGCAGATCCTCATCGTGGCACTGGTGTTCCGCGCCAGCGAAGGCCTCGTCAAGGCGATGGAAGGGTCTTACCTCGTTGATATCAAGCTGCCGCTGTCCTGGATCGGCTATCTCTCGGGCGCTTCGGCGGCGACGGCCGGGCTTCTCGGTTCCGTGGTGGCCGTGGGCCTGATGCGCTGGCAGGGCACCCGCACGGCCCTGATCACCCTTGGCGGCCTCAGAACCATCTGCTTCCTGATGTTCGCCCTGCATGCGCTGGGTCTGTCGGACAGCCTCTACACGGTCATCGGTGCGGCCGGGTTCCAGACGCTGATCCGCTACATGGAAATCGTCGTGCTCTATTCGCTGTTCATGTCCGTCGCCTCGAAGGACCAGCCCGGCACGGACTTCACCATTCTCGCCTGCGCCCAGCTGGTGGTCTATCTGGCCGGGTCGAGCGCCTCCGGCATGCTGGCGGACAAGCTCGGCTATGGCACCCTCTTCACCCTTTCCACGGCCCTGTCCGGCCTTGCCGTGCTGCTGACGGCAACACTCCTGCGCCGCAAGCCCGCCCCGCCGATGTTTGAGGAAGTCCGCCCATGAACGGCCCTGCCCCTCTGATTGCCTTCACCACGCTTCCCAGCGGCGCCCCCGCCGGCCTGCTGGAAACGCTCGTGTCCGAAATGCTCCGCAACGGCATGGACATCACCCGCCCCTCCCCGGCCGAAGTGGTGCTGAACCTTGACCCCAACACCGTTGGCCTCACCGTTCATGAGGGCGAAGGGCTGCGCATCACGGTGCAGGCAAACGGGCTGGTTCCGCTGCACCGGCTGAAGCAATGGCTGATGGAGCATCTCGAAGAGCTGCAGCCCGGCACGACCGCCGCCTTGCGCTGGTCCGACGATGACCCGCGCGATGGCGAGGTGGCCCCGCCCTATTTCCACGAGCTGACGGTGCTGAAGAAGGTGGCGCTCAGCCCTGTCCTGCTCCGCCTCACCTTCAAGGTGGAGGGGATGGAGCGCTTTGGCAGCGACGGGATTCACGTGAAATTGCTGCTGCCGCCGGAAGGCCGCACCCCTGTCTGGCCGAAGCTTGCCGCCAATGGCGCGCTGATCCTGCCGGAAGGGCCGGACGGGCTGCACATGCGCTATTACACCCTCAAGGACACCCGCACGCAGGCCGGCGAAATCGACATTGACGTTGTCCGCCATGCGGGCGGCGCCGTCTCGGACTGGGCCGAGGCTTGCCATGAGGGCGATGTGATCGGCCTGCTCGGCCCCTCCGGCTTCCAGCATCCGCCGCTCGCAGGCCCGCTGCTCCTTGCCGCCGATGGCACCGGCGCGCCGGCCGTGGCCCGCATGATCGAGGCGCTGGCGGCGGACATGGAGCGGGAAGGCGCGCCCGTTTCCGGCGGCGGACATGTGATCCTCGGGCTCGGCACGGATGAGGAAGCGCTGGCCTATCTTTCCGCCGCCAAGGTTGCCCGCCTCGGCCTCACGGTGCATGGCCTTGCCCCGGAAAGCTTCGATGCGGATCTGGAACAGGCCATCCGCGCCATCTTTACGGGCACGAAGCCCGCCTTTGCCTGGTTTGCCGGCGAACAGCAGACCGCCCAGCAGCTCCGCCCCCTGTTCCGCAAGGAGTTCAGCCTCGGCAAGGGCAGCCAGTATGCGATTGCCTACTGGACGAAGGGCAAGACCGGGATGGAGCGGTAAGCGTCAGGGGGGGACGGCGACGAGCCGCATTTTCTTTCTGCCTCAACGCCGTCATCCCGGACGCAGCGAAGCGGAGATCCGGGACCGGTGAGCCCGAGCCTTTCGGTCAAAACGCGTTGAAACAGCATCCACCCCGGCTCACCGGTCCCGGATCGCGCAGGGCGCGTCCGGGATGACGGCGGAGAGGGTTTTCTTCAGCCCCGGCGGATGCAGCATCCGCCGGGGCTTTGTTACGCTTGGCCGTTGCAGCCCTGTCTCACTCCAGCCCGTCAAACAGCGCCGTGGAGAGATAGCGCTCGGCAAAGGACGGGATGATGACGACGATGGTCTTGCCGGCCATGCCGTCGCGCTGACCAACCTTGATGGCCGCCGTCAGCGCCGCGCCGGAGGAAATGCCAACCGGCACGCCCTCGGTGCGGGCAACCTCACGGGCCGTGGCGAAGGCCTCGTCATTGGTGACCTTGATCACCTCATCATAGACCGACGTGTCCAGCACGCCCGGCACGAAACCGGCGCCAATGCCCTGGATCTTGTGCGGGCCGGGGTTGCCGCCGGACAGGACCGGGCTGTCGGCCGGCTCCACCGCCACCACATGCAGGCCCGGCTTGCGGCTCTTCAGCACCTGCGACACGCCGGTGATGGTGCCGCCCGTGCCGATGCCGGAGACGAACACATCCACCTTGCCGTCCGTATCGTTCCAGATCTCTTCGGCCGTGGTGCGGCGGTGGATCTCCGGGTTGGCCGGGTTCTCGAACTGCTGCGGCATCACCGCGCCGGGGATCTCGCTGACCAGCTCCTGGGCGCGGGCGATGGCGCCCTTCATGCCCTTCGGCCCTTCGGTCAGCTCCAGCTCGGCGCCGAGGATCTTGAACATCTTGCGCCGCTCGACGGACATGGTCTCCGGCATGACGAGGATCAGCCGGTAGCCCTTGGCGGCGGCCACGAAGGCCAGCGCAATGCCGGTGTTGCCGGAGGTCGGCTCCACCAGCGTGGTCTTGCCCGGCTGGATCTGGCCCGCAGCTTCCATCGCCTCGATCATGGCAACGCCGATGCGGTCCTTAACGCTGGAAATCGGGTTGAAGAACTCCAGCTTGCCCAGCAGAGTGGCCTTCACCCCGTGCTTTTCCGCAAGGCGGTCCAGCCGCACAAGCGGCGTGTCGCCAATGGTTTCGGTGATCGAGCTGTAAATCCGGCCGCGGCCCGGCTTCCTGTCGGTCATTGTCATCTCCCGTCCTGGCCCCGGCACCGTGATGCGGGGCACCTGTTCTTCTGTCGGAATTCTGAACCCTAACCTAGGAACAATTCCCGCCGGAATCGAGTGCTCTCATGCTCAAAAGCCCGAGGAATAAGGAAAGTTGTGCCAAAGGGGGGGTAGGGAGGGGGGAGGACGATTGGTTTGGGGCATAGAGGGGGCATGGGTAGCGGAATGACACTTGGCGCTTGTTGCCGGTATTTGAAATCTGGCTGTCCGCGCCTGAAAGCAGTCGTCCATTCAGACTGCGTGGCTCGGCTCACTCCCGAAGCGTCTACATCTAGATGAATTCCAGATTGTGATTGCCTGGCCAAGCTCGTAAAAGCTTATATTGCTACTACTCGTAGAAATATCATCAGGCTACAGATGTACACTGACAGCAGCAGAAATCCCCTCACGGACAAAAGATTCGAGCAGGATGAATCTGCATCACAGTACCGCAACCATGTATTCATTCGACTATCCGCCAAGGGGCGAAAATTCACGAATGTGGATTTTCGCTATTCTACTTTCGATTCTTGTTACCTTAGGAATGCGCAATTCGACTCCTGCGATTTTACAGGCTGTCGGTTCCTTGGTTCTAACCTCCACGGCGCGACGTTTTCTGGATGCAAATTCGACTATGCGTCGTTCGAGAGGACCACGATCGACCCAACTATCCTCGATACCGAATACCCCAAACCCGAAAACCTTCGTGCCCGCTTCGCACGCACACTCCGCATGAACTTTGCCCAACTAGGGGATGTCGCATCGGCCAACAAGGCGATGAAGTTGGAGCTTGAAGCTACAGGCATTCATTGCCGGAAGGCCGTGTTCTCTGAAGAAAAATACTACAGATCGAAGTACACAGGCGTTCTCTGGTGGAGGGCACTTTATGATCTTTTGCTCTTCCATCTGGGCGACTTCGTCTGGGGCAACGGCGAGAGCCTTGGCCGCCTACTGCGATGCGTGCTATTAGTACTGATCGCGATGACTATCTTCGACGTCGTAAAGTTCGGCAACCCCAACTTGATGAACAGTTGGGGAACTTCATTCGCTCGTTCGTTCCAAGTGTTCATGGGCGCGCCATTCGGTCCAATAGACTATCCCCAGCCATATGTCGGCATAATAACGTTGGTTCGGCTTATTGCTATCGCGTTCCTGGTTTCTATCATTTTCAAGAAATTCAATAGGCGTTAATCAATGCACATATACGCATTCGGGTCGGTTTGCCGCGGAGATATTGGGCCGGACTCAGATATCGACCTATTAGCCATCGTAGACGGGTTCGATGACCGGTTTGATCCAGACGACTATTCGATATACTCACGCCAACGCATCCAAGAAATCTGGGTTGAGGGGAATCCGTTTGCATGGCACCTCTTTCTAGAGTCCCGAATGCTGCATTCTTCGGATGGAACTAACATCTTAGTCGAACTCGGCCGACCAACGCGGTATGATGCATGTGCACGTGATTGTGAGAAGTTTCAGGCGTTGTTCCTCGAAGCTCGATCGTCCATAGCGAATGGCAGGGCCACAAGGGTGTTCGATCTCTCGATGATTTTTCTTGCCATCCGGAACTTCGCTACGTGTTTCTCCCTTGGCTTTCTGGATAAGCCCGATTTTTCTAGACGTGCTGCAATCCGTATCGGCGCATCCAGTTTGGCGATACCTGAGGATGCCTATAAGATACTTGAACGTTCTCGTATTCTATGTACTCGCGGTAAAGGTGCCGGGGTAACGGACGCCGAGGTCGAACTCGCCATAAGACACTTCACTACTATAGAAAAATGGATGGTTCATCTCTTGTCAAAAGTAAGGGCACCTGGATATGGAGCATGAATTTAACAACCGAATTTCCGCTCAACGCCAATTGCTGAATATTATCAATAGAAACCCTTGGCCCGTCGAGGATTTGTTTGGTTTATCCTCCAAGGCAATTGACCGGTGGATTCGAGCGAATCAATTGGATCCACAGACGGCACTCGTACGTACGATTGTCGCCGTCTCAGATAAGCTCTTTTTCCTCGCAAACAAAAGCCAAGAGCAAATTTCAGAGCAATATCAGATGGTTAAATCTGATATTGCTGCGGCATGCCACGACATAGAGCGCGAATTAGGTTGGTAATCCCCCTTTCTCAATGGGGCCTTGTGGCAGAAGGAGTCGGCCTTTTCCTTGTGCCCAATATCAACACTGCGCCTCAGGCGGGAGTTCCCCTCTCAACCTGAGAAGCGGGCCTCTGAAACCACCTGCTTCGCCCTTCCCCCGCCCTGCAAAAACCCAATCACCCAACCCCAGTCGACCCAAACCCGCCAGCGCCGCGCTGGGTGGCGTCGAGGGTGGTGACTTCGGTCAGGGCGGCTTGCATGGCCGGGGCGATGATCATCTGGGCGATGCGCAACCCGCGGGTGATGGTGAAGGGCTCGTCGCCGTGGTTGATCAGGATGACCTTCACCTCGCCGCGATAATCCGCATCCACCGTGCCGGGGGAGTTGAGAACCGTGATGCCGTTCTTGGCGGCAAGGCCGGAGCGGGGGCGGACCTGGCCTTCGAAGCCGCGCGGGATGGCCATGGCAAGGCCGGTCGGCACCATCGCCCTCTTGCCCGGCTGCAGCACCAGATCTTCGCTCACCGCTGCCATCAGATCAAACCCGGCCGCATCGGCGCTCTGATAGGCGGGCAGCGGCAGGTCTGCGCCATGCTCAAGGCGCAGCAGTTCAACGGTGACGGAAGCAGGAACGGGCATGGCAATTCTCCTTGAAGGAAATACGGCCCTCTTGCTGTCAGCATTGGCGGCCCAGCGCAAGCCTTGCGGCCTGCGGTCAACAGGTCATGCGGCAGGGCGCCGGACGGGGGGCACGGCTTCTGTTTCTCCCGTGTGAACGATCCGTCGCATTTGCGCCTCTTTATTCACGCCGGAAACATTCCTATTCTCAGACCCAAGATCGACACCCCTGTGTCCTTTGGAGGGATCACATGTCTGCCACAGGATTTGAACCGCTGTTTCTGGCCCATGGCTCGCCCATGCTGGCGATTGCGGACAGCGCCGCGCACCGGTTTCTGAAGGAACTGGGGCCCAGCCTGCCGCGCCCGCGCGCCATCGTGGTGCTGTCGCCCCACTGGGAGACAGAGGGCCTCCGGGTTTCCGCCCCCGGGCCGCTGCGCACCATCCATGATTTCGGCGGCTTTCCGCGTGCCCTGTTCGAGATCCAGTATCCGGCCAGCGCGCCGGAAGGTGTCGTAGGCGAGGTGATGGACAAGCTGAGTGCCGCAGGCATCGAGGCGCAGATCGACCCCAGCTGGGGGCTGGATCACGGCGCCTGGGTGCCGCTTTATCTCGCCTATCCGCAGGCGGATATTCCGGTCGTCGCCCTCTCCCTGCCGCTGAGCTACGGCCCGCAGGAGCTCCTGGAGCTGGGCGCGGCGCTGAGCGGGCTGCAGGACAGCGGCGTGCTGATCATCGCCACCGGCAGCACAACCCACAACCTGCGCCAGATCTTGCCGCAGGGCAGCCCGGCGCCGGACTGGGCCACGGCCTTTGATGCCTGGCTGGATGCAGGGCTTCTCACCGGTGAGGCGGAGCGGATCACTGATCTCGACGCCGCCCCCGGCTTCCGGATGGCGCACCCGAGGGAGGAGCACCTTCTGCCCGTATTCTTTGCGCTCGGTGCTGGCGGCAAGGGCGCCAAGGGCGAGCTGCTTCACCGCACCTACGAATACGGCACCCTGTCCATGTCCTACTACCGGTTCGGAAAAGCCGCGTAAGGGGCGGGTGTTCAGGCCGCCGGCTCAGTCTCTCAGAAGTTCACCCCTTGCGAATTTGGCAGTGACTGCTCTGCGTATCTGGCAGGCACCAAGTCCTCTCTGCCCCTTGAGGGCTACCGGATTCACACATCAGGCTCAGACACCACCCGCAGTGATGCATCTTTTCTGTGGCTGGGCCTGTCCGCCCCCCTCCCCCTGGTGGGGAGGGGTAAGGGGTGGGGGGGGGTATGAGCCTGCAAGATTTTGAAAAATAGATCTTTTTCTGATGAGTCATCAGGAAGCGAAACCGACCATGATCAATGGACACTCCGCCAGACGGAGAGGCCTTTCCCCCCACCCCTCACCCCTCCCCACGAGGGGGAGGGGGGCTGAAACGCCGTGCCAGAGTGATCAAACTTCAGGCTTTCCCTGATCTGTATTCTGCTTCGGGCATGATGTGTGCATGCAGTAGCTCAAGGGCGGAGAGGCCTTCCCGTCATCCTCACAGCCCGTTTCAGAAGGCTGGAACGGCCCAGCCTCACAGCGCCGCTTCGATCTCCGCGACGATGGCCTCTGCCGCGCAGCGGGGGTCGGGGGCGCGGCTGATGGGGCGGCCGATGACGAGATAGTCGGACCCGGCACGGATGGCATCGCCCGGCGTCATCACGCGCTTCTGGTCGCCCTTGTCGCTGCCGGCGGGCCGCACGCCCGGCGTCACCACCACAAGTTCACTGCCCACGGCCTGGCGCACGAGGCCCGCTTCCAGCGGCGAGCAGACGATGCCGCCCATGCCGGCCGCCCGCGCATCCCCGGCGCGCGCCTCGACAAGGCCCGCCACCGGCCCGCGATACCCGGCTGCGACCAGATCCTCCTCGTCCATGGAGGTCAGAACCGTCACGCCGAGCAGGCAGAGGTCCTTGGCATCCGTCTCCTGCAAGGCGGCAACGGCGGCGCGCATGGTGCGCGGATAGGCATGCAGCGTGACGAAGCGCACGCCCATGCGGGCAATGTTGCGCACGGCGCTGGCAATGGTGTTGTCGATGTCGAGCAGCTTCACGTCGAGGAACACCTCGATGCCCTCGCCCGCCAGCTCTTCGGCGAGCCTCAGCCCGCCTGCGAACTGCAGCTCCATGCCGATCTTGTAGACCCCGACGGCGCCCTTCGTCGCCGCAATCAGCGCCCGCGCCTCCTCAACCGTGGGTACATCCAGCGGCAGCATCAGGCGGTGAGTGGCGGACTTGGGGGCAAAACGGCTGGAGGCGGCCATCCGGGTTTCCTTTCATCGGGAGGTGAGGCGTTGCCGCTTCCTAGCAGGCCAGCTGCTGCAACGCCAGAACCGCAGCGTTTCCCCGGCCTCCATGATCTGGCAAAGAAGTCTCTGGCCAGATTGCCCATTTGTGTTTCAATGCGTGGCACCGCCTGCTAAAACGGCGCGGTTTCGCCAGGCAGGTAGTAAGGCTGGCCGATGGAAGGATGACAGATGCGCACAGCGGCAATCTCGCGCAACACCAAGGAAACCCGCATTGACGTCGAGATCAACCTCGATGGCACCGGCGCCTATGACGTGGCGACGGGGGTCGGCTTCTTCGACCATATGCTGGAACAGCTTGCGCGCCATTCGCTGATCGACATCAAGGTGCGCGCCGAGGGCGACGCCCATATCGACTTCCACCACACGGTGGAGGACACCGGCATCGCCCTGGGGCAGGCCCTGTCTCAGGCGCTGGGGTCCATGTCCGGCATCACCCGCTATGCCGACACGCATCTGGCCATGGACGAGGCACTGACGCGCTGCGCGCTGGATGTGTCCGGCCGGCCCTTCCTCGTCTGGCAGGTGGAGTTCTCCCGCGACAAGGTGGGCGAGTTCGACACGGAACTGTTCGAGGAGTTCTTCCGCGCCTTCGCCATGAATGCGGGCATCACCCTGCATGTCGCCAACATCTATGGCAGCAACTGCCACCATATCGCGGAAACCTGTTTCAAGGCCGTGGCACGCTCGCTGCGCAAGGCCATCGAGATCGATCCGCGCCAGGCGGGCCGCGTGCCCACCACCAAGGGCCAGCTGGGCGGCTGAGGAGGCAGGACAATGAGCTCATATATGGTCATGCTGCCGCCGGAGGCGGAGGGGCGTGAACTGACGCCCGCCATGGCGCAAAAGGCGGTTTTCGTCCGCGACGGTTTCTCCACACCGGCGCTGGTCTTCACCGGCATCTGGATGCTGGTGCACCGGCTGTGGCTGCCGTTTCTGGCCTATCTCACCGTTTCGCTGGTGCTGGAGCTGATTGCGCAGAATTTCAGCCAGTCGATCCCCGGCGTTCTGGCCTTCCTGACCGGCATTCTCATCGGCCTTGAAAGCGGCAACCTGCGGCGCTGGTCGCTGGAGCGCAAGGGCTGGATCTTTGCCGGTGTTGTCACGGGGCAGGACAGAGAAGAGGCCGAGCTGCGCTTCTTCAACGCCTACCGCCCGGCCCCGCGCCCGGTGGACACACCCGCTGCCCCGCAGCCGCAGGGCTTCGTGCCGCGCTTTGGCCGTGAGCAGGTGATCGGCCTGACGCTGTCCGGCTCCGGTTTTGCAGGAGAAAGTGCAAGATGACTGTCGCCATCATTGACTATGGCTCGGGCAACCTGCGCTCGGCTGCCAAGGCCTTCGAACGCGCCGCCCGCGACCATGCGAAGGTGCCGGATGTGATCGTCACCTCCGATCCGGACCAGGTGCTGAAGGCGGACCGCATCGTCCTGCCGGGCGTCGGCGCCTTTGCCGATTGCCGGCGCGGGCTTGAAGCCGTCGAGGGCATGCGTGAGGCGCTGGAGGAAAGCGTGCGCCGCAAGGCCAAGCCCTTCCTGGGCATCTGCGTCGGCATGCAGCTGATGGCCTCCCGCGGGCTGGAGTTCCAGACGGTGGAAGGCCTCGGCTGGATCGACGGCGATGTCACGGCGATGAAGCCGGCTGATCCGTCGCTGAAGATCCCGCACATGGGCTGGAACACGATCAGCGTGCATCCTGACACGCACCCCGTGCTCAAGGGACTGGATACCGGGCCGGACGGGCTGCATGCCTATTTCGTCCATTCGTTCCATTTCGCCTGCGCCCGCCCGGAAGACCGGCTGGCCACCTTCGACTATGCCGGCACCTTCACCGCGATGGTGGCGCGCGACACGATGGTGGGCACCCAGTTTCACCCGGAAAAGAGCCAGCGGCTCGGCCTTGGCCTCATTGCCAACTTCCTTGACTGGAAGCCCTGAGACCCGGCTTTCCCGTCTGAAGCACGATTACAGCGCGGCAGGCGCCGCAAGAGAGACATTGCCATGATCCTTTTTCCCGCCATCGACCTCAAGGACGGCCAGTGCGTGCGCCTGAAGCTGGGCGACATGGACCAGGCCACCGTCTTCAACGACAATCCGGCGGCGCAGGCCAAGGCCTTTGAAGATCAGGGCTTTGAATATCTGCACGTGGTTGACCTCAACGGCGCCTTTGCCGGGGAAAGCGTCAACGGCGCGGCGGTGGAAGCCATTCTCGGCGCAACGAAAAACCCGGTGCAGCTGGGCGGCGGCATCCGCACGCTTGCCCATATCGAAAGCTGGCTGGCCAAGGGCATCACCCGCGTCATTCTCGGCACCGTCGCGGTGCGCGACCCGGAGCTGGTGCGCGAGGCCTGCCGCAAGTTCCCCGGCAAGGTCGCTGTCGGCATCGACGCCAAGGGTGGCCATGTGGCGGTGGAAGGCTGGGCGGAAACCTCCGAGCTCACCGCCGTGGACCTTGCCAGACGCTTCGAGGATGCCGGCGTTTCGGCCATCATCTACACGGATATCGACCGGGACGGCGTGCTGAAGGGGCTCAACATCCCCTCGACGCTGGAACTGGCCGCTGCCGTGTCCATTCCCGTCATCGCCTCGGGGGGGCTTGCCTCCATCGAGGACATCAAGCGCCTGCTGCAGCCGGACTGCGCCATCCTGGAAGGCGCCATCTCCGGCCGCGCCCTCTACGACGGCCGCCTCGACCCGGCCGAAGCCATGGCCCTGATCCGGGCGGCAAGGGAGACCAAGGCATGACCCTCAAGGCCCGCATCATTCCCTGTCTCGACGTCAAGGACGGCCGTGTCGTCAAGGGCGTCAACTTCGTTGATCTGGTGGATGCCGGAGACCCGGTGGAGGCGGCAAAGGCCTATGATGCCGCTGGCGCCGACGAGCTGTGCTTCCTCGACATCACCGCCAGCCATGAGGGCCGGGACACGATCTTCGACGTGGTGCGGCGCACGGCGGAGGCCTGCTTCATGCCCGTCACCGTCGGCGGCGGCGTGCGCACGGTGGAGGATATCCGCAAGCTGCTGATCGCGGGCGCCGACAAGGTGTCGATCAACACGGCGGCGGTCAGCAATCCGGATTTCGTGCGCGAGGCTGCCGAGAAATTCGGAGCCCAGTGCATCGTCGTCTCCATCGACGCCAAGCAGGTGAATGCGGAAGGTGAAGCGCCGCGCTTCGAGATCTTCACCCATGGCGGGCGCAACGCCACCGGCATCGACGCCGTCGAGTTCGCACGGAAAGTGGTGGAGCTGGGTGCGGGCGAGCTGCTGGTCACCTCCATGGACCGGGACGGCACCAAGTCCGGCTACAATATTGCCCTGACGCGGGCGATTGCCGATGCGGTGCCGGTGCCGGTGATTGCCTCGGGCGGCGTCGGCACGCTCGACCACCTGGTAGAGGGCGTGCGCGACGGCCATGCGACGGCCGTTCTGGCCGCCTCGATCTTCCACTTCGGCACCTACAGCATCGGTGAGGCAAAAACCCACATGGCTGCCGCTGGGATACCTATGCGAATGGATACCTGATTTCGGCCGAAATCCGGTGTAAGTTTCACCTGTTACGGGAAAAGACTGCTCTGATGACTGCATTCACTCTGGCCGATCTGGAAGCCATCGTAGCGGCCCGTGCGGCAAGCGATGACGACATGTCCTACACCCGCAAGCTGGTGGGCAAGGGCATCGGCAAATGCGCCCAGAAACTGGGCGAGGAAGCCGTGGAGGCCGCGATTGCCGCCGTGCAGGGCGACAGGGATGGCCTCAAGGGTGAGGCGGCGGATATTCTGTATCATCTCATGGTGGTGCTGAAAGTCTGCGATGTGAGCCTTGACGAGGTCATGGCGGAACTGGCCGCACGCACCGGGCAGACCGGCCTTGAGGAAAAAGCCTCGCGGCCTGCAAGCTGACGCCCGTGCGGCGCCTGAGCCTTTCAAGGCGTGATGCGCCGGCATCGCGGATGCCTTGAGACACAGCATCCGGACCGGAAAGGCCCGCGTGCAATCCCTTGGAACAACCGGGACAGAGCCGCCCATGGACCAGACTGTCATCCGCCCCGAAACCATGGACCTGTCGCCGTACAGGGTCTTCACGGAAAACGAATGGTCGCGGCTGCGCGCCGATACGCCCATGACGCTGACCTCTGCCGAGGTGAGCGAGCTGCGGGCGCTGAACGACCCCATTTCCATGGCGCAGGTGGAGAGCATCTATCTGCCGCTGTCGCGGCTTCTGGCCTATTACGCCGAAGCGACGCTGATCCTGCATCAGGCAACGAAGCGCTTCCTCGGCGTGGCGGAGAGCAAGACGCCCTTCATCATCGGCGTTGCAGGCTCCGTGGCGGTGGGCAAGTCCACCACCTCGCGCATCCTGCGCGCCCTGCTCGCCCGCTGGCCGGCAAGCCCGAAGGTGGATCTGGTCACCACCGATGGCTTCCTCTTCCCCAATGCGGTGCTGGAAGCCGAGGGCCTGATGCAGCGCAAGGGCTTTCCCGAGAGCTTTGACCGCACGGCGCTGCTGACCTTTCTGTCCGACATCAAGGCGGGCAAGCGCAACGTGCGGGCGCCGCTCTATTCCCACTTCTATTACGATGTGATGCCCGGCCACTCGGTCACCATCGACCAGCCGGATATCCTCATCGTCGAGGGCCTGAATGTGCTGCAGACGCGGGAGCTGCCCAAGGATGGCCGTGCCGTGCCCTTCGTCTCGGATTTCTTCGATTTCTCGGTCTATATCGACGCGCCGGAGGACATTCTGGAGACCTGGTACGTGGAGCGCTTCATGCACCTGCGTGAAACCGCCTTCCGCGATCCCGGCTCCTATTTCCACCGCTACTCGCGGATCACGGATGAGGAAGCCCTGACCACGGCCAAGACCATCTGGACCAACATCAACCTGCTGAATTTGCAGGAAAACATCCTGCCGACGCGCCCGCGCGCCGACCTGATCCTGACCAAGGATGCCAATCACCGGATTTCAAAAGTCGCCCTGCGGCGTATCTGACGCCAGACCATGGGATGTTCTTGGAACTGACCCCGGACATGGCAAGGCTTGCGATGCTGACGCATCACCCCTTGAAAAGGTTCAAGCACCGCATGGGCTTAACCAATGCTCGATGAGTCAAGCTCATTGAGCATTGGTATGAGGCTATTTTACGTCAGGCCGCACGCTGGCGCATGTCCTGAAGGAAACGCGACACCTGCTGGCGCAGGTCGCCTGCATTGCTTTCCAGCTGGCGGGCAGAGGCATCCACGGTTCCGGCAGTCGTGCGGGTTGAGGCCGCTGCATCATTGACCGCGCTGATGCTGGAGGTCACCTCAATGGTGCCGCGCGAGGCCTCGTTGGCATTGCGGGCAATCTCGCCCGTCGCCGCGCCCTGCTGTTCGACGGAAGCTGCAATGGACGCAGCAATCTCGTTCATCTGCTGGATGATGGCGGTGACTGAGGAAATGGCATCCGCTGCCTTGCCCGTTTCCGATTGAATAGCCGAAATCTGGCTCGAGATCTCTTCCGTTGCCTTGGAAGTCTGGGTCGCCAGTTCCTTCACTTCGGCGGCCACAACCGCAAAGCCGCGGCCGGCCTCCCCGGCACGCGCTGCCTCGATGGTGGCATTGAGGGCGAGAAGATTGGTCTGCTCGGCAATCGCCTGAATGAGGGTGACCACCTCGCCAATCCGCCCGGCAGCTTCAGACAGGCCGTGCATGCGGGTGTTTGTGGCGGTTGCTTCGGAGGCAGCCCTGGCAGCGATCTGTGTCGAGGCCGAAACCTGGCGGCGGATTTCCGCGACCGATGCCGAAAGCTCCTCTGCGGCGGCGGCCACCGTTTCCACGTTGCGGGCCGCCTGTTCGGAAGCTGCCGTCACTGTCCCGGTCTGGCGGGAGGTCAGCTCGGCGCCCTCGGTCATCTCGACGGATGCGGCCTGAAGCTTGCGGACGGAGTCCTCGATCACACTCATCAGAGCGGTGATCTGCCCGTCGAACTCGGCACTGAGCTGCTGAACCTCCTCACCACGGCGTGCGGCGGCTTCCTGTGCGCTCCGCTGCTCATCTTCGAGCGTCTTGCGGGCCTGCTCGTTCCGGACGAAGACAAGCATCGCGTCAGCCATCTGCCCAATCTCGTCACCCCGTCCGGTGCCTTCAATCGTCACGCTGGCTTCGCCGCCGGCCAGCAGGCGCATGTTGCGGGTCAGGCTGGCGATGGGGCCCCGGATGTTGCGGATCGCCAGACCGGCCAGCCCGAGCGACAGCAGTGCACCGAGCGAGATCAGGCCAATGTCCACATAGGCCTGCCGCCAGAAGGCGCCATCCAGATCATCGATGTAAACGCCGGTGCCGATCATCCACTGCCAGGGGGCAAAGCCTTCCGCCCAGCTCCACTTCGGCAACGGCTCATCACCGCTTGCACGGGGCCAGAGATAGCGGAAGGCGCCGCCGCCGCTCTTGGCCACATCGATCAGGCCAGCGATGACGCGGGTCCCGTTCTCATCGGTCATGCCGAGCATGTTGGTGCCAACCAGCGAGGCGCGGGCATGGGCAATGGTATCGCCGTTATACTGGAAGATAAAAACGTAGTTGTCGCCCTCGTAGCGCATCGCGCCGATTGCGTCCTTTGCCGCAGCCTTGGCCGCCTCTTCGGTCATCTCGCCACGCTGGGCGCGCTCATGGAAGCTCTTGGCAATTGTCAGTGCGGACTGACTGAGATGGCGGACCGAGTTGAGGCGCTCTTCCAGCATTGCCTCTTTCAACGAACTCAGGCCAACAAAGCCGACAACAAGCGTAAACAGGAAACCCGCGATAACCGGAAGACTGAACTTCCAGATCAGCGGCATACGGGAAAACGACATTCAACC
The DNA here is from genome assembly GCF_055685825.1 of Pannonibacter sp. CBAS1226. Lineage (NCBI taxonomy): Bacteria > Pseudomonadati > Pseudomonadota > Alphaproteobacteria > Hyphomicrobiales > Stappiaceae > Pannonibacter > Pannonibacter sp. CBAS1226. The sequence continues at coordinate 293,858 of NZ_JBVOUO010000005.1, read as the reverse complement.
CACCCTCTGGCCGATAGTATCAGCTCAAAGGGAGTAAGGGGTTTTACCTAATTAATTATTGATAATTGCAGTCCTTGCGATGAAGAACAGACCCTTCGCCCGGTGAAACAACATTTTTCAGGACGCCAGTCCGTCCTTTGCCTCAACCCCGCCCACAGAAGACGTCGTAAAGACCCGGGCGGGACCAGGTGACGTTGTCCCGCTGGCCCTGCAGGACATAGCCGTTTGATTCATAGCGGAAGCCTGTCCCGCCATTGACGCGCGGCAGCGTGACGGAGACCTGCCCGAACTCGGTCACCATGGCAACGCCCCGGGCGGTGTCATAGACGACCTGCAGGTCGATACCGGCGGTGCAGACATAGTTCGTGGTGCTGACATTGCCGATGGGCGCGGGCGGCAGCAGCATGCCCGGAGCCTGCGGCTGCATGGGCTGCACGGGCGGCGCGGGGGTGAAGGCCCCCTGCGGCAGGCCTTGCTGACCGGGTATGGGGCCTGCATTCGACTGTCCGATCACCACGGTCTGCTGCGGCTCGCGGCTGATGTAAATGCCGAGGCACTGGCCCACATCGGTCGTGACGAGCCAGGCATTCGAGATGATGGATTCCTGATCCAGCACCTGCCCCGGCTCAAGGCGCGCATAGAACTGCTGGATGCCGGAATAATCGATCCAGAACACATCAATGGGTCCGCCCCGGGCGTTGCGGAACAGCATGCGGCCGCGGAAGCCGCCGTCGAGCGAGCGGATCCCGCCAAGTTCAGCGCAAGCCAGATCTCCCATGCCGCCCGCCATGGCCGGGTTGGAATTGGGGTCCACGATCTGGTCCGGCAAGGCGCAAGCGGCGGCAAACAGGCGCACCGAGCGGGCACTGCCCTTCAGGGACACCGGCGTGACGGCCCCCTCGACAATCACCTCCAGCACGGATTTGCGCGCCATCACATCCCAGACAGGATCGGTGGCGGCCACGGTGAACTCCGGCAGGGGGCGCCCTTGCGGGTTGTTCGCATCGGAACCGGTGGCATCATAGCCCGTGTAGAACTCTTCCGACTTCAGCGCCACGGAGACGGGGCTGCCCTGATAGACCGGAGCGGCGGTCTGGGGCACGCTGACGGTAATGAAGCCGGACTGCGGCGTGCAGCGGGCAATGAAATCGGCATCTGCGCCTTGCGCCGAGCCATGCACGAGCTGAGCCTGGGTCGAGCCAAGCTCGGTGCCGGTGACCGTCCATTCCCGCTCCACTGGCGCGGCCGGCTGGACGGGGCTGTCCAGCGGCGGCAGCGGTGCCGGCTGGCTCTGCTGAACCGGAGCCTGAACTTGCGGCCGGGACTCACTCTGGGGCTCGCTCTGGGTTTGCGGCTGGGCCTGCGTTTGCGGCGTCGTCTGGACCTGCGGCTGAGTCTGGGTTTGTGTCTGCGGCTGTGTCTGGGGCGCCTGCGCCGCCGGAGCCGTTGCGGCCGGGGTCTGCGTGCTCTGGCTCTGAGCGGGCTGCGAGGAGGAGGACGAGCCCGAGGGGCTGGCCGGCGCCGGAGTGACACCTGCACCGCCGACGACGCGCGGACGGCCGCCAACCTCCCGCTTCACATCCACCGTCACCGCGCCACCGGAGGCACAGATATCGGCGCTCTCGCGCAGGACGCGGCTGTTCTCCAGCGTGATTTCAAGCTCGACCTGACAGCCGACCGTGGACGGATCAACGGCGCCCGTCACAGTCTCGACCACGGCGCCTTCAATGCCGCGGGAGATGATCGGGCGGTAACGCTTGTTGACCAGAATGGAGCGGATGCCCGGCTCGGCCGGAACGACCTGCACCCGGATCTGCTCCGGCAAGCTCTGGGCGAAGACGGGCTGCGCAGGGAACGTGGCCGCCAGAAGCGTCAGAAGTCCGGCCGTCGCACCCCGGGCACCGCCGCTGAACATCCACCCCATGTCGTCCCTCATCTTCATGCGTTTGCACCCGTCCGGGACAAGCCCGGCGCGAGCCGCTTTTAGCCTTGCCGGGCCACTCACGGCAATATCGCAAACACTTGGGGCGGGATTTTGCTCATTTGAGGCCCGCACCCAAAGCGCCGGAAGTGCCCCAGCGCTATCAATTGCATCTGGTGCGAGGCTGGCGGCCCGGCTTACAGCAAGGCTCCGGGATGCTGACGCATCATGCCTTGAAATTGCTCATGCGCCGCACGGTCTCACATCAGCGCGGGGCGCGCTTGGCCAAAATCCGCTGCAGCGTGCGCCGGTGCATGTTGAGCCGGCGCGCCGTTTCCGAGACGTTGCGCTCGCACATTTCATAGACGCGCTGGATGTGCTCCCAGCGGACGCGGTCGGCGGACATGGGGTTTTCCGGCGGAACGGCCTTCTCGTCGCCTTCACGGGTCAGCGCGGCAAAAACCTCATCCGCATCGGCGGGCTTGGAGAGATAGTCGATGGCGCCGAGCTTCACCGCCGTCACCGCCGTGGCGATGTTGCCGTAGCCGGTGAGGATGACGGCGCGGGCGTCGGGGCGGCTTTCGCGGATCGCCTCGATCACGTCAAGGCCGCTGCCATCTTCAAGGCGCATGTCGACCACGGCAAAGGCCGGAGCACGGGCCCCCACCTTGGCGATGGCCTCACGCACGCTTTCCGCTGTTTCCACCTCGAACCCGCGCTTTTCCATGGCGCGGGCAAGGCGCTGGTTGAAGGCCTTGTCGTCATCAACAAGCAGCAGACTCTTGTCTTCCGCCTCGATCTTGCGAAGCTCTGTGTCACTCATGGGTGCCGTCCTGTATTTACAGACGTGATCAGCTCCGCTGCCAGCATGGTGTCTGGCCGCTCACGGAGCCCCTCGCTCGTGAATAGTGTCCTTTATATGGCCAGAAACCGCGGCCGGGTCCATATCCGTGGCGCCTTCAATGCTGCTGCGGGGCCAGGAAATACGCACGACAGCCCCTGTTTCGGGGGCCGGGCGGTTCTCCAGCATGAGCCGCGCGCCGGTCCGTTCCAGCAGGGTTTTCGCAATGAAAAAGCCAAGTCCCAGGCCACCGCCGGTCTGGGAACGGGAGGCACGGGAGGAGATGTAGGGCTCGCCGATCCGCGACAAAACGTCCGGGGTAAAGCCGGGACCGTCATCGCGGATCTCGATCCGGACGGTCCGGTGATCCCAGGAGGTTTTCACCTGAACGGCGGAGGCTGCAAAATCCACCGCGTTTTCAAGGAGATTGCCGAGGCCATAGCGGATCGCCGGATTGCGCACGCCCACCGGCTCCGGCTCCTTGCCGGCGAAACCCACCTTGATGTCGATGCCGAAGCCGCGGTGCGGCTCCACCACTTCCTCGATCAGCTGCGACATGGGCATGCGCTGGAACAGCTGGTCCTTGTCGCTCGACAGGGTCGTCAGCTGGCGCAGGATATCGCGGCAGCGCTCGGCCTGAGCGCGGATCAGCACCACATCCTCGCGGCGCGGATCCCCCTCATCAAATTCCCGCGAGAGCTCCTTGGCCGTCAGGAAAATCGTTGCCAGCGGCGTGCCCAGCTCGTGGGCGGCGGCAGCGGCAAGACCATCGAGGGCATTGAGATGCTGCTCGCGCGCCAGAACCAGCTCGCTGGCGGCAAGCGCATCAGCCAGCTGGCGCGCTTCCACGGCCACGCGGAAGGCATAGACGGCCATGAAGGCGAGGGAGGAGACAAGCGCCACCCAGACGCCCACCGAATAGACATCCGGCAGCGAGAAGACATGCGGCTCCGGCCAGGGCAGCGGCAGGTGGAGGAAAGCCAGCAGCGTGGCGCAGACCGTCACCAGCAGGCCCAGCATCAGCGTCAAGCGGCCCGACAGGCCGGTGGCCGACACCATCACCGGCGCCAGCAGCAGGAAGGCGAAGGGATTGCCAAGGCCGCCGGTCAGGAACAGCAGGCCGCTCATCTGCAGGATGTCATAGGCCAGCTGCCCGGCCGCCGCCCAGTCCGGCAGGCGTTTGGCGGAAGGGGAGCGGATCTTCAGGAACACATTGAGCCAGGCCGAACAGGCGACCAGCGCAAAGGCAGGCGCGGAAGGCACCGGATAGCCCAGCCCCAGCTGCACCACGAGCAGGGCCACGGTCTGGCCCGCAACCGCCAGCCAGCGCAGGCGCACCAGCGTATCCAGGCTGAGCCTGCGGTGGGAAAGGATGAAACCGGATTCAACTGGGTTGCTCATGGCTTCTAACTGAGCCGAAATCCGTGCCGTGGCAAGTCCTCTCCTCTTGTGTGCCCTCACCTCTTGTATGCCCTGGCCTCTTGTGTGAACAGGTGTTCGCGTGCTAGCCAGCCAGTCCAGATGGTGTTCTGCGACCGACGAGCGGGCACCGGCTTGCCGCTTGATGGCCCGGAGCATTCTGCCGGGCCTGAAACTGAAAGACGGATACGAGACAGATGACGGACATCAACGAAGGTGGCGCCGCGGCGCAGGGCAGCGATGCACAGGGCGGCGAAGCACCGGGCCTCAGCATCCTGGCCCAGTACATCAAGGACCTGTCCTTCGAGAACCCGAACGCGCCGCGCTCGCTGCAGCAAGGCGAACAGCCGAAGCTCGACATCTCGGTGAACGTCAGCGCCCAGCCGGTCGCCGATGGTCATTTCGATGTGGTCCTGTCGCTGAGCGCCAAGGCCGAGCGCCCGAACATGGTGATGTTCAACGTGGAGCTGGTCTATGGCGGCCTGTTCCGCATCAACGGCGTACCGAACGAGCACCTGCACCCCTTCGTCATGATCGAGTGCCCGCGCATGCTCTTCCCGTTTGCACGCCAGATCCTGGCCGATGCGACCCGCAACGGCGGCTTCCCGCCGCTGATGCTGGACCCGATCGACTTCGCCCAGCTCTACCGCCAGAACATGGCGAACCAGGAAGCGGCTCCGGTTCCGAACTGATCCGGCGCAGTCTTCAAGACAGCTTCAGGCCGCAGACCCTCCGGGCTGCGGCCTTTGCTTTTCAAGGATCAGTGCGCCTCTTCCAGCAGCTCCGCCCAGGTCTTCGGATTGTCACCGTTGAGCGGATTGGCGGGCGAGCGGCGGTAGTTGATGGTCTCGAAGCGCATGGCCAGCGTGTCGATCATCAGCAGCCGCCCGGTCAGGCCTGTGCCGATGCCGGTGATCTCCTTGATGGCCTCCAGCGCCTGCAGCGTCCCGGCAAGACCCGTCAGCGCCCCCAGAACGCCGGCCTCGGCGCAGGTGGGCAGATGGCCCTCCGCCGGCCGCTTCGGGAAGAGGCAGCGGTAGGTCGGGTTGGGCGTGCCATCCGCGCCGGTTTCATGGGGCTTCAGCAGGGTGATGGTGGTGTCGAAGCGCCCCACGGCAGCCGTCACCAGCGGCTTGCGGGCAAAGAAACAGGCATCGGACACCAGATAGCGCGTGGCGAAATTGTCTGATCCGTCGATGACGAGATCATAGCGCTGGACCAGCTGCATGGCATTGTGGCCCGCGAGCCGCACCGGATGCGGCTCCACGGTCACATTGGGGTTGAGCCGGGCAATCGCTTCGGCCGCGCTCGACACTTTCGGCTCGCCCAGATGCTCCGTGTCATGGATCACCTGCCGCTGCAGATTGGAGAGCGACACCGTGTCGTCATCGGCGATGCCCAGCGTGCCCACACCCGCCGCCGCAAGATATTGCAGCACCGGCGCGCCGAGCCCGCCCGCGCCGATGACAAGCACGCGCGCGGCCTTCAGCTTCTGCTGGCCCGGCCCGCCCACCTCCTTCAGCACGATGTGACGGGCATAGCGCTCCAGCTCTGCGGGAGAAAACATGACGGATCCTGTCTGTGTCTGAAAAGCCCGTCAGCCGAGCATGCGGCTGACGAGGCGGGCCGTGTAATCCACCATCGGGATCACACGGGCATAGTTGAGGCGGGTGGGGCCGATGACGCCCAGAACGCCGACGATGCGCTGCTCCCGGTCCCGGTAGGGCGAGACCACCAGCGACGAGCCGGACAGCGAGAACAGCTTGTTCTCCGAACCGATGAAGATGCGCACCCCGTCGCCCTTTTCGGCAAGCCCGAGCAGCTGGATGAGGTCGCGCTTGTTTTCAAGATCGTCGAACAGCAGGCGCACCCGCTCCAGATCCTCCGCCACATCCACATCGGTGAGCAGGTTGGACTGGCCGCGCACGATCAGCGTGTCGCTTTCGCCGCCCTCCCCGGCCCAGACCGCAAGACCGGCCTCGACGATCTTCTGGGTGAGGCTGTCCAGTTCGGCCTGGTTGGCCTCGCGCAGGCGCTCCAGTTCGCGGCGCACATCCGACAGGGTGCGGCCCTGGATCTGGGCATTGAGATAGTTGCCCGCCTCGATCAGCGCCGACTGCGGCAGGCCGGCGGGCAGGTCGATGATGCGGTTCTCCACCGAGCCATCTTCCCCCACCAGAACGGCGAGGGCCTTCAGCGGCTCGATGCGGATGAACTCAATCTGGCGCAGGCGCACATCCTGCTTATGGGTCAGCACCACGCCCGCGCCGCTGGAAAGCCCCGACAGAAGCTGGCTCGCCTCCGTCAGCACATGTTCCATCGTGCCCTTGGTGTGGCTGGAGGCGCGCACCTGAACGTCGATGCGCTCGCGCTCCTCCTGTGAAAGGTCCCCCACCTCCAGCAGCGCATCGATGAAGAAGCGCAGGCCCGTTTCGGTGGGCAGGCGCCCGGCGCTGGTGTGCGGGGAATAGAGCAGCCCCAGATGCTCCAGATCGGCCATCACGTTGCGCACGGAAGCCGGTGACAGCGACATGCCGAGGCCGCGCGCCACATTGCGCGAGCCGACCGGCTCGCCGGTGTCCAGATAGGTCTCGACGATGGAGCGGAAAATCTCGCGGGACCGCTTGTCCAGATCGGTCAGGCTCACGTATCCAACCTCATCCTCTGCCGGGTTTCGTGCTCTGCCAGCTTCTGGCAATTCACGGCTCTTCTGCAAGATATAGGACCAAAATGGCCGCAGAGTGCAAGCAGGCCTTTACGGCTCTCGGGTCTCAGGGCTACAAGCGCGGAAAGATCTGTGGGCCAGTGCGCCGCACCGGCCATTTTCAAGTCAGGAGCCAGATATGCGTCCGTCCAAACGCGCCGCCGGTGAGCTGCGGTCCGTCACTCTGGAGCGTGGTGTGTCCAAGCACGCCGAAGGCTCCTGCCTGGTGAAGTTCGGTGACACGCACGTCCTGTGCACCGCCAGCCTGGAAGAGCGCGTTCCCTCCTGGCTGCGCGGCCAGAACAAGGGCTGGGTGACGGCCGAATACGGCATGCTGCCGCGCGCCACCGGCACGCGCATGCGCCGCGAGGCCTCCTCCGGCAAGCAGTCGGGCCGCACGCAGGAAATCCAGCGCCTCATCGGCCGCTCGCTGCGCGCCGTGGTCGATCTGGAAGCCCTCGGCGAAAACCAGATTTCCATCGACTGCGACGTGATCCAGGCCGACGGCGGCACCCGCACGGCTGCCATCACCGGCGCATGGGTGGCCCTGCATGACTGCATCGAATGGATGCGCGCCCGCGAGATCGTCAAGAAGCCGGTGCTGAAGGACCATGTGGCCGCCATTTCCTGCGGCATCTACAAGGGCAACCCGGTGCTGGACCTCGATTATGAGGAAGATTCGGCTGCCGAGACCGACGCCAACTTCGTGCTGACCGGCACTGGCGGCATTGTCGAGATCCAGGGCACGGCGGAAGGCGCACCCTTCTCCGAGGAAGAGTTCAAGGCCCTGCTGGATCTCGCCCGCAGCGGCATCGGCCGCCTGATCGACCTGCAGAAGATGTCCATCCTGTGAGGCACCCCATGGCACACCGCAAGCTGGAGCCGGGCCGTCTGGTCGTGGCCACCCACAACGCCGGAAAGCTGCGCGAAATCCGCGAGCTGCTGGGCCCCTATGGCTTTGATGTGGTTTCTGCCGGCGAGCTGGATCTGCCGGAGCCGGAAGAAACCGGCACCACCTTCGAGGCCAATGCGGAGCTGAAGGCCCGCGCAGCGGCCGAGGCCTCCGGCCTGCCGTCGCTGGCCGATGACAGCGGCTTCTGCGTGGCCGCGCTCAATGGCGATCCCGGCATCTATTCCGCCCGCTGGGCTGGTCCGGAGAAAGATTTCTCCATGGCCATGCGCAATGTGGAAGAAAAGCTGCAGCAGGCCGGTGCCGTGACGGCGGAGGCCCGGCGCGGGTCCTTCGTCGCCGTGCTGTGCCTTGCCTGGCCCGATGGCCATGTGGAATTCTTCCGCGGCGAAGTGGAAGGCCAGATCGTGTGGCCGCCGCGCGGGCTGCAGGGCTTCGGCTATGACCCGATGTTCCAGCCCGATGGCCACGAGCGCACCTTCGGCGAGATGACTTCGGCGGAAAAGCACGGCTGGTCGGCGACCACACCCGCCCTGTCGCATCGCGCCCGCGCCTTTGTGACCTTTTCGAAGGCCTGCCTGGAGCAAGAATGACCACCACCCCGGACGGCGGCTTCGGCATCTATGTGCACTGGCCCTTCTGCGCGGCCAAGTGCCCCTATTGCGACTTCAATTCCCACGTCCGGCACCAGCCGGTCGATCAGGACCGCTTTGTTGCGGCTTTCGAGCGGGAGCTGGCGCATTTTGCTGCCTGGACGCCGAACCGGACGGTGCAGTCGATCTTCTTCGGCGGCGGCACACCATCGCTGATGCTGCCGCGCACGGTGGAGCGCATTCTGGAGGCGATTGCCCGGCACTGGGCGATTGATACGGACGTGGAAATCTCGCTGGAGGCAAACCCCTCCAGCGTCGAGGCGGAACGTTTCCGGGGCTACCGGGCGGCGGGCGTCAACCGTGTGTCGCTGGGCGTACAGGCGCTCAATGATCAGGACCTGCGCCAGCTGGGCCGTCTGCATGACGTGGCCGGGGCGTTGCAGGCCATCGAGATTGCCCGCGAAACCTTCCCGCGCCTGTCCTTCGACCTCATCTATGCCCGGCCCGGCCAGACGGTGACCGGCTGGGAGGCGGAGCTGCGCCAGGCGGTGAAGCTCGCCGCCGATCACCTGTCGCTGTATCAGCTGACCATCGAGGAAGGCACGCCCTTCTTCAACCTCTATCAGGCGGGCAAGCTGATCGTACCGGACCCGGATCTGGGCGCCGAATTCTATGAGCTGACGCAGGATCTGACCGCCGATCTCGGCCTTCCGGCCTATGAAGTGTCGAACCACGCCCGCCCGGGCGCGGAATGCCGCCATAACCTCGTCTACTGGCGCTACGGCGATTATGTCGGCGTCGGCCCGGGTGCCCATGGCCGCCTGTCGCTGGGCGCCACCAAGCGCGCCACCGCCATCGAGCGGCACCCGGAAACATGGCTTGCCCATGTGGAGGAGCGTGGCCACGGCATGGTGGAAGACCTGCCGCTGAGTGACGAAGAGCAGGGCGATGAATATCTGCTGATGGGCTTGCGGCTGATCGAGGGCGTCGACATGCGCCGCTACGAGCGGCTGTCCGGCCGCTCCATCGACCCGCGCCGCCTCAACGACCTTTTGGAGCACGGCATGGTCGAGAAGCTGGACGAGACCCGTGTCCGCGCCACCCGCGACGGCTTTTTCGTGCTGGACGCAGTCGTGGCGGATCTGGCGGCGTAAAGCCCCGCGCCTGCCGCCGGGACAGCCCCGCCGAGGGGCTTCAACTCTCCGGCAATAAGTCCTTAAGCAAAATAGGATTTCCCTCTATTTTCATGCTGCACTGCGACAACAGCGGTGCAGCAAATAGTCTTTCGTATGATACAGGGCCCTCAACTGGCTTCACGGGCTGTCAATCTGTTGGTGTCAGGCTGTTCACAATCGGGCTATTGATGCAGAGGGCAATATCAGCCTATTCTGCTGCAATGCCAGAAGCCGGGCTTGATATACGCGGGTGAGACAGCGCGTGTTCGCCGGGCCAGCGACGAAGGATCAGAAGTGTTGCCCTTCTATCATCTCTACGAGATCAACCATGCCGCCATGGGCCCGGTGCGTGCCGCAGCGGACGCAACACGGCTCTATTTCCAGAACCCGTTCAACCCGATGAGCCACACGCAGCTCGGCCGTCAGGTTGCGGCGGCCTGCGAAGTGCTGGAGCGCACGACGCGGCGCTATGGCAAGCCGGAATTCGGTCTGCCGGAAACCACGATCGGCGGCATGAAGGTGCCGGTGAGCGAGCGCGTGGTCTGGCGCCGCCCCTTCTGCGACCTCTTGCATTTCGAGCGGGGCACCCCCCAGCGCCGCAATGACCCGAAGATCCTGATTGTGGCGCCCATGTCCGGCCACTATGCCACGCTGCTGCGCGGCACGGTGGAGGCCATGCTGCCGCGCGCCGATGTCTACATCACCGACTGGATCGACGCCCGCATGGTGCCGCTCTCGGACGGCAAGTTCGATCTGGATGACTACATCGATTACGTCATCTCCATGCTGCATTTCCTCGGGCCGGACACCCATGTGGTGGCCGTGTGCCAGCCGTCCGTGCCGGTTCTGGCGGCTGTCGCCGTGATGGAAGCGCGCAACGACCCCTATTCGCCCTCGACCATGACGCTGATGGGCGGGCCGATCGACACCCGCGTCGCGCCGACTGCCGTCAATGATCTGGCCATGTCCAAGGGCATCAACTGGTTCAAGCGCAACGTCATCATGCAGGTGCCGTTCCCGCATCCGGGCATGATGCGCTACGTCTATCCGGGCTTCCTGCAGCTTTCGGGCTTCATGAGCATGAACCTCGACCGGCACGTCATCGCCCACCGCGACTTCTTCAAGCATCTCGTCAAGGGTGACGGTGACAGCGCCGAGAAGCACCGCGAATTCTACGACGAATATCTGGCGGTAATGGACCTGACGGCCGAGTTCTATCTGCAGACGGTGGAGACCGTGTTCATCGAGCACTCCCTGCCGCTGGGCAAGATGAAGCACGGCGACACACTGGTGGATTGCGGCGCCATCCGCAACACGGCGCTGCTGACCATCGAGGGCGAGAAGGACGACATCACCGGCCGTGGCCAGACCCGTGCCGCACATACGCTCTGCACCAGCCTGCCGGACGACATGAAGGTGCATTACGAGCAGCCGAATGTGGGCCATTACGGCGTGTTCAACGGCTCGCGCTTCCGCGCCGAAATTGCCCCGCGCATGATCGACTTCATCCTGACCCATTCCCAGGCCAACCGCGACCGCCTGAAGAAGGCTGCTGCCGCCAAGCCGGCCGCTCCGGCCGAGGTGAAAAAGCCTGTGGCCGAAGCTCCCAGGGCCGAAGCTGCACCGGCGCCCAAGGCGGAGGCGGCTGCCGCCGCCGCCAAGCCTGAGCCGAAGGCTGCTGTGGCTGCAAAGGCCGATCCGCTGGCCGAGATCCTGCTGGCCAAGCCCCAGGGCGTTGCCGACAATCTCAAGGCCATCACCGGCGTCGGCCCCAAGCTGGAAAAGGCCCTGAATGAAGCGGGCATCTTCCACTTCTGGCAGATCGCAGGCCTGACGGATGCGCAGATTGAGGCGCTGGACGACCGTCTGGACTTCCGCGGCCGCATGGCCCGTGACAACTGGATCGAACAGGCCCGCAAGCTGGCTGAAACGGTCGCCTGAGACACGGCCTGAGACCAGATCAGAGATCAGACCCGGCCCTGCCTCCTGAAACGCCCGCCTCACGGCGCGCAAGCAGGGCGGGGCCGGGTTTTTTCATGTCTGCTGCTGAGGCCGGTAAACGGCGGACCTTCCGTCCAAGCCTTTGATTCAAGAAACTCTTCTGCCTCTGCGTCAAATTTCGCAGGCAACCCGCGCCACTGTGTAACCGGCGCAGGACTTCATGGTGTTCTTGAAAGGCCGGGCAGCCGTCCCCACGTTTTTGTCTGTTGAAATCCGAAAGGGGATGACGATGACTGGGAACACTGTGTTGAGGCCTGGCTGGAACGGGGCAAGCATCGCGCTGATGGTGCTGGGCTTCGTGTTGTTCTGGCCGCTCGGACTGGCAATGCTTGCCTATATTCTTTGGGGTGACCGCTTCCAGACGCTGTTTCAGGACGCGCGTGACCAGTGGAACAGAAGCCCGATCAAGAGCGCGGTGAACACCATGAATACGGGAAGCTTTGGCCGGACCGGCAATGTGGCCTTTGACGACTACCGGGAGCGCGAGCTGAAGCGCCTGGAAGAAGAGCGTGCCAAGCTCGATGCCATGCGCGCCGAATTCGATACTTTTCTGCGCGAACTGCGCCGGGCGAAGGATCAGGAAGAATTCGACCGCTTCATGTCTGCCCGCGGCCGCAGCTCCGGCACCACTGGCCCTGCCTGACCGTACGGTCCGGTACGGCGCACCACGCGGGAAGCGGCGCACCTTGCGCCGCTTTCGCCGTTTATACCAAGACGGAACGAGTGAGCCTTGGTACCGGGTGTCATTCCCGCCTGCGCGGGGATGACAAGGTGAGGATGGACGCGTTGCAAGCCACTCCCCCCGCCTGCAAAACCGGATACCCTCTGATACGTTCGAATCACCTCCCGCGGCGCCTGTCTGCGGGCCTTGCAGGGAAGCGGAATGTTCTCACGGCTGCGGCGGCCTGTTTTTCCGGACCACATCGTGCTGCCGCTGAGCGGCGGCGAGATTGCCGTGCGCCTGCGGCCTGATCCGCGCGCGCGGCGCTATCTGCTGCGCCTGCCGCATGACCAGTCCGGCCCGGTGCTGACCATTCCCAAGGGCGGTTCGCTCTCCACCGCCCAGCGCTTTGCCGAAAAGCACGCCGGCTGGCTGGAGGAAAAGCTCGCGGCCCTGCCGCAGACAACCCCCTTTGCCGCCGGATCGGTTGTGCCTGTCCGGGGCGTCCTGCACCGGATCGAGCCTTCCGGCCGCCTGCGCGGGCTGGTGACGGCCGGGCTTGATACAGAAGGTCATGCGGTGCTCAGCGTGCCCGGCGCTGGCGAACATACGGGCCGCAAGGTGGCCGACTGGCTGAAGCGGCAGGCGCGGGCCGATATCGAAGCAGCTGTTGCCCGCCATACGGCCACGCTGGGAGTGAAGGCCGCGGCCATTTCCCTGCGCGACACCCGCAGCCGCTGGGGTTCCTGCGCCTCGAACGGACGTCTGTCCTTCTCCTGGCGGCTCATCCTCGCCCCGCCGGAGATCCTCGATTATGTCGCGGCCCATGAGGTGGCGCATCTGCGGGAAATGAACCATTCGGACCGGTTCTGGGCGCTGTGCCGCCAGCTTGCCCCGCACACGCCCAAGGCCCGCCAGTGGCTGAAGGACGAGGGCGGCAAGCTGCATCTCTTCGGCTGATCAGCCGCCGAACAGCCTTCCGATGAAGCCGAGCGGCCCGCCTTCGGAGGGCGGCGGCGGGATGACCCGGCCATCGGCCCCCACATCCGCCCCCACATCCGCCGGAGGAATGGGGGCATTGTCGGTGGGCACGGGGCCGTAATTCTGCGGCAGCTGTTCGGCAACACCCGGAAGCCCCGCCACGGGCAGACCGGCATGCGCCTTGTCCATCGCCGCCTTCCAGATCTCCGCCGGCAGCGAACCGCCCGTTGCCTTCTTCGTCGGGCTGTTGTCGTCATTGCCGAGCCAGACGGTGGCCGTCAGGTTGCCGGTGTAGCCGATGAACCAGGCATCGCGGAAATCCTGGCTGGTGCCCGTTTTGCCGCCTGCCGGGCGCTGATCGGCCAGCATCGCCTTCTTGCCCGTGCCGGTGACCAGCGTCTGCGCCATCATGTGGTTCATCTGGGCAAGGCGCAGGCCGTCGATCACCTTGCCCGTTCCATCCCCCTGCCGGGCATAGAGCGTGCGGCCCTCCACCGTGCGGATGCGGCGGATGACATGCGGCACAACCCCGTAGCCGCCATTGGAGAAGGGCACGTAGGCGGCGGTAATCTCCAGCGGCGTCACCTCCGATGTACCCAGCGCCAGCGAAGGATTGGCCGCCAGCTGCGAGCGGATGCCCAGCTTCTGCGCCACCTTCACCACCTTTGCCGGACCCGTTTCCACCGCCAGCCGCGCAGCCACCGTGTTGAGGGACATGGCCAGCGCGTCGGTCAGCGTGACGTCGCCGTAATACTGTTTGGTGTAGTTCTGCGGCCGCCAGCCCTTGAGGGAGAACGGTTCATCCCGGCGGATCGTGTCCGGCGTCATGCCGCTTTCCAGCGCCGCCAGATAAACGAAGGGCTTGAAGGCGGAGCCCGGCTGGCGGCGGGCGTTGGTGGCGCGGTTGAACTGGCTCTTCTGATAATTCCGGCCGCCGACCATCGCCCGCACGGCCCCAGCCGTGTCCATGATGACGATGGCGCCCTGGGAGACGCCGAGCTCCCGGCCATGGGTGTTCAACGCGCCAACAAGTGCGGATTCCGCTGCCAGCTGCATGGCCGGATCGATGGTGGTGTCGACGATGATGTCGCTGTCGATGGATCCGGCAAACTGCGGCAGCAGGTCCATCACCCAGTCCGCCACATAATTGGCGCTGGCGGTGTTCCTGTCGCTGACCACCTGGGCGGGCTCGCTCATGGCGGTCCGGGCGGTCGCCGCATCAATGAAGCCGGCATCGCGCATAGCGGCCAGAACCACCTTGGAGCGCTCGTAGGCCAGCTCGGGATTGCGCGTGGGGGCATAGCGGCTGGGCGCCTTCAGCAGGCCCGCCAGAACGGCGGCTTCCTGCAGGGTGACCAGCCGCGCCGACTTGCCAAAATAGCGCCGCGCGGCCGCATCCACCCCATAGGCGCCTGCCCCCAGATAAACGCGGTTGAGATACATCTCCAGGATCTCGTCCTTGGAGTATTTGGCTTCCAGCCACAGCGCCAGCACCACTTCCTGCACCTTGCGCTTCAGGGTGCGGTCAGGCTCGAGAAACAGGTTCTTGGCCAGCTGCTGGGTCAGCGTCGAGCCGCCCTGCACCAGATTGCCGGAGGTGAAATTGACGGTGAAGGCGCGGACCAGACCGATCGGGTCCAGCCCGAAATGGTCTTCGAACCGCCGGTCCTCGATGGCAATCACCGCCTGCGGCAGATAGGCCGGAAGCTGCTCCAGCCGCACGGCCTCGCCGCCCGTGTCGCCCCGGTTGGCCAGAAGCTCGCCGGTGGTGGCGACGATCTTCACATTGGGCGGGCGGGCCGGAACCTTCCATTCGGAGGTGGGCGGCAGATGGGCCGCGTAATAGACGACCACACCGGTGGCGGCGATGCCGCCCCAGATGGACAGGACGAAGCCCCAGTAGAACAGCTTGCGGATCAGCCAGAACAGCGGATTGGACGAACGGGTGCGGCTGCGCCGGGCTTTCTTTTTGGCCTTGCCCTTGCCGCCTGCCTTTGCGGGCCGCTTGCGGCGGGGGGCGGGGGCGTCGCTGTCGTCAGCGCGCGGGCGCCGGGGCCGTCTGGCCGGGCGCTCTGCCGAAACGTCACCGGTTCCCGGGCGCACATCGTAAAGATCGCCGCTGGCAGAGCCAAACGCCGGTTCAATCCGATTGCTGCCTGCCGGGCGGCGTGCCATGAGCCTCTCGTCACTCTGCGGGCCTGCGCGGGGAGCACAGGCAGTCTGCATCAAACTAGAGCGGCCGGTTTAAGGCGGCGTTAAGCCTTGGGCGCCGGCTGAGGCGTGGATGCGGAGCCCCGCAAACAAAAACCGCCGCCCCGGAGAGGCAGCGGTCCTTTGGCGTTGGATGCGGATAGTTCGCCAGCTCAGCTTGAGTAGCGCGAGGCGTCCGCACCGTAATAATTCACGTAGCGCTCATTCAGCTGCGTCACCGGCATGACAATGAGAACGTCTGTGGTGCCGAACTGATAGTCGACCACGGCCCCGTCACCGATATAGGCGCCGAGGCGCAGGTAGCCCTTCACCAGCGGCGGCAGCTCGCGCAAGGTGGCCTTGTCGTTGAGCTCTTCACGGGCCACGCGGTTCATCTCGACATAGCGCTCCGGCACGGCGCGCACGCGCCAGGGCTCCGGCGCACGGGCGTGGTGGTGCAGGAAGGACAGCTGGCTGGCGATCCGGTCCGGATCCGTGCCCTCGATGGAGGCACAGCCGATCATCACGTCGATGCGGTGGCGGATCACATAGGCCCAGATGCCGTGCCACAGCAGTTCGACCGTGCGCTTGTTGCGGTAGGGCTTGAGCACGCAGGAGCGGCCCAGTTCCAGAAAGCGCAGACCCGGATTGGCATCGACCAGCGGCTGGATGTCATATTCGCTGGCCGTATAGAAGCCGCCGTTTGCCTCGGCCACATCCTGGCGCAGCAGGCGGTAGGTGCCGACGATCTGCGGCTGCAGGCGGCCCAGCTTGTTGCGCTTCATCGAGGCATGATCGACGACCAGAAGATGATCGCAGATGGCGTCAAAAGCATCCATGTCGCGGCGGGCAGCGAGGGTCTGCGCATCGGCGATGGCGGACATTTCCTCGTAGAAGACGTGATAGCGCAGGCGCTGCGCCTTCTTCACCTCACGCGCGGTGCGGGCGAGGCGCACCTCCAGCGATCCGACACGGCCAAGGGAAAGATCGCCGTAAAGACCTGTTTCGCCATGCAGAGACTTGGCGAAACCTGGGAAAAAGCGCGCGGAAATGCCCTGTTCGCCCATCATCGGCACGAACTTCTGCACGAGCTTGCGCGGAGAAAATAGACCTGGCCGCATCATTGAGATTCGGTCCCCTATCTGCCTCGGTTGTTTCCCACCGGGGGCCCTGCGAAACCGTTGCCGCAGGCCTCGTTTGTCCTGTCAGATTGCTGCGCCGTTGCAGTGATTCTCATCCCCTTAACCGGCGAAACCCTGATCTTGCCGTAGACCATAGTTTTCCAACACTAGCATGACAACGGCCAGCGTTCACAATATTTCGTGACGGTAACAATCCGGGAGCGGCACTATGTCCGGGAGGGCAGATTTTCCAATGCGTCTTCAACGGCTTCGCGGGAAAGCGGTTTTGTGAGGAAACCGGCAACACCGCTCGCTCTTGCCCGGTCGCGGGCAGCCGGCATCACGTCCGCCGTGACGATCAGCACCGGCACATGCGGGCGCCCGCGGGCGGTTTCGATCTCGCGAATCTGGGCCATGGCATCCAGCCCGTCGAGCCCCGGCATGTGCAGGTCCATCAGGATGGCATCGAAATTCTGCTCGCTGGCCGCGCGCCAGGCCTCCAGACCGTCGGGCACCACCGTCACCTCATGGCCGAGCTTGCGCAGCAGCGCTTCGCCCAGAAGGCGGTTGATATCGTTATCCTCCGCCAGCAGCAGCCGCAGCGGCCGGGCCGGAGCAAGCCGGTGCGGCGCGCCGGGAATGCGCTCCGGCGGCAGATCCACGGCCGCTTCCCAGGCAAGCGTTTCACCGCCTTCGCCCATGAGGCTGGCAATGATGCGCCGGAGCGTTCGCCCGCGCACGGGCCGCACCAGATAGGCGGAGAACCCTGCCTCGCGCAGCCGGTCCAGCCGGTCCCGCTCCTGCGGGGTCACGAGAACAATAGCCGGCGCCACGCAGCCCGCTGCCCGGGCCGTGGCCAGCCAGCCCGCGCCATCGGCCACCGCGCCATGCTCCAGCAGCACGAGATCCGCATGGGGCAGGGCATCGGCCAGCGTGTCGTCTCCCGGCTGCACAAGCTGCACCCTGGCGCCATGGGTGGTAAACTGCAGCGCCAGCGCTTCACCCTCGATCACACCCTGTGACACGATCACAACGCGGCGGCCTGTCAGGCATTCAAGACCGGCATGACCGCCAGCATCGGGAGCTTCGGGCAGCGGCAGGCAGATGCGGAAGACGGCGCCCTTGCCTTCCTCGGCCACCGCTTCCACCGTGCCTTCCATCAGCCCCACGAGCCGGCGGACGATGGCAAGCCCAAGCCCCGTGCCGCCGTAGCGGCGGGCAGGGCCATGGTCCACCTGCTCGAACTCGCCGAACAGCCGTTCGGCATCGGCTGCCGAGAAGCCAATTCCGGTGTCCCGCACTTCCAGCGTCAGCAGGCTGCCACTGCCCTGCAGCGTGATGGCAAGGCTGATGAGGACGCCGCCCTCTTCGGTGAACTTGATGCCGTTTCCGGCCAGATTGAACAGGATCTGCCGCAGCCGGTTGGCATCGGCCGTGACGATACGGGGAATTGCCGGGTCGGCGGTGAAGCCGATCTCCAGCCCCTTGGCATGGGCACGCGGCGCCAGCAGTTCCACCACATGCTCAGCGAGGCTTTCGAGGTCCACCGGTCCCGGCTGGATCGTCAGTTTGCCGGCTTCGGCGCGGGAGAAGTCCAGCAGCTCGTCGATCAGCAGCAGCAGCGTTTCGCCGGAGGTTTCCAGCGCCCGCACATAGGCTCTCTGCTCATGGGTGAGATGGGTGTCGGACAAAAGCGCCGCCATGCCCAGAATGCCGTTGAGCGGCGTGCGCACCTCGTGGCTGACCGTCGCCAGAAAGCGGGACTTGGCCTCGCTGGCGCTTTCCGCATTCTGGCGGGCGGCCAGAAGCTCCTCTTCCATCTTGCGCCGCGCCGTGACGTCACGCAGCACGGTCTGCAGTACCGGCGTTCCACGCGGCCCTTCCCGCACGGTCACGTCGATGCGGGAGAACCAGCGCGGGCCTTCGCGGGTGTCGAGCAGGATATCCCCAAAGACGCCGGTGGCTTCGGCGCTGAGCAGATCCTGCGGCGTATCCGCCAGCGGCAGCTCCAGCTTTTCGCCGGGGCGCGGGCTCTGCTCCGGCCAGAACAGGCTTCCGGCCGCCGGATTGGCATAGATGACGTTCTCTTCCATGTCGCGGCGGATGACCACATCGCCCAGCGCATGGAGAATGCTGGCATGGCGCTCGTCGGATTCGCGCAGCTCCCAGGCGGCGTCTTCCAGCTCCTCGATGCGCTGGTTCAGCCGGTGGGTTTCCACTGCTGCGGTGCCGAGCGCGGTCTGCAGGCGGTGCCGGTCATCATGAATGACACAGGCGATGGCAAGCCCGCCTGCGGCAAAACCGAGGACCAGCGCCAGAAGCCGCTCGTAAGGCCCGCCGCCGAGCAGCAGAAGGGCAGCAATCAGCGCCAGAACGCCAATAGCTGCGGTCAGTGTGAGAACCCGTTCGTGACCGAACCGGCGCCCGGCGCGGGTCAGGGCATCGGGCTCGTCCGGCGCGGATCCGGGCTGACCGGCCTTGCCCTTCGGCGGACGTTTTGCGTCTTTCGGGCTTTGCGGACGCTTCTGCCCCTCCGGGCGCTCGGGACCGTCCGGCTGCTGTGCCTTCAGGCCCGTCTCCGCTTCAGCCTTGCTGCCGTTTCCGTCTGCCGATTGCGGTCGCATGCCCTGTCCCCAGCGGCCTGCGCGGCAGGCCTGATCCTGATGAAGGCCCGACAAGGATCTGCGGGCACAGCCGGAGACAAGCTTGCAGTCCAATCCCTTGAAAAAGCCTTTCGAATTTTAGGCTTTTCCGGTTTGTACAGGTCAGCCTCCCATGCCGGTGATCCCGGCTTCCCAGCCGAGAATGGCGCGTTTGCGGGTCAGGCCCCAGTGATAGCCGCAAAGCCCGCCGGTGCGTCCCAGCACCCGGTGGCAGGGCACCACAAAGGAAATCGGGTTGCGGCCCACGGCCGAGCCCACCGCCCGCGCCGCGCTGGGTTTGCCGAGGCTGCGGGCAATGTCGGAATAGGTGGTCGCCTTGCCCATGGGGATCTTCAGCAGCGTGCGCCAGACGCGGATTTCGAAATCGCTGCCGATGAAAATGACCTTGAGCGGCGTGTCCTCAGACCAGTTGGCCGGATCAAACACCCGCGCCGCATAGGGCGCTGTTGCCACGTCATCCTCCACGAAGACGGCCGCAGGCCAGCGGCCGGACATGTCGGCAAAGGCGGAGGCTTCCTCGCCCTCATCGGCAAAGGCGAGCCCGGCAAGGCCCCGGTCGGTCGCCATGATCAGCACCTGGCCGAAGGGGCAGGGATGAAAGCCGTAGCGGATGGTGAGGCCGGCCTCACGGTTGCGGTAATCACCCGGTGTCATCGCCTCGTGGGTGACGAAGAGATCATGCAGCCGCCCAGGCCCGGACAGCCCCACCTCATAGGAGGTTTCCAGAATGCTGGCGGCATCGCGCAAGAGGTCACGGGCATGATCGAGCGTGATCGCCTGCAGGAACTGCTTGGGCGTCAGCCCGGCCCAGCGCGAGAACACCCGCTGCAGCTGGATCGGCTGCAGCCCGGCCTCGCGGGCAAGATCTTCCAGTGCCGGCTGGTCGCGCCAGGTATCGGAAATGCGCTCCAGCGTCTGGCGGACGATGGCATAGTCCCGCGCGGCGGCTTCCCCCGTTTCGGGAACAGCGGCCGCCTCGCGTCCGGCAAGGTTCAGGTCGAAAAGCTGGGTCATGGCAACGGCAGGTCCGGTGATTTTGTCAGATCCTGACCCTAACCCCGGCCCTGCCGCCGCGCCACCCGATAAGCGAGCCTTCAGCCCGCCTTGCGGAAGCGGGCCGTGCGCGTGTCGGCCACATAAAGCTTTGCCCGCTCACCCGCTTCGGCCGCCAGTTCCGCGACCGACTGGTGGATGAAGCGGGCGGTTTCATCGCTCATCAGGTAGCTGAAGTTGAGCCGCGTCCAGCCGGGCTTCTCGATCTCGTCCCCGGCCTGGATCGAAGCGCGCAGGCCTTCCGAGCGCGCCTGAGAGATGCCCAGCAGCCGGTGCGCATAGGGCCCGGCGCAGGCGCAGCCGCCACGGGCCTGAATGCCGTGGAAATCGGACAGCATGCGGGTGAAAAGTTGCGGATGCACCTTTGCACCCTGCCGGTCCAGCACCTGAAAGGCAAAGATGGGCAGCCGGTCCCGCTGATCCGCCGCCAGAATGCGCAAGGCGGGATGGCCGTCCCAGGCCGCGAAGGCCATGCGGGCCAGCTCCTTGTCGCGGGCGAGGATGAAATCGCAGCCCACCGCATCCTTCACCGCAAAGGCAAGGCCGGCGCGGATATCGCCCAGCACATTCGGCGTGCCTGCTTCTTCACGCGCGGCCAGAGAGGCGGAATAGTCATGGCCCCAGGGCGAGACGAAAGACACCGTGCCGCCGCCCGGCCATGTGGGCTTATTGGCGCGCACCGACGCATTGCGGATGATCAGGATGCCCGATGCCCCCGGCCCGCCGGGAAACTTGTGCGGCGACACCACCACCGCATCCTTGGCGCAGTCCGCCTCAGGCGCCATGGCAATGGGCAGGTAGGGGCCGCCGCCCGCATAGTCCCAGAGGGCGAGCGCGCCATGGCGCTTCAGCAGGCGGGTCACCGCATCCACATCCGTCAGGATACCGGTGACGTTGGAGGCGGCAGAAAAAGCGCCCAGCACCAGCGGCCGGTCCCTGAGGCGCAGAAGCTCGGCCTCCAGCACATCCATATCCGGCCCGCCTACAGGGGCTTCGGGAATCTCGATCACCTCCGCACCGCTCTCGCGCCAGGGCAGGATGTTGGAATGATGCTCATAGGGGCCGATGAGAACCGCCGGGCGGCCACCCTCCTGCCCTGCCCCGCCAAAGCCGAACAGGCTGAGCGCCCGGTTGATGCCGGCCGTGGCGCCGGAGCCGGTGAAGATCACCGTGTAATTTTCATCCGCACCGGTGCTGCGGGCAATCTGTGCCCGCGCCTCGCGGCGCAGCGTGGTCATCCGCGCCCCGCAATAGGAGGCCTCCGTGTGGCTGTTGGCATAATACGGCAGAACCTCGGCGAGGATGAACTCCTCCACCTGCCGCAGCGCCCGGCCCGAGGCGGTGTAATCCGCATAGGTGATCCTGCGCGGCCCGAAAGCGCCCTCGATCTCCGCCCCCTCCCCGATCAGCCCGGCGCTGAGCGCCTCGACGGTGCGGGAGGTGCGCAGGCTGCTCTGGAAGGCTTCAAGGCTCATCGGCATGGGATGGTTCCAACGGAAAAAGACTGATGCATCGAAAATTATGCGATCAGACTTGAGATATGTTCCCATATTTCACATCATTGCGCCCCATAGCCATAAATCTGTTCGACAAAGGCGCATGATGATTGATCAGTTCAACAAGGCCATCCTCAAGGCGCTGCAGGAGGATGGCAGCCTGACCCAGCGCGAATTGTCGGAGAAGGTCCATCTGTCGCCCAACGCCTGCTGGAACCGCATTCAGGCGCTGAAGAAGGACGGCGTGATCACCGGCCAGACGGTGCAGCTTGACCGCACCCGGCTGGGCCTTGATCTGGTGGTCTTCGTGATGATCCGCACCCGCCACCATTCGGCGGAATGGCTGGATATTTTCCGGCGCCACGTGGTGCAGATCCCGGAAGTCATCGACTTCTTCCGCATCGGCGGCGACTATGACTACATGCTGAAAGTCGTCACCCGCGACATGGCCAGCTACGACGCCGTCTACCGCCGCCTGATCTCCGGCGTCGAACTCGACAGCGTCACGTCCTACTTCGCCATGGAAGCCATCGAAGAGCAACGCCCCCTGCCAGTGCGGGAGACGAAGGAGCGGTGAAGGCGGGCAGTCTTTGGTGTAAACGTCAGAGGCTGACGCTCTCAAGCCAGGCCTGGAACATCAGGACAATCCAGAGCTGGTGCGACCAGTCGCGGCGCCCCGAGAGATGCTCCCGCCATGTCCGGCGGACAAGCCCTGCGTCGAGATAGCCTTCGCTCTCAAGCCGGTCCTCTTTCAGCAGGGCCTCGGCCCAGTCCCGCAAGGGGCCACGCAGCCAGTTGTCCAGCGGAACGGCAAAGCCCATCTTGGGCCGTTCCACCAGAGCCGGCGGCACGTGCCGGTCAAGAACGCGCCGCAGCAGCCATTTGCCTTCGCCATTGCGGATCTTGCGGTCGAGCGGCTGGCGCCAGGCGAATTCCACCACCCCGTGATCCAGCAGCGGCACGCGTGTTTCCAGCGAGTTGGCCATGGCGGCGCGGTCCACCTTGGCCAGAATGTCATCGGGCAGATAACCGGTCTGGTCGAGGAGCATCATCTGCTCGGGCAGGCTGCCGCCGCCCGCCTGCAAGCCTCCGGCGGAGGTGAGCGCAGGTTCAGTGCCGCCCCTGACCAGAGCCTGCGGCTCCTGCCAGCGGGAGATGAGCCGCCGGTAGAGATCTTCCGGGTTCCGCGCTCCGGCAAGGCCCGCGAGCTTGTGGATCTTTGCGCCCGGAGCGGATTGACGCAGCGCCCGTGGCAGCAGGGGGGAGGCAAGGGAGAAGAGCCTGTCCCAGCCATGCGGCGGCACCCCTTGCAACACGGCTCCGCCTGCCGACCGCAGTCCGGCCGGCATGCCGCCAAGCCTGCGCCAGAGGCTGGCGCCCCAGGTGTAGCGGTTATAGCCGCCGAAAAGCTCGTCTCCCGCATCACCCGAGAGGCTGACCGTCACGTGGCGGCGGGCCAGCGCCGAGACCAGAAATACCGGGATCTGAGATACATCGGCGAAGGGCTCGTCATAGATCTGCGGGAGGCGCGGGATCACATCCATCGCCTCGCGGGCATTGACATAAAGCTCCGTGTGATCGCAGCCCAGATGCTGCGCCACGGCCTTCGCATGCACGGCCTCATCATATCCGGCTTCATGGAAGCCGATGGTGAAGGTCTTCACGGGCCGGGCGGAGTGGGCCTGCATCAGGGCGGTGATGGTGGTGGAATCAATGCCGCCGGAGAGGAATGCGCCCAGGGGCACATCGGCCACCATCTGCCTGGCAACCGCCTGAGACAAAAGCCGCTCGAGCGTCGCGATGGCCTCCTCATCGCTCATGCCGCTGTCCTGCGGCTGGACTGCGGCGGCCTGTGCGCTCCAGTAGGTCTCCGCCTGCGGCGGTGTGCCGGGTGCTGCGTCCTGCGCCAGCACCGCAAATGTGCCCGGCATCAGCTTGAAGATGCCCTGATGGATCGTGTGGGGCGCAGGCACATAGCCGAGCCGCATGAACTGCGTCAGCGCGTTCCGGTCTACCGGCGCCTGAAAGTCCTGATGGGCCCTGAGTGCCTTCAGCTCCGAGCCGAAGAGAAAGCTGCGGCCCTGCCAGCCGTAATAAAGCGGCTTTTCGCCCAGCCGGTCGCGGCCCAGGGTCAGCGTCCGGGCCTGCCTGTCCCAGAGGGCAAAGGCGAACATGCCGGTAGACCGTTCCAGTGCCGCACGTACACCCCAGGCAGCGAGGGCCGCGAGAAGGGTCTCCGTATCGGAATGCCCACGCCATCGCGGTGCCGTGCCTGCACGGTCCAGGCTCTCGCGCAGATCCTGATGATTGTAGATCTCACCATTGAAGACGATGCCGAAACGGCCGCAGGCGGAGAACATCGGCTGATGCCCGGCAGCCGACAAATCGATGATGGACAGGCGCGCCTGCGCCAGAGCGATGCCGTCATCCGCCCAGACACCATTGTCATCCGGTCCGCGATGGCGCAGGCAGCCGATCATGGACTGGGCGGCCGCCCGGGAGGCATCGCCTCCCGCTGTCAAGTTCATCAGTCCCGCAATGCCGCACATGCCTGTGATCCATCCTGCCGCTTTCTGCTTTTCCTACAACGGCTGCGGCCTTTGTCAAAGGTGCGATGGGGAGCCGGAACAGGCGGCCAGACAGGCCCGGCCAGCAGGTGTGCCACGGCAGCAATACATGATACATGGAAAAAGCGGGCATCTTCCTTGTTGTCGTTGTGGCCATGCATCGTGTAAACGACTGCAGGTTTCCTGAGCAGATATGAGATGCGCCGCCCCGGTGGCAGGCGCCCGGAACAACGGATCGAACCTTGCAGAAAAAAGCACTCATCACTGGCGTGACCGGACAGGACGGCGCCTATCTCGCCGAACTTCTCCTCTCCAAGGGCTATTCCGTCTGGGGTGTGAAGCGCCGGTCATCCTCGTTCAATACGGGACGTATCGATCATCTCTACAAGGATGTGCACGAGTCCGAGACGCAGTTCCGCCTTGTCTATGGCGACATGACGGATTCGACCAACCTCATCCGCATCATTCAGGAAATCCAGCCGGACGAGATCTACAACCTCGCCGCCCAGAGCCATGTGCAGGTCAGTTTCGAAACGCCGGAATACACCGCCAACGCGGATGCCATCGGCACGCTGCGCATTCTCGAAGCAATCCGCCTGCTGAAGCTGGAAGGCAAGACCCGCTTCTACCAGGCCTCGACCTCCGAGCTCTATGGCAAGGTGCAGGAGACGCCGCAGAAGGAAACCACTCCCTTCTATCCGCGCAGCCCCTATGCCGCCGCCAAGCTCTATGCCTACTGGATCACGGTGAACTACCGCGAGGCCTATGGCATGCATGCCTCGAACGGCATCCTGTTCAACCACGAAAGCCCGATCCGCGGCGAGACCTTCGTGACCCGCAAGATCACCCGCGCCGTGGCCGCGATCGAACTGGGCCAGCAGAAGAGCCTCTATCTCGGCAACCTCGACGCCAAGCGCGACTGGGGCCATGCCCGCGATTACGTCGAAGGCATGTGGCGGATCATGCAGCAGGACGAGCCGGACGACTATGTGCTGGCCACGGGTGAAACCCATTCCGTGCGCGAATTCGTGGAACTGGCTTTTGGCGAGCTCGGCCGCACCATCGTCTGGAAGGGCGAAGGCGTGGACGAGGTCGGCCTCGACAGCAAGACCGGCGCCGAGCTGGTGAAGATCGACCCGCGCTATTTCCGCCCGACCGAGGTGGATCTGCTGCTGGGTGATCCCTCCAAGGCGAAGGCAAAGCTTGGCTGGCAGCATACGACGCCGTTCCATGACCTTGTGAAGGAAATGGTGGCGAGCGATCTCGAAGAGGCCCGCCGCACTGCGGGAAGCCAGCCGGCCGGGGTCTGACACATGGCGCGGATCTTCGTCACCGGCGCATCGGGCATGGTCGGGCGCAACCTGCTGGACCGTCTTGAAGGGACGGGCCACGAGGTGCTCGCTCCATCAAGTGCCAGCGTGAACCTGCTGGACCAGGCCGCCGTTCTTGAATGGCTGCGGGCGAACAGGCCGGATGTGGTCGTCCACTGCGCCGGCCATGTGGGCGGCATCCAGGCCAACATCCGCGAGCCCGTGGCCTTCCTGACCCGCAATCTGGCGATGGGGCAGAACCTGCTCCTGGCCGCCCGCGATGCGGGCGTAAAGACGGTGCTGAACCTCGGCAGCTCCTGCATGTATCCGCGCAACAGCCCGGACGCCTTGCGTGAGGAAGACGTGCTGAGCGGCACGCTGGAGCCGACGAACGAGGGCTATGCGCTGGCCAAATGCGTCACCGCCCGCCTGTGCAGCTACATGCGTGCGGAAGATCCGGCGCTGCACTACAAGACGCTGATCCCCTGCAACCTTTACGGCCGCTACGACAAGTTCAACCCGAAGGTCTCGCATCTGGTGCCGGCGGTGATCCGCAAGCTGCACGTGGCGCGGCTGACGGGTCAGCGCGAGGTGGAAATCTGGGGTGACGGCACGGCGCGCCGCGAGTTCATGTTCGCAGGCGATCTGGCCGAAGCCATCCTGTTCTGCCTTGACCGCGTCGAGACCCTGCCCGGCGACCTGAACATCGGCATCGGCACGGACCTGTCCGTCCGCGACTATTACGAAGCCGCTGCCGATGTCATCGGCTATGATGGCAGCTTCGTCTTTGACACATCCCGGCCTGTGGGCATGATGCGCAAGCTGCTGGATGTTTCCCGCCAGCGGGATCTTGGCTGGGCCCCGCGCACGGAACTGCGCGAGGGCATCCGCCAGACCTATGAGTATTTCCTGAAACTGGATGACGCAAATGACCTATCCGCTGGCTAATTCGAGCTGGGATGAAGAGGAATACGCCGCGATCCGCAGCGTGACGGAATCGGGCATGTTCTCGATGGGCCCGCGCGTGGCCGAGTTCGAGCAGGCCTTTGCGGACTGGTGCGGCAGCAAATACTGCGTCATGGTCAATTCCGGCTCCTCCGCCAACCTGGTGATGGTGGGCGCGCTGCGTTACCGCAAGGATGCGCCGCTGCTGCCGGGTGCGGAAGTCATCGTGCCGGCCGTGTCCTGGAGCACCACCTATTATCCGCTCTACCAGTACGGCCTGAAGCTGCGCTTCGTGGATGTGGACATCAACACGCTGAACTATGACCTTGATCAGCTGGCACGGGCGATCACCCCGGCAACGCGGGCGATCATGGTGGTGAACCTTCTGGGCAATCCCAACGATTTTGCCCGCATCCGCCAGATCATCGGTGACCGGCAGATCGACATCATCGAGGACAACTGCGAGTCCATGGGCGCCACCTTCGAGGGCCGTCAGGCGGGCACGCATGGCATCATGGGCACGTTCAGCGCCTTCTTCAGCCACCACATTTCCACCATGGAAGGCGGTATGGTGGTGACGGATGACGAGGAGCTGTACCACATCCTGCTGGCGCTGCGCGCCCATGGCTGGACGCGGAACCTGCCGAAGGTCAACAAGATCACCACGCCGAAGAGCGATGACGCCTTCACGGAATCCTTCCGTTTCGTGCTGCCGGGCTACAACCTGCGCCCGCTGGAAATGAGCGGCGCCATCGGTCTTGCGCAGTTGCGCAAGCTGCCAAACCTTGTCGCCGAGCGCCGCAAGAATGCCGAAGGCTTCAAGGCTGTTCTGGCGGACTTCCCCTTCCTGCGCACGCAGCAGGAAATCGGCGAAAGCAGCTGGTTCGGATTCTCCATGCTGGTGGGACCGGATGCGCCCGTCAGCCGCGAAGACCTGATCGCCGCCTTCAACCGTCACAAGATCGATGTACGGCCGATCGTGGCGGGCAACTTCGCCAAGAACGAGGTTCTGCGCTGGTTCGACTACTCCATCAGCGGCAACCTGCCGAATGCGGAGATCATCGACAGCTCGGGCCTGTTCATCGGCAACCATCATTATCCGCTCGATCAGGAATTCGCGCTGCTGCGGCAGGCGCTTGACGATGCGGTGGCAACGGCGGCCAATAGCTGAGGCCAGGCCCAGAAACCGGAAGCGAACCGATGCCCGACACGCCTGCAGATCACGGCGCAACCCGCGTCGTGATCCGTCCACGGACTCGCCACACGATTGCCGACAGCATCCATGATGTCTGGTCGAACCGGGACATCGCCTGGACGCTGGCCTTGCGCGAAATCCAGATCCGCTACAAGCAGTCGGTCGTCGGCGTGGCCTGGGCGGTGATGCAGCCGCTGGTGACGACGGTGATCTTCACGCTCATTTTCGGCTTTCTGGCGAAGATCCCGGCCGATGGCGTGCCCTATCCGGTGTTTGTCCTGTCCGGGCTGCTGTTCTGGCAGTATTTTAGCAAGGTGGTGGTGGAATCCTCCGGCTCCCTCGTCAAGAACGAGGGCATCATCACCAAGGTGTTCTTTCCCCGGCTGATCCTGCCGCTGGTGCCGGCGCTCTCTGCCGCTGTGGAGCTTGGCATATCGCTGGCCATCCTGCTGGTGCTGATGCTGATCTATGGCGTGGCTCCCACGCCCTATGTGGTGCTGTTGCCCCTGCTGCTGCTCTTTGGCGGGCTGCTGGGCTATGGCATCGGACTGATGCTGTCGCCCATCAACGCCATCTACCGGGACATCAGCATTGCCCTGCCCTTCTTCGTGCAGATCGGCATGTATCTAACGCCGGTGATCTATCCGGTCAGCTTCGTGCCGCAGGCCTGGCAGTGGCTCTTCCTGCTCAATCCGGTGGCGACGCTGCTGGACACGGCCCGCGCGGTCCTGCTGGGCAGCCCGTTCCCGTCCCTCACGGCCTATGGCATCCTGCTGGTCTGGACCGCCCTCATCTTCACCCTCGGCTTCCGGACCTTCCGCAAGCTTGAGCCGGCCATTGTTGACAGGATCTGACGCATGGCGCCCATCATCAGTGTCAACGGCATCGGCAAGAAATACAGGCTGAACGGATCAGGCCCCGCGCATGACACCTTGCGTGACATGCTGGCCTCCCTCGTCTCCCGCAAGCGCCCCGAACCGGCGGCAGAGGCGGCCCCGGCCGGGCCGCGCGAATTCTGGGCGCTGAAGGATGTCAGCTTCGACGTGAACGAGGGCGAAGTCATCGGCATCGTCGGACGCAACGGCGCCGGCAAGAGCACGCTGCTGAAGATCCTCTCGCGCATCACCACGCCGACCGCCGGCGAGGCCATCCTCAACGGCCGGGTCGGCTCGCTGCTGGAAGTGGGCACCGGCTTTCATCCGGAGCTGACCGGCCGGGAGAACGTCTATTTCAACGGCACGATCCTTGGCCTCAGGAAGCACGAGATCAAGGCGCGCTTTGACGAGATCGTCGCCTTCTCCGGCATCGAGGCCTTCATCGACACGCCGATCAAGCGCTATTCCAGCGGCATGAAGATGCGCCTCGCCTTCTCGGTGGCGGCGCATCTCGAACCGGAGATCATGATCATCGACGAGGTGCTGGCCGTCGGTGACGTGGATTTCCAGAACAAGTGCCTCGGCAAGATGCGCGACGTCGCCAGCGCCGGCCGCACGGTGCTGTTCGTCTCGCACAACATGAACGCGGTGATGCAGCTGTGCTCGCGTATCGTCTGGCTGGAGCGCGGCCAGCTCAAGGCCGACAGCCGCGATGTGCACGAAACCTGCGGCCGCTATCTGCTGGGCGAGGATGGCAAGCTGCAAGGCAGCCATGATGCGGAAGTCCACGGCGCACTCGACTGTGACTTCTTCTCGCTGAAATCCTTCCGCCTTGTTGGGGCCGGGGGGGCAACGCTCGATCATCCGGTTCCCGGCAGCAGTGATGTCGGCGTCGAAATCTGCGTGGATATTCACCGCCTGAGCCCGCTCCTGAACTTCGGCTGCGTGGTGATCGACGAGCACGGCCAGCATGTCCTGTGGTCGGCGACAACAGACACGGCGGCGGAAAACTGGCCGGAACTGAAGATCGGCCGCAATGTCATCCGGACCCATATTCCGGGCCATCTTCTGAACGAAGGCCGTTACCGGGTGGATCTTTTCGCCTCTCTCCATGGGCAGGGCTGGTTCTCCGAGCCTGGAAACACGCCTGTCGGCGTTTTCCTGCAGGTCTCCGGAGGCTTGAGTGAATCGCCCTACTGGCGGTCCCGCCGTCCCGGTGCAATAGCGCCGGTGCTGGACTGGGTGGCGAACTGAAGCAGATGCAGACTGGCAGGAGACTACGATGATCAAGGCAGCTTTTGTCACCTTGCATGCAAGCTGGCCTTGGGAGCGTCAGCTGCCGGGCGGACAGCCTGCGTTTGACGGTGCCGAGTTCTTCGTGCCGGTCGACGAGGCCGATATCGTCTTCGTCTACGACGCCCTTCCGGAGGGCAGGCTTGTCCTGAAACGGCCTGTTCCTGCGGTTTTCGTGGCTTCCGAGCCGGAAAATGTGAAGCGGTACAATCCTGCCTTTCTGGCACAGTTCGACGCTGTCATCACCTCTGACCGGGACACTGCGCATCCCAACCGGATTTTCGTTCAGGCCGGTCTTCCCTGGCATGCGGGCAGCATGACGGCAGGGGGCAAACTCCTCGATACTCCCATGACCTTTGAGGAATTCGAGGCGCATGAGCCGCGCAAGACCAGGCTTGTGTCCGTTGTGTCATCGGACAAGGCCTTCACGGCTGAACACCGCGCAAGGCTCGCCTTCGTTGCCAAGCTTAAAGAAGCTCTGGGCGATCAGGTGGATGTTTTCGGACGAGGTATCGCCGATTTCGCAGACAAGCGTGATGTTCTGGACGATTACAGATATCATATCGCCCTCGAAAACTGTGCAATCGAGGACTATTGGACCGAGAAGCTTGCCGACCCTTATCTGACGCTGACTTTCCCGATTTATCACGGATGCCCGAATATCAAGGACTACTTCCCGGAAGAGGCCTTGCAGCCAATCAACATCTACGAGCCTGACGAGGCGGTGGAGATCATCAGGAAGGTGATTGGCTCGGATCTGGCGGAACAGCGCCGGGAGCATCTGCTGGAAGCGCGCCGCCGGGTCATGCATGAGCACAATGTTTTCGGCCTGCTGGCGAAGACTGCCCGGGACCTTCTGGCTGCAGACGCCGGTGCCGCTCAGAGGCGGGCGAGGACGCTGCATCCGGAGAGCCATTTCCTGCCATTGACCGCAAAGCTGAAGCTGTGGCTTCAACACCGGATCGGGCAGATGCCGATGCTGCGGAAGTCCCTTCGCTTTCTCAAATACAAAGCGCATTTTGTAAAAGTAAAGACGCAGCATTACTGGAAATATCTGACGGACGAATTCTACAGATCTCACCAGAGATGGATCCGGCACAATCCGCAGGATGACGTCCGCTTCCAGTATGATTTGCCGTCAGGCGCAAACATCCTCGACGTCGGAGGATATGCCGGGGATTTTGCCGCCCGCTTTGTCGAGCTCTGCAATGCGAATGTGACCGTGTTCGAACCCGTGTCGAAATTTGCTGCCCAGATCGAGGAGCGGTTTGCCGGTGACACGCGTGTCCGTGTCCATGAGGCAGGCCTTTCGGACAAGGACGAGGTGGCCGAGTTTGATCTTGACGCAGATGCCTCCGGTGCTTTCGGCTCCTCAGGCGGCCAGAGGGTGCAGGTGACGTTGTGGGATGCCGAGCGGTTTCTCAGCCAGTGCGGCACCGACGAGTGGCATCTTGCCAAGCTCAACATCGAGGGCGGTGAATATGCGCTGCTGAACCGGCTGATTGATACCGGCAGGATTGCCTCGATCAAGCATATTCAGGTGCAGTTCCACCTGCATGTGCCGGGCGCGCGGGACCAATACAGACAACTGGCCAAACGCCTCCGGCAGACCCATAAGCTGCAATGGCGCTACCCGTTTGTCTGGAAATCATGGGTGCGCCGGGAAGATGCGGGCAGGTCACATGGGCGGCCGTGAGATCGACGCCGTCATACCCGTCTTCAACGGCGAAGCGTATATTGCCAAAGCTCTGCAGTCAGTCCAGTCGCAGACGCTGCCGGTTTCCCGCATCATTGTGGCCGATGACGGATCGACAGACGGAACAGTCCGGGCTGTCGAAGACCTGATGCGCACCGATGACCGTATTACCTGTCTGAAGCTGCCCCATGCGGGCGTTTCTGCTGCCCGCAACGCAGGCATTGCGGCCTCGTCGGCGCCGTTCATTGCGTTTCTGGATGCGGATGACATCTGGCTGCCGGAGAAGCTGGAGCGGCAGATGGAGGCTTTCGAACGCGGCGGGCCCGAGACCGGCTTCGTGCATTCATCCTACTTTTTCATCGATGCACAGGACGGGCACCTGTCAGACCGCAATGTGGTGCCGCCGAAGCAGCGCGGCGACATCTTCATGCCGCTGCTGCTGGAAGGCTATGTCCTGTCCGGCTCTGCCTCCAGCGTCATGGTGCGCCGGGATGTTCTGGACAGGGCAGGTCATTTCGATGAGCGGCTGTTCCATGGCGAGGACTGGGATCTTTGGATCAGGCTTGCCCGCATCAGCAAGGTGGATTTCACCCCCGAGGCCGTGGTGGGCATCCGGGTGCATGACCAGAGCGCACAGCGCCGTCCCGCGCCGGAGCGCGCCATCCGGTTTTTCCGTCAGCACATGCTGGTCTATTCAAAGTGGGAAGAGCTGACCGGCGGAGACCGGCGCTTCCGGGAGAGCCTGCGGCAGCGGGCGGTGGATGCGGTGCTTCCCGTCCTGCGCACGCCGGCAGAGGCGGCGGGCTTCTACCGCAGCCTTGCGGCAGACGAGAGCGCGCTGACCCGTTCGATCTTTCGCAATGCCCTGCATTTCTGGCTTGAAGTCGGCTCGGCAGTTCTTGGTATTCTATGGCGGCGCATGAAGCGCAAGGCGGGGTTGAATGACCGGTAATTCTGGCAAGAACGGCACGGTAGCCATCCGCCTGCTGGGTGGGCTTGGGAACCAGATGTTCCAGTATGCGGGCGCGCTGGGGCTGGCGGAGCGGCAGGGCAGGGCCCTGCTGCTGGATGTGTCTGCCTTTGAGGCCTACAAGGCCTGGCCCTATCAGCTCGATTGCCTGAAGGTGCCGCAGGATCTTTACACCGGCGCGCCGCTGGCCGGGCCTGTCTCCGCCTCGCTGCCTGCCCGTGTACTCCGCAAGCTGAAAGGCGGCAGCAGCTTCCGCGAAGGCGTCTACCGGGAGCCGCATTTCCATTTCGATCCTGCGGTCTTCAGCCTGACGGGAAATGAAATCCTGCTCGACGGCTATTTCCAGAGCCCGCGCTATTTCGAAGGCGCCGAGGCGCTGCTGCGCGAGCGGTTCCAGCCCAAGGCGCCGCTGACGGATCTGGCCGCCGGCTGGGCGGCAAGGATTGCCGCCGCGCCCTGCAGCGTCTCCCTGCATGTGCGCCGGGGCGACTATCTGACGGCGGCGGCCTCCGCCGTGCATGCGGCACTGGACCGGGGCTATTATGACCGGGCCGTCGCCCTGATGCAGGATCTGGCGGGGCCGGAGGCGGAGTTCTTTCTCTTCTCCGACGAGCCGGATTTCATCGCGGAGGCCTTTGCCGGCCTGCCGCGCGCCCATGTGGTGCGCTCCGATCCGTCTGCCCCCTGGGAAGACATGTTCCTGATGGCGCGCTGCCGCCACAACATCACGGCCAACAGCTCCTATTCCTGGTGGGGCGCCTGGCTGAACCCCGCCGAGGACAAGCGCGTCATCGCCCCGGCCCGCTGGTTCACCCCGGACAAGCTGGCCGGCTGCAACGTGCTCGACCTTTACCCTGATGACTGGATCCTGCTGAAATGAGCCAGAAGCCCGCCATCAGTGCCGTTCTGCCGGTCTACAACGGCGAAGCCTATGTGCGCGAGGCCGTGGAGAGCATTCTGGCGCAGACCTTCACGGAATTCGAGCTGATCATCATCAATGACGGCTCGACCGATGGCAGCGGTGCCATCCTGCGGGAGCTTGCCGCACAGGACCCGCGCATCGTGCTGGTGGAGCGGGCGAACGGCGGCCTTGTCTCGGCGCTGAACGAGGGTATCGAACGGGCGCAGGCCGGGCTCATCGCCCGTATGGACGCCGATGACGTGGCCATGCCCAAGCGCTTTGCCCTTCAGCATGCCCGGATGGAAGCCGAGCCGGAACTGGGCGTGCTGGGCAGCTTCATCCGCATCATGGACAAGGCCGGCCGGACCATTCGTCTGGGAGACTATCCGGTCAGCGTGGCGGAGGCAGCGCGTTTCATGGAACATGGCTGTCCCGTGGCCCACCCCACCGTCATGATGCGCCGCGAGGCCGTGCTGAAGGCCGGAGGCTACCGCAAGCTTTTTTCCCATTGTGAAGACTATGACCTGTGGCTGCGCATCAGCGAGCTGGGCTATGGCATCGCCAACCTGCCGCAGCCCTTGCTGAACTACCGCATGCACGGCGCCAATGTGTCCGCTGTCCATAGGAATACGCAGGAACTGGGCACCATGGTCGCCCTGCTGGCGCACCGGGCCCGTGTGGCGGGCTTGGCCGACCCCACCGCCGGGGCGGAAAAGCTGCACGCGGGACTGATCGAGGCCGTTCCCGCGCATCTGCGCCAGGATGTGGAGGCCGCCCTCTTCGTGCTGCGCCACGCGCATCTGTCGCTCGCCGCCCGTGATGAGCTGGAGACAGCCTGGCAACACTACGGGCAGCTGAGCCCGCAGGCACGGCGCGAAACGGTGATGTGCGATTTTCTCATGCGGCTGCTCAATGGCGCGGTGCGCAACCGCAGCCATGGCCTTGCCTTCCGGGCCTTGGCCGAGGCCATGCGCCGGCATCCGCGGGCCACATGCGGCCTGCTGTGGCGCAAGGTGAAGGCACGGGTCAGGGTCTGACCCGGGGTGCCGGGGCATGGCGCAGTGTCCAGCCGGGCAGGGGAGAGAGCTTCAGCCTGGGGCTTGCGGCAAGGGAACCGGCCATCAGCAGGGCGAAGGCCGCAAGGCGCTTTTCCCGCCAGGCCGATGCCGCCCTTTCATAGCGCAGATAGGCATTGGCCCGCCGCCGCAAAACCGCCTTGTCCTGCCGGTCCCTCGTGAGACCGGCAATGCGCAGGCTGATGGCATCCGCCGCCGCGCTGACGGCGGCAAGGCTGGTGTTGCTGCCCCGTTCGATACCGGCTCCGGCCATGTCCTGCACCTTCAGCACAAAACCCGCCAGACCGATGCGCACGAACCACTCATAATCCTCAAGCCGCCGCAGGCTGCCATCCGCCCCGCCTGCGAGCCGCAGCACCTCCTGCCGGTTGAGGATGATGCAGGAGCCGGGCGAGAACCAGCAGCCGCGGAAGAAATCCGCCGGCCCATGGGCGGGCAGGGGGATACGCTCGCGCAGCACCGTGCCATCGGGAAGAGTGTCCTGCCAGCCGCAGCCATAGACCGTGCGTCCTTTTTCCGCCGTCCGGTCCTCCCCCTCCTGCAGAAAGTGCCAGCGCGGCTGCAGCGTGTCCGGCAGCAGCCAGTCGTCGCTGTCGAGGAAGCTCACCCAGTCCGTGCGCGCCGCTTCCATCCCTGTGTTGCGCGCTTGCGCCGCCCCGCCATTGACCGGCTGGCGGATCAGCCGCACCCGGCCCGTTGCAGCCACCGCCTCCGGCAGCACAAGAGGTTCCGGCGAGGCATCATCAACGACGATGATCTCCTCCGGCAGCACGCCTTGCGCCAGAATGCTCGCCACCGCCCGCTCCAGTTTCTGCTGGCGGCCATAGGAGGGAATGACAAAGGTCAGCGGAATCGTTGCCGTCATATGGGTTCTTCTAAGCGGGCAGTGGCCGATGGACGGAACTCCTGCATGGACATGGTATATCATTGGCTCCCGCGCAGCAGGCTGGCGCGCGATGATCACAAGCAATTATGAGGCGGAAGCCGCGCATGCAAGTGCGCAGCCTCTGCAAGTTCACTTGCCCTGCCTGCCAAACATCCGTAAGGGTTGAGCGAAGGTGGAGCATTCCCGTCATCCCATACTGGTTTTCATGTCATTGCCTAAGCTGAAAATCCTGTTTGTTGTTTCGGAAGACTGGTACTTCCGCTCACACAGGCTGCCGCTGGCGGCGGCGCTGGTGCGGGCCGGGCATGAGGTGGTCCTGGCAACACGGACCAACGGGGACGAGGCGGTGATCTCCGCTGAAGGGGTGCGCGTGATCCCGCTTCAGCACATGGACCGTTCCGGCCTCAATCCGTTCCGGGATCTGCGGTCCATTGCCGAACTGATGCAGATCTACCGCGCCGAGAAGCCCACTCTGGTGCATCATGTGGCGTTGAAGCCGGTGCTTTATGGCGCGCTGGCAGCGCGGCTGACCGGCGTTCCGGCCATCGTCAACGCCCTCGCCGGCCTCGGTTTTGTGTTTTCCTCCACCTCGCGCAAGGCCCGGATTCTGCGGCCCGTGATGCGTGGCCTCTTTCACCTGCTTCTGGGCAACCCGCGCAGCCGGGTCATCGTGCAGAACGGGCATGATGCGGCCGCCCTCACCCACAATGGGTTGCTTGACCCGTCGCAGGTTCGCCTGATCCGCAGTGCCGGGGTCAATCTCTCCAGCTATGCCGCCACGCCGCTGCCGGACGGCGCGCCCGTTGTGCTGCTGGCCTCGCGCCTGCTGTGGGACAAGGGCATTGGCGAGTTTGTGGAAGCGGCGCGCCGGCTGCGGGCGGACGGTGTGTCTGCACGCTTCGTGCTGACTGGCCGCCCGGATGAAAAGAACCCCTCATCCGTATCCCACCAGCAGCTTGAGGCCTGGGTGGCCGAGGGCGTGGTGGAATGGTGGGGCTACCGGTCCGACATGCCTGAGGTTCTGGCCGCCACGCATATCTTCTGTCTGCCCTCCTATTATGGCGAAGGCATTCCCAAGGTGGTGATCGAGGCGATGGCCTGTGCCCGGCCCGTTGTGACCACCACCATGCCCGGCTGCAGCGAGGCCGTGGAAGACGGGGTCACCGGCCTGCTGGTGGAGCCGCGCAATGCCGCCTCTCTCACTGCCGCCATCCGCCGCCTGCTTCAGGACCCCGCCACCTGCGCCCGCATGGGCGAGGCCGGACGGCACAAAGCAGAGGCGGAATTTGCGGAAGAGGCGATTATCGAGCAGACGCGGGCCGTATACCGCGAACTTTTCTGATAACGAGCCGGCCCCGCCGTGGGGGAGCCCAAGCGCTGCAGGTGCTTGACCAAGTCCCGATGAGTCGAACTCATCGAGACTTGGCATCAGCGCCCTGGTATCAGACAGGATATCCCGGATCGAAGCCCGGCAAATGCATTGCCATCTTCTTCATCGTGCTCTCAAACACCGCTTTTGCCAGTTCCTGATCGCTCGCGGACAGGTCCTGCTTCCAGCGATGGACGGAGCTTTCCGAACTGGCGCTGGTGATGTGTGAATTCGCCGCCCCATCCGTTGCGCCTGAGGCAGGCATTTCAAATGCCTCCAGCCCAATGAACTTAAACACACCGGACATTGTTTCCTGCGGTGAAGAGATCATGTCCTCATACAGGATCACCTTGTTCCTGCGGTCTTCCAGATCAAGCCTGTAAAGCATGCGCTCATAACCGAGATTGAGCGCAGAAATATATTCATCCGTCTTGTAGAACTCCACTTGCGGGAAAAATGATCGGACAGAACAAAGCACGTCGAATGGATGCCGGACAAGTGTCAGCTCTGCCGGATTCCTGTAGACTTCATTGAAGATCTCGGAGTGCATGTTCGGCTGTGTCTTCTCTGCGAAGAACACGGCGCCCTCTTTCCCGCATTCCTTGGCGAGTGCCTTGTAATATTGGTCAATCTGACGTTTGAAGAACTCGATTGTCTGAGGAACATGGGTATGATCGGCCCATTCCAGAACCGGATTGTGCTCTGCCGGATCCGCCATGAACGGATGAGAGAGGAACGGATTGCGGAAGATCTTGTTCATGGCCTGCTGAAATGCCGTCACCGGAACGTCCGGCCGGACATCGCGGGGCTGCAGCAGAATGCGGGCAGCATTCAGCCAGTACTGGGCTGCCTGACCTTCATAGGGATGAACATCCCAGCCGGCGATCTTGGGGTGAGACAGCAGGAGCTTCATCAGCAGCGTCGTGCCGCTGCGGCCCAGTCCAGACACAAGGAGCGGATGGATCGCCACCGGATCCCCGGCGCTGTCACGGCTCCATGCAGGAGCCACACGCTCGACCTTGATCGTCCCTGCGCTGAAATAGACGGCATGAGGGAGATCCTCCTCAGCCTCAGCGTTCTCCAGATAAAGAACGACCGTCAGGTCACAGTGTGGCCCCGTCCCGATGAGACCTGCGTTGATCGAAAAGCTGTAGCTTGAGGCTGTGGCGGAATGACCCCAATAACTGGTCTCTGAAAGCGTTTCGGT
Source organism: Pannonibacter sp. CBAS1226 (assembly GCF_055685825.1). NCBI lineage: Bacteria > Pseudomonadati > Pseudomonadota > Alphaproteobacteria > Hyphomicrobiales > Stappiaceae > Pannonibacter > Pannonibacter sp. CBAS1226. The sequence goes on along the minus strand of NZ_JBVOUO010000005.1, from coordinate 255,839 downwards.
GTCCCAGATGACCCGGATTGCCTTCAGCTTGAATTTGTCCGTGCCCGCTCCCTTCAACATGAAACTGCCGCGCACCTGAAGCCCCCTGACTGTCGTGTGGGGGGCGGGCGCAATTTCAAGCTTACAGCCGGACAGATAGAGATCCAGCTGCGATGCGTCCGGAGCCGGGGTCAGTTCCAGCCGCCTCAGGAACGGGAAGGGCGCAAGGTCCACCTGCACAGGAGCCGGGGCCTGAGCAGCAGGTTCCGTCTCTTCCTCCGGCGGGTTCACTTGCGGCATCGGCATGGCAGGACGTTCCCAGGAGGATGTCAGGTTGACAGCAAAAGAGTCCATCCGCTCGAGGGCTGTCTTGACCTTGAAACGCTCAGCATAACGCAAATAAAGCTGTCCGTTCGAAGCCGTTGCAGGTTCGTAGTCAAGAATCCTGATCTTTATGCCATATTTTTCCATCAGATAGATAAGGCAGAAAGCTGCAATGTTTGGCCTGCCGATATAGAGAAAGAAATCTATCTCCAGAGGCTTGAATATCTTTTCATAATAATTCTCCGCCAAATGCGTAATGAGCGGCGGTATTTCAGAGATTTCTGAAATTTCGGAGAAGTTCTGACTTTCTATAACTTCCTGCGCATGGTTCAACATGCCGGGCATATAGATATACTGGATGGGATGGCGCCTTTCGGCAAGCACGGCAGGGTCATACATGGAATTTGCCGGGTAAGGCTGAAAATCCCAGGTTCCGGAAATCATGAAAGAAGAAGGCTCAACATCCTTGAATATGCTGTAGAGGGCGCCCTCCAATTCGCTTTCTTCAGGTGCACGCTTTTCAAACCGACCTTGCGGCAAGGCCGTTTCGGCAATGACAAGGGTCTTGCGGCTGAACCTGTAGCGGTAACCCGGCTTGGGAAACGTCCGGATGGCATAAAACGGCCGCGCGTCCCCTGGCACAGCCGGGATCTGCTCCGGCTGAAAGACAATCTGCCAGGTTCCATCAAAATCCTCCGGGCGCCAGACCGTCCCTGTGCTGCCGGGCGAATGTTCGCCCTGGGAAGAGACGGAAACTCCGCAAGGAATGACAGCCTGGCGCCGCGCAATACGGAGCAGGTGTTCGATCACCGTCCACCCTTCGGCCCTGTCCAGGAGCGCAAGATCACCGGCAAGAACTGCGATGTCGGCCGTCTTGTCCGGAAAGATCGAGAGGGCGTCAGAATCTGCAAGAAGAAGCTCGGTCCTGCGTTCGCACAGTTCCGGCTCTGCACTGAAGGCGCCGTCTTCCGGGAGCTGGGAAGCTGGAGAGGACCAGTTGCGGATTCGTGCCTCGATCAGCATTTCGGGGCGAAACAGCCGGCGGTCGACCGGCCCAGAACCAACGCTGAGTACAACCGGGCCAGATTCGATCACTTGGGCCAGTTGCTGGATCGCATTTTCCGGGGCAAGGCTTTCACTGGAATTCTGCCTGTCAATCAAAGGTGCTCTCCGGCGGTTCTGGGGGCAGCACTCTCACGCTGCAGATCCCGGCCAGTCAGGGTTTTCAGGGCAAAGAATGCTCCGAAGCTCAGCTCCCGGCCGGGATGGCTATGATAGGTATCGCAAACGAAGCATTGCCAGCCGGGCCCGAAGTCGGATGGTGTCCATCCGGATCTGTGTGTTTGCAAAAGCGTGTTGTCAAAGCCCCAGGCATCCTTGTCATCTGCCTCATATGACTGGTCAATGAAGCCGAGCGGGGTAAATATCCCGATCTGATCGCGGGCGATCCGTTCCGCCTCCGCCAGCAGCAAATGCCCCTGATCCTTGTCGAGGTGTTCGATTACGTCAAACATGAAGACGCTGTCAGCTGACTTGTCCGGAAGAACACTCAGCCCCTCCGGAACAAGGAAATTCAGAAGAACAAATCCCGGAACGTTCGAAAACCGCTTTCTCAGAAGCGGATGATACTGCCCCCATGGCTCAACGGCCAAATGAATGCCCGGAGTGAACATGGAAAAAGGATTGAGCCCGCATCCGATGTCAAGAACAACATTGTTGTGGTGCAGAGCTTCCCGAAAGGCCGCATCGGTCTTCTGATTGTTGTCGAAGTTTCTTACGTCCGCATGACTTGGGGCTGGTTCTGCTCCAGTCGAATTTGTCATCAAAATCTCCGTCAGGAACCCGTCCTGCCCATAAAATGGGTAAGGAGGATACGCGTTACAACGTCACTGACATTGGTTTGCAGATACTCGCGGGGTGCCGTCCAGCTTGGAGGAAATGCCAGGGCTGCACGCACGCATTCCAGAATGCGGCCGGCATCGCAGCCACTGAGAATGTTGCTTCCGCAGTCGATCGTCTCCGGGCGCTCGGTCGTATCACGCAACGTGACGGTCGGAATGTTGAGAAGGCAGCATTCCTCCTGCACGGTGCCGCTGTCGCTGAGCACGCAAAGGGCCTGCTTCTCCAGGTGAACGAAATCAAAGAAACCGAAGGGCTCGAGAAAGCGGACATTGCTGCTGCCCGTAATGCCGAAGCGGGTCATCTTGTCGCGCGTGCGCGGATGTGTGCTGACCACAACCGGCTTGCCGAATGTCTCTGCAACCCTGTTGAAGCCTTCGATAAAGGTAGCCAGCCGGTCCGGAGAATCCACGTTCTCCGCCCTGTGGAGGGTCGCCAGGATGTAGTCCTTGGCACCCAGCCCGAGATCGGCCAGAATCACGGATCTGTCTATTTCGCTCTGGTAGTGGTCCAGAACTTCCTTGATCGGATTGCCGGTGACATAAACCCGGTTCGAGGGAATGCCCTCTGCCAGCAGTATGCGCCTGCTCCCTTCGGTGTAGGGCAGAAGAATCTCGCTTGAATGGTCGATGATCCGTCTGTTGCCCTCCTCCGGCACACGGATGTCGTAGCAGCGGTTGCCTGCCTCCATATGAAACACCGGAATCCCGCGGCGCTGCGCCGGTATGGCTGCGAGGCCTGAGTTCGTGTCACCCAGGATCAGGATGCGGTCCGGCTTTTCTGCCTCAAGAATGCGGTCCGTTCTTTCAATCACCTGCGCAATAATGCCCGCAGCCGTGTCAGCCTTCACGCCAAGAAAGTGATCCGGCTCCCGGATGTCGAATTCCTTGAGAAAGTTGTCGCTCAGGCTTGGCGTGTAGTTCTGGCCGGTATGGATCAGAACGTGCTCTGAGACCGCATCCAGCTTGGGAATGATCCGGCTCAAGCGAATGATTTCCGGACGGGTTCCGAGGATCGTGGCAATTTTCATTCTGCTCAAACCCTTATTGAGTGAACAACATAGTAAGGTATTCAATGGCCCAAATGCGGCAGGGCACAAGCAAGGATGGCCCGTCAGACCGGCCGGCTTCGAACACGCCCTTCGACCTGATCAGACGGCTGGAACTGCTCTGTTCCTGTGTTCTGCCGGAAAATCAGAACATGACATATGTTTTTTCGTTGACCCCGGAGGCTTCGTTGCCCCTGGCCAGAGGCGTGGCGCGGATCATGAGCCGCAGCAGAAGCCTGTCGCCAAGACGCATGACGAATGACATGTTCCGCAGAGAGGAGCGGTAGGAGGAAGGCACAATCAAAATCCGTTTGCACCGCCGCAAGAAGGTTCTCAATATTGCCTCCTGAAAGTTTCCGGGTCGATGGTGGTAACGCTGACGTCCACCCAGCCTTGCTGTTTCAAGCCGCGGCCCGTCAGCCGGCGCAAAAACCCAACCGGCAAGATCACGCAGAACCAGAGAAGGTTCAGAACCGTCTTCAAAGTATGTTCAGGCATGAAAAATTCCGTTCATTTTGCTGGAACGTGGATCTTGTCGATGAACTTGTGCCACCAGGTGACCTGAGGTGCCATCTCCGCCATGGACAGGCTTGTGCTCCAGGGCGGCACCGGCAGTTGCAGGACAGAACTGAGGGGAGGCAGCGTTTCACGCGAGGAGACGCACATGATCATGTTCGGCTTTTCAGGTCTGGGATCGCCTGTGTAGATTTCTCCGCCGACCTCTTCGTAGAAAATCTCCACATTGGAGTAGTCCCGGAATGATTCAGCGGTCACGTTGGAGACCAGATGATGTTCGTTGATGCCGCCCGGCTCATCATAAGGCACGTCGAACATCAGGCGGCTGGTCCATCTGGCATTGATCGTTTCTTCAATGCCGTCGGGAACGTGTTCAATCACACCACGTGACACGACGTAATCGAAAGGCTTCATTTTCCGAAGATAATCTGGAATGTCGGCGATCACATAGTCGATGTTGCGGCTGTTATAGTAGCGCCTGGCGTATCTTCGGCACGCATAGGAATTGTCTATCCCGACAACCCTCGAATTGGGGATCTGAGCGAGCATTTGGCAGCCATGCCCTGTCCCGAATCCGAGATCGAGAATGCTCACCGGACGCTTGCCCAGTTCCCCGGCACGTTCGAGATCACTGACAATGGCGTCATGGAAGAATTTGTAGCTGCTGTAATGCCTGACGATCTCAGCCATCGAGTGAGTGATGCCGGGCAGCATCCGCTCACCGCGATTGTATACCACGTACTGGATGCGGGACATTTTCGACATGTCATCTAGACGCTGTGCCATATCAGCTCATTCTTTTCCCATGAACCCTGCAAGTGCTCGAATCCGATATCTCAGGCGAGGAACTCACCTTCGTAGTTGAGCATATCGGTTACGCGAAGCCTGCGATCGATCAGCAGCTGACGCATTTCATCTTCCGTCATGACATCATCTTCGGAACTGTATTCCTTGGTCAGGCAAGGAGCTGCCGCCTCACCCTTCCGCAATTCCGGCAGGATGGACTGAATGACATAGTACTTGCCGCGTTCGACCGTGCGCAGGGCCTCCTCTTCGGAAATGAGGATCTCATGCAGCTTCTCGCCAGGGCGGACGCCGGTCACCTTGATCTCGATATCCCTGTCCTCGATCAGCCCATGCGCCAGATTCATGATATTGCTGGAGGGAACACGCGGCACGAATGTGTCACCCGGATCACCGTCCTTCACCGCCGCCATGATGACGTCCACCGCCTCATCAAGGCTCAGGAGGAAGCGTGTCATGTCCGGACTGGTGACTGTGACCGGGCCACCCTTCTTGATCTGATCATGGAACAGGGGAATGACGGAACCGCGCGAGGCAAGGACATTGCCATAACGGACGCAGACAAATCTGGTCTGGGGCGCATAGATGTTCGCGCTGAGGAACAGGCGCTCCTGCAGAGACTTCGTCATCCCCATCACATTCACAGGCTTGGCGGCCTTGTCCGTGGAGATGCCGACCACAGTTTCGATCGGCAGGCGCAGCTCACGGATCGCACGGATGATGTTCTGGCAGCCATCGATGTTGGTGCGCACCGCTTCGTAAGGGAAATACTCGCAGGTTGGCACCTGTTTCATTGCGGCCGCATTGAACACGATATCCACATCGCGCAAGGCATTGGTGATGGACGGGATCCCGCACATCACCGATAACGAACTCAAGGATACGTTCGAAATTATGATAGACGATTTCTTCCGTTGAGACGGTCTTGTGCAGATACTCAAGCCGGAGATTATGCTGCTTCGCTTCATCCCGGGAGAAGACGACTATCTTGTCCGGTGTGCCGAATTCGCCGCTCAACAGCCGCCGGATGAGGACCTTTCCCAGAGACCCGGTGCCACCTGTGATCAGTATCTTCTTGCCTGTGAGCATGCTTTTGTTCCCGTGTTCGTCTGAATGCCGTCAAAATCTGCCGCTTACAGCGATTGCTCGCGGATTGCGTATTGTGAGCCAAGCTCGGCGATCATGTGCTGCCATGAAGGTGCGCGAAAACCTATGGCATCCTGCAGCCGGCTGCTGTCAAGAGAGCGGTCGCACCTGAAGTCCGGATAGGCTTCAATCTCAATACCGAGCTTCAGCTCGTCATTGATGAGCTTGACCAGGTCATACTTGCTGATTGGCTCGGCCGAGGCGTGGTACAGGCCGCTCAAATCCGGATGCGAGGCGATGATGTCACCGGCGAGACGGGCCAGGACGGGCGTCGTGAAGCCGGAGAAAATTGCGTTCGTGAACCCGCGCACCTTGCCCCCCTTGTTGGAGATGACCCACTCCGCAAGGCTGAGAAAATGATTGAGTTCAAGGCCGATGATTGACGTTCTCAGCGTCAGGGCGTTGCCATCCGTGACTTCGCCTAGCAGCTTTGACAGGCCATAGACATCTCTTGCATCGGTCAGGTCACCTTCCCTGTAGTTTCCTGCAGCGCCTGAAAAAACGCAGTCGGTGCTGAAATGAATGAGGCGGCTGCCGTAAAGTCCGCACAACCGGGCCAGCTGATGCGGAAACAGGGCATTGGTGGCAATCATTGTTTCGGATGAAGCTTCCGAAGCCAATTGCTTGATGACCCCGACGCAATTCAGGACCGCATGCGGGCGCAGATCCGCAAGGAGTGCTTCAAGCCCGTCCAGGCCCGACGTGGAGATCCCGCCGGCAAGCTGCACGTTCCGGAAGGCAGGCAGGCCTGAAAACGCACCTGCATCACCTCTCACCGTACCTGTCACGGAGAAGCGCTGGGAAAGCTGCGCGCAACACTGATGCCCCAGCATTCCTGTTGCTCCAATGACCAGGACACTCTGCATCTGATGCGTTCTCCCCGTGTTCGTCTGCAGCGCTTGTCCGCCATGAAGCTTGTGCGTGACCTGCCTGACAGATTCAATCATTTATGGCGTGCACACTATCGTGCAATTCCTGTGATTCCCAGACTTGTGTATGCGCTCCAGAGATCTGCCTGTGCAATGTTGCAAACACCGGTGGCATTTCCCTGACACCGGGCTCCGGAAGCAACCCTGGGGAGACTGACGGGGTGTAATAGAGTGACCGGCTTTGCACCGTGACGTGCATGCCTCATCTTGCTCCGATCGCCGGACGGTACCAAAAACAGAGTGAAGACGTTGTCCTGTCATACTTTTTCTGCCGTCAAACTCACCGTCATCAACAAGCCAGCTTGGTGTTATGAGCGGCTGTAAGATTTCTGGTTGTATGGGGTGTTCGGATCGTTTAAGCCTTTCGGGCGAAATATCTCGCACGTCTATTTATGTCTTTGGGTGGGTTATGTAGGCAGATGAATCCAAAGGTTACTGTGATCGTCCCTACGTTCAATAGGGAAAAACTGATCTGCGAAACTATTGATAGCATTTTCGCCCAGGATTATGACGATATTGAAATTATCGTCATTGACGATGGTTCAACTGATCGCAGCCTTGAAATGATCGGCCGGTATGCTGGCCGTTTGCGTGTCATTTCAAGAGAAAACCGCGGTGAAGGGCGGACGGTCAATCAGGGTTTCAGCGAGGCGACAGGCAAATATGTCTGCGTTGTGAACTCGGACGATCCAATTCTGCCGGCCTGCATTTCGACACTCGTAAAAGCGCTGGAAGCCAATTCACTGGCCGTTGCTGCTTATGGTGACTGGGTCCGGATTGGTCCGGAGCATGAGTATATTCGCGTCGAGAAATTGATGCCCTATACGATTCACTCAATGCTGCGGGATGTGAATTTTGGCATTGGTCCGGGCACCCTGATCCGGCGTGACGCAATTACCTCTTACGGCGCAAGGCGCGAAGAATACCGCTATGCAGGGGACATGGAATTCTTCATGCGCCTGGCCATCCGTGGCGACCTTATCTATGTGCCGAAATTGCTTGCCACGCATCGGGACCATCTTGATTCTGCCAGTATCAAGACAAAGAAATCCGCAATATTTGTGGAGGTCGTCGATGCCTTCAAGCGCACCCTGGCCGATCCTGCCCTTCCCTCCGAGCTAAAGTCGGAGCGCCACCAGATTTTGGCGAAGCTGTATGGCATCGGCGCCATGCATTACTCGGAGCACTGGAAACAGCGCGTGCGGAACCGCTGCCTGCAGGTCTCGGAAAAGGTCAAGGCTATTGCTTCGTGGGGCGGAAAGGACGGGGCCGCCACCCGGCCGGCCGGCTTGCAGCGCCTGATCCGGCTGCTCCGCTTGCCTTTGCGCGGGGCCTGCCGGATTGCGCAGTGGTTCATCTTCAAGGTCTTCGGCCTTGTGCTGCACGGTATGGCGCGACGGGCGAACGTGCCGCCGGCCTTGGAGCGGCCCAAGGCGCCGCTTTTTGCCTTTTCCAGCAGATTTCTTCCGCCGATGTGGTCCGGACAGGCGGTCGTCATCAGGCGCCTGCTGTCTGCAATTCCGCCCGAACACTACCGGCTGATCGGTCACCCGGTTCTTGCGTCGCGGTCAGGTGCGGACGATTTCGTTGGCAATGTGGGAGGACGCTATTTCCCCCTGCCTCCGATCAAGCCGGTCCTGCCGCTTTACTTTACCCATCATTACAGCAGGCCGTTTATCGGCCCCCTGCTCCGGTTCTTCGCGCCTGTCATCGCCTCGATCAGCATCTGGCATGGCAGCATCCAGCGTGCACGGCAGATCGTATCCTGCTTCAGGGATCCGGAACACCGCCCGAAGATCCTTATCGGCTGCACGGGTGACTACCACGATCCGCTGGCGACGCTGATTGCCGCCAGGGTGCTGGGTGTAAAGGCTGCGCTCTATTATTTTGACGATTACCGGGAGCAGTGGTGGGCAGACCGGCACATCATGCCGGCGATTGCGCTGATCGAGCGGTTCATTGTCCCCAGAGCCAGCTTCATGATCGCGCCAAACGAGTTCATGCGGGACAAGCTTGTCAGGGATTTCAAGACGAAGTGCTATGTGCTGCGCAATCCGATGCACAGTTCATCCCTGCCGCCGCTCGTCACCCGGTTTCCCGCTGATGGGAAAAAGGTGAAACTGGTTTTCACCGGCGCTGTGTACCACCTCAACTATTCGGTCTTCCGCTCGATCATTGCCGCACTCGAGGCGATCAAGGATTTCGATGCCGAGCTTCATATCTATACGGCGCAATCTCACGATCACTTGAGATCAGAGGGGATCGACGGGCCCAAAGTGGTGCTTCACCAGCATGCCAAGCCCGAGGAAGTTGTCGAGGCTCAGTCAAATGCCGACATCCTGCTGATTCCATTCAGCATGGACACACGGGCAGCGGAGCTTGTCCGGACTTCCGCAACCGCGAAGCTGGCGGATTATCTCGCAACCGGGCGGCCAATCCTGGCAATTGCGGGGAAAGACTCGTTCCTGTCCTGGTACCTGAGAAAAAACAATGCCGGCATTGCGGCGCATTCCGAGTCCCCGCTTGAAATTGCCAAAGCCGTTTCCTTGATTGCGGGTTCGCCGGAACTTAGAACACAGTTGCGCGAAAATGCGAGGCGGATAGCCGTTGAGGAATTCGATCCCATCCGGCTCAGTCAGCAGCTTTTCACGATTTGCAGCCGGGAGAGTGCCGGTTGACCCTGCCGGGCTGTCATGCTGGCGGTTTTGAGACAGATATTTGAGGAGGCGGCGGATGTTTCTCAAGAGAACCGCACGGCACGAGGCGGCGCCAGTTTCATGGAAGCGCACGACGCGCACGCGGTGGCGGCGCCAGTGCTTTGAGTATCATCCGGTTTTTGGCTGGTGGCATATCCCGAACATGGACGCCCGGCTCATGCTTGGCCAGACCTATCACCGGTTTCAGACGAACAGCACCGGCATGCGGGATTCCCGCGAATTCACCCGCGAAATCCCGGCCGGAAAGACCCGGATCATTGCGCTGGGTGATTCTTATACGGCGGGTGACGGTGTCTCGAATGACCGCCGCGCGACCAGTCTGATCGAAGCCAGGCATCCAGACCTGGAAATTCTGAATTTCGGCCTGAATGGCAGCGGTACTGACCAGCAGCTTTTGATTTTTGAAACGCTTGCGAAGAGCTACGAGGCAGATGCCTATATCTGGTTCTTCTGCGTGGAGAATATTGCCCGGAACAAGTACACTTGCTTCCCGAGTTTCAACTGGCATGAGAATCGTGAGGTGCTCCGGCCCAAGCCCTTCTTCGAGTTGACTGAAGACGGCTTGAAACTTTCAAACGTGCCGGTGCCAACAGAAATGCGAACGGCAGAGACCCGAGGTGATTGGGCTTATACGTTCCCCTATCTGCCAGAACACCCGTCAGATCCCTATGCGATCTACAGCAAGCCCGATAGCAGCCACTGGCTTCTCATGAAGGCGATCATCAGCCGGTTCCTGGCGCAGGTTGCCCCCAAGCCCGTCTTCCTTGTCCCGCTGCCGATGTATCAGCATTATTTGGGCGAGGCCCCCGCGACATATCTGGAGCGCTTCAAGGAGCTTCGCGACCCGGATACACGGGTGCATGTTCTGGATGTCTTGCCGGCCTTCATGTCCGAGCATCCGAGCAACCGCCAGAATTTCCGCTTTCCGGACGATCCGCATTACACGGACTTTGCGCATCAAAGACTTGCGACGTCCCTTGACTATATGATGACCTGGCTTGAGCCCGGCTTGATGAAATCCAAAATCAACGGTGAAACGGCATCATGACCTGGACACTCGGTATTTCCGCATTTTACCACGATTCAGCTGCGGCCCTGCTCAAGGACGGTGAAATCATCGCTGCTGCGCAGGAGGAGCGTTTCACGCGAATCAAGCACGATGCATCCTTTCCGGTCAGCGCCATCGCCTATTGCCTCGAACAGGGAGGAATAGGCTTTCATCAGCTGAACCATGTGGTCTTTTACGAGAAGCCGCTGCGCAAGCTGGAGCGCATGGTCACGTCCTTTCAGTCCGGGGCTGCTGGAGCAAGGCAATCCTGGCTGAAGGCAGCACCCGGCTGGAGTGGGGAGAAACTGCACGTCAGCCAGATCATCTCGGATACATTCGAGGGCTATCCCCAGGCTCAGATCTATTTTTCCGAGCACCATCTTTCGCATGCCGCGTCGGCCTTCTACCCGTCTCCCTTCGAGGAGGCCGCAATCCTCGTGATTGACGGTGTCGGGGAGTGGGCAACCGCATCGATCGGCACCGGAAAGCAACAGCATGTGAGCTTGAGCAAGCAGCTGAACTTTCCCGATTCCCTTGGTTTGCTCTATTCGGCAGTGACCGCTTTTTGCGGGTTCAAGGTGAACTCGGGCGAGTACAAGCTGATGGGTCTCGCCCCTTATGGCAAGCCTGTCTATCTCGAGAAGATGCTTCAGGAACTGGTCACGCTGGGTGAAACCGGAGACGTCACCATGAAGCTTGACAAGTTCGCTTATGTGGCTGGCGAAGAGATGTTTTCCGAGGCATTTGCGGGCTTGTTCGGCGGACCGGCCCGGGCGCAGGAAAGTCCCATCACGCGCCGGGAAATGGATCTTGCGGCTTCCATTCAGGCACTGACCGAGATTGCTGTCGAACGCATGGCCCGCTTTGCCCGCGATGTCACGGGTATGAAGAACCTGTGCCTTGCGGGGGGCGTTGCGCTCAATTGCGTTGCGAATGGCAAGCTTCTGAAGTCGGGCTTGTTTGACCGCATCTGGATCCAGCCCGCTGCGGGCGACGCGGGCTGTGCATTGGGCGCCGCACTGGCCTATCACCACGGTGTGGCTGCTGTACCCCGCAAGATGGCTGCAGGGCTGGACCATATGAAGGGCTCCTATCTTGGCCCCAAGTTTTCCAGAGACGAAGTCAGGGCGTATCTGCGCAGCTATCAGATCCCCTACCGCGAGCTGGATGACGCCGAGTGTGCGGAGGTTGTCGCATCGGCTCTTGCAGAGGAAAAGATCGTCGGCTTTTTCAACGGGCGCATGGAGTTCGGTCCACGCTCTCTGGGCGCAAGATCCATCCTTGGAAATCCTCTGAGCCCGGAAACGCAGAAGCAGATGAACCTGCAGATCAAGTACCGGGAGTCCTTCCGGCCCTTTGCTCCTGCTGTTCTTGCAGAGGATGCTTCACAGTATTTCGAAATTGATACGGAAAGCCCTTACATGCTTCTGGTCGCACCGGTTTGTAAGGAGCGTTGCCTTCCCCGCGCAACAGATGTTCCCGATGAGGACCTTCTGAAGTCGGTCAGCCAGTTGCGCAGTGATATTCCTGCGGTGACCCACTGGGATTACAGCGCCCGCGTGCAGACTGTTCATGCGGAAACGAATCCGCTCTTCCACCAGATCCTGGAGGCATTCAAGGCGAAAACCGGCTGCTCGGTTCTGGTCAACACGTCCTTCAACGTCCGGGGTGAGCCGATTGTCTGCACCCCCGACGATGCATTCCGGTGTTTTGTGAACACAGATATGGATTTCCTGTTCATTGAGGGATTCTGGCTGGATAAGTCCGCCCAACCCGAGCAAACTGCCGCAGATAGAGAGAGATGGCGCAACCGCTTCGATCTGGACTGACCGCGTGGAGTCTCGCACAGAATGAAGATCGTCCAGATTTCCGGCTTTGATACACTTGGTATCCAGGTCAATGGCTACCTTCTGCATGAATACTATCTGAGTGAAGGACATGATTCGATCATGTTCGTTCATGAGAAGCATTCTGACGATCCGCGGGTCTTCAGCCTTTATTCCAGGTGGCTGCGGTATCTTAACGTCCGGATGCAGAAGATCGGGACTGCGCTGTCCTTGTGGTCCGTGTTTCCCATAGAGGGCTACCGCCTCCTTTTCAGCCGCAGGGTGCGCCAGGCGGATGTTCTGCATTTGCAGCTGACCTACAATGCGCAGTTCTTCAGCCTCTTCATGATTGCGCTGATAAGCTGGCTGAGGTGGAACAAGCCGACGCTGGTTGCAATCCATGACATGTTCATGACCACTGGGCACTGTGTCTATTCGATGGGATGCGAGCGCTGGCAGTCCGGCTGCGGCAAATGCCCGAACAAGGAAACACCCTTTGCGATCCGCCATGATGTCACACGCCTTGCCTGGCTGATTCGCAGGCTCGTGTTCGGCCTCGCCCGTATTCACCTGATCGTGGGATCTCCCTGGCAACAGAGAATGCTGGCACGCAGTCCGATACTTGCCCGCAAGCTGTCCCACTACATCCCCTATGGCGTCGATACATCCAAGTATTACATAAAGGATAAGAGGGTATGCCGTGAGCGGTTTGGCATCCCTGAAGATGCCGATGTTATTTCATTCCGTTCTGTCCCTTATGGAACAAACTTCAAGGGAACGCATTTTATTATCGCAGCACTGAAAGATTTCGTGCCGCGGCGTAAAACCTACCTGCTCACCTTCGAGGGACAAGGCGGCCTGGACGCGCTCAGCGGCAAGTTCGAGATCATTCAACTGCCCTGGACGAACAATGATCAGGAGATGCTCTCTGACGCCCTGAACGCTGCTGACATTTTTCTCATGCCTTCCGTTCAGGAGGCATTTGGCCTTATGGCGATGGAGGCACTGGCCTGCGGCACCCCTGTGATCACCTTCAGGGGGACGGCGCTTGAGGAGACGATTGACGCCCCAAGATGCGGCATTGCCGTTGAGATGGGCAATAGCGCCCAGCTGAAGGACGCAATAGAAACACTGTTCAATGATGACGGTCTTCGATACAAAATGGCGGAGAACGGCCTCCGCCTTCTGGAGAGACACCATACTTTGCCGATCTATGCCGGGAGATTTCTGGAGCTTTACCGGCGGTTGAGCGCGAAGGCCAGCTGATAGGGCGCTCGGCTGGAACCTGGACGCAGACCTGCCAGTTCTTCATATGAAGGACCTGAATTCTGAGGCATTTCTTGCAAAAGAGGAAACCGGTTTGTCTCCGGAATTGTTTGAAAACAAATAGATAGAGCTCTTTCGATGAAAATGGAGTCATCAAAAAAGCTCTGGTGGGGCCATGAGGGAAGAGCGTGAATGGGACGGCCTCCGCACAAGCTTGGCATGCATACCCTGCGCCGGTTGCCTGATCTGTTTTCAGGCGGCACATGGAGGAGCAGCAGAATGCTGGCAGTGACGGTATGAGGGTGGTGCATGTCGCAGATGCCTACCCATCAGCGAGCACACCGGCAGCCAATTCCTTTATCCATGAACAGATCCTCCAACTGAGGAGACTGGGCGTGGAGGTAATGGTTTTCTGTCCAACGCCTTATGTTCCCAAGGCTATGCGGGTGTTTCCGAAATGGGGCAATTTCTCAAATCTCCCCAGCCGTGAGACGCTCGATGGGGTGCAGGTTCTGCGCCCGAGGTTCCTACGGCCGCCGGGCCGCTGGTTTCGCGCCTACGCGGCGCAAAGCATCAGCCGCTTCTGTTCCGGTGCTTTCGATGAACTTTGTGCCGGGTTTCAGCCTGACGTGATTCATGCCCACATGACTTTGCCGGTTGGCCTGGCCTCTGTCCGGATGAATGCCGGCCGGCGGCCACTCGTTCTGACCGTTCATGGTCTCGACGTGACGGACTACACGCACTCATCGTCTGTCCTCAGGGAACTGGCCGTAGAGTCTCTGTGCGGATCAGATGCTGTCTTATGCGTCAGCGAATATCTGAAGGAAGCCACGACCCAGCTGTGTGGCGCCGGAATTTCGGCGAAGTCTGCCTATCTTGGTGTGAATCTCGAGCAGTTTCAGCGGGATGACGTCGCCCGGAACAGGATACGGAGCGCGCATGGCATCGGTGATGACGTTCTGATCGGTTATGTCGGCCGTATCGAAGATGAAAAGGGCGTCTTTGAGGCTCTTGAGCTTGTCAGCCGGGTGCGAGCGGCAGGAACCCGTGCGGCAGGCATGTTCATCGGTGACGGTTCCCGCTGCGCCGCGTTGAAGCAAAAGGCTGGCACGCTAGGGCTTCAGGATGCGGTGCATCTCGTCCCGTCTGTTCCGAACTCGGAGATTCCAGGCTACATGTCAGCGCTGGATTTGCTGGTCCTTCCATCAAAGCAGGAGGGCTTCGGCCTGGTTCTGATCGAGGCACAGGCCTGTGGAACCCCGGTCATTGCCACGCGAACCGGCGGTATCGTGGAGGCTGTTGAGCATGGCACAGGTGGATTTCTCGTCGAACCGGGTGATCTGGCGGCGTTGACCAGCCACGCCGTGTTTCTTGCAAAGAACAGTCAGCAGCGTGCGGAAATGGGGGCCCGGGCCGCACAATGGGTCCACTCGCGGTTTGACGGACAGGAACAGGCGGTACAGCTTTTCCGCATTTATGAACGGCTTGCACGGCAGGCAGGTTACGGCAGCGGCGGCCGCAAGGTCGGGTGCAACGCGGAATGAAAGGCGCTGACCCTCTCGTTTCAGTCATCATTCCCGTTTTCAACGGCCAGGCTTTCATTGAGGAAACTGTCCGCAGTATTGCGCAGCAATCCTATTGCGCACTGGAAATCGTGGTGGTGAATGACGGGTCACAGGATGGAACCGGGAAGTGCCTCGAGGCCCTTCGCCCCATCCTTGATGACTGGGTCCCGCAGCGCCTGTTCAAGATCATCAACCAGCCCAATGCCGGTGAGGCCGCAGCTGTGAACACCGGCTGGGCAGCGGCGCAAGGGGAGTTCGCCGCGATTGTCAGTGCGGATGACCCCCAGCCTGCCGATTGGCTGAGTGGCTGTGTGGCTGCTCTGCTGCAGCACCCGGAAGCCGCCGCGGCCTATCCCGACTGGGTGGTCATTGGCGAAGATGGCCGGGTGCTCCAGGAAGTCAAACTGCCGGATTTTTCCCAGGATGAACTGATTGCCGGGGCACGGTGCCTTCCCGGCCCTGGAACGCTTATCCGCAGGCGTCTGGCTCCCGCCGGCGCGCTCAGACGCAGAGATCTGAGGTTTGGATCGGACTATGAAAGCTGGCTGAGGCTGTCTCTGATTGCCCCCTTCGTGCACGCCACAGGTGTCAGAGCCCAGTGGCGGGAGCATGCCGGAAGTACGTCGATACGGGGCAACCACTGCGACAGGGCAAAGGAATACACCCAGATTCTCCGGAGTTTTTTCGATCGGGAGGACTTGCCCGGCCGGGTCAGAGCCATGAGATCTGCCGCCATGGCTTCCGTGCATTTTCTGGCGGCCCGCATCACCTGGCGCGTCAATCCGGCAGTTGCCGCCCGGCACCTGCTGGCATGGGCTGCCTACAGGTCTGCCGACCTGATGACGGGGCAGAAATGGCGTCCTGAGAGGTTTGAAGGCCGGAACCGCTCTGCCCCGCCTTCAGGCCGTTGAAAGCTGCTGGGAGCACTCGTGGAGAATGTCCACTGTTGCAGCGCTCTGCTCAAGCAAGGCTTCGTGATCCAGGCCGCCAAGGCCCTGAACGGTGCGCCTGAATGCACCCAGGGCGTTGTCGAGGGATAAAACGCCGGGAAGAGCCAAAGGCGTGGCGGATTGGCCATGTCGCTGAAGAACCAGTTTGTCCGCAGCAAGATCATCATACTGCAGGCTGCCAAACTCTCCTTCGACGGAAAAATGCCGCCGCTTTTCAGCCCGGATGTTGCTGATATCAAAGGCGCAGTCAGCCTGCTCCGGCCCGAAGTGAAGGGCCACACGGATATGCTCGCCCATCCCGTCCGGCGTCTGCTCATGCTTCACGCGGCGCGCCTGCACCGCCTGCGGCCTTAAGCCGGTGATGTTCAGGATCATCGCCAGATCATGAGGACCCCAATCCCACAACACACTGGCATCGTGCCGGACCGGCCCCTTGTTGCCGGCCTCGCCTCGTATCACCCTGATGCGGCCGATATGGTGAAGATGAGCCTTCAGGCCCTGGAAAGCCTCAGAGAAGAGGTGAATGTGGTCGATGATAACGGGGATACCCGTTTCACCGGACAAACGCAGTATTTCCCGCGCCTCTTGCGGAACCATGGTCATGGGCTTTTCCAGAAAGACGGGCTTGCCGCACATGAGGGCCAGCCGCGTCATCTCCAGATGCAGCGCGGGGGGAGTTGCAATCAGAACGGCTGAAACGTCGGGGTTCCCGACGGCAGCACGCCAGTCCGCCGTGACCATGCAGTCATGCGGCACCAGCGACCGGGTCTCCGGATTGCTGCTCGCGACAGCTTTCAGCGCAAACCCGTCAAGGCGCTGGACCGTGCCGATGAGGCATTTGCCCCACCGGCCAGCCCCGAGAACGGCAACATTCAGACGGTCAGGTTCGGCCACGTTTGTGTTCCGTCTGCAGACACAATCCGCAATTCCGGCAGAGCGACAATGAAATGCCCACCGCGCTCCAGGAACCAGCGATGCTTCGCGATGATGGCATCGGCAAAATTCCATGCGAATATCAGAATATAATCCGGCGCGATCTGCTCCAGACTGGCTGGCGGCACAATTTCAATATTCAATCCCGGAATGTAGCGCCCTTGTTTCAGCGGATTGTCATCGACTATGGAGGGCACGAGATCGGCATTGACACCGAAGTGATACAGCATCGTGGTGGCCTTGGCAGGGACACCATACCCGCAGATTTTCTTCCCCTTTGAATTAATCTCCACCAGAAGATCTTTCAAGTTTCGGGAGAGATCCTGAATTCTTGCAGAAAATCTGGAGAATGTTGCCTCCTCGTTGAGGCCTGCAGCCTCTTCAAGTGCAAGCAGGGCAGCCACGGTTTCATCGGCCGGTACCGACCCCTTGCGGACGAAGCCTCTGAGGGCGCCGCCCTGAATGTCGTGCCGCTCCACCCGCACAAGCGACATGCCGTGCTGCCTGAAGAAATCCACCAAGGGCCGCACGTGATGATAGTGAAGATGCTCGTGGTAGATCGTATCGAACAAGGCCTTCTGAACGACATCCAGAAGGTAGCCGACTTCAAAGACGAACTCGCCGTCGTCATCCAGCAGGTGCCTGACCCCGCGCACAACAGACTCGATGCCAGCAATGTGCGCGAAGCAGTGGTTCGCGCAGATCAGCCCGGCCTTGCCATAGGTGTCAGCAACTTGCTTTGCCGTCTCTTCATTAAAGAAGGCTGCGATCGTTCTCACGCCGGCGTCATTTGCTTCCTGGACGATGTTGGCAGCCGGATCGATGCCAAGAACGGTGTAGCCATTTGCAATGAAGTTCTTCAGGAGCGACCCGTCGTTCGAACCGAACTCCACGACAAAGCGGTTTGAACTGTCAGCATGCCGGCTGGCGATGGAAGCAGCCTGCGCTGCGAGGTGATCCAGCATCACCTGCGAGGTTCGCGAGGTGTAGAGATAGCTGGAAAAAAGCAGCGAGGAATCTACCGTGTGGCGCAGCTGAATGTGGGTACAGCTGCCACAGCGGCAAACAGTGAGCGGAATCCGCAGGACCTGATCACCCAGGTGTTCTGCAGTGATCAGATTGTTCGCAGGCGGTGTGGCCGTCAGCCGGACAACATCCGTAAGCGCGCCGGAGCCGCAAAGACGGCAGTTTTGTTCTTCCGAGAAGATAGCTCCACCCGTCATCTCACGTTCCCGGATAAAGGTTGACGCGGACAATGTCGTCCTCGTAGGTCGCCTGGTCGCGTTTCTCGGATGTGATGTTGAGGAAGGTGCAGTCCTCCAGGAAAAGCGCGGCGTGCTCGACCATTGCCGGCGTATGCACCAGCTGGCCGGCCTTCAGGTCGACATAGTCCGGTGCGCCGGTTTCGCCTACGGGCCTGTGGAAGTAACGCATGACACCACTCACAATATACATGTAGTGGGAGTCTTTCTTATGATAATGATTCGCCCGAACAGTATCTTTCTTTGAAGTAATAACCTGAACTGCGGCGAAGCCACCGTCAACCAGAGGCTGAATGACGCCGCGATCGTCAGAAAAGCCTTCGGGAAGCTCGATGACAGGGTAATTTTCTGTGTTCATTGATCTTTTCCTTTGGTGCCTTCAGACAAAGCGGTGAAAATCAACCGCCTCAATAATCTTGCGGAGTTCTTCGTCAAAGTTGCGCCGCGGCACCCAGCCGAGGGCATGCAGCGCTGAACTGTCGAGGCTGTAGCGAACATCCTGACCAACCCGGTCGGCGACGAACTTATACGCCTTGCTCTCCTCGATGCCTATGATCGCGGCGATCTTGCGCACCACTTAAATATTCTGAAGTTCGGCATTGCCGCACACATTGTAAATGCGGTTGGCCTCGCCCTTGTCGATGACGGTGAGGATGGCGTCCACACTGTCTTCCGCATGCAACCAATTGCGGTAGTAGGTGCCATTTCCTTGAAGTAGCGCGGGTTTTCCGCGCAGCATCCGCCCTGCCGACTTGGGGATCAGTTTCTCAGGATACTGATGCTTGCCGTAGTTGTTGGTCATACGGATGATGTTGTAGCGAATCCCGTAAGTGCGTGCCCAGCCATGAACCAGCATGTCCGCGGCAGCTTTTGTCGCCGAGTAGGGATTTGACGGCTTCAGAATGTCATCTTCCGAATGCGTCCCTTCCTTGATGTCACCGTAAACTTCGTCGGTGCTGATCTGGAGGAAATGGGGACGGTCATCCGGGCCTTTGGCCCGCGTCAGTTCGAGCAGGCGATGGGTACCGATGAAATTGCTGAAACAGAACTCCCTGCTGCTCGCAATCGAATTGTCGACATGGGATTCGGCAGCAAAGTTAACCAGATAATCGCATTCCTGGAGATGACGCAGGTTTGATATGTCTTCTTCAACGTGCCGGTACTTTTCGTAATCAAGAAACTCCTGCGCAACCTTACGGTCTGCAGCATAGTTCATGACATCGATATTGGTCACGTAGTGGCCATCGTCCAGAAGGCGCTTCACAAAGTGCTTTCCAATGAAGCCCGCCCCACCGGTCACAGTGAAAATTTTTGTTTGTGACATCGTTATACTGCTTCCTCCGGTTATGTCCTTAGACAAGAGCGCAAATCTTCGCGATTATCAATCCAGTTTTGAGCAGGTCCAGTCCAGCTTCGGAAGGATGTATCCTTCCCAGCCGCCAAAATAATCACCGCGCAAAACACCGGAATCGGTAACTTCAAATTCGGCTACATTGTCGAATCGGCGTTGATCTGTGTAGCTGTCACTCCACAAGAGAACAACCAGCGTATATCTGCCCTCCCGCATTAGGTGCTTGGGGATTGTCACCGTGCTCCGGTAAGCACCCAGCGGCCGGGGCTTGCCGTGCCAGTTGGGCTCGTGATTGCTCAATGATCCAAATACGCAGACGCCTGCAGAATTGAGAATGGCCACGGTTGCACCAATCTTGGCTCTGTCGCGCACGTTCCAGTAGTCAATGTCGATGTGAATGTCTTCACTGTTCTTCAGCCTGTAACGTTCGCTGTTATCCTCGCCGCGGATGACAACTTTTTTTAGGCGGAATGTCTCGTTGCCGGGAGCGCTCTCGGGATTTTCAAAGTCGACCATGGAATCGAGAGAAGAAACCTTCTCGAGATAGGCATCGACGATGTCATCGGTGGATCCATCATGGGTGATCTGCCCGTCAGCCAGCAAAATAGCTCTGTTGCACAGGCTGGAAACCGAGGCCATGCTGTGGCTGACAAACAAAACCGTCCGCCCGCTGCTCGCCTCCCCATGCAGCTTTCCGACGCATTTCTTCTGGAACTCGGCATCCCCAACGGCAAGAACTTCGTCGATAAGCAGTGTTTCGTGTTCCAGATGTGCAACGACGGAAAAGGCGAGGCGCGCATACATGCCCGAGGAGTAGAACTTCACAGGCACGTCGATGAACCGCCCGACCCCTGCAAAGTCGATGATCTCGTCCATCTTCTTGCGGATCTCGTGCTCGTGCATGCCTAGAATTGCCGCGCTGAGCGTGATGTTCTGGCGCCCCGTCAGGTCAGGACTGAAGCCTGTGCCGATTTCGAGAATGGAGCCGATGCGGCCCTTGATCTCGATGCGGCCGCGCGTCGGCGCGGTTATCTGAGCAAGGATCTTCAGGAGCGTTGATTTCCCGGCGCCGTTCCTGCCGACGATGCCGATCACATCGCCCTTGTTCACGGTCAGATTGATGTCCTTAAGCGCCCAGAACTCCTGCCGTGCGAGCGCAGGCTGCGCCTCCTGCGGCTTCTTGCCGAACAGGCTGCGGAGAGAATTCCTGATGCGGCTCGCAGGCGTCGGCGTCTGGCCAAGCACAAAGCGTTTCGACAGGCCCTGAATTTTGATGACTGGTTCGCTCACTGGTCTTGCCTGACTTTCATTCGCATTCTGGGCTTACATCTTGTCGGTATAGGCGCGCTGCACTTCGTTGAAGTAGTAGAGCGCCCACAGCACAATCGCAACAGACACGGCTCCTGATGTTGCAAGCGCAGGCATGTCCGGAGGAGGCGCACCATAGATGGTCCAGCGGACGCCACTGATGATCGTTGCCACAGGATTGAGATGGAGCAGGAAGAGGAAGCGGTCGGGAACCAGACTTGGCGGATAGATGACGGGAGATGCAAACATGCCGATCTGCAGGATGATCGGGATCACCATGGGCACGTCCTTGTAGTGGATCGACAAGGCCGAAAAGAGCAAGCCAATCCCCGCCCCCAGAACCAGGGCCCATAGAAGGAACGGAATTGCCAGCAGCGTCAGAGGCGAGAGTGCATGAGTTTGCACCAACACAATTATTACAATTGAAGAAAAAAGAAATATCGAATCAAATAGAGGCGTTCCCATTGTGCTTAAAACAACAGAAAGCCGTGAGCAGTATATCTTCGAAAGAAGCGCACCATTGGTACGAAGACCATTTGAGACGTTGTTCAGCGCACTGGAAAAAATCGTCCATGTAACGATGCCGCAGACCACAAAAACGCTGTAAGGAACGCCGTCTGACGGCACACGGGCCAGGAAACCAAGAACAACAGACAGGATGGCAACCGTTGCAAGGGGCTGAAGAAGTGCCCAGAATATTCCCATATATGCTTGGGAATACCTGACTTTAATGTCGCGCCAGGCCAGCCAGTACATCAGGTATCTGAAGCGGTAAGCCTCAGATAGACCGAGCCCAGGTTTGATCTCGACGGCATCAATGACTTGGATCTGGTTGGGGTCGCGGTTCAATGTCGGGCCTGCGTCGAATGTGGTTGGATCGCTGAACTCTGTGCGGCTATCCGCACCTCCAGCTTGTAACCAAATGGCTGGGCCCATCCAAATGCAAAATGTCCAGCCACCTGCGAATGGCCTCCCTTCAGGACACCGGCGCAAACTAGTCACAGGCCAATAGGGCGAAAAGGCGTCATCTCATGCCAAGTCTTCCGGCGCTGACGCATCACGCCTTGAAAAGGCTCAAGTGCCACATGGGCTTGACCAAATCCCGATGAGCCAAGCTCATCTGGATTTGGTATCAGGCTCTTTCCGCTCATGAGCAGGATGGGCTTCCGGTGACTATCGCGCACCGGAGCTGCTATAGCCCTCTTGCTTCCTTGCGGAAGATGCCGTTGCTGATATCTCCGGCTTTCGCAATTCGTTTTGCTGGGACTATGGTGCAGCATGATTCGTGCTTTTGATGTGATCCTGTCCGCGCTCGGGCTGCTCTGTGGCTTGCCGGTTCTGGCTGTTCTCTGTGTGGTGGGCTGGTTTGACACGGGCTCGCCATTGTTCCGGCAGGAGCGGGTCGGGCGGGGGCAGAGGCCGTTTATCCTCGTCAAGTTCCGCACCATGCGGCCGGATACGGCCTCCGTGGCCACCCATCAGGCCGATCCGCGTGCGGTGACGAAGCTGGGGCATTTTTTGCGGCGCACAAAGCTAGATGAGCTGCCGCAGCTCTGGAACGTGCTGAAGGGGGAGATGAGCCTTGTCGGCCCGCGTCCCTGCCTGTTCAACCAGACAGAACTGATCACTGAACGCGCGGCGCGCGGCGTCTTTGACGCGCGGCCGGGCATCACCGGGCTCGCCCAGATCAACGATATCGACATGTCCACGCCGCAGCTGCTGGCGGAAACCGACGCGCGGATGCTGAAGGACCTGAGCCTTTCCGCCTATTTCCGCTACATCCTCAAGACCATCAAAGGATCGGGCAGCGGCGACCGCATCCGCGCCGGCTGACCTCAGCCCTCAGCGGTGTCCAGCGCCGCCGCGATCCGTGCCACCAGCCGCCGGGCGACTTCGGTTTTGCCGAGGGTTGGCCAGTCCTCGATGCCGTCATGGGTGACGATGCGCACCGTATTGGCGTCGCCGCCCATCACGCCCGTGGACGGGCTGACGTCATTGGCGACGATCCAGTCGGCCGCCTTGCGCTGCAGCTTGCCTTGCGCATTGGCGATGAGGTTCTGCGTTTCGGCGGCAAAGCCGACGACGAGCCTTGGCCGGTTGCCGGCAAGGTGCCCGACCGTGGACAGGATGTCCGGGTTTTCGACCAGCGCGAGGGCAGGGGGCTGGCCGGAACCGTCCTTCTTGATCTTCTCGCTGCCTTCCTGCGCCACGCGCCAGTCGGCGACGGCTGCGGCCATGATGGCCACGTCGGCGGGCAGGGCCGCTTCGACGGCCGCGAGCATTTCCTTCGCCGTTTCCACAGGGATGACCGTGACGCCGGCCGGATCGGGCAGGGTGACGGGGCCGGAAATGAGCGTCACCCGGGCACCAGCTTCGGCAGCTGCTGCAGCAATGGCGTGGCCCTGCTTGCCGGAGGAACGGTTGGCGATGTAGCGCACCGGATCAATCGGCTCGTGGGTCGGCCCGGAGGTGATGACCACATGCTTCCCGGCGAGAGGCCTGGCAGGCAGCGTGCTGCCAGCTTCCAGAAGCTCAAGCGCCCTTTCGGCAATGGCCAGCGGCTCGGCCATGCGGCCAAGGCCTGCCTCGCCGCTTTCGGCCATTTCGCCGCTCTCCGGGCCAATGAAGGCAATGCCATCGCTTTTGAGAGTGGCCACATTGCGCTGCGTCGCCGGGTGGGCCCACATGGCCGGGTTCATCGCCGGGGCTACCAGCACGGGCCGGTTGGTCGCCAGAAGCACGGTGGTGGCGAGATCCCCGGCAAGGCCCTGCGCCATCTTGGCCATCAGGTCCGCCGTGGCTGGCGCCACGATGATGAGACCGGTGTCACGGGCCAGGCGGATGTGGCCGACATCCTGTTCCGCCTCCCGGTCGAAGAGGTCGGTGTAGACCTTTTCAGCCGTCAGCGCCCCGGCGGCCAGCGGGGTGATGAACTGCTGCGCGGCGGCTGTCATCACCACCTTCACCCTCACGCCGCGCTCACGCAGGCGGCGGATCAGGTCCAGCGACTTGTAGGCAGCGATGCCGCCGCCGATGATCAGGAGAACCCGTTTTCCGCCGGTCATGATGGGCTTTCTCAGCTGGGGCTGCGGAAGTCGCGCGGGGCCGGGGAGACAGGCTTCACGCCCGAACCGGTGATTTCATAGACCGCGAGGCCACGCTCGTTCTGGCCGTTCGGCAGGAAGCGGAACACGCCGTCGATGCCGAGGAAGCCGTCGCGGTTGGTCAGCGTCTGCGTGGCAAAGCGCTGGGGCCCGGCGGAGCGCACGAGCCCGGCGGCCAGGATGGTGCCATCATAGGCGAGCGAGGCATTGCGCGGCGGCGGGCTGCCATAGGCCGCCTGATAACGGCTGGCCAGCGCGTCAAAGCCGCTTTTTTCCGGGCCGGGGAACCAGGCGCCGGCCATCATCGGGCTGTTGGTCACCTGCTGGGTTTCCCACTGGCCGCTGCCGAGCAGCTTGACCGTGCCAAGGTTCGCCCCTTGCTGCACCAGCGTCTGCACCACGAAAGGCGCGACGCCACCGCCCGCAGGCACAAACAACGCGTCGATCTGAGGCAGGTTCGGAGCCAGCTGCTGCGCCTTGGCCGCCAGATCCGACGTGTCGCTGCCCGTCAGCTTGTAGCGCTGGATGGCGACGATGCGCCCACCCACACGGCCCACTTCCTGACGGAAGGCCGCTTCGGCGACGGCGCCATAGGCATCATCCGGCAGCAGGGCGGCAAAGGATTTGCGGTTCTGCTGTGCGGCGTAACCGATGATCCGGCGCACGTCTCCGGCAGGCAGGAAGCTGAGCAGATAGACGCCGGGGGCTGCAACAGCCGTGTCGCTGGAGAAGGCGACGATCGGGATGCCGGCATTGCGCGCCGCATTGGCAGCGCCGGTGACGGCGGGAGCAAAGACCGGCCCGAGCAGCAGCTCGGCCCCTTCCGACATGGCCGCTTCGGCCGCTGCGCGCCCGCCTTCCGCCGTGCCTTGCGTATCCTTCACCAGAAGCTGGATGTTGGAGCCCTGAAAATCACTGATCGCCAGCTGTGCGGCATTCTTGAAGGTGGTGGCGATGGAGGAGGCCGAACCGCCGCCGCTGAGCGGCAGCAGCAGGCCGACGCGAATCGATCCGTCGCCAATCATCTCGCCTGCCACGGTGGGCGCGGCCGGGGTGGCCGGGAAGGAGGAGCCATCCTGCACCGGCCCCATGGTGGAGGGCATGCAGCCCGCCAGAAAGCCGAGCACCCCGGCAAGGGCGGCAAACCGAAGCCGGCTCCGGCGCAGAAAGCCGCGTCCGGACGCATGTGGGGATGCTGTTTTCATGCCCTTGGCGGCTTCAATCGTGTTTTGCACTATGGCCTCCTCGCGTCCGCGTTCAAAAACCTTTACGAATTCAGAACGTTCCTGTCCAGTTTCACGAGACTGGATCATGTGTTGGACAGCCCTCAAGCTGTTGTTGCCCGGAGTTTTGACATGACGATGGCTGAAGCCCCGCCAGAACGGCGTTATTTCGTTGCCGGACAGGTGATCGAGGCGCCCCGGCAGGAGGCCGCGCTCTATGTCGTCTCGACGCCGATCGGCAATCTTGGTGACATTACCTTGCGCGCGCTGGAAACGCTGGCTGGCGCAGATGTGATTGCCTGCGAGGACACGCGCGTCACGGCAACGCTGGCCCAGCGCTTCGGCCTGCGGGCACCGCTTCTGCCCTATCACGAGCACAATGCGGAGCGGCAGCGCCCGCGGCTGCTGGCGGCGCTGGCCGAAGGCAAGGCGGTGGCGCTGGTCTCCGATGCCGGCACGCCGCTGGTCTCCGATCCGGGCTACCGGCTGGTGCGCGATGTGCTGGAAGCAGGCCACCGGGTCATCCCCATTCCCGGTGCCTCCGCGCCGCTTGCCGCGCTGGTCGCCTCCGGCCTGCCCAGCGATACGCTGCTTTTTGCGGGCTTCCTGCCGCAGAAGGCGGGTCAGCGCAGCCGCAGGCTGGCGGAGCTGGCGGCGATACCGGCCACCCTTGTCTTTTTCGAATCGCCCCACCGGCTGGCCGCCTCTCTCGCCGCCATGGCTGAGGTGCTGGGCGACAGGGCTGCGGTGGTCGCCCGCGAGCTGACGAAGAAGTTCGAAACCTTCCAGCGCGGCACACTGGCGGAACTGGCGGCTTTCTATGAGGACAACCCGCCCAAGGGCGAAATCGTCGTTCTCATCGGCCCGCCGGAGGTGCTGGCTCACGAGGAAGACGCCGCCGATGTGGAAGCGCTGCTCACCGAGGCCCTTGCCGGCATGCCCGTTGCCGCCGCAGCCAAGGACGTGGCGAAGCGCACGGGGCTGGACCGGAACGAGGTTTACAAGCTGGCGCTGGCGCTGAAGGCAGCCTCCGGGGCTGACGGGGAAGAGACCGGATCATGACGGAACGGGGGCGGCGGCAGAAACGGCGGAAAGCCTACCGGCTGGGCCATCTGGCCGAGAGCCTCGCCGCCCTGTCGCTGCGCCTGCGCGGCTGGCGTATTCTGGAGCGCCGCTTCAAGGCCTCGACCGGTGAGGTGGATCTCATTGCCGAACGGGGCGATGTGGTGGCCTTCGTCGAAGTGAAGGCCCGGCGCACCCGCACTGCGGCGCTGGAGGCCGTCACCCCCACCGCCCGCAACCGCATCATCCGTGCCGCGCAGATCTATCTGCTGCACCATCCGCATCTTGCCGCGCAGACGCTGCGGTTCGATCTGGTTCTGGTCGTGCCCTTCCGCTGGCCCGAACATGTGGTGGACGCCTTCCGCCCGGACGGGCTGGCCTGAAGTCTCGCGCTGGTTTTGCGTCTGGAGCCGGAGACGGCAGCCTCTAGCGCCTGCGGGAGGAACTTTGCGTCTCCTCCTCCGGATCTTCAGCCAGCGGGCTGCCGCCTTTGCGCGTGCTCCGGCAGCGGTCCGAACAATAGAGCACGTTGTCCCAGTCGCGGGCCCATTTGCGCCGCCAGGTGAAGGGCCTTGCGCAGGTGCGGCAGGTCTTGACCGGCAGATCGGATTTCTTGCGCATCTTCATGGTCTGCCCTTGCCCTCCTCCTGCGGCAGCAGCAGGCCGAAGCTGAGCTGGGCAGTGGTGTCTGCCGGGCGTTTGCATCCTCCTCCGCCATCGCGGCCCCGGCGGGTGATGCCGGACTTGCGGCTCCCGTGCCGCTCCTGAATGGTGTCAGCCGCCTTGTGAAATTCACGGTCCTTGCGCAAGGACCAGACCTTGTCCCGCGCCGCCCGGGCTGCCGCCACATGATCCACCACCGGCAGCGGATAGGCCTTGTCCAGCACGGCGCCCGCGTTGGGGGCCTTCCAGGGCTCGTGCAGGAAAGCGTCCGGAATGGCGCGCAATTCCGGCACCCAGCGGCGGATGAAGCGGCCATCCGGGTCCTGATCCAGCCCCTGCTTCACCGGATTGTAGATGCGGATGGTGTTGATGCCCGTGGTGCCGGACTGCATCTGCACCTGAGGCCAGTGGATGCCGGGCTCATAATCGGTGAAGCAGCGCGCAAGATGCTCCCCCGGCGTGCGCCAGTCCAGCCACAGGTGATAGCTGGAGACGGCCATCAGCATGGCGCGCATGCGGAAGTTCATCCAGCCGGTGGCAAGGAGCGCCCGCATGGTGGCATCCACGAAGGGCAGGCCGGTTTCACCCTTCATCCAGGCCTCCAGCCGCGCCCGGTCCGGCTCGCGCGGGCGCAGGCCGTCATGGGCAGGATGCAGGTTGCTGACCTCGATGCGCGGCGCATCCTCCAGCTTCTGCATGAAGTGGCAGTGCCAGTGCAGCCGGGCGAGAAAGGAACTGACGGCATCGCGCCATGTGGCCGCACCCGGCGCATCACCTGCAAGAACCAGCTGGTTCAGCCGGTCTTCCGCCCGCTGCGTAGTCTCGCGCAAGGAAAGCGTGCCGAAGGCGATGTGCGGCGACAGGCGCGAACAGGCGTCGAAGCCGGAGACGGGGCTCGACATGCCGGATCTGTAGGTCTTGCCACGCCGGTGCAGGAAGCTCTCAAGACAGGCAAGGCCCGCCTTGCGCCCGCCGGGCTGGCGCTGCGGACAAAGGTCCGGCGCGAGGCCAGGACCGCCCGCCGGGGGCAGGGGGCCGGGATCAATGGTGAGGCCAAGGCTGGAGAGCGGAGTGAGCAGGGGTTCCGGCAGCAGGGGCGTGCGCATGTCATGGTCCCAGCGCGCGGCCCAGCCGTTGCGGCTCGCCAGACGGCGCACCGCGCCGGTCTGGCGCGGCTCATACCAGGGGATGCCTTCGGCCCGTACAAAGGCCTTCACCGCCAGATCGCGGCGGAAGGTCCACAGATTGCCGGTTTCTTCATGCGACCACAGGGCGGCAATGCCCCGCGCCCGGTGCAGCGCGGAAAGCACCGGCACGGCCTCGCCCGTGCGGATGATCAGCGGCTGGCCCAGCCGGGCGAGCGCCTCCCGCAGTTCTTCAAGGCATTCGCGCAGAAAGGCGAACTGGCGGCCGGACATGTCCGGCTGCGCCCACAGCCCCGGCTCCACGATATAGAGCGGCAGCACCGGCCCAAGGCGGGCGGCCTCGAACAGGGACTGATGATCAAAGGCGCGCAGATCCCGCTTGAACCAGACAACCTGCAGGCCGAGCGAGGAGGAGGATGTAGGGGCCGTGGCAGGTGCTGGTGGCATGACGGGTTCTGGCAAGGGCGTGGTTCGCGTGGAGACTTTCCCTCTTACGCCAGCCCCCGCGCCAAGGATCAGAGCACGCTGGCGATGGCCCTTGCGTCCGGGTCCAGGAGGTCATGCAGGCGCAGGGCGGCCTGACGGGCAAAGCGGGAGGTCACGGCCTTGCGGGTGGCGGCGGCCAGGGGATGGTGCGGAGCCTCGCGCAGGATATCCGCCGCATAGCCATCGGACAGGATCAGCCCCGCCTCTTCCGGGAAGATCTCCGCCGGCACATCCACATGGGTGGCGAAATAGAGCCGGTCACAATGGGCGCGGTAGTCCGGCCATTTGCTGTCCGCGCGCAAATCCGCGATGGAGGATTTCACCTCGATGATGATGATCTCGTGCTTCGGGCCCAGCGCGATGAGATCGGCCCGCCGCCCGGAGGCCAGCGTCAGCTCGGGCAGGCAGGCAAAGCCCTGCAGGCGCATGAGCCGGGCCGCCCCGCGCCAGACCTTGAGCGCCGTTTCGGACTGGCGCCCGTCCGTCAGCGGGTCATCAAGGGCAATGCGGTTGGTATGGGCAAGGTCAAGCGGGTTCATCCTGCAAATGTTCCGCATTTGTTCGAAAAATGCAAGAGCTGTCCCTGCATTTCAGCTTTCCGGCAGGTTGATGCCAAGCGCCCCCGCCAGCGCCAGAACCTTTGCGTCATGGGGCATCTGCACGGCGAGAGACCTCAGCAGGTCCGCCGCTGCCTCCTGTCTTCCGAGGTCCGCCATCCAGCGGATGCGGGCGAGCGTCAGGTCCTTGCGCCAGCGCTTGGGCAAGGCGGCAAGGCCGGGATGGCCGGCAATCTGCGCTTCGGCCTGTGTCATCAGGGCAAGGGCGGATTCCAGATCTGTGCGCGCGGCAGCTGCATCCGCCCGGAGACGCAGGAGGCCGATGTGATCCGGGGCGAGGCCTGCCAGATGCAGAAGGTCGGATTCCTCGGGCACGACGCCTTGCGCCAGCAGTTCGGCGGCCTGCGAAAACCCGGCATGGAACGCAGGCGGCAGGGGCTGCAGCAGATCGCGGGCGGCCAGTTCGGCAGCCGGATCGCGCTCAAAGGTGCGGATGATCTTGCGGATCACGTTCAGCGCATAGAGGTGATCATGGCTGGCGTGGCAGGAGGCAAGCTCATGCACGTGGATGCCAGCCATCGCCGGAACTTCCGCCTTGCGGCTCAGCACCCGCGCCGCGCCTGCGGCATCGGCAGCATCGAAATGGCCGAAGTAGAGATGCAGCGGATGGGCGGGCGGGGTCTCAAGCCTTGCGAACTCCGGTGCAAGCGCCAGCGCCTCTGCTGGCGTCCCGGGTGAGGCAAGACCATAGTCCGCGCTCTGGGTGCCGGGCCGTCCGGGCTCCAGCTCCGGGCCGAAGCTGTGCACCTCGCCATCTCCCCGGCGCAAACCCGCCGCCAGCGCCGCATGGCCGCCCATGGACGAGCCATAGTGGATGATGCGCGAGGGTTTCGCCTCGGCGACAGAGGCATCAATCGCCGCGTCGATGGCCTCTGTCTGCCCCTCATACCAGCGCCAGCGCAGGTCATTGAGGAAGAGGCAGGCGTGGCGCGTGTCCATGAACAGCCGCTCCAGCCCGAACCGCCCCTCCGGCACGCGGACCTGCGAATAGACGACGGCCAGAATGCCGCTCCCGCCGCTCTGCGGGCCAGATACGAACCGCTGCCGCAGGCTCGCTTCGGGCGGGTCTTGTACGGGAGTATGTGGAGGCATCTGTTCCATGGCCGCGACCCTTGCCCGGGTGAAGTGCGGAAGGCAAGTGAAAGGTGAGGCGTGTAAGAACGGTTCCTGACGGGACGGAGATGCACAGGACCCTATGATTATGCTGCCGGTCTCCAAACGCTCTCCGCGCCGCCCCGGCCCCCGAGCCGGGGCCTGTAAGGCTGCCGCCGCATCTCCGGCATCGGGCCAGGCCTTTCAGCCGGCAATTCCCGCCGCAAACAATCGCTCTGCGCCCCTGACAGGTCCCGGCACAAGGCCGGGACGGCGCGGTGGGCAGGAGGGCGCCTGCCCGCTGGCCCCTGTCAAACCCCCTCCCTCAAATCTCCGGCCCCTCCCACAACGTGCTCATGGCGCGGCGTTTGGGGTGGCGGGATTCGGAAACGTGGGCGGTTTCGGGATCAAGGCTGCACAGGGCGTCATATTGGGTGAGGAACACCTGACCCGTGAGATGCCGGGTGAAATCGGTGCGGTTCAGCCGGTCCATCACCGGGCCCTTCACCTCCGAGAGGTGGAAGGTGACGCCGGAATCCTTTAGCCGCCGGTTCAGTTCCTCAAGGCTTTCAAAGGCGCTGGCGTCGATCACGTTGACGGCGGTGCACATCAGGACCACGTGGCGGATCGCCGGGCGCTCGGCCACCAGTTCGAGAATGCGGTCTTCCAGATAGCGGCTGTTGGCAAAGTAGAGGCTTTCATCGACGCGGACGGTCAGCACCGTGCTGCCGGTCACCACCTTGTGGCGGCGCACATTGCGGAAGTGCTCGGTGCCCGGCACGATGCCGACGACAGCCATATGCGGGCGGCTGGTGCGGAACAGATAGAGCAGCACCGACAGGATGACGCCCGTGGTGACGCCCGCTTCCACACCCACCAGCAGGGTGACGAGAATGGTGGCGGCCATGGCGGCAAAGTCGCTGCGCGAATAGATGAAGGTGCGGCGCAGGGCCGGAAAATCCACCAGCGACAGCACGGCGACGATGATGGTGGCGGCAAGGGTTGCCTGGGGCAAATTGGCGAGAAGCGGCGTCAGGAACAGGGTGGCCAGCGCAATGCCCACGGCGGTATAGGCGCCTGCTGCCGGGGTTTCGGCGCCTGCATCGAAATTGACGACCGAGCGGGCAAAGCCACCGGTCACCGGATAGCCGCCCGAAATGGCCGAGGCCACATTTGAGGCGCCAAGGCCGATCAGTTCCTGATCCGGCAGGATGCGCTGGCGCTTCTTGGCTGCCAGCGTCTGCGCCACGGACACCGATTCGACAAAGCCGATGACGGAGATGAGCAGGGCAGGAACCAGAAGGTCCAGCCACAGCTTTGCGTCAAAGGGCGGCAGCACGGGCGTTGGCAACCCGCCGGGAATATGGCCGACAAGCTTCACCCCCTCATTGCCGAGGTCGAAGGCCGCAGCCAGTAGGGTTGTCACGGCGACGGCCGCGACAGGACCGGCCTTGGCGATGCTATCGGCGAGCCTTGGCTTCAGTCCGGCACGGATCAGAAGCGGCTTCAGCCCCTTGCGCACCCAGAACAGGAAGCCGATGGCGGGAATGCCGATGGCAAGCGTGATGAGATTGATCTGGCCCAGATTGGCGGCCAGAGACGAGGTGATTTCCACCAGCGTGGTGCCGCCGCCCGGCACGCCGAGAATGTGTTTCAGCTGGCTGGCAGCAATCAGCAGGCCCGAGGCGGTGATGAAGCCGGAGATCACCGGATGGGACAGGAGATTGGCGAGAAAACCGAGGCGGAACAGGCCCATGACGATGAGAATGAGCCCGGAGAGGAAGGCAAGCGCAATGGCCGCGCCCAGATATTCCGCCGTGCCCTGCGCCGTCAGTTCGCCCACCGCAGAAGCCGTCATCAGCGACACCACCGCTACCGGTCCCACCGCCAGTGCCCGGCTGGTGCCGAAGATGGCATAGGCCACCAGCGGCAGGATGGAGGCATAGAGCCCGACCTCCGCCGGCAGCCCCGCCAGCAGCGCATAGGCCAGCGACTGCGGGATCAGCATGATCGTCACGATCACGGCGGCGATGAGATCATTGGTGGCGGCCGCCCGGTCATAGGTACGGCCCCAGTCGAGGATCGGAAGATAGCGCTGAAGCCGGTTCATTGGGGGCTCGCTGGAGGGAGAAAACGAAGAACATGTCTTTTGCTGGCACAGAGTCTCCGCCCCCCTCCCCCAAGGTGGGGAGGGGTGAGGGGTGGGGGGCTGTGAGACAGCAATTTAGGGCCACGTCTGATCTAGTTGCAAAAGAGCTGCCGTAGGGTGACCCACTGAACTCGTGCCGGGCTGAGTGTCTGCGCCCCCCGCCCCTCACCCCGCCCCACCAGGGGGCGGGGGGCGGTGAAGCCCTGCCATGAAACACGCCTTCAGGATCGTTCCGCACTGTGATCAAGACTTGCATTCATTCCTGACGCTTTGACCGCAAACGCTCCTTAAAGCCCGTTGACCGGAACCTTGAGGAAGGTCTTGCCGCTGTCATCGGCGGGGGGAAGCTGACCGGCGCGCATGTTGACCTGCAGCGAGGGGATGATCAGCTTCGGCATGTCGAGTTCGGCATCGCGCGCCGTGCGGAAGGCGATGAACTCCTCGCGGGTCTTGCCGCCGCCCACGTGGATGTTATGCGCCTTTTCCTCGCCCACCGTGGTCTCCCACTGGATGTCGCGGCCATTGGGGCCGTAGTCGTGGCACATGAAGAGGCGCATCTCGTCCGGCAGGGCGAGCACCTTCTGGATGGAATCGTAAAGCGTGCCGGCATCCCCGCCGGGAAAATCGGCGCGGGCGGAGCCGCCATCGGGCATGAACAGGGTGTCCCCCACAAAGGCGGCATTACCCATCACATGGGTAATGCAGGCCGGCGTGTGGCCGGGGGTGTAGATGGCAAAGCAGGTCATGCTGCCCACCTGATAGGTGTCCCCATCCTCGAACAGCCGGTCAAACTGGCTGCCGTCGCGCTGGAACTCCGTGCCCTCGTTGAAGATCTTGCCGAAGGTTTCCTGCACCACGGAGATCTGGCTGCCGATGCCCAGATTGCCGCCCAGCTTGCCCTGGATATAGGGCGCGGCAGACAGGTGATCGGCGTGCACATGGGTCTCGATCAGCCATTCCACCCTGAGGCCGTTCTCCTCGACGAAGTGGATGATCTGGTCCGCCGAGACATAGCTGATCCGCCCGGCGGCATAGTCGATGTCCATGACGCTGTCGATGATGGCGCAGGCCTCCGAGGCCGGATCCTTCACCACATAGCTGATGGTGTTGGTCAGCGGATCAAAGAAGGCGGTGACCTCGGGGTTCACCGTCATGTCAACCGGATAGGACTGCGTGCTCATGGTGTTTCTCCTGAGGGGTCAGGTCATTCGCCGGATGCGAGCTTCGGACGCGCCGGTTTCTGCTGCGCCTGCAGCATGCCGATAGCCCGGGCAGCCAGCATGCCCGCGACGACGGCCGCAAAGGCGATCCACGGTTCACTCTGGCCAAGCCCGAGCGCGGGCACAAGCCCGCCGGGGCAGAAACCGGACAGGCCCCAGCCGATGCCAAAGACGGCCGCGCCGCCGATGAGCTTCGGATCGATATCTTTGCGGGTGGGCACGAGATAGCGCGGGGCGAGCAGCGGCGCGCCGCCCTTGCGGAAGAGGATCTGGTAGCCGGCGGCTGTCACGGCGAGGGCGCCGCCCATGACAAAGGCGAGGCTGGGGTCCCAGGTTCCGGCAATATCGAAGAAATTCAAAACCTTGGCCGGATTGGCCATGCCCGACAGCAGGATGCCGAGGCCAAAGACAACGCCGATCGCAAAGGCAGAGAGAATACGCATGGGTCTCAGCCTCCGAAAACGTGACGGACAAGGAAGACGGTCACCGCGCCGGTGGCCATGAAGGTGAGCGTGGCGGCGATGGAGCGGGCGGAGAGGCGCGACAGGCCGCAGACCCCGTGGCCGCTGGTGCAGCCGGAGCCGAAGGTGGCGCCGATGCCAACCAGAAATCCGCCGGCCACCAGCGCAAGTGTGGAAACCGGCACAGCGATCTGCGGCATGCTGCCGGTCGCGGCCATGACGGTGAGGGGAGCGGCGATCATGCCGGCGATGAAGGCCATGCGCCAGCCGCGGTCACTTTCGCCCGAACCCGGCAGAAACCCGCCCAGAATGCCGGTGATCCCGGCAATGCGGCCATGAACGGCCATCAGGGCAACGGCGGCAAGGCCGATGAGTGCGCCCCCTGCCAGCGACAGGAGCGGCGTGAATTCGGTTGGCATTCTGACCCTCTCTTCATATGCCTGAAGGCGGCCGAAAACGGCCACTTGTTTCATACATAAGAAACTAAGCGGGCCATGCCAAGACGTATTTTCAATTAAGTGAAACTATTGAGCCGCCGGTGGCGGGGCAGGGACGAGGGTCACCGCCGATCCATCCGGGCGCTGGCGCTCCGTCGCACCCGGCAGCTGCAGGAAGGGATTGCGGTCCGCCGGCGGGGCGGCCTGTTCCGTCTTGGGGGCGGAGAATTCTCCCAGAGGATGCAGGATCTCTTCCGAAATGATACCGCCCGCATAGAGGGGGCTGACGTCCTCTCCGCTCCCGATGACGAAGCTTGTGGGCCACAGGCGCAGCACCTGACGGATATCGTCCTTCTTGTCCGGCGCATGGCTGTTGCGGATCATCACCAGGGCGGCATAGCGTCCATAATGGGTCCGCGGCAGGGCGGGCAGAACCTCCGCGCTGGTCTGGCCTTCAATGAACCCGGCCGCAGATCTTACGGTCCAGGCCGGAGCCTTTTGCCAGCCCTCCTGTTCCAGCCGGCGGGCAAGGGTGCCGAGATCTCCGGCATATTGCACGATCAACGGCTCTTCATCATCGCCGCTGAGGCCGACGCGGCGCGGGGCAACGCGGGTCCAACCGCTGTCCAGCCAATCCGCCTCGTCAAGCACCTGCTCGTTCGGCACGGGGCTGTAGGTGGCAAGCGCTGCAGGCAGGTTGCGTGTGATGTGCCAGCCGCCGAACACCACGAAGGCACTGGCGACAATCGCCACCAGCACGCCCCGGCCCACCTTTTCGTTGTGGACATGGCCAAAGACGAAGGCAAAGGCGGCGACCATGGCGGTGCCGAACAGCAGGCCCGCCAGCACATCGCTGGTCCAGTGCACCCCGAGATAGACCCGGGAGAAAGCCATGGTCAGCACATAGATGGCGGTGATGGTGAAGATGCCGGCCTTGGACCAGGCCGAGCGCTCATGGGCGATCAGCACGGCAATAATGCCGAAAATGACGGTGGTGACCGTCGTGTGGCCGGAGGGAAAGCTGAAACCATGTACACCGTCGCCAAAGACATTGGGCCGGTCACGCACGACGAGAGCCTTCATCAGCGGCACGAACAGCGCCGTCGTGCTGACGGCGATGAGGAAACCGGTGCCCCGGCGCCAGGCCTTGCGGCCAAACAGATAGGCCGCGACCAGCAGCGCAAAGATGGTCAGCAGAAAACCATCGCCCAGCATGGTGATGGGCACGAGGATGCGGTCACCCAGCGGCGAGCGCAGGCTCTCGAACAGGTTGCGGATCGCCAGATCCGCCTGGGTCAGGCTGTCGCCCGGCGTCAGCTGCGTCACCAGCCAGAAGAAGGCGGGCATGGTGATGATCAGCAGGAGCGCGGATGCCAGCATGCCGGTGGAGCGGGGATGCTGCGGATCGAAAGAGCGGGCCACCCACTGCGAGACCGGGCCGGGACGGCGGGCAAACCAGCCGATGATGGCGCCATGGGTGCCTGCGAACAGCGGAATGATGATCTGGATGAGCCAGCGGCCCAGCATGATCACGACAAAGAGGATGACGCAGAGCACGCCCAGCATCACCGCCAGACGGCCGCTGACCTCGCCGATGGCACTCAGCGCCGTGCCGGCAATGAAGCCGGGTCCGAGGTGCGAGACGGCCCAGGCAATGGCCGAGGTGACGTTGACGAACGTGAAGTACCAGGCATCCATGCCCACCATGCCGGCGATGCCCGGCACGACGGATTTCACCCCCGGCACGAAGCGTCCGATGAAGACGCTCTTGCCGCCATGCAGGCGGAAGAAGGCTTCGCCCCGCTCCATGATGCTGGTGTAGCGGGACAGGGGCCAGACATTGCGCAGCCGGTCCTTGTAGAAATAGCCGACCCAATAGGAAATCGCGTCGCCGACAATGGCACCACAGGTCGTCCATAGAAAGATCGACACCGGATCGAGCTTGCCGAGCCCGGCAAGCGCGCCCGCACCAACCAGAACCACGGTGCTGGGCACGAAGAGGCCGACAATGAAAAGGGCCTCGCCCATGGCGATGAGGAAGCAGATGAGCCCGGCCAGTTCCGGATTATCTCCGAGGAACGTGACGATCTGATTGAGATACTCGGTCAAGAACGGCTTCCACCTGATCGCAACACTTTAGGCCTCACACGCATGGCTGCAGGGTTCTCGGGCCAAGGCCGCCTGCATATAAGTATCGGCCTATGTGCTCAACAGGTATCTAGCACCAGAAAGTTTCGGCAAGGTGCACGCGGTCTCAGCAAGAGGCAAGAAGCAGCTCCTGCGCCTGCCGGTGCACGGGCGGTGTCTGCTGCGCAAGCGTCTGATCAATGCACCTGCGAATGCGCCGGAAGTACTCGCTGCAGGCCGCAAGGCTTTCCGGACGGCTGTCAGCCTCGCAGGCCGCCACCTGCCACAGGGTGCGGCGCGGGTTGCCCGGCCAGTCCGGCTGATGGCCGCCGGCCACACTGTCCGTCAGCGCCACCACGCGGTCGGGCTGCGGCGCATGGGGCAGCATGAAGATGTCCCAGCTCTTGGGCTCAAGGCCCTGCGCATCCAGGCCATGGTCCTGCAGCAGGCGCCGCACCAGCGGATGCAGTGTGCCGCGCGGATTGGGGCCCGCAGAAAAGGCACGAATCCCCTGCGGCGCAAGGCTGTTCAGATAAGCTTCGGCCAGCGGCCCCAGCAGGGCGTTGTCCGGACAAACGAAAAGCACAGTCGACGGGGTCATTCCAGGCCTCTTCGAATCATCGCCCCTTGGGCGCCTGTTTAGTCAGATGACACTACGGACGTGTGACAGCGGCAGTTCGTGCAAACCCGGACGCCGCGGCACGGCCGGCAAGGTGGCGGGCGTATGGCTGTAGTGCGGTTTTGACTTGTCCAGCCAAAAGGACGCCCGTTAGCATACGACCTGCAATACGGATTGCGTCCGGACTGCACTTGCTGGCTGTGACCACAGGAGGAGCTGAGTCACAGGCAGGAAACGACGCAGACCGGATTTTGTTTCGGGAGGACGGAATGAAATTCAGACAAGCCTTGCTTGCCAGCCTGCTGGCGGCGCCCCTGCTGCCTGTGGCAGCCACGGAAAACGTGCAGGCGGCGGCAGATTGCGCCGCCGCTGCGGGCCTGTTCCAGATCGAGGGGCTGGACGTCACCGGCAGCGAAGCGGTTGCCAGGGATGCCGCGATTGGCCGCTCCGATATGTCGCCCATTTCCCATTGTGCGGTTCAGGGCAAGCTGGACCAGCGCACGGGCGTGGATGGCCAGACCTACGCCATCTCCTTTGAACTGCGCCTGCCGGAAAACTGGAACGGCGGCTTCGTGCATCAGTTCAATGGCGGCAATGATGGCCGCGTGGTGCCCGCCCTTGGTCAGGTGCTGGGCGGCGACAGGAGCCAGACGGCGCTTGGACGCGGTTATGCGGTCGTCTCCAGTGATGCAGGGCATGATGGCGCAGCGGTGAAGGATGCAGGCCTTGCGGGCGGCGCGCGCTTCGGCTTCGACCCTCAGGCACGCAGGGACTATGGCTATGGTGCCGTGGCCCGGCTCAACCCGGTGGCGTTGCAGATGATCGAGGCCTTCTACGGCCAGCCGGTGCAGCGGTCTTACGGGCTTGGCAGCTCCAATGGCGGCCGCCATGCCATGGTGGCTGCGGAACGGATGCCCGATGCCTTCGACGGGCTGCTGATTGCCTATCCCGGTTTCAATCTGCCCAAGGCCGCCGTGCAGCACGCCCACGACCTGCAGGCACTGGCCGCCATCTCCGGTGATATCCGCACGTCCCTGTCAAAGGACGATACGGATGTTCTCGCCAGGGGTATTCTGGACGCCTGCGACGGGTTGGACGGACTGAAGGATGGTCTGGCGCAGGATATCGATGGCTGCCAGAAGGCCTTTGATGTCTCCGCGCTTGCCTGCAAGGCCGGGCAGGAAACCGGCTGCCTGAGCCAGCCCAGGATTGATGCGCTGCAGACGATCCTCAAGGGGCCGCACAACAGCAAGGGCGGGCAGCTTTACGCCCCCTGGGTCTGGGATGCCGGCATGGCCTCGTCCAACTGGCGCATGTGGCGGGTCAACAGCGAAGCGGAAGCTTTTGCCAATCTGCCGCGTATCGTGGCGCTGGGTGCTCCTTCGCTGGCGCAGATCTTCACCACTCCGCCCACCCGCGTCGAAGGATCGCCCGAAGCTTTGATGGCCTATCTTGCCGCCTTCAACTTCGACACGGACGCGCCGAAGATCTTTGCGAAGACGGATGAGTTTCCCGAATCCCCCATGGAGTTCATGACCCCGCCGGGCGCGGATAATCCGGATCTGACTGCGTTCCGGGCTGCCGGAGGCAAGATTGTCCTGTTCCATGGGGCGGGTGATCCGGTGTTCTCGATCCGCGACACGGACACCTGGTTCGAACGGCTTTCGGCCAATACAGGCGCAGAGCTTGATGGCTTCATCCGCTATTACCGGATTGCCGGCATGCCTCATGGCGCCAGCGGCCCCACGGCAGACGGCTTCGACTTTTTCGCCTCTCTGACGGACTGGGTGGAAAAGGACAAGGCTCCCGGTGCGGTGGTTGCCTCCGTGACGGATGGCAACAAGGAGGGCATCGGGGCGCTGGGCAAGGTGACGCGCAAGCTCTGCCCGCATCCGCAGGTGGCCCGCTACACCGGCAGCGATCCGGCTTCGGCGGAGAGCTTCACCTGCCAGTGAAACCCCGTAATACCAAGGCTTTCGACGCTGACGCATCACGCCTTGAAGATGCTCAAGCGCCGCACGGGCTTAACCAAGAAAAATGCCCCGGAAGCGGTCTTCCGGGGCAGGTGGCGTCTGACCTCAGGGGATCTGAGGCGGGGAGGAGAGGGTGGCAGCGCCGATGGCTTGTTTGATGCGGGGGATGGAGGCTGGCGCCATGCTGAGCTCGCGCACGCCCGCATCAAGGAAGGTTTGAAGCAGGCCCGCATCGGACGCAGCCTCGCCGCAGATGCCGCACCAGATGCCATGGGCCTGCGCCGCTTGCGCCACCATGCGGATGGCGCGCAGAACAGCCGGATGGTCCGTCTGGCAGAGGCTTGCGACGGACGGGTTCATCCGGTCGGCGGCCATGACATATTGGGTGAGGTCATTGGTGCCGATAGAGAAGAAGGCCGTGACTGCCGCCAGATCACGGGCAATGAGGGCGGCGGCGGGCGTTTCCACCATGGTGCCGAGATCAAAGCGGCCAAAGGCCTTGCCCTCTGCCGTCAGCTCGGCTTCGCACGCGTTGATGAGGCCGCGGGTGCTGGCGATTTCCGCCGGATCGCTGACCATGGGCAGCATCACCTTGAGATCGCCGTAAGGGGCCGCGCGCAAGAGCGCCCGCAGCTGCACCTTGAACAGGGCCGGATTGGCGAGACACAGCCGGATGCCGCGCAGGCCGAGGAAGGGATTTTCCTCCTGCGGCACCGAAATACCGCGCACCGGCTTGTCGCCGCCGATGTCGAGGGTGCGGATCACCACCGGATGGCCGGGAAAAGCCTCCAGCACGGTCCGGTAGGTGGTGAACTGTTCTTCCTCATCCGGCAGGGCGGTGCGCCCCAGGAACAGGAACTCGGTGCGCATCAGGCCGACGCCCATGGCGCCGTGCTCCTTTGCCAGCTCAATG
The DNA here is from genome assembly GCF_055685825.1 of Pannonibacter sp. CBAS1226. Classification (NCBI taxonomy): domain Bacteria; kingdom Pseudomonadati; phylum Pseudomonadota; class Alphaproteobacteria; order Hyphomicrobiales; family Stappiaceae; genus Pannonibacter; species Pannonibacter sp. CBAS1226. The sequence goes on along the minus strand of NZ_JBVOUO010000005.1, from coordinate 215,677 downwards.
TCCTTCACCGAGCCGATGTTGGCGGCGACAATGACCGGTGTGCCATCGCGCGTGACCGGCGCCACATCCCGGAGCGCGGAGAGCCGCTCCGCTTCGGCGCGGGCCTGCGCGCAGCGTGCCGTGAACTCCTCCGCGATATCAGATGACGGGTCCGGGTAGACCAGCCCCGATGTGCCATCCAGCGCTACCGTCCGCGCTGCGGCAAGCTTGCCTTGCGGGTCAGCCACACCGAAGACGGCGGGAATGCCGAAGGCCTTGGCCAGAATGGCGGCATGGCTGGTGGCCGAGCCGTTGCGGCAGATGAGGCCGCCGGTGCGGCGCAGGTCCGCCGCGCCGATTTCCAGAGCGGTCAGATCCCCAGCCACGATGACAGCTCCTTCCGGGCAATCGGCGAGGGACACCGGCTTCAGGCCGTTGACGGCAAGTGCCAGCAGCCGGGCCACCGCATCCATGTCTTCGGCGCGGGCGCGGGCGTAAGGGTCCGGCAGGGCAGCAAGCGCCGCTGCCGTCTCACGCCCTGAGGTCAGAATGGCGGTGATGGCCGGTTGTCCGTCAGCCACATGGGCGGCAATGGCTGCGGCCCAGTCTGCGTCTTCGGCAAGACTGGCAATGGCGGTCAGAATGTCTCGGGCTTGAGGCGACGCCGCGCGGGCTGCATCGTCATGGATCTGCTGCAGCAGCCGGACGCGGGCGCCTTCAACTTTCTCCAGCTCTGCGCTGCGGGCTTCCGGCGGGGTGGGGCCGGCCGGGGCCTCCAGCGCGGGCTGGATGAAATGGAACACCGGACCGATGGCAGGTCCGCCACCCGTACCGATGCCTTTGAGGGCGCCAGCGGCAGGAGCGTGTTCCTCAGCAGGCGCCGGGATTGCTTCGCTGGCTATGGATGCGGGCGCTTCCGCCGGTTCATGCGCGATGCCGCCTGACAGAAAGCCGGAGACGGCGGACAGGGCCTCGGCGGCGTCCGGGCCGCTGGTGCGCAGCTCCACCTCGTCGCCTTCCTTGACGCCAAGCAGCAACAGCTTTAGCGAGGAGCGGGCCGGAGCGGTCTGCGCCCCGGCGCCGATCACGATCTCCGCCTCGAAGCCCTTGGCGAGGCGGACGAGTTCGGCAGCCGGGCGGGCATGCAAGCCCCCCTCGACGCCAACGCGCAGGCGCTTCATCGTCTCCATCGGTCCTGTTCCGTCTTCTGGTCTTTGCGTCCGCTCAGCCTGCGAGGATCTTGGCGATCTTCTCGATTTCCGCATCCCGGCCAATGCCGGTGAGGAAGGCGAGCGTGACGATCGCGGGTTTGGGCAGGTTGGGCGGCAGCGGCGTGGTGGAGACGACGAGATCGGCCTGATCGATCAGGCTGGGCACCTCGGTTGCCTTGCACTGGCGGGTCTCGATGCGGATGCCGCGGGCGGCCATGGCCTCTTCCAGGCTGTTGGCCACCACGGTGGATGTGGCAACGGCGGTGCCGCATGCCACGAGAACGGTCTTGGTCTGCGCCATCAGTTTCCTCCTGTTGTTATTCTGCGCTGAGGAGAGCCATCGCCTCCTGCGGGCCGGATGCGTCCATCAGCTTGCGGATGCGCTCCCCATCCTGCAGCAGTCTGCCGATGGATTGAAGCATGCCGATCTGTTCATCCTTGCTCTTCAGCGCCAGCGCGAAAACCACCCGCACGGCCAGCTGATTGTCCGGATCATCCATGCTGGCAAAGGCAACAGGTTCCGCCAGCGTGGCGATGGCAATGCCGGAGCGGATGACATGCTGCGGATCGGTGTGGGGCACCGCCACCGCCAGCCCGTCTTCCATCGGCAGGCCGGTGGGCATCACCTTTTCCCGGTCGATGACCGCCTGCACATAGGTGTCTGCGACAAGGCCCTTGGCCCTGAGGTGACCGGCCAGAAGGCCGATCACCGAGGTTGCGTCCTGTGCCTGCGCCTTGAGGAAGATACCGTCCTCAGCCACGCAGTCTGCAAGGGATTGCGTCATGCATTCGCTCCGTTGGCAGCATCGTCTTCGCCGCCTGCCAGCTTCTCGAGCGTGGCGCGCTTGGTGACAAGGGCGAGCAGGGCCGCGGCAGAACAGATGGCAAGGATCACCAGTCCGAGGATGCCGAACACCTGGACCAGTTCCAGCGTTGCCCAGACAAGCCAGACAAAGCCGTCACCGATGGCCGTGATCTGCGAGGCGCCTTCCGGCATGGCAAAGCCGGAGGATACCGCAGCCTTGGTGAAGAGCGGGGCCAGTGCGCCAGCCATGTAGAAGCCGAGGCCCAGCGTAACCGTGCCGATGATCACCATGCGCAGCACGTTGCCCCGCACGATGGGTGCGGCCAGCGCCACGACGAAGGGGATCACCGCCAGATCGGCGAAGAGGATGACCCGGTTGCCCGGCAGCACCACCGACAGGAAGATGGCAATCGGCACCAGCAGCAGCGAACTGGAAATCGCCGCCGGATGGCCGATCAGAATGGCCGAGTCGAGGCCGATGTTGATCTGGCGGCTGCCGGCGCGCTTCTGAACGAAGTCGCGGGCGGCTTCCGAGACCGGGATCAGGCCTTCCATCAGGATCTTTACCATGCGCGGCAGCAGCAGCATCACGGCGGCAAGGTTGATACCGGTCTTCAGCACCTTGGTGATCATGCCGGCAACATCATCCGGGTTCCAGAAACCGATGGTGCCCAGCACCACGCCGATGACGAGACCCAGAACCACCGGCTCACCCAGCACGCCAAGGCGCTCCTGGATGTGATCAGTGCTGAGATCGATGTCACGCAGGCCCGGGATACGGTCGATGACCCAGTTCACCGCCACGGCGATGGGCAGGATCTGGACAGACAGAAGATGCGGCACCGAAACACCCGGCAGGCCATAGAAGCGCTGCACGGCCTTGGCGCTCCAGTCGGCGAAGATCAGGCAGATCACGGCAATGATGGCGGCAGCGGCAAGGCCCATGCCGAGCGAATTGGTGGCCGCGACCACCAGCGAGCCGACGAAGGCAAAGTGCCAGAAATTCCACACGTCCACGTTCAGCGTGCGGGTGAGGCCGGCGAGCAGCATCACGACGTTCACGGCAATGCCGATGGGGATGATCCAGAGGCCGACCTGCGAGCCGAAGGCAATGGCGGCCGAAGACGGCCAGCCCACATCGACGATGTCGCGGGTGACGCCGGTGTTCGTGGCAATGGCCTGCGCCACCTCGCTGAGGTTGGTCCACATCAGGCCGATGACGAGATTGATGCCGATGAAGGCGACGCCGATGGTGACACCGGCGCGGAACGCCTTGCCCGGGCGGGCGCCCAGAACCACGGCAATGATGAAGATGATGATCGGCAGCAGAACCGTCGCGCCCAATCCGTCGACGACAGTCTTCAACCCTGACAACAGGCTATCCATGATTTCCTCCTCCCGAAGTTCTGGCCAGACGTCCGGGCCTGCCCGGGACGGAGAGGTCTCGATGCCGCTTGCGCTCTCCCTCCAGGGCGCCTGCCGCACTCTCCGCCAGCCTGATGCACAGATCGCAATCCGGCAAAGGATCGGTCAAATGTGCATCTTATGCACTTTTGTCTAAACCCGGAGGTGGATATGTGTCAAGTGTGCTCCGGTTGAACATTTGTTCAGGTTGCCGTGGCGCGCGCTCTGCATCATCTAGATGAAACGGGATATGTTCCGGGAAGGCTCGAGGGAGGAAACATGGCAAGACCCAAGTCCGGTGATGACGATCTGGGCGTGCTCGCGGCATGGCTCTATTACGTCCATGGACTGGGGCAGGAACAGGTGGCCCGGCGGCTCAACCTGTCGCGCACCAAGGTCACCCGGCTGCTGGCACAGGCCCGTGACACGGGGCTGGTGAAGATCTCCGTCGAGCATGAAATGGCGGAAACACTGGCGCTCAGCGACTGGATCAGCCAGCGCTACGGGGTGGAGGAATGCGTGCTGACGCCGCCGCTGGAAGCCCAGTCCTCGGAGCCGGAACTGGCCGAACGGCTGGGGCGCGAGTCGGTCGGCATTGCCGCCAGCAATTACCTGTCCCGCATTCTGTTGAGCACGCCGGACATGATCCTGGGCGTTGCCGGCGGCCGGACCATTGCCCGCATGGCCGATGCCATGCGCCAGCTTTCCAAGAGCGACTGCCTCGTGGTGGCGATGATCGGCGCCTCGTCCATCGACGATGGGGTGAGTTCCTATTCGGTGGCTCTTCAGCTGGCCGCCACCATCGGCTGCCCGGCCCGCACCCTGCCCCTGCCCAGCCACGTCGGCAGCCCGCAAACGCGCCAGACACTGGAGCAGGACCCGGTGCTGCGGGCGATGCTGGACAAGGGCGAGACGGCAGCGCTCAATCTGCTGAGCTGCGGCGGCGTGCAGCCGGGCGGCACCTTCTTCCGGCTGGCGGGCATCGGCGCTTCAGAGGTGGAAGAGGCGATCCGGGCCGGGGCAGTGAGCGAGATCGGCGGCTTTCTGCTGGCCGCTGATGGCAGTCTGGTGGACTGCGCCCTCAACGAGCGCCGCGTCGGCATCTCCTTCGAGGCACTGAAACGCGGTACCAATGTCATCATCGCTTCCGGCGCCCGCAAGACCGAGCCCCTGAAGGCGGTGATGAAGGCAGGTCTTGCCCGCACCATCATCATTGATCAGGAAATCGCCCAGGCACTGGCCCGCAAGGGGGCGTGAACAGGGTCTGAGGCACCCGCGCCGGGACCAAGTCCGCTCCTGCGGGACAGAATCCGGCGGGTCAGCCCGCCGGATCCGGCATCACACGTCCAGATTGGCAACGCTGAGGGCGTTGTCCTGGATGAACTCGCGGCGCGGTTCCACCTCGTCGCCCATCAGCTTGGTGAAGATGTCATCGGCCGCATCGGCTTCCTTGACCTTCACCTGCAGCAGCGAGCGGACGTTCGGGTCCAGCGTCGTCTCCCACAGCTGCTCCGGGTTCATCTCGCCAAGGCCCTTGTAGCGCTGCAGGCTGAGGCCCTTGCGGCCGAGGGCGAAGATGGTGGACAGCAGCGCCTGCGGCCCGCGGATCGCCGTCTCGGTTTCCTTGCGGCGCAGAACGGCGGCCTTGCCGTAGATCTCGTTGAGATGGGCCGAGTGGGCATCAAGGCGGCGGGCATCGGCCGAGGCCAGAAGCGCCGGATCAATGGTGGCCACCTCATCCACGCCGCGCACGGTGCGGCGGAAGACGAGCGCGCCGTCATCGCGCACCTCGGCCGTCCAGCCCCGCTCGAATTCATCGGCGAGAATGTCGAGACGGCGGGCGATATAGGCAGCCGCCTGCTCGCCCTTTTCCCGGTCGTTGAGCGTGTCCGGGTTGAGCGCGCCGGCAATCGCCGCCTGTTCCACCACCGCACGGTCATAGCGCGAGTGCAGGCCGTCGAGAATGCCGCTGATGGCGCGCGCCTGCTCCACCACCTGCCGCAGGTCCGCACCCATGCGCACTTCGCCATTGGCGAGGGCCAGGGACGTGTCTTCAAGGCCGGTGCCGATCAGATAGTTCTCAAGCGCCGTCTGGTCCTTGAGATACTGCTCTGACTGGCCGCGCTTCACCTTGTAGAGCGGCGGCTGGGCAATATAGATGTAGCCGCGCTCGATCAGCTCCGGCATCTGCCGGAAGAAGAAGGTCAGCAGCAGGGTGCGGATGTGGGCACCGTCCACGTCGGCGTCCGTCATGATGATGATCTTGTGGTAGCGCAGCTTCTCGACGTTGAACTCTTCCTTGCCGATGCCGGTGCCGAGCGCGGTGATCAGCGTGCCGATTTCGTTGGAAGAGAGCATCTTGTCGAAGCGCGCACGCTCCACGTTGAGGATCTTGCCGCGCAGCGGAAGCACGGCCTGGTTCTCGCGGTGGCGGCCCTGCTTGGCCGAGCCGCCTGCCGAGTCACCCTCGACGAGGAAGAGTTCGGCCTTGGAGGCATCGCGCTCCTGACAGTCGGCGAGCTTGCCGGGCAGGGAGGCGATATCGAGCGCGCCCTTGCGCCGGGTCAGCTCGCGCGCCTTGCGCGCCGCTTCACGGGCGGAAGCGGCTTCCACCACCTTGGACACCAGCGACTTCGCCTTGGCCGGGTTTTCCTCCAGCCATTCGGCCAGCGCCTGGTTGATGATGTTCTCCACCACCGGGCGCACTTCGGAGGACACCAGCTTGTCCTTCGTCTGGGACGAGAACTTCGGGTCCGGCACCTTGACGGAGAGAACGCAGGTCAGGCCCTCGCGGCAGTCATCGCCGGTCAGCGACACCTTTTCCTTCTTCAGAAGGCCGGAGCTTTCCGCGTAACCGGTCACCTGACGGGTCAGCGCCCCGCGGAAGCCGGCCAGATGGGTGCCGCCGTCGCGCTGGGGGATGTTGTTGGTGAAGCACAGCACCTGCTCGTGATAGCTGTCGTTCCACCACATGGCGACTTCGACCGTGATGCCGTCACGCTCGGCCGTCATGTAGATCGGCGCGTCCAGCAGCGGGTGCTTGGCCCGGTCGAGATAGCGCACGAAGGCTTCCAGACCGCCTTCATAGAACAGCTCGACCACGCGCGGCTCGACGCCGCGCTTGTCGGTCAGCAGAATGCGCACGCCGGAATTCAGGAACGCCAGCTCGCGCAGGCGGTGCTCCAGCGTGTCGAAATCGAACTCGGTCTTGGTGAAAGTCTCGGTCGAGGGCAGGAAGGTGACTTCCGTGCCCTTGCGGCCATTGGCAGGTCCCGTCACCTTCAGCGGGGCTTCGGCATCGCCATGGCGGAAGCGCATGTAATGCTCGTTGCCACTGCGCCAGATGCGCAGGTCCAGCCAGGTGGACAGGGCATTCACCACGGACACGCCCACGCCGTGCAGGCCGCCGGAAACCTTGTAGGAATTCTGGTCGAACTTTCCGCCCGCGTGCAGCTGGGTCATGATGACTTCAGCCGCAGAGACGCCTTCCTGCGGGTGCAGGTCGGTGGGAATGCCGCGGCCGTTGTCCGTCACGGTGACGGAACCATCGGCGTTGAGGGTCACGGTCACATGGTCGGCATGGCCGGCCAGTGCCTCATCGATGGCGTTGTCGACAACCTCATAAACCATGTGGTGCAGGCCGGAGCCGTCGTCGGTGTCACCGATGTACATGCCCGGGCGCTTGCGCACAGCGTCGAGGCCCTTCAGCACCTTGATGCTGTCAGCGCCATATTCCTGTGCTGCAGAGCTTTCCGCAGACGGGGTGTTCTCGGGAATCGAAGTATCGCTCATCCGAATCAGTCACCATTCGGTCCAGGGGATCAATGTACCCTTATACGGCACTGGCCGGAGGGTTCAACCAACCCGGCCAAATGGCCGGGCATGAGGGGTTTCACCAGTGGAAAAACCATAGGAAACCGGCCTTTTAAGGGCGGATGTTGCGCTGCGGCAGCAAGCCTTCCGCCGCTCAGCTGCCCAGAAGATGGATCTCGCCGCTGTCCGGCAGGGCATCGAACAGGGCCTTGTCCGTGCCCGTCATGAAAACCTGGGCTTCCAGTGCGGTCAGACGGGCGAAGAGCGCTTCCCGCCGGCCCGGATCCAGATGCGCCGCCACCTCGTCCAGCAGCAGGATGGGCGTCATGCCCGAGACAGCCGCCGTCAGGTCCGCGTGGGCGAGCACCAGCCCGATCAGCAGCGCCTTCTGCTCTCCGGTGGAGGCGAGTGCTGCCGGCATCACCTTGGCCGCATGGGTGACGAGAAGATCGCTGCGGTGCGGGCCGGTGAGGGTGCGCCCTGCCGCCCGGTCGCGCGCCCGGCCCTCGCGCAAGCGGCGGCGCAGCAGGTCTTCCTGATCGCTGGCGGCAAGGCCGGTGGCCTCGCTCTCGAACTCTCCATCCAGCACCAGCAGGGCACGGGGGAAGGGCAGGCCGAGCTGGTCCAGCGCCTCGATCCGGCCCTGCAGCAGGCTGACGGTCTCGCGCCGGGCGAGCGCCAGCGCCACACCAAGCTCGGCCACCTGTGCCTCGATGGCCTCCAGCCAGGCCGGTGAGCCGCCGTCTTCCAGCAGCTTGTTGCGGTGGCGCAAGGCCTTGTCGAAGTCATTCACCCGGCGGCCATGCGCCGGATCAATCGACAACGTCAGCCGGTCGAGAAAGCGGCGGCGGTCGCCGGCAGGGCCCGTGAACAGCCCGTCCATGGCCGGAACCAGCCAGAGGACGCGCAGATAGTCGAGCAGCGCTTCTGAGGAGCGCGCTTCCGTGCCATCGATCCGCACCCGGCGGCCGCTGTCACCCGCCCCATATCCGGTGCCGAGCCGTGTTTCGCCCAGAGGCCCGGTGATCAGCGCATTGACGGCAAACCCGCCCTCGCCGCCGCGCCGGGCAATATCCGGCAGGCTGGCGCGGCGCAGGCCGCGGCCCGCACTCAAGAGGGAGATGGCTTCGAGAATGTTGGTCTTGCCGATGCCGTTGTTTCCGGCCAGCGCCACGAGCTTCCGCTCCGGCGACAGGGCGAAATGCGCATAGTTGCGGAAATCCGTCAGCGTGAGGCGCTCAATCGCCACCTGGCTGATGCCGGTCATGGTGCCCCATCATGGCAAGGGGCTGTGGCAGAAGCAACCACGCGGCTATCACCGCTCGAAAGGCGAGTTTGAACCGGGCCTGGGTCCAGAGAGAGGAGCACCGTTTGCTCTCTTTGGTACAGCCTTTCAGCCCCCCTCCCCCTGGTGGGGAGGGGTGAGGGGTGGGGGGAAGGGCCCCTCCGGCCGGCAGAGAACGACTGATTTTGAATGGCCGTGCCTCTTGATAGCCTCTTCAGAAGAAGAACCATCCTTCATGCAGTTGCAGGCTCAGAGCCCCCCCACCCCTTACCCCTCCCCACAAGGGGGAGGGGGGCGGAGATACCCTGCCATAAGCCAGATGCAGCACTGCGCACACATGTCCGCAGCTGACTTTTGAACTCTTGTCCCGCTTAAGGGACCCGTCACACCCGCATCGGCATCAGCACGAAGAGGCTGTCGCCGGTGGCGTTGTCCTGAACGAGGGTGGGAGAGCCGGAATCGGCCAGGCGGAACAGGGCGGTGTCGCCCGTCAGCTGGGCGGCGATGTCCAGCAGGTAGCGGGAGTTGAAGCCGATTTCCATCGGCTCGGCGTCATATTCGACGGCCAGTTCTTCCGTTGCACTGCCCGAGTCCGGGTTGTTCACGGCGAGCACAAGACGGCCTTCCGACATGGACAGCTTCACGGCCCGGCCACGCTCGGAGGAAATGGTCGACACGCGGTCCACCGCTTCCTTGAACTCGTCCCGGTCGACGCGCATTTCCTTGTCATTGTGCTGCGGAATGACGCGGCCGTAATCCGGGAAAGTTCCGTCGATCAGCTTGGACGTCAGAACCACCGGCCCGTTGGTGATGCGGATCTTGGTGTCCGAGATCTCCACCGTCACCTCGGCCTCGCGGTCTTCCAGCAGCTTCTGGACTTCACCCACCGTCTTGCGCGGCACGATGATACCCGGCATGCCGGCAGCACCCTGCGGCGCGGGCACTTCCGCCTGGGCAAGGCGGTGGCCGTCGGTGGCAACCGCACGCACCATCTGGCCCTGCTCCCCGGCAACCGTGTGCAGGTAGATGCCGTTCAGATAGTAGCGCGTCTCCTCGGTGGAGATGGCGAACTGGGTGGTGTCGATCAGCTTGCGGATCGCACCGCCTGCGAGCGTGAACTGGTGGGTGAAGGTGCCGGCCGTCAGATCCGGGAAATCCGTCTCGGGCAGCATCTGCAGCGCAAAGCGCGAGCGCCCGGCCCTCAGTTCCAGCGTGGCGTTGTCGCTGGAGGTTTCCAGCACGACCTGCGAGCCCTCGGGCAGCTTGCGCACGATGTCATAGATCATGTGCGCGGGCACGGTCGTCGCGCCGGGCCGCTCGATCATCGCAGGCACCGTCTCCACGACCTCAAGGTCAAGGTCCGTCGCCTTGAGCTTGAGCGAGCCCTGATCGGCGCGCAGCAGCACGTTCGACAGGATCGGGATCGTGTTGCGGCGCTCGACAACCCGGTGCACGTGGGTCAGGGACTTGAGCAGGTCGGTCCGTTCGAGGGTCGCTTTCATGCGCGTCTTCCGTGTACTCGTGACGGTCAGACCGGACGGCCTGACGCAGGAAACCGTAAGCTCCGGCAGGGCAGGAGCGGGGCATCGAACCTGCCCTTTATGGCCACAAAATGCAAGAGGGCGCCCGGTTGGACGCCCTCAAAACATCAATCTTCGCAAGGACGGCGGCAGTTTCCCCCGCTATCCCAAGTCTTCACGCAAGCCTTTGGGCTCACGCGTCCAGCATGCGCTTCAGCAGCTCCAGCTCCTGCGCCAGGCTCACATCGGCGCGGGCCATTTCCTCGATCTTGCGCACGGCATGCAGAACCGTGGTGTGATCGCGGTTGCCGAAGCGGCGGCCGATTTCCGGCAGGGAGCGCGGCGTCATCACCTTGGCCAGATACATGGCGATCTGGCGCGGACGCACGATGGTGCGGGTGCGGCGGGCCGACAGCAGGTCGGCCTTGGTCACATTATAGTGCTTGGAGACGATCCGCTGGATGTCCTCGATCTTCACCCGGCGCGGTTCGCTGGAGCGGATGAGGTCCCGCAGGGTCATCTCGGCCATTTCCTGCGTCACCGGCTGGTTGGTGAGCTGGTTATGGGCAACGAGCCGGTTCAGCGCGCCTTCCAAGTCGCGCCCGGAGGACACCACGTGGCGGGCCACATAGTCCAGAACCGTGTCGGGAACGGAGAAAGCCGGGTAGGACTTCTTCAGATTGGCCACGCGGGCCGACAGGATGTTGCGGCGCAGGGAAAAGTCCGGCTCGTTGATGCCGACAACCAGGCCACCGGACAGGCGCGAGCGCACCCGGTCATCCAGCGTGTCCAGTTCGGACGGGGCGCGGTCTGCAGCCACGATGACCTGACGGGCGCCGTCGATGAGGGCGTTCAGCGTGTGGCAGAATTCCTGCTGCACCTGCTTGCCATGCAGGAACTGCATGTCGTCGATGAGCAAAAGGTCGATGCTGCGCAGGGTTTCCTTGAAGGACAGGGCCGACTGGGCCTTCAGCGCCGCCACGAAACGGTACATGAAATGCTCGGCGGTCAGATAGAGCACCTTGCGGCCGGAAGCACGCGCCTTGGCGGCAACGGCCTGCATCAGATGGGTCTTGCCGAGGCCGACCGAGGCGTGAAGATAGAGCGGATTGAAGGTGACGGCGCCGCCGCCGGCGACCTGCTTGGCAGCAGCAAGCGCCAGGCCGTTGGACTCGCCCTCGACAAAGGTCTCGAACGTGTATTTCGGATCGAGCGCTGCACCCTGCAGCACGTCGCGGCTGCCCATGTCGGCTTCGGCACGGGCAAGAGCGGCGGTCGCGGCCTGCGCAGCGGCAACCGCATTGGTCGGCTCGCTCAGCGAAATCGGGCGCGCCTCGGCGGCAGCCGGAGCCACCGGGCGGGCGGGCGCGGACAGGCTGCTGCTGCTGGCCATCGGCATCTCGACCTGACGGGGGCGCATGGCGCCGCGCACGGTCAGTTCGATGCGATGCACGTTTTCGCATTCACGCTTCCAAAGGCCCATCAGCCGGTCGCGGTAATGAGACTGGATCCACTGCTTCAGAAAGCGGGTGGGTACGGACAGACGCACGGTGCCATCTGCATTTTCTTCCAGGTCAACGCGTGCAAACCAGCTGGAGAAGACGTCATCGCCCAGCTCGGCCCGCAGGCTTTTTTTGACGCGGTTCCATTGTTCAGCGCCCATATCTTCCTGAACTTGCATGTCGCCTCGCCTCTCGTTCGTTCCGGAAAGCAGTCCGCCACAGCCGCTTTCCCGTTTCATACGGTCGGGACGCCCGGAGGGCTCTCCCGTGTTTCAAGAACGGCAGAACCTGCCGGGACCAGGGGAGGTGGTCCCGTTGGGTCTGCCTGAGTGTCTAAAGAAGGATCCTAGCTCTGGATCCAGGGAAGGCCGCAGGCCTTCCATCCGCCGGCACTGCCCCGGTGACCGGTCCCGTCAAGCGGGCCCTCGAAACCATCGGCAATGTTGAAGCACGACCCGTATCCTGCCTGCGTCATCGCAATGGCTGCATTCAGGCTCCGGGCGCCGGAGCGGCACAGAAAATAGATCTGAACCGTTTTGTCCAGTCCTTTCCGCTCCAGTTCGGCCGAAAGTGTGGCAACGAAGTCCGGAACGGGTGAACCGGCCGGAAAACCCTGCCATTCGGTAAAGACGACCTCCTTACCAAGGGCACGGAGATCAGGTACGCCGACGAAATTCCATTCGGCCCGGGTACGCACATCAACCAGCACAGTATTAGGGCTGGCAGTCAGCGCCTCATAAGCCGCCTTAACGTCGACGTCGCCCGCATAAGGCATAGAATTCGACAAATGACCCCCTTCGCAATATCGAGTATTGCGCACCATCGATACCAAAATCTGAGGAGAAAATTGGGCTTAGAAGAGCTCGAACTTCGTTGGACCCGTAAAAATAACATTGGTACGCAAGGAAACTGTTCCTGAACTCTGCCAGTTATGTCTCTTTGCCTGCCTTGCCATTTTTCTGGTCCACGTTTTGCTGTGTTTTTTATTTAAATTTCGAGCTTGCCCCGATGGATTGAACATACACAGGCAGCCGGAACGCGGCAACAGTTGCCTATTAACAAAATGGCCGCAGGCGGCTTTTCCGGGCGGTCAGATTAACGCCTTCGTGAACGGCTTTCGGGCCAAATCCGTTCTGACTCAAGGCCTTTTCTTGATGTGCTCAGAAGGGGCCAACAGGCTGGCACTTCTCCAAAAAAAAACTTCGCCACGTACTTGACTCAGGTTGAATCGGGCAGGGGAGGCCGGATCCATGCCGATATGCTCATAACCATTTGAAAAATATGAGAAAAAACTGACAAAGCCCGGCATGAGTATTTGCTGGTATACAGTGATAGTTTTATCGTGAGAATTTTTTCATGTGCCGTTCCGGCAACAAAAAACCCGGCCTTTCGGGCCGGGTTTTGAAGATTTTATGACGGGCGTTATCAGGCCTGCAGAGCCTTCACGCGGGCGTTCAGACGGGACACCTTGCGCGAGGCGGTGTTGCCGTGAACGACGCCCTTGGAAGCGGCGCGCATCAGCTCCGGCTGGGCAGCCTTGAGAGCTTCGGTGGCAGCGTTGTAATCGCCGGAAGCAATGGCTTCCTCGACCTTGCGCAGATAGGTGCGCACGCGGCTCCGCCGTGCCTTGTTAACAGCCGTCCGGCGGGCAATCTTGCGGGCCGCCTTGGTGGCCGAGGGAGTGTTGGCCATTGGCTCAATCCTGGTCCGAGTGTGAAACAAAAATTCCGTAGAACATCAGGGCGGCAGACATAGGCCTGAAACTGCCCCGCGTCAAACGAATGCGGCGGCGATTTGATCGCCACCGGTTGGCCGAGGCTTATAGTCCCGCCCAACCGGTCCGTCAATGCCAAAACCCGAGTCAAAGCGTCATTTGTTGCGGAACTGGGGCGTGCGCTTTTCGATGAAAGCGGCCATGCCCTCGCTCTGGTCTTCCGTGGCAAAGGCCGCATGGAACATGCGGCGCTCGAAGCGGATGCCCTCGCCCAGCGTCGTCTCGTAGGCGCGGTTGACGCTTTCCTTGGTCATCATCACCACGGGCATCGAGAAGTCGGCGATCTTCTCCGCCGCCTTCATGGCCTCCTCCATGAGGTCATCCAGCGGCACGATGCGGGAGACGAGGCCGCAGCGCTCGGCCTCCACCGCATCCATCAGACGGCCGGTCAGGCACATTTCCATGGCCTTGGACTTGCCGATGAAGCGGGTGAGGCGCTGGGTGCCGCCGGCCCCCGGCAGAACGCCAAGCGTGATCTCCGGCTGGCCGAATTTGGCATTGTCTGCGGCCAGGATGAAATCGCACATCATGGCAAGCTCGCAGCCACCGCCCAGCGCATAACCGGCCACCGCTGCAATCACCGGCTTGCGGTTGCGCGCCACCCGGTCCCAGGGGGTGATGAGATCGGTCATGTAGGCCTTGGCGAAATCGAAGGGCTGCATCTCCTTGATGTCCGCCCCGGCGGCAAAAGCCTTCTGCGAACCGGTGATGATGACGCAGCCGACGCGCTCATCCGCCTCGTAGGCGTCAAGCGCTGCCGCCACTTCAGCCATCAGGGCCGCGTTCAGAGCGTTGAGGGCCTTGGGCCGGTTGAGCGTGATGATGCCCACCTTGCCGCGCTTTTCGGTCAGGATGTTCTCATATGCCATTGCAGTCCTCCGCTGACGGGCTTTGCCCCTGTGGCAGCGCCCGGCGGCGGCACCCGGTGGTGCCCCGCTGGCCGGGCCATGGCAACAAGGGGTAGCTGACGCGCCGCACACGTGCAAGGCGCCGCCCTCCCGCCTTTTTGGCGGAGCCTCAGCGCTGGCACTTCGCGCAGTGGAAGGTGGACCGGCCCGACTGCACCAGCCGCAGAACCGTGCCCTTGCAGCCTTCCGTGCGGCAGGGCTCGCCCTCGCGGCCATAGACGGCAAAGCTGTGCTGAAAGTAGCCGAACGTGCCGTCGGTCTGCGCATGGTCGCGCAGGGTGGAGCCGCCGGCGGCAATCGCCTCTTCCAGCACTTTGCGGATTGCAGCTGCCAGCCGCTCGCGCGCGGCCACCCGCGCCTTGCCCGGCCCCGTTATGTCACCCGCCGCCCGCTCCGGACTGAGGCCGGAGCGCCACAGCGCCTCGCAGACATAGATATTGCCAAGCCCGGCAATCAGCCGCTGATCCAGAAGCGCGGCCTTCAATGGCGCGGACTTGCCTGCAAACAGCCGGTCGAGCAGATCTGCGTTGAGCGCATTGCCCAAAGGCTCGATGCCCATGGCGGCGAAGAGCGGATGGGAGCTGAGGCCGCTGCGTGCCACCAGCTGCATGAAGCCGAAGCGGCGCGGGTCATTATAGACAATCCGGCTTGCCGCTTCCGGTCCCTGACTGCCGGGGGCGGAGAGGTGAAACACCACATGATCGTGCTTTTCATCACGCGAGCGGGCATGGGTGAAATCACCCGGCAGAAAACTGTCCGCCTGCTGTTCCACCCGAAAGGAGCCGGACATGCCCAGATGCATGACCAGCACCTCGCCGCTGTCGAGATCGGCCAGGAGATATTTCGCCCGGCGGGAAAGGGCTGTGACAATCCGCCCCTCCAGCCGCTCCACGAAGCGCTCGGGGAAGGGAAAGCGCAGATCCGGGCGGCGGCATTCGAGTTTCAGGATGCGCGCGCCTTCAAAATCCGGCTGCAGGCCGCGCCTGACCGTCTCGACCTCGGGCAATTCGGGCATGGGAGGACCTACCGATCTTGAGCAAAAGACTATATGGACTGCACAAACCGCCTATATGAGACGCGGGCCCGGCGCAACAATGGCGCTGGCCTGCGGCTTGTACTAAGGTCCGCGCAATTGTGGCCCGTACCCGGAACACCGGCCCCGGGCCGCGCGTTGCGGCAGCAGTGCTGCTTCCGTGACCGTCATTCAGGGAGTGACCCGCATGACCGACGAAACTGGCTTTTCCTCCGCAGGCGCCTATGCCTCCAGCCGCGCGCCCGAGGACATGCCGACCAGCTTCGGCTTCCGCACCGTGCGCGAAGGCGAGAAGCAGGGCCTCGTCAACGACGTGTTCCACAAGGTCGCCACCCGCTATGACATCATGAATGATCTGATGTCCGGCGGCCTGCACCGGGTGTGGAAGGACGCGATGGTCTCCACCCTTGCCCCTCCGCACACACCGGGCCGCGGCTGGAAGGTGCTGGATGTGGCCGGCGGAACCGGTGACATTGCCACGCGCATCGTCGAGCGCTCGGGCCGTGCGGTGGAAGCCGTGGTGCTGGACATCAACGGCTCCATGCTGGCCGTGGGGCAGGACCGGGCGGACAAGGCGGGGCTTTCCGGCTCCATCCGCTTCTCGCAGGGCAATGCGGAAGTGCTGCCCTTCCCGGACCGCAGCTTTGATGCCTATACGATCGCCTTCGGTATCCGCAACGTGCCGGAGATCGGCAAGGCGCTGTCGGAAGCCTACCGCGTGCTGAAGCGCGGCGGCCGCTTCCTGTGCCTCGAATTTTCCGAAGTCGACATGCCCGGCCTCGACAAGATCTATGATGCCTTCTCCTTCCACGCCATTCCGGCGATGGGGCAGGCGGTGACCGGCGATGGCGAACCCTATCGTTACCTTGTGGAATCCATCCGCAAGTTCCCCAATCAGGAACGCTTTGCGCAGATGATCCGCACCGCCGGTTTCGAGCGGGTGACCTACCGCAACTACACAGGCGGCATCGCCGCCCTGCACTCGGGCTGGAAACTCTGATCCATGGCCCTTGCAATCCGTCCCTTGCTGCGTCTGGCGCAGGCCGGTTTCGTTCTGGCGCGTGAAGGCGTCTTCGGCCTGTTCAACATTCCGGATCTGCCGCCCGCGGCGCGTCTGGCGTTGCGCTTTGCCCGCCTGTTCGAACGCCGCTCCGTGCGCGACAAGAGCGCCCGCTCGCGCCTGTCCGATGCCATGAACCGGCTGGGGCCATCCTATGTGAAGCTTGGCCAGTTTCTCGCCACCCGCGCCGATGTGGTCGGCAAGGAAGCGGCGGCGGAGCTTGCCTATCTGCAGGACCGGCTGCCCGCCTTCAGCCAGAGCGAGGCCGAGGCCTGGGTGGCCGAGCAGCTGATGCGGCCGGTGCGCGAGGTTTTCGTCGAGTTCGGCGAGCCGGTGGCCGCCGCCTCCATCGCGCAGGTTCATCCCGCCATGGTGCGCCAGAGCGACGGCTCCCTGCGCAAGATGGCCGTCAAGGTGCTGAGGCCGGGTGTGGCCCGCCGCTTCCAGCGCGATCTGGAGAGTTTCTATCTGGTCGCGCGCCTCGCCGAGCGCTTCCACGAGCCCTCCCGCCGCCTGCGGCCGCTGGCCGTGGTCGATACGCTGGCCCGTTCCGTGGCGCTGGAGATGGATTTCCGCCTGGAAGCGGCCGCCCTGTCCGAAATGGCCGAGAACACTGCTGAGGATCCCGGCTTCCGCGTGCCTTCCGTGGACTGGATGCGCAGCGCCAAGGGCGTGCTGACGATGGAATGGATCGACGGCACCAAGATGTCCGATGTGGAGGGGCTGACCCTTCAGGGCCTTGATCTGGAGCTTCTGGCCGCCAACGTGATCCAGAGCTTCCTGCGCCACACCCTGCGCGACGGCTTCTTCCATGCGGACATGCATCAGGGCAATCTCTTCGTCGAGGCCGATGGCACGCTGGTGGCGGTCGATTTCGGCATCACCGGGCGCCTCGGCAAGGCCGAGCGCCGGTTCCTCGCCGAAATTCTCTACGGCTTCATCACCCGCGATTACCGCCGGGTGGCGGAGGTGCATTTCGAGGCCGGTTACGTGCCCGCCGATCAGGATGTGGATGTGTTCGCCCAGGCGATCCGCGCCATCGGCGAGCCGATCCACGGCCATGATGCGTCCGAAATTTCCATGGCACGGCTTCTCACCCAGCTGTTCGAGGTGACGGAGCTGTTCCAGATGCACACCCAGCCGCAGCTGATCATGCTGCAGAAGACGATGGTGGTGGTGGAGGGTGTTGCCCGGACCCTGAACCCGCGCCTCGACATGTGGCGCACGGCCGAGCCCGTTGTGGGCGCCTGGATCGCCCAGCATCTGGGGCCGGCCGGCCGGCTGCGCGATGCCGGGGCCGCCGTGAATGCGCTTGGCCGCATCGCCAGCGATCTGCCCATCTTTGCAGACAGAGTCGGGCGCATGTCGGAGGAGCTGGAAAAGATGGCCCACGAAGGGCTGCGCTTTGATGCCGCGACAGCTGAGGCCATCGGCCGCTCCGAAGCCCGCCACAACCGCTCGGGCCGGATCGCGCTCTGGATCATCGCCCTGTCTCTGGCAGCGATTGCCGCCAAGGCCTGGTTCTGAAGCCAGGCCTTGGCGCGGCGCATTGTCAGTGCGCTTCGTCCCAGTTGTCTGCGGCGCGGGCATCGACCTGCAGCGGCACGGACAGCTGCAACAGCGGCTCGCAGGCGCCTTCCATCACCCGGCGGATCACCGGGATGGCTGCTTCGACTTCCGCCTCTTCCGCCTCGAAGATCAGTTCATCATGCACCTGCAGCAGCATGCGGATGTTGAGGCCTGCATCCACCAGCGCATCTTCCATCCGCAGCATGGCGCGGCGGATGATGTCGGCAGCCGACCCCTGAATGGGGGCGTTGATCGCGGCCCGCTCGAAGAAGGCGCGCATCGATGGGTTGGACGTGTTCACATCCGGATAATGCGCTTTGCGGCCGAAGACGGTGGTGACAAAGCCCTTCTCGTGAACTTCCTTCTTCACCGCTTCCATATAGTCGCGGATGCCCGGGAAGCGCTGGAAATACATCTTGATGTAGTCGCCTGCCTCCCCGCGGGAAATGCCGAGCTGGGCGGCAAGGCCGAAGGCCGAGATGCCATAGATGATGCCGAAGTTGATCGCCTTGGCGCGGCGGCGGACCATCGGGTCCATGTCCTTCACCGGCACGCCGAACATCTCGCTCGCCGTCATGGCGTGAATGTCGAGCCCATCGGCAAAGGCCTTCTTCAGCTGCGGAATGTCGGCGATATGGGCCAGCACGCGCAGTTCGATCTGGCTGTAGTCGGCAGAAATCAGCTTGTTGCCCTTTTCCGCGACGAAGGCCTTGCGGATCTTGCGGCCTGCTTCCGTGCGCACCGGAATGTTCTGCAAGTTCGGCTCGGACGAGGACAGGCGACCGGTCGTGGTCGAGGCCAGCGAGTAGGACGTGTGGACCCGCTTCGTTTCCGGATTGATGAAGCCGGGCAGGGCGTCCGAATAGGTGGACTTCAGCTTGGCGAGCTGGCGCCATTCGACGATCTTCACCGGCAGCTCGTGGCCTTCAGCAGCCAGATCATCCAGCACCGAAACCGAGGTGGACCAGGCGCCGGTCTTGGTCTTCTTGCCGCCGGGCAGGCCCATCTTGCCGAACAGGATGTCGCCCAGCTGCTTGGGCGAGCCGATGTTGAAGGTCTCCCCGGCAAGGGCGTAGATCTCCGACTCCACGGCGGCCATGCCTTGCGCAAATTCGCCGGACAGGCGCGAGAGCATCTGCCGGTCGATGGAAATGCCGCGCCGTTCCATCCGCGCCAGAACCGGCACCATGGGCCGTTCCAGCGTTTCATAGACGGTGGCCATGGCTTCCGCCGCTAGGCGGGGCTTGAGCACCAGCCACAGGCGCAGGGTTACATCCGCATCCTCGGCGGCATAGGCCGAAGCGCGGGAGATCTCAACCTTGTCGAAGGTGACCATCGACTTGCCGGACCCGGCCACCTCCTTGAAGGGGATGGGCGTGTGGCCAAGCCAGCGTTCGGAGAGCTCGTCCATGCCGTTGCCGCCCTTGCCTGCGTCCAGCGTGTAGGACAGCAGCATGGTGTCGTCATGCGGGCCAACCTCGATGCCGTGACGGGCCATCACCTGCCAGTCATACTTGAGGTTCTGCGCGATCTTGAGCACGCCGGGGTCTTCCAGCATCGGCTTGAGCACATCCAGCGCCGCCCGCAGCGGGATCTGGCCGGGCACGAGACCGCCGCCGCCCAGAAGGTCGCCTTCTCCATCCACATGGCCCAGCGGCACATAGCAGGCGCGGCCCGGACGGGTGGCGAGCGACACGCCGACAAGCTCGGCCTGCATGGCATCGAGCGAGGTGGTTTCCGTGTCGAAGGCGACGATGCCCGTTTCCATCGCCTCGGCCACCCAGGCCTTGAGGCGCTCGATATCCGTTACCGTTTCATAGGTGGAATGATCGACCGGGATGCGGCGGATTTCTTCCGCCCGTGCAGCGGCAAGGCTTTGCGGCGTCATCATGCCATCCGGCGCGGCAACCGCGGACGCGGAAGACGGATCTGCGGAACCGGCAGGGGCAGACGCCGCAGCACCCGGGGCTGCGGCAGGGCCGCGCTCCATCATGCGGCCCTTGGCGTCGGGCGCATGCCAGCCGGGGATGGTCAGCTCCGCCGAGTCGATATTGGCCGTCTCCGCCCCGGTTGCCTCGGCCACACGGCGGGTCAGCGTGGTGAATTCCATCGCCTTGAGGAAACCGACCGCCTGCGGGCCGTTGACAGCTTCCACAGCAAAATGGGTGACCGGAGTTTCCACCGGCACGTCGCATTTCAGCGTCACCAGCTGCTTCGAAATGCGGGCCTGTTCGGCAAATTCGATCAGGTTTTCGCGGCGCTTGGGCTGTTTGATGCTAGAGGCATTGGCCAGCAGGGTCTCAAGGTCGCCATACTCAAGAATCAGCTGGGCGGCCGTCTTCAGGCCGATGCCGGGTACGCCGGGCACGTTGTCGACGCCATCGCCGGCCAGCGACTGCACCTCGATCACCTTGTCCGGGCCGACACCGAATTTCTCGAACACCTCCGGCTCGCCGATGATCTTGTTCTTCATCGTGTCGATCATGCCGATGCGCGGGCCGATCAGCTGCATCAGGTCCTTGTCGCCGGAGACGATGGTGACGCGGGCGCCCATGGCGGCGGCTTGCGTGGCATAGGTGGCGATCAGGTCGTCCGCCTCGAAGCCTTCCTGCTCGATGCAGGGCACGTTGAAGGCACGGGTCGCCTGCCGGATCAGGCCGAACTGCGGGATCAGATCCTCCGGCGGCTCCGGGCGCTGCGCCTTGTAAGCGGGGTAGATGTCATTGCGGAAGGTCTTGGCCGAATGGTCGAAGATGACGGCGAAATGCGTCGGCTCATCGCCCTTCTCCGGGGTCAGGCCCTCGGTCAGCAGCTTCCACAGCATGTTGCAGAAGCCGGAGACGGCGCCAACCGGCAGGCCATCGCTCTTGCGCGTCAGAGGCGGCAGGGCGTGATAGGCGCGGAAAATGAAGGTGGAACCATCGACCAGGATCAGGTGGTCATTGGCGGTGAGCGCGGGGAGGGAAGCATCGTTCGACATGGCGCGGATCATGCCGGGGAACGAGTGCGGATGAAAGGCCTAATAGCGGCTTTGCCCAATCAGCTTCTGCCCGTTGGCTTCTTCGTCTCAGGCAATCCGCGCCCAGGCGGGCCGCTCGATGAGGAAGCTGACCCAGCCGGTGCGGCGGATGAACCACAGCAGCAGCAGCGGGGCGAGGCTTGCCACCAGCGTCACCAGCAGGGAAACCGTGCCAATATCCAGCACACCGGCTTTCAGCAGCAGCACGCGGGACAGCGCCATGGGCAGGAAGAAGGCCAGATAGATGACGATGGAATTCTGGCCGATGAAGCGCAGCGGATCGAGCAGGGGAAGCTGCGCCAGCAGGCTGGAGACGAGCACGATGGCCACAGCTCCGGCAAAGCCAAGCGCCAGGGAAACACCCGGCAACTCACTGTAGCCCGCAAAGACGGCAAATCCATTGCCCAGCGCCCAGAGCCCAAGCCCGGCCAGCGCTGTGCCGCGATGCGCCGCCCCCCAGTCCGCCAGCACGAAGAGGCGGCTCGCAAACACATAGCCGCCGAAGAAATAGACAAAACGCTCGGCAAAATAATCGGCGATGTAGATACCTGTCTCGACCGGCAGGCTCTGCAGCAGGGCAGCCACCGCCAGCGTCAGCTGCCAGGGCACCTTCAGGTCATGCAGGACCTTCGTGACAGCGAAAAAGATGGCCAGCAGATAGATGAACCAGAGCGTGCCGAAGGGCTGGACGAAGGAAATAAGATATTCCCGCAAGACGCCCCACCAGCCGAGTTCAGCGGCAAAGGACGGGGCCTTGAGCGCGAACTGGATCGTCAGCCACAGAACGTAAAAATAGGCGAAATGCAGCACCTTGCGGTCGGCATAGAGCCGCCAGGGCCGCGACAGGACGAGGGCGGTGAAAAGTCCCGAGATCATGAAGAAATCCGGCATGCGGAAAGGTGCGGCAAATTGCACCACCGGGTGCATCCAGCCCATCTGCCCGGCGGCCTCCTCAACACCCAGCACCGAATGCATCATCACGACAAAGATGATGCAGATGCCCTTGGCGTGATCCACCCAGCCGATTCGCCCCACTTGCCCCATTCCGCGTCTCCCCCACGGCGTCGCCGTCCATCCCGGACCACAGCATTCCTTCAGAAGGGTGATGCGGTTCAAAATTCCACGAGCCAGCGGAAACTTATCGGACCGAACGGCGAATGGCAGCAGTCACTTCTGTGTGAGGGGCACTCTGCCGCAGAGGTCAATTGCCGTCGCGCCAGGGGCTGATGCGCGGGGTGCTGTCATCATCGGGCTTGTGGCGGGTGCTGGTCCATTCGGCGCCGTCCAGGTCCACCACCGGCTCGCCCTGCTTGCGGCGGCGGTTGACGACCACGACAGAGGCACGGCGGGAGAAAAACCGCGCCAGCGCCACGCGCAGCGGCGGAATGAACAGCAGAAGACCGACAGCATCGGTCAGAAAGCCCGGCAGAAGCAGGAACAGGCTTGCCAGAACGATCATCGCGCCCTGCATCATGTCGTCGCCCGGCACGCGCCCGGCATCCAGTTCGGACTGCATGCGGCGGACAAGGGAAAGCCCCTGCTGGCGCAACAGCACCGTTCCGGCGACGGCGGTGAACACCGTCAGCAGGATTGTCGGCAGCACGCCGATGGCCTTTCCGATCACAATGAACACGGCAATTTCGGCAAGCGGCAGCAGGATGAGGCCGCCGAGGATCAGCAGAGGCAAGGATTTGAACCCGTTGACAGTTAACTAACGGGTACAAGATAGGCTGAGATGGCAGAAATTGCGAGGCATCGGCGCATTTTTGCAATTTCTTCGCCCCTTGGAGGGGCTATGTCCCCAATCTGCGCCTTGCAAATGGACAAGACACTTGCCCCGCGCACTGGATGCTGGTTCAACAGAACCTACATATAGGATTGAATGATTGTCCCGCAGTCCTTTCCGGCCGGTCAGGCCGGTCACGAGAGGCTGCGGATCGCGGAGAGAGCCCGGTAGCACCAAATGAACGATATCTTTGACGTCACGAACATCATTCTTCTGGGGCTTGCGGTCTTTATCTTCTTCAAGCTGCGCTCCGTGCTGGGCCGCCGGACCGGCAGCGAGCGCCCGCCGTTCGATCCCTATTCCAAGCCCGCACCGGACAAGAACGGCCAGGCCCGCGCCGAAAGCCCGCGCGACAACGTGGTGCCGCTGCCCGGTTCGCAGCAGCGCCAGGAACCGGAAGAGCAGGCAAGCCCGGATCAGCTGGCCGACAAGGTGGCCCCGGCCGGTTCCGCGCTGAACGAGGCCCTGCGCCAGGTTCTGTCTGCCGACCGCAGCTTTGAGCCCGAGCAGTTCCTGCAAGGCGCCAAGGCGGCTTACGAGATGATCGTCACCGCCTTTGCCGAAGGCGACCGCAAGACGCTCAAGCCGCTCCTGTCACGGGAAGTCTTCGACGGCTTCAACAGCGCCATCTCCGAGCGCGAAGCGCGCGGGGAGACCATCGAGTCCACCTTTGTCGGCATCGACAAGGCCGACATTGTTGAAGCAGGCATGAAGGGCAGCATTGCCCAGGTGACCGTGCGCCTGCAGAGCGAGCTGATTTCCGCCACCCGCGACAAGGACGGCCATGTGATTGATGGCGATCCCAACCGCGTGAGCGAAGTGGTGGACATCTGGACCTTCGCGCGCGACACCACGACACGCGATCCGAACTGGAAGCTGGTCGCAACCGAATCGGCAGGATGACGGTGCAGTCAGCACAGGCATTGCGATGGGCCGCAGCCCCTGCTGCGGCCTTTCTGCGTTTCCGGCGGCAGACGTTGCGGGGCCTGGCCGCAGCGCTGTGCCTTTGGGGAACCGGCGGGGCAGGGGCCATGACATTCGACACGGAACTGCCGCTGAAACCGGCGGATTTTGCCAGCCTCCGGGGCTGGGCGCAGGACGGCCATCTGGCCGCCCTCCAGTCCTTTCTCCGGTTTTGCACCAGCGATGGGCAAGGCGCTCAGGCACGCAATAGCCTGCAGCGCGCCCTGACGGCTGCCTGCCGCAAGGCGCAGGAAGAAGCTCCCGCAACGGATGCCGCTGCCCGTGCTTTCTTCGAGCGGGAGTTCCGGCCCTTTCACGTTGCCTCAGAGGGCTTCGTCACCGCCTATTTCGAGCCGGAAGTGCGCGGTTCGCGCCAGCCATCGCCCGCCTATGCCGCTCCGCTCTATCGGGCGCCGGAGGGATTGACCACGTTGAAGCCGGAAGGCACGCCGAAGGCGCTATCCGGGCTCACCCATGCGCTGAAAACCTCAAAAGGCTTCCGCGAAATGCCGGACCGGGGCGCCATCATGGATGGGGCTCTGAAGGGCAGGGGGCTGGAGCTCGTCTGGCTGGCCGATCCCATTGATGCCTATTTCGTCCATGTGCAGGGCTCCACCCGGATCCGTCTGGAAGACGGCTCGGTGATGCGGGCAGGCTATGCCGGCAAGACCGGCCATCCCTACACCGCCATCGGCAAGGTGCTGGTAGACGCAGGTGAAGGCACACCGGAAGACTTCACCATGCAGGGCCTGCGCGCCTGGCTGACGGCCAATCCGGAACGGAGGGACGGCCTCTTCCGCCGCAACCGCTCCTTCATCTTCTTCCGCGAGGTGACCGAGGTGGGGCCGGAGCTTGGCCCCATTGGCGCGGCTGGCCTGCCCCTGGTGCCGGGCCGAAGCCTTGCCATTGACCCGCGCTTTCACAGCTATGGTCTGCCGGTTTTCGTCGGAGCGGATCTGTCCGGTGCAGGTCTGGCGCAGCCGCAGTGGCAGCGGCTGTTGATTGCCGATGACACGGGCTCGGCCATTCGCGGGGCCGCGCGCGGCGACATCTTCATGGGCTCGGGCGATGCGGCAGGGGCTGCGGCCGGAGCCGTGCGCCACAAGGCCAGCTTCACCATTTTGCTGCCGCGTGTCCTCACACCGAAACCCTCGGGGCAGGGCTCATGAGCGGACGGCGCGGGCGCAACAAGGGCCTTTCGACCGAAGACAGGCAGATCTGGTCGAAAGTGGCGGCAACGCTGACACCGCTCAAGACCACGCGGCCGCTGGAACCGGACCCGGATCTGGAGCATGAGCTGAGCCTTGCCGAGGAAATGGCCCGGGCCGGTATCGCCATGACGGGCGCCGGACAGGACGCAGGCGCGCCCGAAACGGCCATCCGCTCCCCCGTCCAGCCCAAGGGCCCGCCGCCACTGGCGCCGCTGGAGCGGCGGGTGCGGCAGAAGATCGTGCGCGGCATGCGCAGCTTTGATGCGCGGATCGATCTGCATGGCCTGACCCAGCACGAAGCACATGACCGGTTGCGCGGTTTCCTGCATCTTGCCTATCAGCGCGGCCATGTGATCGTGCTCGTCATCACCGGCAAGGGCGGACGCAACGGGCCGGGCTCCGGCCATGGCGCGCCCTATATGGACGAGCGCGGCATTCTGCGCCGGGTGGTGCCGCAATGGCTTGCCATGGCCGATCTGCGGCATATCGTGCTGGGGTTCGAGGAAGCACATCTGACCCATGGCGGGTCCGGCGCGCTTTATGTGCGCCTGCGCAAGCGCAAGGCATGACGGCAAAGCAGGAACAGTGGCAGGGGCAAGAGACGGCATGACACCGCTGGGAGCCAAGATCAGGGAACTGAGAGCCAAGCGCGGCATCTCGCTCAAGGAGATGGCGGCGGGCCTTGCCGTCTCCAGCGCCTATCTCTCGGCGCTGGAACATGGCAAGCGCGGCAAGCCGACCTGGTTTCTGGTTCAGCGAATCATAACGTTTTTCAATGTCATCTGGGATGAAGCAGAGGAAATCCAGCGTCTGGCGGAGATTTCCGATCCAAAGGTGACCATCGACACCTCGGGGCTGGACCCGAAGGCGACGGAGTTCACCAATCTGCTGGCGCGCAAGATCGAGGGCCTGTCCCCGGATTCCCTCGATCATCTGCTGCACCAGCTGCGGGTCGTTGCCGCCAGGGATGGTGTCTGACCGGCAGATCCTGCCTCAAGTCAGGACCTGCATAGTTTAGAGGCTTTCAGGGCGCGTTACGGGCATATAGGGTCCGGCGCGGCACAGGCCTGCCTTGAAGCGGCGGGCCCGGACAGGACGACCACATATGAAGCTTCCCGCAGCAGACCTGAATGAGCTTGTCGACGCAGATGCCCTGCGTGAAAGGCTGACCGCCCTGACCGCCCCCCACAACGGCAAGGGCACGGACCTTAAGGTGCGCGCTGCCGTGCTGGGCGAGTTGAAGGCTGCCTACAAGGCCGGCCGCGATCTGGCGCAGGAAGGCCTGAAGCGCGATGGCAGCGGCCTTGCCTGCGCCCAGCGCCTGAGCCATCTGCAGGACGAACTGATCCGCGTCATCTATGATTTTGCCCTCTGGCACGTCTACCAGATCAAGAACCCCTCGGCTGCCGAACGCATGGCCGTGGTGGCGGTGGGCGGCTACGGCCGCGGCACGCTGGCGCCGGGCTCCGACATCGATCTGCTGTTCCTGCTGCCCTACAAACAAACGCCCTGGGGCGAGCAGGTGGTGGAATACATCCTCTACATGCTCTGGGATCTGGGCTTCAAGGTTGGCCACGCCACCCGCAACATCGACGAATGCATCCGCCTTGCCCGGCAGGACATGACCATCCGCACGGCCATTCTCGAGGCCCGCTTCATCTGGGGCGAGGAGCCGCTGTTCGAGGATCTGCAGACCCGCTTTGATGCGGAAGTCGTGGCCGGGACCAGCTCCGAATTCATCGCCGCCAAGCTTGCCGAGCGCGATGACCGGCACAAGCGGCAGGGCACCTCGCGCTATCTGGTCGAGCCCAACATCAAGGAAGGCAAGGGCGGCCTGCGCGACCTGAACACCCTGTTCTGGATCGCCAAGTATCACTACCGCGTGCGCACCCAGTCCGATCTCGTGTCGCAGGGTGTGCTGTCGCGGGCCGAATACAACCGCTTCATCAAATGCGAGGACTTCCTGTGGGCGGTGCGCTGCCACGTGCATTTCCTCACCGGCCGCCCGGAAGAGCGCCTGTCGTTTGATCTTCAGCGGGAAATCGCCATCCGCCTCGGCTACACCCAGCATCCCGGCCAGAAGGATGTGGAGCGCTTCATGAAGCACTACTTCCTTGTGGCCAAGGACGTGGGCGACCTGACGCGCATCTTCTGTTCGGCGCTGGAAGACCAGCATGTGAAAAAGCCGCATGGCTCGGGCATCGGCGGGCTGATGCTGCGCCTGCGCGGCGCGCGCGGCAGCAACGTGCAGCCGATCCGCGAGGCCCCCGGTTTCGTTGTTGAGAACGGCCGCATCAATGCCGCATCGGACACCGTGTTCAAGGATGATCCGGTCAACCTGATCCGTGTGTTTCAGGTGGCGGACAGAATGGAGCACCATCTCCATCCGGAGCTGATGAAGCGGATCCACCGCTCCCTGTCGCTGATCAACGGGGCCTTGCGGGACAATCCGGAAGCCAACCGGCTGTTCCTCTCCATCCTCACCTCCCGCAACCACCCGGAAGAAACCCTGCGCGCCATGAACGAGGCCGGCGTGCTGGGCCGCTTCGTGCCGGATTTCGGCAAGGTGGTGGCGATGATGCAGTTCAACATGTACCACCACTATACGGTGGACGAGCATCTGATCCGCTCCATCGGCGTGCTGGCGGAAATCGAGCGCGGCGATGCGGGCGAGGGCAATCCGCTCTCCACCCAGCTGATCAAGACCATCCAGAACCGCAAGGTTCTCTATGTGGCCATGTTCCTGCATGACATCGCCAAGGGCCGGCCGGAGGATCACTCCATCGCCGGAGCGCGCATAGCCCGCAAGATCTGCCCGCGCTTCGGCCTCACGGCATCAGAGACCGATACGGTCGCCTGGCTGGTGGAGCATCACCTCGACATGAGCACCTTTGCCCAGTCGCGAGATCTCTCCGACCGCAAGACCATCACCGACTTTGCCCATATCGTGCAGAGCATGGAGCGGCTGAAGCTGCTGCTGATCCTGACCGTGGCCGATATCCGCGCGGTGGGGCCGGGTGTTTTCAACGGCTGGAAAGGCCAGCTGCTGCGCACGCTCTATTACGAATGCGAGCCGCTGCTGACCGGCGGCCACAGCCAGCTGAGCCGCAAGGAGCGGGTGGCCGATGCCAAGGCGCGGCTGGAAGAAAAGCTGTCGTCCTGGCCGGAGGCGGCACGCAAGGACTATGTGGCGCGGCATTATCCGGCCTACTGGCTGCGCACCGAGCCGGAGCGCACGCTGGCCCATGCCGAGCTGATCCACAACGCCGATCTCAAGCATGAGCGCTTTGCCGCCGCCGTCACCACCCGCGCCTTCGAGGGCGTCACCGAAATCACCCTGCTGGCTCCGGACCATCCGCGCCTTCTGTCCTCCATCGCCGGGGCCTGTTTCGTCACGGGCGCCAATATCGTCGATGCCCAGATCGACACGACCACGGATGGCTTTGCGCTGGACACGATCTTCGTCAGCCGCGAGCTGCCCGATGATGCGGATGAAAAGCGCCGGGGTGAGCGGATCACCGATCTCATCCTCAAGACCCTGCGCGGTGACGCGCCCCTGCCCGAGCATGTGAGCAAGAAGACAGCGGTGAAGGGCCGGATGAAGGCCTTCCGCATCACGGCGGATGTGATCGTCAACAACTCGTCCTCGGACAATTACACCATCATCGAGGTGAGCGGCCTCGACCGGCCGGGCCTTCTGTATGACCTCACCCGCGCCATGGCGACGCTGAACCTCAACATCGGCTCGGCCCATATTTCCACCTTCGGCGAGCGGGTGGTGGACGTGTTCTATGTCACCGACCTGACGGGGCAGAAGATCTCCAACATCGCCCGGCAGGATGTGATCCGCGAGCGGCTGGTGCAGGCGGTCGACGGCAAGCTTGAAACAAATTCCGGGGCGGCGGCACTGGTGACGCAATCCTGACCAGCGGCGGACCCTTGATCCCATGAGCATGCTGCGGAACTTTGCCACTGTCGGCGGCGCCACCCTCGCCAGCCGCCTGATCGGCTTCGCGCGCGATGCCATGCTGGCGGCCGTCGTTGGCACCGGGCCGGTGGCCGATGCCTTTGTCGTCGCCTTCCGCCTGCCCAATCTCTTCCGCCGCCTGTTTGCGGAAGGGGCCTTCAATTCCGCTTTCGTGCCGCTTTTCGGCCGGACACTGGAGGAAGACGGCGAGGAAGCGGCCCGCCGGGTGGCCGGGGAGATTGCCGCTGCCCTGTTCTGGACGCTTCTGGCGCTGACGGCACTGGCGCAGCTTTTCATGCCGGCGGTGGTCTGGGCGCTGGCGCCGGGCTTTGCGGCGGAGCCGGAGAAGTTCGATCTCACCGTGCTGATGTCACGGATTGCCTTCCCCTATCTCCTGTTCATGTCGATGCTGGCCTTTGCCGCCGGCATTCTCAACACCTACCACCGCTTCGCCGCGGCGGCTTTTGCCCCGGTGATGCTGAATGTGGTGATGTGCGCCGTCCTCGCGGCCCTTGCATTTGCCGGTGTCTCCGGCGAGCGGACCCTGGCCCTGTCCTTGAGCGGCGGCGTTGCCCTGGCCGGCATCGTGCAGCTTGTCTTCGTGCTGGCAGGGTTGAAACGCCTCGGCTTCCGCGTGCCCGTGCTACGCCCGCGCCTGACGCCGGCCGTGCGCAGGCTTGCGCTTCTCGGCGTGCCGGGGGTGATTGCGGGCGGCATCACCCAGATCAACATCGTCGTCGGGCAGGTGATTGCCTCGGGCGAGGCCAGCGCCAATGCGCTGCTCTATTATGCCGACCGGCTTTATCAGCTGCCACTGGGCGTCATCGGCATCGCCGTGGGCGTCGTGCTGCTGCCCAGCCTGACGCGGCAGCTGCGCTCCGGTCAGGGAGCCACCTTCCGCAAGACGCTGAACGGGGCGATGGAGTTTTCCCTCGCCCTGACGCTGCCTGCCTCGGTGGCGCTGGTGCTGATCCCGGAGGAGATCGTCTCGGTGCTGTTCCAGCGCGGCGCCTTCGGCCGGGAGGCGGTGGAGGGCACGGCCCTGGCGCTGGCCGCCTTTGCCTGGGGCCTGCCTGCCTTCGTGCTGCACAAGGTGTTTGCCCCCGGCTTTTTTGCCCGGGAAGACATGCGCACCCCCATGTGGTGTGCAGGCATCAGCGCCGTGGTCAACCTTGTCCTGTCGCTGCTGCTGTTCCCAGACTTCCGGCACACAGGCATTGCCGCCGCCACCAGCATTTCGGGCTGGGTCAACACCGTGCTGCTCGGCCTTGCCCTGTGGCGCAGCGGCTATTTCGTGCCGGACAGGCTGGTGCTGCGCAAGGTGGCGCTGCTGTTCGTGGCCAGCCTGCTGATGGGCGCGGCGGTGGAACTCCTGTCCGGGCCGCTTGCGCCGCTGCTGACCAGTGGCCATCTCTCCATCCGCCTTGCCGGGCTGCTGCTGCTGACGGGATCCGGCATGGCCACCTTCGCGGTCTTTGCGCAGATCACCGGCGGTGCCGATCTCATCGGCTTCGCCCGCCGCCTGCGCAAGGGCCGGGAGAAAGGCGAAGACGGCAAACGTGATGCCATGCCCGGCTTCATGTCCGATTGAAGCCCAAAGCTCCCGGCTTGCCTTGCCGCCAGCGGTTCGCCATAAGAACAGCGGCATTCTGCCTTCCCATTTACGGGCCCTTCCAACCGGCCAACTCTCAGGGACTTGATCATGACGGCTTTCCAGCCCCGCTGTTTTTCTGGTGTCCAGCCAACCGGCAATCTCCATCTCGGCAATTATCTGGGCGCCGTTTCCCGCTGGGTGCCGCTGCAGGACCAGATGCCGTCGATCTTCTGCGTCGTTGATCTGCATGCCATCACGGCCGGGTTTCCGGATGCGGGCGAACTGAAGAGCGCGACCCGTGAGGTGACCGCCGCCTATATCGCCGCCGGCATCGACCCGAAGCGCTCCATCATCTTCAACCAGAGCCAGGTGAAGGAACACGCGGAACTGGCGTGGATCTTCAACTGCGTTGCCCGCATGGGCTGGCTGAACCGGATGACCCAGTTCAAGGACAAGGCCGGCAAGAACAGCGAGAATGCTTCCGTTGGCCTCTTCGCCTATCCGAACCTGATGGCCGCCGACATTCTGGCCTACCGCGCCACCCACGTGCCGGTGGGCGATGACCAGAAGCAGCATCTGGAGCTGACCCGCGACATTGCGCAGAAGTTCAACAACGACTTTGCGGAGCGCATCAAGGAGCTGGGCATCGGCGTGCCGAACCCCACCCCCTCGCCGGAAGTACCGGATGAGCTTTATCTGCCGCTGCCCGAGCCGATGATTGCAGGCCCCGCCACCCGCATCATGAGCCTGCGTGACGGCACCAAGAAGATGTCGAAGTCGGACCCGTCCGACCTGTCGCGCATCAACCTTGCCGACGATGCGGATGCCATCTCCAAGAAGGTCAAGAAGGCCAAGACCGATCCCGAGCCGCTGCCGGGCGAAGTGGAAGGCCTCAAGGGCCGCCCCGAGGCGGACAATCTGGTCGGCATTTTCGCGGCTCTTGCAGGCAAGACGAAGGAAGAGGTCATCCGCGATTACGGCGGGCAGCCCTTCTCGGTCTTCAAGCCGGCGCTGGCGGATCTTGCCGTCGACAAGCTGGCGCCGCTTTCGGGCGAAATGCGCCGCCTGATGGCCGACCCGGCCGAAATCGACAAGGTGCTGAAGGCAGGCGCGGAAAGCGCCTCGGCCATTGCCGAACCGGTGCTGCGCGACATGCGCAAGATCATCGGCTTCCTCGACGTGCGCTGAACCACAAGGAGACACCCATGGACTTCCTCAAGATGATGAAGCAGGCCAAGCAGATGCAGGAGAAGATGGGCTCCCTGCAGGAAAGCCTGGCCGCCGTTGAAGTGACCGGCAGCGCCGGTGCCGGTCTTGTCACCGTCACCCTGTCGGGCAAGGGCGACATGAAGGGCCTGAAGATCGATCCTTCGCTGGCCAAGGAAGACGAGGTGGAGATCCTCGAAGACCTGATCCTCGCCGCCCATAATGATGCCAAGGCCAAGGCCGAGGCGATGATGGCGGAAAAGACCCAGGAACTCATGAGCGGCATGGGCCTGCCCGCAGGCTTCAAGCTGCCGTTCTGAGGGAACGGGGGTTCTCTGCCGAGGCCTTTCTGCCCCCCTCCCCCTCGTGGGGAGGGGCTGGGGGTGGGGGGCTCAGCGTCTCGCGTGCCGCTGAGTCTCATGAATGCCACGCCGCACCACCTCTTGAAGGCGCTCTGCAGGAAGAACTGCTCATTAGATGATTGCAGGCTCAGAGCCCCCCACCCCTTACCCCTCCCCACGAGGGGGAGGGGGGCGGCGGTGTGCCTCCGGAAAGTAGATGCATCATTGCGGGCGACGTCCAAACCTGATGTGTGAACCCGGTAGCGCAAAGAGGCAGAGGCGTGCCCTGGTCACCGGCTTGTATCTGCGGGCACTTGCCTGCAAACAGAAGAACCGAAGTTTCTGACCAGCGTCCGCTACGGATCACAAGGGGGCATCATGGCCAGCCGGAAGGTTGCAGGACCCGAGATTGAACGCCTGATTCAGCTTCTTGCGAAGCTGCCGGGCCTTGGTCCCCGCTCGGCGCGCCGGGCAGCGCTGCATCTGATCAAGAAAAAGGAGCAGCTGCTCGTGCCGCTCGCCTCCGCCATGGCTGTGGCGGTGGAGAAGGTGGGCGTGTGCTCGGTCTGCGGCACGGTCGACACGTCCGACCCTTGCGCCATCTGCTGCGATCCGGCCCGCGACGAGGGGCTGCTGGTTGTTGTTGAGGATGTGGCCGATCTCTGGGCGCTGGAGCGGGCGGCAGCGCTCAACGCCCGCTATCACGTGCTCGGCGGCACCCTGTCGCCGCTGGATGGCGTCGGCCCGGAGGATCTCAACATCGCCTCGCTGGTGGAGCGGGTGAACCGGGGCGGCATCCGCGAGGTGATCCTGGCGATCAGCGCCACGGTGGAAGGGCAGACGACGGCCCATTACGTCACCGGCGAACTGGCCGCCTCCGGCGTCACCGTCTCGCGCCTCGCCCACGGCGTGCCGGTGGGTGGGGAACTCGATTATCTGGATGAAGGCACGCTGGCCCAGGCCCTGAAAGCCCGTACCCGGCTTTGACCTTTTTTCGTGTCAGTGAGACGGACCTGCCTCGTAGACGAGGAAGGAACAGGGCATGGGCCCGGTCAGACGGAACACCTCCTGCGCCTGCGCAAAGCCTGCGGCAAGGCCGAGGGACTTCCAGCCGTCCAGCGTCTCGGGAAAGTCGAAGCTGTTGATGTGCTGCCACATGTGGTCGAACTCGTCCGGGGCAAGCACGGCCCAGGCCTGACGCAATTCGCCCGCCATCCGCGCCATGAAGGCGTCACGGGTCAGCCCGTCCGGCAGCACCGGTTCATAGACCGCCATCATCCCACCCTTGCGCAAGGCGTTGCGGGCAAGGGCAAAGAGCTGGCGCTTTTCGTCCTGCGGCAGGTGATGCAGCGACAGGCCGCACCAGATCACATCCACCGGTCCGGTGCTTTCTGGCGACAGGGCCGCCAGCATGTCGGTTTCCTCAAGCGTCACCGGGAAGGGTGCGGCAGCGAAGTTGCTCCGCGCCAGCGACAGGGCCATGGCGGACAGATCGATGCCGCGATAGGTGGAAACCGGACAGCGGCTCAGCACGCTGCTGGTGACGGAGGCATCGCCGCAGGCCAGCTCCAGAATGGAAAAGGGCGCCGGAAACCGGGCGGAAATCTCCCGCTCCAGCACTTCGGCCACCTCCACATGGCCGAATAGCCCGGTGCTGGTCAGCTTGCGGTAAATGCCCCATTCAAAGCGGAACAGATCCGCCGCATTCTGCTTGCTGCTTGCCGGCATGCTCTCCTCCCACGGAAATAGGCCGCAACCGTCCCGCATGGTACACCAATTTACCCGGGTCACCAATGGACGCTGTTGCAGCCTCAACTGTGAAAAGCGGTTTCGGGTTCCCTGCCTTGTGGCCGGTGCAGGCCGCGCTTATCTCTCGCCGGAAAGACATGTGACACGCGAACGCTGGAAGCTGCCGATGATTTCCGATGCAATCCGCTCTCTGGGGCAGGTTTTCGAGCCAGCTTTCCGGGCAATCCTGATCAAATCCCTGGCGTTCACGCTGGCCGTGCTGATGGCCGTATGGATCGGGCTGCAGGCGCTGGTCGCCGGGTTTGTGGAACTGCTCTATCCATGGCTCGATACGGTGGTGACGATCCTGACCGGCATCGGCGCCATCTTCGCGCTGGGCTTTCTGGTGGCGCCGGTGACGGCGCTTTTCGCCGGATTCTTTCAGGATGATGTGGCGGAAATCGTCGAGCGGACGAATTATCCGGCCGATCTGCCCGGCAAGGCCATGCCGCTGGGAACATCGCTGCTCTCGACCCTGCGGTTCACGGGCGTGGTCATTCTGGGCAATCTTTTTGCGCTGGTGCTGCTGCTGGTGCCGGGCATCAACCTCATCGCCTTTTTCGTGGTGAATGCCTATCTGCTGGGCCGTGAGTTCTTCGAGTTCGCCGCGTCCCGCTTCATGCCGTTAACGGAAGCCCGGCGGCTGCGGCAGGCGAACAGCGGCAAGGTGTTCATGGCAGGCCTGCTGATTGCGGCCGTTCTTGCCGTGCCGCTGCTGAACCTTGTCACGCCGGTCTTTGCGACGATTTTCATGGTCCATCTTTTCAAACGGCTTTCCTTGACCCGCCGGGTATGATTGTGTCCGCCACCCGGTAACGGCTGAGGAGGAGCCCGCCGCATGCCGGTGACAGAACTTGGGCGGGAGCAGATGCAGGATCTTCTGGACGCAATCGTCAGTGACGCCATGGCCTCGGACGAGCGGGGCAAGGTGGCGGATTACATCCCGGAGCTTTCCCGGGTGGATCCGAATCAGTTCGGCATCTGCGTGGCCACCGTATCCGGCGAGGTTTATGCCGCCGGGGATGCGGACACGCCCTTTTCGATCCAGTCCGTGTCCAAGGTGTTCGCACTGGCTCTGGCGCTGGGCAAGGTGGGTGACCAGCTGTGGCACCGGGTGGGGCGGGAGCCTTCGGGCCTTGCCTTCAACAGTCTTTTGCTACTTGAGCACGAGAGCGGTATTCCCCGCAACCCGTTTATCAATGCCGGGGCGCTGGTGACCGCGGACACCTACCTGGCGGACTCCTCGCCCCGCGAAGCGCTGGGCCAGATGGTGCGGTTTGTGCAGGCAGCCTGCGATTTTGAGGACATTCGCATCAACCAGAATGTTGCGCAGTCAGAAATTGCAACCGCGAACCGGAACTTCGCCCTTGCCCATTACCTTGCTTCCTTTGGCAATTTGCGGAACAGCACCGACAAGGTACTTGGCACTTACTGTCACCAATGCGCCATCGACATGAGCTGCCGCCAGCTTGCGCTGGCCGGGCGGCTGCTGCTGGAAGGGCCGGGCATGCCGCGCCTGATTTCGCGCGACCGGCGCCGGCGCATCAATGCACTGATGATGACCTGCGGCCATTATGACGGCTCGGGCGACTTCGCCTTCCGCGTCGGCCTGCCGGGAAAGAGCGGCGTTGGCGGCGGAATTCTCGTCATCGCGCCGGGCCGGGCTTCCATCGCCGTCTGGTCTCCGGGCTTGAACCAGTATGGCAATTCCAAGTTGGGCACGGAGGCCATGGAGACCTTTGCGCGCAAGACGGGCTGGTCTGTCTTCGGATAAACCTGAAGATTCCTGTCAAGTTAAAGCCGTTTCAGCACCTGCCTAAACTTCACGCCATATTAACCCGCTCTGGTCTTTCAATCGTTCAAACCCGCGAGAATCCGCGCTTCGTATTCGAAGGAAAGAAACTCAATGCAGTTTTCACCCTCAGGATACTTTGACGAGCCGTGTTCTTGGCGCTATTACCCCACTAGACAACGCCGCAGATTGCTGACGTTTACGTAAACGGCAGCATGGCGTCGGACGGGAGAGAATGTCCATGCCGGATGTCGATGTGAAGGGCAGCCGCCCTCTGTCGCCCCATCTTCAGATCTACAAGCCGATCCTGACGATGGTGATGTCGATCCTCCACCGCGTGACCGGTGGGGCGCTTTATTTCGGGACCCTGCTGCTGGCCTGGTGGCTCATCGCCGCGGCCTCCGGCGAGGCCTATTATGATTTCGTCAATGGCCTGATGGGTTCGATCCTTGGCCGCCTGGTGCTGTTCGGCTTCACCTGGGCCCTTGTTCACCACATGCTGGGCGGCATCCGCCACTTCATCTGGGACATGGGCGCCGGTTTCGGCCGTGAAGCGCGCGAATGGCTGGCCCGTGCCACCATCATCGGTTCGGTGACGCTGACGATCCTGCTGTGGATCATCGGCTACATGGTCCGCTGAGGAGATAGATCATGAGCGATATGCGCACTCCCCTCGGCAAGGTCCGCGGCCTTGGCTCCGCCAAGGAAGGCACCGAGCATTTCTGGCGCCAGCGCGTCACGGCCTTTGCCAACGTCTTCCTCATCTCGTTCTTCATCGTGCTGGTCATTTCCCTGCAGGGCTCAAGCCATGCGGAACTGGTTGCAGCCCTGAAGAACCCGCTGCTGTCGATCCTGCTTCTGCTGGTCATCCTGTCCGGCATCTATCACATGAAGCTCGGCATGCAGGTCATCATCGAGGACTATGTCCACGGTGACGGCGTGAAGTTCCTCGCCCTGATGGCCAACATCTTCTTCTGTGCCGCTGTCGGCCTCGGATCGGTGTTCGCGGTCATCAAGATTGCCTTTGGAGGCTGATCCACATGGCCAAGACCTATGAATTTGTCGAACACACCCACGATGTGGTGGTGGTCGGCGCCGGCGGTGCCGGTCTGCGCGCCACCCTCGGCATGGCCGAGCAGGGCCTGCGCACGGCCTGCATCACCAAGGTGTTTCCCACCCGCTCCCACACGGTGGCAGCACAGGGCGGCATTGCCGCCTCGCTGAAGAACATGACGCCGGACTGCTGGGAATGGCACATGTACGACACGGTGAAGGGCTCCGACTGGCTCGGCGACACCGACGCCATGGAGTATCTCGCCCGTGAGGCCCCCAAGGCCGTGTATGAGCTGGAGCACTATGGCGTGCCCTTCTCGCGCACCGAGGATGGCCGCATCTACCAGCGCCCCTTCGGCGGCCACATGCAGAACTACGGCGAAGGCCCCCCGGTGCAGCGCACCTGCGCGGCAGCGGACCGTACCGGCCACGCCATCCTGCACACGCTCTATGGCCAGTCCCTGCGCCACAATGCCGAATTCTACATCGAGTATTTCGCGCTCGACCTGATCATGTCGGAAGACGGCGTGTGCCAGGGCGTGATCGCCTGGAACCTCGATGACGGCACCATTCACCGCTTCTCAGCGAAGATGGTGGTTCTGGCGACCGGCGGCTATGGCCGCGCCTATTTCTCCGCCACCTCTGCCCACACCTGCACCGGCGACGGCGGCGGCATGGTGGCCCGTGCGGGCCTGCCGCTGCAGGACATGGAATTCGTGCAGTTCCATCCGACCGGCATCTACGGCTCGGGCTGCCTCATCACCGAGGGCGCCCGCGGCGAAGGCGGCTATCTGGTCAACTCGGAAGGCGAGCGCTTCATGGAGCGTTATGCCCCCTCCGCCAAGGACCTTGCCTCCCGCGATGTGGTTTCGCGCTGCATGACCCTGGAGATCCGTGAAGGCCGCGGCGTCGGCAAGAACAAGGATCACATCTTCCTGCACCTCGACCACCTGGATCCGGCCATGCTGGCCGAGCGCCTGCCGGGCATTTCCGAATCCGCGAAGATCTTCGCGGGCGTGGACGTGACCAAGGAGCCGATCCCGGTTCTGCCGACCGTGCACTACAACATGGGCGGCATTCCCACCAACTACTGGGGT
The DNA here is from genome assembly GCF_055685825.1 of Pannonibacter sp. CBAS1226. NCBI lineage: Bacteria > Pseudomonadati > Pseudomonadota > Alphaproteobacteria > Hyphomicrobiales > Stappiaceae > Pannonibacter > Pannonibacter sp. CBAS1226. The sequence goes on along the minus strand of NZ_JBVOUO010000005.1, from coordinate 177,997 downwards.
GAAGTGCTGAACCCGGATGCCGCCAACCCGAACCGCATCCAGCCGGGCCTGATGGCCGTGGGTGAGGCGGGCTGTGCATCGGTGCATGGCGCCAACCGCCTTGGCTCCAACTCGCTGATCGACCTTGTGGTCTTCGGCCGCGCCGCTGCCATCCGCGCAGCCGAGGTTGTCGATCCGAAGTCCGCAGTGCCCACGCCGAACGAGCGCTCCTGCGAAGAAATCATGGCCCGCTTCGACAAGACGCGCCACGCCAGCGGCAGCACGCCGACGGCAGCTCTGCGCGAGAAGATGCAGCGCGCCATGCAGGAAGACGCGGCTGTGTTCCGCACCCAGGAAAGCCTGGAGCAGGGCTGCAAGCGCCTCTCCGCCATCTGGGGCGAAATGAGCGACATCAAGGTCTCCGACCGGTCCATGGTCTGGAACTCGGATCTTGTGGAAACCCTCGAGCTGCAGAACCTGATGGCCAACGCCATCACCACGGTTTACGGCGCCGAGGCCCGCAAGGAGAGCCGTGGTGCCCATGCCCGCGAGGACTACAAGGCTGGTCCGCTGGGTGGCCGTGATGACGACAACTGGCGCAAGCACACCCTGTCCTGGGTGGACGAGGCCGGTAACGTCAAGCTGGACTACCGTCCGGTCGTCCTCGAGCCGCTGACGCCCTACGAGCAGGGCGGCATCGACCCGAAGAAGATCGCCCCCAAGGCACGCGTGTACTAAGGACGGCACCCGATGTCCGCAACCGCCCGGCCAGATACCAGTTCCCCCTTCGGCACCTACCGTGCCGAGGGTCTGGTGCGTCTTGCCTGGGGGCTTGCGGACCGGCATGACATTTCTGCCTTTCTGCGCAAGCGGATCAGGTCACTGGTGGCCCGTCTTTTCGGCGGCCCCTATGACACGGTGGTGGAAGGGCTGAAGTTCCGCGTCTACCCCGGCGCCAACTACGACGACCGCAAGATGCTGGCCCGCGGCCGGCTGCCGGAGCGGGCCGAGCACGGCCTTCTGGCACCGCTCATCCACCGGGGCGCGGTCTTCGTTGATGTGGGCGCCAATGTGGGCACCTATTCCCTGTTCGCCGCTGCTGCCGGTGCCCGTGTGCTGGCGGTTGAGGCAAGCGAGGAGACGGCGGAGAAGCTTGCCTTCAACATCGCGGCCAATGGCGCGGGCAGCATCACGCTGGTGCGCACGGCAGTGGGCGACCGGGAGGGGGAGCTTTCCCTCTGGCGCGAGCCCTCCAACGCCGGTTTTGCCACCGTGGTGGAAGATCTGACCACCGGCGAATGGGCCGGGAACTGGTCCAATGTCACCGTTCCGGTGCGCCCGCTGCTCGATGTGATCAGCGAGGCAGGCCTTGAGCGGGTGGATGTCATGAAGCTGGACGTGGAAGGGTTTGAGGACCGTGTCCTCCTGCCCTATCTGCGGACGGCAAACCGGGACCTCTGGCCCCGGGCGATCCTGATTGAAACAAACTGCCGGCCGCACTGGGCCGAGGACTGCCTGACCCTTCTGGCAGATCTCGGTTACGTCAAGGCCGGTGAAACCAGAGACAACATCCTGTTCCGGCTGGCGGCCTGACGGGGAACTGACTGGCGCGGACATTCATCCGCCGCCGTAACGCGGAGCGACGATAATGGTTCAGCTGACGCTTCCCAAGAACTCGAAGGTGACCGAGGGCAAGGTCTGGGACAAGCCGGCGGGCGCCACCAACCTGCGCGAATACCGGATCTACCGCTGGAATCCGGATGACGGGCGCAACCCGCGCATCGACACCTATTTCGTCGATCTCGACGACTGCGGCCCGATGATTCTGGACGGTCTGATCTACATCAAGAACAAGATCGACCCGACGCTGACGTTCCGCCGCTCCTGCCGCGAAGGCATCTGCGGCTCCTGCGCGATGAACATCGACGGCACCAACACCCTTGCCTGCACCCGCGGCATGGATGAAGTGTCCAAGGGCGCCATCAGCATCTACCCGCTGCCGCACATGCCGGTGGTGAAGGATCTGGTACCGGACCTGACCCGCTTCTATGCCCAGCACCGCTCCATCGAGCCCTGGCTGAAGACGGTGTCCCCGGCTCCGGAAAAGGAATGGCGCCAGAGCCATGAGGACCGCGCCAAGCTGGACGGCCTCTACGAGTGCATTCTCTGCGCCTGCTGCTCCACCTCCTGCCCGTCCTACTGGTGGAACGGCGACCGCTACCTCGGCCCGGCCGTGCTGCTGCAGGCCTACCGCTGGCTCATCGACAGCCGCGACGAAGCCAAGGGCGAGCGTCTCGACAACCTCGAAGACCCGTTCCGCCTCTACCGCTGCCACACCATCATGAACTGCGCGCAGGCCTGCCCGAAGGGCCTGAACCCGGCCAAGGCCATCGCGGAGATCAAGAAGATGCTGGTGGACCGCCGCGTCTGACCCGGCTCAAGGCCACACAGCTGACAGCTGATCCGGGCCCGCTCTGCCCCTTCCGCAAGGAACCGGGGCAGGGCGGGCCTTCTTTGTTACAGGCCGCCGGTTTCTGACCCGGCTGCCTATTCTGGACAAACCGGTCCAGAAATCACATATGTATGTGCCCCGCCGCAAAGCGGCCCCTGACATGAAGCTTTCCGGAGAACAGGCATGGCCCTGAAGGTCGCGGTCCAGATGGACCATATTTCGTCCATCAACATTGCCGGTGACAGCGCCTTTGCGCTGATGCTGGAGGCGCAGGCGCGCGGGCACGAGCTTTACCACTACACGCCGGACCGGCTGGCGCTGAAGGACGGCAAGGTCTTCGCCGCGCTGGAGCCGGTAACGGTGCGCGACGAGAAGGGCAACCACTTCACGCTGGGCGAAAAGCAGCGCACGGATCTGTCGCAGATCGACGTCATCCTGATGCGTCAGGACCCGCCTTTCGACATGGCCTATGTGGCCGCCACCCATCTTCTGGAGAAGATCCATCCGCAGGTGCTGGTGGTCAACAATCCGGCCGAGGTGCGCAACGCGCCCGAAAAGCTGTTCGTCACCGAATTTGCCGATCTGATGCCGCCGACGCTGATCACCCGCGACCGGGCAGAGATCGACGCCTTCCGCGAGGAGCATGGCGATATCGTCATGAAGCCGCTGTTCGGCCATGGCGGGGCGGCGGTGTTCCGCATCACCAATGATGACCTCAACTACGGCTCGCTCTACGACTTCTTCGCCGCCACCTTCCGCGAGCCCTGGGTGATCCAGCGCTTCCTGCCGAATGTGAAGCATGGCGACAAGCGCATCCTGCTGGTGGACGGCGAATATGCCGGCGCCGTCAACCGGGTGCCCGCGCCGGGCGATCTGCGCTCCAACATGGTGCGCGGCGGCTCGCCGAAGGAATCCGAACTGAGCGAGCGCGAGCGCGAGATCTGCGCCCGCCTCGGGCCGGCTCTCCGGGCCAAGGGGCTGATCCTCGTCGGCATCGACGTGATCGACGGCAACCTGACGGAGATCAACGTCACCGCCCCCACCGGCATCCGCGCCGTCAAGCGCCTCGGCGGCCCGGATATTGCCGTGCGCGTCTGGGACGTGATCGAGGCCAAGCGCCGGGCGTAAAGCCCGGCATACACACTGCAAAATTCTCGATCGTCATACCGGACGAGAGCGAAGCGAAGATCCGGTACCGGTGAGCCAAGGCCCATCGGTACCGCCCTTGAGCGCAGGCAACCCGCACCCCGGCTCACCGGTCCCGGCTCGCGCTGCGCTTGGCCGGAATGACGCGGAAAGGTAACTGCCCCGCCCGGCCTGAAGCCCGGCACTCTCTCCTGCTTCGGCTTCACGCCAGCGCGAAGATACGGGCCGGGCCGCCGGTGCCGCCCCGGTGCTTGGGCGCGCCAACGACCAGCGTTGCACCCTTGACCGGCAGCTGGTCCAGATTGGCGATGCACTCGATGCCCCAGCGGTTTGACGGCAGCCAGGCGTAGTGAACCGCAAAATCCGGCGACATGCCGTAGTCCAGCGACAGCGTGTCCGAGGCGATGCCCGAGATACTGCCCGTTTCCATCAGCATCTGAACCGCTTCCACATGGAAGCCGGGGAAATGCATCTTGCCATCCGCATCGGCACTGCGGAATTTCTCCGTGTTCACATGCTTGTCCCAGCCGGACAGCATGGCAACGCAGGCGCCTTCCGGCAGATCACCGTTTGCCGCCGTCCAGGCCTTGATGTCATCGGGGGTCAGCTGCGCATCGGCGTTTTCCGCAGCCCTTGCGCGGATATCGATGATGCAGAGCGGCACGACGAGATTGGCGACCGGAATTTCCGCCACCGACAGCCCGTCAGCCGAAAAATGCAGCGGCGCATCCACATGGGTGCCGGTGTGCTCGTTCACCCGCAGCTCGAACAGGTTGAACTTGTCCTTGGCGTAGTCGAACAGCTTTTCGGCAAAGAACTGCTGCTGGCCGAAGAAGGTCGGGAAGGCCTCGTGCAGCTCATGGGTCAGGTCGCTGACCTTGCTGGGCACCGCCGCCATGGCAGAAAAGGGCGCGCTCACCGCCGCAGCGGCCGCCACCGCCCCGCCAACGGCTGCGGCCCGGAAAAGATCGCGCCGCGACAGCATGCGGTCCTTCACGGCATTCATCACACACACATCACACATGGCTGTTCCCCTTTGCCTGTCCGGCCTCGCGCCTTTTCATGGGCTGATGAAAAGATGCTGCAATCTGTCCCGGAAAAGCGCAAGGCCAAAGAAGCAGCGTTAATGTTCTGTTTACGTTCTTGACTCCCTGAAAAGTTGCCGTAATCTCGAATACGACCCATAGGGGAGGCGCGTATGGTAAGCCGGGTGACGACGGTCGCATTTCAGGGCATCGAGGCAGTGCCCGTTGATGTGCAGGTGCAGGTGGGGCCCGGCATGGTGGCCTTCACCGTGGTGGGTCTGCCGGACAAGGCGGTGGCCGAAAGCCGGGAGCGGGTGCGTGCCGCCCTGCATGCCTCGGGTCTGGCGCTGCCGGCCAAGCGGGTGATCGTCAATCTCGCCCCTGCCGACCTGCCGAAGGAAGGTTCCCACTACGATCTGCCGATTGCGCTGGGCATCATGTCCGCCATCGGCGCCATTCCGCCGGACATGCTGGCCGACTACGTGGTGCTGGGGGAACTGGGGCTGGATGGCACGCTGGCGCCGGTGGCCGGGGTGCTGCCTGCGGCCATGGGCGCCAACGGGCTCGGCAAGGGGCTGATCTGCCCGGAGGAATGCGGGCCGGAAGCGGCTTGGGCAGACGGAGAGATGTCCATTCTTGCGCCGCGCTCGCTGATCCAGCTGGCGAACCATTTCAAGGGCACGCAGGTGCTCTCCCGGCCTTCCCCGCGCCTGCGGGGCCTGCCCGCCAACCTGCCGGACCTTGCCGATGTGAAGGGGCAGGAGACGGCCAAGCGCGCGCTGGAGATTGCCGCAGCCGGTGGCCACAACATGCTGATGGTCGGCCCGCCGGGCGCGGGCAAGTCGATGCTGGCCAGCCGTCTTGCCTCCATCCTGCCGCCGCTGTCGCCGAGGGAACTGCTGGAAGTTTCCATGATTGCCTCCCTCGCCGGAGAGCTGGCCGATGGCAAGCTGACCGACCGGCGCCCCTTCCGCGCACCGCATCATTCGGCGTCGATGGCCGCGCTCGTCGGCGGCGGTTTGCGGGCGCGGCCGGGGGAAGTGTCGCTCGCCCACAATGGCGTGCTCTTTCTGGATGAGCTGCCGGAGTTCCAGCCACAGGTGCTCGACAGTCTGCGTCAGCCGCTGGAGGCAGGCGAAACCATCATCGCCCGGGCCAATCACCGGGTCACCTATCCCTCGCGCATCCAGCTGATTGCGGCGATGAACCCGTGCCGCTGCGGCCATGCGGGCGAGCCGGGCCACCAGTGCCGCCGGGGCCCGCGCTGCGCCAGCGAATATCAGTCCCGCGTTTCCGGCCCTTTCCTCGACCGGTTGGACCTCAGGATCGAGGTACCCGCCGTCACCGCCAGCGATCTGCTCACCCCCGGCCGTGCGGAAAGCTCTGCCGCGGTGGCCGAAAGGGTGGCCATGGCACGCGATCAGCAGGCGGCGCGCTACCGGGCGCTGGGCCTTTCGGCCCGCACCAATGCGCAGATGCCCGCTGCCGTGGTGGAAGAGGTGGTGGCACTGGACCCGTCAGGCCGCCAGTTCCTCACCGATGCCGCCAACAGCCTTTCCCTCAGCGCCCGTGGCTATCACCGCGTGCTGAAACTTGCCCGCACCCTCGCCGACCTCGACGGCGACCCCACCGTCACCCGCATTCACCTCGCCGAGGCCCTCAGTTACAGGGGGCAGGATGTTCTCAAGCAGGCGGCGTGAGGGAGAAATGCTCGATAATCACTGATCCAGTAACTATCCTGATTCTAAATATAAATCCCGCATTACAAATATATGTCTATTTCTGAATAATTCTATTATTCATTTTATCTACGTTATATCCCATAAATTCGACAGCTCGAATAATGCGAATTCGGGCAAGTCCGGACTTTTTTTCTGACCGTTTTAGCATCTCTTCCGCGAGTTTCGGAAACCAATCTGCCTCAACTGCAAGATTTTCATATAGAGAAGTAGCCTTGTTTCGCTCCTTAAGAGCACTGCTAATCCAATACCAGCCAGCCTTAGGGGAACTGAGCCAAGCCTCTACAAAGTCAAATGTTGGAATTTGCGCGAGGATTGGAACATCTTCATACTCGCTTCGACCATCCCGAGTGCCGCACAATTTTTCATAAAATTTCTTTCCATCACCCCTGATTACCTCAAGGAGAGTTGGTATGAGCTCGGGAATTTTATTATTCAGAGCAGAGCTTCGTAATTTAGTAAGATAATTGAATACTTCCTCGAAGTCTTTTCTGTAATCTTCGGCGACCCAGTATCCAACGCCGGCATATGCCCCCTTGAATGAATCAGACCAGTTCCAGCCGACTGTCCTTGGTGGTAAGCGATCGTCTTCGAGCAATTCGTCTAGGTAAATTTTCGCAGCATCGACTACTTCTCGCACGCTCATCTCTATCAGACATTCTGACGCCATCAACATCTTTAGAGCTACCATATGAAGAAACTCACCAGAGTCCGTGACTTCCCTTTCTTCAAATTGTTTATCCATTTTTTTGAGTGCAGCATCGATCTCGGCATCGTCCAGCTTGTCAAAATTGATAACTATTCTCCAAGGAGATGCCTCTTCTTTGTCGATGAAATAGTGACTTGAATTTAGAGATTCCCTAATGCGGCTGGGGTTGAAATGTCCTTCAATCAACATTTCTGTCAGTACAGTGTCGTTCAACAGTGTACTCGCGAGATCTACTAACTTGTATCGATATGCGGCAGCCACGAACCGAGGTTCTTCAAGCTTCTCATTCTTTCCCGCCGTATTTAATTCATATCTGAAAGTGGCTCCTTCCCGATCTTTTAAATCGTCGCGATTTAGGTGATTGCAGCGAGTTTCAATTGCGAGTGCGGAAAACAGTCTTACCAATTCCACCATCGCCGCACGATCTTCAAGGTGCCGATCTTCAAGTGCGTCCGCTAGACGCATGACGTCTTCGACGACATGGCGCAACACACGCAAGGAAGCTGCTTTTGACTCCCTGAAAGTCGAGAGGATTTCTTTCGTAAATTCCGAAATCTTTCTCTTATTTTCATTATCCGAAAAATACGACACAAATTCTTTAAACGCAGAATCGATACTTGGCTCTACTAATATTGATTGGCCAAATACCTTTTCCTTAGATTCTTTAATTTCTTGAACGATCTTATCGTCGTGGGCGATGACGATAACTCGACATTTATAATGCTCGACATACCGGTTAATTAGCCCGAGGACAGCGCGATGTTCAACTGAACAGCGCTCGAGGTCATCAAATATCAAAGGCCGTGTGTTATCGATTTGGTTCTTGATAAATGAAGTTGCCAAGATCGACGCCAGCCCACCAGATCCTAGTGATCCAAGCACAGGAATCTCGATGTTCACCGAGTCGACGCGCTTAGCAAACTTTTTAAGCGATGCTTTGGACGGGAACATTTTGGCGAATATCTCCGCCTCGATGTCCTCGATTTTGGTTAATCCAAATAGACTAACGTAGTGGGCACGATCATCAGGTAACGCTCGTCGAACTTGATACGTCTTGCCTGCGCCCCATTCGCCGGTGACAAGAACTGCATACCCAGGCTCTTTGCGCTTAATATAATAATCAAGGTAAATCTCGAGATGAGATTCAACATCGCATGCCAATGTGCTTTGAAGAGACTTCCCCTTTCTTCTAAAAAATTCAAACATTGTATCCCCCGCCCAATCAATGCGCCCCTAATCAAGGCGCCAATTAAATGCGATAATCTAATCGCTTAGCATGTCATGGCAACTGCCGTCGTTGAAGTTTAGAAACAAAGCCATGACCAGTTCTTGATCCCGGTCTTGCCGCTTTGCGGCAAACCGGGATGACAACCGTGGAGGAGGTGCCTGCCCCCGGCATCGTCTTCCCGGACGAAGCGAAGCGGAGATCCGGGACGGGTGAGCTGCGGCGCATCTGCCCGGCAATCAGCTTGCCGCCAACCAGCCACCCTTACTTCGGCGCCATCCCGTTGGCGGCCAGAACATCGCCGGCGAGGTAGAGCGAGCCGCAGACGAGGATGCGGGGGGGCTCGCCGTCGCGGGCGGCGCAGCGGCGGATGTCGGCAACGGCGGCCTGCAGGCTGTCGAATGGCGTGGCTTCCAGACCGGCGGTGCGGGCGAAATCGGCCAGTTCGAACGGGTCATGCGCCGCATTGGTGGATTTCACCGGCACGGTGGCCACATGGCGCACGAGGCCGTGGAAGGCGCGGTAGAAGCCGATCGGGTCCTTGGTCGTCAGCATGGCCGAGATCATGTAGAGCGGGCGCGGGTGGCGCTCCTCCTGTTCGCCCATGAAGGCGGCAACGCGCAGGGCAGCGCCCGGATTGTGGCCGCCATCAACCCAGATTTCCGCCCCCTCCGGGCATTGATCGACAAAGGGTCCGTGGGTCAGCACCTGCAGACGCCCCGGCCAGACCACATGTTTGAGGCCCTTTGCGATGGTGGCCTCATCGGGCAGAAGGCCTGCGGTCTTCAGCGCGGCAATGGCAAGGCCAGCGTTGATGATCTGGTGGCCGCCGGTCAGGCTCGACAGCGGCAGGTCGTAGAGCCCGTCGTCATCCTGATAGCAGAGCCGCCCCTGATCCTCGCTGGCGGTATATTCCTGACCAAAGCGGGCGATGGGCGCACGGTTGCGGGCGGCAACCCGGTCCAGCACCGCCTGCACCTCGTCTTCCTGGGGGGCTGAGACCACCGGGCAGCCGGGCTTGATGATGCCTGCCTTTTCGCCTGCAATCTCGCTCAAGGTGTTGCCGAGGAATTTCTCGTGATCATGCGAGATGGAGGTGATGACCGATACCAGCGGCTGCGCAATCACATTCGTGGCGTCGAGCCGCCCGCCAAGGCCCACCTCCAGCAGCAGCACATCGGCCGGCTCTTCCGAGAACAGCAGCAGCGCGGCGGCCGTGGTGATTTCGAAGAAGGTAATCTCGTTCCCGCCGTTCGCCTCCTCGCAGCGGTCGAGCGCGGCCATCAGACGCGGGTCATCGACCAGCTTGCCATGCTCACCGAGGCGGATGCGCTCGTTGAAGGCAACCAGATGCGGTGAGGTGTAGACATGGCACCGCTTGCCGGAGGCCTCCAGAATGGCGCGCATGGTGGCCGTGACGGAGCCCTTGCCATTGGTGCCCGCCACATGGATCACGGGTGGCAGGCGCCGCTCCGGGTTGCCCAGCGCGGCCAGCAGGCGGTGCATGCGGTCCAGCGACAGGTCGATCTGGCGCGGGTGCAAGGCGAGAAGCCGGTCAAGAATGGCAGTGATCTGGTCCATGATTTCCCTGCGGATGGCACAAACATTCTGGAACCGCCCGGCGGCACTGGTCTGCCGGGCAAGCCCCGTCTCTTTGCTTTCAGGCAGGCCGCTTGAACGGCCCTGCTCTGGCTTGCGGGAAGGGATGATCCCGCAAGGCGAGCCTCTCATGCTTGTGTCAAACAGACATGAAGCATCGGCAGGCCGCCGTGCGGGCTATTTTTTCAGGCGGCGGAAGCCTGATCCTGGGCGGGCTCGTCCGCGGGCGGATCAAGGTCCGGCAGGGTCAGCTCGCGCTTCATGAAGATGCCCGCCAGGCGCGAGATGGTGTCCTTCAGGTCGTGACGCTTCACCACCATGTCCACCATGCCGTGGGCCAGCAGATATTCGGCGCTCTGGAAGTCGTCCGGCAGCTTCTCGCGGATGGTCTGCTCGATGACGCGGCGGCCGGCAAAGCCGATCTGGGCGCCCGGCTCGGCGATGTGAACATCCCCCAGCATGGCGTAGGAGGCCGAAACGCCGCCAGTGGTCGGGTTGGTCAAAACCACGATGTAGGGCAGGCGCGCTTCACGCAGCATCTGGATGCCGATGGTGGTGCGCGGCATCTGCATGAGCGACAGGATGCCTTCCTGCATGCGGGCGCCGCCGGAGGCAGCAAACAGCACGAAGGGGGTCTTGTGCTCCACGGCGGTCATCATGCCGGTCAGGATGGCTTCGCCTGCGGCCATGCCGAGCGAGCCGCCCATGAAGTCGAAGTCCTGCACGGCAGCGGTGAAATCGAGGCCGTTGACGCGGCCGCGCGCCACCAGAACCGCGTCTTCCTCGCCGGTGCGGGTGCGGTATTCCTTCAGGCGGTCGGCGTATTTCTTGGTGTCGCGGAACTTCAGCGGATCAGCGGTCACGGAAGGCGTTGCCACCCGGTCATAGCTGCCACCATCGAAGAAGGACTCAAGGCGCTTCTTGGCCGGAATGCGCATGTGGTAGCCGGAATTCGGCACGACCCACAGGTTGGCTTCCAGATCGCGGTGGAACACCATCTCGCCCGTTTCCGGGCATTTGATCCAGAGGTTTTCCGGCATCTCGCGGCGCGACAGGAAGTTGCGCAGCTTGGGCCGTACGACAGTGTTGATCCAGTTCACGGCAAATCCCGTTCGTTGTTGGTGCCTGTTGGCCGGTCAGCGGGCGCGCGCCACGCCTCCGGCCAGGGAGGACACAAGATTTGTCACGGCGGCAACGGTCTTGTCCGTCGCCTGTCCATCTGCATCGAGGCTGTTGCGGATCGCCTCCACCAGCACGGAGCCGACGACCACGCCGTCCGCATCCTTGCCGATAGCCTCGGCATCCTCTGCCGTCTTGACGCCGAAGCCGACCGCGACCGGCAGGTCCGTGTGGCCCTTGATCCGCTTCACCGCTGCCGAAACATTGGTGGTGTTGAGGGCCGCCGAGCCGGTGATGCCGGTGACGGAGACATAATAGACGAAGCCGGACGTGTTTTTCAGCACCGCCGGCAGGCGGCGGTCATCGGTGGTCGGCGTTGCCAGGCGGATGAAGTTGATGCCGCCTTCCAGCGCCGGGATGCAGAGCTCGTCGTCAGCTTCCGGCGGAATATCGACAACAATCAGGCCATCCACGCCCGCCGCACGCGCCTCGGCAACAAAAGCCTCCGGCCCGCGCACATAGATGGGGTTGTAATAGCCCATCAGCACGATGGGCGTGTCCTGATCCTTTTCGCGGAACTTGCGCACCATGGCGAGCGTCCGGTCCATGGTCTGGCCGGCCTTCAGCGCCCGCTGGGTGGCAAGCTGAATGGGAATGCCTTCCGCCATCGGATCGGAAAAGGGCATGCCCAGTTCGATCACGTCAGCGCCTGCCGCAGGCAGGGCCTCAAGGATCGCCTGCGATGTGGCCAGATCCGGATCGCCTGCCGTGATGAAGGTGACAAGGGCCGGACGCCCCTTTTCGGCACAAGCCTTGAAGCGGCGGTCGATGCGCGTCCCGGTCATTCAGCTTCCCATCCTTGAGGATCTGTTCGCAGATCTGGTTTGCCGGGCAGGCAGCCCGGAGGGCGGGCGCGCTGAACCTTGAAACCAGCGCTTGGATGTAGGGGGCTTCAAGGCCTTCTGTCAACGCATCGCGGCAGGGAAAGGCAAGAAAGGCTGAATCGCGCCGCTTTTCCTGCAAGGGGAAGACGCATCAGCGGCAGAAATCCTGTCCTTTGAGCCATGCAGCGGTTGCAGGGTTGGTCTGCAATGGGGGGGCCTTGAAGCGCACATTGTGCGTCTCTATCTCTTGAAGACAAGGCCGGGTTGGCCAGGAACAACAAGAAAAGGAGCCTCCCCCATGATCATTGAGACCACGCGCCGCAAGACAACGCGCCTCGCCGGAATTGGCCGCATCTTCAGCGACCGTGAGCCGCAGGCCGCTGCACCGCATAAGGACCACAACGGCCCGGGTGCATTCGAGTTTTATCTCACCGCCATGTTCGCAGGCGGCCTAACCGGCCGTTGACCGGACGTTTTTCATGCAAAGGCCCCGCAGTTCAGAAGGCTGCGGGGCCTTTGCGTTTGTGGGAAGGTGTGCGGGAAATTGGTCCGGCTGGTGTGCAGGTTCGGGGAGGAGGAGGGCCACGCCAGATATTCGGCGTCGCCCCGGACGAAGCGTAGCGGAGATCCGAGGACCACTCGCTTCCAGAGCGGTCAGATGAGCCCGGTACAATGGCCACACAGGACGTCCCTGCCGCGCGGCTTGAGATAACGGCCACGCTCTGCAAACAAGTAGGCCCCGGGTCCTCACGACGTTCGGCCCGGGGCGACTCAGAGTATGGAACTGGCCCTGCCGGATACGGCAAAACCTCAGATCACAGGTCGAAGCCGAGCATCTTGCCGACGGTGAAGACGTCCTTGTCGCCGCGGCCGCACAGGTTCATGACGATGATCTGGTCCTTGTCCATCTTCGGCGCCATCTTGACCACCTGAGCCAGCGCATGGGCCGGTTCCAGCGCCGGGATGATGCCTTCCACCCTGGTCAGAAGCTGGAAGGCGGCCATCGCCTCGTCATCGGTGATCGGCACATAGTTGGCACGGCCGATTTCCTTCAGCCAGGAATGTTCCGGCCCGATGCCGGGGTAATCAAGGCCTGCCGAGATGGAATGGCCTTCCAGGATCTGGCCATCATCATCCTGCAGCAGATAGGTGCGGTTGCCATGCAGGACGCCCGGCTTGCCGGCATTCAGCGAGGCGCAGTGCTCGTGGCCGTTCAGGCCGCGCCCGCCCGCCTCGACGCCCCAGATTTCGACGCTCTTGTCGTCGAGGAAGGGGTGGAACAGGCCGATGGCGTTGGAGCCGCCGCCGACAGCGGCAACGATCGCGTCCGGCAGACGGCCTTCTGCGGCCAGAATCTGCTCGCGGGTTTCCTTGCCGATGACCGACTGGAAATCGCGCACCAGCTCCGGATAGGGGTGCGGGCCTGCGGCGGTGCCGATCAGGTAATAGGTGTCGTCAACATTGGTGACCCAGTCACGCAGCGCCTCGTTCATGGCGTCCTTCAGCGTGCCCGCGCCAGCGGTGACCGGAACGATCTCGGCGCCCAGCAGCTTCATGCGGAAGACGTTCGGCTTCTGCCGTTCCACGTCCGTGGCACCCATGTAGACGACGCAGGGCAGGCCGAAGCGGGCGCAGACGGTGGCCGTTGCCACGCCGTGCTGACCGGCGCCCGTCTCGGCGATGATGCGCGTCTTGCCCATGCGCTTGGCCAGCAGGATCTGGCCGAGGCAGTTGTTGATCTTGTGGCTGCCGGTGTGGTTCAGCTCATCACGCTTGAAGTAGACCTTGGCGCCGCCCAAATGTTCGGTCAGGCGTTCGGCGAAATAAAGCGGCGACGGACGGCCGGTGTAATGGGTGTTGAGGTTGTCCAGCTCCGCCTTGAAGGCCGGATCGGCCTTGGCGTCGCTATAGGCCTTTTCCAGATCGAGGATCAGCGGCATCAGGGTTTCGGCCACGTAGCGGCCGCCGAAAATCCCGAAATGGCCCCGCTCGTCCGGGCCGGACCGCAGGGTGTTCGCCATTGTGGTCAACTCTCGTCACTCCTTCGCATGTTCCGCGCCCCGGACTGCCGCCACGAAAGCACGTATCAACCCGCTGTCCTTCACGCCCTTGCCGCGCTCGACGCCGGAAGAGACATCGACCGCTGTGGCGCCGCTGAGCGCAATCGCCTGCGCAACGTTTTCCGGATCCAGTCCCCCGGAAAGCATGAAGGGACACGGCAGGTCAAGCGACTTCAGCAGCGTCCAGTCAAACGGAACCCCGTGGCCGCCGGGCACATCGGAGTCTTTCGGGGGCTTGGCGTCAAACAGGATCCGCTCAGCCACATTGACATAGGGCAGGGCGGCCTCAAGGTCAGCCCTTTCACTCACGCCAATTGCCTTGATGATGCGCCGGCGCATCATGACCCGCGCGGCAGCACAGGCTTCCGGCGTTTCCTGGCCGTGGAACTGGAAAATATCCGGCTGCACCAGCTCGTTGATGCGCTGCAGGCCATGCAGATCCATGTCCACCGTCAGGGCGACAATCTCGCTGCGCCCGCGGGCAATATCAGCCAGACGGCAGGCATCGGAGAGCGTCACATGGCGCGGGCTCTTGGGAAAGAACACCAGCCCGACCATATCCGCCCCCGCCTCGACGGCCGCTTCCATGGTTTCGGGGGTCGAAAGACCGCAGATCTTGATGATGGTTTTTTGGCTAGAAAGCATGTTTTTCCTGAACACCACCAGTTCGTAACTCAGCGAATTCGAATCAATTTAGTTAACGATTCGTTAAGGAATAATGTAAAGTCTTCAAAATCACTCTGGTAACCCACTGAATTTAAACTATTTTCTCTCCAGCTTGACTCTAAGTGATTGATTTGGATTCATTTTATCGGTTTGAAGTGAAAGAGGCCACCAAGCACTGGTACTGCTTGGTGGCCTCGAAGCAAACCGATCTAAACCTCATGCTCGAGGATTGACCTATGTTTACCTTAGCGTCTGGAACTATGTTCCGGAATAAGCATCAGGTCAAGCTCGACATATAGGAGTTTGACAATGACAGGTCGTACGTTTCCATCCTATTACATGTACAAAGACAACCGTGGTGAATGGCGTTGGTCTTATGCCGCATCAAATGGCCAGATCATTGCGGTTAGCAGCGAAGGCTATAAACGCCGTGCAGACTGCGAGAGAGGAATTGAGATTATGAAGAGCTCTTACAGTGCTCCGACATATCTCCCATCTTCGTTATTAAACGCGGCGTGATCTTAAAACCCGGGTCTGCTGTTAGAAGCAGACCCGGAATTTACACATATTGGGCCTCTTACGTCACATTATACGCTGCAATCGCGGCCATGTTGACGATGTCGCTGTCCTTGGCACCCATAGGGACGATCTGCACCGGCTTGTCGAAGCCGACGAGCAGCGGGCCGATGACGGTGGAGCCGCCCAGTTCCTGCAGCATCTTGGTGGCGATGGAGGCCGAGTGGAAGGCCGGCATGACGAGAACGTTGGCCGGGCCGGTCAGGCGGCAGAAGGGATAGGCCGCCATCTTGTCCATGTTGAGCGCCACGTCCGCCGCCATTTCGCCGTCATACTCGAAATCGACACGGCGGCGGTCGAGGATGCGCACCGCTTCCTGCACCCGCTCGGCGCGCTCGCCCTTCGGATGGCCGAAGGTGGAATAGGCGAGCATGGCCACACGCGGCTCGTAGCCAAGCCTGCGGGCGACATGGGCTGCCTCTTCGGCGATATCGGCCAGTTCCTCCGCGTTGGGCATGTCATGCACTGTGGTGTCGGCGATGAGCACGGTGCGGCCACGGCACAGCGCCACCGACACACCGATCACCCGGTGGCCGGGTTTGGTGTCGATGCACTGGCGCATGGTGTCGAGCGCGACGGAATAGTTGCGGGTGATGCCGGTGACCATGGCATCCGCATCGCCCCGCGCCACCATGATGGCGCCCCAGTAGTTGCGGTCGTTGTTGACCATGCGGTGGCAGTCGCGCAGCAGATAGCCCTTCCGCTGCAGCCGGGTGTAGAGATACTGCGCATAGTCGGTGTTGCGGGTGGAATTGCGGGCGTTCTGGATGCTGATGCCGGAACGGGCAAGATCCACACCCGCACCAGCGGCGGCTTCGCGGATCTCGTCCTCGCGGCCGATCAGGATGGCCTCGCCCAGCCCCTGGCTGACGAAGCTGACGGCGGCGCGGATCATCGGTTCTTCTTCGCCTTCGGCAAAGACCACGCGCTTGGGCGCCTGACGCACCTTGGAGAAAATGCGCTGCAGGGTTCCGGCCACCGGATCGCGGCGGGCGGAAAGCTGGTGCCTGTACTGGTCCATGTCAATGATCGGGCGGCGGGCGACGCCGGTGTCCATCGCCGCCTGCGCCACGGCGGGCGGAATGGTGGAGATGAGACGCGGATCAAACGGCACGGGGATGATGTAGTCCGGGCCGAACTTCGGACGGCTGCCCCGGTAGGCGGCGGCCACCTCGTCCGGCACTTCCTCGCGGGCAAGGGCTGCAAGCGCCTGCGCACAGGCCACCTTCATCGCGTCATTGATGGTCGTCGCCCGCACATCCAGCGCACCGCGGAAGATGTAGGGGAAACCGAGCACGTTGTTGACCTGGTTGGGATAATCCGACCGGCCCGTGGCGATGATGGCGTCGTCGCGGATGGCCGCCACCTCTTCCGGCGTGATTTCCGGGTCCGGATTGGCCATGGCGAAGATGATCGGGTTCGGGGCCATGGCGCGCACCATATCCTCCGTCAGGGCACCCTTCACCGATACGCCGAGGAACACATCCGCGCCCTTCAGCGCCTCATAGAGGGTGCGGGCGTCGGTCTTCACCGCATGAGCGGACTTCCACTGGTTCATGCCATCGGTGCGGCCCTGATAGATGACGCCCTTGGTGTCGCAGAGGATGACATTGTCATGCGGCACGCCCAGCGCCTTGACCAGTTCGATACAGGCAATGCCGGCCGCGCCCGCGCCGTTGCAGACAATGCGCACCGACTTCAGGTCCTTACCCGTCAGATGCAGCGAATTGATGAGGCCGGCGGCAGCGATGATGGCGGTGCCATGCTGGTCGTCGTGGAAGACGGGAATGTCCATCAGCTCGCGCAGGCGCTGCTCGATGATGAAGCACTCGGGCGCCTTGATGTCCTCAAGGTTGATGCCGCCAAAGGAGGGGCCGAGATAGCGCACGGCGTTGATGAACTGGTCCGCATCTTCCGTATCGACCTCAAGGTCGATGGAATCCACATCCGCAAAGCGCTTGAACAGCACCGCCTTGCCTTCCATCACCGGCTTGGAGGCAAGCGCCCCGAGATTGCCGAGGCCGAGGATGGCCGTGCCGTTGGAGATGACCGCGACCAGATTGCCGCGCGTCGTGTAGTCATAGGCCCGCGATGGGTCTTCCGCGATGGCCCGCACGGGCACTGCCACACCGGGGGAATAGGCCAGCGACAGGTCGCGCTGCGTCGCCATCGGCTTGGTGGGGTTGATTTCGAGTTTGCCGGGCTTGCCTTCCTGATGGAACAGCAGGGCCTCCTGGTCTGTAAAGCTGACGCCTGTCTTGCCCTTCTTGCCTGATGACGACATGGTCTGGCCGGTCCTTCCCTCGTGCTGCGAAGCCTTCGCTTCTCTTATCTGGACCAAGACCTTATCCCCGGAAAATTACCGCCTCAAGGCACCTTTGGGCACAGGACCTGTGAAAGCTGCGGAGGGCTTTGCTAGGGTCCGCACATGCCGACCGATCAGAGCCCCTATACCCCTGCCCCGAACGATGCCGCATCCGGCGCGAGCGATGCCCGCGTGACGCCGATGATGGCGCAGTTCATCGAGATCAAGGCCGCCAATCCGGACAGCCTGCTGTTCTACCGCATGGGCGATTTCTACGAGATGTTCTTCGAGGACGCGGAAATCGCCTCGCAGGCGCTGGGCATCACGCTGACCAAGCGCGGCAAGCATCAGGGCGAAGACATCCCGATGTGCGGCGTGCCGGTGCATGCGGCAGACGACTACCTGCAGAAGCTGATCGGCCTTGGCCACCGGGTTGCGGTCTGCGAGCAGATGGAAGACCCGGCAGAGGCGAAGAAACGCGGCTCGAAATCCGTGGTGCGGCGTGATGTGATCCGCCTTGTCACCCCCGGCACGCTGACCGAAGAGCGGTTGCTGAACGCGGGGAGCAACAATTTCCTGCTGGCGCTGACAAGGCTGCGCGCCGGATCGGATGCAGGCGACGGCGTCTTCGGCCTTGCGTGGATCGACATGTCCACCGGCAGCTTCCAGGTGGCCGAGACGGATCTGCAGCGGCTTTCGGCCGACCTTGCCCAGATCGATCCGCGTGAAATCGTGCTGCCGGACAATCTCCTGCAGGAAACCGAAATCCGCCATCTGGTGGAAGGGCAGGGCGCTGCCATTTCGCCCGTGCCGCGCGCCTTCTTCGACGGGGCAACGGCGGCGGACCGGCTGGCAAATTACTTCCGGGTGAAGACCCTCGACGGTTTCGGCAATTTCTCCCGCGCCGAGCTGACCGCAGCGGCCGGCATTCTCGCCTATGTGGAGAAGACCCAGCTGGGCGAACGCCCGCCGCTGGACCCGCCCACCCGGGAGGCTGCACGCGGGCGGATGCTGATCGATCCGGCCACCCGCGCCAATCTTGAACTGACGCGCACCCTCTCCGGCGAGCGGCAGGGCAGCCTTCTGTCATCCATCGACCGCACGGTGACAGGCGCAGGCGCGCGCCTGCTGGCCAGCCGTCTGGCCGGACCGCTCACCGATCCGGCCGAAATTGCCACACGGCAGGACTCCGTCGGCTTCTTCCTCGACAACGAGATCCTGCGCGACAGCCTGAGGGCCGAGCTGAAGGCGGCGCCCGATCTGGCCCGCGCCCTGTCCCGCATTGCCATGCAGCGCGGCGGGCCGCGTGATCTTCTGGCGATTGCGCAAGGCCTTGAGGCAACGGCACGCATTCTGACGCAGATGAAGAGCGCCGAGGATCTGCCGCCGGAACTCGCCGCAGCCTGGCGCGATCTTGCCGCCGCGCCCCATGATCTGGGCGCCGAACTGACCCGCGCGCTCGACCCCGAGCCGCCGCTGCTCAAGCGCGACGGCGGGTTTGTGGCGGCTGGCTATGACGCCAACCTGGATGAGCTGCGGGATCTGCGCGATGCCTCGCGCAAGGTGATCGCCCGGCTTCAGGCGGACTATTCCGAAGAGCTGGGCCTGCGCTCGCTCAAGATCAAGCACAACAACGTGCTGGGCTGGTTCATCGAAGTGCCGGCCGGACAGGCGGACAAGCTGTCGGCGGATCCGGCGCGGTTTATTCACCGCCAGACCATGGCGGGCGCCATGCGCTTCACCACCACGGAGCTGGCCGATCTGGAATCGCGCATCGCCAGCGCGGGGGAGCGGGCGCTGGCCATCGAGCTGGAGATCTTCGACCGGCTTGCCGCCCAGCTGGTGGCGGACAGCGAGCCAGTGAAGGCCGCAGCCCGGGCGCTGGCCGTGATCGATGTGGCAGCGGCCCTGTCGAAACTGGCGCAGGATGAAAATTACTGCCGCCCGCTGGTGGACATGAGCCTTGCCTTCGCCATCGAAGGCGGCCGCCATCCGGTGGTGGAACAGGCGCTCAGGCGCGGCGGCGGCGATACCTTCGTGGCCAATGACAGCAACCTCGGGCCGCAGGGCAAGGAAGCGTCGGGCCAGATCTGGCTGATCACCGGTCCCAACATGGCCGGTAAGTCCACGTTCCTGCGGCAGAATGCGCTGATTGCCGTTCTGGCGCAGATGGGCAGCTTTGTGCCTGCCGCCAGCGCTCATCTGGGCGTGGTGGACCGGCTGTTCTCCCGCGTTGGCGCGGCCGATGATCTGGCGCGCGGCCGCTCCACCTTCATGGTGGAGATGGTGGAAACGGCGGCCATCCTCAATCAGGCGGGCGAGCGGGCGCTGGTCATTCTGGACGAGATCGGGCGCGGCACGGCGACCTTCGACGGCCTGTCCATCGCCTGGGCCGCCATCGAGCACCTGCACGAGGTGAACCGCTCCCGCGCGCTCTTTGCCACCCACTATCACGAGCTGACCGCGCTGGCCCAGCGCCTGCCGCGGCTGACCAATGCCACTGTCTCCGTGAAGGAGTGGAACGGCGACGTGGTCTTCCTGCACGAGATCATCCCCGGCGCGGCAGACCGGTCCTACGGCATTCAGGTGGCCAAGCTTGCGGGCCTTCCGGCGGCGGTGGTGGAGCGGGCGAAGTCCGTCCTCTCCCAGCTTGAGGAAAAGGACCGCCGCTCCCCGGCGGAAACCCTGATCGACGAGCTGCCGCTGTTTGCCGCCGTGGTCCAGACCACCAAGGCCGCCGCCACTGCACCTGCGGCCAAGGCCGATCCGGTGCTGGAAGCGCTCGGTGAAATCAATCCGGACGACCTCACCCCGCGTGAGGCGCTGGAAGCGCTCTACCGGCTGAAGTCTCTCAAGGCGAAAGGGTGACGCCGGAAAAGGTCAGGCCTGCTCTGCCTTGCGGGCCTGCCATAGTCCGCTGTCGATGGCCTTATGCACCAGCTCGATGACGAGCCGCTGCACCGCCTCCAGCGCATAGGAGGACGGGCGGTCCGCCATCTGACACAGATGCAGCGTGCGTGACAGTTCCGGCATGATGATGGGCCGGACAGCGAGGGCGCCTGTTTCTATGTGCTCCTGCAGAAACAGCCGTGTGCCGATGGCGCAGCCGAGCCCCGCAATCAGCGCGCCGCCGATCACATGCACCGAGTTCAGCTGAAAGCGGGCACTGCTCTCCAGCTTCTTCAGCAGCGTGGCGTCATCGACCAGCGCACGCGCCGAAATGCCCTGGCGCAGGATGATCATCGGCAGCCCGAGCGTGTCGTGAAAGGCGATCGGGCGGCCGGTTTCCCCGATGATGGCCTCGTGCCCGATCAGCACCATGCTTTCCTCCAGCACCGGGATCGACTTCAGCCGTGCATCCGCCGGAGGGTTGTAGACAAGAGCCATGTCCACGTCGGCGGCGAGCAGATGCGCGAGTGTCGTGCCGGACAGGCTTTCGGAAAGCGACAGGTTCAGCTTCGGGTAGTCGGTCATGATCCGTTGAAGGAGCGGCACGCCGATGGCCTTGACCGCCGAATAGGCCATGCCGATGGTCACGTCACCCGCAACCTCGCCGCCTGAAGCCTTGATGTCCCTTTCGGCGGCCTGCATGGCGCGCAGGATTGCCTTGGCGTGGGTGTAAAGCCGCTCACCCGCCGCCGTCGGTTCCAGCCCGCGCGGCCTGCGGTGGAAGAGCTTCTGCCCGAGATCCGCCTCAAGATTGGCGAGGTGATGGCTCAGCGCCGACACCGCGATGCGCAACTCGCCGGCAGCAGTCGTCAGGCTGCGTCTTTCAAAGATCGCCTCGAAGTAGCGGAGCTGGCGCGTGTCCATGGTTTCTCGATTTTAGAATGAAGCCTTATAAACTTTATAATTTTTCTACTCCGAGTCGAGCGCTAACTTGCTTCTGTGCTGCCGCCAGGCACTGGGAGGACTAGCAGGTGACGGAACCGTTCAAGCCGCTCGAAGGCATACGCATCGTCGAGATGAGCCACATGATCATGGGGCCGTCCTGCGGCATGTTCCTCGGCTTTCTCGGCGCCGAAGTGATCAAGGTCGAGCCGCCGGAAGGAGACAAGACCCGCTATCTGTCCGGCATGGGGCGGCCGATGTTCCCGCTCTTCAACCGCGGCAAGAAGTCGGTCCAGCTTGATCTGGCCAGCGAGAGCGGCCAGGCCGCGCTCCGCAAGCTTCTGGCCACCGCCGACGTCTTCATTGAAAATTTCCGGGACCAGTCGCTGGCAAAGATGGGCGCTGACGGCGAGACGCTGCGGCGCGAATTTCCCGGGCTGGTCGTTGCCTCGCACAAGGGCTTCCTGCGCGGCCCCTATCAGGACCGCACGGCGCTGGACGAGGTGGTCCAGATGATGACTGGCCTTGCCTATATGACCGGCCCCTCGGGCAGGCCCCTGCGGGTCGGTTCGTCGGCGAATGACATCATGGGCGGGCTCTTCGGTGCTTTTTCCGTTTTGGCTGCGCTGCTGGAGCGCAAGGAAACCGGCAAGGGCCGCAACCTGCGCATTGGCCTGTTCGAGAATTGCCTGCTGCTCGTTGCCCAGCACATGGTTCAGTACGAGCTCGAAGGCAAATCGCCGCCACCGATGCCGGAACGGGATTTTTCCTGGCCGGTCTACGATATTTTTGACACCTCGGACGGCAACCAGATCTTCGTCGGCGCCGTGACCGAAGGGCAATGGGTTGCGCTGTGCAAGCTCCTGGGTCTCGATGAATTGCTGAGCGATCCGCAGCTTCAGACGAGGATGCAGCAGATTGAAGCCCGCGGCCGGACCATTCCGGTCGTCGCCCGTGCCATTGCGGCCCGCGATGCCGGTGAACTTACCAGGCAATTCGAAGACCTGGGCATTCCCTATTCACCCATCGCAAAACCCGCCGACATGTACAGCGATCCGCATGTGATGCGCCCCGGCGGGCTTGCCACCTCGCATATGCCGGATGGCTCCACCTTCCGCGCCCCGTCCCTGCCTTTCGAAGTCGATGGCGAAATGCTGACCGGTGGCGGCGATCTGCAATCGGTCGGGCAGGACACGGAGACGGTTCTGGCCGGGGTCGGTCTTGACGCTGCAGAGATCGCTGCCGCGCGGGGCAAGGCGAAGGAGCAGGCGGCATGACGCGGCTTCGCGACGTCTATCCGGCCGGCCATGTGGTGCTGCGCGAAGTCGGGCTGCGTGATGGCTTGCAGCTCGTCAAATCCTATCCCTCGACGGCAGCCAAGATCGAGTGGATCAACCGTGAGTACGCTGCCGGTGTGCGCAATTTCGAGGTTGGCTCCTTCCTGCCGGCCTCACGTTTTCCGCAATTCGCCGATGTGCGGGAGGTACTGGCTGCGGTGAAGGCCCTGCCGGGCGCCCATGCGGTTGGCCTCGTCCTCAACGACCGGGGCGCGGATGACGCGCTTGCGTCCGGGGTTGATGAGATCATGTGCGTTGTCTCTGCCACGGAAGCGCATTCGCAAGCCAACACCCGGCGCAGCCGCGCCGAAGCGGTGGCCCATGTGAAACGGCTTTGCGCGCTGCGCGATGAAAGCCACCACCGGCCACTGGTGAATGCCGGCATCGCCATGGCCTTCGGCTGTTCGATCACGGGTGCCGTCGATCCGGACGAGGTGATTGATCTTGCCGAAGCGCTGTTCGAGGCTGGTGCCGATGTCGTCGGGCTGGCCGACACGGTCGGCTTTGCCGGACCAGACCAGATTGCCGCCCTTGTCCGGCGTATCCGCGCCATTGCGGCAGACCGGGAGGCCGCCATCCACCTGCACGACACGCGCGGCATGGCGATGGCCAATGCGTCCGCCGCGCTCGATGCGGGCTGCCGCATTCTCGACGGAGCGCTCGGGGGGCTGGGAGGCTGCCCCTTTGCGCCCGGCGCTACCGGTAATGCGGTTTTCGAAGACCTCGTTTTCCTATGCGAATCCAAGGGCTTTGCCACCGGCATCGACATTGGAAAGCTGATCGGAGTCCGGGAGATTCTGGCCCGCGAAATGCCTTCAGAAACGCTCTACGGCCAGCTGGCCCGTGCAGGGCTGCCGCAGGCGGCCGGAACGGGAGCAATTGTGAGCCTGAGATAAACTGGTCAAACTGGGAGGAGACCATCATGACGAAGACACTTCTTGCAACGCTTCTTGCCGCAACAGCCATGACAGGCGCTGCGGGTGCAGCAGAACTGATGCGCTGCAGCCATCAGCTGCCGCCCGGCCATCACATTTCCGAGGTGATCGAGAAATGGGCCGCAGAAGTTGAAACCTTGTCCAACGGCGAGATCGATGTTCAGATCTTCGGCGCCGACAGCCTGATCAAGGCCAATGACAATATCCTCGCCGTTGCGCGCGGGGAGATCGAATGCGCCTTCTCGCTGAACTTCCAGTGGGGCAAGACGCTTCCCCTCATGAACGTCACCATCGGCCCCTACACCATGTCCTCCATCGAGTCCTGGAAGAAGTGGCCGGACTCGGAAGCCGCTGCCTATCTCGAAGGCAAGCTTCTCGACAAGGGCGTGAAGAACATCGCCTGGATGTTCCAGACCAATGTCAGCGTGTTCACGTCCAAGGGCAAGGCACTGACGAAGCCGGATGACTTCAAGGGCCTGAAGATGCGCGGCCTTGGCCCTGCTTTCGACCGTGGCCTGACCGCCATGGGCGCCTCGACCGTGTCGCTGCCCGGCAGTGAGGTCTATCAGGCGCTGGCGACCGGCGTGATCGATGCTGCCGTGACCGACGTCGCGGCCGCCTATTCGCGCCGCTACTACGAGGTGCAGGACCACATGACGGTCGTGCCCGTCCTTGCCGCCTATCTCCACGGCTATGTGACGCCGTCCTGGTATGACGGCCTCACCGAAACGCAGAAGGCGGCCATCGATGAGGCTGGCAGGAAGGCAGCGGGCTGGGCCATCGAGGCCTCTGAAAAAGCCTCCGCCGATGCTCCGGCCCAGCTGCAGGAGAAGGGCGTGACCGTCCACATCGCCACCAGCGAGGAGAACGAAGCCTTCCGTGCGGCGATGCAGCCGGCCTTTGAAGAGGGCTTTGCCGCCGAGACCGGCGAGGAAGGCCGCGAGCTTCTGGCGCTGATTGCAAAGATCAAGTAGCTCCGATGCGGGATCCTGCTGAAAGGGGGGAGGAGGCGGGCGCCTCCTCCTCACCCCTCGACCGTTTCGCCGCCGCGATTTCCGGCGCCGGAGGTCTGATAAGCTCTGCGCTGATCCTGGTGGTGCTGATCATCACCGGCGTTGGCGTGTGGATGCGGTACGTGATTGGCCAGCCCATCGCCGGTGTCGAGGAGGCAACCGGCTTTTTCGTTGTGGCCATCGTCATGTTCGGCGCGGCCGAGGCATCGCGCCGGAACGATCATATCCGCATCGACATCATCCTCGACAAGGCCCCGCCACGTCTGCGCCGCTGGCTCGACATCTGGGCGCAGATTTCGGTGCTGGCCTTTGCAGCTGCGCTGCTGGTGACCGCCTGGCACACGGTGTCGTTCTCACGCCGTTTCGGCGCCTATTCGCCCGGCTATCTCGAACTGCCCATGTGGATCCCCCAATCGGCGATGATCGCAGGCGGCGGACTGATCCTGCTGGTGTGCCTGGCGCGTCTCTTCATTCTCCTGCGTGGAGGCCGGACATGACCCTCATCATCATCGCCGTTCTGGCCGCCGTGCTTCTGACAGGCATACCGATCTTCGCGGCCCTCGGGCTTACCTCGCTTGCCATTCTCTGGCTTTTCGAGGGCAAGGTCTGGTCGATGGCCGACACGGTCTTTGCCTCGCTCAACAATCCGCTGCTCGCCACCATCCCGATGTTCGCCTTCATGGCGCATGTGATGATCAAGGCGAAGGTCGTCGACGATCTCTACGAGATGTCGAACAAGCTGGTCGGCCACGTCAAGGGCGGGCTCGGCTTTGCCACCATCCTCTGCTGCACGATCTTTGCCACGATTTCCGGCTCCTCCGTGGCCACCGCACTCACCATCGGCACCACCGCCATTCCGCAAATGCAGCGGTTCGGCTACCGCCCGCGCGACACTTACGGCATCATTGCCGCAGGCGGCACGCTCGGTATCCTCATTCCGCCCTCCGGGCCGATGATCCTTTATGCGGTCGTCACCAATGCCTCGATCGGCGGCCTGTTCCTCGCCGGAATCGTGCCCGGCCTGCTGATCGCACTCCTCTTCGCCATCTTCTCCTGGGTTCAGGCGAACGCCCATGGCGAAACACAGGCCCAGGACTGGCCCGGCACACGCGCCGTCCTTGCGGCTTTCTGGAAGTCGATCTGGGCCGTCATGATGCCACCGGTCATTCTGGGCGGCATCTATTTCGGCATCTTCACAGCCGCCGAAGCAGCCGCAGTGGGTGCCGCCTATGCGCTGCTCGTCGCTCTGCTCGTGTACCGGAACGTATCGCTGCGCGATCTCGGGGAGTGCCTCTGGCAGACCATGCGCACCTGCGCCATGCTGTTCATGATTATCGCGGCTGCCGGCATGTTCGGCCATGCCATCACCATCATCCGGCTTCCTGCCGAAGTGATGGAAACCGTGACGGCGCTCGAACTGTCCCAGACGGGCTTCCTTCTGGCGGTCATGATCGCAATCTTCATCCTGGGGATGTTTCTGGAAACGATCGCGATCATCCTGATCACCACACCAATCATCCTGCCGTCCATGCTGGCCCTTGGCATTGATCCGGTCTGGTACGGCATCATGCTGATGATCAACCTTGAGCTTGCCCTGATCACGCCGCCTGTCGGCATGAACCTGTTCGTTCTCAAGGGGATCACGGGGGCGCCGCTGATCGACATCATGCGCGGGGCCGCGCCTTATGTCGGCATCCTGATCTTCGGCCTCTTCATGGTTTGGCTGTTTCCGCAGCTGGCCCTCTGGCTGCCGCAGCAATCCGGATTTGGCCGCTAGAGCAATTCCAGCAAAAGGGAAACCGCCCTGCGTCCCGGCTGCCCCCGGCTGTGCACGGCCGGGGGCAGTCATTTCCCCACGAAGGACTGGCGCAAAGCCGTCAAATCACCTTATTCTGGTGGTCCCTCCATTCAGGGCGCAGACCGTGTGCTGCGCCTTGCCCTTGCCGGTTTGACCGGCCCGGACCGTCTCATGTCTTTCGTCCTGCAGCTGCCCCGTCAGGCAGTCCTCATCCTGCTGCTCGTCTTTTTCGGCGCGCTGTGCACCTCTTCGCTCATTCCGGCGATGGGCTATTTCATCGTCGAAGGGTTGAAGCAGGAGCCCTGGCAGATCGGCCTTTACACCGGGCTCGTGGCGCCGCTGACCATGGTGGTGAACCGGACCTTTGGCGAAAAGCTGGATGGCGCGGTGGCGGTGAAGCCGCTGCTGCTGATCTCGATCCTGGCCTATATGGCGATGGCCCTGCTGCTTGCGGCCATTCCGGATTTTCTGGTGCTGGTGCTTGCCGGTGCGCCCATCATGGCGGTGGCCAATGGCGCGACCTCGACCGAGTTCACCTACGGCCGGCTTTATGCAGAGCGGACCGGCCTTGATATTGCCGAGTATAACGCCTGGCTGCGCATGGTCGTGTCGCTGGCCTGGGTCATCGGGCCGTCCATGACCTTCATTCTGTTTGATCTCGCCGGTTTCCGGGTGGCCTATCTGATTTCGGCAGGCCTTGCGGTGATCTGGCTTGTGCTGTGGCATCTGGGCGTGCCGGGGGACTTCCGCGCGCCGCAGCGCCCGCGCGGCACGGCTGCGCTGGAGGGCATCGACTGGCCCATCCTGCTGGCAGCTTTCACCTGCACGCTTTTTGCCGTTGGCAATGTGCTCTTCACCGCCGCCATGCCGCTCTATTATGTCAGGGAAGTGGGCCTGCCCGGCTATACGCCCGGCCTGTCGCTGTCCTTCAAGTGCATCGTCGAGGTCATCGCCATTTTTCTCGCTGCGCGCATTGCCGCGCGTTTCGGCTCAAGAACGGTGCTCTACGGCGCTTCGCTGCTCGCTGTGGTCACCTTCCTGCTGTTCACCCAGATCAGCAGCGTGCTGCATGTGGTGATCCTCTCGGCCATAGAGGGGCTTTACTATGGCCTTTTCGCCGGGGTCGCGATTTCCTTCGTGCAGAGCTATGCCCCGGACAAGCCGGGGCGGGCCACCGCGCTCTACATGAACGGGCTGTTTCTCGGCTCCTTCATCGGCTCGGTCTCCATGGGGCTGATCGCCAGCGCCTTTGATTTCCGCACCGTTGTCTTCGTGGCGGCCGGCAGCGGCCTTGCCGTGCTGGTGGCCCTCAGCCAGCTGCGGCCGCCGCGGGGTGCAAGCTGAAGCGCCCGTGCGGCCTCAGCCGCCGTAGCCGGAAATGAGACGCCGGGCCTCAGCGTTGACGGCCGCTTCCGTTGCCGCATATTCGCCCTGCCGCTGCATCAGACGGAAACGCAGGTCCTGGATCTCGAACCGGCCATCGCTGATCCGGTCGCGGAGGCGGTCTGCCTTCTGGCGGCAGGCGTTGCGCTCGTCGGGACTGCCAGAGCCGCAGTCCAGCCGCGACAGGTCGAAGCGGGCGCTGTCTGTGGAGGTTTCCAGATACCGCAGGCGGGATTCGACATTCTCGACCTCCCGCCGGGCGGAATAGATGCGGTTGCCGAGCTG
This sequence comes from Pannonibacter sp. CBAS1226, assembly GCF_055685825.1. Taxonomy (NCBI): domain Bacteria; kingdom Pseudomonadati; phylum Pseudomonadota; class Alphaproteobacteria; order Hyphomicrobiales; family Stappiaceae; genus Pannonibacter; species Pannonibacter sp. CBAS1226. The sequence goes on along the minus strand of NZ_JBVOUO010000005.1, from coordinate 149,931 downwards.
ATAGGCATATTCAAACTGACCGGCAAGAGCAGGCGGGCAGATATCCGACTTGCTGTCGCCCTGGCGGCCAATGTTGAAGCCGTTGAGCGGGGTGCAATAAATCTGCACACCCTCCTGCCAGCCGGACTGGTAGGCCGCCGGATCAGGGGAAATGCCATATTGGCCGCAGTCTTCCGCCACCTTGGAGATGCGGTTGGCCGCATGGCCGGAAGCCGCATCCGCCCGGCCCAGCGCGCGCCAGTCCCCGGCCTGGCACTGTTCCTTGGAAACCGTGTCGCAGCCGCCCAAAAGCAGCGCAATGCCCATGGCCGCAGCGGCCCCCAGCCAGAACTTCATGAAAGCCTCCCCAAGATACCCAGACCAGAGTGATACGCCTCACGGACGGGAACCGGAAGGCGGATTTGCGGTAAATTATGGGTCCAATATCAGGAAACGGCCGGGATACGCCCCGCCTTGGCATCGGCAATGGCTGCGGCAAAGGCCGTGGCAAAGCTTGTCCGGTCCGGCGGATTGAGGAAATCGCCGATGCCTATGGTGTCACCGCGGGCGCTCAGGGTGATCCGGGTGACGCCTTCATCTTCAAGCCGCATCACCGAAAGCCGCACCCAGAAGGGGTTGAAGCGGTATTCCTGCCGCTGACGGCCCGGCCCGGTCTTGCGGACGACAATCTCGTGTGCGCTGACCGTCACTTCCTCGCAGCGGTTGGCGGCCGCATAATTCAGCCGGAAGGCCATCCAGACCAGCAGCACATCCAGCCCGAAGAAACCGAAGACCGGCCATGCGCCGATGGAGAGAAACAAAAGCCCGGCGGCGAAACAGACCGCCCCCGTGGCCAGCATCAGCACCAGAAAGCCCTTCGGTCCCAGCGAGCGGTGCGGCGTCAGCACCGCAGCAAAGATTGGCCGCTCACCCGGCGCCAGCGCCGCGTCATCAGGACCGTCAGGATTGCTCTTGGTGCCGCTCATGAGAAAGCTTTATAGAGGAGGCATGACGCAAGCAAAGATCACAAAAGCACCAAAAAAGAGCAAGACCGCTGCGGCGGCGGTGAAGACACCCGCTCCGGCGCGGCGCAAAAAGGCCGCGCCGCGCTACACGAAGGCCGAAATCCACGCGATCTTCGACCGGTTCCACACGGACAATCCGGAGCCCAAGGGCGAACTGGACCATGTGAATGCCTTCACGCTGCTGGTCGCCGTGGTCCTGTCGGCGCAGGCAACGGATGTGGGCGTGAACCGGGCGACAAAAACCCTGTTCCGCATTGCCGATACGCCGGAGAAGATGCTGGCGCTGGGCGAGGACCGGGTGCGCGAGGAAATCCGCACCATCGGCCTGTTCAAGACCAAGGCGAAGAATGTCATCGCCCTGTGCGAACAGCTGCTGCGTGATCACGGCGGCGAGGTGCCGGAAAGCCGCGAGGCGCTGGAGGCGCTGCCCGGCGTTGGCCGCAAGACGGCGAATGTGGTGCTGAACATGGCCTTTGGCCATCCGACCATTGCGGTGGACACGCATCTGTTCCGCCTGGGCAACCGCATCGGCATTGCTCCCGGCAAGACGCCGCTGGCGGTCGAACTGGCGATGGAGAAGATCGTGCCGGCCGAATATGGGCTGCACGCCCATCACTGGCTGATCCTGCATGGCCGTTACATCTGCAAGGCCCGCAAGCCGGAATGCGCGCGCTGCCTGATCTATGACCTGTGCAAGAGCCACGAGAAGGTGCCGATGGATGCGGTGCCGGACATTGCGCTGCGCACGGCGGCGGAAATTGCCGCAAGACAGGCCGGGACACAGGCAGGGGCAGAAGCAGGGGCACCTGCGGCATCATGAAAATCCCGGACTGTCCGCAGCTTTCCTTCCGCCAGTTCGAGCTTTCCGACGCTGACTTCCTCATGCGGCTGATGAACGATGCCGCTTTCATCGAACATATCGGCGACCGGGGCCTGAGACAGGTTGAAGATGCCCGCAACTACATCCGCAGCGCCATCCGCCCGGCATACCGGCGCGGCAACTATGGCTTCTGGGTGATTTCGGACAGGGCGAGCGGCGCGGCGCTGGGCATGGCGGGCCTTGCCAAACGTGACAATCTGGATCTGCCGGATCTGGGCTATGCCCTGCTGCCGGAAGCGCGCGGACAGGGACATGCCATGGCGGCCTCCCGGGCCGTGCTTGCCTATGGCTTTGCAGCGCTGGCCCTGCCGCGTGTTCTCGCCATCACCAGTCCGGGGAACGAGGCGTCAAACAGTCTGCTGGCCCGCCTCGGCTTTGAGGTAGCCGTGCAGGATTACCGGCTGCCTAATGCACCGGGACGGCCGCAACTGCTGCATTGCCTCGAAAGGGAAAGATGGGAGCGCGCGGCCTGAAAGATCAGGCTGCGCCCTTCGGACGCACCCGCACCACCACATCGATACGCACGATCTCCATGCCCTCGGGGGCCTGGGGCACACGGCCGATGCCGATGCCATCGTGCGGAATGTCGACGACCCGGTTTTCGCCTTCAATGAAGAAGTGATGGTGATCGTGGACGTTGGTGTCGAAATAGGTCTTGGTGCCGTCGATGGCAACTTCCCGCAGCAGGCCGGCTTCGGTGAACTGGTGCAGGGTGTTGTAGACCGTCGCCAGTGACACCGGCACGGAGGCGCGGACCGCCTCCTCATGCAGGATTTCCGCAGAGATGTGGCGGTGGCCCTTGGAATAGAGCAATTCAGCAAGAGCGACACGCTGACGCGTCGGGCGCAGCCCGGAATCGCGCAGCATTTCAGTCACATCATGGCTGTGGTGGTGGTCGGCGTGATCGGGCGCGGTCATATCTGACTTTGGATCTCTGTCTCGTCGGCCAGCCTCAGCGGCGGAACCTAGTGCTATTCATAGGCATTCGCAGCGCGGTGCTTTGAAGGCCTGTCCTGATGGTCTCTATGGCCCTTTGTAGGGGACTTTTTCATATCAACAATTCAATTTTGCCATTTCTTGGACCGGGAATGCAAGTTTTTCCTTGAATTGCCGGTCAAATGTCCTCCCGACGGCGTGATGAAACAGCCCCGGCGGGCCGCAGAAGCAGCCCTGCGTGCTTCAGTCCGGCGAGCTACAGGCCGCATTAAGGCCCCGGAAGAGGGCTCCGCAGCAAGTGACGCAGCGATATCCTTGCCTTCAGGCCCCGCTTTCGCCCGTCTTGTGCGTTTGGTGATCTTTCGAAGCTGCACCTGCTGTGTTAGGAAGGCCTCGAACACATGACTGCAGAACCGCTTGCCCCTGCGGCAGAAAATGCAAGCCTCACCGGGCGGGCAGAACAACAAGATAAACGGGAACGGAATGACCGATCGGCGCTCGAGCTACGAATATGAAGACCTCCTTGCCTGTGCACGCGGGGAATTGTTCGGACCCGGCAACGCGCAGCTGCCGCTGCCGCCCATGCTGATGTTCGACCGGATCACGGAGCTTTCCGAGACCGGCGGAGAATATGACAAAGGCTTTGCCCGCGCCGAGTTCGACATCCATCCGGACCTGTGGTTCTTCCCCTGCCACTTCCAAGGCAACCCCGTCATGCCGGGCTGCCTCGGCCTTGATGCCCTGTGGCAGCTGACCGGTTTCTACCTTGGCTGGCTCGGGCTCGAGGGCAAGGGCATGGCCCTGTCCACCGGCGAGGTGAAGTTCAAGGGCATGGTCACGCCGTCGGTCAAGAAGGTCGAGTATGGCGTCGATTTCAAGCGCATCATGAAGGGCAAGCTCGTGCTCGGCATCGCGGATGGCTGGCTGAAGGCCGATGGCGAGCAGATCTACAAGGCGACCGACCTGCGGGTTGGCCTCGCCAAGACCTGATACCATATCAGCCCGTGGGTGCGGCATGTCCGCGCCCATCCAAACATCTGACGAATGAGTTTGCTGCCGCGCCGCCGCGCGCATGGGCAGCCTGGAAAGACAGGAGACCGCGATGAGGCGGGTGGTTGTTACCGGCATGGGTATCGTGTCCTCGATTGGCGACACGGCTCAGGAGGTTCTGGAGAGCCTGCAGGCGGGCCGTTCCGGCATCGTCAAGGCGCAGGAATATGCCGATCTCGGCTTCCGCTGCCAAGTGCACGGCGCTCCGAAGCTGAACCCCTTCGAGGCGCTGGACCGCCGCACCACCCGTTTCATGGGTCAGGGCGCCGCCTGGAACTACATCGCCATGCAGCAGGCGATTGCCGATGCCGGCCTTGAGGACGGCGACGTCTCCAACGAGCGCACTGGCATCATCATGGGCTCTGGCGGCCCGTCCACCCCCGCCATCGTGGAAGCGGCGGATATCACCCGCACGAAAGGCCCGAAGCGCATCGGACCGACGGCCGTGCCGAAAGCCATGTCCTCGACCAACTCGGCGACGCTGGCCACCCCGTTCAAGATCCGCGGCGTGAACTATTCCATCTCCGCAGCCTGCGCGACCACCAACATCTGCATCGGCAATGCGGCCGAGCTGATCCAGTGGGGCAAGCAGGACATCGTCTTTGCCGGCGGCGGCGAGGAACTGGACTGGACGCTCTCTTCCCTGTTCGACGCCATGGGCGCCATGTCGTCCAAGTACAACGAGACACCGTCCACCGCCTCGCGCCCCTATGACGCCAACCGCGACGGTTTCGTCATTGCCGGCGGTGCCGGTGTGCTGGTTCTGGAAGAGCTGGAGCACGCCAAGGCGCGCGGCGCCAAGATCTATGCCGAAATCGTGGGTTATGGCGCAACCTCTGACGGTTACGACATGGTGGCTCCCTCGGGTGAAGGCGCCGAGCGCTGCATGCGCCTTGCCCTGTCCACGGTGGATCTGCCGGTGGACTACCTCAATCCGCATGCCACTTCCACGCCGGTCGGCGACATCAAGGAAATCGAGGCGATCCGTGCCGTGTTCGGCGACAAGATCCCGCAGATTTCCGCCACCAAGGCCCTTTCGGGCCACTCGCTGGGGGCCGCAGGCGTGCATGAAGCGATCTATTCGATCCTGATGATGCAGCACAATTTCATCGCTGCCTCGGCCCATATCGAAACCATTGATCCCGCCTTTGCGGATATGCCGATCGTGCGCGAGCGCGTCGACAACGCCAAGCTTGATTGCGTTCTGTCCAACGGCTTCGGCTTTGGCGGCACCAACGCCTCCGTGGTTTTCAAACGATACGCTTAAACAGATTGATTGCCGGCGCGCCGGGGACGTTCGAGACGTCTCCCGCGCGCCTCAAAGGCGGTCCGACAGGAGTTTTTTATGGAAGGGCTGATGAAGGGCAAGCGCGGGCTTGTCATGGGTGTCGCCAATGACCACTCCATTGCATGGGGCATTGCCAAGACCCTTGCCGCACATGGCGCCGAGATGGCCTTCACCTATCAGGGTGAGGCTTTCGGAAAGCGCATCAAGCCACTGGCCGAGTCCATCGGCTCCAGCATCCTGCTGCCCTGCGACGTGGAAGACATTGCTTCCGTCGACAACGTCTTTGACGTGCTGAAGGAAAAGCGGGGCAAGATCGATTTCCTCGTTCATGCCATTGCCTATGCGGACAAGACCGAGCTGCGCGGCCGCTATGCGGACACCAGCCGCGACAATTTCAGCAAGGCACTGCTGATTTCCTGCTTCTCCTTCACCGAAATCGTGAAGCGTGCAGCGGCCATCATGCCGGACGGCGGTTCCGTGGTGACGCTGACCTATGGCGGCTCCACCCGCGTCATGCCGAACTACAACGTCATGGGCGTTGCCAAGGCGGCGCTGGAATCCTCCGTGCGTTATCTGGCGATGGATTACGGCGAGCAGGGCATCCGCATCAACGCGATTTCCGCCGGCCCCGTGCGCACGCTCGCCGGTTCGGTCATCTCGGATTCGCGCCTGATGTACAATTTCCAGAAGCGCCACTCGCCGCTGGCCCGCACCGTGACGCTGGACGAGATCGGCGGCTCCGGCCTCTATCTCCTGTCCGAACTTTCGGGCGGCGTGACCGGCGAGATTCATTTCGTCGACAGCGGCTACAACATTGTGTCCATGCCGCGTCTCGACGAGCTGAAGCGTCAGGACCGCAGCGACGACTGATCGTCCTGCCACACGATTCACGTGAAACAGCAAAGGGGCCCGTGAGGCCCCTTTGTCATGTCGGCTGCTGAACGCGCTGCATCCGGTCAGTTGCTGATTTTCTCGTTGGGATAGACGCCGAAGAGCCGGACCTGCTCCACCCAGCCGTCATACCCGCGGCCCTGAACGCGGCACCAGGTGCCATTGCAGGACTTGATGTCCGTCAGCACCTTGGGGGCGAGATAGGCCTTGATCGCAGCCTCCGCCTTGGGCTCGGAATGAAGGGGGGTGTTCTCGCTCTGCTCCCAGGGCGTCACAAGCGCTGTCCGGCGGGAGGACAGCAGCGTGTGGAACAGCCAGCCTTCCTTGCCTTCCCAGTCGCGCACGCGGCGCCAGTTCTCGAATTCCTGCGTTATTTCCACCGGCAGGCCGCCCTGAACATAGGTCCAGGACACCTCATGCTCGCGCGAGGGGCCCATGCGCACATTTGCCCGGTCAGACTTGATGCTGACGAAACGGGGAAGCGGCAGCCCGGTGGAGCCGGTCTGGGCGGTCTGCGCCAGAACCTGCGGCGCAACGAGCACCAGCGCCGCGGCAGCGGCGGCCAGCAGCCGGAATTTGCGGGCTATCGTGCCAGACAGGGTCTGATCAAACCGGGTCATGCCGTCCTCATTCACCTCTTCTGCGTTCCCTTTAGCGAAAGCCACCCCCCGTGGCCAGATGCAGCGGTACGGTTTTGTCCCTCAAATGCCGCCTGCGGCCTTCAGCACCCGACCAAGGTCGATACTGGCCGAAGGGCTGGTCCCCTTGTTTCTCGCAGGCCATCTGATAAGGAAAACAGGAGCGAACCGCCATGCGGGGATACCGCACGGTGAGAACCTAGGTCCGTTAGGGTTAAAGCACCCTCAACGCAACGCAGAAGGCTAGTGGCATGGGCAAGAAGAAGCCTTTGGTTGTCGTGACGCGCAAGCTTCCCGATGTGGTCGAGACGCGGATGCGAGAGCTGTTCGAAACCCGCCTCAACGAAAGCGACCGGCCGATGACGCAGGCCGAGCTCGTGGAGGCCGTGCGGACGGCCGATGTGCTGGTTCCCACCGTGACGGACCGGATTGACGCTGCCGTGCTGTCCCAGGCCGGGCCAAACCTCAAGCTCATCGCCAACTTCGGCAATGGCGTCGACAACATCGACGTGGTCAGCGCCAACAACCGCGGCATCAACGTCACCAACACGCCGGGGGTGCTGACCGAAGACACCGCCGACATGACCATGGCGCTGATCCTCGCCGTGCCGCGCCGGATCGCGGAAGGCATGAAGGTGATGGAAAAAGGTGAGTGGTCCGGCTGGTCGCCCACCTGGATGATGGGCCGCCGCATCTGGGGCAAGCGCCTCGGCATCATCGGCATGGGCCGGATCGGCCAAGCCGTTGCCCGGCGCGCCAAGGCCTTCGGCATGTCGATCCACTATCACAACCGCCGCCGCCTGCATTCGGACATCGAGGATGCGCTGGAAGCGACCTACTGGGACAGCCTCGACCAGATGCTGGCCCGCATGGATGTCGTGTCCGTCCACTGCCCGCACACGCCCGGCACCTTCCATCTGCTTTCGGCCCGCCGCCTGAAGCTGATGAAGAAGGACGCCTATGTGGTCAACACGGCCCGTGGCGAGGTGATCGACGAGACCGCGCTGATCCGCCAGCTGGAGTCCGGCGATCTGGCCGGTGCCGGTCTCGACGTGTTCGAGCACGAGCCTGCGGTGAACCCGAAGCTGGCGCAGATGCCGAACGTGCTGCTGCTGCCGCATATGGGCTCGGCCACCATCGAGGGCCGTATCGAAATGGGCGAGAAGGTCATCATCAACATCAAGACCTTCATGGACGGCCACCGCCCGCCCGACCGCGTGCTGCCGTCGATGCTCTGAGGAGCGGTCGAGGATACGAAATGACGCCGGAGGGGATGCTCTCCGGCCTTTTTGTTGGCTGTGATCCGCCACGCCGGTGCGGTGCTGAAAGGGGGCAACCGCTGCCGTATTCGTCATGCCATGACTTGATCATGGCATCCATTCCCTTGCCGCACACGCACAGGAACATGAAATGCGGTGCGAAGGAAAACGTTTATTTTTCAAAGGCCTGACTTGCCGTTGGCGTCACGATATGGATGCCATGATCAAGTCATGGCATGACGGAGAAAGGGGGAGACGCCTGCGCAAGGCACCGCCTTCCAGCCCCTTATTCCCCCGCAGGCTCGTATTTTTTCCAGAGGGCGCTGTCCCCCATTTTAGAGATAAAAGCCGCGTGGGCGGCCTTTTCGTCCTCTGTCAGCCGTGGTGCCAGCGGCTGGGGCCGGGGGCGGGCGGGGGCTGCCACCAGCGGGCCGCCGGTCTCTTGCGATGCACCGCCGGACTTGCGCTCCGTTTCATCCATGAGCCCCAGTGCCGTCTGGCGGCCACCCAGCAGCTCCAGATAGACTTCCGCCAGCAACTCACTGTCGAGAAGCGCGCCGTGCTTGGTGCGGCGGGAATTGTCGATGCCGAAACGCGAGCACAGCGCATCCAGCGAATAGGGGCCGGAGGAAAACTTCCGCCGCGCCATGGCCAGCGTATCAAGCACCTGGCTCTGCGGGATCGGCGGGCGGCCGAGCCGCCCCAGCTCCATGTTGATGAAGCCCATGTCGAACGAGGCGTTGTGGATCACCAGCGTCGCATCGCCGACAAAGGCAAGGAAGTCATCCGCAACTTCCGCAAATTTCGGCTTGTCGGACAGGAACTCGGTGGAGAGGCCGTGAACGGCGAAGGCGCCCTCCGGCACATCCCGCTCCGGGTTGATATAGACGTGGAAGGTGCGGCCTGTGGCGACATGATTGATCAGTTCCACACCGCCGATTTCCACCAGCCGGTCGCCGCTGCGCGGGTCAAGGCCCGTGGTTTCGGTATCGAAGGCAATCTCGCGCATGGCTGTCTGTCATCCTGATGCACCGGCGTCCGCCAGTATTCCGGGGCAAGTGTGGGAACGGACGGGGCAGGACGCAAGGCTTTCCTTGGCTTTTCCCCGGCCGCTTGGCTGTTTGCGCTCAGGCTTTCCCGGAAAGCGCGCGGATGACCGAACGGACCGCCCGGCGTGCCGGGTCCAGACCGGAACCGGTCTCAATGATGAAATGCGATCGGCGGCGTTTGTCCGCATCCGGCATCTGGCGGGCCAGGATGGCATCGAGCCGCTGCACCGTCATGCCGGGACGGGCGAGGGCCCGCTCGCGCTGAACCTCTGCGGGGGCAGACACGACCACCACCGCATCCATCCGCCTTTCGCCGCCGGTCTCGAACAGCAGCGGAATATCCAGCACCACCATGCGGCGGCCTTCCGCCCTTGCCTTGGCGAGAAAGTCTGCTTCGGCCTCATGCACCAGCGGATGGATGATGGCTTCCAGCCTTGCGATGGCCTCCGGCTTGCCCAGCACCGCTTCGCCAAGACGCGTGCGGTCCACCTTGCCGTTCGCCGTGGTGCCGGGAAAGGCGGCCTCGATCAGCGGCACGGCGCGCCCGGCGTAGAGCGCATGCACGGCGGCATCGGCGTCATGCACCGGCACGCCGGCCTCGGCGAACATCTTCGCGGTGGCCGACTTGCCCATGGCGATGGACCCGGTAAGGCCGAGGCGGATCATTCCGTGACACCCAGATCCTTGAGGATGAGGCCGCGCAGCTCCGCATCCACCTCCGGCCGGATGCCGAACCAGCGCTCGAAGCCATAGACCGCCTGATGCAGCAGCATGCCGAGACCATCCACCGTGGGATTGCCCCGCTCGGAAGCCGCCTTCAGCAGATCCGTCTGCAGCGGCGAGTAGACCGCATCCGTCACCAGCGCCGTGCGGGGCAGGGGGGCAAGATCGATTTCCAGCGGCGGTTTGCCCGTCATGCCCAGCGACGTGGTGTTGACGAGGACGGAGGCTTGTCCAAGCACTGTCCCCAGCTTGTCCCACCCGTGAGCCACAACAGCGGAGCCGAAATGATCCGCGAGGATCCTGGCTTTCTCTTCGGTTCTGTTGACAACATGAACTTGCGTGAAGCCACGCGACAGCAGCGCCCAGATGACTGCACGCGCTGCGCCGCCGGCGCCCAGAACCACGGCCGTGCCGCCGGCCTTGTCCCAGCCCGGGGCCCACTGGTCGAGATTGCCCAGGAAGCCGAGCCCGTCGGTGTTGGCGCCCATCAGGCGGCCGTCTTCCAGCCAGAGCGTGTTGACGGCGCCCATGGCCTTGGCCGCAGGGTCCAGCCAGTCGCAAAGCCCGGCCACCAGCTCCTTGTGCGGCACGGTGACATTGGCGCCGGTGAGGCCAGCGGCGGCAAGATCCCGGTAGAAGGCTTCGGCCCCCTCAGGCTCGACGCCCACCCGGATATATTCCCCCTCAAGCCCGTGCTTCTTCAGCCAGTAGCCGTGAACGAGGGGCGAGCGGGAATGGGTGACGGGCCAGCCGGTGATGGCGGCGCGGCGGATGGCAGTCATGGATGGATTTCTCCCTTCTCCCGCAGGAATCCAAGAAGGGGCAGCAGCGGCAGCCCGAGAATGGTGAAATAATCGCCCTCGATCCGCTCGAACAGACGGATGCCAAGGCCTTCCAGCTGATAGCAGCCGACGCTCGACAGGGCCGCAGACCCGGCCATTGCGAGATAGGCATCAAGCTCCGCATCGCTCAAAGCGCGCATCTGCAGGCGGGCGGTGGAAACATGGCTCCAGAGCACCTCCCCACCTTTCGCCACAACCACAGACGAATGCAGCTCGTGCGTCTTGCCGGCGAGCAGCGCCAGCTGGGCGCGGGCGGCGGCAAGATCAGCGGGCTTGGTGAAGCGGGTGGAGCCGAGCCCCAGCACCTGATCGGCGCCGATCACCAGATCCCCCGGGCGGCGCAGTGCCACATCCAGCGCCTTGGCCTTGCCGAGAACAAGGGCAATTTCCTGCGGTTCGGCACCGGCTTCCAGCAGCGGGCGCTCGATCTCGCGCTCGTCCACGCCGGCCGGATCGACGGCAAAATCAAGCCCTGCATTGCGCAGAAGCGTCGCGCGGATGCTGCTGCCGCTGGCCAGAACAAGGGTCATATGGGGAATTCCTCCAGGCTTTCCGTCTTGATCTTGGAGTTTGTCAGGGAGAAGTGGGCACCGGTTTTCCCGAAAAGACAAACGAAAACAAAGAAACCAGCCTCAGTCAGGTTCAATCCCGGCCTGACTGAGGCTAGAAGCCGCCGGCTTCCCGGGCGGTCTGACGATGGTCCCGGAACAGCTCCATGATCTCGGCTGCAGTCTCTTCAATGGAGCGGCGCGTCACATCAATCAAGGGCCAGCCCTGTTCGACGCAAAGCCGGCGGGTGGCGGCAATCTCGCGGGCAATCTCCCGCCGGTCCACATAAGTGTCACCGTATCCGTCGGCATTCAGGGACAAAACCCGGTTCTGGCGGATCTGCTGGATCCGCTCCGGCGAAGCGATGAGGCCGACGACCAGCGGATAGCGGAGGCCGAGAAGCTGGTCCGGCAGGGGAATGCCGGGAACAATCGGCACGTTGGCGCATTTGATTCCACGGTTGGCGAGATAGATGCAGGTGGGTGTCTTGGAGGTGCGCGAAATGCCGACAAGAACGATATCGGCCTCTTCCAGCTTTCCGGCGATCTGCCCGTCGTCATGCATCATGGTGTAGTTCAGCGCGTCGATCCGCTTGAAATATTCCGCATCCAGCGCGTGCTGGCCGCCGATGCGCCGGGTCAGCGGCACATTGAGATAGGCCTGGAAGACGGCAAAGACCGGGTCGAGGATGTTGACGAAGGGCACACCGATCTCGCGGCAGAACCGTTCCAGACGGCCGGAGATCTCCGGATCGACGAGGGTGTAGAGCACGATCCCCGGCGCAGACTCGATCTGGGCCGTCACCCGGTCCAGCTGTTTGTGGCTGCGCACCAGCGGATAGAGATGTTCGATGGACTGCACATCGTCATACTGGACCGTCGCCGCCCGGGCGACCGTCATCAGCGTTTCGCCGGTCGAATCGGATACGAGATGGAGGTGAAAGTAGTGTGTCGACTTTCCCACAACAAAACCTCACCGCTGTTGACGGGCGGGGACAAGTCACCCTTGTGGCCCCTGGAGGCCAAAACTTATGCCCGCTGGCTCTATCTTCTTAACAGAGCGTAAATTTCCGGCAACCGGCGCCGAAACGGTTTCCGGCACATGTGGATTAACATGGGCCTGACTCGTTGCCGACAGGTTATCCACTCATGCCCAATTCCTTAAGAGATCCTTAAAAAATGGCCATCTCTCTGATTTCATTCAGGTAACAGGTTCCGTACAATTTTAATAAAATCTGTTGTCCAGAAACTGCGGCGTTTTCTCCCGGCGCGAAAATGACCTGAACCGATTGTGGACAACGAATGATCCCGGTAATCCACTCACAAGAATAAGAAACAGATTCAAATCAATCAGAGACTCCCTTTATAGGGGCCTGCCTGGGATAAAGGACAAAGCCATGAAGTCATCCGACCGTGCCGTCATGAGGGTGCTCGCAGGCGAACGCCTGTGGCCGCCTCCCATCTGGATGATGCGGCAGGCTGGACGCTATCTGCCGGAGTACCGGGAGGTCAGGGCGAAGGCGAAGAACTTCCTCGATTTCTGCTACAATCCGGATCTGGCAACGGAAGTCACGCTTCAACCGATCCGCCGCTATGGCTTTAATGCATCGATCCTGTTCTCGGACATCTTCGTCGTTCCCGATGCCATCGGCTATCCGGTTCGCTTTGAAGAGGGACGTGGTCCTGTGCTTGAGCCCTTGAGCGAAGCGATCCTTGATAAGCTGGACCAGTCACGGGCAGACAAGCACCTCGATCCCGTCATTGAGACCGTAACGCGGCTGCGCCGCGAGCTCCCTGAGGAGACAACGCTCCTTGGCTTCTGCGGTGCTCCATGGACCGTTGCGTGCTATTCGGTCGCCGGACATACGACACAGGACCAGACGGCAGCCCGTGTGGGTGCCTATCGCAATCCGGCCCTGATGCAGCGGTTCATCGACCAGCTGGTGACCGCTTCGATCCGCTATCTCATCCGCCAGCTCGATGCCGGCGCCGATGCAGTCCAGATTTTTGACACTTGGGCCGGGGTGCTGGATGAGGAAGGCTTCCGCAGGTGGTCTATCGAGCCCACCAGAGCGATTGTCGAGGGTGTGAAGGGTGCCCGCCCGGGCGCACGCATCATCGGCTTCCCGAAGGCCTCTTCGGCCCGTCTGGAGGCATATGTGGCCGGCACGGGCGTGGATGCGGTGGGTCTGGACTGGACCGCACCCGATCATGTGGCGCAGACAATCCAGAAAAAGGTTCCGGTGCAGGGCAATCTGGACCCGATGCGGCTGGTGGCCGGCGGGGCCGCGCTTGATGAGGGCATCACCCATGTTCTGAAGGCGCTGGGGCAGGGGCCGCTGATCTTCAATCTCGGCCATGGCGTAACACCTGAAACCGATCCGGCCCATGTGGCACGGATGGTCGAACGCGTCCGTCAGGGCTGAGGAGGATAAAATGGATCTCTATCTCTGGCTCAAGTCGCTGCATGTCATCTCGATCATCGCCTGGATGGCCGGGATGCTCTATCTGCCGCGTCTCTTCGTCTATCACTGCAGCGCCGAACCGGGCTCGGCCCAGTCGGAAACCTTCAAGGTCATGGAACGCCGGCTGCTGAAGGCGATCATCAACCCGGCGATGATCGCGTCCTGGATCTTCGGCCTGTGGCTTGCCTATGAAATCAATGCCTTCAGGGACGGCTGGTTCCACGCCAAGCTGACGCTGGTTCTGCTTATGAGCGGTGCCCATGGATATCTGGCAGGACGGGTGAAGGTATTCGCACGCGACGAGAACACAAAGCCTGCGAAGTTCTACCGGATCCTCAATGAAGTGCCGACGGTCCTGATGATCCTTATCGTCATTCTTGTGATTGGTAAGCCATTCTGACATGTCCGCGCTGATCTGACGCAGCGGATACAATCGATTTGACCGGCCCCGCGAGATCATAAGGCTCTTGCGGGGTTTCGTTTTAAGAGTTATGGTCCGCGTCAACTTCACGTAAGGTGCGCCGAGGCTCTCAATCCCGGATGCACCACTGCCGAAGCAAAGCCGGTTATCCCCTCGACCGGTCTTCCGTGACAGCTTCCACTTCTGTTTCCGTTTTTTCATTCCAGAACCAGAAGCGTCTTTTCACATACCCACCCTCCAACAGAGATTGATCCCTATTGATGCGGGAAATGAAACTCAAAGACCTCAAAGAGAAGACACCCACCGAGCTGCTGGCCTTCGCCGAAGAGCTCGAAGTCGAGAACGCCAGCACAATGCGCAAGCAGGAGCTGATGTTCGCCATCCTCAAGCGGCTTGCAGCCCAGGATGTTGAGATCATCGGCGAAGGTGTTGTTGAAGTACTCCAGGACGGCTTCGGTTTTCTCCGTTCGCCCGACGCAAATTATCTGCCGGGCCCCGACGACATTTATGTTTCCCCCTCGCAGATCCGGCGCTTCTCGCTTCGCACCGGCGATACGGTCGAAGGCCAGATCCGCAGCCCCAAAGAGGGCGAGCGCTATTTCGCGCTTCTCAAGGTCAACACGATCAATTTTGAAGATCCGGAAAAGACCCGCCACAAGGTGCATTTCGACAATCTGACGCCGCTCTATCCCGATGAGCGCTTCAAGATGGAAGTCGCCGACGCGGCCACCAAGGATCTTTCTTCCCGCATCATCGATCTGGTGGCACCGCTCGGCAAAGGCCAGCGCGCCCTGATCACCGCGCCGCCGCGTACCGGCAAGACGGTGTTCCTGCAGAACATCGCCAAGTCCATCACCACGAACCACCCCGAGTGCTATCTCATCGTTCTCTTGATCGATGAGCGTCCCGAAGAAGTGACGGACATGCAGCGCACCGTGAAGGGTGAAGTGGTGTCCTCCACCTTCGACGAACCGGCCGTCCGCCACGTGCAGGTGGCCGAAATGGTCATCGAGAAGGCCAAGCGCCTGGTGGAACATGGCCGCGACGTGGTCATCCTCCTCGACTCCATCACCCGCCTTGGCCGCGCCTACAACACCGTCGTGCCGTCCTCCGGCAAGGTGCTGACAGGTGGTGTGGACGCCAATGCCCTGCAGCGCCCGAAGCGCTTCTTCGGTGCAGCGCGTAACATCGAAGAGGGCGGCTCGCTCACCATCATCGCCACCGCGCTGATCGACACCGGCAGCCGCATGGACGAAGTGATCTTCGAAGAGTTCAAGGGCACGGGTAACTCCGAAATCATCCTGGACCGCAAGATCTCCGACAAGCGCGTTTATCCGGCCATCGACATCCAGCGCTCCGGCACCCGCAAGGAAGAGCTGCTGGTGCCGCCGGAGCGTCTCAAGAAGACCTTCGTTCTGCGCCGCATTCTCAACCCGATGGGCACGGTCGATGCGGTCGAGTTCCTGCTCGACAAGCTGAAGCAGACCAAGTCGAACGACGATTTCTTCGACAGCATGAACACCTGATCCGATTCGGATACGCTTCATTCAAACCCCCGGCAGGCAACGGCCGGGGGTTTTTGTTTGAGCCTATGGATTCGGTTTCGTATCAATCAGTTTCAGGAAGGAGACAGCCATGATCATCGAAACGGAACGGCTCGTGTTGCGGCCCTGGCGGGATGAGGATCTTGAACCCTTTGCCGCGCTCTGCGGCGACCCGCAGGTCATGCGCTATTTCTTGAAACCGCTGACCCTTGAGGAGACCGCAGCCCTGATCGCCCGTGCGAGGGAGAAGGAAGCCGCGGACGGCTTCTGCTTCTGGCCGGTGGAGTGCAAGGCGGATGGGGCCCTCATCGGCATGGTCGGGCTGTCGCGTCCTGTGTTTCCAGAGCCAGTGCCGTTCACGCCCTGTGTCGAGATCGGCTGGCGTCTCGCCCGGCACGTATGGGGACAGGGCTATGCCAGCGAGGCGGCGGGAGGCTGGCTTCGATTCGGTTTTGAAACGCTTCAGCTGGACGAGATCGTCGCCTTTACCGCAGTGATGAACAGGCCATCGCGCAAGGTGATGCAGCGGCTGGGCATGAGCCATGATCCGGCAGATGACTTCGATCATCCGTCCGTACCAGAGGACCGTCCACTTAGGCCGCATGTGCTCTACCGGCTTTCTCGGGAGAACTGGAAGGCTTTTGGAGCGGAACATGTTTCACGTTGATTCACGTGAAACACCCCGGTGAATGCGGGGAGGAAATGAATCGGGTCCGTGTTGAAGGTCGTCAACCCCATCGTCGTCGTCCCGGACGAGAGCGAAGCGAAGATCCGGGACCGGTGAGCCAAGGCCCATCGGCGAATATTCACAGCCAGCCAACAGGTACCCCGGCTCACCGGTCCCGGCTCAAGGCCGGGATGACGATGGAGGGGGATGAAGTGCATTTGATCCTACTCATTTGAATCGGATGTGGATTGATTGGGTGCTTCCCCCTTTGCAGGGAGGGGCGAAGCAGGTATGGGCCTTGGCATGGATTTTCAGCTGCCAAGGCTTCCCTCATGCAGGACACCATCTTTGCCCTTTCCAGCGGTGCGCTCCCTTCCGGCGTTGCCGTGATCCGGTTGAGCGGCCCGTCAGCCTTTGATGCTCTTGGCTCTCTGTGCAGCCCCATGCCGCAGCCGCGTCAGGCAGCGCTGAGGGTGCTGCGGGACCCGCAGACACAGGAGCCGCTGGATCAGGCGCTGGTGCTGACCTTTCCCGGTCCGGCCAGCTTCACCGGTGAGGATGTTGTCGAGCTTCAGTGCCACGGGGGCCGCGCAGTGGTGGCGGCCGTTCTGAAGGCGCTGGCAGAGCTGCCCGGCATGCGCCCTGCCGAACCCGGGGAGTTCACCCGCCGCGCCTTCGAGAAGGGCAGGCTGGATTTGACCGAAGTGGAAGGCCTTGCCGATCTCATCGCTGCCGAGACCGAGGCACAGCGGCGGCAGGCGTTCCGGCAGATGGATGGAGCGCTGGGGCGGCTCTATGAGGGCTGGCGCAAGCGGCTCGTTCATATGCGGGCGATGATCGAGGCAGACTTCGATTTTGCCGATGAAGAGGATGTGCCTGGCAGTGTGGCAGACACGGTCTGGGGTGAGGCCGCAGTCCTGAAGGGCGAAGTGGCAGACCATTTGAATCGGTCCCGTTCCGGTGAGCGGCTGCGCGATGGTCTGCTGGTGGTCCTGATGGGGGCGCCGAATGCCGGCAAGTCGAGCCTCCTGAATGCCATCGCCGGACGGGAGGTGGCCATCGTCACCGAAGAGGCCGGCACGACACGGGATGTCATTGAGGTGCACCTCGACCTTGATGGTTATCCGGTGACGCTCGCCGATACCGCCGGCTTGCGCAGCGGGGCAGGCCGGGTGGAGCAGGAGGGCATCCGCCGGGCAACCGAGAAGGGCCGGGCAGCAGACCTGATCCTCTGGGCGGTGGAGCCGGGTGGTCCTCTGCCGGAGGATGAAGGGCAAGGGCTGCCGGAGGCGATCCGCACTGAATCGGTTCCGGTCTGGATCGTCTCCACCAAGGCCGATCTTGAGACTCTTGCGAAACGAGACTCTTCCGGAACGATGCAGGAGTTTCCTGTATCTGTTACCAAAGGTACCGGTCTTGATGACCTGTTCAAGGCCCTTGGACGTTTTGCTTCTGATACGTTCGGAAGCGGTGAGGCGGCACTCGCGACCCGCGAACGGCACCGGCATTATCTCACTGATTGCCTGGCCGCCCTGCAGGATGCGGTGAGCCGGGATCATCTTCCGGCTGAGCTCCGGGCTGAAGACCTGCGCCGGGCCGCTGATGCGCTGGGGCGGATTACCGGCCGGATCGATGTGGAAGATCTGCTGGATGTGATTTTTCGGGAATTCTGCATCGGCAAGTGAGGCGAGGTGTTTCACGTGAATCCGGTTCGGCTCCGGTTTCGATGAATGGATCTGCCTGTTTCACGTGAATCATCTCTCCTCCGGAATGTGCCTTGAGGGTGTTTCACGTGAATCATATCTGAGCCGTGATGGATGTTTCACGTGAATCCGTTCCGGTCTCGCCTGCGTGATTCACGTGAAATAGCTTTGACCCCTGGCAGGTGATTTCCGTATAAGGAAGCCAGTTTGGCCGGTCTGTTTTCTGGTGGCTCCTTGTGAGGAGTTTCGGGTGCCGGCTGTGATTTTCTTTTGTCTGGTGATCGACGCTGGCGGGTGCAGTCATGTGCCCGTCCGGGATCGGGATTTGAATGGCGATGGATCAGTCTCTGACCTTTGATGTGGTGGTGATTGGCGGCGGGCATGCGGGCTGTGAGGCAGCTGCGGCTGCCGCGCGCATGGGTGCGCGCACGGCGCTGGTGACACACAAGTTCGAAACCATCGGTGTCATGTCCTGCAATCCGGCGATTGGTGGTCTCGGCAAGGGGCATCTCGTCCGTGAGATTGACGCGCTGGATGGTCTGATGGGACGGGTCGCCGACAGGGCAGGGATCCAGTTCCGGCTGCTGAACCGGCGCAAGGGGCCTGCGGTGCGTGGTCCCCGGGCTCAGGCGGACCGTAAGCTCTACCGGGCGGCGATGCAGGAAGAGATCCGCGCGATCCCGAACCTGATGGTCGTCGAAGGCGAGGCGCATGGCCTCGAGACCGCGAATGGCCGTGTCTCGGCAGTGACGCTGGCGGACGGCCGCCGGATCATTTGTGGCGCGGTGGTGCTGACGACCGGCACCTTCCTGCGCGGGCTCATTCATATCGGTGACCGCAAGATCCCGGCAGGCCGGGTGGGTGAGCAGCCCGCGATGGGCCTTTCGGCATCGCTGGAAGCCATCGGCTTTGCGCTCGGCCGCCTGAAGACAGGTACGCCCGCCCGCCTTGATGGCCGCACCATTGACTGGGCGCGGCTGGAGGAACAGCCGGGTGACGACGAGCCGGTGCCTTTCTCGACGTTGACAACGGGGATCACCACGCCGCAGGTGCCGTGCCACATCACCCGCACCACGGAAGAAACGCATCGCATCATCCGCGAGAACCTGCACCGCTCTGCCATGTACTCTGGCGAGATCAAGGGCAGGGGGCCGCGTTACTGCCCGTCGATCGAGGACAAGATCGTCCGCTTCGGTGACCGGGACGGGCATCAGATTTTTCTGGAGCCGGAAGGGCTGGATGATCACACGATCTATCCGAACGGCATTTCCACCTCGCTGCCGGAAGATGCCCAGCATGCGTTCCTGCGCAGCATCCCCGGTCTTGAAAAGGTCGAGGTGCTGCAGATCGGTTATGCCATCGAATATGATCACGTCGATCCGCGCGAGCTGAAGACGACGCTGGAGGCCAAGCGCTGCAAGGGGCTGTTCCTGGCCGGTCAGATCAATGGCACCACCGGCTATGAAGAGGCAGGCGCGCAAGGCCTACTCGCCGGTCTCAATGCCGCGCTTGTGGCATCGGGCGGCTCGCGCGATTTCGTGGTGGACCGGGGGCAGGGCTATATCGGCGTGATGGTCGATGACCTCGTCACCCGCGGCATCACCGAGCCCTACCGCATGTTCACCTCGCGGGCGGAATACCGTCTGTCGCTGCGTGCCGACAATGCGGATCAGCGGCTGACACCTGCAGGTCTTAAGCTTGGCTGTATCGGCAGTGAGCGGCGTCAGGCTTTTGATGCAAAGCTCGGCAAGCTTGAGGCGGCCCGCGAGCTGATGCAGGGTCTGACCGTAACCCCGTCGCAGGCGGCAAAACATGGCTTGCCGGTCAATCAGGACGGGGTGCGCCGCAGTGCCTTCGATCTGCTGGCCTATCCGGACATGACCATTGACCGGCTCTTCGGTGTGTGGCCGGAGCTGGCAGGCGTAGAACCTGCCATTGCCGAACAGGTGGCGACGGATGCGCTCTACTCGGTCTATCTCGACCGGCAGGCTTCTGACATTGCCGCTCTGCGCCGGGATGAGGCGCTGGCCATTCCGGAGGACTTTGATTTCTCCGCTCTCGCCGGTCTGTCGAACGAAGTCCGGCAGAAGCTGGAACTGGTGCGGCCCGGCACAATGGGGCAGGCGGCGCGCATGGATGGTATGACGCCTGCCGCGCTGACACTGCTTCTGTCTCAAGTGAAGCGGCATGAACGCCGCGGCGCCGCCTGAAGGACCTGTGGATATGGCTGTGAAAAACCTGAGGGATGGCCCCCAGATCCTGCAAGAGTTTGCTTCTGTTTCACGTGAAACTGAGGAGAGGCTGAAGATCTATGTGGATCTTGTGCTGCGCTGGCAGCCGGCCCAGAACCTGATTGCGCCTTCGACCATTCCGGAGATCTGGCGGCGGCACGTGGCGGACAGCCTGCAGCCGCATCTGTGCCGGCCGGAGGCGAAGCGATGGGTGGACCTCGGCAGCGGGGCAGGCTTTCCCGGCATCGTCACGGCCATCCTCCTGGCCGATGTGCCGGAGGCCCACGTCTATTTCGTCGAGAGCAATCAGCGCAAGGCAGCCTTCTTGCGCACGGCGTTGCGCGAGACCGGCTCGAAGGGCACGGTGATGCCGGAGCGGATCGAATCGGTGGCGCAACAATGGCCCCATGGCAAGGTGGATGCAGTTTCGGCCCGGGCGCTGGCTTCTCTGGCGGAGCTTCTGGACTATTCCCATCCCTTCCTCGCGGAGGGAGCTGTGGCTGTTTTCCACAAAGGGCGCGATTTTCAGCGGGAGATTGATGAAGCGTCTCACGCCTGGAGTTTTGATCTGGTAGAACGGACCAGTCTCATTGATCCCGAGAGCCGCATGCTGACCCTCTCCAGCGTGTCGCCCCGATCCAACGAGGCCGGTTCCATCAAGGAAGGATCCCATAGATGAGCAGGCTTCCTGAATTGCCGCGCGTGCTGGCTTTGGCCAATCAGAAGGGCGGTGTGGGCAAGACCACGACTGCCATCAACCTTGGCACCGCGCTGGCTGCCATTGGCGAACGCGTTCTGGTGATCGATCTCGATCCGCAGGGTAACGCTTCCACCGGTCTTGGCATTGACCGGCGCGACCGGAATCTCTCGACCTATGACGTGCTCTGCGGCGATTGTTCGCTGGAAGAGGCGGTGAAGGAAACGGCCGTGCCGCGCCTCTGGGTCGCGCCGTCCACCATGGACCTTCTCGGCCTAGAGTTGGAGATCGCTTCCAGCGCCGACCGGGCCTACCGGCTGCGCAAGGCCATCGAGCGGTTTGCAACGTCGGCGCTGTTTGCGGAGCTGAAGTTCACCTATGTGCTGGTGGACTGCCCGCCCTCGCTGAACCTGCTGACGATCAACGCCCTGTCGGCGTCGCACTCCATTCTGGTGCCGCTGCAGTGCGAGTTCTTCGCTCTGGAAGGTCTGTCGCAGCTGCTGTCCACGGTGGAGCAGGTGCGCAATGCGCTGAACAACGAGCTGACCATCCATGGCATCGTCCTGACCATGTATGACAGCCGCAACAACCTCTCCAGCCAGGTGGTGGCGGATGTGCGCGAGACGATGGGGGATGCGGTCTATGAGACCATCATCCCGCGCAACGTGCGTATCTCGGAAGCCCCGTCCTATGGCAAGCCGGCGCTGCTTTATGATCTGAAATGCGCAGGCAGCCAGGCCTATCTGCGGCTGGCGTCCGAGATCATCCAGCGCGAGCGGGAGCTGCGGAAAGTGGCGGCCTGAGGCTGACGGCACAGGCTTGAAAGTTTCATGGAACGCGGAGCAAAGCCCCTGTGAGGGCAGGGCCCGCGTTCTTTCATTCGTATGATGTGACGCGCAAGCGGAGAAGACCAATGGCGGAAGAAGGCGGACGCAACAAGCGGCTGGGACGCGGGCTGGCAGCCCTGATCGGTGATGCGGGCATTACCACGGCTGCAGAACCGGCGGCACAGAGCGCGGACAAGGCGCCGCCGCGGGACTCGCGCAAGGTGCCGGTCGAATTCCTTGAGCCGAACCCGCGCAACCCGCGCAAGACCTTCGTGGAGAAGGATCTGACGGAACTGACCGACTCCATCCGGGAGAAGGGCATCATCCAGCCGATCCTCGTGCGCCCGGCGGCGGGCAAGCCGAACCATTTCGAGATCATCGCCGGTGAACGCCGCTGGCGGGCGGCGCAGCGCGCAGGCCTGCATGAAGTGCCGGTGATCATCCGCGACATCACCGATCAGGAAGCGCTGGAACTGGCGATCATCGAGAACGTGCAGCGCGCGGATCTCAACCCGATCGAAGAGGCGCTCGGCTATGAGCAGCTGACGGCCGAGTTCAACTACAGCCAGGGCGAGCTTGCCAAGCTCATCGGCAAGAGCCGCAGCCACGTGGCCAACACCCTGCGCCTGCTGAAGCTGCCCAATGCGGTGAAGGATTATCTGTCCGAAGGCCTGATTACCGCCGGCCATGCCCGGGCGCTGATCACGCTGGAGGATCCTTCGGCTCTGGCCGAGCTGATCGTGGAGAAGGGCCTGTCCGTACGCGAAGCGGAGAAGCTGGCGCAGGACCCGGAAATCCTCTCCAAGCTCTCCGGTCCCAAGGACCCGGTAACCCGGGCCGAAAAGGACGCAGACACCCGTGCTCTTGAAAAGCGGCTGACCGATACGCTGGGCCTCAAGGTCGCCATCGGCCACAAGCCGGGCAAGGATGCGGGCGAGCTGAAGATCAAATATGCCTCGCTGGAGCAGCTGGATGAGCTGTGCCGCAAGCTGGGCATCGAGACACGTTAACAGGCGTTAACGAATTCGAATCGGAAGCGGTCCGGATGTAAATCCGGGCCGTTTTTATTTCGGGGAAGATCAGCGGCGGGCGGCGCTGCGGGCGCGGGCGACGCGGGCGAGGGTCAGTAGCGTTTCGGACAGGACCGGCATGCCGATCCGGTCATTCAGGCGGGCGGTGCGCATGGTTTCTGCAAGCCGTGTCATGGCCCGTTCCAGATCGGGCGCGGCCCAGATGGACAGCTGGCGGGTGAGGGCAGCCTTGCGCTTGAAGAACACCGGCGGCTTGACGTTTTCGATGATGGCGGCGGCCTGTCCGCCGGAATCCACGTCTGCCCGCAGCCGGTGCAGCCACTGGAAGTGGCCGAGCACCTGACCGGCGATGACGGAGGCATTGCTGCCAGCTGCTTCCAGCCGTTCAAGGCCGTGATCAAGGGCGGCAAGGTCGCCGCCTGCAGCCGCATCAATCAGCTCCGATAGCTCGAAGGACGAGGCATCGCCGATGATGGCTTCGATGTCGTCCGTCTCGATACGGCCCTTGCCGAGGGCATAGAGGCACAGTTTGCGCAGCTCGCCCCGGCTGGCCATCCGGTCACCGCCCAGAAGCCCGTGCAGGCTCTGGCGCGCCTCACGGCTGATGGTAAGGCCGGCAAGGCGGGTTTCCTCGTCTATGAGCGCTTCCAGGTCACGGGCGGTGTCGGCATAGCAGGGAATGGCAACAGCGCGCTTGTCGGCCTCGAAAAGCTTGCGCAGGCCCGTTCCTTTCTTGAGATCTCCGGCTTCGATGACGACGACAGCCGGGCAATCCGTGAGGGCAAGGACCGGCGTGACGGCCGGAGACAGGTTCTTGCCACCGCCATCCTTGACCCAGATGGTGCGCTTGCCGCCGAAGAGGGGAATGGTCAGGGCCTCGTCGATCAGACGATTCGGGTCTGAAACGATGTCACCGGCATCGATCTTGGCGAGGCTGAAGGGATCGTTGTTGCCGTCGCTGACGGCGGCCACAAGGGCCTGGGCCCGCTCGGACACCAGGCCCGTGTCAGGGCCATAGATGAGGATCGCGTGGACGCTGGCCGGAGGCTTGGCGACAAACCTGTCAATGTCACCGGCTTTGAGCGCGACCACGGAAACCTGTCCTTACTTGCGCGTGGCGAAATAGCCGGCAAGGCGTGCCGTCATGTCCTGTGCCACCTGCTTGGCCACACGCTCTTCCGCATCCCGCTGGGCGCGCAGGTTGGCAAAACGCTGGCTGGAGAAGTCATAGGACGCACTGGCAAAGGACTTGCCGGTCATCAGCGTACGCTGTGTCGCCCTTTCATAGAGCACGAAGGTGACATTCATCGTCATCGTATAGGAGGCCGGGACATCGGCCAGCTGCTCGACGCCAATGGACGTGGAGCTGACATTGCCGACGAGTCTCAGGTCATATTTCTTTTCTGCCGTTGAATTGCCGCGCTCGAAGTTGAACATCAGCTCCGTCAGAAGCACCCGCCTCGTATTGGGACCGAGCGTATCGATCGTGTCGATCCGGATGGCTGCCAGGTCATTCTGCACATGGGACGCCGTTGAGGCATCACCGGGTGTCAGGCTGCCATAGAGCGGGCGCACCTGGCAGCCGCCCAGAAGGGCGGCGCCGGCAACGAGCAGGGCAAGGGTCAGTTTGGTGCCGCCAGTGCGGCCAGAGGCGTTAGGCAACGACATTCACGATCCTTTGCGGCACCACGATGATCTTGCGGGGCGGGCGCCCTTCGAGCGCCTTCTGGACGAAATCCTGGGCCAGAGTAGCTGCTTCGACCACCTCGTTGGAAGCGTCTCGTGCAACGGTGATCTCGCCCTTCTTCTTGCCGTTGATCTGGATCGGCAGGACGATGCTGTCTTCGACGAGCAGGCTTTCGTCCACGGCCGGCCAGCTGGCTTCGGCAACGAGGCCGGTGTGACCCAGTTCCTTCCAGCATTCCTCGGCCAGATGCGGCATCATCGGGGCCATCATCATCACGAGGCATTCGGCTGCTTCGCGCGCTGACCATGACACGTCCTCGAAGGTCAGTCCGCCATGCACCGTCTTGCCGATCTGGTTGACCAGCTCATAGATGCGGGCGACGGCCCGGTTGAAGGACAGGGTCTCGATGTCCTTCGAGACGGCTGCCAGCGTCTTGTGTGTGGCGCGGCGCAGTTCCAGCGCGCCATCGCTGAACTCCGGTGCCGTGCTGCTGCGGGCCGGGGTGGCGGCGATCTCGCCCACGAGGCGCCAGACGCGCTGGACGAAACGCCAGGCACCCTGAACGCCTTCCTCGGTCCAGATCACGTCACGCTCGGGGGGCGAATCCGACAGCATGAACCAGCGGGCCGTATCGGCGCCGTAGGTCTCGATGATGTCGGTCGGGTCCACCGTGTTCTTCTTCGACTTCGACATCTTTTCGATGGAGCCGATGGTGACCGGAGCGCCGGTGGCAACTTCCACGGCGCTGCGCTCGGCACCTTCCACAAAGCGGATCTCGGCCGGGCTCAGCCACTTGCCTTCCGCGCTCTTGTAGGTTTCGTGCGTCACCATGCCTTGCGTAAAGAGGCCCTTGAACGGCTCCTTCAGATCAAGGGCGCCGACCTTCTGCATCGCGCGGGTGAAGAAGCGCGAGTAGAGCAGGTGCAGGATCGCATGTTCGATGCCGCCGATATACTGGTCCACGGGCAGCCAGCCGTTGGCGGCAGCCGGATCGGTCGGCTGATCGCACTGCGGGGCGGTGAAGCGGGCGAAATACCAGGAGCTGTCCACGAAGGTGTCCATGGTGTCGGTTTCGCGCCGGGCCGGCTTGCCGCATTTCGGGCAGCTGCAGTCACGCCAGGTGGGGTGGCGGTCCAGCGGGTTGCCCGGCTTGTCGAAGTTGATGTCGTCCGGCAGCTTGACCGGCAGGTTCGCATCATTCTCCGGCACCACGCCGCAGTCATCGCAGTGGATCACCGGGATCGGGCAGCCCCAGTAGCGCTGGCGCGAGATGCCCCAGTCGCGCAGGCGGTAGTTCACCTGACGGGCAGCCTGAGGGGCGCCATCGATCTCGATGGCTTCCAGCTTCTTCGCCACCGTGTCCTTGGCGTCCGCAATGCTGAGGCCGTCGAGGAAACCGGAATTGAAGATGGTGCCGTCATCCGTATAGGCCACATCTGCGACGGTGAAGCTGGCCGCATCCGCGTCCTTCGGCAGCACCACGGGGCGCACCGGCAGGCCGTATTTGCGGGCAAAGTCGAGGTCGCGCTGATCGTGAGCCGGGCAGGCGAAGATGGCGCCGGTGCCGTAGTCCATCAGGATGAAGTTGGCGATATAGACCGGCAGCTCGATGGACGCATC
Organism: Pannonibacter sp. CBAS1226; assembly: GCF_055685825.1. NCBI lineage: Bacteria > Pseudomonadati > Pseudomonadota > Alphaproteobacteria > Hyphomicrobiales > Stappiaceae > Pannonibacter > Pannonibacter sp. CBAS1226. The sequence goes on along the minus strand of NZ_JBVOUO010000005.1, from coordinate 123,930 downwards.
CAGCGGATGCTTGACGCGCAGGCCCGTGTCGATGCCCTTCTTCTCTGCCGTCTCGATGGCTTCTGCCGAGGTGCCGATGCGGCGGCATTCCTCGATGAAGGCTGCAATCTGCGGATTGGTTTCGGCGAGCTTTGCCGAAACCGGATGGTCCGGCGACAGGCCCATGAAGGACGCGCCGAACAGAGTGTCCGGACGGGTGGTGAAGATTTCGAGGGTCTTGTCACCGGTCGGAGCAGGAGTTGTGAACTCGAAGCGGACGCGCAGGCCTTCCGACTTGCCGATCCAGTTCTTCTGCATCAGCCGGACCTTTTCCGGCCAGCGGTCGAGCGTGTCGATCGCTTCCAGCAGATCCTCGGAATAATCGGTGATCTTGAAGAACCACTGGGTCAGTTCGCGCTGCTCGACCAGAGCACCGGAGCGCCAGCCGCGGCCGTCGATCACCTGCTCGTTGGCCAGCACGGTCATGTCGACCGGGTCCCAGTTCACCTTGGACTTCTTGCGGTAGACGAGACCGGCCTCAAGGAACTTCAGGAACAGGCGCTGCTGCTGGGTGTAATATTCCACGTCGCAGGTGGCGAACTCGCGGCTCCAGTCCAGCGACAGGCCCATGATCTTGAGCTGGCCGCGCATGAAGGCGATGTTTTCGTAGGTCCAGTCCTTGGGATGGACGTTGTTCTGCATGGCGGCGTTTTCGGCCGGCATGCCGAAGGCGTCCCAGCCCATCGGGTGCAGAACGTTGAAGCCTCTGGCGCGCTTGTAGCGGGCAACCACATCGCCCATGGCATAATTGCGCACGTGGCCCATGTGGATGCGGCCGGACGGATAGGGGAACATCTCCAGCACGTAGTATTTCTCGCGCGGATCGTCGTTGGACGTCTTGAACACGTCCTTCTCATCCCAGAGCTTCTGCCAGCGCGCTTCCACTTCGCGCGCGTTATAGCGTTCCGTTGCCATCAATTCCGCCGTTTCAACCCCTGCGCCTCAGGGCGCATGAACCAAGACCCCGCGCGCGGTCAGCGCGCAAACCGTAAATTCGCGCGCGGGAGAGCGCGCAAACCAGATGTCTGCGCGCCGGGAGGCGGCGCACAAACCAAAAACATGTCTGCGGGACTGTCACCAGAAATTCCCTCATGGGTCAACACGGTTGGCAGGAAAAGCGGCTTATTTCGCAGGCGCGTCAGGCCATGGCCCGGCTCAACTCTTGAAACCGGCCTTGCCCGCACCCTATACCATGGCCGGATTGGCATTCTTCGGCCCGTTTCCCTTGCGATCAGGATCATGACATGGCTCACAGCGCCGCCGCCCAGCTCAACGATGTGCTCTCCGGTATCCGCGAGGCGGAGGCCGCGCATGGCCGGGAGGCAGGCAGCGTCTGCCTGGTGGCCGTGTCCAAGACCTTCGAGGCGGAAGATATCCGCCCGGTGCTGGACGCAGGCCAGCGCGTCTTCGGCGAAAACCGGGTGCAGGAAGCCATGGGCAAGTGGCCGCAGCTGCGGACGGAGTATCCCGGCATCGAACTGCATCTCATCGGTCCGCTGCAGTCCAACAAGGCGAAGGAGGCGGTTGCCACCTTCGACGTGATCCACACCATCGACCGGGAGAAGATCGCCCGGGCGCTGAAGGCCGAAATGACGGCGCAGGGCAGGGACCTGCCGTGTTTCATTCAGGTCAACACCGGGGAGGAGCCGCAGAAGGCCGGCATCGCGCCGAAGGAGACGGATGACTTCATCCGTTTGTGCCGGGAAGAGATCGGCCTCAACGTGATTGGCCTGATGTGTATCCCGCCCGTGGATGAGGCGCCCGGCCCGCATTTCGCGCTGCTGGAAAAGATCGCCCGCCGCAATGGGTTGACGCAGCTTTCCATGGGCATGTCGTCCGACTATGAGATTGCTGTTTCCTTCGGCGCCACCCATGTGCGCGTCGGTTCGGCCATCTTTGGAGGCAGAGGTTAAACGGATCCTGCCGCAGCAATCCCGGCATTATGTAGCAGTTCCGATGCAAGTCACGGCAGACTCTACGAAAGTTCGAGCGATCCCGTATAGACCTGCCTGCATCCCGGCAGCATAATGCGCCCGGAATGCGGGCTGCCGCCAAGAGCATGCCCGCCTGTTTCATCCTGGGAGGAAGGCATGTCGGATAACGTTTTTCCGGTTCCGGCCGAAGTCGCATCGCGTGCGCTCGCCGATAACGCCAAATATCTGGAAATGTACCGGAAATCGGTTGATGATCCTGCAGGCTTCTGGGGGGAGCACGGCAAGCGCATCGACTGGATCAAGCCCTTCAGCAAGGTCAAGAACACCTCTTACGACCCGCACAATGTCTCGATCAAATGGTTCGAGGACGGCACGCTGAACGTCTCGGCCAACTGCATCGACCGGCATCTGGAGACGCGCGGCGATCAGCCGGCGATCATCTGGGAAGGTGATGATCCGGCGGACCACAAGATCATCACCTACAAGGACCTGCACCGCGAGGTCTGCACCTTCGCCAATGTGCTGCTGGCCCATGGGGTGAAGAAGGGCGACCGGGTGACCATCTATCTGCCGATGATCCCGGAAGCGGCCTATGCGATGCTGGCCTGCGCCCGCATTGGCGCGGTCCACTCCATCGTCTTTGGCGGCTTCTCGCCGGACAGCCTGGCGCAGCGCATTGCCGACTGCAAGTCCACCTGCCTGATTACGGCCGATGAAGGCCTGCGCGGCGGCCGCACCGTGCCGCTGAAGCTCAATGCCGACCGGGCGGCCGACAAGGCGCCAGTGGATACGATGATCGTGGTGAAGCGCACGGGCGGCGCCGTTGCCATGACCGGTGGCCGCGATGTCTGGTATCACGAGGAAGCGGCCAAGGTTTCTGCCGAAAACACCCCGGCGGAGATGAATGCGGAAGATCCGCTGTTCATTCTCTACACCTCAGGCTCCACCGGCAGCCCCAAGGGCGTGCTGCACACCAGCGGCGGCTATCTCGTCTATGCCTCGATGACGCATCAATATGTCTTCGACTATCACGACGGCGATATCTACTGGTGCACGGCGGATGTGGGCTGGGTCACCGGCCACAGCTACATCGTCTATGGCCCGCTCGCCAATGGCGCGACGACGCTGATGTTCGAGGGCATTCCGACCTATCCGAACGCAGGCCGTTTCTGGGACGTGGTGGACAAGCACAAGGTCAACATTTTCTACACCGCGCCGACGGCGATCCGCTCCCTCATGGGGGCAGGGGACGAGCATGTCACCCGCACCTCGCGCGAAAGCCTGCGCCTTTTGGGCTCGGTCGGCGAGCCGATCAATCCGGAAGCCTGGATGTGGTATTACAACGTGGTCGGTGACAAGCGCTGCCCGATCGTGGATACTTGGTGGCAGACGGAAACCGGCGGCATTCTGATCACGCCGCTGCCGGGCGCAACGCCGCTGAAGCCGGGTTCGGCGACGCGGCCCTTCTTCGGGGTCCAGCCGGCGGTGGTCGATGCGGAAGGCAACATTCTGGACGGGGCGACGGAGGGCAATCTCGTCATCCTCGACAGCTGGCCCGGCCAGATGCGCACGGTCTATGGTGACCATGAGCGTTTCGTGCAGACCTATTTCTCCACCTACAAGGGCATGTATTTCACCGGGGATGGCTGCCGCCGCGATGCGGATGGCTATTACTGGATCACGGGGCGCGTCGATGACGTGATCAACGTCTCTGGCCACCGGATGGGTACGGCCGAGGTGGAAAGCGCGCTGGTGGCCCATCCCAAGGTCTCTGAGGCGGCTGTCGTCGGCTATCCGCACGACATCAAGGGGCAGGGCATCTATGCCTATGTCACGCTGATGGCGGGCGAGGAACCCAGCGAGGCGCTGCGCAAGGAACTGGTGGCGCATGTGCGCAAGGAAATCGGCCCGATTGCCTCGCCCGATCTCATCCAGTTTGCCCCCGGCCTGCCGAAGACCCGCTCCGGCAAGATCATGCGCCGCATTCTGCGCAAGATCGCCGAGGACAGCTTCGAGAACCTGGGCGACACGTCCACTTTGGCCGATCCTGCGGTGGTGGATGACCTGATCGAGAACCGGCAGAACCGGGCCTGATCCTCTCCGGTGCACTCGATCCCTACCATGAAAGCATCAAGGGCCCGCGCTGCGGGCCCTTTGTCTTCAGCCATGCCCTTTCCCGTGGGCGGGGGATCACTTGGACAGATAGATCGACTGGATCTGGCGCGCAATATTGGAGAAGGCGTTGATCAGGGTCTTGCTGTCTGTCGCCTTGAAATAGGTGGTTGCCTCGCTGGTGGCGCAGTATTTCATCAGCCTTTCCGATGACGGCAGTGAGCCCGAGGTATTCTGGAAGAGAACCGTATAGATCGTGATGTTCTTCGCCTTCATGGCATCGCAGAAACTGCGTGCGCGAACCGCTGGCGGGTCGCTATATGTTGCGTCATTAAAATATTGACCAAGCCAGTATTGTTTTGCAGATGTGCTGCATCCGCTGGTTAATGTCTCGTATATCCAATAATATCCGCTTCTCGTTGTATGATTGCTCCAGCCTTTATAGGACGGACTCCTTGTTGTGTAGCCAGACCTCGTCCGGCAGACATCTCTTGTCAGCAAGGTCTTGTCATAAAAATCGTTGAAGTCGCCGTCAGTCATGATGAGCGCGATCTTCTTGACCTTGTTGCTGCCATAGGCGGAGGGTGCACTGGCGGATGGCCAGAGGTTAGACCAGTTTGGCGACAGCGTGTACCAGCCCCAGGCGATGCCGATCTGGCCCGCAGTGCCGCCGCTGGCAACCAGATTCTTGATGGCTGTTTTCAAGTTGTTTGCGGAACTGGTCAGGGGCAGCAGTGATGAGCCGGAGGAGCAGGCGTTGGAGCCACCGCCGAAGAACTCTGAGTTTGTGTCGTTATAATTATAGGCTGCATCGGTAAATTGCTGAGGGCCCATGCGTTCCGTCACGCAATTGGCGCCGAGGGCAGCACCATTTGTGACGGTCTTGGCGTAGCTGCCGAGATTGACACCCTGGCTATAGGGAACAAGCGAAATGCGAACCTTTGACAGGGAATTGCTGGTCTGATCGGCCAGCAGAATGTCAACCACACTGTTTGCTGCTGATTTCAGCGCGTCCATGTCTTCCGACATGGATCCTGTAACGTCAACGATCAGCGACAGCTCCACATCGAACCTGGAATAGGTGGATTGCGAGGAGGAACGTACCGGTATTGTCTCGGGGCCGATGCCGCCGATGGAGATGAAATAGGTATCGATCGTTCCGGTGACATTGGCGGTGATGATGCCCTCTGCCGGATCAAGCGTATAGCTGAGATTTGCCAGCCGGACCTTGTCGACGCCTGTCGATGTCAGATTGGCATTGAAGGCAGATTCCAGCGATGACCTGATCTGGCTTTCGGTCAGTACGGTGGTTGAAAGCTGGCGGGCGACGCTCAGAACGGCGGCGTCCAGCGCATTCGCAACTGCGCTGCGGACGATAACGGCACGGCCATAATCGGCGCCGGAGCCGGCTATCACGATCATGATGACGATCAGGAAGGCCGCCAGGGGCAGGATGGAGCCATCCTTCTTCCGGCCGAACTGGCGCATCTTCCGCAGAAGCTGGCGGATCCTGGATCTGCACATGGGTGAACTCCAAAGGTTTTCTGGAGTTCATATTCATCGGAATCCATTGCGCAACACTAAAATTATAGTCAATTCGGATCGAAAATCGAACCTTGGTTTATGAGTGTTTAAGCAGTTTGCGCAGGGATGGTTATTATCTGTTTACGGTTCCAGCTCCGTATCCCAGTACAGGAAGTCGAGCCAGCTTTCGTGCAGATAGTTTGGCGGGAAGCCGCGGCCGTTGTTGTGCAGGTCCTGGATAGAGGGCCGGAACGGCATGTGCATCGGCCACATGTCCAGCTGTTCGCAGGACTTGTTCGACTTGCGCAGATTGCAGGGTGAGCAGGCGGTGATCACGTTTTCCCAGGTGGTCTGGCCGCCGCGGCAGCGCGGGATCAGGTGATCGAAGGTCAGATCCTCGCGGGAACCGCAATACTGACACTGGAATCTGTCGCGCAGGAAAACGTTGAAACGGGTGAAGGCCGGGTGGCGCGACGGTTTGACGAAGGTCTTGAGGGAAACCACGCTGGGTAATCGGAACTCGAAACTCGGACTTCGAACCGTGGTCTCGTATTCCGACACGATGTTCACCCGGTCGAGGAACACAGCCTTGATGGTGTCCTGCCACGACCACAGCGACAGGGGGTAATAACTTAAGGGCCTGTAGTCCGCATTCAGCACCAAGGCCGGATGGGCGCCCGATGGTACGGCTATCGTCACCTTCGGCTCCTTGTCTCTCAAGGTACCGGCACCGCAGACCCGATGCCGGGTTCTACCTCTACATGCGAGACATATAGTAGTGCCGGTGTGACACTCTTGTGAAGCCTGTAAAAGCGCCGCAGTGCCGAAGATGGAGAAGCTGCCCTACTGCGCTCCATCTGACCATCAACTCTCTGAAATCAAAAAGGCTTCGCGCTTCAAGGGTAAAGCCGGGAAAGGATTTTGGCCAAAAAGAAACGGGCGCCGCAGAGGGCGCCCGTCCACATGTTTCCAGGTGAAGCGAATCAGGGCTTCTGCCACTCGCGGATATCGACGAAATGGCCCGCAATGGCTGCCGCTGCGGCCATGGCCGGGGAGACCAGATGGGTGCGGCCCTTGAAGCCCTGACGGCCTTCGAAGTTGCGGTTCGAGGTCGAGGCGCAACGCTCGCCCGGCTGCAGCTTGTCGGCGTTCATGGCAAGGCACATGGAGCAGCCCGGCTCGCGCCATTCAAAGCCGGCCGCCTTGAACACCTTGTCGAGGCCTTCGGCTTCCGCCTGTTCCTTCACGAGGCCGGACCCCGGAACGACCATGGCCTTGACGCCGTCCTTCACTTTGCCGCTGCCGATCATGGCTGCGGCTGCGCGCAGGTCCTCGATGCGGCCGTTGGTGCATGAGCCGATGAAGACGACATCGACCGGAATGTCGGTCATCTTCGTGCCCGGGGTCAGGCCCATGTATTCCAGCGCGCGCCACTTGGACTTGCGGGTGTTCTCGTCGGCGATGTCGTCCGGGTTCGGCACCACGCCGGTCACGGAGATCACGTCTTCGGGGGAGGAGCCCCAGGTGACGATCGGCGGCAGGTTGGCAGCATCGAGCTTCACCACCTTGTCGAAATGCGCACCTTCGTCGGTGTGCAGCGTCTTCCAGTAGGAAATCGCGCGCTCCAGCGCTTCGCCCTTGGGGGACTTCGGGCGGCCCTGGATATAGGCAAAGGTGGTCTCATCCGGCGCGATCAGGCCGGCACGGGCGCCGCCTTCGATCGACATGTTGCAGATGGTCATGCGGCCTTCCATGGACAGCGAGCTGATGGCTTCGCCCGCATATTCCATGACATAGCCGGTGCCGCCGGCCGTGCCGATCTCGCCGATGATGGCGAGAATGATGTCCTTGGCGGTGACGCCTTCCGGCAGCTTGCCGTCCACCTGGACGAGCATGTTCTTGGCCTTCTTCTGGATCAGCGTCTGGGTGGCCAGAACGTGTTCCACTTCGGAAGTGCCGATGCCGTGGGCCAGCGCGCCGAAAGCGCCGTGGGTGGAGGTGTGGCTGTCGCCGCAGACGATGGTCATGCCGGGCAGGGTGAAGCCCTGCTCGGGGCCGACGATGTGAACGACGCCCTGGCGGTGATCCAGCTCGCTGTAATATTCGATGCCGAATTCAGCCGCGTTGTCTGCGAGCGTCTGCACCTGAAGTGCGGATTCCGGATCATCGATGCCCTGGCTGCGGTCGGTCGTCGGCACGTTGTGATCGACGACGGCCAGCGTCTTCTCCGGACGGCGCACCTTGCGGCCCGTCATGCGCAGGCCTTCGAACGCCTGCGGGCTCGTCACTTCATGGACGAGGTGGCGGTCGATGTAGAGCAGGCAGGTGCCGTCTTCCTGGGTGTCGACCACATGGTCATCCCAGATCTTGTCGTAGAGCGTTCTCGGCTTGGTCATCGGGGTGTCTCCTGAAACCGGGCGGGGCCTTGATCCTCCGCCGTGGCGGTTCTGCCCCTTGTCCCTTGCACGGATTGGCCGTTTCCAGCCTGTTCCGGTCTTGCCTCTTCAATGCCCCGAAGCATCATGGGGGTCAATATGCTTCGCAGTCCGCCACTCTTGAGCTTTGTTCAAGTGGCGCCGCGCCGTGGGGCTTGCAAGCTGGCAAAAAGAAAGGCGGCCCGAAGACCGCCTTTCGAAAATCTGCGATGCAGCGCCGTTCTTATTCGGCGGAAGCAGCGGCAGCAGCGGCTGCAGCAGCAGCGGCCTCGGCGGCAGCAGCCTTCTCGGCAGCAGCAGCGGCCTTGGCAGCAACGACTTCAGCGCGGGCTTCTTCGTTGAGGCGCTTGGCGCGGACGTTGGTGGCCTCGACGATACGGGCCGACTTGCCGCGGCGGTCGCGCAGGTAGTAGAGCTTGGCGCGGCGGACCTTGCCGCGGCGGACGACTTCAACGCTCTCGATCATCGGCGAGCAGGCCGGGAACACGCGCTCCACGCCTTCACCGTAGGAGATCTTGCGCACGGTGAAGCTCTCGTTGATGCTGCCGCCGGAACGGGCGATGCAGACACCTTCGTAAGCCTGGGTACGGGTGCGGTTGCCTTCGGTCACCTTGACGTTGACCTTGATGGTGTCGCCCGGAGAAAATTCGGGGAGCTTGCGGACGGCTTCAACCTTTGCCTTTTCTTCCGCGTTCAGCTGTTCGATCAGGTTCATGGCATATTTCCCTTGTCAGTTTTCAAAGACAGCCAGAGCGTCCAGCCCACGTGAAGTGGAAAGGACGGGTTCACCGTCTTCGGGCCATGTTGGAGATACCCGGCTGTCCGCAGGATCGCGCAAAAGCAATGCGCGGCGCACAGAACCGGCCACAACGGCTGGCTCCTTACAGGAAGACCGCCGCCTTGTCATGCGGAATCTGGAAAAACCGGCCGAAAAGCTGCGTCAGTCCTTCGCCTGATGGGCTGCCCAGAGATCGGGCCGCCGCTCCCGCGTCAGCCGCTCGGCCTCCGCCTTGCGCCATTCGTTGATCTTGCGGTGATTGCCGGAGGTAAGCACTTCAGGAATGGTCATGCCTTCGAATTCGGCCGGCCTTGTGTAATGCGGATGCTCCAGAAGCCCCGTTTCGAAGCTTTCGGTTTCGCCGCTCTCCTGATTGCCCATCACGCCCGGCAAAAGCCGCACGATGGCATCCAGCACGGTGATGGCGGCAATTTCGCCGCCGGAGAGGATGTAGTCGCCGATGGACACTTCCTCGAGCTGGCGCGCGTCGATCACCCGCTGATCAATGCCCTCGAACCGGCCGCAGATGATGATGGCGCCCGGACCGCCTGCCAGCTCCCGCACCCTGTCTTGCGTCAGCGGCTTGCCACGCGGGCTCATCAGCAGGCGCGGGCGGGTGTCGCCGGGCAGGGTGGCGGCGTCGATGGCTGCGGCCAGAATGTCCGCCCGCAGCACCATGCCGGCCCCGCCGCCGGCCGGCGTGTCATCGACGGAGCGGTGCTTGTCCGTGGCGTGATCGCGGATCTGCCGGGCTTCCAGCGACCAGGTGCCCTCCTTCAGCGCCCGTCCCGACAGGCTGACGCCGAGCGGGCCGGGAAACATCTCCGGGTAAAGGGTCAGCACGGTCGCGGCAAAGCTCATCGCGGTTTCCTGTTCTGCGGGGCGCAATTCCTGCGGCTGCTATGCGATGAAACGCCCGGCTTTGCAACGCAAACGGATCTTGCGGTGCATAGGCAGGGGCAGCCGGGCTGTCATGGCCGGAAAAAGATCAAGTTGTCTGCATCCGGGAAGGGGTCGTCAACCATGCCCGCAGGTTTGTGCCGGCGGGCAAGCCGGCCTTAACACCTGCCGCCCGAGACTGGGGTCCTCAAGACCGGAGTTGACCCTTGCCCCGCATCCGTTTCGCCCTGCCGCATGTCATTGCCTATTATGTGGACCGGGACTACATCGACATTTCGCTCAGCCGCGTGCTGCCTCTGGCGGCCTTGTGCCTGTTCGGACTGCTGACCGGGGTGATCTTCAATCATGGCCTGCAGCACCCTTATGACAAGATGCTGCATGTCGGATTCTTCGGCTTGCTGACGCTTTCGATCCACGCCTTCTTCTGCTGCCGGCTGCGGATTTCGGCAATCTCATCGCTGGCGCTGGGCTTCACTGGCGAATGGGTGCAGATGTTCATTCCCGGCCGCGATGCATCGCTGCTGGACGCGGTGGCCAATGGGACCGGCGTAGTGCTGGTCGTTGCCGCCATCGCCCTGTGGCGGATGGAAAGCCGGAAGATCGACGCAGAAGGGCAAACGGGTGAAACGGCAGACTTCGGAGAGCTTCAGCCCATCCGGTTGTCATCATCCCCGTCATCGCGCGGTGTCTCGGACAGGTAACCGTCCGGAATGGCGGTAACGATCCGGCGATCGGCCATGCTGATTTCAGGCACGAAATCCCGCGTGAAGGGAATGTAGAAGGAACGGCCTCTGGCAGGGCGCAGTTCCAGAAGGTCACCGGCACCGAAATTCTGAACCATCACCACCTTGCCGACGGGGTTTCCGTCCGCATCCACGGCATCCATGCCGATCAGGTCCGAATGGTAGAACTCGTCTTCTTCCGTCTCGGGCAGACGGTCGCGCGGGATGTAGAGTTCCAGCCCGTTGAGGGCTTCGGCCGCGTTGCGGTCGCCGATCTCCTTGAATTTGGTGACGACGACGGTTTTCTGCACGCGGGCTTTGGAAACGGTGAAGCGGCGCGAGCCGTCGGCGGTTTCCAGAACGCCATAATCCGTGAAGGAGAGCGGGTCATCGCCAAAGGGCTTGACCCGCACTTCCCCGCGAATGCCGTGGGCAGCACCAATCACGGCCATCAGAACCTTGTTTTCAGGAGCTTTCGTCATTGCCGGGCTTCCTGTGTCCCAAGGCTGATGTCACGCATGGCGCTGCCCGCAGTTTGCATTACTCGGAAGCTTCAGCCGCAGCAGCAGCTGCTTCTTCGGCCTTCTTCTTGGCAGCGGCAACCTTCTCGGCAGCCTTCTTGCCCATCTCGGCCTTCTTCGGGTTGCTGCGGGCTTCGCGCTTCATGAGGCCGGCTTCGTCCAGGAAGCGGGCGACGCGGTCGGTCGGCGTTGCGCCATTGGCGAGCCAGTGCTTGACGCGGTCGATGTCGAGCACGACGCGCTCTGCGGAATCCTTGGCAACCATCGGGTTGTAGGAGCCGACCTTCTCGATGAAGCGGCCGTCACGCGGAGCGCGGACGTCAGCAACGACGATGCGGTAGTAAGGACGCTTCTTGGCGCCACCACGGGCGAGGCGGATTTTCGTAGCCATTTGAGTTTCTCCAGTTGTTCAGTTGCCGTTCGAGGCGGCAATGGCTTCGTGATGCCGGATGACTTCCTTGACGATGAACGCCAGGAATTTCTCGGCAAAGTCAGGATCGAGATTGGCATCGGCAGCAAGGCGCCGCAGCCGCTCGATCTGAATCTGTTCGCGCGCCGGATCAGCGGCCGGCAGCGCATGAGTGGCCTTGAGATGGCCCACCTTCTGGGTGCACTTGAAGCGCTCGGCCAGCATGTGGATCAGCGCGGCATCGATATTGTCGATCGAGGCGCGCAGGGCGCGCAGCTCGGTCATGGCGGGGCTTTCGCCGAGCAGGGCGGCGGCGGCGGTCTTGTTCTGATCGGTCATCGCTTCTTGCCCTTTCCTCCAAGGCCGGGGAAACCGCCCATGCCGCCGAGGCCACCCAGGCCCGGCAGCTTCGGCAGGCCGCCGAGGCCGCCCATGCCGGGAGGCAGTCCGCCCGGCATACCGCCTGCGCCGCCATCGGGCAGGCCCTTCAGCAGGTCACCGGCGCCGGGGATCTTGCCGCTCTTGGCCAGTTCTTCCAGCTGCTTGGGATCGATATTGGGCATGCCACCGGCCATACTGCCACCGAGGGCGCCCATCATCTTGCCGAGCATGCCCTTGTTCTTGCCCATCATTTTCATGACGTCGGCCATCTGGCGGTGCATTTTCAGCAGCTTGTTGACCTCGGAGACATCCACGCCCGAACCAGAGGCAATGCGCTTCTTGCGGCTGGCCTTGAGGATGTCGGGCTTGCGCCGCTCCACCGGGGTCATCGACTGGATGATGGCGATCTGGCGCTTGAACATGCGCTCGTCGATATTCGCCGCATCCATCTGCTTCTTGAACTTCGAGATGCCCGGCAGCATGCTCATCATGCCGGACATGCCGCCAAGCTTTTCCATCTGTTTCAGCTGGTCGGCCAGATCTTCCAGATCGAAATTGCCCTTCTGGAGCTTGGCCGCCATCTTCGCGGCCTTTTCCGCGTCGATGGCTTCGGCAGCCTTCTCAACCAGCGAGACAATGTCGCCCATGCCGAGAATGCGGTCGGCGATGCGGCGGGGATGGAAATCCTCCAGGGCGTCGGACTTTTCGCCCGTGCCGATCAGCTTCACCGGCTTGCCGGTGACGGCGCGCATGGACAGGGCCGCACCGCCGCGGCCATCGCCGTCCATACGGGTCAGCACGATGCCGGTGATGCCGACGCGCTCGTCAAAGCTGGTGGCAAGGTTCACCGCATCCTGACCGGTGAGGGAGTCTGCGACCAGCAGGATTTCATGCGGATTGGCGGCGGCCTTGACCTCGGCCATCTCCAGCATCAGCGATTCATCGATGTGAATGCGGCCGGCGGTGTCGAGCATGACCACGTCATAGCCGCCGAGGCGCGCGGCCTGAATGGCGCGGCGGGCGATCTCGACCGGACCCTGACCGGCGACGATCGGCAGCGTATCGACGCTGTTCTGCTCGCCAAGAACCTTCAGCTGCTCCTGCGCCGCCGGGCGGCGGGTGTCGAGCGAGGCCATCAGCACCTTGCGCTTGTCGCGCTGGGTCAGGCGGCGGGCGATCTTGGCGGTGGTGGTCGTCTTGCCCGAGCCCTGCAGACCGACCATCATGATGGCGACGGGTGCGGGGGCGTTGATGTCGATCGGATCGGCGTCGGAGCCGAGCATCTCCACGAGCTGGTCGTGGACGATCTTGATGACCATCTGGCCCGGGGTGATCGACTTGACCACATCGGCGCCGACGGCACGGCTGCGCACCTTGTCGGTGAAGGAGCGGACCACGGGAAGGGCAACGTCGGCCTCGATCAGCGCGCGGCGGACCTCACGCATGGCCTCGTTGACATCGGCCTCCGACAGCGCACCACGGCCGGTGAGCTTGTCGAGAATGCCACTGAGGCGCTCCGACAGACTTTCAAACATGGCGCTCGTCCTTTCGTGTTGCGGTCCGGCCCCCGGCGTTTGTGCCGGTGCCCCTCCATCTAAGATGCCGCCGTTCCGATCTCCAGCCTTGAGCCAAGGAAACCTTGCGCAAAGCAGTTTGACACCCGGGGGCGCATCGCGCTGCCGGGTGTTGACCTCCGGGCGCTCTTTATACCTTTGCGGGTCCCGGTCGGCTGATCATGTCTGGCGTCACTTTCGTGAAGTGCGCCGGACATACAGCGGAAACGGCAAGCGAGTCAAGGAATGCCGGGCACCGGCGCGAATTTCAAAGCCCCCAGGACTTAATGTTCTTTATTTGTTCCTGTTTGAGGCGTAAGGTCCGGAGGGTTTCAAATGGAGGCGATCATGAATTTCTACATCACTCTCGGCACGCGTGATCTGGCGGCGTCCGTCGCCTTTTATGATGCGGTGCTGGCAACGGTTGGCTGGGCCTCCCATGCGCAGTTTCCCGGCTGGCAGGGATATTCGAAGGATGGCAAGGGCGAAGGGGTCACCGTGTGGATCTGCGAGCCCTTCAACGGTGAACCGGCTTCGGCCGGCAATGGCACGATGGCCGCTTTTCCCGCAGCCTCGCCGCAGGAGGTCGATGCCTTTTATGCCGCTGCCATGGCGCATGGCGGTGTGGATGAGGGGGCTGCCGGTCCGCGGCCGCATTACGGGCCTGACTGGTATGCAGCCTATCTGCGCGATCCCTCCGGCAACAAGATTGCCGCCGTATTCAACGGCTGAGGCAGGGGGCTCGCCGGCCGGCACACCGGTCTCCGCACAGGTCTTGCGGCGGGCAAGGCTTGAAATCGCCGCCGGAACAGGGAACATGCGCGTCAGGCACGGGGAAGGGCACAGCTTCCCCTGCCGGTCCGCTGGCCTGTCCGGCCAGTCATCGGGGCCTGCCATGGTCCGTGATGACGGCCGGCGAAAGAGACACGATGGATTTTCGCGCTGTAATCCTGCCGATTGGCCGACTGCTGATCATCGTTGCCCTGTTCATGATCCTGCCCGCGATTGCCGATCTGATCGAAGGCAATCCGGACTGGATCGTCTTTGCGACCTCGGCCACCATTCTGGTGTGCATCGGTGCATTGATCTCGGCGGCGCTCGACCGGCAGGAGTTCAAGTTCCGGCCGCGCGAAACCTTCATTTTTGTCAATGCTGCCTGGCTTGCCTTCAGCTTTGCCGGGGCCATCCCGCTCTATGCCAGCGGCATTGGCCTGACCATGGCAGAGGCGTTCTTTGAAGCAGCCTCAGGCCTGACGACGACCGGTTCCACGGTCATCACCGGCCTTGACAACATGCCGCCCGGCATCCTGCTCTGGCGCGGCCTGCTGCAATGGATCGGCGGTATCGGCATCGTCGTGATCGGCATCTGGCTGCTGCCGGGTCTCAGGGTTGGTGGCTCACAGCTCTTCGCCATCGAATCATCGGAAAAGACCAGCAAGCCCTATGGCCGGATCGAGCCCTTCATTCTCCGGCTGCTGTCACTCTATCTTCTGCTGACCGTCTTTTGCGGGCTGCTCTATTATCTTGCCGGCATGTCGGCCTTCAACGCGCTGAACCATGCGCTGACAACCGTGGCGACGGGCGGGTTTTCGACGTCTGACAGTTCCATCGCCCAATTCGACAGTCTGGCAATTCTCTGGATCGCCATTGTCTTCATGACCCTGTCGAGCCTGCCGTTTCTCTATCTGATCAAGCTTGCCGAGCGGCGCGAGTCGCCCCATCCCCAGCAGGTGCGCTTCTTTCTTCTGCTGATCCTGGTGGTGAGCTTTGTCCTCTTTGTCGCGGTCCGCGACCGGGTCGACGCTGAGCCCTTTGCGCTTTTCACCCATGCCATGTTCAACGTCGTCTCTGTGGTCACCACCACGGGCTATGCCAGCACCGACTATCTGCTGTGGGGCAATTTCGCCATCGTGCTGTTCTTCCTGCTGACCTTTGTCGGCGGCTGCTCCGGCTCCACCTCGGGCGGGTTCAAGATCTTCCGCATCCAGATCCTGCTCAGCTCGATCCGCGCCCTGCTGAAACGCGCGGTGCATCCGCACCGCATCATCGAGCCGCGGTTTTCCGGT
Organism: Pannonibacter sp. CBAS1226; assembly: GCF_055685825.1. Lineage (NCBI taxonomy): Bacteria > Pseudomonadati > Pseudomonadota > Alphaproteobacteria > Hyphomicrobiales > Stappiaceae > Pannonibacter > Pannonibacter sp. CBAS1226. The sequence continues at coordinate 108,556 of NZ_JBVOUO010000005.1, read as the reverse complement.
GCGCCGGTCAGTCCCAGCGTCATGGAAGGCGTCTTCGTCTTTTCCATTCTCTATGCGGGCACATTCGGTGTCTTCGCGGTCATTTACGCCATGATCGGCCTCGACCTTGAAACCGCCATCAGCGCTTCGATCACGGCGCAGGCAAATGTGGGCCCCGGCATCGGGCCGCTGATCGGCCCGGCGGGAACCTTCAGCCAGCTGCCCGACAGTGCCAAATGGCTGCTCGGCTTCCAGATGATCCTGGGCCGGCTGGAGCTCATCGGCGGGCTGCTGGTGTTCAGCCCGGATTTCTGGCGCGAGACCTGATCCCACGCCAGCCGGGGGATGTCAGGCTTGCGGCAATCCGCCGGCGCGGATGATGAATTCCGCCACCTCGGTCATGCCCTTGCCGGTCTTGGCATTGGCAAAGACGAAGGGCCGCGTCTTGCGCATGCGGGCGGCATCGCGCTCCAGCACCTCAAGGCTCACCTCCACATGAGGCGCCAGCTCGGTCTTGTTGATGATGAGCAGGTCCGAGCGGGTGATGCCCGGCCCGCCCTTGCGGGGAATGTCCTCACCGGCGGCCACATCGATCACGTAGAGCGTCAGGTCGGCCAGTTCCGGCGAAAAGGTGGCGGCCAGATTGTCACCGCCGGACTCGATCAGGATCAGGTCGAGATCGGGAAAGGCGCGGGTGAGGTCCTGCACGGCGGCGAGGTTGATGGACGCATCCTCGCGGATGGCCGTATGCGGGCAGCCGCCGGTCTCGACGCCGCGGATGCGTTCGCTCGGCAGCGCCTGCGCCCGCATCAGCGCCTCGGCATCCTCGCTGGTGTAGATGTCGTTGGTGATGACGGCGATGGAATAGCGCTCGCGCAGGGCCTTGCAGAGCTGGCCGGTGATCGTTGTCTTGCCGGCGCCGACAGGGCCGCCGATGCCGACGCGCAAGGGTCCGTTGGGAGAAGTCATGTGCGGAACAGCCTTGTGTACTGGGTTTCGTGACGCATGGACGCAATGTCCGCGATGAAGGTGCAGCTGCCAAGCCCCTCGATCCCGCTGGCGGCGGCGGTCTGCGCCGTCTCCAGCACTTCGGGCATCAGCCCCGCCAGCACCCGCTGGCCATCGGTCTGGCCAAGGGGCACGGCGCGTACCGCAGCCGAAATGATGTTGGCGGCAAAGGCATGGAGATAGGCGGCAAGGCCCGCGTCCAGCGGCACGCCGGTTGCGGCGAGCGCAAGCCCGGCGGCAACCGGATAGGGCCATGGTTCCGCCGTTACACCGTCTTTTGCCAGATCCTGGAACAGGGTTGCGGCCGGGGCAGCGTCTGGCTGGCCGTCGTCCCAGGCATTGCGGACAGTTGCCAGAAAGGCGGTGCCTTGCGCGCTTGTCTCCACATACCGCTCGCGCGAGGGGCAGAGGGCCAGGCCAAGGGCGGCCAGTTCGCGCAGGTGAGCCGCATCTCCTGCCATGGCTGCGCGCCAGCTCTCCGCCAGCAGGATGCCATCCGTCCGGCCAGAACCGTGGCGCAGAATGCTGCAAAGCCAGAGGCGCAGGCTTGCGGCATCCTTCACGTCGCCATCCTCGATCACCTGTTCCAGCCCGTGGCTGTAGGTGAAGGCCCCGACCGGAAAGGCCGGCGAGAAGAAGGCCTGCAGCCGGTAAAGCTCTGCCAGCCCCATCGCCGGCAGGGGTGTTTCACATGAATCAGGGTGGACTTCAGCGCTCAACGGCCGTGCCCGCCACCGGAAGGGTGATCATGCTCATGAGAATGCGAGTGGTCATGAGCATGACTGTGCGAGTGCGCATGAGAATGACTGTGTGAGTGGCTGTGACTGTGCGAATGCTCATGCCCGTCATGAGAGTGCCCGCCATGCCCATGGCCGTGCCCATGATCATGACTATGATCATGCCCGTGCGTGCGGCCCTGGCCATAGGCGCCGCCTTCCGGGTCGAAGGGCGCCATCGCGTGGGTGAGGGTGCCGCCAAGGCGGACCACCATGTCCTCGATCACATGGTCATGCAGGATGCGCAAGGTCCCGTCCATCAGCTGTGTCGGCAGGTGGCGGTTGCCCAGATGCCAGGCGATCCGCATCAACGCGGCCGGTGACGGCGCGGTGATGTCGGTCACAGCCTCCGGCGCCGCCTGAACCTTGATGATCCGGCCATCCTCCAGCTGCAGCCCGTCGCCATGGCGCAGCCAGACGGCCTCGGGAAGGTCCAGCAGGAAACTGGTGCCGCCATCCGTTGTCAGCAGCGCCCGGCGCCGGTGCCGGTCTTCGCCGCCCAGGGTGATGCTGTCCAGCGACCAGTCCGGCCATGTCCCGGCCGGCCGGACGAGACCTGCGCGCAAGGGTGTGCTCATATGAGGGTCTCCGAGATGCGTTTACCCATGGCGAGATAGGCCGGTCGTTCCCGTAGCCGCCTGAAATAGTCGTAGAGCGGGCCGTCTTTCGGTACAGGGAACTTGAACATAGCCCCCCAGCTGCCGCAGTGGCCAAGGATGAGGTCCGGCACGGTGAAAGCGTCGCCCATCACGTAGGGCTTGTCGCCCAGCCGTTTGGTCAGGGTGCCCAGTGCTCGGGCAAATTCCTTGCGGCTGATCTCCACCATCTGCGGCGCGCAGTTGTCATAGATCTTATTTTGCTTGGCCGCCGTCCAGAGCGCGCCTTCGATCTCGTCGACGCAGAACTGTGTGAAGCTGTCCTGGATGGCGCGACTCACGGTTCCGGCCGCAAACGTGCATGCTCCGTGCTTGTCGGCGAGATACTGGATGATGGCGACGCTGTCGGTTAGCACCGCGTCGCCGTCCAACAGAACGGGAATCTTGCCGCCCGGGTTGAGGGCCAGAACCTCCGGACTGTGCGGTGCGGCCGGCACGATGTCGTAAGGCTGACCCAGTTCCTCCAGCATCCAGTAGATTCGGACTGCGCGGCTGCGCGGACTGCCAATGACCTTGTACATGATGTCCCTGTGTTTCCCTGTGCGCCGGCAAATTTAGCCGGTGTCGGCGCTACCCTAGAACAGGAAATAGCGCTGAGCCATGGGCAGAACCTCCGCCGGTTCGCAGGTCAGCAGCTCGCCATCCGCCCGCACTTCATAGGTTTCTGGATGCACCTCCACATGGGGCAGGGCGCTGTTGTGGATCATGGAGCGCTTGGAAATGCCGCCGCGCGTGTTCTTCACCGGCAGGACAAGGCTGTCCAGCTCAAGCCGGTCCTTGATGCCATGGTCATGGGCAGCCTTCGAGACGAAGGTGACGCGGCTTGCCGTCATCGCCTTGCCGAAGGCGCCGAACATGGGCCGGTAATGCACCGGCTGCGGCGTCGGGATCGAGGCGTTGGGATCGCCCATGGGCGCTGCGGCAATGGTGCCGAGCTTCAGGATCATGTCGGGCTTCACGCCGAAGAAGGCAGGCGACCAGAGCACGAGATCGGCCAGTTTGCCCACCTCGACCGAGCCGATATGCTCGTCCAGCCCGTGGGCGATAGCCGGGTTGATCGTCACCTTGGCGATGTAGCGCTTGACGCGCATGTTGTCGTTCTCGCCGGTCTCCTCGGGCAGGCGGCCGCGCTGCACCCGCATCTTGTGTGCGGTCTGGAAGGTGCGGATCAGGATCTCGCCGACGCGGCCCATGGCCTGGCTGTCGGAGGAGATGATCGACATGGCGCCCATGTCATGCAGGATATCCTCTGCCGCAATGGTCTCGCGGCGGATGCGGCTCTCGGCAAAGGCCACGTCCTCGGGGATCGACGGATCGAGGTGGTGGCAAACCATCAGCATGTCGAGATGCTCGTCGATGGTGTTCTTCGTATAGGGCCGGGTCGGGTTGGTGGAGGAGGGAATGACATTGGCCTCGCCCACCACCTTGATGATGTCCGGCGCATGGCCGCCGCCCGCGCCTTCCGTGTGGAAGGCATGGATGGTGCGGCCCTTGAAGGCGGCCTTGGTGTTCTCGACAAAACCGCTTTCGTTCAGCGTATCCGTATGGATCATCACCTGCACATCATACTCGTCCGCCACGGAGAGGCAGGTGTCGATGGCCGCCGGTGTCGTGCCCCAGTCCTCGTGCAGCTTGAGAGCGCAGGCTCCTGCCAGGATTTGCTCTTCGAGAGCGGCCGGAAGCGAGGCATTGCCCTTGCCGGCAAAGGCGAGGTTCATCGGGAAACTGTCGGCCGCCTGCAGCATACGCGCCAGATGCCAGGGCCCGGGGGTGCAGGTGGTGGCGTTGGTGCCGGTGGCCGGTCCCGTACCGCCGCCCAGCATGGTGGTCACGCCGGACATCAGCGCCTCGTCGATCTGCTGCGGGCAGATGTAGTGGATGTGAACGTCCAGAGCTCCTGCCGTGAGGATGCGGCCTTCGCCGGCAATCACTTCCGTTCCCGGCCCGACGATGATGGTGACGCCCGGCTGCACATCCGGGTTGCCGGCCTTGCCGATGCCGGAGATCCGCCCGTCCTTCAGGCCCACGTCGGCTTTCACGATGCCCCAGTGGTCGATGATCAGCACATTGGTGATCACCGTATCCACCGCCCCGGCAGAGCGGGGATGCTGCGACTGGCCCATGCCGTCACGGATCACCTTGCCGCCGCCGAACTTCACTTCCTCGCCATAGATGGTGAAGTCCTTCTCCACCTCGATGATCAGATCCGTGTCGGCCAGACGCAGCCGGTCGCCGGTGGTGGGGCCGAACATGTCCGCATAGGCGGCGCGGGGCATCTTGAAGGACATGGGAGAACCTCGAAAATCACGTGTGAAAACAGGACGTCATGGACAGGCGCAGCGTTTCGGGCTGTCAGAGCGGTCCCATGACCTTCTGGTTGAAACCATAGACCGTGCGGTCCCCGGTAAAGGGCACCAGCCGCACCTTGCGGGTCTGCCCCGGTTCGAACCGCACGGCGGTGCCGGCCGGAATGTCCAGCCGCTGGCCGCGTGCCGCCTCCCGGTCAAAGGCGAGTGCCGGATTGGTTTCGGCAAAATGATAGTGGCTGCCGACCTGCACGGGCCGGTCGCCGGTGTTGGCGACTTCCAGATCGGTCACCGGCGCCCCGGCATTCAGCTCGATCTCGCCATCAGCGGGAAAAATCTCTCCAGGGATCATCGTTTTATCTCCTTGTGCCTGAAGCGTGATGGCAAGGTGTTGCCATGCAGCCCTGTGCTTCCGTCACCGTGCGGAAAAAAGCCTGTTCATGCTGCCTTAGCGGATCGGCTGGTGGACGGTGACGAGCTTGGTGCCATCGGGGAAGGTGGCTTCCACCTGCACGTCATGGATCATTTCGGCAATACCCGGCATCACCTGGTCGCGGGTGAGAACATGGGCGCCGGCTTCCATCAGCTCGGCCACGGTGCGTCCGTCGCGGGCGCCTTCCACGACGAAATCGCTGATGAGGGCAATGGCTTCGGGATGGTTCAGCTTCACGCCTCGCTCCAGCCGCCGCCGGGCCACCATGGCGGCCATGGAAATCAGCAGCTTGTCCTTTTCGCGCGGGGTCAGGTTCACGTGGGTCCTCCGTTATGTGGCCCTGGTCTGCTCAGCAGGACCAGAGGCGGGGCAGGGGGGCCTGCCGGCAGGTTTCAAGAAAGGTGATGAGACCATCGCGCAGGCTGCGGCTGTCGGCGCTGACGAAGCGGGCCACGAGCTGGCCGTTCCAGGCGCTGACACCGCCGCGCAAGGGGCCGCCCTCGGGGGTGATCTGTTCCAGACAGCGGCGCGCGCGGGCAAGGCCGCTTTCTGCGTCCGGTCCGCTGTCGATGAAGGTGGCAAAGGCGCAGCCGCCTGCAGCGGTGGCGAGGCCGTCCAGCATCTGCGTGTCCGGTCCGATGGCGAGATTGTCGGCAAAGGTGATCCGCCCATTGCGCCAGATGCGCCACTGGTCGCGGAAGGAAAGGGTCTTCACGCTCTCGCCCATCGCCTTGCGGCCAAGCACCACCATCTCAAGGCCGGTGAAGCGGGCCGAGCCTTCAAGCCGCACATCCATCTTGCGGGAGAGGGCGCTGGCCTCGAAGAGGATCAGTTCCTGCGGCAGCCATTCCAGATGGGCGCCGTCTTCTGCGGACAGGCTGTTCAGCACTTCGCCCGTGCCGCCGGAGCTGCGGTAGGCGCGCTCGGCGGTCTGGGAGGTGAGGATGGCGCGGGTTCCTGCGGCCAGGTGCCCGGTGTAACTGAGACGGTCGCCGCCGGTGATGCCGCCCGAGGTGTTCAGCAGCACGGCCAGCGGCACGCTGTCGTAAACCTTCGGCAGGCGGATCTTGGCGGAGCCCGATTGATAAAGCCCATCCAGGCGGGTCTGGCCATCACGCAGGGCAAAGGAGACGCGCGCCGTGCCACGGGCACGCTGCATCGCGGGCAGGGAAATCCCGCTGCCTGCTCCGCCGCCTTCGATGCCCGTTTCCGCCCGCATGCTGACCGTTTTCTCCATCCCCGCGCCCTTCGGGGCATTGTCTGATCTTGTGCCGGGAGCGCGGTCTTGCGCAAGGGTGCTCCCGGAAGCCGGTTCCGGCCCCGAAGGGAGACACTAGCAAAGCCGGGGCCATGTGCCTGCGCCTTGTGCGCCCGTGCCTGTGATGTTTGGACTTGATCTCAAAATGTGCAAAAATCAGGCAAATGCCCAGAACGCATGCAATCTATTTGCTCACGGCCTTTCACATCCCCGTGTCGAGGCTTTGCATTCCTTAACCTTGATCGGGTATGGAGAAGTGGGGGCTGCGTTCCGGGGCTGATCCGGGGCATTCGGATGACGAGGGTATCGTGTTTTCGCGATTGATTGACAAGCGCCTGTTGGGCCTTGCTGCCATTTCCGGCTGGCTGTCCCTGTGCGGGCTGGCCGTTCCTGCCAAGGCGGACATTGGTCCCTATCTGGTGATCGATGCAGCCACGGGCACCGTGCTGGAAGAGCATGAGGCGACCCGGCCCTGGTATCCGGCGTCGCTGACCAAGATGATGACCGCATATGTCACGCTCAAGACCTTACGCGAGGGGCGTTTGCAGCTGGACAGTCCGGTCACCCAGTCGGCCAATTCCCTCGCCCAGCCGCCCAGCAAGATGGGCTTCAAGGTGGGCACGCAGCTGACGCTGGAAACGGCGCTGACCATGCTGATGGTCAAGTCCGCCAATGATCTGGCGGTGGCGATTGGCGAGACCGTTGGCGGCACCGAAGAGAATTTCATTGCGATGATGAATGCGGAAGCGCGCCGCCTCGGCATGCGCAGCACCCATTTCGTCAATCCGCATGGGCTTCCTGACAACCGTCAGGTCTCCTCCGCTGCCGATCTGGCGATCCTGGCGATGGCGCTGAAGCGCGAGTTTCCCGATGCCCACAAGTACTACCGTCATCCGGGCCTGAAGTTCGGCAAGCAGACGCTGCGCTCCGCCAACCGCGAGTTCCTGCAGCGTGTGGCTGGCGCCGACGGGCTGAAGACCGGCTACATCTGCAATTCGGGCTATAATGTTGCTGCCTCCGCCACGCGCAACGGCCGCACCGTCATTGCCGTCGTGCTGGGCGCGGGCTCCGGGCTGGAGCGCACGGCCTTCACCCGTGAGGTGATCGACCGCGGTTTCCGCCTTGGCGGGCGCGGCCAGCATGTCTCCACTCTGCCGCCGAGTGGCGCAGGACTTCCGGCGGATGGCTATTGCAAGCGCAACCCGAAGCTCGGGCCGGAACAGATTCTGGCCCGCTACGACATTCGCCAAGCTGCGGGCAAGACACGCTCTGCGGTGATGTTCCAGTCCACGGGCGAGGGCCGTCCGGTCATTGCGGTTCCCTCAGGCGATGCGGAACCGGGGGAAGAGGGCGCGGAATTTTCGTCCAAATCCGGCAAGGTTGACTGGAACATGATCCTCGACCGTACGGTCGGCACCGAGTTGGTGGCCTATGCGCCCATCACCGTGCGCACGGGCCTCGCACCGGGTTCTGTCCCTGCTGCTGCGGCCATGGCCCCGGCGGCGGCAGCAGCCGCCACGGTTGCCGCTGAGCTGCCCTCCGTCCGTCTGCCGGCGTCCAAGCCTCTGGATCTCAGGCCTTCCGTGGTTGTCCCGGGCGCGGCACAGGGTGCGGCCCAGACCACCCCGGCATTTGGCTCCCTCTTCAACGGCAATGTGCCGGCTTCCGCCGTCCCCAGAGCCAAGAGCGGCAACTGACGCAGAGCTGCGCGAAGGATATTCAAGATGACCGAAGCTCAGGATGGCGCTGCACAGCCGCAGCGCGGCCCGAAGCCGCCCATTCCCCTGTCCATCATCACGGGCTTTCTGGGGGCGGGCAAGACGACGCTGCTGAACCGCATCCTCAAGGATCCGGCGATGGCGGATACGGCGGTCATCATCAACGAGTTCGGGGATGTCGGGCTTGACCACCTTCTGGTGGACCAGTCGAGCGAGGGCATTCTGGAGCTTTCCTCCGGCTGCCTGTGCTGCACCATCCGGGGGGATCTGATCAACACGCTGGAAGACCTGCTGCGCCGGCTTGACAACGGCCGCATGGAGCGGCTGGCGCGGGTGGTGATCGAAACGACCGGTCTTGCCGACCCGGCGCCCATCCTGCACACGGTGATGCTGCATCCCTATCTGATGCTGCGCTACCGGTTGGACAGCGTCGTGACGCTGGTGGATGCGGTCAACGGTTCTGCGACGCTCGATGCCCATCAGGAAGCTGTCCGGCAGGCTGCCGTGGCCGACCGTCTGGTGCTGACCAAGACCGATCTTCTTGAAGGCGATGCGGGAGCTGCTGTGCTTTCGGATCTGACGGCGCGTCTCAAGGCGCTCAATCCCGGTGCGCAGCTTCTCAACGGGCAGAAGGGCGAGGCCGATGCCGCGCATCTGTTCAATGCCGGGCTCTATGATCCCGCCACCAAGATCCCCGATGTGGCGCGCTGGCTGAATGCGGAGGCCTATGAAGCTCACGGGCATCACCAGCATGGGCATGATCATGCCCATGGCCATCATCATGGTCATCACCACGATCATGGGCACCATCATCACGATGTGAACCGTCACGATGACAAGATCCGTGCCTTCACCCTGACCGCGAACCGCCCGGTGCCTGCCTCGGCGCTGGAAATGTTCCTCGATCTGCTGCGCTCCGCCCATGGGCCGAAGCTGCTGCGGGTGAAGGGCATCATCCAGATCGCCGAAGATCCGGCCCGGCCCGTGGTCATTCACGGGGTGCAGCATGTGTTCCATCCGCCGGTCACGCTGGCAGGCTGGCCGGACGGCGACCGGCGCACACGGCTGGTCTTCATCACCTATGATCTGGCCGAGGGCTTCGTCCGCCGCCTGTTCGATGCCTTCACCGGCGCCATGGTCAGCGACACGCCGGACGCTCAGGCCATGATGGACAACCCGCTGGCCATCTCCGGCTTCAAGCCGGGGTGAGGTAAAAGACGGGGGCTGGTCTCTCCGTTACGGCACTTTCAGGCCCCTCCCGCTCGTGGGGGCAGTGTTTACAGGGACTGTCAGTGAGGCTCCAACTCCTCTCCCCCCTTGAGCTACTGGCTTCACACATCAGGTCCGGACACTGCCCACATTGATGCATCTGATCTTTGGCAGGGCCTCTCCGCCCCCCTCCCCCTGGTGGGGAGGGGTAAGGGGTGGGGGGCTCTGAGCCTGCAAAGATTTGAAAAATGGATCTTTTCCTGATGAGGCATCATGAGGAGCATCTGCCCACAATCAATGGACATTCTGCCAGCCGGAGAGACTTTTCCCCCCACCCCTAACCCCTCCCCACAAGGGGGAGGGGGGCTGAAACGCTGTGCCAGAGCGGCCAGATTTCAGGCTTTCCTGATCTGTCTTCGTCTTCCAGCACGATGTGTATGCAGTAGCCCCTCAAGGGGGAGAGGGGCGCTGCGGCCGGATTGAAACGTCTTTCACTCCTTGCAAGCCAGAAAAGATGCGTTCTTTTTCTGCATTGTTCTGCAAGCTGTGGCGCTGTGCAGACGCCACTGTTCTAATCACCTTAGCTGCGCTTCAGCCGGATCAGGCCTTCCTGGGCGGTTGAGGCGATGAGGTGGCCGCTGCGGTCATAGAGCAGGCCACGGTTCATGCCGCGCCCGCCGGAAGAGGAGGGGGCGTCGGTGGCGTAGAGCAGCCAGTCATCGGCCCGGAACGGCCGGTGGAACCACATGGAATGGTCAAGGCTGGCGGCCTGGATCTGCGGGCTGAACACCGACTTGCCATGGGGAAAGAGCGAAGTATCCAGCAGCGTCATGTCCGAGGCATAGGCCAGAACGCACTGGTGGATGCGGGTTTCGTCGGGCAGGGGGCTGGTGGCGCGGACCCAGACATATTGCTGCGGCGCCAGCTTCTTCTCGCTGAAATAGTGGGTGAGATCGACAGGGCGCAGTTCGATCGGGCGTTCCCGTTCCCAGTAGCGGCGCACGTTTTCCGGCGCCACCTTCAGAAACTTCTCCTTCAGGTCCTGCTCGCTCGGCAGGTCTTCCGGCATCGGCACGTCCGGCATGTCGATCTGATGCTCAAGCCCGTCCTCCAGCGTCTGGAAGGAGGCGGACATGGAGAAGATCGCCTGTCCGTGCTGGATCGCCACAACGCGGCGCGTGGTGAAGCTGCCGCCGTCGCGGATGCGGTCGACGTCATAGATGATCGGCACCGCCGGATCGCCGGGCCGCAGGAAATAGCCGTGCAGGGAATGGATGTGCCGTTCTTCCACCACGGTGCGCGAGGCGGCGACGAGCGCCTGACCGATCACCTGTCCGCCATAGACCCGCTGCCAGCCCGCCTGGGGGCTGCGGCCACGGAACAGGTTGTGTTCCAGCTGTTCGAGGTCAAGAATGGACAAAAGTGAGTTGATGGCCGTGTTCATTGCCGCATTCCTTGCTAAATGAGCGCATGGGGCTAAATGAGTGCATGGGATGCACCCGTGGCGCACCGTCCGTGAATGCCTGATTGGACGCGGTGTCCGGTCCGTGTCAATGCTGACCAAAGGGAAGACAGCCCGGAATTGTTGCGCAGCGCTTGCGAAACGGCCGGGCGATGAAGGAGATGAAGATGCGCGAGTCCCAAGCCGCTGACAGTCCTGCTCAGGAGAGTGCGGCCGATGTGGTGATCGCCGGCGGCGGATACGTCGGCCTGTCCCTCGCTCTGGCGCTCAAGCAGGCGGATCCGTCGATGGAAGTCGCCGTCGTCGATCCCAAGCCCATGGACAGCCTTGCCAGGGATCCGCGCGCGTCCGCCATCGCTGCGGCGGCTTGCCGCATGCTGGACCAGCTTGGCATCTGGGATGAGATCCGCGCCACCGCCCAGCCGATCAACGAGATGATCGTCACCGACAGCAAGCTGCGCGACACGGTGCGTCCGGTGTTCCTGACCTTTGCGGGCGAGACCGGCAGCGCCCAGGGTGACGAGCCCTTCGCGCACATGATTCCGAACGGTGCGATGCTGCCGGCGCTTTACAAGGCGGCGCTGGCGCTCGGCGTGCGGTTCCATGCGCCCGATACGGCGCGCGATTTCCATCAGGCGGGCGATCATGTCAGCGTGGCGCTGGCCAGCGGCGGGCGCATCAAGGCCAAGCTGCTGGTGGCAGCGGACGGGGTGCGCTCGCGCCTGCGCGATCTGGCGGGCATCCGCACGGTGCACTGGTCCTACGGCCAGTCGGGCATCGTCACCACGGTGAAGCACGAGCGCCCGCACAATGGCCGCGCGGAAGAGCATTTCCTCCCCGCCGGGCCTTTCGCCATTCTGCCGCTGCCGGGCAACCGCTCGTCGCTGGTCTGGACCGAGCGCACGGGCGATGCGGACCGGCTGGTGCGCGCCGATGATTTCACCTTCGAACTGGAGCTGGAGCGCCGCTTCGGACACCACCTCGGCAAGCTGGAGCTGGACGGCCCGCGCCATGCCTATCCGCTGGGCCTGACGCTGGCGCGTGATTTCGTCCGCCCGCGCATTGCCCTTGCAGGCGATGCTGCCCATGGCATTCACCCGATTGCCGGGCAGGGGCTCAACCTCGGCTTCAAGGACGTTGCGGCGCTGGCGGAAGTCATCGTCGAGGCCCGGCGTCTGGGGCAGGATATCGGCGGGCTCGACGTGCTGGAGCGCTATCAGCGCTGGCGCCGGTTCGACACGTTCCAGATGGGAGTCGTCACCGACGTGCTGAACCGGCTGTTCTCCAACGATCTTGATGTGGTGCGCGGCATCCGGGACTTTGGCCTCGGTCTGGTGGACCGGCTGCCGAAGCTCAAGGGCATGTTCATCCGCGAGGCCGCCGGTTTTGCCGGGCCTGCGCCCCGGTTGCTGACCGGCGAAGCGATCTGAGCGGGCATCAGGGATAACTGGGCATCTGGGGGGAAGATGACGGCAACAGTGTCTGCCGGTGCCGAAGCTGGCCCGCGCACCATCCTGATCACGGGCTGCTCCAGCGGCATTGGCGCGGCCTCTGCCCGGCTGCTGCGGGGGCGCAACTGGCGGGTGTTTCCGGCCGCGCGCAAGCCGGAGGACGTGGAGGCCCTGGCCGCACAAGGCTTTGAGGCAGTGCTCATTGATTATGAGCGGCCCGAAACCATTCATGCCGGGCTGGACAGCGTGCTGGCGAAAACCGGCGGGCGGCTTGATGCGCTGTTCAACAACGGCGCCTATGCCGTGCCCTGCGCGGTGGAGGATCTCCCCGTCGAGGCGCTGCGGGCGCTGTTTCAGGCGAATTTCTTCGGCTGGCACGATCTGACGCGGCAGGTCATCCCGGTGATGCGGGGCCAGGGAGCAGGGCGCATCGTGCAATGCTCGTCCATTCTCGGCTTCATCGCCATGAAATACCGGGGTGCCTATACGGCGTCCAAATTCGCGCTTGAAGCCTATTCCGACACGCTGCGGCAGGAGCTGCACGGCACGGGCATCCATGTCAGCCTGATCGAGCCGGGGCCGATTGACACGCGCTTTACCGAAAATGCGCTGGCAAACTTCCATCACTGGATCGGCAAGGAAGGCATGATGGCCTCGCCGCATCACGCCACCTATGAGCGGCGGCTGAAACGGATGGAAAACGGCGACCCGGGCCCCTGGAAACTTCCGCCGGAGTCCGTGGTTGAGAAGCTGGTGCATGCCATCGAGGCCAGCCGGCCCAGGGCGCGCTACCGGGTGACGAAGCCCACCATCTGGATGAACATCGCCCGCCGCTTCCTGACCACGCGCGCCCTCGACAGGGTGCTGATGAAGGCGGCGGACGGGGAAGAGTGAGATCATCCCCCTTGCGCAGGTCTGCGTAAACGGGGCACAGCGGCGGCGGGCATCCTGCCGCCTGAGGGGTACAGGAAATGGGCAGTTTCTTTTATTATCTGGTTCCCGTGGCCGTTGGCGCGGTGGCAGTCGTGCTGCTGCTCGGGCTCTGGAACATGATGCGCGGCGGTTCGTCCAACCGCTCGCAACAGCTGATGCGCTGGCGCGTTGGCCTGCAGTTTCTCGCTATCGTCATCATCATGGCGGCGCTCTATTTTCTTGGGTCCAAGCCCTGACGCGCGCCTGAAACGCGTCTGAGCGCGGCTTCAAGACATGAGCGCCCGGGAGACATTGCAGCATGGTTGTTCTGAACAAGATCTACACGAAGACCGGTGATGACGGCACGACGGCGCTGGGCTCGGGCGAACGGCGCCCGAAGTATGACCTGCGCATCGAAGCCTATGGCACGGTCGACGAAACCAATTCGGTGGTTGGCCTCGTCCGCCTCGCCCTCGACGGTGTGGATGCTGAGGTGGACGCCATTCTCGGCCGCATCCAGAATGATCTGTTCGACCTTGGCGCCGATCTGGCAACGCCGGAAACGGACAAGGATCTGGGCTATGAGCCGCTGCGCATCACCGATGGGCAGGTCACGGCGCTGGAAAATGCCATTGATCTTCTGAATGCGGATCTGAAGCCGCTGCGCTCCTTCGTGCTGCCGGGGGGCACGCCGGCGGCCACCTATCTGCATCTGGCGCGCACCGTCTCGCGCCGGGCCGAACGGCTGATGGTGCATCTGGCGGCGGAGGAACGAATCAATCCGGCGGCCACGCGCTATATGAACCGTTTGTCCGACTTCTTTTTTGTCGCGTCCCGGTATCTGAATGACAAGGGCGCAGGCGACGTGCTCTGGGTGCCCGGCAAGAACCGGTAATACACAATAGGGATCAGGCAGAGCCGGATGTTCTTTCCCCTCTACGACCATAACCCCTTGCGCCACGTGCTGAAGCCCGTGGTCACGTGGTCGCTGATCCTCGCCAATGTGCTGGTCTATCTGCTCATTCAGGACGGGGGCTTTGGCGATGCGGCCATTGCCAGCGCCTATTCCTACGGGCTGATCCCGTCCGTGTTCTTCGACACGAAGGATCTGGCGCCGGAGCTGATCGTCCTGCCCGCCAAGGTGTCGCTCGTCAGCTATGCCTTCCTGCATGCCGACGTCATGCATCTGGCGGGGAACATGCTGTTTCTCTGGGTCTTCGGCGACAACGTTGAAGACGCCATGGGGCATGTGAAGTTCCTTGCCTTCTATCTCCTGTGCGCGGCGGCAGGCGGGCTTGCCTTCGCGCTGCTGGATCCGGCTTCGGATGTGCCGCTGATCGGCGCGTCCGGTGCGGTGTCGGGCATTGTTTCGGCCTATCTCATGCTGCATCCACGGGTGCGGGTCTGGGTGCTGTTCATGGGGCGTATCCCCTTGCGCCTGCCGGCCCTGTGGCTGCTGGGCGGCTGGATCATCGTGCAGATCGCCAGCCTCTTCCTGTTCCAGAAGAGTCAGGTGGCCTGGGTGGCCCATGCCGGAGGCATTATGGCCGGTGCCGTTCTTGTGCTGGTGATGCGCCGTCCGGGCGTGAGATTGTTCGACCGGGATATGGAGGCCGGACGCCGATGAGGTTTGCCCAAGCCTTTGCGTTGCAGCAAGAACTGGGCGGACCTTCCGTAGCGCCATCGTTGACACCCGGCGTCCGGGTGTTTACCGTCGCGCGCCGAATGCAAGTATTGGCTGAAACCCGCCATTTTCTTCGCGGGATGTTAAGCCGGCTCGACCTGTTGACGCAGTGCGGCAAAAAAGCCGCCGAAGCGGGAGGATAAGACCCATGAAAATCCTTGTACCCGTAAAGCGGGTGATCGACTACAACGTCAAGGTTCGCGTGAAACCGGATGGTTCCGGCGTCGAGCTGGCCAATGTGAAGATGTCGATGAACCCCTTCGACGAGATTTCCGTTGAAGAGGCCCTGCGCCTCAAGGAAGCGGGCAAGGCAACGGAAGTGGTGGTGGTGTCCATCGGGCCGGCTCAGGCGACTGAGACCCTGCGCACCGCGCTGGCCATGGGCGCCGACCGCGGCATTCTGGTGAAGACCGATGCCACGGTGGAGCCGCTGGCCGTTGCCAAGATCCTCAAGAAGGTCGTGGAAGCCGAAGAGCCGGGTCTCGTGATCCTCGGCAAGCAGGCCATTGACGACGACTGCAACCAGACCGGCCAGATGCTGGCGGCGCTGCTCGGCTGGGGCCAGGGCACCTTTGCTTCCAAGGTCAGCGTCGGTGACGGCAGCGTGGATGTGACCCGCGAAGTGGACGGCGGCCTGCAGACCGTGACGCTGAAGCTTCCGGCCATCGTCACCACGGACCTGCGCCTCAACGAGCCGCGCTATGCGTCCCTGCCGAATATCATGAAGGCGAAGAAGAAGCCGATCGACGAAAAGACCCCGGAAGACTTCGGCGTTGACGTCGCTCCGCGCCTGACCGTGCTGAAGACGGTTGAGCCGGCATCCCGCCAGGCGGGCGTGAAGGTTGGCTCGGTGTCCGAGCTTGTGTCCAAGCTGAAGAACGAGGCCGGCGTCCTCTGAGGACCCGTCACAGGAGGATAAACACCCATGACGACACTTCTTGTGGCCGAACACGCCAATGGCGCCCTGAACGATGCAACCGGCAAGGCCCTGACCGCTGCAGTGAAGCTCGGCGGTGATGTGCATGTGCTGGTGGCTGGTAAGGGCGCCCGCTCTGCCGCCGAGGCTGCTGCCAAGCTCGCAGGCGTTGCCAAGGTTCTGGTGGCTGAAGGCGGCGCTGTCGCCCATCAGCTGGCCGAACCGGTGGCAGACCTGATCGTTTCGCTGGCTGGCGGCTATGACGCCATCGTTGCCGCCTCCACCGCCAGCGGCAAGAACATCCTGCCGCGCGTTGCAGCCCTGCTCGACGTGATGCAGATCTCCGACGTGACCGCCGTCATCGACGGCGAGACCTTCGAGCGTCCGATCTATGCCGGCAACGCCATCCAGACCGTCAAGTCGGGCGATGCCAAGAAGGTGATCACCGTGCGCACCGCCTCCTTCGCCGCTGCAGGCGAGGGCGGTTCGGCGGCCATCGAGGATGTGGCAGCTCCTGCGGACGGCGGCCTTTCAAGCTTCGCCGGTGAGGAGTTGTCCCGCTCCGACCGTCCGGAACTGGCTTCGGCCAAGATCATCATCTCGGGCGGCCGTGCGCTGGGCTCTTCGGAGAAGTTCCAGGAAGTCATCATGCCGGTGGCGGATGCGCTGGGCGCGGCTGTTGGCGCCTCGCGCGCGGCGGTCGATGCGGGCTATGCCCCGAACGACTGGCAGGTTGGCCAGACCGGCAAGGTGGTTGCCCCGCAGCTCTACATCGCCTGCGGTATCTCCGGCGCCATCCAGCATCTGGCCGGCATGAAGGACTCCAAGGTCATCGTCGCCATCAACAAGGACGAGGAGGCCCCGATCTTCCAGGTGGCGGACTACGGCCTTGTCGGCGATCTTTTCGAAATCCTGCCGCAGCTGAAGGCGGAACTCGAAAAGGCCTGATGGCACATCAAGAGGTTCAGGCTGCTGCGGACATCCCGGCAGCCTGAACTGTTTTTGAAGGTTCAGGCAGAAGGTATGATCCGGTTTTATGGCCGTGGTCCTTGCCCGATGCGGTGAACCTTGTAAAGAATAGCGCGGTTTGCGTGCATGTACCGCACGGCCTGCAACAGGATCGGATGAGACGATGGTGGTCGAGATCAAGAAAGTCGGTGTGATCGGTTCGGGCCAGATGGGCAGCGGAATTGCCCATGTCTGCGCTGTGGCCGGATATCAGGTCTATCTGAACGACCTGTCCCGCGACCGGATCGAATCCGGTCTGGCGTCGATCAACGGCAACATGGCCCGTCAGGTGTCCAAGGGCCAGATTTCCGAGGAAGACCGTTCCGCAGCTCTCGACCGGCTGCATGGTGCGGAAAACCTGGACATGCTGGCCGATGTGGACCTGGTGATTGAGTCCGCCATCGAGAACGAGCAGGTCAAGCGCAAGATCTTCTCCCAGCTCTGCCCGGTGCTGAAGCCCGAAGCGATGCTGGCGACCAACACCTCGTCCATTTCGATCACCCGCCTTGCCGCCTCGACCGACCGGCCGGAGCGCTTCATTGGCATCCACTTCATGAACCCGGTTCCGATCATGGAGCTGGTGGAGCTGGTGCGCGGCATTGCCACCGAAGACGAGACCTTCGAGGCCGCCAAGGCTTTCGTCGCGCGTCTGGGCAAGACCACGGCCGTGGCCGAGGATTTCCCGGCCTTCATGGTCAACCGCATCCTGCTGCCGATGATCAACGAAGCCATCTACACGCTCTATGAGGGCGTTGGCTCGGTGGAATCCATCGACACGGCCATGCGCCTTGGCGCCAACCATCCGATGGGCCCGCTGCAGCTGGCGGACTTCATCGGCCTCGACACCTGCCTGTCCATCATGCAGGTGCTTTATGAGGGCCTCGCCGACAGCAAGTACCGCCCGTGCCCGCTGCTGGTGAAATATGTCGAGGCTGGCTGGCTTGGCCGCAAGACGCGCCGTGGCTTCTACGACTATCGCGGCGAAACGCCGGTTCCGACCCGCTGACGGCGGCATGAACCTCGCCCGCTACTGCCTCACCCGCGCTGCGCCCGATCCGGGCGCGGTGGCGCTGGAGGTGGTGGGGCCGGGCGGGGCGCTGCTGGAACGCTGGACCTACGGCGATCTCACCGCAAGCGTGCTGTCTGTTGCAGGCGGACTTGCGGGCGAAGGTTTGATGGGGGGCGACCGCATCCTCCTGCGCATCGGCCATTCCAGCGATTTTCCGCTCTTCTTCTTCGGTGCCATTGCCGCCGGATTCGTGCCGGTGCCCAGCTCCGCGCTGCTGACCGGGCCGGAATGCGACATGCTTCTGGCCGACAGCGGGGCTGTTGCCGTCATTCACGACGGGGCAACGCCGCTGCCGCAGCCGCGTGATGGGGTGCGCTTCATCGGGCCGGGAGGCATCGCCGCGCTTAAAGGCGCGCCGCAGGGCGCATTTGCGGACACGCAGCCGGACGATCCGGCCTTCATCGTCTACACCTCCGGCACCAGTGGCCGCCCCAAGGGCGTGCTGCACGCACAGCGCGCCGCTTCTGGCCGCAGGCCCATGGATCAGGGCTGGTACGGGATCTCCGCGCAGGACCGGCTGCTGCATGCAGGCGCCTTCAACTGGACCTACACCCTCGGCGTTGGCCTGATGGACCCCTGGGCCAATGGCGCCACCAGCATTGTCTATGATGGTCCGCGTGATCCGCATGTCTGGCCGGATCTGCTGGAAGCCACGGGCGCCACGCTGTTTGCAGCGGTGCCGAGCCTTTACCGGCGGATCCTGAAATACGGCGATGTTGAGCCGCACCGTTTTCCGCGCCTGCGCCATGGGCTGACGGCCGGCGAGGCCTTGCCCGCAGCCCTGCATGAGGAGTGGACCCGCCGCAGCGGCCGGCCGCTCTATGAGGCGCTGGGCATGAGCGAGATTTCCACCTATGTCTCCAGCGGCCCGCAGGTGCCCACGCGGCCCGGCAGCCCCGGCAAGCCGCAGGCCGGTCGCTCCATCGCCATTCTGCCGGAGGAGGGCGGCGATACGCCGCTGCCCCTTGGTGAAACAGGCCTTTTGGCCGTCTCGCGCGATGATCCGGGCCTGATGCTGGGCTATTGGCAGCGGCCGCAGGATACGGCGGAGGTGATGCGCGGCAGCTGGTTCCTGACCGGCGACCGTGCCCGTCAGGATGGGGATGGCTATCTCTGGTATGAGGGCCGGGCCGACGATGTGATGAATGCCTTCGGCTACCGCGTTGCGCCGGAAGAGGTGGAGCGCGTCATTGCCAGCCATCCGGACGTGGCGGATGTGGCGGTGACGGCGGTGCCGGCCGCCAATGGCATCAGCCTTGTCACGGCCTTTCTTGTGCCGCGGGAGGGCGCAGCGCTGGACGCAGATGCTGTCGCCGCCTTCGTGGTGGAGCGGCTGGCGGAATACAAGCGGCCCAAGGTCTACCGTCTTATGGCGGATCTGCCGCGCACGCCTTCCGGAAAGCTGCAGCGCAAGGCGCTGTGGCGGGAAAACTCTTGAAAACTATTAACGCCACATTAACTTTCTGCGGCGACACTGCCGGTCTCTAAGAGAGGCAGATCCATGAGCAGCGCATCCATCGCAGCCGCGCTTGTCGGGGCAACACAGGCCCAGACCCAGCAGCAGCTTCAGGCCAAAATGCTGAAGATGTCGATGCAGCCGGATCAGGCCGTTGCCGCCATGCTGGATCAGGCGGCCTCTTCCGGTTCAGGGTCTGCACCGCTTGCCGCAGGGACCGGCGGTTTCGTGGACGTTACCGTCTGACCACCTTCAGATTCGCCTCATTCCGCTGGTGCGAGCACGGGCCAAGCCCGGTGCAGGCTGCAGCCTTGCGGCCGTTTACCAAGTTTTCCTCTGATAAAATCATCTGACGAAATTCAGGGTAGGGCTTTCGTAATATTTTGGCACCTTGAGTCTATGGTTAATCAATAGTTAACTGATGAATTCGGGGCGGCTGATTTTATTGAGCTATTTCTAGTCTAACCTAGCGTAATTCGACATTTTAATAAAATTTTAGATAATTTGCCTGATTCGTTGTAATGTTTGCTTTGGCTCCATGGCCTATCTTATCCTTCGTGGCATTCCAGCTATCTGGCCGTTCGCCGGCCGATGCTCACGATGGAGGTTCACATGGCGGAGATCGAAAGCTACCGCGGTGTTCCAGCCTCTGCGCTGAGAGAGGAGAAAAACCTCTCGGAACGCCGCACTGAACGGTTCGAGGAATTCAACGCCCGGCGCAGCGCCATGCTGGCCGAAGCGGTGAACCGCGAAGCGGACAGGAAGGCGAACCGCGCAGAGCAATTGAGTGATGATGCTGATCGCATCGCGCGCCGTGCCGTCCTTGGCATGGGCAACCGCGTCGATGTGACGGTCTGATCCCGGCATTCTCCGGGCTCCGGCTGGCGCAGGCATCAACTGGAAAGGGCTTGAGTTATGGTTGCAATTTCCGGAACTGCATCGGCTGACCTCGCTGCGTCGGGCGTGCGTCCTGATTATTCCGCCAGGGCTGCGCAGGAAACAGCCCGGGTTGAGCGTCAGGCTGCAGAACGTCAGACGGAAGAGCGCCGCGAGACTGTGCAGGAGACGTCCCGCCAGGAAGAGCAGCGCGAAAGCCGCAAGATTCCCGGTCTCGGCAATGCGGTGGACATCACCGCCTGACGGTGGACGGCCTCATCAGCAGATCCATGGCCCCGCTCCGGCGGGGCTTTGTCTTTTTGGGGGCTATTTCCGGAACACCTAACTGCGGTCTATCCCGTAGTCTGGCCTGGCGCCTTTGCCCGTGCCGCATCAATCAGCTGCAGCGCGTCCTCATGGTCCCATTCGGCCGGGCCGTACATGGTGCCGATCTCGCAGCCGTCGGGTCCAGCGAGGATCGTTGTCGGCAGGCCGGTGGCGCGGGCCTTGCTGCGCAGGTCCTGGAACACCGCGTTCGACGCATCCGAATAATAGGTGAGCGAGGCAACGCCGATTTCGTCAAGGAATGCCTTGGGCTTTTCAGGGCCGCCCCGGTCGAGGTTCACCGTGACCACCGCGAAATCATCGCCATTGCGGGCCTGCGCCAGCCGGTCCAGCGCGGGCATTTCCTTGCGGCAGGGGGCGCACCAGGTGGCCCAGAGGTTCAGCAGGACCGTCTTGCCGGTGAATTGCGCAATGCTGACGTCCTCGCCGTTCGGTCCCTTGAATTTCAGGCTCCTGAGGTCGAGCGGCTTCTGCGCGGGCAGGAAGGCGGCGACATCACCCCGGGCAAAGGGCTTGGCCGCAGAGGCTGCCGCCAGCGAGGCCTGGCAGCTTTTCCCTGCGCTTGTGTTGCCACCGGGGCTGCCAATCACGTATACCGCCGCAATGGCTGAAAGCAGACCGGCCGCAGCGACCGCAACCAGCGGACGTCTGTAACCGGAGCGGGTCTGTCTTGTCGGCTTCATGTCTTCTTCACCTGGCAAGGGCACCTCTCCGGGGCGTCTATCAAGAGGCAGTCATATGAGCAACCGCATGTGGGGCGGCCGTTTCGCCGAAGGCCCGGACGCGATCATGGAAGAGATCAACGCGTCCATTGGCTTCGATCAGAAGCTATACAGGCAGGATATAGAGGGTTCCAAGGCCCATGTCCGCATGCTGGCCGCGCAGCAGATTGTCGCGGGCGAGGATGCAGAAAAGATCGTTCACGGTCTCGACACGATCCTGTCAGAGATCGAGACGGGCAAGTTCACCTTTTCCCGCGCCCTTGAAGACATTCACATGAACATCGAGGCGCGCCTTGCCGAGCTGATCGGTGCGCCGGCCGGACGCCTGCACACCGCCCGTTCGCGCAATGACCAGGTGGCGACCGATTTCCGTCTGTGGGTGCGCGATACGCTCGATACGCTCGATGGTCAGCTGGCCGAGCTGCTGGTGGCGCTGGCCGAAAAGGCCGAGACCCACGCCGCCGACGTGATGCCGGGCTTCACCCATCTCCAGTCGGCTCAGCCGGTCACCTTCGGCCATCACATGATGGCCTATGTGGAGATGTTTGCCCGCGACCGCAGCCGCTTTGCCGATGCGCGCAAGCGCATGAACGAGTCTCCGCTGGGCTCTGCGGCGCTGGCCGGCACGTCCTTCCCGATTGACCGGGAGGCGACGGCCAAGGCGCTTGGCTTTGACCGGCCGATGGCCAATTCGCTCGACGGCGTGTCCGACCGCGACTTCGTCATCGAGGCGCTTTCTGCTGCGTCCATCTGCTCCATGCACCTGTCGCGCTTTGCCGAGGAAATCGTGCTGTGGTGTTCGGCCCAGTTCGGCTTCATCAAGCTGTCGGACAAATTCTCGACCGGCTCCTCGATCATGCCGCAGAAGAAGAACCCGGATGCGGCCGAACTGGTGCGCGCCAAGACGGGCCGCATCTACGGCGGCATGATGGCGCTGCTGGTGATGATGAAGGGCCTGCCGCTCGCCTATTCCAAGGACATGCAGGAAGACAAGGAACAGGCCTTCGACGCGCTGCCGTCCCTGTCGCTGGCGCTTGCCGCCATGACCGGCATGGTGCGGGACATGGAGCCGCAGGTGAAGCGCCTGAAGAAGGCCGCAGGCTCCGGCTACTCCACCGCAACGGATCTGGCCGACTGGCTGGTGCGCGTGCTCGGCATGCCCTTCCGCGATGCCCACCACGTCACCGGCAAGATCGTCGGCTATGCGGTTGCCGAAAGCGTTGAGCTTGAAAAGGTGCCGCTGGCCGTGATGCAGGAAATCGAGCCGCGCATCACCCGCGAGATCTATTCCGTGCTGACCGTCGACAAGTCGGTGAAGAGCCGCACCAGCTACGGCGGCACGGCTCCGGCCAATGTGCGCAAGCAGGCCCGCCGCTGGCTGAAGCAGCTGGCCAAGGGCTGAGGTACCGGTGCGGGCGCCTGTCTCCTGCGGGAGGGGCGCGCGCACTTGCATCCGGCGCGGGGCTTGCCGCGCGCGGGAAGGCGTGCGACGACATCGCACCTGAGACGTTTCATGCAACGAGGTCCGACATGCTGAAGAACCGGCGCTTTCTGGCAGCTGCCACCTGCATTCTCTGCCTTGGCCTGGCCGTTTCGGCCTGTGGCCGCCGCGGCTCCCTGGAGCCCGTCCGCGCGTCTGCCAAGCAGAGCCAGACGACAGCACAGGCTTCGGCCATCACGGCTGTCACCGCGCTGAAGTCCTGATCTGCTTTTGCCCCGGGGCGGATGCCCTGAAGGGCCCGCAGCCGTGTTCCGGGGTCCATGATGCATCATTTCGAGATGAAAAACGGCGTTCTCCATGCGGAGGATGTCAGCCTGACTGCCATGGCGGAAGCCGTTGGCACGCCGTTCTACTGCTATTCGGCGGCAACGCTGGAGCGCCACTACCGTGTGTTTGCGCAGGCGCTGCAAGGCATTCCGTCCCTGGTCTGCTTCGCTGTGAAGGCCAATTCCAATCTCGCCGTGCTGCGCACGCTGGCCCGGCTTGGCGCAGGCATGGATGTGGTTTCGGAAGGCGAAGCCCGCCGGGCGCTGGCCGCAGGCACGCCGCCGGAGCGCATCATGTTCTCCGGCGTCGGCAAGACCGAAGCCGAGCATGCCTTTGGCCTTGAGCAGGGCATCTTCTGTTTCAACGTGGAATCCGAGCCGGAGCTGATCCAGCTCTCGCGTGTGGCGCAAGGGCTGGGCAAGACAGCGCGGGTGTCGTTGCGCATCAATCCGGATGTGGACGCGCGCACCCACGCCAAGATCTCCACCGGCAAGTCGGAGAACAAGTTCGGCATTCCCTGGAAGCGCGCCCGCGAGGCCTATGCGGTGGCCGCGCGCCTGCCGGGCATCAAGGTCAGCGGCATCGACATGCATATCGGCTCGCAGATCACCGAGCTGGAGCCTTTCGACGCAGCTTTCTCAAGGCTTGGCGAGCTTGTGGCGCAGCTGCGTTCCGACGGGCATGAGATTGATCACGTCGATCTCGGCGGCGGCCTGGGCGTGCCCTATGTGTTTGACAACACCCCGCCGCCGCACCCGGATGACTATGCCGCTGTCGTGCGCAAACATGTGGAGCGGCTGGACTGTCAGGTGATCTTCGAGCCCGGCCGCCTGATTGCGGGCAATGCCGGCATTCTGGTCACCCGGGTGATCTATGTGAAGAAGGGCGAGGACAAGTCCTTCGTCATTGTCGATGCGGCCATGAACGATCTGATCCGGCCGACGCTGTATGATGCCTGGCACGAGGTTGGACCGGTGGTGGAACCGGCCGCAGACAGCGGGCGAATCATTGCCGATGTGGTGGGTCCGGTGTGCGAAACGGGCGACTATCTCGCCCTGGGCCGCGATCTGCCGGAGGTGAAGGCGGGGGATCTGCTGGCGGTTTATACAGCCGGTGCCTACGGCGCGACACAATCCTCCAGCTACAATACCCGCCTTCTGGTGCCCGAAGTGCTTGTGAACGGCTCGCAATATGCCGTGATCCGCCCGCGCCCCTCCTATGAGGACCTGCTGGGACTGGACAGGATGCCGGACTGGCTTTGACGCGGGCAAGACGATCACGGCGGATTTGATCGCCCTTGATCACTGGGGCGGGTTGCCGTCAGACCCGCTTTGCCCCACTCTAGGATACTGCGGGGTTGAGGGCTGAACGCGGAGAGATACGGTTTGGCGGAACAGGACCCAGTTGAGCGCACGTTTCCATCCGGGCAGGAGATTGCCGTGACGGATAACGACAGGCTGTCTCTGCCGCAGGATCTGACGCGGGCGGCGGTGGACAAGCGGCTCAAGGCCGTGGTCTGGCGCAGCCGCGTTGCGCTGTTCTGGGAACGGCTCTGGCCCGCGCTCTATCTGCCCTTCATCATTCTTGCCCTGTTTGCCGGTCTCTCGCTCGTCGGGACCTGGCTTGTCGTGCCGGTCTGGCTGCGGCTTGTGCTGGTGGCGGCTCTTGCCGGGGCATTCCTCTGGTCGCTGCGCCCGCTCCTCAGCCTGCGCTTGCCCAGCCGTCAGGATGCCCTGCACAGGGTGGAGCTGGTCAGCGGACATTCCCACCGGCCGCTCACGGCGATCGAGGACGACCTGCCGCCCGGCAGTGCCAGCCCGGAAACGCTGGCCCTGTGGGAGATGCACAAGCGCCGCATGGCCGAAGCCCTGCGCTCCATGCGGTCCGGCCTTGCCCACCCGGAAGCCTTCCGCCGCGATCCCTATGCGCTGCGCGTGGTTGCTCTGATGCTTCTGGTGACCGGATTTGCGGTCACACAGGACGGTACAAGACTGAACCGGCTTGGCTCGGCTTTCACCTCGCCGCTCGACTTGCAGGAGGTTGCCAGCCGTATTGATGCCTGGGTAACGCCGCCGCTCTACACGGCCCGCGCGCCCATCTATCTGACCGGGGAGAGCGCTGCCCTGCGCGATCCTTCCGTGCCGCTGAAGGTTCCGGCCGGCAGCGTGCTGACCCTGCGGGCGCAGGGCACGTCCGGCCTTGCCATTTACAAGGACGGCGAGGTGGTCACTCCGGCGCAGGAGGATGAGGCCGCAGCAGCCCAGAACACCGGTGTTGAAGAGCAGCGGCTGACGCTTTCCGAAAGCGGCTCCTATGCGCTGCAACAGGGCGGCACCGTCATTGCCACCTGGCCGTTTGACGTGCAGCCGGATCTGCCGCCCACCATCCGCCTGCTGGATGATCCGGAAGCCCAGCTCAGCGGTGCGCTGAAGCTCAGCTATCTGGCGCAGGACGACTACCGGGTGACGGGCGCAGAGGCACAGATCGAGCCGGCACCGAAAGCCTCAGACACCCATGAAGAACCGCGCCCGCTGGTCGAGGCGCCGCAGTTCCCCCTTTCCGTTCCGCCGCAGGCACCCGGCTCGGCCAAGCCCGGCGAGACGATCCGCGACCTGACGTCTCACCCTTGGGCGGGTTCCGAGGTGCTGCTGACCCTGATTGCCCGCGATGAGGCGGGGCAGACCGGCACGTCGGACCCTGCGGCCTTCACCCTGCCGCAGCGCCGTTTTTCCAAGCCGCTGGCCAAGGCCGTGGTGGAGCAGCGCCGGGATCTGGCGCTGGATGCCAATTCGCAGCTGCGGGTGATCGATGCTTTCGATGCGCTGCTGCTGGCGCCCGAGGCCTTTGATGTGCAGCCGCGCGTGCATCTGGGCCTTGCCTTCGCCTACCGCAATCTGGTGGCCGCCCGCAGCGACGAGCAGCTGAAGGAACTGCTGCCGCTTCTGTGGGATCTGGCGCTGTCCATCGAGGATGGTGACCTCTCCATGGCCGAGCGGGCCCTGCGCGATGCGCAGGAGGCTTTGCGCAAGGCGCTGGAAGAGGGAGCATCCGATGAGGAGATTGCCCGCCTGACGCAGGAGCTGCGGCAGGCCCTGCAGGAATACATGCAGGCGCTGACCGAGCAGCTGCGCCAGAACCCGCAGGCCATGCAGCCGTTCAATCCCAATCAGCAAAGCCTGAGCACGCGCGATCTCGACGAGATGCTGCGGCGTATCGAGGAACTGGCACGCAGCGGTTCGCGCGATGCAGCCCGTGATCTGCTCTCCCAGATGCAGCGCATGCTGGAGAACCTGCAGACCGGCCGCCCGCAGATGGCGCCTGATGGCCTCACCAACGAAATGATGGAGATGCTGAACCAGCTTGGCCAGATGATCCAGCGCCAGCAGGAGCTGATGGACCAGACCCACCGCTTCAACCAGCAGCAACAGCAGCAGGGCCAGAACGGTCAGAACGGCGAGCAAGGTGAGGGCGAAGGGGATCAGCAGGACGGCCAGAATGGCGGGCAGGGCCAGCAGATGACCGAAGAGCAGCTGCGCAACCTGCTCGATCAGTTGCAGCAGGGCCAGGGCGATCTGGCCCAGCAGTTGCAGCAGCTGATGGAGCAGATGGAGCGCAACGGCCTGTCGCAGAACGAAGGGCTGGGCGAGGCGGGCGACGCCATGGGACAGGCCCAGCGGTCGCTCGGGCAGGGGCAGGGCGATCAGGCGGTCGGCCAGCAGGGCGATGCCCTCGACGCATTGCGCCGCGGCGCCCAGCAACTGGGCGAGCAGATGATGGGCATGGGCGAAGGGCAGGGCATGAGCCAGCGTTCGCCCATGGATACGGACCCGCTCGGCCGTCCGCGCCGCAATCAGGGGCCGGATCTTGGCAGTCAGGTGAAGGTGCCGGACGAGATCGACGTGCAGCGGGCGCGCCGAATTCTGGAAGAACTGCGCCGCCGCTTCTCCGACCCGGCCCGGCCGAGGCTGGAACTCGACTATCTGGAGCGGCTGCTGCGCAGCTATTGACGGGTGCCGGGGGGCGGATGTGCACCCCGGTCATTCAGCCTCGTTCCTCAGCCCGCAGCGCGCTTGAAGATCATGTCCTTTGCCGCGATGACGGCGCCGATGGTGATCAGAATGCAGGCGGCGCCGATGATCCAGGTGAAGGTGCCGAAGCCGAAGGCGATGAGCAGCAGCGTGGAGAGGAGCGGGGCCGAATAGGCGGCCGCGCCCAGAACCTGAATGTCGCCGCGCTTGACGCCAATGTCCCAGGTGAAGAAGGCAAGGCCGACCGGCAGCAGGCCAAGCGCCACGACGCTGGCCCATTCCACCGTGCCGGAGGGCCAGACGGTGTCTTCCAGCACCAGATGGCAGATGGCCGACAGCAGCGCCGTCATCAGGCAGAAACCGGCCACTGCTTCCGTCGGCACCTCGCCCAGGCGGCGGGAGAGCACCGAATAGGTGGACCAGAACAGGGAAGAGGCGACCGCCGCGCCATAGCCGAGGGCAAAGGCAGGATCGAGGCTGAGGCCCTCTCCCTTGCTGACCAGCAGCGCCGCGCCGCCAAGGCCGAGCACGGTCCCCAGCACGTGATGCAGCTTCAGCTTCTCGCCCGGCAGCAGGGCGGAGAACACCACGATCAACAGCGGCCAGGTGTAGTTGATGAGATTGGCATCGACCGGCGGCGCATTGCGGATCGCGGTGAAATAGAAGAAGTGAAAGCCGAACAGCCCCACCGTGCCGAAGGCCCAGACCTTCAGCGGCTGGCGCAGGGCGGAGAGTTTTCCGCGAAAGACGAGCCACAAAAAGGCCAGCAGGCCCGAGAGACCGAAGCAGAGCGCGTTGAGCAGGAATGGCGGCACCGCGCCGGACCCGGCACCGAAGACGCCAAGAGTGGCCCACATGAGCACGGCCGTGAGGCCAATGAGTGTGGCGCGGAAGCGGGCGGCTTGATCGGTCATGGCATCCTGAGGAAATGGTGCGGCGGGTGTTGCAGCGACAGAAATACATAGTCCTTGAGGTGGCGCAAGGACAGGCATGCCTCATCTGCGTGCATTGTGCAGCTGTAACAGCTTTAGCAAGGCTCAAGCGCCCATGGGCTGGTTATGCCGCCTCATCAGGTGCTTGATCGTCCCGCCGGTTCGGGACATGTTGCGCATGTAACGATGATCCGATCCATAGCGGAGACCGAATTGACCAAGCTCGACATCAAGGCTCTTGGCCCCGACGATGCCCTGCACCTTGCGCCCCTGATTGCTGAAAATGCCCAGGCCCTCAAGCGCGGCGCCCCGCGCCGTCCGGACCAGTTTTATGCCGAGCGCATTCTGGGTGACCGCTCCGCCGAAGTGATCGGCGCCTTCGTGGACGGGCAGCTTGTCGGTTTTGCGGTCTTCTTCGATCTGCCGGAACTGATCACGGGCCTCCGCGCTGGCCAGATGGACCACATCTACGTGCGCCCCGAGTTCCGCCAGAAGGGCATTGCCCGCAAGATGATCCAGACCCTCGTCACCGAGGGCCAGAGCCGTGGCTGGCTGCAGCTGCGCTGGATCGTGCCGAGCAAGAACGCTCCTGCACTCGCCCTCTATGACCAGATCGCCGAGCCCGATCATCACAAGAGCTACATCATCGCCATCGACCGGCTGGCGTCGGCCTGAGGCAGCTTGCGGCGAAGCGCCCCGGATGCTGAACGTCAGATCCGGGGCAGCCTTGCCAGAGGTTGGCCGGAGATTGGCCGGAGTTTGGCCGCAGACGCGCTTGCTCCGCCCTCTTTTTCGTCGTGCCATGACTTGATCATGGCATCCATTCCCTTTCCGCACGCCAGCGCAGAAGCCAGATGACGGGCATTGGCATGGATGCCATGGGCGGAGCCATGGCATGACGAATGCGGTGGGGTCTGACGCGGTCAAAGCGACCGGAGGTTTCCCCCTCAATAGACCGGATCAATCTGTGCGAACGGCAGAATGCCGATGCGGGCGGAGCCGTTGGTGAGCTGTACCTTTGCTTCCACCGCCGCCTTGCCATCCACCTGCGTTGCCTTGCCGAAGCTGATGACGGCACCCTGCAGCGCTTCCGGGAAGCCGGAATCGGACGGGAAGAAGGGCGCAAGAACGGCCTTGATACCACCGGGTTCCACCGCTGTCAGCGGCAGCTCCCCGGACAGGGTGCCGTTGGTTTCCAGCCGGATCTGACCGGTGGTGCTGAGGCGGGTGCCTCCGGAGGTGAGCTCCAGCGAGGTCACCGTCAGCGCCGGGTGCCCGTCCGTGCTGGCAAAAAGGGTCTGCGGCACGGTGCCTGACAGCAGCGGCGCCCCGCCGGAAATCTGGCCGATGAAGCTGCCGTCACCGGGCTGGTCCTCTGCCGCCACCTTCAGGCCCTTGAAGCTGACGGCCAGATCCAGATCGTCCGGCTGTGCGGGGTTGGGCCGCAGGTGCAATTCTCCGCCCGCCAGAGACACTTCACCTGCATCGGGGTTCTCGGACGCAAAGAAACGGGGTGCCGCGATCACTGCATCCAGCTGGCGCAGGCTTGTGCCGCTGAAGCGCAGGCTGGCGCGCAGGCTCTCCCATGCCCCTTCCTGGATCGGGCCGTCGCCGGGCGCAAAGGAGGCCATCGGGCTGTCCGCCTCGATGATCATGTGCTGCGGATTATAGGCGAGCGCGACGGCGCGCAGCTCGGCGACACTGACGAAATGGCCCACCGGCGTGCGCAGGGCAAAGTCCTTGCAGGTCAGCTCGAAGCGGAACGGATAGCCGCCAAGGCCGCGCTCGCTGCAGGCAATCTCGAAGCCCATGGCCGCTGCAGTCTGCAAGGTGGCATCAATCTGGCTGTTGACGAAGCTGCGGGCCGCAACCCAGGCCGCGCTCCATCCGCCGGCCACAAGCACCACGGCTCCGGCCAGATAGATGAACTTGCGGCTGGAGGATTTGCGCGGCGCGGAAGTCGGTTCGGTCATGTCTATCCTCTGGTGCCGCAGTCCACTTGCAGCACGGCCATTGAAACTTGCCCGGCGCATTGCTAAGTGCGCGGCTCAGGCGAAACAAGGTATCGTGACCGATATGGGCGATTTGTGGGTTTTTGGCTACGGCTCTCTCATCTGGAAGCCCGGTTTCCCGTTCGAGGAGAAGCGTCCGGCGCTGCTGCACGGTGCCCACCGCTCGCTCTGCGTCTATTCCTGGGTGCACCGGGGCACGCCGGAGCGCCCGGGGCTCGTCTTCGGGCTGGACCGGGGCGGCGCCTGCCGGGGCATGGCCTTCCGCGTCCGGGAACAGGACCGGGACGGCACGATCGAATATCTGCGCGCCCGCGAACAGGCCACCATGGTCTATCTGGAAGCCCTGCGCCCGGTGCGCTTTGCCGATGGCACCAATGCCACTGCACTCACCTATCTTGTTGACCGGCAGCACCCGCAATATGCGGGCGTGCTGCCGCTGGAGCGTCAGCTGGAGCTGGTGGAAGGGGCTGTGGGCCAGTCCGGCGCCAATCCGGAATATGTGCTGAACACGGCGAGCCATCTGGAAGAGCTGGGCATCCATGATGCCCGCGTCTCCTGGCTGGCCCAGCGGCTGAGGTAAATGGCCGGAGCCTGCCGGGGCTTTCCCCTGATCAGGCCCCGCGCGGCGGAATGGTCTTCAACACCGGCGAGGGCCGCTCAGCCTGCCGGGCTTCCTCGATAAGGCGGTTGGACGCGGTTTCGATCTGCCCGGTCAGCGTCTCGAAAAAGACGGCCGGCTCAAGGCCAGGCTCGATGGCGGGCAGGAACTCGACAATCACCGTGCCCGGATGGATCAGGAAGCCCTTGCGCGGCCAGTAAAGCCCTGCATTGAGCGCCACCGGCAGCACCGGGCAGGCCAGATCCCGATAGAGATGGGAAATGCCGTATTTGTAGGACGGTTCGGCACCGGCCGGACGGCGCGTGCCTTCCGGGAAGATGAGGATCTGGCGGCCTTCGCCAATCGCCTCGCGCGCGGCTGCCATCATGGCGGCAAGTGCCGCAGAGCGTTTGCCCCGGTTGATGGGGATCTGCTTCATCTTGGCCGTGTACCAGCCGAAGATCGGGATCCAGCGCAGCTCGCGCTTCAGAATGTAGGTCGGGTCGGGAAAGAACGGGATGAGAGCGAAGGTTTCCCAGGCGGACTGATGCTTGGATGCGACCAAAAAGCCGCCCTGCGGGATGTTCTCAACGCCCCGGTATTCCACCTTGAGCCCGGCAATCCAGCGCAGCAGCGCCAGATTGACCTTCGCCCAGACTGGCACCACCACCCAGGCGATCCGGCGCGGGGCCAGAAAGACGAAGGGGCTGTAGACCACCATCTGGACCAGTGTCAGCAGATAGAAGGCAATCTGGAAGAGAAGCGAGCGCAGATAGATCATCAGGAAACCGGACTGGAGACAGGAACGGGCTGGAAGCCGGGCAGACTGAGCGGTGCGGCCGGGTTCAGGCCCTCAGCCCGCAGCCGAGACACCCAGCGTGCTCACCCGCAGCCGCGCGAGGGTATACTTCACAAATTCCCTCAGGAGAAGCCGTAAGGTCCGCGGCTCCTCGTACCATCGCTCCACGTTGAAGTCGCCCGCGAACACCGGATAGGGAATGACCACCAGATCCGGCATGACCGCGTTCAGCTCCATCTCGGCACGCGGCATGTGATAGGCGCTGGTGACGAGCACGAGCGAGGCATAGCCGTTCGTCTTGGCCCAGATGGCGGCCTCGGTGGCATTGCCGATGGTGTTGAGCGCCTTTTTGTCGAGGTCGATGCAGCAGTTGAAGAGGTCGCGCTCGGCCTCCGTGCGCAGCCGCAGCTGGCGTGCGGTGGTGGCCGGATAGACGCCGGAGATGAGCAGGCGCTGCGCCCGGCCCTGCTGAAGCAGCTGGACGGCCGTCTCGATCCGCTCCTGGCCGCCGGTCAGCACGACGATGGCATCGGCACGCGGATCTTGCGGCTGATCGATGGTGACGACATCGACGGTGAAGCGGATGAAGGACATGAGCAGCCACAGGCACACCAGTGCAGCGGCAATCCACAGTGCCTTCAGCGCCAGCCAGCGCTTGTAGCCCCGGCGGCGCGGCGGCGGTGTCTGCGGCGCAGGCCCTGGTTGCTCCTCTGCCTGTTCCCCGGCCGGCTCTCCTGCCGGCTG
The DNA here is from genome assembly GCF_055685825.1 of Pannonibacter sp. CBAS1226. Lineage (NCBI taxonomy): Bacteria > Pseudomonadati > Pseudomonadota > Alphaproteobacteria > Hyphomicrobiales > Stappiaceae > Pannonibacter > Pannonibacter sp. CBAS1226. The sequence goes on along the minus strand of NZ_JBVOUO010000005.1, from coordinate 76,431 downwards.
TCCGGCTTCGGGCGCAAGGGTTTGATCTGGCTCGTGACTTGCCCGCTCCCCGGACGCAGCCAGCAAAGCCTCAGCCCGCATCCGGTCCTCCGGGACCGGTGCAGGGGCGGCAGCATCAGGCTGTTTGTCCGAAGGCGCAGGTTTCATCGTGCGAAGATTATAGACCAATTCCGCTGTTTCTTGGATGGATGTTGCAGTCAGTCGATTTTGGCAAGGTGGGATTTGACTGCAAGGCCGGAAGTCAGCGCCGTCAGAACGGCAACGATGAAGACAATGCCGACCACTCCGAAGTAGCCCGGCGTGCCGACGGCCACGGAGCCGAACAGCGCCGACATCTGGTCAGCACCGGCCATGCCGGACGTTTGCCGGGTGAAGACTTCCAGCAGAATGAAGCAGAAGGAAGCGGCAAGCCCGCCGGCTATTCCCCCCTTGAGGCCCAGCACAAGGAAGTGGCGCTGGAACTCGCGGGCGATGAAGCTGTCACTGGCGCCGACGAAATGCAGCACGGACACAACGTCACGGTTTCCGGCCATGGCCGCACGGGTGGCGAAGATCACGCTGAGCACCATGGAAAACAGCACCAGCGCCAGGATGCCGAAGCCGCCGGCCACCACAGCCCCGGCCATCGCTGCCAGGCGGGAGGTCCAGATGCTGTGATCGTCAAGGCTGGCGCCGCGCACGTTCTGTTCGATCGACTGCTTCAGCGCCGGAAGATCCAGCTCCTGCGGATTGCTGACCGTCACCTGGATCAGGCGCGGCACGGGCAGCGTTTCGAGGTCAAGCCCTGCGCCAAGCCAGGGCTGCAGCAGTTGGCGGGTTTCCTCATCCGACAGGGCGCGCACCGTGCCGATGCCGGGAAACTCCTGCGTCAGCGCCACGGCCTTGTCGATCTCGCGCAGCATGTCGACCCCGTCGGCGGGGCGGATCTGCACGGTCACTTCCCGCACGAGGTCATTGCTCCAGTCATGCGCCGCTTCCCAGACGACGGAGACGGAGCCGACGGTGAGGCAGGCCAGAAAACTCATGATGGCGACGACGAGCGTCAGGGCGCGTCCGGCCACGGACTGGGACGGCACGATGGCCGCTGACGGCCGCAGGCGTGCGTCCTGCCCGCCTGCCGCAGCTTTTGCCTTGCCGCGCAGGGGCAGTTTCAGCAAGGGGCGCGGCAGCTTGGGCCGGCTCTTCTGCTGTTGCGGCGCCTTTGTGCCGGTCTTCTTTGGTGGCGGGGCCTTGGATGCCATGCGCGGTGCCTTCCCCATGCCCTCAGTCAAAGATGGACAGGCGCCCGTCCGCCAGAACCATCCGGCGCGCCTCCACCTGTTCAAGCAGGGTGATGTCGTGGGTGGCAATCACGACGGATGTGCCAAGCCTGTTGAGTTCAATGAACAGCCGCAACAGTCTGCGCGCAAGGGGAGGGTCGACGTTTCCCGTCGGCTCATCCGCCAGCAGCATGTCCGGCCGGGTGATCAGTGCCCGTGCGATGGCCGCGCGCTGCTTTTCGCCGCCCGAGAGAACCGGCGGCAGCACATGCATGCGCTCGCCCAGGCCAACCCATTTCAGCAGTTCCACCACGTCCGAGCGGTAGCTCGCTTCTTCCTTGCCCAGCACGCGCAGCGGCAGGGCGACATTTTCGTAAGTCGTCAGATGGTCCAGCAGCCGGAAATCCTGAAACACCACGCCGATACGGCGGCGCAGCTCCGGCAGCTCCTTCTTGGCAATCGTCGCCATGTCCCGGTTGAACACGCGAATGAGGCCGCGCGTGGGCCGCAGCGACAGAAACAGCAAGCGGATCAGCGTTGTCTTGCCCGCGCCGGAGGGCCCGGTCAGGAACTGAAACGACTGCGGCTCGATGCTGAATGTCAGGTCGCGCAAGATTTCCGGCCCCATGCCGTATCTCAGCCCGACGTTCTCGAAACGGATCACGCAAAACCTCCGTGGACGGCGCTCACCCTAGAGCCATCCCTTTAACGCTTCATTAAACATATGAATGTCCTCTGGACCAGAATTGGGGGAGCTCTGACGCAGGTCTTCCCCCCAATTCAGCACCGGACTGCTATCATCCGCGTCATGGATGGCACCATCAAGGCCCCGTGAGGCCGTGGAGCGAGGGTCTCCCAAATATGAAGATCACCTGTCCGGACTGCGATACTTCCTATGACATCAAGCCGGAAATGGTTGGCCCGGAAGGGCGCAGCGTGAAATGCGCGCGCTGCGGAAACCGCTGGTTCATCAGCCCGCGCAAGGAAGACATCCCCGTCTCCGCATCCCCGGCTGCCTCATCCGGAGGCGCCGCAAAGGCGGCTGCAAAGCCTGCCATGGCCATCGAGGACGAGCCGGAGCCCGAAGAGGACGAGGATGAAGCGGCATGGGCGGAGGATGCCACGGAGGAAGAAGCCCTTGCCAGGGGCCGCGCGTTCGAGGACGAGGAGACAGAACCTGCCAAAGGATCTGTGGATACTCAGGGTAAATCAAAGACTGGTAGAGATGCGCCGCCTGAATACCCAGATGTAGTGGCCTCCGATGAAAATGATGAAACGGACGAGGAGGAAAATGCTCGCCGTACAATTGACATCGAGTCTCTCGCCAAGCGCAAGAAGATCAAGGTTAACACGAAAAAACCCCGGCGGGAGCGCGACTGGTCATTCCTGACCCGCCACGTGACAGTGAACAACCTGCGCCGCACTGGCGGCCTTGTGATCTTTCTTGCGGCCGCGGGACTCAGCGCGCTCATCTTCACGAACCGCCAGTTCGTGGTCAAACATGTTCCGGACCTTGCCAGTCTGTTCGACATGATGGGACTTCCGGTGAACTTGCGCGGACTTGAGTTCCGTGATTTGAGAACATTCAGGGAAGTCGACGAGGGGACGATCGTTCTGGTTGTCGAGGGGACAATCCAGAGCGTATCGGAACAGCCTGCCGCAGTTCCTGCGGTGCGCCTGTCGCTGCGAAGCGAGGATCAGCAGGAGATTTACGCCTGGACCCTCGAGCCGCGTGCGGTGGCATTGGAGCCGGGCGCGAACACGCGCTTCAGGACCAGGCTGACAGATCCCCCCGCAGACGCCGCAGATATTCAGGTCCGCTTTGTGGACCGGAGCCCAGGACAAGCAGCAGAAGCAACAAGATGAAGCCGGTGATCCATACCCTTTACGATGAAGCCGAGATCGCCGCGCGGGTGGAGAGCCTTGCTGGTGAAGTGGCTTCTTCCCGTCCGCATCAGCTGCTCGTCGTGGCTGTGCTCAAGGGCAGCTTCATCTTTGCCGCAGACCTGGTGCGTGCCATGCACCGTGCCGGCCTGGAACTCGAAATGGAGTTCATGCATTTATCCAGCTACGGGGCAGGGACCGTAAGCTCTGGAAATGTGCAGGTTCTGCGTGACGTTGAAAGTCTTGTTAAGGATCGCGATATCATACTGGCGGATGATATTCTGGAATCCGGACGTACCCTGAAGTTCGCCAAGGACAGGCTTCTTGAAAGGGGCGCGCGTTCGGTCAAGGTCGCCGCACTGCTGGACAAGCCGCATCACAGAAAGGCCGATATTCAGGCTGACTATGTGGGCTTCAATTGTCCGGACAAGTTTGTGGTGGGTTACGGGATGGACATGGGGCACGCCTGGCGGCAGTTGCCCTTCATCGGGTATGTGGCCGGGGAAGAGGCTACACCCCCTCGCGAAACAACGGGAGTGTGATATGGCCCGGATTCTTCTGACGGAAGATGACGAGGCGGTTCGCAGCTTTGTGAAACGCGCCCTTGAACTGGATGGCCACACCGTCTGCGCCTCGGAAGATGGCGGAGCGGCGCTGGAAACGCTTGTTCGCGAGAGAGGCAGCTTCGATCTGCTGTTGTCCGACATCAAGATGCCGGTGATGGATGGTATTGCCCTGGCGCTGGCTACCGCCCGCGACTGGCCGAGCCTGCCGATCCTGCTGATGACCGGTTTTGCCGATCAGCGTGAACGGGCCAACGGCCTCGATGAGCTGGTGCATGATGTCATCACCAAGCCTTTCTCGCTGGCCGATATCCGTCAGGCCGTGCGTGACGCCATTCACGGCGTCGTCCGCGAACAGCGCCGCCTGTCAGCCTGAGCGGTCAATCTGCTGTCTTACTGGACGCGCCAGCTCTGGCATGTGTGAACCCGGCGTTTTCGCCGGGTTTTGTTTTGGCTGCGCAGCTGCACCTGAGAGCCCCCAAAAGATACCCGGGAGATACCCGGGAGATACCCGCCGAAAGGCGAGTGGAAAAAGCGGCGGCCACCGTCTAGCTTTTGCGCTCCAGCTTTTGCACTGCAGAAACGCAGTGCCGCAAAGACCCGCAGGAGGACCGCCCGTGACCGCAAGCTTCAAGCCCCGCCGCTCGGCGCTCTACATGCCCGGCTCCAATGCCAGGGCACTGGAAAAGGCGCGCAGCCTCGGCGTGGACTGCCTGCTGCTGGATCTGGAGGATGCCGTGGCGCCCGATGCCAAGGAAGCCGCCCGCCAGCAGGTGTGCGAGGCCGTGACGGCCGGGGCCTTTGCGGGGCGCGAGGCGGTGATCCGCATCAACGGGCTTGATACCCAATGGGGCGAAGCGGATCTGGAAGCGGTGATTGCCGCAGCCCCCGATGCCATTCTCCTGCCCAAGGTTTCGTCCCTTGCGGATGTGGAACGGGTGGCGCACCGGCTGAAACTGGCAGGTGCCCCTGCCTCCGTGAAGCTCTGGGCGATGATGGAAACGCCGCTCGCCATGCTGCATGCGGCCAGCATTGCCTCGGCGGGACGGGACCCGGAAACGCGCCTCACCTGCTTCGTCATGGGCACAAATGATCTGGCCAAGGAAACCCGCGCCCGCCTGCTGCCGGGCCGGGCCGTGATGATGCCCTGGCTGATGACCTGCGTGGCCGCTGCAAGGGCGGGCGGGCTCGATATTCTTGACGGTGTCTACAATGATTTCAATGATCTGGACGGTTTTGCCGCCGAATGCGCGCAAGGGGCGGAGATGGGCATGGACGGCAAGACGCTGATCCACCCCAAGCAGATCGACGCCTGCCATGCCGCCTTTTCGCCTTCGGAGGCGGAAATCGCCTGGGCGCAGAAGATCAACGATGCCTTCGCCCTGCCGGAAAATGCCAGCAAGGGGGCGATCCAGATCGACGGCAAGATGGTGGAGCGGCTGCATGCGGACATGGGGCTGAGGGTGCTGGCCATTGCCAAGGCCATGGCGGCGTCTGCGCAGGAATGATATGCCGGAGCAGTTCTTGTTCCTGGAAAGATTGCCATGAAACTCTACCGCTTCATCACCGGCCCGGACGACAGCCAGTTCTGCCACCGGGTCACGCAGGCCCTCAACAAGGGCTGGGAACTGGCCGGTGCGCCGCAGCTGACCTTTGATGCCACCCGCGGCATCGTCGTCTGCGGCCAGGCCGTGACCAAGGAAGTGCCGGGCGATTACACCCCGGATATCAAGCTCGGCGACTACTGAGCCGCTTGATGAGCACCGCAGGGCGGAAGGCAGGGGCTGCCGGCGTCGCTGGCTGGGTTCTGTTCGACTGGGCAGCCCAGCCCTTCTTCACACTGGTGACGACCTTCGTCTTCGCGCCCTATTTTGCCTCCGCCCTTGCCGCCACCCCGGCGGAAGGGCAGGCCCTCTGGGGCTATGCCACCTCGGCGGCGGGGCTTGCCATTGCGCTGCTCGCCCCGTTCCTTGGCTGCGTTGCCGATGCAGGCGGGGCACGCAAGCCCTGGATCGCGGCTCTGGCCGTGCCTTACGTGATGTCCTGCCTTGCCCTGTGGTGGGCCGTTCCCGGCACCGGCTACGGCATTGCCGTGGCGCTGGCGGGCTATGCGCTGGGCACGCTCGCGATCGAGTTCGCCACGGTCTTCAACAATTCCATGATGGGCTCGCTGGTGGCGCGGGACAGGCTCGGACGCCTGTCGGGCGCAGGCTGGGCGGTCGGCTATCTGGGCGGGCTCGTCAGCCTCGTCATCGTGCTTGGCTTCATGGCGGCCAATCCGGAAACGGGCAAGACCCTGCTGGGTGCGGACCCGCTGTTCGGGCTTGATCCGGCCGCGCGCGAGGGGGACAGGGCGTCGGGGCCGTTTTCGGCGCTGTGGTTCCTCGTCTTCGTGCTGCCGATGTTCCTGTTCACGCCCGATGAGCCGCGCCGCATGGGGGTGAGGGCCGCTGTCCGGCAGGGCCTTGCTTCCCTGCGCCGCAGCCTTGCAGACGTGCGGCAGGTGCCCGGCATGGCGCGGTTCCTCATCGCCAACATGCTTTACAACGACGGGCTGGTGGCGCTGTTTGCCTTTGGCGGCATTTATGCGGCCGGTGTGCTCGGCTGGGGCACGATCCAGATCGGCACCTTCGGCATCCTGCTCACCATCACCGGCACCATCGGCGCGCTGACCGGCGGCTGGCTGGACGACCTTATCGGTTCGCGCAAGGTCATTCTGGGGGCGCTTGGCGGTCTCATCCTGTGCGGGCTCGGCCTTGTTTCGGTGGACCGGGACACGGTGTTCTTCGTCTTCGATGTAACGCCTGCCGCCCCCGGCGCCCTGTTCGGGTCCCTGCCGGATCTGATGTTCCTCGTGCTCGGCGGCTGTATCGGCGCGCTGGCGGGACCGTTGCAGTCGGCGGCGCGCAGCCTTCTGGTGCATCTGGCGCCGGAGGGCCGTCAGGGCCAGTTCTTCGGCCTTCTCGCGCTGTCGGGCAAGGTGACCAGCTTCCTTGCCCCGCTGGCCGTCGCCCTCGTCACCGCAGCCACCGCCAGTCAGGCGGCAGGCATGGCGGTGATCCTCGTGTTCTTTGCCGGCGGTGCTTTCGTTCTTGCCGGCCTGAAGCCGCGCTGAAACGGCAACAGCCCCGGCGGCTGCCGGGGCTGTGTGTTTGAGCTGGATGCTGCGGCTGGTCAGGCGCTCTGGCGGATGTCCCGAAGGAACTGCTCCACTTCCTGCCGCAGCTCGCTTGCCTCCTGCTGGAGGATTGCGGCTGACGAGCTGACCTTGCGGGCCGTTTCGCCGGTTTCGTTGGCCGAAGCGGACACGGCGACGATGTTGCGCGTCACTTCCTGTGTGCCGTTGGAGGCTTCCTGGATATTGCGGGCGATTTCGGTGGTCGCCAGGCCCTGCTGATCCACGGAAACCTGGATGCTGCCGGAGATTTCGTTGATCTGCTCGATGGTCGAGGAGATCTCCTGAATGGCCTTCACCGCATTGGCCGTTTCCGACTGGACCGACTGGATCTGGCTGGAGATTTCCTCCGTCGCCTTGGCCGTCTGGTTGGCCAGTTCCTTCACTTCCGCAGCCACGACCGCAAATCCGCGGCCGGCCTCGCCGGCACGGGCCGCCTCGATGGTGGCATTGAGGGCGAGAAGGTTGGTCTGCTCGGCAATGGCCTGGATCAGCGCCACCACCTCGTTGATGCGGCTGGCGGCGTCGGCCAGTGCTTCGATCTTGCCATTGGTGGCCTGTGCCTGATGCACGGCCTGACCGGCGATCCCGGCAGACTGTTCCATCTGGCGGCGGATTTCCGAAACGGAGGCCAGCAGCTCTTCGGCAGCAGAGGCAACAGCTTCCACGTTGGCAGCCGCTTCCTCGGAGGCGGCCGCAACGGCGGTGCTCTTGGCGCTGGTGTCGTCTGCGCCCACCGTCAGCACGTTGGAAGCATTGTTCAGATCGCCGACGAGGCTTGAGACCGTCGTGGTGAGCTTCGAAATGCGGGCATCGAACGACTGGGACAGGTCCCGAACCGCTTCGGCGCGCAGGATGCGCTGGCGCTGCTGTTCTTCCTGCTCGGCCACCAGCTCTTCAGCCCGTCTTGCCTTTTCACGGAAGATCTCGAGCGCCTGATTGATGTGGCCGATCTCGTCACCACGGTCCTTGTCCGGAATGGTGATGTCGTAGCGCTGGTCGATCAGGGCGTTGATGGTGGTGACGGCCCGTTCCAGCGGACGGCGGACGATGCGGTTGCTGAAGAACATGACCGCGATGGCGACGACCGCCAGCAGGATCACGCCAATGCCAAGGATGGTGTAGATGATCTGCGTCGAGGCGGCATTCACCGTTGCCATGGGCACGCTGACCACGACGGCCATGGTGGCACCGGTGTTGCCGATGGCGACCGGGCTGACAATGTTGATCATGTCTCCCCCGGCCGCTTCTGCGTAGGCAGTGTAGGAGAAGGGCTGGGCCGATTTGACCGCATTGAGAACCTGCGCGCCGAAGGCCGCTTCTTGAGATCCCTTGGCTTCAGTCCAGGGCTTGCCCAGAAGAGCCGGGTCCGTGTTGGCGATCCAGACCCCGGCCTGGGACAGAAGATTCACCTGGCCGGTGCCCATCGGCTTCTGGGAAGACAGGGTTGTCGTCAGATCGGTGAGCAGAAGGTCGCCACCGGTCACGCCGATGACCTTGCCGCCATCGCGGATCGGGGTGCTGAAGGAAATGCCGGTCATGACAACACCATCGGTTTCCCAGGTGTAGGGTTCCGTGGCGAAGTCCTTGCCGGTCCTGTAGGAGACATGGAACCAATCACCCTCAGGCGATGGCTTGAGCGGCGGGATGGGGCTGAAGTCGACCTTGCCCTGGTTCCGGTAGAAATAGGGGCGCCAGACCCCGGCCTCATCGTGGCCCGGCTGGCCTCCGAATTCCGCGTCACGCCCGTCCAGATTGTTGTCGAGAACCATGCCCCAGGTGCCGGCCAGTTTGGGGTAGGTCTGCATCGCATCCTGAAGGATGTTGGTCCAGGCCTGCCTGTCGACCGGTCCGCTGCGCTTCAGCGCATTGAGGGCATTGCCGAGACCTTGCGCGGGCAGAAGACCTTCTTCGATCACCCGTGCAACATACTCGGCCTGTTCCTGCGCAATGGCTTCCACTTGCTGAATGGCAAGCTGCTGCGTTGCTGAGGTGGCCTGATATCCAATGACACCAATTCCAACAGCAAGGACTCCGGCCAGCGCAGTCACGCTGACGGCCGCAAGCTTGGTTGCGATCTTTGCCTGCTTCAACATCCAGGTACCCCTTCTGACTGCCCGGAATTCTTGCGTCCAGGCAGGATTCTCCTAGAGGTAGGAAGCGCTGAATCCTGTTAAGAAAAAGCTTCCAGAAGCAGACAATTGCCTCTGGAAGCTAAAAATTTTTTCAACTATTAGGCACCGCAGCAACTTGCAGTGGCTTTTATAGTATCCTTACTCTCAGTGACGGAAATGCCGCATGCCGGTCAGCACCATGGCAAGACCTGCCTCATCGGCAGCTGCGATCACTTCGTCATCGCGCATGGAGCCACCCGGCTGGATGACGGCAGTCGCGCCTGCTTCCGCTGCGGAGAGAAGTCCGTCGGCGAAGGGGAAGAAGGCATCGGAGGCGACCACGCAGCCCTTGGTGAGAGGGGTGGACAGGCCTGCAGCCTCGGTCGCATCCAGCGCCTTGCGGGCGGCGATGCGGGCGCTGTCGATGCGGCTCATCTGGCCTGCGCCGACACCCACCGTGGCGCCGTCCTTCGCATAGACGATGGCATTGGACTTGACGTGTTTGGCAACGCGGAAGGCGAACTTGAGGTCGGCCAGTTCCTGTGCGGTCGGGGCGCGCTTCGTCACGACCTTGAGGTCGAGATCATCGATGACGCCATTGTCGCGGGACTGGACCAGAAGGCCGCCGGCGACGGACTTGATGGCCAGACCGGCCGCACGCGGGTCGGCAAGGCCGCCGGTGACCAGCAGGCGCAGGTTCTTCTTCTTTGCCACGATTTCGATGGCTTCATCCGTGGCGGCCGGGGCGATGATCACCTCGGTGAAGATCTTGACGATCTCTTCGGCGGCTTCCGCATCCAGCGTGTCGTTGAGGGCGACGATGCCGCCGAAGGCAGAAACAGGATCACAGCGCAGCGCCAGCTCGTAGGCGGCCTTCAGGCTGGCGCCCTCGGCCACGCCGCAGGGGTTGGCGTGCTTGATGATGGCAACGGCCTTGGTGCGCTTGGGGTCAAACTCGCTGACCAGCTCGAAGGCAGCGTCCGTGTCGTTGATGTTGTTGTAGGACAAGGTCTTGCCCTGCAGCTGGCGGGCGGTGGCGACGCCGGAGCGGCGCTCGCCGGTGGTGTAGAAACCGGCCGACTGATGCGGGTTCTCGCCGTAGCGCATGACTTCGGCCAGCTTGCCGCCCATGGCGCGGTAATCGGGGGCTTCGTTGCCAATCTGCGAAGCCAGCCAGTTCGACACGGCGGCATCATAGGCAGCGGTGCGGGCAAAGGCCTTCTGCGCCAGCTTCTTGCGCAGATCGATTGGTGACTGGCCGTTGTTCTCATCCAGTGCGGACAGAACGGCAGCATAGTCTGCCGGGTCCACCACGACGGTCACATAGGCGTGGTTCTTGGCCGCTGCACGGGTCATGGCCGGGCCGCCGATGTCGATGTTCTCGACGCCCGTTGCATAATCTGCGCCGGAGGCAACCGTATCCTCGAAGGGATAGAGGTTGACGCAGAGCAGGTCGATGCCGCCGATGCCATGGGCCTCCATGGCCGCCTTGTGCTCCGCGTCGTCACGGATGGCCAGAAGGCCGCCATGCACCATCGGATGCAGGGTCTTGACCCGGCCATCCATGATTTCCGGGAAGCCGGTCACTTCGGAAATGTCCTTCACCGGCAGGCCGGCGTCTGCCAGCGCCTTGCGGGTGCCGCCGGTGGAAATCAGCTCCACGCCGCGCTCGGACAGCCCGCGGGCGAAGTCGAGCAGCCCGGTCTTGTCGGAAACGGAAAGAAGGGCGCGCTTGACGGAAACGAGCGGGGGAACGGGAACCCCCTTGGACACCACGGCCATGGCCTTGCCTCGCAGATCTGAGGATGGAAAGTGGCCGTGGCCCTAGCACGAACGGGGCAGAAACGGAAGCTCAAGAAGGCTTGCGCTGCGAATCAGCATCCCGATCGCTTACAGCGGCAGTTCCGGCTCCTGAGCAGCGCTGCGCTCGCGCCGTGCATTCCGGGCTGTGGCGGTGCGGCGGAACTGCCAGGCGGCCTGGCTGGACTGGCTGATGCGGCCATAAAGCACCAGCTGCTGGGTGCGGCGGTGGCCATAGACATCCGACAGATAGACGGATTCTTCCAGCACCAGTTCCGCGCCGGACGCGTTGAACTCCCAGGCCTCGCCGTCAGGCGCCAGCAGCACGGCAGCGGTGCCTGCCCGCAGAAGGCTGGGCTTGATCAGCGGATGCAGATGGAAGCGGATGGTGAAATGGTCGTGATGGGTCAGGGCGCCCAGCGTCGAGAAAAGATCGATGCCGTCCAGCACGGAGCCGTCGCTCGACAGTCGTATGTCCCGCTCATGCCGCACATTGTAGCGATGGGCATAGCCATCATGGGAGGCGGTGACGCGGGTGCCCATCACGTCTTCCTCGCGGTTGACGGGCACGCTGGTCGGACCGCTGAGGATCGGCGCGCCGAGCCAGCCGGTGAAAGGCTTCTCTGTTAGAAACCGGCAGGACGAGCTGTCTTCCATGCCGGCCGTCGAATGGGCCGCCGTGGAGCGGGCGACCTGCCGCCAGCCTTCGCTGGCCCAGCCGGAAACGCCGCAATTGACCACCAGCCGGTGGCGGCCGGAGGACATTTCGAGCGACAGGCAGCCTGCATGGGCCGATTGGCTCAGCAGCGGCGGCGGCGGTGTGCCGGTGTCCATCAGCACCACCGTGTCCCCGCCCATCAGCCGCTGATAGCCGGAGAAGGGTGCGTTGCCGGGAGGAGCGCCGCGCGCATCATCATAGGCCAGGATCGTCGCCACCAGATCGGTGGGGGTGGAGCCCATGCCGTTGAAATGGGCAAAGGCACCGTCCACATGGCGGAAGAAGCGCACCATCGGCATCATCCGGTCGATGGCCTGCATCATGCCGGCGGGTGTCTCCAGCCCTTGCGTGACGAAGGCCTGCCGGATGGGCAGAAGGTCGGTGAGAATTTCCAGGATCGCACCGGGATTGCGCGAAACATGGCCGCCATCGGGCATGATCTGGCGCTGCAGCTCATGCTCCAGGCGCCGGAGGCTCTGGCGCACGTAGCGGCCCTGACCGGCCATGGAAATGCTGGCAGCCGCCACCGCAAGCGCCGCCTGCAGGCGCGGCACGCCATCCGGTGTTTCGTTGATGGTGCGGCGCAGATAGCGCACCTGACGGCCGAGCGAGCGCAGGAAACGGCGGTAGAATTCCGCGTCGCCATCCTCCAGCACCAGCGGTGACTGGGCGAGCCAGGACAGGACGCGCCGCGCCACGACGGGCTGTTCCCAGGCGATGGGGGCCCAGCGGCCGCACAGGCGGATCCAGTCATCGACAAGGGCACGGGCATTCTGGCGGGCGACGAGGCTTTCGGCGGCGCGCAGGTCGCGCAGCCAGCCGAAACTGTGCAATTCGCGCTGCCAGGCCGGATCTTCATCCTTCAGCTCGAAGGGCGAGCGGCCTCTGGCCTCCACCACCTTGCCGGAGAAAAGGAAGCGGCCGCCATAGATATCAAGGGCGTTGGTCTGGTCGGCGGTGCGAAGATCCTGCGGGGCGATGAGCAAACGGGAGGGCGTTCCCGCAAATGGCTGCCAGCGGAACAGGGGTCCGCCATGCAGCCAGCGCAGGCCATTTTGCCAGAGATGATGGAGCAGCAGGCGCCCGATGCGCCCCTGCTCACCCATCGCCCGGATCGTCATGGCAGTGTCTCACTGCCCTTGTGCTGGCGCCGGAATGAAATTGACTTGCCCTTTCACCATAAGAGGTAACGAACTGTTAGGGTTAGCTCTCAGTTGTCCATTGCGGGTCAGAGTGGTTACAGGGCAGTTAAAGCCGCCGCAGACGGGCGGCAAAAAATCCGTCGAGGCCGCCTTCCAGCTCCGTGCCGCCGCCCAGATGGCAGGGCAGGGTGCGCAGATAGCCCTCCGGCGTGATGCATTCGGCAAGGCCGCCGATTTCTTCCGGCAGCACTGGCTCCAGCGTGATTCCCGGCATTTCTGCCAGCAGTGCCGCGATCTGGTCCTCGCCCTCTTCCCGTTCCATCGAGCAGGTGCAATAGACCAGCACACCGCCCGGCTTCAGCCAGGTGATGGTCTTGCGCAAGAGCTCGGCCTGGATGCCCGCCAGTGTCGTCACATCCGCAGGGCGCTTGGTCCAGGCCACGTCCGGATGGCGGCGCATGGTGCCGGTGGCGCTGCAGGGCGCATCGAGAAGGATGGCGTCGAAAGGCTCGTCCGGTTCGTAGCTGCGCAGATCCGCCGCGACGACGCGGGCCGAAAGGCCCAGCCGCTCCAGATTGGCATGGACGCGCTTCAGCCGCTTTTCGGAAATGTCCACCGCCGTCACATCGGCGCCCTGTGTGGCCAGCTGAGCCGTCTTGCCGCCGGGGGCAGCGCACAGATCGGCGGCACGCTTGCCGGTGAGGTCTCCCAGCAGGCGGGCGGGCAGGGAGGCTGCGGCATCCTGCACCCACCAGCCGCCTTCATTGAAGCCCTCGAAGCCGTCCACCGCGCCCTTGCGCGACAGGCGGACCGATCCGGCTGCCACCACACGGCCGCCAAGGCGTTCCGCCCAGCCTTCGGCATCGCTCTTGACGGTGAGATCCAGTGCAGGTTCTTCCAGATGGGCGCGCAGGATGGCTTCGAAGGTCTCTGCGCCATAGGTTTCGCGCCAGCGGGTGGCAAGCCAGAGCGGCAGGCCTGCGGGACCCGAACCGGTGATGGTGGACAGCGTGTCCTTCTCCCGCGCGAGACGGCGCAGCACGCCGTTGACGAGGCCCTTGTAAGGTCTTGCCCGCTTGTCTGACCCGGCAAGATCCACCGCCAGGGACACAGCGGCGTGGTCGGCCACGTCGAGGAACAGGATCTGCACGGCAGCGACGTGGAGAATGTCGGTGACGCGGCCGGTGCGCTCCGGAATGGGCCGGTCGAGCAGCTCCGCCAGAATGGCATCGAGCTGGCCCCGGCGGCGCAGGGCTGCGGCGACGATGGCCTTCACCAGCGACCGGTCCTTCGGCTCCAGCGCGCGGAAGCCGGAGTGGCCCGAGGTCACGTCATATTCGGCATCCAGCGTGCGGTGCTTGTGCACCACATTGCCCAGAATGTCGGCGGCCACCTTGCGGGCGGCAAAGCCGGGAGCGGGCCGCCCGGGCGAGCCGCCGCCATTTGCCGCGCTGCCTGCCTTGCCGCCCTGTCCCTGCTTGCGGAACGGTGCATCCTTGCCGCCGGCGGGGCGGGAGGGGGATTTCGGGCGGGAGCCGGTGGGTTCGTTCAAAGCGCTGGCCTTCGTTGGGTTGGGTGTGTTGCCGATTGAGTCAAGGCGCCGCGAACCGGTGCTCGCGGCGCCCTTGGCAAGACATGTCTGGTGGTCCTGCGGCGCGGGACAGGCTGCCGTGCCGTCCGTCGCGCCCGAGGCTATGATCCGAAGCTTTTACCGCAGATCAGCCGTCCGGCTCAACCCCATCGGTTTCAGCCCCATGGGCCCTTGGGTTTGTCCGAGGGGCGTGCGTTTCCGCTGCCTCCCCACGGACCTGAAGGGCCGGAGCTGCGCCCAGCACTACCCGCAGAACCACCCCAAGACTGGTTGCGCGTCTGCGCCGGAGCCGTGTTCCAGCCGCCGCCAGAACCGCCAAAGCCGCCAGAACCACCGCCGCGCCCGCCCATCTGCCCGTCCAGATCGCGCAGGGCGGCGATGCGGTTGGCGGTGTTGGGGTGGGTGGAGAACAGATTGTCCATCCGCTCGCCCGACAGCGGGTTGATGATGAACATGTGTGCCGTCGCCGGGCTGCGCTCCGCATCCGGATTGTGGATCTGCTCCACACCGCCCGCGATCTTGGCCAGCGCCGAGGCCAGCCACATCGGGTGGCCGCAAATTTCGGCGCCCATGCGGTCGGCGGCATATTCACGGGTGCGGGAAATCGCCATCTGCACCAGCATGGCGGCGAGCGGGGCGACGATCATCGCCACCAGCATGCCGATGAAGCCGAGGGGATTGTTGTTCTCCCGGTTGCCGCCGAAGAAGAAGGCGAAGTTGCCGAGCATGGAGATGGCACCGGCAATGGTCGCGGTGATCGTCATGATCAGCGTGTCGTGGTTCTTGATGTGGGCCAGCTCATGCGCCATCACGCCCGCCACTTCTTCCATGGTCAGGCGCTCCAGCAGGCCGGTGGTCGCGGCCACAGCGGCATTCTGCGGATTGCGGCCCGTGGCAAAGGCATTCGGCTGCGGGTTGTTGATGATATAGACCTTGGGCATCGGCAGCTGCGCATTCTGTGCCAGCTGGCGCACCATGCGGAACAGTTCTGGCGCGCTGCCCTCGTCCACTTCCTGCGCGTGGTGCATGGACAGCACCATCTTGTCGGAATTCCAGTAGCTGAACAGGTTCATCGCACCGGCAATCACCAGTGCGATCATCATGCCGCTCTGTCCGCCGATCACAAAGCCGATGCCCATGAACAGGGCGGTCATGGCGGCCAGCAGCATGGCAGTGCGGAAATAGTTCATTGCCTTCGGTCCTCGTCGCGCTTAAGTGCGGGCGGTATGCCGGACGGGAGTTTTCTGCTCCCGCCAGTACCCTATATGATGGGCCAAGTCCCTATATGATGGGTATGAGCCCGATTTCCCGCAAGCCTGCCGGTCTTCAACCTGTCTTGAAGCGGCGGCCGGCGGTCCAGACGATGGAGATATCCATGCACGACGACGAGATCACCGGAGCGAATGGCCCTGTGGCCGGTGTTGCGGAGAACCGTGGCGTGGTCGTTCCCTTTCCCCAGCGTGCCGCGCCCGCAGAGCCGGAAGCTACCGCAGAGCCCGCCCCCGCCCCGCAGCGGCGATTCGAGGATCTTCCGCCTGCCGCGCAGCGGGCGCTGAAGGAAGCCGAAGCGCGCCGCGCAGAAATCGACGCCCGCCAGCAGGCCATGGAAAAAGAGCTGGACGGGCGTGGCGGACTGGAGCCAACCCGTTATGAAGACTGGGAAATCAAGGGGATCACCGTCGATTTCTGACAGTGGACAACTGCCTGCGCGGCAGCGGGAAAAGGCTGTTGCCGCTGCTTGGTTAATGAGGGATTTACCAGAGGCACGTTAACGTCCGGGCAAAGTGTGTTCGAGTGTCCGGAAGGTCAGATGACGTCCACGATGCCTGCCTCAACCCCGCGCGCGGCCCTGCCCGACGCCAATCCGTTCCAGCGCCTTGCCGCGCTTCTGGGTGATACGCGCCCGGGTGCGGACCCGATTGTGCTGACCATTGGCGAGCCGCAGCATGCGCTGCCGCCCTTCACGGGCGAGGTGCTTATGGAAAATCTGGCCGATTTCCGCCGCTATCCGCCCATTGAAGGCTCTCCGGCCTTCCGTGCGGCCATCGCGGCCTGGCTGGACCGGCGCTACAATCTTGGCGGCACCATCGACAAGGACAAGGGCGTTCTGCCGCTCAACGGCTCGCGCGAGGGCCTGTCCTTCGGCGCGATTTCCGCCCGCGATCAGCTGGCCAAGGATGTGGCGCGCCCGGCGGTGATCCTGCCCAACCCGTTCTACCAGACCTATGCAGCCGCAGCCCATATTGCCGGGGCCGAGGCGGTCATGCTCGACACGGGCGCGGACACAGGCTTCCTGCCGGATCTGGATGCGCTGGAGCCGGAGCTGCTGGACCGGACCATTGCCTTTTACGTGGCATCGCCCGCCAATCCGCAAGGGGCGGTGGCGAGCCTTGCCTATTGGCAGAAGCTGATAGGCCTTGCCCGCCGCCACCGGTTCTACATCTTTGCCGACGAGTGCTATTCGGAGATCTACCGCAGCACCCCGCCTCCGGGCGTTCTGGAAGCCGCCCATGCGCTGGGTGAAGGCTATTCCATGGTGGTGGCGCTCAATTCCCTGTCGAAGCGGTCGAACCTTGCCGGTCTTCGCTGCGGCTTTGCGGCCGGTGATCCGGAGTTTCTGTCGCGCTGGGTGAAGTTCCGCGGCCTTGCCGCCCCGCAGGTGCCGCTGCCGGCGCAGGCGCTGGCCGTGCGCGCCTATGGCGACGAGGCGCATGTGATCGAGAACCGCCGTCTCTACAACGAGAAATACGAAATCGCCGAAAGGCTGCTGTCGCCGATCCTCGGGCCGGTAACGCCGGAAGGCGGCTTCTTCCTGTGGCTGGATGTGAGCCGCTGGGGCGGGGCTGTCAGCGTGACCGAGCGGCTGTGGAGCGAGGCAGGCGTCAAGGTGCTGCCCGGCTCCTATCTGGCCTCGACCCAGGCCGATGGCCGCAATCCGGGTGATCCTTATATCCGCGTTGGCCTGTGCGCCCCGTCTTCGCTGACGGGTGAAGCGCTGGAGCGCATGGCCGGCTGGCTGGGAGGTGCGGCATGAGACGGGCAACAGCCATGCGCGGGTCCGGACGGGGCGCTGCGCATATTCTCGACACCGAAAGCCCGCTGAAGCGTTTCGTCCGCCGCAATCTGGTGGGCGCGGCCGGGCTTCTGGTCATTGCGCTGGCGGCGGCCCTTGCGGCGAGCCTTGCCACATGGTCGGTCAATGACCCGAGCTTCAATCATGCGACGGGTGAGCCGGTGCGCAATGCGCTGGGCACGCCGGGGGCGATCATCTCCGACATCCTGATGCAGTCGATCGGGCTGGCGACGGCCGTGTTCCTGGTGCCGGTGGTGCTGTGGGGCTGGCGTCTTCTTTCGGGCAAGACCATGCGCATCGGCTTCCGCCGGATCATGTTCTGGTTCGTGGGCACGCTTCTGGGCGCCGGTGCCGTTGCGGCGCTGCCCGTGCCGGAAAGCTGGCCGCTGCCGACAGGCCTTGGCGGCTTTGCCGGTGATGCCATGCACTATGTCCCCTCGATGCTGACCCACAATCTGACGCCGGGCGCGGCAACCATTACCGGTGTGCTGGGGCTGGGGCTTCCGTCCGTCTTCCTGCTGGTGGCCGCCGGTGCCTGGTTTGGCGACATGCGCGAGCGCTATCAGGATGACGAAGAGGACTTGCCGTCCCTGCCGTCCCGTACCGCCCGCCAGCAGATGCGTGGCCGCAGGGCCGAGCCGCCCATTGACTTCGATGATGAGGACGAGGACGAGCGCGAGCCCCGGTTTGCTGCGCTCATGGGGGCTGCCGCGCATTGGCGTCTGCAGGCCCAGTCTGCCGTGCAGCGCATGACGGGCATTGGCTTGTCCCGCCGCCGTGCGCGGGAGGATGAGGAAGACGACTATGTCGAGGAGGATGCGGAGGATGAATATTCCGCTCCGCCCGCAAGCCGCTTCGGTTCCCTGCGCCGTGCGCTGAAGGAGCGTTTCGTTCCCGGCGAGGAGGACGATGGCCTTGGTGATCTTTATCCTGACGCCCGGGGCACCCGCGAGGCGCCGCGCCGCGTGACGTCACGCGGCCCCGTCATGGGCCGTGCGCCGCAGATGGAAGAGGAAGAGGACTATTACGACGGCGAGGACGAAGCCTCCGCCTATGACGAGCCGCCGTTCGACATGGATGATGACGGCTACGGCATGGAAGAGGCTGTGCCGGTTGCGCCGCGTGGCCGTGGCCGGGCGCGGGAAGAGGCGCCGCTGGACCGCCCGCCGCTGGGCCGTCCCGTTGGCATTGCCAGCCCCGATCAGGGCCGCGCCGTCCCGGGTGCCCCGGCACAGGGCGGTGCCCGTGTCGTGCCCCAGGCGCCGCGCCCGCAGCCGGGCCGCCGGGTTCAGGCCGAGGCACAGCCTTCGCTGCTGGAAGCGCCCGATGTCTATGAACTGCCGCCGCTGAGGCTTCTGGCCGAGCCCAAGCCGGCTGGCAAGACGCCGGGCCTGTCCGCCGATGCGCTGGAGCAGAATGCCCGCATTCTTGAAGGCGTGCTGGAAGACTTCGGCGTGCGCGGTGAAATCATCGAAGTGCGCCCCGGTCCGGTGGTGACACTCTATGAGCTGGAGCCCGCTCCCGGCATCAAGTCCTCGCGCGTCATCGGCCTTGCCGATGATATCGCCCGCTCGATGAGCGCGATTTCCGCCCGCGTTGCCGTGATCCCCGGCAAGAACGCCATCGGCATCGAACTGCCGAACCAGAAGCGCGAGACGGTCTATCTGCGCGAGCTGCTGGCGGCGGAGGATTTCGAGAAGTCGAAGGCGAAGCTCGCCATGGCGCTGGGCAAGACGATCAACGGCGAAAGCGTGATCGCGGATCTTGCCCGCATGCCGCATCTGCTCGTCGCCGGTACCACCGGCTCGGGCAAGTCGGTGTCGATCAACACCATGATCCTGTCGCTGCTGTACCGGATGACGCCGGACCAGTGCAAGATGATCATGATCGACCCGAAAATGCTGGAACTGTCGATCTATGACGGCATCCCGCATCTTCTCACCCCGGTGGTGACCGACCCGAAGAAGGCGGTCGTGGCGCTCAAGTGGACCGTCCGCGAGATGGAAGAGCGCTACAAGAAGATGTCGAAGATGGGCGTGCGCAACATCGACGGCTACAACATGCGCGTGAAGCAGGCGCTGGAAAAGGGCGAAAGCTTCTCCCGCACCGTGCAGACGGGCTTCGACCGCGAGACCGGCCAGCCGATCTACGAGGAAGAGGATCTGCCGCTGGAGCCGATGCCCTTCATCGTGGTCATCGTCGACGAAATGGCCGACCTGATGATGGTGGCCGGCAAGGACATCGAAGGCGCGATCCAGCGCCTGGCCCAGATGGCCCGTGCCGCCGGCATCCACATCATCATGGCCACCCAGCGCCCGTCGGTGGACGTGATCACCGGCACGATCAAGGCCAACTTCCCGACGCGCATCTCCTTCCAGGTGACGTCCAAGATCGACAGCCGCACCATTCTGGGCGAGCAGGGCGCCGAGCAGCTGCTGGGCATGGGCGACATGCTCTACATGGCCGGTGGCGGCCGCATCCAGCGTGTCCACGGCCCCTTCGTTGCCGATGACGAGGTGGAGCAGATCGTGGCGCATCTGAAGCTTCAGGGCACGCCCCAGTATCTGGAGGCGGTGACCGAGGAAGAGGAGATGCAGGACAACCCCTATGACGCGGTGTCCGGCTCCGACGAGGGCAATGATCTCTACGACCGCGCCGTGGCCGTGGTGCTGCGCGACAAGAAGGTCTCGACCTCCTATGTCCAGCGCCGTCTTGGCATCGGCTATAACCGCGCTGCCTCGCTGATCGAGCGCATGGAACAAGAAGGCGTGATCAGCGCCGCCAACCATGCCGGAAAGCGCGAGATTCTGGTGAAAAACGGGGTGGACGAGGATTATTGATCCGCCCCGTCCGCCGCAACCTTGCCACAAGCGGGAACTAGAACGGCTATCAGACATTGAGGGAAGCGGCCGCGGGGTTTCTGCCGGGCCGCCTCGAAGGAGCCCTGAACATACCATGAAGCCCAACTGTTCGCATCGCTTCCTGTCCTGGACTGCGGCCATCGTGCTGAGCGTGGCAGCCGCCCTGTCGCCTGCCGCCGCGCAGCAGAAGGCGCCCTTGAGCCCGCAGGACCAGGAAACGCTGAACGAGGTCAATACCTACTTCAATTCGGTGCGGACCATGCATGGCGACTTCGTGCAGTTCGGGCCCGAGGGCGGGCAGGTGGAAGGCAAGTTCTATCTGGAGCGTCCGGGCAAGATCCGCTTCTACTACAATCCGCCCGCACAGCTCGACATCATCGCCGATGGCAAGTCGGTTTCCGTGCTGGACCGCAAGGTGCAGACGCAGGACATCTGGCCGCTGAATGAAACGCCGCTGCGCTTCCTGCTGGCCGAGCAGATCGACCTGACCAAGGACACCAATGTGGTGGGCGTGGTGGTGGAGCCCGATCTCGTGACTGTTGTGGTCGAGGACCGCACCACCTTCAATTCCGGCAAGCTGACGCTGATCTTCGATGCCCAGACCTTCGATCTGAAGCAGTGGACCGTGACGGATTCGCAAGGCATGGACACGTCGGTGGCAATCTATAATGTGACCGCGAACGGGCCTTCGAATCCGAAGCTCTTCGTCATCGACTATCTGGCAGCCGCCCGCCAGAGCCGGAACTGATCCGGCCGCGCGCAGCGGCTGCCCGCTTCAGGGCGCCGCCGCAGCATGACTTCCGATCCTTCCCGCCGTGAGCCTCTGGCGCTGGTGCTTCTGCGGCGCCATGCGGCAGAGCATGGGCTGACCGTTTTTGCCGAACCCGCCTATGGCTATGCCGGCTACGTGGAGGCACCGGGCGGGCGCCGCGCCTTCTTCAAGGGGGCGGGCTTTGATCTCAATCCCGCCGCCGCCTCCGCCATCGCCCGCGACAAGGCCTATGGCGCCTTCTTTCTGGAGGCGGCCGGCCTCCGTGTGCCGCGCGGAGTGCTGATCAGTGCGCAGCGTTTCATCCGCGACATCGAGGTGAAGAACCCGGCCGTTGCCGCAAGGCTGAACGGGGAGACGCAAGCGCTCGCCTTTGCCCGGGAGGCGGGCTTTCCGCTGTTCGTGAAGCCCAATGACGATTCGGAGGGGCGCGGCATCCTGCGGGTGCAGGACGAACAGGGGCTGTCCTCCGCGCTCACGATCCTGGGCGCCTCTTACGACCGGATTCTGGTGCAGGAAGAGGTGAGGGGGCGCGACTACCGGGTGCTGGTTCTGGATGGGGAGGTGCTGGCCGTGTTCGAGCGGCGGCCCTTCTCGGTGACAGGCGATGGTGTTTCTTCCCTCCGGGTGCTGATCACGCGGGCAACGCAGGGCTTTGCCGCGGGCGGCAAGGGCTCGAAGATTGCGGCGGATGATCCGCGCATTCTCGCCTTTCTCGCCACCAGCGGCCTTGATCTCACCCACGTGCCGGAAGCGGGCACAGCCGTGGCGCTGCTGCCCAACGCGAACCTTTCTTCCGGCGGCAGTGCAGTGGATGTGACCGGCGCGATCAGTCCGTATTTTTCAGAGATAGCCCGTAAGGCGGGCGAGGCTGTGGGCTTGCGGCTCTATGGCCTCGATCTCCTTTGCCCGGATATCTCCTCATCTTCCGGCTCCTATGCCATTCTTGAGGTGAATGCGGCACCGGGCCTCAGCCATTTTCACCGGCTCGGCCCGCAGGAGGCGCTGCGCGTGGAAGAAATCTATGCAAGGATCTTCGACGCGCTGACACGAGGGATCAGGGCAGGAACGAAGCCATGAGCGTGATCATCGAAACGCCGGAGCATATCGCTGCTGGCCTTGCCGCATTGGCCGCCGCCGATCCGCGTCTGCCTGCCGTGATTTCCTTTGCTGGCGAAGTGCCCCTGCGCCGCCGGCCGCCGAGCTTTGCGGCGCTGGTGCAGATCATCATCTCGCAGCAGGTGTCCGTCGCCAGCGCCAATGCCATCGGCGCAAGGCTCGCCGCTCTCGTTAATCCGCTGGAAGCGCATGTTTTGCTGTCCCACACAGAGGAGGCGCTGGGCGGCGCGGGGCTGTCCCGGCCCAAGATCCGCGCCGTTCGGGCGCTGGCGGATGCCGTCGGTGGCGGGCTGGATCTTCAGGCACTGGCCAGTGTTCCGGCCGATGTGGCGCGGGAAGAG
Source organism: Pannonibacter sp. CBAS1226 (assembly GCF_055685825.1). Lineage (NCBI taxonomy): Bacteria > Pseudomonadati > Pseudomonadota > Alphaproteobacteria > Hyphomicrobiales > Stappiaceae > Pannonibacter > Pannonibacter sp. CBAS1226. Next base: position 54,022 of record NZ_JBVOUO010000005.1, on the reverse strand, counting down.
CTGTGCCAGGTCAAGGGAATCGGCCGCTGGACGGCGGATATCTATCTGCTTTTCTGCGCCGGCCATCCGGATATCTTCCCCAGCGGCGACATTGCCCTGCAGAATGCGGTGCGCGATGCCTTTGCTCTGCCGGACCGCCCCAGCCCCCGTGCGCTGGATGAGCTGGCGGAAGCCTGGGCTCCCTGGCGCGGTGTCGCCGCCCGCCTGTTCTGGGCCTGGTACAAGGCCGCCCGCGAGGGGCGCGACAGCCAGCCGCTTTAGAAGCTGGAACTGGCATCAGCCTTTGACATTGCCGCAGCGGCGGGGAATATGCAGGCCGCAACAGAGGGAACGGATCACCGCCCATGGCCTTTTGGCGCCTCAAACCCGGCAGCGGCAAGACGGAGACGGCTTGCGACCCGCGCCGGGCTGACTATGCCGTGTTTGATCAGGTGAGCCTGAAGCGCGGGGACAAGACCGTGCTGGACGGGCTGAATCTCACCTTGAGCGAGCGCCGGATTGCGCTGATCGGGCTCAATGGGTCTGGCAAGAGCAGCTTTGTGCGCCTGCTCAACGGCCTGCTGCTGCCGGACAGCGGCAGCTTGCAGATCTACGGCGCGGACACGCGGCAGGCGCGGGCGAACCTGCCGCGCCATGTGGGCTTTGTCTTCCAGAACCCGGACCATCAGGCGATCTTCCCGACGGTGGAGGAGGAGATCGCTTTCGGCCTGACCCAGCTTGGCCAGCCCCGGCAGGATGCCCGGCCCAATGCCCGGCGTTTTCTGGAGGCTCATGGCTGCGCCCATCTGGCGGAGCGGCCTTTCCTCGATCTGTCCGAGGGGCAGAAGCAGCTCATCTGCATTCTGGCGGTGCTGGTGATGCAGCCGGGGCTGATCGTCTTTGACGAGCCTTTTTCCAGCCTTGATGGCCTCGCCACCCGTCAGATCATGTCGCTGATCCGGGGGCTGGAGCAGAAGCTGATCATGGTCAGCCATGATCTGGAGCTGATCCGCGATTTTGACCGGGTGTTGTGGCTGCAGGACGGCCAGATCCGCATGGACGGCGAGCCCGGTGCGGTGCTGCCCGCCTATGTGGATGATATCGAGCGGCGCGCCGCCGTCTCCGGCCTGTTGTGAGGCACGCGTGATCTCGCTCTATCTGCCCGGAACCAGCCTTCTCCACCGCTTGCCTGCCGGAGCGAAACTCCTCGGTCTGGCTGCCGCCAGCCTGATGTTCTTCCCCGTGGACAGTTCCGTTGTTCTGGCGGCTGGCTGCGGCGCGGTGCTGGCCGTCTATGCGGCGCTGGGCCGGGCGGCCCTGCGGCAGCTTTCGCTCTTGCGCCCGCTGCTGCCGTTGTTTGCCGTTCTGCTGGCGCTGCACTGGCTGTCCGGCTCGCTCATGGGCGGTGTCATCGTGCTGCTACGGCTCTTGCTGCTGGTGATGCTGGCCAATCTCGTCACCATGACGACGCGCATGGATGACATGCTGGAGGCGATTTCGCCCCTGTTCCGGCCGCTGGCCTTCTTTGGCGTTTCGCCGCGCCGCCCGGCGCTGGCCGTCACGCTGGTCCTGCGCTTCGTGCCGGTGCTGCTGGCGCTGAGCGCTGCCCAGCGGGAAGCCTATCAGGCCCGCACCGGCAAGCGCAGCAGCTGGCGGCTGCTCGCCCCCTTTGCCCTTCAGGCCCTCGCCATGGCCGACCACGTGGGCGAAGCCCTTGTTGCCCGGGGCGGTGCCGACGGGTTTGGTGCTGCGGAGCGGGGGAAGAGGCGGGGGTAGTGGTTCGAAATTTTCGCCGCCCTCTCCGTATTCGTCATGCCATGACTTGATCATGGCATCCATTCCATGACCTGTCCGCGCAGTGATGGCTTTGATAAGGCCTTATATTATCTTGGTTATTTCCAGTTCAGGAGCGTAACGGCGTGGATGCCATGATCAAGTCATGGCATGACGGAGTGGAGGGGCAATGCTCCGTCACCCCCGCCCGCGGTAGGGCTGCACGCCTTGCTCGGGGATCCACACGCCCTCAGGTGCCGGGCCGGTCTGGTAGAACACATCGATCGGGATGCCGCCGCGCGGGTACCAGTAGCCGCCGATGCGCAGCCACTGCGGTGAGAGGAACTCCACCAGCCGCTTGCCTATCGACAGGGTGCAATCCTCATGGAAGGCGCCGTGGTTGCGGAAGGAGCCGAGGAAGAGTTTCAGCGACTTGCTTTCCACCAGCCAGTCACCGGGCACATAGTCGATGACCAGATGGGCGAAATCCGGTGCACCGGTGATCGGGCAGAGCGAGGTAAACTCGGGCGCCACGAAACGCACCATGTAGCCGGTGCCCGCCTGCGGGTTGGGCACGCGCTCCAGCACGGCGTCTTCCGGGCTCTGGGGCAGGGCGGTGGACGACCCGAGCTGGGTCAGGTTCTGATAGATGGTCTTGTCACTCATGGTCACACTCCGCGAAGGTTGCCCCAGATGAGGGTATGAAGCTGCGGCAGGATGCTGGCCTCGAACCAGCGGTCATTGGCGGCCCGGTCAATCAGCCAGCGCAGCCGCGCCATGATGCCGGGAATGTCGATCACCGCATCCTCCTGATCCGCAGGCGGCGGTGTGTGGTTGCCGGGCTGCAGATAGACCGGCAGATGCGGATAGGCGCGCGCCACCTCTCTGGCAAAGCCGTAATCTGCTTCGTCAAAGACGACGAATTTCAGCGCAATCGCCGTATTGGGGCCAGCGGCGGCCACCGCATCCGCCAGCGCCTTGCGGTCAAACGCCATGCCGCTGGACGGCGGCTTGGGGCTGAGGCTGAGGACGTCGAGTGCCGCAAACCAGTCCCGCGACAGGCTGCCCTGCGTTTCCAGCGCGAAACGGTAGCCTTCGCGCTTGCCCAGTTCAATCAGCCGGCCCAGCGGCTGGATGGCCGGGTTGCCGCCCGAAACGGTGACCATCAGCGGCTCGCCGCCGGACAGGCGCCGCACCTCGTCCATCACGGCGTCCGCGCTCATGGGCGTCCAGGTGTCCCGGTAGGCGCTGTCCACCGCATGCAGCGTGTCGCACCAGGAGCAGCGGAAATCGCAGCCGCCGGTGCGCACGAAGACGGTGGCCATGCCGATCAGCGCGCCTTCGCCCTGGATGGTGGGGCCGAAGATCTCGCTGATGCGCAAGATCTCGCCGCTCATGCGCCGCACCCGCAGCCGCAGCTGCCTTTTGGACGGTATTCGGCCATGGTCTTGGGCGTCTCGCGCACGCGCACGGCGCTCACCTCCGGCCAGCGCGCCTTGCACCAGTCGTAGAAGAGCCTGGCCATGCGCTCGGCGGTGACATTGTCGTTGCCCAGCACATCGTTGAGGTGGCGGTGGTCGAGAGTGTCATCGAGCCAGGTCTTGAAGGGCGCAAGCTCCCGGTAGTCCCGCACGAAGCCAACGCTGTCCAGCGTCTCGGACATCAGCTCCACCTCGACCACATAATTGTGCCCATGCAGCCGGGCGCAAGGATGGTCATCGGGCAGGCCGAAGAGCTGGTGGGAGGCGGAGAAGTGAAACTCCTTGGCGATCCTAAACACCGCAGGCCTCCTTCCAGAAATCCGGGTCGGCATAGGTGGTGGGATCTTCCGCACCCGCCATATGGAAGGCCTCGCGCCGCTCCACGCAGGTGCCGCAACGCCCGCAGTGGATCTCCCCGCCCTTGTAGCAGGACCAGGAGCGGGTGTAGTCGACGCCAAGACGCACGCCTTCAGCCGCAATGGCGGCCTTGTCCGTGTGGACATAGGGCGTGTAGAGCCGCACATCCGCGACACCGGCCAGCGCCTGGCGCTGCATGGTCTCGAAGGCCTCGGTAAAGCCGGGGCGGCAGTCGGGATAGATGAAGTGATCGCCGCCGTGGACGGCAGTTGCCACCGCCTCGGCCCCGCGCGCGGCGGCAATGCCGAAGGCAATGGCCAGCATGATGGCATTGCGGTTCGGCACCACGGTGATGCGCATGGTTTCTTCGGCATAGTGGCCATCGGGAACGGCCACGTCATCCGTCAGGGCCGAGCCGGAAAGCTGGCGGCCGATGCCGGAAATGTCGATGACGATGTGCTCGACGCCCAGATCCTCCGCACAGGCTCTGGCAAAATCCAGCTCCTTGAGGTGCCTCTGGCCGTAGTTGAAGGAAACGAGCCCGACCAGCTCGTGTTCTTGCGCAACCTTGTGCGCAAGGGTGACGGAATCCATTCCGCCGGAACAGACGACAAGCGTTTTCAAAGATGTGTCCCTTGTTTTCGCTAGAACCGGGTAGGCTGCGACCGGTTGACCGCCCGAAGGGCGAACGGGGCCTTTTAGCAGCAGTTCTGCAAAAGGGAAGGGCAAAGCGCCCGGTTTTTGCCGTTTACCTTGCGTAAAGAATCGTTAACTCTTTGTTGAGATGATTCGGCCATGCCCCGCTGAAAAGGGGCAGAGACGGAGGGCCAGAAGGCCCGGCAGGCCGCCACAGGCAGCAGAAAGGCCAGGAGGGCCCCATGTCATCAGGATTGGAACGGGTGTTACCGCCATCCGGTATCGTTCATGCCACCGAGCATAGCGATCAGCGCCGCCGCGAGCGGGAACACGAGCAGCACAACGAACAGCAGCACAACGACCAGCAGTCTGGCGAGCAGCAGTCTGGCGAGGGCTTTGAAGAGGCTCTGACGGGCGAAAGCAATCTGCTGGCTGACGCCGGTGCCGGACCGCAGGCCGAGGAACCGGCCGTTCTGGTCGAGACAAATCAGGAAGTCAGCCATACGCTGGATGGCATTGCCGCCTACAGGGCCGCTGCCGAACGGGCCCTGCGCCAGCCGGCCGGGCCGCACAGCGCCCTTCCGGCCAGCCGCTCCCTGCCGCAGCGCGCCACCCGCGACCATCAGCCCCCCGCCGTCGTCCGCCACGCCTACGAGGACCACGGCGGCCAGATCGAGCATCACGCCGTCAACGTAGCGACGTGAGGGGTGGGAGGCTCAGGGGCTTTCCGCCTTGAGGAGCTGGCTTCAAACATTATGCCTGAAGCCGTTCGCAGCATGGCAGCTGGTGGCGGTTTTGCTCCTTTGGCAAGGCGTTTCAGCTCCCCTCCCCCTGGTGGGGAGGGGTTAGGGGTGGGGGGAGGGCCTTTCCGGCTGGCAGAGTATCCATTGATTACAGATAGTTTCTCCTCGCCAGCCTCTTCAGGAAAAGTTCTGCTTTTCAAACCCTTGCAGGCTCAGAGCCCCCCACCCCTTACCCCTCCCCACGAGGGGGAGGGGGGCGGCGAGGCCCTGCCACAAATCAGATGCATCATTGCGGGCAGTGTCCGAACCTGATGTGTGAAACCGGTAGCCACAAGGGAGAGGGGTGGAGAAGCCGTGCCGAAGCGGTCAAACTTCGGTCCTTACCGCGCCAGTCCGGCGATTGCCTCGGCAAAGTCTTCGGCGGAGAAGGGCTCCAGATCGTCGATGCCTTCGCCGACGCCGATGAAATGCACCGGCAGTTGGTGCCTTGCGGCGATGGCGACAAGGATGCCGCCGCGGGCGGTGCCGTCCAGCTTGGTCATGACGAGGCCGGTGACGCCCGCCACCTTGCCGAAGATCTCCACCTGGTTCATGGCGTTCTGGCCCGTGGTGGCGTCCAGCGTCAGGATCACGTCATGCGGGGCGTCGGGGGTCTGCTTGCGGATGACGCGGACCACCTTTTCCAGTTCGGCCATCAGCTCGGCCTTGTTCTGCAGCCGGCCGGCCGTGTCGATCAGGAGCACGTCCACGCCCTTGTCCTTCGCTGCCTGCAGGGCATCAAAGGCAAGTCCGGCGGCATCCGCGCCCGCTTCCCGGGCCACTACTTCGGCACCGGTGCGCTGGCCCCAGATCTTCAGCTGTTCGACAGCGGCGGCGCGGAACGTGTCGCCCGCCGCCAGCATCACCGTCTTGCCTTCGGCGGAGAGCTTGGCTGCCAGCTTGCCGATGGTCGTGGTCTTGCCGGTGCCGTTGACGCCCACCATCAGCACCACATGCGGGCGGTGGCCCCGGTCAAGGTCCAGCGGTCGGGCGGCAGGCTCCAGCACCTTGCGCACCTCTTCGGCCAGAATCTTGCGGACTTCCTCCGGCGAGATTTCCTTGTCGAAGCGCCCTTCCGACAGGCGCTCCGTGATGGCGCCGGCCGTCTCGAGACCCAGATCCGCCTGAAGGAGAATGTCCTCCAGATCCTCCAGCATCCCCGCATCCAGCTTGCGCTTGGTGAAGATCGCCGAAATGCCTTCGGTCAGCGCCGAAGACGAGCGGGCAAGGCCCTTGCGCAGACGCTGGAACCAGGACAGCTTTTCCTGCGGCTCAGTCATGGCAACCGGCGCAGGAACGGCGGCGGGAGCGGAGGGCGCTGCCTCTTCCGCCGGCTCATCCTCAAGCTCATCCACCAGTTCGGGTTCTGCTTCGATGGCCGTTTCCGGCTGTTCTTCAGGGCTAGCCGCCTCAACGGTCACTTCGGCAGGAGATTCAAGCTCAGCCTCAGGGGCTGGTGCGGCGGTATCCTCGCCTGCCAGGATTTCCGTTTCCGGCTTCAGCTCTCCGGCAGCCGTGCCGGCGCTGTCCTTGCCGCCGAACAAACGGCCCAGAAAGCCGCGCTTCTTGTCGCTCATGAACCTGTCCTGCCGCTGAAGTCTGTCCCGCCCTCAGGCGGCCTGTGAAAGAAGCGCGCCGAGAAGATGGCGCCCGGTGTGGCCGGTGATGCGGGTTTCGATGATCTGCCCGGCCTCGCCGCCATCCACCTCGACCTGTGTGAACTGCTCGGTCCGCCCCAGCCCCTCGCGCTCCAGCAGAATGGGGCGCAGCAGGCCGACTTCGGCACTGAGGTGAGCCGCCAGCGCCGCCTCGCCCTTGAGGCGCAGCCGGGCGGCGCGCTCCTTGATGAGGCCCTTGGCCAGCTGCGGCATGCGCGCGGCCGGGGTGCCCGGACGGGGCGAGAAGGGGAAGACATGCAGATGCGTCAGCCCGCATTCATCGACAATCGCCAGCGTGTTGGCGAACATCTCTTCCGTCTCGGTCGGGAAGCCGGCGATGATATCGGCGCCGAAGACCACATCCGGGCGCAGGCGCCGCACCTCATCGCAGAAGCGGATGGTGTCGGCCCTCAGGTGCCGCCGCTTCATGCGCTTCAGGATCATGTCGTCGCCTGCCTGCAGCGACAGGTGGAAATGCGGCATCAGCCGCTCGTCTTCGGCAATGACGCGCATCAGCTCGTCATCGGCCTCGATGGAATCGATGGATGACAGCCGCAGCCGCTTCAGCTCCGGCACCAGTTTCAGGATCTTGGCCACCAGCGAGCCAAGGCGCGGCGTGCCGGGAAGATCCGAACCATAGGAGGTGATGTCCACCCCGGTGATGACGATTTCGCGGTAGCCGTTTTCCACGAGGCGGCGCACCTGATCAACGACGACGCCCATGGGCACGGAGCGCGAATTGCCCCGGCCATAGGGGATGATGCAGAAGGTGCAGCGGTGGTCGCAGCCGTTCTGCACCTGCACGAAGGCGCGGGCACGGCCTTCCAGCCCGTCGATCAGGTGACCGGCGGTTTCGCGCACGCTCATGATGTCGTTGACGCGCACCTTCTCGCTGGCATCAAGGCCAAACTGGGCGATGCGGCCATAAGAGGCGCGCTCCAGCTTTTCCGAGTTGCCCAGAACCAGATCCACTTCCTCCATTTCGGAGAACTTGGCCGTTTCGGTCTGGGCGGCGCAGCCGGTGACGATGATCTTGGCTTCCGGATTGTCGCGGCGGGCCTTGCGCACGGCCTGACGCGCCTGACGCACCGCTTCGGAGGTGACCGCGCAGGTGTTGATCAGGATGGCATCCTTGAGGCCCGCAGCTTCCGCCTCGCGCTTCATCACTTCCGATTCATAGGAATTCAGCCGGCAGCCGAAGGTGACGACATCAATGCTCACAGTGCGGTCTCCATGGCGGGGGCAGCGGCATCCAGCTCTGCATCCCCCGGTCCGGTGCGGGTAAAGGTCATGGCCTCGAAGTCCACTTCACCCTCGTATTCAACTTCCGTCATGCCGGTCATCAGCACGTGATTGTCGCTCTCGCGCCAGCTGATCGTCAGCGGCCCGCCGGGCAGATGCACGGTGGAGGTGCGGTCGGCGCGGTTGTCACGGGCAGCGGCCACGGCGACGGCACAGGCACCGGTGCCGCAGGCGCGGGTGAGGCCTGCGCCACGCTCCCACACCCGCACCCGGATCTCCTTGCGGGATATCACCTGCGCCAACGAAATATTGGCCCCTTCCGGGAACAGCGGGTGATGTTCCAGCAGTGGTCCGATACGGCCAAGATCGTAGGCGTCCACATCAGAGACCCAGAAGACCGCATGCGGATTGCCCATGCTGACCACGGCGGGCGTGTGCAGGATGGGATCATCAATCGGGCCGATCTGCAGTTCCACCGCGCGGGTGTCGGCAAATTCCTCGGCGAGCGGGATTTCGGTCCAGTTGAAGCGCGGCTCGCCCATGTCGACGGTGACGGAGCGCGGGCCGTCTTCCACCTTGCGGGCAAGCAGCAACCCGGCGCGGGTCTCGATGCTCACCGCATCAACGCCCTTTTCCTCCATCAGCAGGCGGCCGATGCAGCGGGTGGCATTGCCGCAGGCAGAGACTTCCGATCCGTCGCAATTGTGAATGCGCATGAAGGCATCTGCGCCCGAGGGTGAGCGCTCGACGGTGATCATCTGGTCAAAGCCGATGCCGGACGTACGGTCTCCCAGCGCGGCAATCACCTCCGGGCTCAGCCGCAGCGGTGCCTCGCGGGCATCCCAGACAACGAAATCGTTGCCAAGGCCATTCATCTTCAAAAACGGTCTGCGCATCGGCGCTGTGCCTGTCAGGTTCTGCAAGCCGTGCTGCAGAAGGTTTGTGCCGGGAGGTCCGGGGTCAGCGGACCCCGTTTTCCCTTATATGGCGGAAATGGCGGCGGATTGCCAGAGTTTCGACCTGTAGCTTCGGCCAACAGGGCTTAACGGCGGATCTCCATCACCGCGCCGGGGCGCAGGGCCTTCAGCAGGCGGCGCATGTGAGGTTCTGCCACCGCCACGCAGCCTTCGGTCGGCGTGTAGCCGGGCCGGGCAAGGTGAAAGAAGATGGCGCTGCCCTTGCCCTTGACGGCGGGCGTCAGGTTGTAATCCAGCACCACGACGATGTCATAGACCCCGTCCTGCCGCCACATCTTCTCGTGGCTGGCGGCAAAGGGCAGACGGACGGGGGCGTTGTAGCGCGGGTGGCGCGGGTCATCGCACCAGCCATCGTCCGGGCTCAGTGCCGTGACGGGCAGGGCCGTTTCCGGCCGCCGTCCCCGGTCGGGCCGGTAGAACACGCCCAGCACGGCAAAGCGGCCAACGGGCGTTGCGCCGTCGCCTTCGCGCTTGCGCAGCGTCAGGCCCCCTTTGCCGAGAGCACAGGGCACGGTCAGGCTTCCCAGCGTCAGCGTGCCGCGTGAAGGATGGCCCGGCAGGGGACGCACGGTGAGGCGCTTGTCCGCGGAGGAGGCAGGAGAGGTCATGGTCAGTCCCAATTGCATAACGTACCGTTGATCCAGTGCCATCAACCGGATGTAAAGTGGATGTGAAGCAGAATTGACGGCAGAGACTAAAAATCACGATGATTTTTTCCCACCTATCCGTCATTGCATGAAAAGCACATAAGGGCCGCAACCGATCCGGCCAAAAATGCTGCAAGGGAACGAGGACTGCAAATGAACGCACGCACCATTCTCATCGTGGATGACGACAATGACCTGCGCGAGGCGCTGGTCGAGCAGTTCTCACTCTATGACGAATTCACCACGCAGCAGGCCTCCACCGCCTCGGATGGCATTGCCGCAGCCAAGGCCGGGCAGGTTGATCTGCTGCTGATGGATGTGGGCCTGCCGGATCTCGACGGGCGCGAGGGGGTGAAGCTTCTGCGCAAGGCCGGGTTCAAGGCGCCTGTGATCATGCTCACCGGGCATGACACGGACAGCGACACGATCCTGGGCCTTGAGGCCGGGGCCAACGATTATGTGCCCAAGCCCTTCAAGTTCGCCGTGCTGCTCGCCCGGGTGCGCGCCCATCTGCGCCAGCATGAGCAGAGCGAGGACGCGACCTTCACCATCGGCCGCTATTCCTTCCGCCCCGCCGCCAAGCTGATGGTGGATGACCGCGGCAGCAAGGTGCGGCTGACGGAAAAGGAAACCTCGATCCTGAAATTCCTCTACCGGGCGGGCGAGCGGGCGGTAACCCGCGACGTGCTGCTGCATGAGGTCTGGGGCTACAATTCCGGCGTCACCACCCACACGCTGGAGACCCACATCTACCGTCTGCGGCAGAAAATCGAGCGTGACCCCTCCAATGCCGAGCTTCTGGTGACGGAAGCCGGTGGATATAAGCTTGTGCCGTGAGCCATTTGCGGCATAACACTGAGGCATGAGCCTCGTTCAGGACATCGCGATTCTTCGGCAGATTCCCATGTTGTCGGATTTCTCCGACGACCAGTTGCGCCTGCTTGCCTTCAGCGCCGAGGGCATGGACCTGATTTCCGGGTCCTTCGTCTTCGACGAGGGCGAGCGGGCCGACAGCGGCATCGTCATTGCCAAGGGCAACGTCAGCCTGCAGCGCAAGAGCACCCACGGCTTCATGGAAGTGGAAATGGCGGGTCCCGGCGTGCTGCTGGGCGAAACCGCCATGCTGGTGGAAACCCGCCGCCCGGCCCGTGCGGTCTGCATCGGCCCGGTGCGCGTCATCCGCATCCGCCGTGCCCTGTTCAAGCGCATGGTGCAGGAGTTCCCGGAACTTGCCCGCCGCCTCTTCGACAGCTATGCCGCGCGCTATCAGACCACGGTCGCAGGGCTTGTGCCCATCGGCGAGAAAATGGCTGAACTGAACACCATCATGGATGAGCTGAAGGCCCGCGTGAAAGGCGAATAGGCTTTCAGTTCCGCCGCCGCACCGGTTGCGGCAGCAGCCTTGTGCTGATCAGCGGCAGCAGCGCGGTCAACAGGCCGGCCAGCACCACCCACCAGGACGGCCGGATCTGCGCGGGCATGGTGAAGAGCTGCCAGTTGAAATTGGCGAGGAACACCCGCTCCGCCGGAACGCCCGTGGCAAGGTGATACCAGAGATATTCGATGCCCGCCGTCCCAAGGCCAGCCAGCAGGGCCAGCCCGGCCAGCAGCAGCGGTGAGGCGAGCGGCAATTTCAGGCGTGCGGCCCCCCGGTAGATCATCACCAGCAGGAACAGCCCCGCCAGCAGAGTGGCCTGGCTCACATCTGATTTGGATTGCAGGAAATAATGAAAGGCGGCCAGCGCAGCGGCCGGATAGACCAGCTTGTGCAGCCGGTGCCAGCGCGGCCCCATGCGGCGGATGGCGCTGTCCGTTGAGGTCACTCCAAGCGCCACAAGTGCTGCCAGCGCGGCAAAGCCGATGGTGAGATAGAAGCGCAGCACGATCTCGGACGTGACGCGCCACAGGTCGAGATTTTCACGGATCACATAGAGCGTCAGGTGGGCGAGCCCGTAAGCCAGAGCCGTCAGGCCCAGCATGCGGCGGATGCCTGCCAGCTTGCCCCAGCCGGTGATGCGCCGCAGCGGCGAGACAGCCAGCGTTGCCACGAGAAAGCGCATGGCCCAGTCACCGCTGACAAAGACGAGCTGGCGCGCCGGTTCCGGCTGCACCAGCCCCATGGCCGCACGGGTGAGATACCAGAGCGCCGGAGCGATGGCGATCAGGAAGACCGCAAGCTTCAGACCCGACAGCCGCCCCTGCCGGTCCGTCCAGGGCAGAAACGCCGCCACCGGGCGGAGGCCTGATATCACGCTCATGATTGCTGATCGCTCCACAAAGTCCCGACGCAGACTTGTACCTTTTTACGCAACACCTGCGCCTCAGGATTTTTCAAGCTTGCGTGAAAGGTGGCAGCTTGACGGATCTGGTGTCAGACTTGCCGGATCCGTCCTTCCTTGACCCTGCTCCGGGCTTCGTTGGCGCCTTTGCTGGCAATCAGGACCCATGTCGCGAAGGCAATCTTGTCGATGGCCCTGACGCCTTTCAGCGCTGCGATGCTGTCTTCAGCCAATGTGATGAAGCCAAGTGCCTCGATTTTGTCGAGCCGGATCATCGGATCATAGTCGGCGCTGTGCCTTGCGGCCTGCAGCTGCTTGAAGGCATCAGAGAAGTTTCGGATCTCTTGGGGGAACGTGACATTCGAGGCGCCATTGCATGCGTTTTTGGCAGTGCCGTGGTCCAGTCCCCGGTAAACTTCCACCCATGCCCTGTTGGGACGCCGGGCCTTTGTCGCGCCAACGAGTGCATCGGCACATGTGCGTGCCAGTTCGTGGAAAACCGCATAGTAGGCTGCACTGACTGCCCGGCGCAGGTCTGCCTGCCGTGGTTTGCGCCGGCTGCTGGCGGGGCAAAGTGCTTTTGCCGAAGCTATCAGCCCCTTCGCCAGCGTAATGTCAGGCATGCGCCTCTACCGGGCGGATAATTGGGAAAACATTCCGCATGTCTTCGCCGAGTGCGTGACGCACGAGCCCCGTAAGGCCGAAAAAACGGCCTGCAAAATCCTTGCCGGTCGTGTCGGGTGACATCATGACCCGGATCAACAGAAGCTCTTCGCCGAGATCATCTTCCAAAGCCTCGAACTTGATATCTTCAACTTTTCCCGCGAAGCGATTGCGGATGATTTCATCAACGGCAACCCGTACTTCGTCCTTCAGCTGCATGTCCTTACACCCGTTCCTTGCGCCAGATAGCTCTGAGTGAACACAGGCAAACAAGCTTTCATCTGGTCATTCTAACATTTGGCCGCAAAAGCATGCAACAGTCTCTTATTTCTACCTTTGGTTGCCTCTGGTGCGTGAAAGGCGCCTCACGCCTCCAGCTTGCGAACCAGCAGCTTGTCGACGCGGCGGCCGTCAAGGTCGAGGACTTCGAAGTGCCAGCCCTTGGCGGTGAAGCTTTCGCCGAGGCTGGGCAGATACTTGAGCGTGTCGAGAACGAAGCCTGCGACGGTTTCGTAATCCGGGTCCGGATCGAGCGGAAAACCCATTTCGGCAGCAAATTCGTCCACCGGCATCCAGCCGGCGACCAGCCAGGACCCATCCTCGCGCTGAAACAGCGCAGGCTCTTCCTCTTCGCCCTGCTCGAAGACGCCGGTCACGGCCTCCAGCACGTCGCCGGGGGTGATGATGCCTTCGAAATGGCCGTATTCGTCATAGACCAGAACCATGTGGGCCGGGGCCTTGCGCAAGGTCTGGATGACGGCCAGCGCGCCTGCCCGGTCGGATACGGCCGGAGCATTGCGCATCAGCGGTTCAATGGCTGCATCTGGCGCATCCAGATAGGCACCCAGCACATCCTTGACGGCGACAACGCCCAGAATCTCGTCGGAACTCCCCTGCCGGACGGGCAGGCGCGAGCGGGCGGTTGCGCGCAGCCTGGCGCGAATGTCCTCCGGGCTGTCCGCAAGGTCCAGCACCTCCACGTCGCGGCGCGGTGTCATCAGGCCGCGCGCGGTCCGGTCGGCAAGGCGCATGACGCCGGAGATCATCTCGGACTCTTCGTCCTCGATGACGCCCGCACTGTGTGCCTCGGCCAGAACCGTGCGGATTTCCTCATCCGTTACCGTTTCCCCCGCGCTGTCCTGCTGGCCCAGCAGCCGCAGCACGCCACGGCCCGACCGGTCGAGCAGCCAGACGAGCGGCGCCGAGATCTTGGACAGCATCAGCATGGACGGTGCCACACGGGCGGCAACGCTTTCGGGTGCGCGCAGGGCGATCCGTTTGGGTACCAGTTCGCCCACGATCAGCGACATGTAGGTGATGGCGACGACGACCGATCCGACACCCAGTGCATCGGCCGCAGCGGGCGGCAGGCCCTGCGTCAGCAGCCAGCCGGAGAGGCGCGCGCCCAGCGTTGCGCCGGAGAAGGCGCCCGACAGAACGCCCACCAGCGTGATGCCTATCTGCACGGTGGAGAGAAAGCGCCCCGGATCTTCCGACAGGCGCAACGCCACAGCTGCCCCCCGGCTGCCCTGATCGGCCAGCAGCTTCAGCCGCACGGGCCGTGACGAGACAACGGCAAGTTCCGACATGGCCAGAACGCCATTGAGCAGGGTGAGGCAGACGACGATGGCAATTTCGAAATACACGGGGGCCCGGTCCATACATAACAGAAAAGGGCGCTCGTATCTTACGGGCACCCGGCCACCATTATATGGGTGGAACCGTGGCGGGCGGAAGTGGAGCCTTTGCCAAATGAAGAAAGGCCGCCCTTGCGGACGGCCTTCCGGATCATCTTGCCATGCTGCGGGCGATTATGCCCAGGGGCGGCTTTCAGACGTGGCGCCTTCGAAACGGTCGATCGACGGAGCCTTTTCCATGGTCAGGCCGATGTCGTCGAGGCCGTTCATCAGGCAGTGCTTGCGGAAGGGGTCGATCTCGAAGGAGATGACGCCGCCATCCGGGCCGCGGATTTCCTGGGCCTCCAGATCCACCGTCAGGGTGGAGTTGGCGCCGCGCGAGGCGTCGTCCAGCAGCTTGTCCAGCTCTTCGCGGGTGACGACGACCGGCAGGATGCCGTTCTTGAAGCAGTTGTTGTAGAAGATGTCGGCAAAGCTCGTGGAGATCACGCAGCGGATGCCGAAATCGAGCAGCGCCCAGGGGGCATGCTCACGCGAAGAGCCGCAGCCGAAGTTGTCGCCCGCAACAAGGATCGTCGCACCCTTGTAGGACGGCTTGTTCAGCACGAATTCGGCGTTGTCCGAGCCATCCTCGTTGTAGCGCAGTTCCGAGAACAGCGCGGTGCCGAGGCCGGTGCGCTTGATCGTCTTCAGATACTGCTTCGGGATGATCATGTCGGTGTCGATGTTGATGATCGGCAGGGGCGCCGCAACACCGGTGAGGGAGGTGAACTTCTGCAAGGCGGTCTCTCCAAAGGCTCTCTGAATATGTTGTTGTTCTTGTGCCCTGCCGCGCTCAGGCGGCAAGGCTTTCTGCCGGGTCTGCGCCCAGCATGATGTTGAGGTTCTGGACGGCAGCGCCCGAGGCGCCCTTGCCCAGATTGTCATAGACGGCGATGACCACGGCCTGCGCGCGTGCGTCATTGGCAAAGACATAGACGCGCATCATGTTGGTGCCGTTGAGGGCCTGCGGGTTCAGCTCCGACGCCCTGTCGAGCGGCGACAGCGGCGCGACCTCGACAAAACCCTTCACCTGACCGGCAAAGTGATCGGCAATGGCGGCATGCAGCTCAGCGCCCGTGGGCACCTTCGGCAGGCGCGCCAGATTGAGCGGCACGCTGGTGATCATGCCCTTGTAGTAGTTGCCGACCGCCGGAACGAACAGCGGTGCGTCAGTCAGACCCGAATAGGTCTTCATCTCCGGCAGGTGCTTGTGGCCAAGCGCCAGCCCATAGGGCAGGAACGCGTTGGCCGCATCGCCCTGGGCCTCATAGTCGGCAATCATCGACTTGCCGCCACCGGAATAGCCGGAGATGCCGTTGACCGTGACGGGGAAATCCGCCGGAACGAGCCCTGCGGCCACCAGCGGGCGCAGCGCGGCAATGACGCCCTGCGGCCAGCAGCCGGGATTGGAGACAAAGCGGGCGGCGGCAATCGCCGCGCTCTGGCCCTTGTCCATCTCGGCAAAGCCGTAGGTCCAGCCATCCGCCACGCGATAGGCGGTGGAGGCGTCGATGACGCGGGTGGTGCCGTTGGTGATCAGCGACACGCTTTCCTTCGCCGCATCGTCGGGCAGGCAGAGAATGGCCACATCGGCGCTGTTCAGCATGTCTGCGCGGGCCGACATGTCCTTGCGCTGTTCCGGGGCGATGGACAGCAGCTCGATGTCGCGGCGTACAGCGAGACGCTCGCGGATCTGCAGACCCGTCGTGCCGGCTTCGCCATCAATGAAAATCCGCGCCACCATTGCGCCCGCTCCCTCATTTGCAAGGACAGAAGAATGGAGCGGGTTTTACACACATTCCGCCAGCCTGTCACGGGCAAGCGGGGCCTGGCCGCTGTCGGCGTTCTCAACGGGCCATTGAGTGATACTCATCATTCGGCCGCATCTCGGTGGCTGCCGCCATGCGGTTCGACATGTTGTAGAAGGCCGCAAGGGCGGCAATGTCCCAGATGTCCCGGTCGGTAAAGCCCGCATCTCTCAGCACCTGCCGGTCGGCTTCCACCACTTCGGCGGGGCGTTCGGTCAGATGCACGGCGAAGTCCAGCATGGCCCGCTGCTTTGCCGTCAGATCCGCAACCCGGTAATTCATCACCAGCATGTCGCCGAGCACCGGATCGCCGGACAGCTGGCGCACGGCGGCGCCATGGGCGGCGAGGCAATAAAAGCAGCGGTTCACGCTCGACACGGCCACGGCGATCATTTCCCGCTCCAGCTTGGAGAGGCTTGAGGGGCCCAGCATCAGATCGTTATACATGTCGGTGAAGGCGCGCAATTTTGTGTCGTTGAAGGCGTAGGCGCGCAGCACATTTGGAATAAATCCTATTTTTTCCTCACACTTTGCAAAGTATCCCTGCGTCGCTTCGCTCAACTCGCCTTCGACCGGCAAATTTAGCGCCATTACATCTTTGTTCGTCATTTTAGTGAATCCTCCCGAATGCCATTTTTTAAGCGGCATTGGCAGCCTAGCATGCCGCCGCTGATTCGCGGGTCAGGAGGACAGAGATGGCGCAAGCACGGGAAATCCAGAAGGCAAAGCTCATTGAAGAGGTGAGCAAAATTCTGACGTCAAAGGCGGAGACGGCAGGGGCCGGCCTCGCGGATTTTGCCGCTGAACTTTATCAGCAGGGTGCTGCAGAAGATCTTGTCGCCTACTCGGCGGACGAGCTGGCCGCTTTCGCGCGTGCCACGTTCCAGGACTTCAGGTCCCACCCGAGGGGCACCAGCCGGATCAGCGTGACGAACCCGTCCTTCAAGACCAAGGGACGCATGGCCGGTGAGGTGACGGTCATCGAACTGGTCAATGACAACATGCCTTTCCTGGTGGATTCGGTCATGGCCGAGCTGCATGACAGCAAGCTGACCGTCCATCTGGTGCTGCACCCGATCTACAACGTGGAGCGCGGCGCGCAGGGCGAGCTCGTGTCTTTCAGCGGCCACAAGGGCGGCGCCGCGCGGGAGGACCATCAGGAAAGCGTGATCCATATCCACGTCAGCCGCATCGTCAATGAGGAGGCCCGCGCCGGGCTGGAGCAGCGCCTGACACGCATCATGGATGACGTGCGCGCCGCTGTTGCCGACTGGAAGGCCATGCGCAAGCGCCTGACCAAGGCGGTGAACACCTACAAGACCGCGCAGGCCGACGGCTCCAGCAACGAGCTGTGGGAAGCGATCCAGTTCCTTGAATGGATGGCCGATGACAATTTCATCTTCCTCGGCATGCGCGAATATACCTTTGACGGCGGCGCGGGCGAGGGCGAGCTGACGCCGATCGACAGCACCGGCCTCGGGCTTCTGGCCGATCCGGACATGCGCGTCCTGCGCCGCGGCGGTGAATTCGTGCAGATCACCCCGGAGATCCGCGAGTTCCTGATGCGCCCGGACCCGCTGATCATCGCCAAGGCCAATGTGAAGAGCCGTGTGCACCGGCGCGTCTACATGGACTATGTCGGCACCAAGATGTTTGACGCCGCCGGCAAGATGACCGGAGAGCTGCGCATCGTCGGCCTGTTTGCCTCCACCGCCTATAACGAGCCGACGGGCACGATCCCCTTCCTGCGGCGCAAGGTGAGCAGCGTTCTGGCCAAGGCGGGCTTTGATTCCGACAGCCACTCGGGCCGCGCCCTCACCAACGTGATGGAAACCTTCCCGCGGGACGAGCTGTTCCAGATCGATCACGAAACGCTTTACGACTTCGCCATGGCGATCCTGCAGCTGGATGAGCGCCCGCGCATCCGCGTGCTGGCCCGGCCGGAGAAGTTCGACCGTTACGTCTCGATCCTCTGCTACGTGCCGCGTGACCGCTACACCACGGAAGTGCGCCTCAACATCGGCACCTATTTTGCCCATGTCTTCGATGGCCACCTGTCCGCCTGGTATGTGACCTATCCGGAAGGCCCGATGGCGCGGGTGCATTTCATCATCGGCCGCTCCAGCGGCAAGACGCCTTCGGTGGCGCAGGACGAGCTGGAAAAGGCCGTTGCCTCCATCATCCGCACCTGGCCGGACGGGCTGATGGATGCCTTCAAGGAACACTTCAGCCCGGAAGTGGCCGAGCGCCTGTCGGACCGCTATGCGCTCGCCTTCCACGGCGGCTACAAGGAAGTCTACAACGCGGAAAATGCGCTGGCGGACGTGCAGAAGATCGAAAGCCTGTCGGAGGGCCGCCAAGCGACGATCACCTTCTTCCGCAGCTCCGGCGCGCCGGATACGCGCCTGTCGCTGAAGGTGTTCCATCTGGAAGCTCCGATCCCGCTGTCGGCCCGCGTGCCGCTGCTGGAAAACATGGGCTTCAAGGTCATCAACGAGCGCACATACCGGATCACACCGGCCGGCATGCCCTTCTGCTACCTGCATGAAATGACGCTGGAAGCGGCCAAGGGCGGCAGCATCGAGCTTTCGGCCGATCTGAAGGGCCGTCTCGAAGCCCTGTTCATGGCCGTGTGGCTGGGGCAGGCGGAAAGCGACGGCTACAACGCGCTGGTGCTGACGGCCGGCCTCGGCTGGCGCGACATCGCCATGGTGCGCGCCCTGTCGAAATACCTGCGCCAGGTGGGCATCCGCTATTCCGAAGACTACATGTGGACCACGCTCAACAACTACCCGGCCATTGCCGCCAAGCTGGTCGAGCTGTTCCATGTGCGCTTCAATCCGGCGCTCAGCGAGGCAGACCGCACGCTCAATGCGGCGCGGATCGAAAACGAGCTGTCGTCCGAGTTCGATGCGGTTGTCAGCCTGGACGATGACCGCATCCTGCGGCGTTTCCAGAATGTCATCGACGCGATCCTGCGCACCAACTTCTTCCAGCTGGATGCGGACGGAAAGCCGAAGCCGACCTTCGCCTTCAAGATCGATTCCCGCCGCATCGACGACATGCCGCAGCCCAAGCCCTTCCGGGAGATCTCGGTCTACAGCCCCCGTGTCGAGGGCGTGCATCTGCGCTTCGGCAAGGTGGCGCGCGGCGGCCTGCGCTGGTCCGACCGGCCGCAGGATTTCCGCACCGAAGTGCTGGGCCTTGTGAAGGCGCAGCAGGTGAAGAATGCGGTGATCGTGCCGGTTGGCTCCAAGGGCGGCTTCGTGCCCAAGCGTCTGCCTGTGGGCGGTGACCGTGAGGCGGTGTTCGCCGAAGGCACGGAAGCCTACAAGATCTTCGTCAGCTCGCTGCTGGACGTGACCGACAACCTCAAGGGTGACCAGATCCTGCCGCCGCTGGAAGTGGTGCGCCATGATGAGGATGATCCCTATCTGGTGGTGGCCGCCGACAAGGGCACGGCAACCTTCTCCGACACGGCCAACGGCATTTCGACGAGCCGGGATTTCTGGCTGGGCGATGCCTTCGCCTCGGGCGGTTCGGCAGGTTATGACCACAAGAAGATGGGCATCACCGCACGCGGCGCCTGGGAAGCGGTGAAGCGCCACTTCCGCGAAATGAACCGCGACATCCAGAGCGAGCCCTTCACCGTGGCCGGTGTGGGCGACATGTCGGGCGACGTCTTCGGCAACGGCATGCTGCTGTCGAAGGAAATCCGGCTGGTGGCCGCCTTCGATCACCGCGACATCTTCATTGATCCCACGCCGGATGCGGCCTCCAGTTTTGCCGAGCGCAAGCGCCTGTTCGACATGGGCCGCTCGTCCTGGGCGGACTATGACAAGAGCCTGATTTCCGCCGGGGGCGGCGTGTTCTCGCGCCAGCTGAAGTCCATTCCGCTCAGTGAGGAAGCCCAGCAGCTGCTTGGTATTCCGAGGGCCAAGGCCACGCCGCAGGAGGTGATGACCGCCATCCTGAAGCTCAACGTTGATCTGATGTGGTTCGGCGGCATCGGCACCTATATCCGCGCCAGCACGGAAACGGATGCGGATGCGGGCGACAAGGCCAACGACGCCATCCGCGTCACCGCGCGCGAGATCCGGGCCAAGGTCATCGGCGAGGGCGCAAACCTCGGCATGACCCAGCGCGCCCGGATCGAGTTCGGCCGCCGGGGCGGGCGCTCCAACTCGGACGCCATCGACAACTCCGCCGGCGTGAATTCGTCGGACATGGAAGTGAACATCAAGATCGCGCTTGGCGCGGCCGTCCAGTCGGGCAAGCTCGACATTCCCGCCCGCAACGTGCTTCTGGCGCAGATGACCGACGAGGTGGCGGAGCTGGTGCTGCGCAACAACTACCTGCAGTCCCTCGCCATCTCCATGACGGAGCAGCGCGGGCTGGAGGACTTCGGCTATCAGGGCCGGATGATGCGCCAGCTGGAGCAGGCAGGCCATCTCGACCGGCAGGTGGAATTCCTGCCCGATGATGCGGCGCTGGCCGAGCTGGAAAAGGCCGGGCTGTTCCTCACCCGCGCCGAGCTTGGCGTGCTGCTGGCCTATGCCAAGATCACGCTCTATGACGCGCTGCTGGAAAGCGGCGTGCCGGATGACGATTATCTGGCGCGCGAACTTTTCCGCTACTTCCCGGACCAGATGGCGGACGCCTATGCCGAGGAAATCCGGGGCCACCGGCTGCGGCGGGAAATCATCGCCACGATGCTGGCCAACTCCATGGTCAACCGCTGCGGGCCGACCTTCATCACCCGCATTGCCGACCAGACGGGCGCCAGCGCCGCCGAGATTGCCTGCGGTTTCGTTGCCGTGCGCAACAGCTACGGCCTGACGGACCTCAACGAGGAAATCGACGCGCTCGACACCAGGATCGACGGCAAGGTGCAGCTCGATCTTTATGCCGAGGTGCAGAACATGTTCCTGGATCAGGTCGTCTGGTTCCGCCGCCATGTCTCCTTCAAGGACGGTATTGCGGCGGTGGTAGAGCGGTTCCGGGCCGGGATTGACGCGATGCGGCCGCATCTTGAGAAGGCCGTCACGCCCGCACAGGCAGCGCTTCTGGCCGCCGCGGTGGAAGAGAACGTGTCCAAGGGAGTGCCGGAGCCGCTGGCCCGCCGCATCACCTGGCTGCCGGTGGAAGCAACCATTCCGGATATCGTGCTCATCGCCGGTGACACGGGTGCGGAACTGGATGCGGCAGCCTCCACCTTCTTCGAGGTGGCGGCGCATTTCGGTATTGCCGAAATGGCTATCCGGGCACGAAACCTGGTGGTCGCGGATTATTACGACGGGCTGGCGCTCGACCGGGCCCTGGCGACCCTCTCCGATGCGCACCGCCAGCTGACGGCGGCAGCGCTGAGGGCCGGTGGCTTTGCCCATTGGCTGGCCGGGCATGAGGCCATCGTTGCCCGCACCACCCGCTCGGTGGGCGAGATTCTGGAAGGCACGATCAGCGTTTCCAAGTTCTCGGTCGCTGCAAGCCTGCTCGCGGAAATCGCGCGCTAAGCTAAACTTCGCCGGTTCGGGCTATCTGCCCGGACCGGCTTTTCCCGGTTCGGCATCCCTGCCATAACGCGTCATGACCGCTGTTTTCCGCTTCGCGCCTTCCCCCAACGGTTATCTGCATCTGGGGCACGCCCTGTCGGCGCTGCTCAACCGGCAGCTTGCGCAAGCGGCGGGCGGGCGGATGCTGCTGCGGATCGAGGACATCGACACCGCCCGCTGCACGCCCGCACTGGAAGCGGCGATGCTGGAGGATCTCCACTGGATCGGCTTTGCCTACGAAGAGCCGCCGCGCCGCCAGTCCGGGCATTTCGGCGAATATGCCGCAGCTCTTGCCCGGCTGCAGGGGATGGGGCTGATCTATGAGGCCTATCTGACCCGTGCGGAGATCCGGGACTTCGTTGCAGAGACGGAAGCGCAGGGAAAACCCTGGCCGCGGGATCCGGACGGGGCACCGCTCTATCCCGGCGATGCAGCCTTGCTGGATGAGGCGGAGATTGCCCGCCGCCGGGCATCCGGCGCGCCCTTTGCGCTCCGGCTCGGCATGCGCAAGGCGGTGAGCCTTCTGAGGGGGCCGCTGTTCTGGCAGGAAGAAGGGCAGGGCCGCACGGTTGCGGCTGATCCGGCTGCCTGGGGCGATGTCATCCTTGCCCGCAAGGACACGCCGACGAGCTATCACCTTTCCGTCACGCTGGATGATGCCCTGCAAGGGGTGACGCATGTGGTGCGGGGGCAGGATCTGTTCCACGCCACTGCCGTGCACCGGCTGCTGCAGGTTTTGCTCGGCCTGCCGGAGCCGCGCTATCACCATCACCGGCTGATCCTGGGGGCGGACGGGCGCAAATTGTCGAAATCGGAAGGCCATACGGCCCTGCGGGAATTGCGCGCTGCCGGGTGGACGGTGGACGACGTGCGCCGCCGGATCGGCATCTGAAGTCAGATCAGTCCCAGCATGTCCAGCGCCAGCACCCACAGCCCGCAGGTGACAACGGCTGCGGCGGTGGTGAGGGTGATGGAATTGGCCGACATGGCGTGTCCCGTGCCGTAACGGGTGGCGAAGATGTAGACATTGACGCCGGTCGGGCAGGCGGCCGTCAGCGTCATGGCCGCTGTCCAGACCGGCGGCAGGGCGAAAACATAGGCACAGAGCACCAGCACGATGGCGGGCATCACCAGAACCTTCAGCACACTCAGGATGATGCCGGGGGCCAGATTGCCGCGGATGCCATAGAGCACCATGCTCATGCCCAGCGAGAACAGGGCGACGGGCAGGGCGGTGGAGGAGAGCCGGTTGATCACATCCGCCGGGATGCCCGTGAGCGGCAGGGAGAACACCCGCCACACCAGCGAGGCCAGGATGGCGATGACGATCGGGTTCGTCATCAGGCTGGCGAGGATCTTTTTCAGAAGTACCGGGAGTGACTGGGACCCGCCTGCGCCATCGGCGGCGGCCGCCCGCTCCATCAGTACGGCAATGACGATGGTCATCACCGGCAGATGCACGGAAATCAGCAGCACCAGCGGCAGCAGGCCATCCGGGCCCAGCACGGAAGACACGAGCGGAATGCCGACCATCACGGTGTTGGCAAAGGCGGCGGAAACGCCGGCAATCACGCCGGCGCGCGAATCACGGGCGAAAATCTTGCGCACGATCAGCGTGGCGATGGCCCAGGTGAGGGCAACGCCGCTGAAATAGGCGGCCCACAGCGCCCAGGGAAAGCCGTGATCCATCGAGACCGTTGCCAGCGTCTTGAAGATGAGCGAGGGGATCGCCACCACGAAGACGAACTGGCCGAGCCCTTCGCCCGCGGACTGGGACAGCAGGCCCGTGCGTGCTGCCAGATAGCCGAGCCCGACAAGCACGAAAACGGGGACAACGATGGTCAGGATCTGCTCGAACATGGTGGGTTCCAGAATGCATCCGGGACGGATTTCAGAGCGGCGCGCAGCAGAGGGCTGCGGACAAGGCAGGACGGCGGGTGCACGGCGCATGGACCAGCCCAGGGCACCGTGACACAATGGGATGATACAGCGCGATTCAGGCGGGCGGCGCAGCCGCATCACAAGCACAACTGTAGAAGAGGCACGGCTTGCCGGTCAACCGGAAGCCCTTGTGAAGCTGGCAGCAGGGGAACAGCATGACGGGTAAGGAGAAGGGCAGTCCGGAAAGCCAGCGGCTCGCCCTGATGGCCCATGACCTGCGCACGCCGCTCAATGCCATGCGGCTGACGGCGGAGCTGATCGGCATGGAGCCGCTGAGCCCCCTGCAGCAGGTACGCCTGGCAACGCTCATTGCTGCCATCGATGGCCTCGCAGACATGACCGCCGGAGTGCTGAACGAGGGCCGCGCGGCAGCCGGTCTTGCACCCTTGCCAAAGGCTGCGCAGGCCGAGCCGGAAGGTGCAGATGCCGGGCGGATGGTGCTGGAAATCGCCGGTCTGTTCGAGCCTCTAGCCAAGGCCAAAGGCCTGCCTCTTGCCGTCAGCGTGCCGGAGACGCCGCTTTTCTGTCCGCCGGAGCTGCAGCTGGCCCTGCGCCGTGCGGCAACCGTGCTCCTCGACAATGCCATCCGCTACACCCCGCGCGGGCAGGTGCGCGCGGTGCTGCGCGAGGAGGCGGGTACTCTTTTGCTCGAGATCACCGACACGGGGCCGGGGATCGGCGTGATGGAGCGCCGCCGTCTGTTCCGCCCTTTCACGCGCGGGACGGCCGGCCGTGCCGGGGATGGCAGCAGCTCGGGCCTTGGCCTTTGGGGGGCTGCGGAGGTGGTGAAGGCAGCTGGCGGGCGGCTGGATCTGGACGATGCGCCGGGCGGCGGCTGCCGTTTCTCCGTGCATCTGCCGCTGCCGGGCGGGAGCGGGGCTCCGGAGGGCGGCACTGCCCAGCCGGGGCCGCATGTGCTGATCGTCGATGACAACGAAACCAACCGGCGCCTGCTCGCGGCCTTGTTGGAATCCTTTGCCATGACCAGTGATGCGGCCGGCACCGGCCAGCAGGCCGTGAACATGGCGGCAGCAACCGCCTATGACGGTGTGCTGCTGGATCTGCACATGCCCGGCATGGACGGCATCGAAACCGCCGCCGCCCTGCGCCTCGGGCCGGATGGCACGCGTCTGCCGCTGATTGCCGTGACGGCCGCGCTGGAATCGGTGGGCGACCGCAAGCTGCGGCAGGCCGGGTTCGATGACGTGCTGCCCAAGCCCATCTCCCCCTCGCAGCTCTACCAGACCCTCAACCTCGCCCGCACCCGCCATAAGCTGCGGCTGGAGGAGAGGGCGGGGTAGGGGGGAGTGGTACCATTTCTCTCCTTCGTCATCCCGGCCAAGCGAAGCGCGAGCCGGGACCGGTGAGCCGGGGTGCAAGTTGGCTTGGCTGGCGGGTTGAGCCTTTCACCGCATAAGGTGTTCGCATCCAAGTTTGCGTTCGAACCGGTAGGCCTCGACTCACCGGTACCGGATCTCCGCTTCGCTGCGTCCGGTATGACGATGGAGGGGCGGCGCAAAGATAAGGGCCGCCCCATGCGGAGCGGCCCTTTCCGTTTTGCGTTTACACCAGATCAGCTGCGCACGAGGTTGCGCAGGACGTAGTGCAGGATGCCGCCGGCCTTGATGTATTCCAGCTCGTCCAGCGTATCGACACGGCACAGGCACTCGATGTTCTTCACCGTGCCGTCCTCGTAGGTCACTTCCACGTTCATCATCTGGCGCGGAGTGATGTCTGCGATGCCCTTGATCGTCACCCGCTCCTTGCCGGTGATGCCATGGGACTGCCAGCTCTCGCCCTCCTTGAAGGTCAGCGGAATGACGCCCATGCCGACAAGATTGGAGCGGTGGATGCGCTCGAAGGACTGGGCGATGACGGCGCGTACGCCGAGCAGCGTGGTGCCCTTGGCGGCCCAGTCACGGGACGAGCCGGTGCCATATTCCTTGCCCGCGAAGATCACCAGCGGGATGCCGGCTTCCTGATATTCCATGCAGGCGTCATAGATCCACTTCTGCTGGCCGTCCTTCATGGTGAAGCCGCCTTCGACGCCCGGAACCATCTGGTTCTTGATGCGGATGTTGGCGAAGGTGCCGCGCATCATCACCTGGTGATTGCCGCGCCGCGCGCCGTAGGAGTTGAAGTCGGTAACGGCAACCTGGTGCTCGGACAGATAGGTGCCCGCCGGGCTGCTGGCCTTGATGTTGCCGGCCGGAGAAATGTGGTCGGTGGTGATGGAATCGAGGAACAGGCCCATCACGGCGGCGCCCTCGATGTCCGTCAGGGGCTTGGGCTCCATGGTCATGCCCTCGAAATAGGGCGGATTGGCCACGTAGGTGGAGGAGACCGGCCACTTGTAGGTCATGCCGCCTTCCACCTTGATCGCCTGCCAGTGCTCGTCGCCCTTGAACACGTCCGAATAGCGCTTGCGGAACATGTCATCGTCGATCGAGGCGCGGATGATCTGGGTGATTTCTTCCGTCGAGGGCCAGATGTCCTTGAGGTAGACCGGCTTGCCGTCCTGATCCTCGCCCAGCGGGTCCGTGGCAACATTGACGTTCATGTTGCCCGCAATCGCATAGGCCACGACCAGCGGCGGCGAGGCCAGATAGTTGGCGCGCACATCCGGGTTGACGCGGCCCTCGAAGTTGCGGTTGCCCGAGAGCACGGCGCTGACGACGAGGTCATTGTCCGAGATCGCCTTCGACAGTTCCGGCGCCAGCGGCCCGGAGTTGCCGATGCAGGTGGTGCAGCCATAGCCGGCGAGGGTGAAGCCGAGGGCGTCGAGATCATCCTGAAGCCCGGCCTTGAGGAGGTAATCCGTCACCACCTGCGAGCCGGGTGCCAGCGAGGTCTTCACCCAGGGCTTGACCTTGAGACCCTTCCTGCGGGCGTTGCGGGCGACGAGGCCCGCGCCGATCAGCACGCTCGGGTTCGAGGTGTTGGTGCAGGAGGTGATGGCGGCGATGACCACATCGCCATGGCCAAGGTCATGGCTGCGGCCTTCGACGGGCACGCGGCGCGACAGCTCGTCCGCCTTCTTGAACTCGTCGGCCATGGTCTTGGCAAAGCCTGCGGCGACGGCATCGAGGTTGATGCGGTCCTGCGGGCGCTTGGGGCCGGAGAGAGCGGGCACGACGGTGGAGATGTCGAGTTCCAGCGTGTCGGTGAAGACCGGATCGGGGGAAGCTGCATCGCGGAACATGCCCTGTGCCTTCGAATAGGCCTCGACAAGAGCAACGCGCTGCGGATCGCGGCCGGTGGCCTTCAGATAGGCAAGGGTCTCGCGGTCGACGGGGAAGAAGCCGCAGGTTGCGCCATATTCGGGGGCCATGTTGGCGATGGTGGCGGCATCCTCAAGGCTGAGGTTGTCGAGGCCGGGGCCGTAGAATTCAACGAACTTGCCGACCACGCCCTTCTTGCGCAGCATCTCGGTGACGCGCAGCACAAGGTCGGTCGCGGTGATGCCGTCATTGAGCTTGCCGGTCAGCTTGAAGCCGATGACTTCCGGGATCAGCATGGAAATCGGCTGGCCGAGCATGGCCGCTTCCGCCTCGATGCCGCCAACGCCCCAGCCGAGGACCGCAAGGCCGTTGACCATGGTGGTGTGGGAATCGGTGCCCACCAGCGTGTCCGGATAGGCGATGGTTTCGCCGTTCTCTTCCCTGATCCAGACGGTCTGGGCCAGATATTCGAGGTTCACCTGATGGCAGATGCCGGTGCCGGGCGGCACGGCGCGGAAATTGTCGAAGGCCGACTGGCCCCAGCGCAGGAATTCATAGCGCTCGCCGTTGCGCTGGTATTCCAGCTCCACGTTCTTCGAGAATGCATCCTTTGTGCCGAAATAGTCGATCATCACCGAGTGGTCGATGACGAGATCCACCGGCACCAGCGGGTTGATCTTCTTCGGATCACCGCCCAGCTTCACCGCCGCATCGCGCATGGCGGCAAGATCGACCACGGCCGGAACGCCGGTGAAGTCCTGCATCAGCACGCGGGCCGGGCGGTAGGAGATTTCGTGTTCGGAGGTGCGGGTGACGAGCCACTGCGCCACCGCGCGGATGTCATCAGCGGTCACCGTGCGGTTGTCTTCAAAGCGCAGCAGGTTTTCCAGCACCACCTTCAGCGAATTCGGCAGGCGGGAGACGCCCTCAAGGCCGTTCTTCTCGGCGTCCGGAATGGAGAAATAGGTGTAGGTCTGGCCGTTGACTTCAAGGGTTTTCCTGGACTTGAAGCTGTCGAGGGATTGGGTCACGTCGAGCACTCTCCTCTCAAGACCGGGCGCGGCGGGGGGATGGTGCCTGCCCGGAGGATTAAAGATCTCTGGTCCCGGCCGTTGCCGGATCTGACTGGCCTCTTGCCGGGCCTCGCCTTTGGTGCCGCACAGTCCCCGCCGCTGCCCGCAGGCGGGCAGGCCGGAGGCCGCTGTATGCTGCCCCTATAGCCGGTTTTGGCTTTTGCGGCGAGTCATGCCCGCAGCATCTGCAACTGGAACCGGTCTCCCAGGTGTTGTTTCAACCGTTTGCACCGGCCTTCGGGGCGCCTCGCAGTGAAAGGCTTTGACATCAGATATTGGGTTTATTTTTCAAAGGGCAACAGGGGTCAAGGACAAAGGCCCGCATTCAGTTTATGGGTGATCGAAAGCGCTTGAATGACATTGCATACTATTGTATACCGCGCTGAAAAATAACACTCAGCCCGCTTGCCCCGGCCCGCCAGAAGTGACCGCGATCCGGAGGTTGGCACTGACCAACAAGGGATTCCGGGATCACCATGAGCCTTTACACCGACTATCTCGCCGAGATCGAAGCCCGCAAGGGTCAGGGCCTTCACCCCAAGCCGATCGAGGATGCCGCGCTCCTCGCCGAGGTGATTGCCAATATCAAGGACACGGGCAGCGCGCACCGCGCCGATTCGCTGCAGTTCTTCATCTACAACACCATTCCCGGCACGACGAGCGCTGCTGGCGAAAAGTCCCGGTTCCTGAAGGAAATCATCCTTGGAACCGAGGTGGTGCCGGAAATCTCCCGCGCTTTCGCCTTCGAGCTGCTGTCCCACATGAAGGGCGGCCCGTCCATCGCCGTGCTTCTGGATCTGGCGCTGGGCGAGGATGCCTCCATCGCCCGTGACGCTGCCGAAGTTCTGAAGACCCAGGTCTTCCTCTATGCCGCCGACACCGACCGTCTGAAGGCCGCCTTCGAGGCCGGCAATCCGGTCGCCAAGGACATTCTGGAGAGCTACGTCAAGGCCGAGTTCTTCACCAAGCTTCCCGAGGTCGAGGAAGAGATCAAGGTCGTCACCTATATCGCCGCGGAAGGTGATATCTCCACCGACCTGCTGTCGCCGGGCAATCAGGCGCATTCGCGCTCGGACCGCGAGCTGCACGGCAAGTGCATGATCTCCGAAGCCGCCCAGGCCGAGATCCGCGCCCTGCAGGCGCAGCATCCGGACAAGCGCGTCATGATGATCGCCGAAAAGGGCACGATGGGCGTCGGCTCCTCCCGCATGTCGGGCGTCAACAACGTGGCGCTGTGGACCGGCAAGCAGGCGAGCCCCTATGTTCCCTTCGTCAACATTGCCCCGATCGTGGCCGGCACCAACGGCATCTCGCCGATCTTCCTGACCACCGTCGACGTGACGGGCGGCATCGGCGTCGACCTGAAGAACTGGGTCAAGAAGCTGGATGACGAGGGCAAGCCGGTCATCGACAATGCCGGCAACCCGATTCTGGTGCAGAAGTACTCGGTCGACACCGGCACCGTGCTGAAGATCAACAGCAAGTCCAAGAAGCTCTACAGCGAAGACGGCAAGGAAGAGCTGGCCGATCTGTCCGCGTCCTTCCGTCCGCAGAAGATGGAATCCATGCGCGCCGGTGGCTCCTATGCCATCGTTTTCGGCAAGAAGCTGCAGACCTTTGCGGCCGAAACGCTGGGCGTTGAAGCACCGCTGGTGTTCTCTCCGGCCAAGGAAGTCTCCCATCCGGGCCAGGGCCTGACGGCGGTGGAGAAGATCTTCAACCGCAATGCGGTTGGCGTTGCGCCGGGCAAGGTGCTGCATGCCGGTTCCGACGTGCGCGTGCGCGTCAACATCGTCGGCTCGCAGGACACCACCGGCCTGATGACCGCGCAGGAACTGGAAGCGATGGCGGCCACCGTCATTTCGCCGCTGGTGGATGGCGCCTATCAGTCCGGCTGCCACACGGCTTCGGTCTGGGATCTGAAGGCACAGGCCAACATCCCGAAACTGATGAGCTTCATGCACAAGTTTGGCCTGATCACCGGCCGTGACCCGAAGGGCGTCTATCACTCCATGACGGACGTGATCCACAAGGTGCTGAACGACATCACCGTGGATGACTGGGACATCATCATCGGCGGCGACAGCCACACCCGCATGTCCAAGGGCGTTGCCTTCGGTGCTGACTCGGGCACCGTGGCGCTGGCTCTTGCCACCGGCGAAGCCACCATGCCGATCCCCGATTCCGTCAAGGTGACCTTCAAGGGCTCCATGAAGGATCACGTCGACTTCCGCGATGTGGTGCATGCCACCCAGGCCCAGATGCTGAGCCAGTTCGGCGACAACGTCTTCCAGGGCCGCGTCATCGAAGTGCATATCGGCACGCTGCTGGCCGACCAGGCCTTCACCTTCACCGACTGGACCGCAGAAATGAAGGCCAAGGCCTCCATCTGCATCTCCGATGACGAGACGCTGATCGGCTCGCTGGAACTGGCCAAGTCGCGCATCCAGGTGATGATCGACAAGGGCATGGACAATGACGCTCAGGTTCTGAAGGGCCTGATCGCCAAGGCCGACAAGCGCATCGCCGAAATCCGCTCCGGCGAAAAGCCGGCGCTGGCTCCGGACGAGAACGCCAAGTACTTCGCCGAAGTCGTTGTCGATCTCGACCAGATCGATGAGCCGATGATCGCCGACCCGGATGTCAACAACCCGGATGTGTCCAAGCGCTACACCCACGATGCCATCCGCCCCGTGTCCTATTACGGCGGCGAGAAGAAGGTCGATCTCGGCTTCGTTGGCTCGTGCATGGTGCACAAGGGCGACATCAAGATCGTCGCGCAGATGCTGAAGAACCTCGAAAAGGTGCATGGCACCGTCGAGTTCAAGGCTCCGCTGGTGGTGGCAGCCCCGACCTACAACATCATCGACGAGCTGAAGGCCGAAGGTGACTGGGAAGTGCTGCAGAAGTACTCCGGCTTCGAATTCGACGACAGCGCGCCGAAGAACAAGGCCCGTACCCAGTACGAAAACATCCTCTATCTGGAGCGTCCGGG
Source organism: Pannonibacter sp. CBAS1226 (assembly GCF_055685825.1). Lineage (NCBI taxonomy): Bacteria > Pseudomonadati > Pseudomonadota > Alphaproteobacteria > Hyphomicrobiales > Stappiaceae > Pannonibacter > Pannonibacter sp. CBAS1226. The sequence continues at coordinate 23,279 of NZ_JBVOUO010000005.1, read as the reverse complement.
CTGCAACCTCTGCATGGGCAACCAGGAAAAGGCCGAGAAGGGCGACACGGTTCTGGCCACCTCCACCCGCCTGTTCCAGGGCCGCGTGGTGGAAGACAGCACCGAGAAGAAGGGCGAATCCCTGCTCGCCTCCACCCCCGTGGTGGTGCTCGCCGCCGTTCTGGGCCGCACGCCCAACGTGGACGAGTACAAGCAGGCCGTGGAAGGGATTGACCTGACCAAGTTCTCCCCGCCGGTCGAAAAGCTGGCAACGGCGCGCTCGGTTCACTTCTGAGCCACCGGAGCCATCTGAGCCTCTGATGGCCTGACTTCCAGCGGCCGCCTGTCCGGTGAGGATCCTGATGGATCTGACCCGGACGGGCGGCCGTTGCATTGTGAGGGGCAGCTCTGCCTAGCACTACGCAGTTCTAGCTTCTTGCCATCGTCCGGGGGGCATCCTAACAAGGACCGGAATGAAGCGCGGAGCTGTCCCCTGAAACTGATTGCCGACAAACTTGCCGTGGACCGGGGCGGGCGCCGGGTGTTTGCCGGGTTGGGCTTTGAGCTTGAGGCGGGCCGGGCGCTGGTCATCACCGGGGCCAATGGTGTCGGCAAGTCGACGCTGCTGCGCACACTGGCGGGCCTTGTGCCGGTAAGCGAGGGCAAGCTGACGCTGGAAGGCGGTGCCAGCGAGCGCAGCCTGGCCGAACACGCGCATTATTTCGGCCATGAAAGCGCGGTGAAGCGCGCCTTGAGCGTGCTGGAAAACCTTGAGTTCTGGCGCAGCTTCATGGCCCCGGCCCGGCCGGAGGGCTTTGACGGCGAGGTGCTGGAGCCGCTGGATATTCTCGACCGGCTCGGCATCGGCCACACCGCGAACCTGCCCGCGGCCTATCTGTCGGCGGGCCAGACCCGGCGGCTGGCGCTGGCGCGGCTGTTCGTGACGCCGCGCCCCATCTGGCTGATGGATGAGCCGACCTCGGCCCTCGACAAGGCCTCCGAAGCGCAGCTTCTCGGTTTCATGAACGCGCATCTGGCCGCAGGCGGTCAGATCATCACCGCCACCCATTCCGAGCTTGCGCTGCATCCCGCCGATGCGCTGCATCTGGCTGCGCCAGAGCTGGGGCCGGAGCAGGGTGATGAGACCGCAGATGAGGGAGAAGAGGCATGAGCGGCTGGTTCCTTGCCCTCGTTGCCCGTGAATTCCGCCTGGCCATCCGGGTTAGCGGCGGGGCGCTGATCGGCGTGCTGTTCTTTCTGGCCGTGGTTACGGTCATTCCCTTTGGCGTCGGGCCCGATCTCAATCTCCTGTCCCGCATCGGCCCGGCGATCCTTTGGATCGGCGCGCTGCTGTCGGCGCTGCTGGGGCTCGACCGGCTGTTTCAGGCCGACCGGGATGACGGCTCGCTCGATCTGATGCTGATGGCCGGCCAGCCGCTGGAACTGGTGGTGCTGGGCAAGTGCCTTGCCCATTGGGTGGCGACCGGCCTGCCGCTGGTGGTGGCAGCGCCCGTGCTGGCCGTCTTCCTCAATCTCGGGCCGGTGGCCATGGGGGCGGTGACGCTGACGCTGCTGGCCGGGACGCCGGCTCTGACCCTGATCGGAGCCATTGGCGCTGCGCTGACCGTGTCGCTGCGCCGGGGCGGGCTGCTGCTCGCGGTGCTGGTGGTGCCGCTGACGATCCCGGTGCTGATCTTCGGCGTGAGCGCGGCGGACGCAGCCGTGAATGACCCGGTGCCCTTCATGACGCCGTTCCTCATCCTCTGCGCGCTGACGCTGTTCTCCGCCGTTCTCGGCCCTGTAGCAGCGGCGGCGGCGCTGCGCTTTGCGGCGGACTGAACCCGTCAGGGCATGACGCTTTCGTGATTGCGGTCAGATGGGGGCTTGACCCAGCGCAAGGCAATGCGAAAACCCTTGAGGCATAGAGAGCGGACCTGCGGCCTTGCATTGCAGCGGCGGGTGAGAGGGATTAGAACCATTCCATGGCACTTGTTGATCTGGCGAACCCGACCCGTTTCATGAGCCTTGCCCGGGCCATCCTGCCCTGGGCAACGGGCCTGTGTGTGCTGCTGTTTGCCATCGGGCTCTACATGACCTTCTTCGTGGCGCCGGAGGACTACCAGCAGGGCGACACGGTGCGGATCATGTATATCCACGTACCGGCCGCCTGGCTGTCGATGATGTGCTATTCGGTCATGGCCCTGTCTTCCCTCGGCACGCTGGTGTGGAAGCATCCGCTGGCCGATGTCTCGGCCAAGGCGGCAGCGCCACTGGGGGCTGCCTTCACTTTCATGGCGCTGATCACCGGCTCGCTCTGGGGCAAGCCCATGTGGGGCACCTATTGGGTGTGGGATGCGCGCCTGACCTCGGTTCTGGTGCTCTTCATCATGTATCTGGGTCTCATGGCCCTGTGGCGGACGATGGATGATCCGATCCGGGCGGGCAAGGCGGCGGCCGTGCTGACACTGGCCGGGGTCATCAACCTGCCCATCATCAAATTCTCCGTCGATTGGTGGAACACGTTGCACCAGCCGGCCAGCGTCATCCGCATGGACGGGCCGACGATCCATCCGGATCTGCTGTGGCCGCTGATGGTGATGGCGGCAGCCTTCACGCTGCTGTTCCTGGTGCTGCATGCCCATGCGATGATCAACGAAATCTTGCGGCGGCGGGTGCGGGCGCTGCGCATGCGGGCTGCCGCCGTGCGCCCGGCGGGCGCCAGCGCCGCAACCCCTGTCGCGGCGGAGTGAGGTGAGCATGGCTGCCTTCGACCTTGGCCCCCACGCGGGCTTCATCATTGCCTCCTTCGTCATTTGCCTTGGCGTTGTGCTCGGCCTCACCGGCTGGGTGTGGCTGGACCGGCGGCGGCTGAATGCGGATCTCAGGGCGCTGGAGGCGCAAGGGGTGCGCCGCCGCACGGCAGCAGGGACGCAGGGCCAATGAGCGCGCCGGACCAGTCTTCCACCGTCAAGCCGGATGCGGGCCCGCGCCGCCGCATTCCCGTTTTCGCACTGCTGCCGCTGGTGGTCTTCGCCGCGCTGGCGGTGCTGTTCCTGTTCCAGATGTTCTTCGGGCGCGATCCGTCCGAACTGCCTTCGGCCCTGCTCAACAAGCCGGCCCCCCGCATGGAACTTCCTGCGGTGGAAGGCCTGATGGACAAGGGCGTGCCCGTGCCCGGCATCGCGGCGGCTGATCTGGATGGCGGCGTGTCCGTGGTCAATGTCTTCGCCTCCTGGTGTGTGCCCTGCCGTCAGGAGCACCCGGTGCTGGAGGAAATGGCGAAGGATGGCCGTTTCCGGATGTACGGGATCAACTACAAGGACCAGCCCGAAAACGCCCGCCGCTTCCTCGGCGCGCTCGGCAACCCTTACGACAAGGTGGGCGCCGATGCCGGTGGCCGCGCGGCCATCGAATGGGGCGTCTATGGTGTGCCAGAGACCTATGTGATCGATGGCAAGGGCGTGATCCGCTACAAGTTCATCGGCCCGCTTTCGCCCGAAAGCTACGAGCGCGTGTTCCTGCCGCAGCTGGAACGGGTTCTGGCCGGCGGCAGCTGATTCCAGTGTTTTGATCACACCAACGCCGCCCGCTGCCGGTTAGCTGGGGCGGCGTTGGTGTGTCCGCGGCGGGGAACGCAGGTTCTGCTGCCTCTGTCTCACCGTATAGGGATGGTGTTTTCCAGCGGCTTGCCTGCGGTCAGCCGGTTGATGTTGTCTGCCATGGACACGCGGCGGCGGTTGACCGTGCCATGGGTCCAGCCGGACATGTGCGGCGTCATCACCACGTTAGCCAGCTCATGGAACGGATAGGCTGAGGGGTGTGGATTGGGCGTGCTGCCGTCCGGATAGACATACCATGTGTCGATGATGGCACCGCCGATTCGCCGTTCCGCGAGGGCGTCATAGAGAGCCTTTTCGTCAATGACCGGGCCGCGCCCGACGTTGACGATCACTCCCTCCGGCCGCATCGCGCCGATGACGGACGCATCGACCAGACCTGCCGTCTGCGGTGTGAAGGGCAGGGTGTTGACGATCACATCCGCCGCGCCTGCAAACTCAGCCAGTGCGGACAGGGGATAGTGGCGGCAGAACAGGTCTGTGTCCTGCGGTGTGGACCGGTTGGCGACGATGACCTCCATGCCGAAAGCCTTGGCGCGGGCGGCAATCGTCTTGCCGATGTGGCCGAAGCCGATCAGGCCGATGGTCTGATCGCCGAGCTCGGTGCGCAGCGCATCTGTCCCGCCGGAGCGGTAGGCCCAGTCCCCCTTGCGCAAACGCTGGTCCGCATCGGCCAGCGGCACATGGCGCAGCAGCAGGGCGGCCATCACATATTCCGCGATGGCCGCATCGTGACCGAAGCAATTGCACAGGGCCGCGCCTTCCGGAACCTGGCCCAGGTCGATGCCGTCATAGCCTGCGCCCGGCAGCTGATAGAGCTTCAGCCCGGCCGGAACGGGCATGTCCGCCGTCAGTTGCACACCGATGATCACATCGGCAGAGGCATAAGCCTGCCGGTCTGCCTCTGCCGCCAGAGAATCCGGCAGGTGGATGATCTCATGCGTTTCAGAGAGCAGGCTGGTAAAGCCCGGGACGAAACTGCAGGCATTCTGGCCGTGGAACACGATTTTCATGGGAAGGGTCCATTCTTGGCGGATGGGCAATGGCAAGGGGCTGGTCAGTTGTTGAAAGCCAGTTGCACTTTCATCGACTGACTGCGGTCGGAGGCCAGTCTGAAGGCGGCATCGGCCTCTCCGGCGGGAAGTGTTGCGGATATCAGCGGGGACAGATCGACCGCGCCGCTGGAGATGAGCTGCACGGCCCAGGCAAATTCCGCATCAAAGCGGAAGCTGCCCTTGAGGATGACTTCCTTGGCCACAACGAGGTTGAGCGGCAGCGGGATATCGCCGCCAAGACCCACGGCGATCAGGGTTCCGCCGGGACGGACAACCTCCAGCGCCGTGGCCAGCGCCCTGGCGCTGCCGGAACATTCGAACACCACATCGAACAGGCCCTTGCGTTCCGCAAAGGGGGTGAGAGCCTCCGGTGCTGCGGCAAGGTTCAAGGTCCGGCTGGCGCCAAGACTTGCGGCAATGGCGAGCGGGGTACCGGCAAGGTCCGTAGCCGTGATTTCTGCCGCCCCGGCATGCTTTGCGGCGGCAATCACCAGATTGCCGATCGGGCCGCAGCCGGAGACGAGCACGGATTTCCCGAGGAGCGATCCGGCGCCCGCGACCGCATGCAGGCAGACGGCAAACGGCTCGGCACAGGCGGCAAGGCCGGGGTCGAGCGCTGCCGGAACCTTGAAGACCTGCTCTACCGGCAGCGTCACTTCATCGCGAAAAAGCCCCTGCATATGCGGGAAGCGCATGGCGCTGCCGAAGAACCGCATGTCGAGGCACTGGTTGCGCTGATCCCTCAGGCAGAAGTGGCAATGCCCGCAAGGCATGCTCGGATTGACCGCCACCTGATCACCCGCCGCCACGCAGGTAATCCCGCTGCCTGTCTCCACGATGCGCCCGGCAACCTCGTGGCCGAGGATCATCGGTTCCTTCAGCCGGACCGTTCCGAACCCGGCATGGTGATAATAATGCAGGTCGGAGCCGCAGATGCCGCCCCGGGTGATCTGCACCCGAACTTCGCCCGTTCCAGGCCTTGCTGCGGCAGGCCGCTCCTCGATGCGAAGGTCATGGGGCTGATGAGCGACGATAGCGCGCATGATGGTTTTTCCTGGCTCTAGAGGACCGAAATCATGCCGCCATCGACATAGATGATCTGGCCGCTGACGTAGTTGGACGCAGCAGACGCCAGATAGACGGCGGTGCCGGCCAACTCCTCGGGCTTGCCCCAGCGGCGCGCGGGCGTGCGGCCCTTCACCCAGCCGTCGAATTGCGGGTTGTTGATCAGGGCCTCGTTCATGTCGGTGAGCATGTAGCCCGGACCGATGGCATTGACCTGAATGCCATGTTCGGCCCATTCCGCCGTCATGGCGCGGGTCAGCATCTTGATGCCGCCCTTGGCCACCGTGTAGGGCGCAACGGTTGCCCGGGCCAGCTCACTGGTCAGTGAGCCAATGTTGATGATCTTGCCGCTCTTGCGCGTGATCATGCGTTTTGCCGCTTCCCGCCCCACCACGAAGGCGCTGGTGAGGTTGGTGTCCATCACCTTCTGCCATTCCGCCGTGGAGAGCTCGACGATCGGCTTGCGCAGCTGGATGCCGGCATTGTTGACGAGAATGTCTATCGCAATCCCGTCCCGGTCGAAGGCCTCGAAGACAGCGGTGACGGCTGCCTCATCCGTGACATCGAATGCGGCCGTGCGGACAGAGTGCCCGGCGGCCCGCAGCGTTTCGGCGGTGGCCTCAAGGCGGCCCGTATCGACGCCGTTGAGGATCAGCGAAGCCCCGGCCTGCGCGAGGCCGGTTGCGATGGCGAGCCCGAGGCCGCGGGAAGAGCCGGTGACGAGGGCTGTGCGCCCGGTCAGGTCAAAAAGGGTCATGGCAGGTTCCGTGTTGCAACGCTGGCAGTCAGGATCAGAGGGCCGAGGTGCGGCCGCTCAGATCCGGGCGGTTGAAGAAGGAGGGCAGCAGCTCGACGCCAAGCCCCGGTCCTTCCATCGGATAGACATAGCCGTTTTCGATTTTCGGCACGGCGGTGACGAGCTCGTTGTACCAGCCGCGGTAGAAGGCGCGCACGGACTCCTGAATGAGCGTGTTGGGCTGGCTGAAGGACATGTGAATGGCCGCAGCGAAGCCAACCGGGCCGATGCAGTCATGCGGGGCGAAGGGGCGGTGCCAGGTTTCGGCCAGTGCCGCGATCTTGCGGCCTTCCGTCAGGCCGCCCGTCCAGCACAGGTCAACCATGACCACGTGAGTGGCGTTCTGGTCGAGCATGTCCTTGTAGGGCCAGCGTGAGCCCAGCGTTTCGCTGGCGCAGGTCCACACGTCCGTCGAGGCGGCAAACTCGCCGAGCGCCTGGGCCGAGTTCATCCGGATCGGGTCTTCGTACCAGGTCGGGGAATAGGGCTCGAGCGCCTTGGCGATCTTCTTGGCGGTGGGCAGGTTCCACAGCGAATGGAACTCGACCATGATCTCCATCTTGTCGCCAACGGCCTTGCGGATCTTCTCAAAGGGCTCGATGGCGGTCTTCATCTGTTCGGCGGTGATGTACTGGCCGCGGGTTTCCTGGGCATGGGGATCGAACGGCCAGATCTTCATGGCGGTGATGCCCTGTTCCAGCAGGTTCTCCGCCAGGGCGTCCGCCCGGGTCATGAAGCCGACGAGATCCTCATAGGGGCCTTCGTCATCGCCGAGGTTCCAGTTGGAGACCGGCTTGATGTTGTTGGTCCGCACATAGCGGTAGCCCGCGCAGGTGTTGTAGACGCGGATCTTGTCCCAGCACTGCCCGCCCAGCATCTGGTGCACCGGCAGGCCGCAGACCTTGCCGAAGATGTCCCACAGGGCAATGTCGACGGCTGAGGCTGCCCGGTACTCGGCGCCGGTCGAGGACTGGGCCATCGGCAGCGACACCATTTCCTTGTGCAGGGCTTCGATGTGCAGCGGGTTTTTGCCGAGCAGGCGGCCGGCCAGGGTGTCGTGAATATGGGCTTCGACGGCACCCGCGCCATAGAAGGTCTCACCCAGGCCCGTGATGCCCGCATCCGTTTCGACATGAACCCACAGGACGTTGGCAAACTCTTCGAGGCGGTAGGTCTTGATCGCAGTTATTTTCATCGGAAAGCTCCGGAGCACATCAGCGTGCGAGATTGGGAAGGAGAAGCGAGATCCCGGGGAAAGCCAGCAGCAGGCCCAGCATGAACAGCTGGATCAGGATGAATGGCCACAGAGCCCTGTAGATCACGGGGAGGGTGATGCCGGGGGGGAGCGACGCTGCGCAGATAGAAGGCGGCCGGCCCGAAGGGGGGAGACAGGAACGATACCTGCATGGTGACGGAGAAGAGCACGCCGAACCACACCAGATCGTAGCCGAGCGCAGCAACGATTGGCACGAAGATGGGCATGCACAGCAGCAGGATGCCGATCCAGTCCATGAACATGCCGAGCACGATGAAGATCGTCATCATCAGCAGGATGGTGAGAAGCGGAGAGATGTTCAGCCCAAGGATCAGCTCCGTCACGAACCTCTGCCCGCTGGATAGATTGTAGATCGCGACCATGACGGCGGCGCCAAAGGTGACCCAGAGGATGATGCCGCAGGCGCGCAGCGTCTGGGTGAGGGCTTGCGCCAGCATGGGCAGGCTCAGTTCTCCGCGCACCGCAATGATCACCAGCGTCATGCCAACGGCGATGTTTGCCGCCTCGGTGATCGAGGTGATGCCGCCGTAGATGCAGCCGAAAACGGTGAAGATGAGGATGGCGGTAGGCAGGACGCCGCGCAGGAAGACAGGCCAGGAGAACGGAACCTGTCTGGTTTCCGCGGGCTTGGGCGCTGCCGAAGGATCCAGCCAGCAGCGGATGGCGATATAGACGAGATAAAAGGCCGCCAGCAGGAAGCCGGGCAGGAATGAGCCAAGGAAGAGCTGGTGAACCGACACATTGGCGGTCAGTCCGTAGACGATCAGCACAATCGACGGCGGGATCATGGTGCCGAGTGATCCGCCCGCGCAAACGATGCCGATGGCAAGGTTGCGGTCGTATTTGAGGCGCAGCATCTGCGGCAGGGCAACAAGCCCGAGCAGCACGATCTCGCCGCCGATGATGCCGCTGATCGCCGCCAGAAGGACGGAAATCACCAGAGTGACATAGCCGATGCCGCCGCGGATCCGGCCGAAAATACTGTTCAGCGCATCATAGAGATCGCGCGCCAGCCGGGACCGTTCCAGCAGCGATGCCATCAGGATGAACATCGGCACGGAGAGGAAACTGTATTCGGTCGCAAGGCCGTAGACGGTCTTGTGCGCAATGGCGAGCACCGGCAGGCCGAACTTGAGATAGGCAACCACCATGGCCAGCGAGCCGGCGGCAAAGGCCAGCGGCACGCCCACGGCCATCAGAGCGAAAATGCCAAGGAGCAGGATGATCGAGATTGTCAGAATGGTCATGGCAGCCTCAATCGATCCGGCCGCTGCCGGGCCGGGGGTGCCGGCTGGCGCGCAGGAAGTTGATGATTGCAAGGACAGCCATCAGGGCCGCCGCAACGACGACAAAGGGCTTGACGATGGCCGGAATGGGCGGGTTCCAGGCGGTGCCGAACCGCTCGAAAGTGACGAGGGCCCGCCAGGCTGTCGGTGCGCCGAAATAGGCAAGGCCACCGCAGAAGACCAGAGTTGCGGCCAGGGTGATGACATCGAAGACGCGGCGGACGGGGCGCGGAACCGCGTCATAGATGACCGAGATCCGCAAATGGTCATCCAGCGCCATGACGTAGACACCCGCCACCAGATAGACGAGCGCGGACAGGAACAGGGCCATTTCATTGACCCAGGCCGTCGGACTGCCGAAGAGATAGCGCGCCGCCACCTCGTAAAGCGTGATGGCAACGATCACGAGCAGGGGAGAGGCCAGCAGCGCCGCCTTCGGGGAGAACTTTGGATCAGGATTTTCGGATGGAGCCGGCATGATATCCTCGTCTGGCTGAAGGCAAAGAGCGGCCGCGAAGGTCTGCCTGAGCCTGTGCAAGGCCCGGGCAGAACCGGATGAGGCGGGCTGGGAGGCAACTGTGAAACCGCCAGCCCGCTTCTTCTGAGGCAGTCAGCGGCGGATCAGTCGAGGATGCCGAGCGACTTCATGTAGGCCACGTGGGAATCATATGCAGCCTGAGCTTCGGGACTGCGGGTTGCCCAGTCTGCCCAGACTTCCTGAGCCACCTTGCGGAAGGCCAGGCGGTCGGCTTCGCTCCAGTCCTGAAGGGTGACCCCGGCGGCGGTGAGTTCGGCAGCGGCCTTCTTGTCATTGATTTCCGACTGGGTGGCCACCTCGATGGCAATCGTGTCGATTGCCGACTGCAGGATCTGCTTCTGCTCGTCCGTCAGGGAGTTCCACTTGTCGAGATTGATCGTCACATGCTCGATCGGCATGGAATGGAAGCCGGGGTAGGTTGCGAACTTGCCGACATCATAGAGGCCGAGCCCCTTGTTGACGGCCAGGGTCGAGGCATCGGCACCGGACACGGTGCCCGAGGTCATGGCGGTGAACACTTCACCGAATGGCATGACCACGGGAGCGGCGCCCAGCTTCTGGAAGATTTCCGATTCCATGCCCGGTGGCGAGCGGAACTTCCAGCCCTTCAGATCTTCAATGCCGGCGAGCGATGTGGTCGAGCCCAGCGACTCCGGCGTGGCGACGAAGGTGCCGATCAGATGCATGTTGAACTGTTCGTAGAGCTCGTTGGCAAGCTCCAGCCCGCCAGCATTCTTGTACCAGCCGAGGATCTGGTAGGGCGTGGAATAGCCACCCATCACGTCGCCATAAAACTGGAATGCGGGGTTCTTGCCGGTGACATAGCCGGCACCGGTTGCATCTCCGTCGATAATGCCGGTGGCAGCCGCCTCGAAGGCTTCCGATGCCTTCACCACGGAGGAGTCCGTGAGCATGTTAACCTGCAGTGTGCCGCCGGACATCTTGTTTGCAAGGTCGGCGAAGCGCAGCAGCGCCTGGCCCTGAAGCGATGATGCACTGTGGTGCGTCTGGAATTGCAGTGTCGTGGCGTCTGCGGCCTGGCTGGCTGCTGGCGCTATTACGGTGAGGCCAAGCGCAACTGCTCCGGCAAGACCGGTGCGGAAAATAGTCATTTGATTTCCTCCCATTTCAACAAGACCTCCCTCCCGGAGACCTGATTGATATGTCGTGAAATATCACAAAATTTCAAATGCTGCAATCTGCAGATCCGGTTCCGGCCAAACTGCATCCCGAGGCCGGTTCAAGTGATTGAAAATATTAAGCTATGTCTTCTTCCTGCTGCAGGGCTGCCGCGTCTGGAAAGGGTCTGCCATCTGCGCGCCGCAGTGACCGGTATCCAGCGCCAGAGATGGCCGGGAAGGCGGGGCGAAGGAAAGGGGGCAGTTGTCTTATGCCAAATCCCATGCGGGGCCAGGGCCTTTTCAAGGCGTGGTGCGCCGGTATCTCAGTGCCTTGATATTACGCAGGTATGAGCGGCTCGATGCTGCAGTCGAGCAGGGTGGGATCAATTTCCTTTTCCATCACGTCAAACATCGAATTGACGAATTCGATGAGCGCGTCAGAGGCTGCCACCGCCTGTTCGACATGGCGGTTTGCCACGGCATTGAGCACCGCAAGATGGTGGTCAACCGTTCCATCGAGACTAAGGCTGCCTGAGGTGTGATTGTGATGAATCCAGCCGATCCGCCGGAAGATCGTATGCAGGGGCCTCAAGGTGTGGACGAGAAAAGGCTCGTTGCCGGCGGCCAGAATGAGCGTGTCGATGCGCCGGTCGAATGTGTTGAAGTCGTCGATCGAAATCGTCGCACGGCGCTCCCGGATGACCTTGGCCAGATGCAGCATCTGGTTTCGCTGTGCCGGGGAGGCATTCTCTGCCGCAAGCTTGATGACGAACCGCTCCAGATCCCGCCGCAGCCGGAGAAGCACCCGCTCGCGGGCCAGATCAATGGGCGCAATCTGAAGACCATGGCGCGGGCGGATGTGGATCAGCGTATCTTCGGCCAGGCGGCCTACAGCCTGATGCACGGGTGTCCGGCTGATGCCCGTCAGGGTCTGCAGGTCCTGGATCGACAGGAACCGGCCGGGGCTCAGTTCGCATCTGACGATCAGGTCTTCCAGCCGCTCATAGGCCAGTTCAAACAGATTGACCGAATTGCGCCGCTTCGCCTGATCGGGCTCCACGTCACCGGTCTGTCCGGAGCCTTTGGGTGCACGCGCCATCTTCCGACGTTTCCTCTTCCGGCAGCGGTGCACGCTGTCCGCGCATGTTCTGCTCTTCATGAAATGTCGTGATATTTTATAGCTGCGTGCCATCATCTGTCAAAATGGCATTGTTTCCCGCCGGTCAAAGCCAATTGGCATCATTTTCCGGCTGAGGACACGTTCCGCAGCTGCTCTGTCTCACCGCGACGTGACTCGCGCGGCGGCGCAGAATATGTATTTTGGACGAGAGCAAGATCCGGAAGACAAGAGTGAGTTCCCCGGCCATGGGCCCTGTGCGAATGCTGATTTCACGGCTGGCGGCTGCGGTTTGCCTTGCCGTCATGGCTCTGCCGGTGGCAGCGGCTGCCAGGGATGGCAAGGCGCCGCCGGTCGTGGTGGAGCTCTTTACCAGTCAGGGCTGCTCATCCTGTCCGCCAGCCGACAAGCTGCTGCAGGACCTTTCCAAAGACGCCGGCGTCCTCGCGCTTTCCCTGCCGGTCGACTACTGGGATTACCTGGGCTGGAAGGACACGCTTGCCACTCCGGAAAACTCCGAGCGCCAGCGGCTGTACTCCGCCCGCCGCGGCGACAGATCGGTCTATACACCGCAGATCATCATCAACGGTGGCGAGCATGTGGTGGGGGGCGACGAGCCGGCGGTGAAGGCCGCCCTTGGCCGTGCCACGAAGATGACGGCCTCGGTCACGCTTCATTCCACGCCGGACATGCTGGAAGTCACCATCGACGGAGCATTGCCCGAAGGGGCGAAGATGGCGACCGTCTACCTGCTCCATGTCATGCCTTCCAAGACAGTGGAGGTCGGCCGCGGTGAGAATGAGGGGCGGCAGGTCACCTATGTCAATGTGGTGAAGCGGCTGGAAGCGGTGGGCATGTGGTCCGGCGGGCAGCTGGAGCTGAACCTGCCGCAGCATCCGATGAAAAAGGGCGGAAAGCGCTGCGCGGTCATTGTTCAGCTGGAGGATGACAGCGGGCCGGGGCGCATCATCGGCGCCGCCTCCAACCTGTGGGATACGGGAATCTAGCGCTTCTCCTCGCGCACCGCCCTTGCGTTCAGCCTGAAACATGCCTAAGGCCTTGCCCGAACGGGACGGCGTGCCAGCCAGGCCGCCGCCTCCTGACCGGGCGTGCGGAGTGCCGCGCCCTCAATCCGTGAGGTAGCCATGAGCCTGCGTCTGCGCGTTGCCTTCGGCAGCGTCATCGTTGGGGCCGCCGTTCTGGGGCTGAAGTATCTGGCCTTTGTGCTGACCGGGTCCGTGGCGCTCTATTCGGATGCGCTGGAATCCATCGTCAATGTGGCCTCCTCCTTCGCCACCCTTCTGGCCGTCTGGTATGCGTCCAAGCCGGCCGATTCCAATCACCCCTATGGCCATGACAAGGCGGAGTATTTCGCTGCGGTTCTTGTGGGCGTGATGATCGTGCTGGCGGCGCTGTCGATCTTCAATGCGGCCTGGGAAGGCTATCACGCGACAGAAATGCCCGATTACACGGTGAAGGGCCTGGCCGTGAACGGTCTTGCCAGCGTGCTCAACTGCGGCTGGGCCGTGCTGCTGATCCGTTTTGGCCGCAAGAACGGCTCCCCGGCGCTTGAGGCTGATGGCCAGCATCTGATGACGGATGTGGTGACATCCGTGGGCGTTCTCGTAGGCGTGATTCTCGTGTTTCTGACCGGCTGGCGACAGCTGGATTCGCTGCTGGCGGGGCTTGTCGGTCTCAACGTGCTGTGGTCCGGCTGGACCCTGATGAAGGCTTCCGTCAGCGGCCTGATGGATGAAGCGGCCTCCACCGATGTGCAGGACATGCTGCGCGGGTTGATCTCCGAACACGGGGAAGGGGCCATCGAGGCCCATGACCTGCGCACCCGTCTGGCCGGGCGCCTGACCTTCGTGGATTTCCACCTCGTCGTGCCGGGTGAAATGAGCGTGGATGCCGCCCATGACATCTGTGACCGGATCGAACAGGCCATCGGCAAGTCGCTGCCCGGCGCCAGGGTGACGATCCATGTGGAGCCCGAGCACAAGGCCAAGCACTCGGGCATTGTTGTCCTGTGAAGGTTAGCGGGTGAGGCGCAGGGCGCATTCGACGGCATCTTCCAGCCGGTCGTTGCCCCAGTAAAGCTCCCCGTCTTCCGTCACAAAGCTGGGTGCTCCGAAAACACCGGCAGCTTCCGCTTCTGCGACCGCTGCACGCAGGCCGATCTTCACCTCGATGCTCTGGGCCTTGGCAAGCAGGGCCTTTGCATCCAGTCCCAGATCCAAGAGGATGCCGGCGAGAAGACCTTCGTCGCTGATATCGCGGCCCTCGCCAAATTCCGCCATGTAAACAGCGCGCACGAAGCTGCCGATCCAGGGTTCCAGCCGCCCGGCATGGGCAATGCGCGCCGCCATCAGGCCGTTCTGCGGAAAGGGATCGGGCACGGTCAGCGGCAGGCCCATGTCCTCGCACAGGCGCTCCATCTCACGCCACATGTAGCGGCCCTTGGCCGGAAACAGGTTGAAGGGCGAGGTGTCCCAGCCCTGCCGGGCGAAGATGGGGCCGAGCAGAAATGGCCGCCAGACCAGATCGATGCCCCGGTCCTTGGCGACGGTCTCGATGCGCATGGCGGTGAGGTAGCTGTAGGTGGAGGCAAATTCGAACCAGAAATCGAGCCTCGGCCGTTGCTGCATGGAAAATTCCTCTTATATCAAGGCGTTGAGATGCTGACGCATCACGCCTTGAAATTGCTCAGGCGCCGCACAGGCTTGACCAACTCTTGATGAGGCAAGCTCATCGAGAGTTGGTATGACATCTGGTCCGTTCACAGCGCCCGCCGTTAAGCAGATATTGGCCGAGCTTGAGAAAATAGGCTAGAGAGCCCGAATGACTGATCACGCAGCTCCTTCCGCCTTCTCCCGTGCCCGCACTCTGATTTGCACCAGTGTGCGCTGGTGCCGCGCTCATCCGTTCGGGGCAGCCTTCACGTTCATTGGTGTGGTGTCGCTGGTGTTTCTGGCCGTGCCGGGGCTCGATCTTCTGGCCAGCGGCCTGTTCTACACGCCCGGCGAAGGCTTTACGGCGGCGTCCTCGCCCTTCCTGCAGAAGCTTCGTTATCTCGGCCCCTATTTGGTGCAGACGGTGGCCCTCATCTGCGGGTTTGTGCTGCTTCTCAAGCTGCTGCTGCCGGAGCTGCCGCCGCTGATGCCGCTGCGCAAGCCGGTGTTTCTGCTCTCCACGCTGGTGCTGGGCCCGGGCATCCTGGTCAACACCATCCTGAAGAACAACTGGGGCCGTCCGCGCCCGGTGATGGTGGAGCAGTTCGGCGGAGACCTGCCCTTCATGCCGGTGTGGCTCAAGACGGACTGGTGCAGCACCAACTGTTCCTTTGTTTCGGGCGAAGGCTCGGCCAGCATGTGGCTGATGGCGCTGGCCTTCGTGGTGCCGAAAAGCTGGCGCCCGGCGGTGGTCTTGACCATTCTGCCGCTGATGCTGGCGTTGTCGGTGAACCGGGTGGCCTTCGGCGGTCACTTTCTCTCCGACACGCTGCTGGCCTGGGGACTGACCTTCCTGGTGCTCCTGTCGGTCTACTGGCTGCTCTATGTGAAGACGCCGCGCTGGGCGCAGGATCAGAGCCTTGATGCCGGACTGTCTGCGGCGGGCTTGCGCCTGCGCCGCGCCGTGCCGCCGCTTCTGGCTGCAATCGGCCGGGCGCTGCGGGCCTTTGTGGCGAAGTTCCGCTGAATCGGGTCAGCCTCTTCGGCCAAGCCCCAGTTCTGCCGCAAGATCCTCCGCGCTTCTCATCACCATGCGGAAGACGGTCTCGAATCCGGCCGGGCCGCCGTAATAGGGATCGGGCACATCCATTCCCTCTGCTTCCAGAAACAGCCGGAGGCGGGCTGGGGCCTCTGCCGGGCTCAGCTTGCGCAGATTGGTGAGATTGCTGCTGTCCATGGCCAGGATGTGCTCGAAGCGGCTGAAATCGGCCTTCACCACCTGCCTTGCGCGCTGGGCGGAAATGTCGATGCCGTTGCGGGCCGCTACGGCGATGGAGCGCGGGTCCGGCGCCTCGCCCTGATGCCAGCCGCCGGTTCCGGCCGAATCGATGAGCACCCGTCCGCCGGCGCCCAGATCCTCCACAACCTTGCGGAACGCGCCTTCTGCCAGCGGTGAGCGGCAGATGTTGCCAAGGCAGACGAAGAGAACAGAGGTCATGGCTGGGCTCCTGTGTGATCCAAATGCTGATGAGCCTGACAGACCGGGATCCGGTCAAGCCCGCCCGGCGTCCGGGCCTTGGTGTGATGCAATGCTGGCCAGCGTCGTCTCCTGGCCTATATTCGGTTGGACGCGGGAGAAGATGTCCGTGACGCGGCGGATTTCAAGACGGGAGATGCAGATGGCGGCACGTCTGACGGACGGGGAGCGCGTGACAGCGCTGGACCAGCTCACCGGGTGGCGGCTGGTGGAGGGGCGCGATGCCATCACCCGCCGCTTTGTCTTTGCCGGTTTCGTCGAAGCTTTCGGCTTCATGGCGCAGGTAGCGCTGGTGGCGGAGCGGATGAACCATCATCCGGAATGGTCGAACGTCTACCGCACGGTGGAGGTGACACTGTCCACCCACGATGCAGGCGGGTTGACGGCGCTGGACATTGCGCTGGCCACGGAAATGGACCGTATCGCCGCGCGGATGACCTGATCAGCCTGCGTTTTTCTGTGCGCCCCGGCGGATGGTGAAGCGCAGGGCGTCATCATGCTTTTCCTGGGCCAGCAGCGCGTGCCCATCCTCGTTGCACATATGCGGAATGTCGATCACCGACATCGGGTCGCTTGCCTCGACCACAAGCACTGCACCGGGCTTCAAACCCGCCAGCACCTTGCGGCTGCGCAGCACCGGCAGCGGGCACTTGAGGCCCCTGAGGTCAAGATGCTGTCCCGGTTCCGATGTGTCTGGTGCCGTCATGATGCCCTGCGCGGTTTTTCGTCCGGCTTCAGCTCTTGTCCTGCCGTGAACACTGCGTCAAGCCGCAAAGGCTTGAAACACCGCCGAAATGGCCGACATTGGAAGAGACCTGAAAGATTGCAAACAAGAAGGAAACCACCCGTGACCGGCGCCCCCACTCCCACCCAAGCCTCCGCCGCTGATCCCGTTACCGTTCTTGACTTCTGGTGGGAGGCCGGCAGCGAGGCCTGGTTCACCCGCAGTGATGCTTTTGACGCGGAGATACGCAGCCATTTCGTGCCGCTGATGGATGATGCGGCCTCGGGCGCACTGGATCACTGGCAGGAAACACCGCATGGCACGCTGGCCCTGCTGCTGCTGCTCGACCAGTTCCCCCGCAATGTCTACCGGCAGGACAAGCGCGCCTTCGCAACGGACGCAAAAGCCCGGATCATCGCCACGGCCGCACTGGCCAGGGGCTTCGACAAAGCCTTTCCCAAGGATGCCCGGGCCTTCTTCTACCTGCCGTTCGAACATGCGGAGGACATGGCCGAGCAGGAGAAATCCGTCGATCTGTTCCGCCGCCTCGGGGACAAGGAGTTCTATCTCTATGCCCTCGTCCATCTCGACGTGATCCGCCGCTTTGGCCGCTTCCCGCACCGCAACCATGTGCTCGAGCGTGAGACGACGGCGGAAGAGGCGGCCTATCTGGCCGATGGCGGTTTCTCGGCCTGAGCTCAGGCCCCGCCTTTCTGCCTCCATCCAGAAGTTTTCTCCTCAAACAGGACGCCACCGCTGCCTTAAAAAGCAGCGGTGGCGTTTCTGCTTTTCAGTTTTGCTTACATTGTGTGCAAATTTTGAGATTTGAATAGAAAATAGGCATATCTGCCGCTCTGTATTTGCCTCCTGAACGGTCAACTGCCCGTCTCCCCCGCGTCCCCTTCCATGAATCTGGCGGAAATCGGGCATTTTCCTGCCCCTGGCCAAAGTTGGCACGGTCCTTGTTTAAGAGAAGGGGAAAGCCGGCCCGGTCCGCCCTCAGCGCAGGTTCCACCTGAAGCGCAGAGGATGCGGGCCAGGTGGCCAGACCGGTCCAGTCCCGGACCGGTGACAAGCAGGGGAAACGGGTAACGAGCATGAAAATTGTGATGGCCATCATCAAGCCGTTCAAGCTCGACGAGGTGCGTGACGCCCTCACGAGCATCGGCATCCAGGGACTCACCGTCACCGAGGTCAAGGGCTACGGCCGCCAGAAGGGCCACACCGAGATCTACCGCGGCACCGAATATGCGGTGAGCTTCCTGCCGAAGCTCAAGATCGAAGTCGCTGTTTCCAGCGAGTCCGTCGACAAGGTCGTGGAAGTCATCTCCGGCGCCGCCAAGACCGGCCAGATCGGCGACGGCAAGATCTTCGTCTATTCGATCGATCAGGTGGTTCGCATCCGCACCGGCGAAACCGACACAGAAGCGCTTTGAGGGGTGAGTAACATGAAGAAGTCTTTCGCTTATGCCGCAATCGGCATGGCGGTCCTCGGTCTGATGGCCGATCCGGGCCTTGCCCAGACCGCTGCACCGGCTGCAGAAGCTGCCACTGAAACCGCCGCTGCCGCCGCCGAGGCGCCGGCTTATGCCCTGGCCGCCGACACGGCCTATATCTTCAACACGCTGCTGTTCCTTCTGGGCGGCTTCCTCGTCATGTGGATGGCGGCCGGCTTTGCCATGCTGGAAGCGGGCCTCGTGCGGTCCAAGAACGTGTCGATGCAGTGCCTGAAGAACATTGCGCTCTATTCCATCGCCGGCATCCTGTTCTGGCTCACCGGCTACAACCTCATGTACACCGGCGTCGACGGCGGTTTCATGGGTTCCTTCGGCCCCTATTCCTTCGATCCGGTCGGCGGCAATGCGCTGGACACCGGTTATTCGACGGCCTCCGACTGGTTCTTCCAGATGGTCTTCGTCGCCACCGCTGCCTCGATCGTCTCCGGCACCCTGGCCGAACGCATCAAGCTGTGGCCCTTCCTGCTGTTCACGGTCGTCCTGACCGGCCTGATCTATCCGATTGCCGGATCCTGGCAGTGGGGCGGCGGCTGGCTGTCGGTGATGGGCTTCTCCGACTTTGCCGGTTCCACGCTGGTGCATTCCGTCGGCGGCTGGGCGGCTCTCGCCGGTGCCATCGTCCTCGGCGCACGCAAGGGCAAGTACACCTCCAGCGGCCAGGTCATCCCGATGCCGGGCTCGTCCATTCCGCTGGCCACCCTCGGCACCTTCATCCTGTGGCTCGGCTGGTTCGGCTTCAACGGTGCTTCGCAGCTCGCCATGGGCACCATCGGTGACGTGACCGACATCTCCCGCATCTTTGCCAACACCAACATGGCTGCTGCCGGTGGTGTGGTCGCCGCCATGGCCCTGACGCAGATCCTCTACAAGAAGGTCGACGTCACCATGGCCCTCAACGGTGCGCTGGCCGGTCTCGTGTCCATCACCGCCGAGCCGCTGAACCCGACTGTTGCACAGGCGATCTTCATCGGTGCCGTCGGCGGCGCGCTGGTCGTCTTCGTGGTGCCGCTGCTCGACAAGCTGAAGATCGACGACGTTGTCGGCGCCATCCCGGTCCACCTCGTCTGCGGCATCTGGGGCACTCTCGTTGTGCCGCTGTCCAATGGCGAGACCTCCTATGTGACGCAGCTGATCGGCGTTGCCGCCTACGGTGCCTTCGCCTTCGTTGCCTCGCTGGTCCTGTGGGTGATCCTCAAGGCCACCGTCGGCATCCGCGTCAGCCCCGAGGAAGAGGCTCTTGGCCTCGACAAGGTGGAAATCGGCGTCGAAGCCTATCCGGAATTCGGTCAGGGCTCCCAGCGCCTCTGATCCGGACCAGCTCTCCCAGGAGCAGGCCATATGGCCAAACCTCAAGCCCGGGGCACGTGCCCCGGGCTTTTTTGTGAGCGTTCCTCATCCTCCGGCATGCAATCCTCTCTTCTGCGGATTTGCACTGGCGCCGCCGCCGCATTAAAAAGCCCGTCACTGGGTGGTGAGTGAATAAGCAGTTTTGACGGGCAGAGGAGCCAGGATCATGGCAAGCAAAGACTATGCATTGGTGCAGATCGCCTTTTATGCGGCGCTGATTGCGGTGCTGGGGCAGTTTCCGCCCTTCGCCATTCCGTTCCTGGCAGGTGTGCCCATCACCGCGCAGACCCTTGGCGTGATGCTGGCCGGCGTGATGCTGGGCTCCGTGCGCGGCGGCCTGTCCATGCTGCTCTTCCTCTTCGTCGTGGCGCTGGGCGCACCGCTTTTGGCCGGCGGGCGCGGGGGGCTTGCCGTCTTTGCCGGACCTTCCGCAGGCTTCCTCATCGGCTGGCCCATCGGCGCCTTCGTGGCCGGCTTCATCATGGAGCGCAGCCGCAATCTGCCGGTGCTTGCCGCCGCTGCCCTCTCGGCAGCTGTGGGCGGCGTTGGCGTTGTCTATCTCTTCGGCATCCCGGGCCTGATGATCCTGGCCGATCTGCCCTTCGCCAAGGCCTTGGCCGGCACGGCCATTTATCTGCCGGGTGACCTCATCAAGGTCGCGATCACCGCCGTGGTGGCGCAGACGGTTGCCCGCGGCCTGCCGCGCGCCCTGCTGAGCCGGCCATGAGTTTCACCGGGGCGGCGCTGGCGCATCACGCGGCCACCCGCCCCGGCCAGACCGCGCTTGTCTGCGGCGGGGCAAGTCTCACTTTCGCAGCGCTGCAAGCCCGGGTCGAAGCGCTGGCCCTTCAGCTGCACCGGCGCCTGCCTGCTGCATCCTCCCGTCAGCCGCGCATTGGTATCTTTCTGGAAGATCCCTTGCAGGCCCTGCTGGCCTTCTTCGCTGCAGGCCGCGCCGGGGGCATTGCCCTGATGCTCGACACCACATGGCCCGGTGCCCTGTGCGATCAGATCCTTGCCGCCTCTGCGCCTGATCTTGTCATTGATGCCGCCGGTTTTCCGGCGCTGATGGCAGAGGCGGAGGCACGGAAGGAAACGGCAGGGACGCCGCTGCCCTTTCCCGCGCCGGAAGATCTTTTCTATGCCGGCTTCACCTCCGGCTCGACGGGTGTGCCCAAGGGCTTTGCCCGCACCCACCGCTCCTGGATGGAAAGTTTCCGCCTGAGCGCTGCTGCCTTCGGCACCTCACCTCAGGACAAGGTGCTGGTCTGCGGCGGGCTGGTGCATTCGCTGCATCTCTATGCGGCGGTCGAAGGGCTTTGCGCCGGAGCGGGCGTTGAGGTCATGCCGCGCTTCCAGCCGAGGGTCGTGGCCCGCCGCTTGGCGCAAGGCGGCACCACCATACTCTATGCGACGCCGACCCAACTGCAGCTGATCTTGCGCGAAGTGGAGGCCGCACCGTCCTTGCGGCTTGTCCTGTCGAGCGGCGCCAAGCTGCAACCGGAGGACCGGCAGATGCTGACCCGCCGTCTGCCCGGCGTGCGGACTTGTGAGTTCTACGGCGCCTCCGAAATGAGCTTCATCTCCCTGCAGGAGGGCACGGCGCCGGAAGCGTCCGTCGGGCGGCCCTTTCCCGGAGTGGAGGTGGAGATCCGCGATGGGCAGGGCCGCGTCCTGCCACAAGGAGAGGCCGGACATCTGTGGGTGCGCAGCCCGCTGCTGTTCGATCGCTATATCTGCGGCGGCGGGGAAGAAGTGCGCTGGCAGGACGGCTGGCTGACCATCGGTGACCGGGGCTGGCTTGATGAGACGGGCTTTCTCTATCTCGCCGGCCGCGACAAGCGGATGATCAACAGCTCCGGCCTCAATATCTTTCCCGAAGAGGTGGAGAAGGTGCTGCGCGCCGTGCCCGGCGTGACGGCTGCCGCAGTCTTCGGCGCGCCGGACCGCCTGCGCGGGCAGAAGTTGGTAGCTGCCATCTGGCCGGAACCGGAGGCCGCTGACCGTCTGAAGGACGGCGGCCTGCTGCGGCGCGCCGTGCTGACGGCCCTTGGCCGTGTCCGTTGTCCGCGTGCCTTTCTCCTGTTCGAGGCCTTTCCCCTGACGCCGGGCGGCAAGACGGATCTTCCGGCGCTGGAACGGGCTGTCCATGCCCGGCTGCAGACGAGGTGAGGCCATGACCGGCACAACGGCGCATGACCCCGTGATTGTGGCTGCCCGGCGCTCGCCCGTGGCCCCGCGCGGCGCCGCCTTTGCGCGGCTGGACCTGGCGCAACTGGGCGCGCCCGTGCTGCAGGCAGCCCTCACTGATGCCGGGCTGCCCGTGGAGGCGGTCAGCGAGGTGATCCTTGGCAATGCGCTGGGCGCGGGCGGTAATCCCGCCCGGCTGGTGGCCCTGGCCGCGGGCCTGCCGCAAACCGTCAGCGCCATGACCGTCGACCGGCAATGCTGCTCCGGCCTTGACGCGGTGATCCTCGCAGCCCGCGCCATCCGGGCCGGGGAGGCGGATGTGGTCATTGCGGGGGGCGTTGAAAGTTTCTCCCGCGCGCCGGTCCGCATGCACCGCCCGCTGCAGAAGGGCGCCGTGCCTGTTGCCTATGACCGCCCGGCCTTTGCGCCGCCGCCGTTTCCTGATCCGGATCCGGCAGAGGCCGCAGCCAGGCTGGCGATGCATATGCAAATCAGCCGTGAAGCACAGGAAGCCTATGCCCGTGCCAGCCATCAGGCCGCCTTGCGGGCTCAGGCGGCCGGAGACCTTGCAGCCGAGACCGTTCCGCTGTCTGGGCTTGCCGCGGATGCCTTCACACGTCCGCTTGATGCAAGGCTGCAGTCCCGGCTTCCCGTGCTTGCGGGTGGGAACACCTATGGGCTGACAGCATCGACCATCGCCGTGGAAGCCGATGCAGCTGCGATCCTTGTGATGATGAGCCGCAAGGAAGCAGAGCGCCGGGGTCTGATGCCTCTGGCTGCCGTGGGGCAGGGGGTGATGACCGGCGGCGATCCGGGCAATCCGGCAGCGGGGGCGCATGAGGTGGCGCTGGAGCTCTTCCGCCGCACCGGCATGAGCCTTGAAGACATCTCTGTTGTGGAGCTGATGGAGGCCTTCGCCGTTCAGGCGATGGTGAGCCGCAGGGCACTCGGCCTTGGCTTTGATGATCTGCGCGTCAATCAGGGCGGCGGGGCGCTCGCACGTGGTCATCCCATTGGCGCATCCGGTGCCATCCTGGCGGTCCGGCTCGCCCATATCCTCGCCAGGGGGCCGCGCAAGGGCATAGGACTGGCTGCGATTGCCGCCGCCGGAGGGCTCGGAACGGCGTTGTTTCTGCAGTCCACACGGGTTTGAATGCGCCTGCGAAGAATTTTTCGCGGCGCGGCAAGTGCCTGTTGATAAACATTTTTCCCGTTTCACGGCTGATTTCTGCGGCTTTTGCGGGCCTGTAAGCCAGCTTATCCACACGGGAGCCGCAAAAATAATCAGCGGCTGCAAAAAAATCGGACAGAAGGTTGTTGACGGGGGCAGGGGAGCTGCGTATAAGCCTGTTCATCGACGGCGGCAACGTCGCTGGCGGCGGGGACGCTGTTCCCGAGACTTCCCGACAGGGTGGCTTTGATGGCCGGATGAGAGTTCGGTA
>NZ_JBVOUO010000004.1:0-441298 GCF_055685825.1 Pannonibacter sp. CBAS1226 | reverse complement strand
CTCATCGGCTTCTATGGCGCGCTGCTGCTGTTCTTCCCCGTCTTCCTCATCGTCAGGGCAAGGGCCGGTGTGCTCGCAACCCTGCTGATGACCGCAGGGGCCGCCGGCGTCATCCTCACCCTCGCATGGGCCCTCTCCCTCAACTTCCCGTCAGGCATGCTGCAGGACGCAATGGACCTGCCCTGGCCATTCCGCTAAGCAAAACCTGACCCGCCCAGAACAAACGGGCGGGTCATACCAAGGCTTTCGATGCTGACGCATCACACCTTGGAAATGCTCAAACGCCGCACGGGCTTAACCAGTCTTCGGCTTCAGGAGATCAAGATGGCGCAGACAGCCATTCCCTTCCATTTTTTCCGTGGCGGCACCTCGCGCGGCCCCTATTTCCGGCGGGAAGACCTGCCGCAGGACCGCGAGACGCTGGCGCGGGTTCTCGTGGCGGCGCTCGGCTCCGGGCACAAGCTGAACATTGACGGCATCGGCGGCGGTGCCGCGGTGACGACCAAGGTCGCCATGCTCTCCCGCTCCGAAACGAGCGGCTGCGATATCGACTACTTCTTCGCTCAGGTCAGCGTCGAGGACGGTCTCGTTGATTTCAAGCCCACCTGCGGCAACATCCTTTCCGGCGTCGGCCCAGCCGCCATCGAGATGGGCCTGATTGCCCCTCAGGGTGATGAAACCCGCATCCGCATCCTCTCGGTCAACACCGGCGCCAAGGTGGAGGCCGTTGTCCGCACCCCCGGCGGGCAGGTCGAATATGCGGGCGATGCCGCGATCGACGGCGTTCCGGGCACGGCTGCGCCGATCTATCTCAACTTCATGGATGTGGTGGGCTCCGCCACCGGCGCGCTGCTGCCCACCGGCAATCTGCGCGACGTGATTGACGGCATCGAAGTGACCTGCATGGACGTGGCCATGCCGATCGTCATCGCGCGCGCTTCCGATTTCGGCCTGAGCGGCGCGGAGACGGTCGAGGAACTGGACGCCAACCGGGCCTTCTATGACCGGATGGAGCCTATCCGCCGCAAGGCGGGCGAGCTGATGGGCATGGGCAATGTGGAAAAGTCCGTGACGCCGAAGTTTGCCCTGCTGTCTGCGCCGCGCAACGGCGGCACGATCACAGCCCGCTACTTCATGCCCTGGAACTGCCACCCCACCATGGCCGTCACGGGCGCGCAGTGCCTTGCCTCCTGCGTGCTCACCCCCGGCACTGTGGCCGAAGGACTGTTCACCGCTCCGCAGGGCACGCCTGCGCTGGTGCTCATCGAGCATCCCGGCGGCGTGATCGACGTGACCGTCGATTATGAAAACGGCCCCGGCGGCTTTGCGCTGAAGTCAGCCGGGCTGCTGCGCACGGCGCGCCTGCTCGCCAAGGGAGAGGTGATGGTTCCGGCAGAGGTGTGGGGCGGCAAATGAAGGTCCACATTCTGGACGACTGGTCCGATACCCTGCGCCACCTGCCCTGCTTTGGCCGGCTCAAGGGGCATGAGGTGACGGTCTGGACAGATCACGTGGAAGGGCCTGCGCTGGCCGAGCGGCTCAAGGAGGCGGAGGCTGTCTGCCTCTTCCGCGAGCGGACCCGTGTGACCGCTGATCTGCTTGAGGCCCTTCCGGGCCTGAAGCTGATTTCCGGCCGGGGTGCCTGGCCGCATGTGGATGTTGCCGCCTGCACGGCCCGCGGTGTCGCCTTTGCCTCCATGAAGCCGGCTGAGGTTCCCAACCACGCCGCGGCCGAGCTGACCTGGGCCCTCATTCTGGCAGCGCTACGCGGCCTGCCGGAGCAGATGGCAAGTGCCAAGGCCGGCCAGTGGCAGGCCGGGGTCGGCCGCACGCTGCAAGGCAAGACCATCGGCATCTATGGCCATGGCCGGATAGGCCGGCTGATCGCCGGTTATGCCGCGGCTTTCGGTGCCAGAGTGATCTGGTGGGGATCGGAGGCCGGACGGGCGAGAGCGGCCGCAGAAGGCGGAGAAGTCGCGGCCAGCCGCGAGGCCTTTTTCGCCGGATCGGACATCGTGACGCTGCATCTGCGCCTGACGCCGGGCACCAAGGGCATCGTCACGGCCGCAGACCTTGCCCTGATGCAGCCCCGCTCCATTCTGGTGAACACGGCACGGGCCGGGCTGATTGCCCCCGGCGCCCTGCGCGCGGCACTGGACGCGGGCCGCCCCGGACTTGCGGCGCTGGATGTGTTCGACGAAGAGCCGCTGACCGATGCCGGCGACCCCGTTCTGTCGCATCCGCGCGTGATCGCAACGCCGCACATCGGCTTCGTCACGGAGGAGGAGTTCGACCTGCAGTTCGCCGATGTGTTCGATCAGGTCAATGCCTTTGCCGCCGGCAAGCCGGTGCACCTGGTCAATCCGGAGGTGCTTTGACCCCAAAGAGGCGCGCCGCAACCGGCGCGCCCAGGATCACGATGACGATGCGGGTCAGATGGTGCAGGATGACGAAACCAAGATCCGCACCGGCCACGATCGCCAGCACCGTCATCTCCGCCTGTCCGCCCGGCGCAAAGGCGAGGAAGCCTTCCACCGGCTGAGCCAGGCCTGTGAGCGTGACAATTTCGGTGAAGATGGCCGCAAGCCCGGCCAGCAGCACGACGAAGGCAAGGCCGGACAGGATGAAGCTGCGCAGCTCGCGCAGCGTCACCCCCATGTACTGAACACCGATCCCGATGCCGATGAACAGCTGCGCGCCGAGGATCGCTTCAGCGGGCGGGCGGCTGTGAATGAGACCGCTCAACGACAGGACTGCGGTCACGATCATCGGCCCCAGGATCGACGCGCCGAATAGCCCGATCCGCTCCCCGCCTTTCCACCCGATGACGGCTGCCGCTGCCATCAGCAGAAGCTCGATCACCGGCAGATCCCGCATCGGAGCGCCGACGGCGCCCGAGAGACTGGCCCCATAAAGGGTGGTCAGAATGATGGGTGCCAGGGTGACAATGACCAGAACGCGGGTGGCATGAATGAGGGCCAGCGCCCGGACATTTGCCCCGGCCTCTTGACCGAAAATCACCATGTCCTGCAGGCCGCCGGGCATCGCCGCGTACCAGGCCGTCACCGGGTCATAGCCCAGGCGCCGGAAGAAGGGCACGCCGACAGCCCCGATCACCGCCACATATACCGGAACCAGGGCAAC
Organism: Pannonibacter sp. CBAS1226; assembly: GCF_055685825.1. Taxonomy (NCBI): domain Bacteria; kingdom Pseudomonadati; phylum Pseudomonadota; class Alphaproteobacteria; order Hyphomicrobiales; family Stappiaceae; genus Pannonibacter; species Pannonibacter sp. CBAS1226. The sequence continues at coordinate 438,154 of NZ_JBVOUO010000004.1, read as the reverse complement.
GCTGCCGGCCATCTGGGGAATGCGTCCGACCACCTCCGGCGTGATGGAGGCCCCCACGGCAACGCCCAGGACCGTCCGTGCCAGAACAGAAACCGTGCCCATGCCCTTCAGCGGTGCACCGGACAGGGCCGCCAGCAGGCATGCGGCCATCGGGCCAAACAGAAAAGGCAGCGGCAGACCGAGCACATAGAACACCGCCACACCCAGCCCCGCAATGGCGAGCGTCATCATCCTTTTTGTCATGCTTTTTGTCAGGTCCGCCGGCACATCTGCCTCCTTGCGCTTTCTTGTATCCAGATGTATACAGCCGGATACCAAAAGACACAAGCGAGTTCACCCGATGGCTGAAGACAGCGAAATCCCGCAGGGCCAGGCGGCCTACCGCCGCTTGCTGGAAGACATCCGCGATGGCGGCCTGGCCCCCGGCATGCGCCTTCGCGAGACCGAGCTGGCCGAGCGGCTGGGCATCAGCCGCACGCCGGTCCGCGAGGCAATCCGGCAGCTGGAAGCGGACGGCCTCGTCGTTCACCTGCCCCGGCAGGGCGCCTCGATCCGCACGCTGGATCATGCGGAAGTGGTCGAGCTTTATGAAATGCGGGCGGTGCTGGAAGGCACGGCGGCACGGCTGGCCGCACGCGCGGCCTCCAGCATCGAGCTGGCGGAACTCGCCGCCCTCAACAACGAGCTGGCGGCCGCACCGGCTGGTCCGCAGGCCCGCGAGCTGAACCGGCAGTTTCACCGCACCCTGTTCGATGCGGCACGCAACCGGTTTCTGCTGAAGTCGATCAGTGCCCTGCAGAAGACCCTGCTCATTCTCGGCCCCAGCACCCTGTCAGACCCGGAGCGCGCTGCGCTGGCCGTGGCCGAACATGCGGCGGTGCTGGCCGCCTTCGAGGCCCGCGATGGCGCGGGTGCTGAAGCGGCCATGCGTGCGCATGTGGAAGCTGCCTTGTCGGCCCGGATCCGCAGCATGCGCGGCCGCGAAATTCCGCTGGAGGATGACGTATGAAAGACTGGCCCGGCACATTTGACGTTGCTGTCGTCGGCGGCGGCAACGCAGCGCTTTGCGCTGCCATCACCGCTGCGGAAGCGGGCTGCAGCGTCCTGATCCTGGAAGGGGCTCCAAAGCCTTACCGGGGCGGCAACTCGCGCCACACACGCAATTTCCGCTGCATGCACAAGGGACCCGCCTTTCCCCTCACCGGCACCTACGAGGAAGAGGAATATTTCCACGACCTCATGCTGGTGACCAAGGGGAAGACGGATGAAGGCCTGGCGCGCCTTGCCATCCGCACCTCGGAAGAGTGCCTGCCCTGGATGCAGGAGCATGGCGTGCGGTTCCAGCCCTCGCTCTCCGGCACCTTGTCCCTGTCGCGCACCAACGCCTTTTTCCTGGGCGGCGGCAAGGCACTGGTGAACGCCTATTACAACACCGCCAGCGACCTGGGCGTGAAGATCGCCTATGAGGCGCAGGTCAAGCACGTGCATCTGGACGGCAGCCGCATCAGCCACCTGGAGGTGGAGATCGCCGGACAGCCGGTCACCGTTCAGGCCCGCACCTTCGTTCTGGCCTCGGGCGGCTTTCAGGCCGACATCGACTGGCTGGCGCGCGCCTGGGGGCCTGCGGCCCGCAACTTCCTGATCCGCGGCACACCCTATAATCGCGGCACCGTGCTGCGGGACATGCTGGATCAGGGTGCGGAGTCCGTTGGCGACCCGACCCAGTGCCATGCCGTCGCCATTGACGGCCGCGCCCCGAAATATGACGGCGGCATCGTCACGCGCCTCGACTGCGTGCCCTTTTCCATCGTGCTCAACAAGGATGGCGAGCGGTTCTACGATGAAGGCGAGGATGTCTGGCCGAAACGCTATGCCATCTGGGGCCGTCTGGTGGCCGCCCAGCCCGATCAGGTCGGCTATGCGCTCATTGATGCGAAATCGATCGACCTGTTCATGCCCTCCGTCTTCCCGCCGGTGAAGGCGGACACGATCGAGGAACTGGCCGCAAAGATGGGGCTGGAGCCGGAAGCCGTGCGCCGCACCGTCGACACGTTCAACGCCGCATGCCGCCCCGGCCACTTCCACCCGACCGAGCTCGACGGTTTGCGCACGGAAGGGCTGAATGTGCCCAAGACCAACTGGGCGCGGCCGCTGGATACGGCCCCCTTCTATGGCTACGAGCTGCGCCCCGGCGTGACCTTCACCTATCTCGGCCTGAAGGTCGACAGCCGTGCCCAAGTTTACAGCGCAGCCGGGCCCATCAGCAATCTCTGGGCTGCCGGCGAGATCATGGCCGGCTCCATTCTTGGCCAAGGGTATCTGGCCGGTTTTGGCATGACAATTGGCACTGTTTTCGGACGTATTGCGGGCAAGGAGGCCGCCGCCCATGCCGCTTGACACCACATCTTCCTTCGACGAGGCACGCCGTCAGATCGAGATCTGCAACGCCTGCCGCTACTGTGAGGGGTTCTGCTCGGTTTTTCCGGCCATGACCCGGCAGAAGGCCTTTGCTGATGGCGACCTGACGCAGCTGGCCAATCTCTGCCACAACTGCCGGGGCTGCTACTATGCCTGCCAGTACACCGCGCCGCATGAGTTCAACCTGAACATCCCGGCGGCTCTGGCCGAAGTCAGAGTGGAAAGCTGGGAGCGGCTGGCCCGCCCGCAGGCCATCGCACGGCTGTTCCAGACCCATGGCGTCCCCATGGCCGGGCTTCTGGCGGCCGCGCTGGCCTTCTTCTTCTGGGCTCTTACCGCCTGGAAGCCGCAGGATGGCGCGGGCTTCTATGCTCATCTCGCGCATAACACGATGGTGGCAATCTTCGTGCCCGCGTTTCTGGCCCCGCTCGGGCTCATTGCCCTGTCGGTGCGTGACTACTGGCGCGAGACCGGCGGCGGCCGTTTCCGGCTGATCCATGTGCTGCGGGCCTTTGACAATGCCGCGCGGATGAAGAACCTTTCAGGCGGCCACGGCGAGGGCTGCAACTTCGAGGACGGCGACCGTTTCAGCGACCGGCGCCGGGTGTTCCACCAGCTGATGATGTATGGCTTCCTGCTCTGCTTTGCGGCAACCGCCAGCGGAACCGTCATGCACTATGCCTTCGGCTGGGAAGCGCCCTACCCGCTGTTCTCCCTGCCCAAGCTGCTCGGCGTTCCGGGCGGCATAATGATGGTGGCTGGCGCCGCCGGGCTGTCCTGGCTGAAGCTGCGGGCCGACGCCACGCTTGGTGCGGTCCGGGTCTGGGGCGGTGAAATGGCCTTCATCCTGCTGCTGGGAGCCGTGGCTCTCACCGGGCTTGCGCTGTACGCCGCCACCGGCACGGACCTGACCGGACCGCTGCTCGCCATTCATCTGGCCTGCGTGATGGTGCTGTTCCTGCTGATGCCCTTCTCCAAGATGGTGCACGGCTTCTTCCGCCTCGCCGCCCTTGTGGCGGAAGCTGCCAAACCGGCCCCGGCCGGCGGAGAGTGAGAAGGAACGGGCATTTCCAGAGGTGGCCTCAAAACGCACGTTTGGGGGCCACCTCTTGCGTTATCCGTGCGCGAGTTGCACCAGCCGGTTGGCGAGCACCAGCTTTTCGGCAAGGGTGACAGCAAGCAGGCGGTGGAAGAGGAGGGCGAGCTCGCTGTCGGTGCGCTCCAGTTTTTCCAGGCCGGCGCGGCTCAGCCTGTAGACAGAGGCCTGTGTTTCCACCACCACATCGGCGGTGCGCTTGCCGTTGAGGCAGTGGCCGACCTCTCCCACCACCGCACCGGCCGTCATCGTGCGCAGGCGCAGGCTGCGGCCATCGGGAAGCGTCATTTCCACACGCACGCGGCCTTCGCCGACGAGGAACACGTCATCGGCCGGGTCGCCTGCCCGGATCAGTGCCGTGCCCGGCTCCAGCTCCAGCCGCTCCATGGCGCCTGCAAGATCGGCAAGGCGCGGATGCGGTCCCAGGATCGATTCAAGGTGATGGGATATCTCCGCCCCGGCCGGAAGCAGCTTTTCCTGCACCAGCAGCGCGTCCTCGCACAGTTCCAGCGCATGGTCGAGATCGGCCGCACAGGTGACGCAATGCGCGCTGTCTCCCGCTCCGGTTCCCGTATTCAGACCGGAACGGGCCAGCGCTGCGGCAACGCTCTGCGGCATGGCGCTGAAAATCAGGCGCACGCCTGCCCGCTCCGTCATGCCGTGGATCTTGGCAAAACCGGCGGCCGCGGCGGAGTCCATGCCGCTCATGCCGCTGAGATCGATGATGAGAAACCGCAGCGGCGTGCCGGAGGCCTGACCGGCCCGCTTGCGCACGCGGGCGACAACCTGCTCCATCGTACCGAAGAAGAGATAACCCTGCAGGCGCAGCACATGGATCTGCTCCCCTTCCCGGTCGAGCGCGCGCACGGCTTCTGCCGAACGGTCCACGCCGCTGCGCAACTGGCGGCCATCGGCAGCCATGCGCACCACCGGCAGGCGGGCATAATTGTAGACGAACATGACCACCGAGAAGGCCAGCCCCAGCATCAGGCCATAGAGGAAGCCCAGCACGGCGATGGAAGCCAGAATGGCCAGAACGATCAGCCATTCGCCCTGCGGCAGCTTGCGGCGGGCGGCGATGGCCCAGTGGTAAATCAGTTCCGCGCCCAGAAACATCATCAGCCCGGCGGCGAGGAACCCGGGCATGGCGGCAGCGAGCGTTCCGGCAAAGGCAAGGCTGATGAGCAGGATCACCCCGGCAGCAATGCCCGTCAGCCGGGTTGCTGCCTGCATTTTGGCGGCGAGCAAGGTGAGGCTGAGGCCGGTATAGCCCGGCGCGCCACCGAAACACCCGGCCAGAAGATTGGCAACGCCGCTTTCGCGCAGCTCCGCATTGGCATCCACCTCCCGGCCGAAAGCCACCTCCAGCCCGCTGGTGTTGAGCAGCAGGCCAATGATGTTGAGGATGGCGATGCCGATCATCACCGGGATGGCCTGCACGACGGCCGCCCAATCCGCCTGCCCCACGATCCAGAGTGGTGAGGGCAGGCTGACCATGGCATCGGCCGGAATATCCGGCAGCCATGTCCAGGCGCGTGCCTGATCCGCCGAGATGCCGGCTGCGGCCAGCACCGCATAGAATGCGGCAATGGCACCGGCCAGAGCCAGCGGCATGGTCAGCGGATGCGGCAAGCGGACAAGGCTGACCGCAAGCACCAGTGCCATCAGCACGGCAGGCAGCAGGGCGCCGAGGAAGACGGGGTCCTTCACGCTGGCGGACAGATCCGCCGCGAAACCGGCCGCAATCGCGGCAAGGCTGTGCTCCCCCGTAACCATGACGAGCGCGCCCTCGATCAACAGCCAGCCGGTGCCCGAGAGAAACCCGGCGATGACCGGATAGGGCAGAAACCGCACCAGCGTACCGAGCCGCAGCCGCCCGAACAGCAGGAACATCAGCCCGGTCACCAGGGTGCTGGTGCCCAGAATGGCCAGGATGGTCGCAATCTGCCGGTCCGTCTCCTGCCCTTCCATGCCAGCGAGGATGCCCGCCATGGAGGCGGCCAGAATGGCGATGCCGGTTTCCTGCACCAAGGCCACATTGCCCACATAGGGACTGCGCAGCGCGATATAGACCGACAGGATGACGCCGCTGAGCAGCAGCACCGCCACCCCCATGCCAAGCCCGGCGGCCAGCGGCCCGGCAAACAGCAGTGCCGCAAAGGCGACGCCCGTGCCCAGATTGTCGAGACCCGCCGTAAGGCCGGCGGTGATGGACCGCAGATGCTCTTTCATGATCACGCCTGCCCGCCCCGGTCCCTGGCACCTTCAATGAAAAAGGTCATTCTGAGCCGGGAAAGGAACTGGAGCTGAAACTGGCTGAATGTCATGGCAAACCGATGCAGCAAAACTATGAGGCCGGGGTCCTGCCGCTTCCGGAGCAATACACTCCCGCCGCCGCACGCTTCTCAAGGACAGGGCCGCGCAGAGGAGAACCGGTCCCGGTTGAGCGACGCCCTGCACGGCCCCGACGATACAGCATGAAGCTTCCGGCCGAGGCAAACGCATTTTTTCCATGAAATCTGCCGTTTGCAGCCTTAGCCCTGCAAAGTGGCCAATCCTGCGCACCTGCATCAACACCTGTTGAAGCTTGGCGTCATGCGGGACCGTGCCGCCGCCGCCAGCATCACCGGCATGCGGACAGGCAGGCCCGTGCCGGAACATCTCGCCCTGCACAGAATGCAAGCTCCCCGAGAGGCAGGAACGTTGGGAAATCCTTGAATTCTTCAAGTGAATTTACTGAAACTTAGAAGTCACCATATACATCAAGATTGCTAAATTTTGGGAGAAACGGGCTGTGTTCAAACTAGTCATGCTCGTTAAAAACCTCGATCATTGCCCCCTCATCATGCACAAGCTCGGCCAGTTTTATCCAGCCGAGCTGTTTGAGCACGGGGATGCACACCGTGCCGGCCTTTTCGCTGCCGATCTGGTCCTGATTGATCTCGCCGAAGCGGACGAAGCCGACATGGAGACGGTTCGCCAGGCGCTGTCCGAGACGCGCAATGTCACGAGCGTCGCGCTGGTGCGGCCCAACAACCGCCGGGATGAAGTGCAGGCGAATGCGCTTGGCACCACGCTCATATGGTCCCGTATCCGCCCGGTGAGGGCCGTGCTGCAGGAGGTGGAACGCCTGCTCGGCTCCTACAGCATGCCCGCCATTCCGGCAGATGTGCCGCCGGCAACGCGCAAGTCTGTGCAGGCCGTGAGCCGGGCGCTCGGTGATTGCATCACCTCCGCCATTTCGGATGAACCCTTTCCGGTTGCACAGATCGGCCGGGCCGTCGACCTGACCCTGTCGTCCTTCCGTGTGGAGGGGCTGGACGCCTGGACGGCCGCCGTGCAGATGCACCACAGCCACACCTATTGCCATTCCATGCTGGTGACGGGCTATGCGCTGGCCTTTGCCGATGTGATGGGCATGACGGCGGATGAAAGGGCCCGGCTTGGCGCTGCCGCGCTGCTGCATGACGTGGGCAAGGTGTTTATCCCGCTCTCCATTCTCGACAAGCCCGGCAAGCTCACGGATGACGAATTTGCCACCATCAAGATGCACCCGGTCAAGTCGCGCGAACTGCTCACCGGTCAGCCGGGCATTTCTGACGAAGTGGTCGACATCGCCGCCCACCACCATGAATATCTCGACGGCAGCGGCTATCCGGACGGGCTCAAAGGCGACGAAATCAGCCCCAGCGTGCGGATGCTGACCATCTGCGACATCTATGCGGCCCTCACCGAGAAACGGGCCTACAAGCCCGCCCTCAGCCCGCGTCAGGCCTATGGCATTCTGGTCGATATGGGCCGCAAGATCGACCAGAAACTGCTGAAAATGTTCAGGCAGGTTGCCTTTGAAGCTGACAGGGTGGCCAGCGTCAAACGCAAGGTCAGCGGCCTGTGATACCAGTCCCCGAGGGAGTTGGCCCTACGGCCTATTCGAGGGCGTAGAGAGAAACGGTGACAGCCTGGGCATGGCGGGCGCCGGTGCCCACGAACAGGGTGCGGTTGACCCATCCATAGCGCGGATCCCCCGTTTCCAGCCTTGCCTGCGTGCGCATGTAGTAGGACCCCGGCGGCACGCTTTCCCCCCGTGCGACGGCAGCCAGAATCTCCGCCGGACCATGGCGGAAGCCGTAGTTGATGATCTCGATCACCGCACCATCGTCCGTCTCCATCGCATAGCGCGTGTCCAGTTCGGCAAGGCCATCGGTGAAGATCGTCTGCCAGTCGGCTCCCAGGTTCAGGATACGGCCGTTGAGGCGCGGGCCCGTCACCTTTCCGCCAATGATGGGTATGATCCGCCGCTGGCCCGCACGCCCCGCGCCCATCTCCATGATGGGGGCGAGTTCGACCTCCAGATTGCAGACATGAACGAGTTGCGGAACCGGCAGGACAACGGGCGCGCTGGCGGGCTGGGGCATGGACTTTCCTCCGGTGAAGTGTATATTGTTAACCTCATAAACAACATAAGCAGGCGGTGCTTTTTCTTGCAAGACGCAAGGGATGCAGCAGCCCGGGAACCGGAGGAAACCCGCCCCATGGCAGGCGACGGGGAGAACAGCAACGGCGGGGCAGAAACAGCTGCCGTCACCGCCGAGCCGATGGACAAGCTTGACCAGCTGATCGGCTACAATCTGAAGCGCGTTTATATTCTCGTTCAGAATGACTTCCGTCAGGTGCTGACGGATGACGATATTTCCCCACGGATGTTCTCCGTGTTGTCCATGAGCGTGGAATCTGCGGGCATCACGCAGAGCGAAGTCGCCCGGCAACTGGGCATCGAGCGGTCGGGCCTCGTGTCCATCATCGATGACATGGAAAGGCGCGGCCTCTTGAACCGGATGCCGGTGGAGGGCGACCGGCGCGCCCAGGCGCTCCACCCGACAGAAGAAGGCCGGGCGGTCTACGAGCGGGCGCTGACCGCCGTCTTCGGCCATGAGGAGCGGATTTTCTCCGTCCTTTCCCCGGAAGAGCGGGCCAAGCTGCTGGAGCTGCTGATGCGCGTGCGCCGCTCCGTCGAGGGCGGCTGACGGCTTCTTGTCAGCTCCATGGTAGATAAAGACGAACGGCGCGGATCAACTCCGCGCCGTTCGTCTTTGCAAGTCCGGTATGTACCAGCCCGTCAATAAATCAGCCAGACCAGCGCCAGCGTGATGGGCGGGAACAGCACGAGGATGACGGTGCGCACGAGATCGGTCACCACGAAGGGCATGGCACCGCGGAAGGTATCGCCAATCGGGATATCCTTGGCGAGCCCGTTGATGATGAAGAGATTCATCCCCACCGGTGGTGTGATCAGGCCAACCTCGACGACGATCAGCACCAGAATGCCGAACCACAGGCCGAAATCATCGGGCGACATGCCGAAATCAAGGCCAACCATCACCGGATAGATGATCGGAACCGTCAGCAGGACCATGGACAGGGAGTCCATGATGCAGCCGAAGACCAGATACATCAGCAGAACGATGCTGAGCACGAACCACGGCGAGAAGCCCTGACTGCCGACCCACTGCGCCGAAATCTGCGGCAGCTGGGTCAGGGCCAGAAAGCCGTTGTAGACCGCCGCCCCCAGAACGATGAGGAAGATCATCGCCGTGGAGGATGCGGTGGACAGAATGGCCTTGCGCAGCTTCTGCCAGCTCATGCCGCCGGATGCGACGGCCGCGATGCCGGTGCCAGCCGCACCAACGGCGGCCGCTTCTGTCGGGGTGAAGAAGCCCAGATAGATGCCGCCGACAACCACGAAGAAGATGGTCAGCACCGGCCAGACGCTCACCAGCGCCGCAAGGCGTCCGGACCACGGCACCCGGTCCTGCACGGCGGCAGAATTGGGTGACACACGCACCCAGATGGCAATGGCGATGATATAGCCGACAGCAGCCAGAATGCCCGGAACCATCGCCGCGACAAACAGCTTGGCGATGTTCTGCTCGGTCAGGATGGCATAGATGACGAGGATCACCGACGGCGGGATGAGGATGCCCAGGGTGCCGCCGGCCGCCAGCGCACCGGTGGACAGGGAGCCCGGATAGCCATAGCGGCGCAGCTCCGGCAGCGCGACCTGTGCCATCGTCGCTGCGGTGGCGAGCGACGATCCGCAGATGGATCCGAAGCCGGCGGACGCACCGATTGCGGACATGGCAACGCCACCGCGCCGGTGCCCCAGGAAGGAGGCGGCGGCACTGAAGAGCGATGACGACATACCCGACAGGGTCGCAAACTGGCCCATCAGCAGGAACAGCGGCACGATGGACAGCGAGTAGTTCGAGAAGGTGCCGAAAGTCAGGTTCTTCAGCTGGTTCAGCATCATCATGTTGCTGCCCGTCACCATCCAGGCGCCGCCCAGCCCGACCGCCAGCATGGCAAGGGCGATGGGAAAGCGCAGAAAGATCAGGACCAGCAAAACCGGAAAGGACCAGAGCCCCAGCTCAACATTAGACATTTGCCGCTTCTCCCCCTGTCCTGCCCGTCAGCGCCCGGACAGAGCGCAGAACACAGAACACGGCGACATAGATGAAGGCTGCACATCCGGCGACACCGGCCGCATAGGCCTGCCAGACAGGAAACTGCAGAATGAAGGTGGTCTCGGCATAACGCATCTTGTCATGCATGCCGAGCCAGAGGCGCCAGGTGATTACCAGCGCTGCCCCAAGCATCGCCAGGTCGATGAGCACATCAAGCACCCGGTTCATGACCGCCGGATAGACGGGCTGCAGCAGATCGACGCTGGCATGACCCCTCATGAGGTGGCACCAGGGCAGAAAGGCGAAAATGGCAAAGCCGACGCCCATCTCGATCCACTCATAGTCGCCCCTGACCGGCTGCAGGCCGAAAGGGATCAGGATACGGCCGATGATCGAGACACAGGCAAGCACTGTCAGGACGATGAGCACGCCACCGCCCAGATAGGCCATCGCGCGCGCAACCCAGTCAGCGGTTCTGAAGTAGAGAGAATACACGGTGCATCATCCTGCTGGCGGGGGAAGGGCCGGACGGAAACCGTCCGGCCCAACAGATCACTTGGCTGTATTTTCCTCGATCAGCTTCTTGGCCTGATCGATGAGGGCCTGACCGTCGATGCCCTTGGTCTGCATGTCGGCAACCCAGCGGCCGATCACCGGCTGAGACGCTTCCTTCCAGCGGGCAACTTCCGTCTCATCAAGCGTGATGATGTTGTTGCCGGCCTTGACGGCGATCTCACGCGCCGGGGCGTCATACTCATGCATGACCTGGGCCGCGAAAGCCGAAAGCTTGGCGCCGGACTCTGCATCCACGATTGCCTTCAGGTCATCCGGCAGCGCGTCGTATTTGTCCTTGTTCATGGCCAGAACGATGGTCGCGGTGTAGAGCGATTCCTTGCCGCCAAACTCCGTATGGTTCTTGACCAGTTCGGCAAGGCGGATGGACGCGGTCACTTCCCACGGGATCACCGTGCCGTTGATGACACCCTTGGAAAGGGCTTCCGGAATACCCGGCAGCGGCAGGCCGACCGGCGTTGCGCCAAGTTCGGACAGCAGGTCGTTGATGACGCGGGTCGGACCACGCATGGTCTTGCCCTTCATGTCTTCCAGCTTGGCCACCGGCGCGATGGAGTGAATGACGCCCGGGCCATGCACCCATGCACCCAGGATCTTCACATCCTTGTACTCGTTGTTCTGGAAGTCGCTGTCGACCATGTTCCAGAAGGCAACGGAGGTGGCGACCGGATCGGTCATCATGAACGGCAGTTCGAACACTTCGGTCCGCGGGAAGCGGCCCGGCGTGTAGCCGACGACGGTCATGATCATGTCCACGACGCCATCACGCGCCTGATCGATCAGCTCCGGCGGACGTCCGCCCAGAGACATGGCATCGAAATGCTCGATCTTGATGCGCCCGCCGGACGCCTTGGCCAGTTCCTCGCTCCACGGCTTCAGGATCTTGGCAGGAACCGGTGCGGCCGGCGGCAGAAACTGGTGCAGGCGCAGGGTCACTTCCTGCGCCGCAGAGGGCAGAGCCGAAAGGGCCATGAGCCCGGCGGCCATCAATGCAACAAGTCCACGCTTCTTCATGTCTTTCCTCCCGTTTCACCACAGCCGGACCCCGGCTGCGGTGCATTCCTCCTCCAGAACCCTCAGCGGAAGCTGGGGGCCCTCTTTTCAAGAAAGGCCTTCAGGCCTTCCTGCGCATCCGGCGTCGTGACCGACATGGCCGCCGCCAGGCTTTCCACGAACAGGCCGTCGCTTCTCGACATATCATCGATGCGGCCGAGAGCCTGAATCATCAGATAGTTTGAGAACGGCGCATTGGCGGCAACGCGGGCGGCGATTTCCATCGCCTTGTCCAGCGCCTCACCCTCACCCACCACATAATGGGCAAGGCCGAGGGCAAGCCCCTCTTCCGCACCATAGCTGCGGCCGGTGAGCATCATCTCCCGCATACGGTCTGCGCCGATCAGCCGGCCGATGCGCACCGTTGCGCCCCCGCCGACAAAGATGCCGCGGCGGCCCTCCGGCAGCTGGAACCGCACCGAAGGCTCGGCGATGCGCACATGGGTCGAGGCGGCAATCTCCAGTCCGCCGCCAATCACAGCGCCCGTCATCGCCGAGATGACCGGCAGACGGCCATATTCGATGAGATCGGAAACCCGGTGCCAGTTGCGGGAATGATAGACCGTGTCCTCGCCGGAGCGCGCCTTGTGCTCGGCCAGATCAAGCCCGGAGCAGAAATGGCCGCCCGAGCCGGTCAGCACCACGGCCCGGACATGGGCTGGCGGGGCTGAAAAGAACCGGTCCAGCGCATCCACCAGAGCATCGCTCATGGCATTGCGCTTTTCGGGCCGGTTGAATGTCAGAACAGCAATGCCTTCGCGCTCCTCAACGCGCATGACATCCGTTCCATTCACTGCTTCACGCATCGGGTCCTCCCTCCCGATCCATGTGGATCGAGATTGTTATAGCAGTGAACAGTTTATTCTCATAGCGGTTTTTAAGGGTAAATGCGCATGGCCGGACGGGCTCAAAGACTGGAAAGAAGCCAGTCCCGCACCCGGGCGGCAGGGCTGCGTGGTGCCGGGCGGCGGGCGGACCAGAGCCGCAGCCCGCGCCGGAGAGTAACGCGTCCGGCAAAAGGCGCAACCAGCGTGCCTGCTGCCAGTTGCCGCGCCACCAGCGCCTCATGCCCGATCAGAACCCCCGCGCCGTTGATCGCTTCCTCCAGCGCGAGCGCATAAAGGGAAAAGACCGGACCAGCCCGCAAGGGCACATGCGGCGCATGGGCGGAAGCCCAGAGGGTCCAGTCATCCGCCCAGCTGGCATCCTGCAGGCAGGGCACTCCGGCAAGGCTGTCCACCCCCTCAAGTCTCGCGGCAAGAGCGGGCGCACAGACAGGGAAAATCACGTCCCGCGTCAGCCAGCCGCCAGCCTCCTCGCCATAGAAGAGGCACAGATCATAGGGGGCGCGCTTGAGATTGGGCGGCTCCTCCATGGCGGTGATGGAGATCGAGATTTCGGGCGCCGCCGCGCGCAAGGCCGGAAGGCGCGGGGAGAGCCAGAGCTGGGCCAGCGATGGCAAGGTGGCAATATGCACCTGCCGGGGCGCTGCTTCCGCCTGAAGAACGCGGGACGCATCCGCCAGCGCATCAAAGGCCGACGTGAAGGCCGGGCTGACCCGCTCTCCCAGCCGCGTGAGCTTCACCCCGCGCGGCGAGCGCTCGAACAGGTCTGCCCCCAGAGCCTTTTCCAGCGCCTTCACATGGGCGGTCACGGCACCGGGCGTGACACCAAGCTCCTGCGCCGCAGCCACAAAGGAGCCAAGCCGCGCCGCCGCCTCGAAGGCACGCAGGGCATTGAGCGGCAGATCCCGTGGTTTTGGCGGCGCGACAGCCATGCTAAGCCTCAATTTTTCTAAGCCTAGATTTTCCTTGATCTGAGTTGCCGTCAAGCGGCAAGACGCCCTAGCCTCGGGTTACCGAAGCCCCTTCACAGGATATCAGCATGACCAGCCTTGTCCGCCGCCCCTGGGTTCCCGCGCCTTGCGAAACCCGCGTCCTGGAAATCGCAGCCGCCACGGCCGGGGAAACTTCCGCCGGAACGGCAGAACGGATCGAGGCTTTGATCCGCCGCAACCTCACCATCCACGACGAGGAATGCTTCAATCTCAACCCGGCCACCAACGTGATGAACCCGCGCGCGGAAGCCGCTCAGGCCCGCGGCCTTGGCGGACGCCCGTCCCTCGGCTATCCGGGCGACAAGTACGAGATGGGGCTTGAAGCGATTGAGGAGATCGAGGTTATTGCAGCCGAACTCTCCACCGAAATCTTCAAGGCCACCCATGCGGAGATCCGCGTTGCCTCCGGCGCCATGGCCAATCTCTACGGCTTCATGGCGCTGACGAAGCCGGGCGACGTGATCATCGCCCCGCCCGGCTCCATCGGCGGCCATGTCACCCACCACGCGGCGGGCTGCGCCGGACTTTATGGCCTTGTGACCCATGCCGCGCCTGTGCTGGCCGATGGCTACACGGTGGATCTGGAGGCCCTGCGCAAGCTGGCGCTGGAGCTGCGCCCGAAGCTGATCACCATCGGCGGCAGCCTCAACCTCTTCCCCCATCCGGTGAGGGAAATCCGCGCGATTGCCGATGAGGTGGAGGCGCATGTGCTATTCGATGCCGCGCATCAATGCGGCATGATTGCCGGCGGCGTCTGGGCCAATCCGCTGGACGAGGGCGCACATCTGATGACGATGAGCACCTACAAGAGCCTCGGCGGCCCGGCCGGCGGCCTGATCGTCACCCGCGACGCGCAGATTGCCGAGCGGCTGGACCACATCGCCTTCCCCGGCATGACCGCCAATTTCGATGCCGGAAAATCCGCCGCGCTGGCGCTGACCATGCTGGACTGGCGCGACTTCGGCCCTGCCTATACCCGCGCCATGGCGGATCTGTCGCTGGCGCTGGCCACAGCCTTGAAGGCGGAAGGACTGCCCGTGTTCGAAACCCCGCGCGGCATGACGCAGAGCCATCAGTTCGCGCTGGAGGCGGCCAGCTTCGGCGGCGGACAAGCGGCGTCCAAAACCCTGCGCAAGGCAGGCTTCCTTGCCAGCGGCATCGGGCTTCCGGTTGCCCCGGTCGAGGGGGACATGAACGGCCTGCGCTTCGGCACGCCGGAACTGGTGCGCCGGGGCGTGACGCCTGCCACCGCCCCGGACCTCGCAAGACTGATCGCAGCGGCGCTGATGGGCGGCAAACCGGAAACGCTGGCCAGGGAAACCGCTGCCCTGCGGCGGCAGTTCACCGGCGTGCATTACGTGCACGCCTGAAGTGTCCGCCAGTCCGTCAAACTCTCCCGGCAGCGGCGGCGCAGAACTGGCGCAGCATCTGCCGGGACACCGGCGTCTCCGACACGGACGCAAGCAGTCCCTCGACATCGGCTCCCTTCGCCTCGAAAGACGAACGGCGGCGCTCGATGCAGCTGCGCATGAGATCCGGAAAGAACTCCGGATGGAACTGCACCGACAGCGCATTGCGGCCATAGCGCAGGATCTGATGCGGATCATGGGCGGAACGTGCGAGCACTTCTGCACCGGCCGGCAGCTCCAGCACGCTCTGCTCATGGGTAAGGAAAACATCGAACTGCTGCGGCACACCGGCAAGGGCCGTATCGGCAAGGCCTGCGGCCGAGAGCGTCACCGGCAGCTGCCCGACCTCCGGCCCGCCTGGATGATAATCCACCCGGCCGCCCAGCGCATGGGCCATGAGCTGATGTCCGTAGCAGACGCCGAAGAGCGGCAGGTCTTGCGCCATGGCGCTGCGGATCCAGTCCGCCGTGCGCTCGCTCCAGTCCTCGCGGTCGCTCACCATGGACCAGGAGCCGGTGATGGCAGCGCCCCGGACGTCTTCAGGCTCCGGCAGCGCTTCACCCAGATGCGGCTGCACCACGGACACATCCAGCCCCAGCCCTTCCAGCGCAGAGCGGAACCAGTCGCCCTGCTCGCCCCATTGCGTGCGCAGGTCCGCGGGCGGAGTGCCGGTCTGAATGATCAGGATTGAAGACATGCGGGAACGCCCCCTGTTGTGGCAGCTGAAATTAAAGGGGTTTTCCGGAGTTCGCCAGCAGCTGGGGACAACTTGCCAGAAGGCACAAAACTGTTCAGGCCCGCACAAGCTGCGGGCTGCAGATTGCCGTCAGCAACCCGCAGCCCTCAAGCCAGGAAAGGGAAAAGAAGAAAAGTTCAGACGCGTTCCATCGGAGCCGTGGCGCTGCGGCGGGCATCCTGCGCAGGACGGGCAGCAGCTTCCTGAGGCTGAGCCTTGAGCATGTAGCCGATGTAGCGCTTGGATTCGACCGGATCATACCCGAGGCGCGCCTTGAGCTTCTTGCGAAGCTTGGAGACGTGGCTTTCGACAACGCATTCATCGACTTCCTCGTTCATGAGGCCGTAGACGGCGTTGTAGATCTGGGTCTTGGTGACGCGGCGGCCATGGTTGCGCGCAAGATATTCCAGAATGCGGCGCTCACGGCGTGGCAGTTCGAACACATCACCCCCGACGAGGGCGTCCCGGCCATCGAAGAAGACCTTGATGCGGCCGACTTCGAGATTGTCCGCCTCGGTCATGGTGCGGCGGCGGATGGCGCCGACACGGGCGAGGATCTCGCGCACATGGATCGGCTTGCGCAGCACATCATCAACGCCGCAGGCAAACAGCTCCAGCGTCTGATCGAGGCTTGGCCGCTCATCCAGCGCCAGGATCGGAGCCTGATCACAGTATGACCGGATCAGCCGCGGAAAATCGGGCCGTTCCTCACATTCGCCCAAAAGAAAGGCCTCAATTGAGGCGAGGTCATCTTCTGAAGCGGTCTTCACCCATTCCGGAAGCTCGGACGGGGTTAGTGCCATACAGGCGAAACCTTCACGCTCGAAACCGGCGGCATAACCTGCCGTTACGATCTCCCGCGAGTCGACAATCACGAACATAGTGTTTTCCCCAACACAGCCTTGCAACCAACTGGTAGTGGGTAGAAGCGCCTACGTCAAATGTATCGTGCAGTTACAGCCGGAAAAGGTTGTGACTTTGGCGTATAATCCGTAACATCGCGGTTGAATATTTTATATAAATGCCAACTTGCGGCACCAAAGCGGAAAAATCGATAAACTTCAAATCAATCAGATATTGTGATTCGCACCTTCACGTGCCCTCACATCAGGGAACGTGCGTGAAATTATAATGACACAACCTGAGCAACGCAAGAGGCATGCTCACCCTATTCTTCCGTTGCGTCATTTTCTGCTATGAAGAGAGTGCTCTTGCCAGATCGCCGAATGGATCGGGCGATGGCAGGCCCCGTGCGTCCTGCCTCAGGAACTCATAGATCCGCGGAACCAGTTGCACGGCCTTGTCGAGCGCGGGATCACTGCCGGCCTGATATCCCCCCATCAACCGCAGGTCGCGGGTGTCTTCGTAGCGCGAGATCATGGCTTTCAGCCGCATAATCAGCTCACGCTCTTCCGGTGTCCAGGCATGCTGGGACAGGCGGGAGACGGACGACAGGATATTGACCGCCGGATAGCGGCCGGCGTCAGCGATGGCACGGTCGAGAACGATATGCCCGTCCAGCACGCCGCGCATCGTGTCGGCCACCGGATCATTGTGATCATCGCCATCCACCAGCACCGAGAAGACGCCGGTAATCGCTCCCTCCCCTTCTGCCCCGGGGCCAGCGCGCTCCAGCAGGCGGGTCAGGTCGGAGAAAACGCTTGGCGTATAGCCGCGGGCGACCGGCGGTTCGCCGGCGGCCATCGCCACATCGCGGGCCGCATGGGCAAAGCGCGTCGCGGAATCGATGATCAGCAGCACAGACTGGCCGAGGCCCCGGAAATATTCGGCCACACTCATCGCCGTGCGCGGGGCAAGGCGCCGCATCATGGCGCTCTCGTCACCGGTCGCCACGACCACCACGGACCGCTCCAGCGCATCGCCCAGCACGTCCTCGACAAACTCGCGCACCTCGCGTCCACGCTCGCCCACAAGGCCGACGACCACGGTGTCGAAATCGCCCGACCCCGCCAGCATGGCCAGCAACGTGGACTTGCCAACGCCAGACCCGGCGAAGACACCGATACGCTGGCCAACGCAAAGCGGTGTAAACAGGTCAATGACCTTGACGCCCGTGCGCACCGGCTTGCGGGCACGGGCGCGCTCCAGCATCTGCGGCGGCTCGTTGTCGAGGGACATGGCCGCGGCGCTGGTGCGCAAGGGTCCCTTGCCATCGGCCGCCTGCCCCAGCGCATTGACCACACGGCCTTTCCAGGCCTGATGCGGATGCACCGTCAATGCGCCCTTGCGCCAGGCGCGGGCGCCGATGCCGATATCAGCCAGGTTGCCGTAGGGCTTCACATAGACATCATCCTCATCGAGGCGGATGATCTCGCCGCGCCGCTCGCCGCCCTTGCCTTCGAGTGACACAAGATCACCGATGCAGACGGAGCGCGACAGCCCGGTGACGCGAATGACGCCAGGTGTCACCTGAATGACCCGGCCGCCGATGCGGACCGGATCAACTTCCTTGGAAGCTGCAGAAACGGCAAGCGCCAGCCGGTCAAGCGCGGGCATCGCGGATCAGATCCTTATGACGGTTGCGCAAGGTTTCCAGCACATCGAGCGGCAAACGGTTCGCCGGGTGCTGGATAACCGCATCCAGCGCGGCCGGTTGATCCGGACGCTGCGCCTCGCGCGTCCCGGAGCCGGACGACGGTTTGGCCAGAGGCACTGCAACGCTTGCCGGATCTGTGAGCCAGCGCGTGAGGTTCACCGGTGCTGCCGCAGCCTCGTCGCGCGAGCGGGCCACGCGCATGCCCAGCGGATCATCCGTGCCGGTGCCTTGTGAAGACGCAGGAATGGAGTCATTAGCCAGCTCATGAACTTGCGGTTTGGCTGAAGGAATGGCCAACTCATCCGGAGCCCGCGCAACAGCTGCTTCCGTGTTCTCCGTTGTACCCGGCGTTTGCAGGGCGCCTTCCACGGCAGAACCGGCCATGGCGTAACCAAGCATGCCGGCCATGCCAAGCGGACCGCCGAACGCCAGCCCATAAAGCGCGTGACCCGCGTGGCGGGCCCCGTCGGAGATCTGGTCCCCCGTCACATTCCGGTAGATCTCACCGATAACCGGCAGATGCTGGAAAGGATTGATGATATCAACGATATCGCGAAACCCCAGGCCGTTGCCGTCTTCACCGGTTGAAACATCCGCGGTCTGACGGGGTGAATTGACGCTGCCGGCGGTCACTTGCGGCTTGACCGGAGGCACAGCGCCCAGCGGCGTCACGAGGTCGCTCCCAGATCGCGCACGGCCTGCGACTGGGTGTCATTGCTGGTGTCGATCATCTTCGTCGCACTGTCGAAGGCGCGGGTCAGCATGATCAGCTTGGTCATTTCACGGATCGGATTGATGTTGGAGCTTTCCGTGTAGCCTTGCACGATGCTTGCCGTATCAAAGGCCTGCACCGGCTCTGCGGGCTGATCCGGGATGACGCCGGAGTTTTCGAAGCGGCGGAGCTTTGCATCTTCGGGAATGCGGAACAGGCCGACAGCACCGGCGATATCCTCGCCCTGTGTCACCGTTCCATCCGGCCCGATGCGCGGCATGCCCTGATTGAGATCGAGCTGGATCGGCAGGCCGCCGGCATCCAGCAGGTCATGGCCATTCAGCGTGCGCAGAACGCCGTCCACATCGATCTTCATGCGCCCGTCACGGGTGTAGGCAACCGTGTCTCCGGCGCGGATGGCAAACCAGCCGTCGCCATCAACGGCCAGATCCAGAGGATTGTCGGTCTTGCTCACCCCGCCCGCCTGCCGGGAGATATAGGTTTCACCAGCCGTGGCAAAGCTCACCGGATCAGCGCCTGCCTTGGACAGGACTTCGGCGAACTTCACCTCATCCGCCCGGTAGCCGGCCGTGTTCATGTTGGCAAGGTTCCGGGCGACCGTCTCCAGCCGGTTGGAAAGAGCGACCTGAGCCGACAGGGCGACATAAAGTGCGGACTGCATGGATCAAATCCCCCCAAGCTTCAGGCCCTGGATCTGTGCAAGCAGATCCTCGCCAATTCCAATGGTTCCATTCGTTCCGGACAGGATGATGTTCGGCACCGAGTTGACCGCAGGTGACCCGTTCTGGATGTCCCACATGATGGTGAAGCGGCGGAGAAACTCGTCAAGCTTCGCCGGATCCTGAAAGTCGTCCATGTTGAGACGCTGCTTCAGATAGGCGGCCTGCTTGTCGACGTCAGCCATCGCGAAGCTATCAGACAGGCCAAGCGACGTATAAACCACCTTGGCCAGAGCCCTGTCTGCGAGAATGTCATAAGGGCCAGTGATGCTGTCAGCCTTGCGTTCAAAATAAAGCGCAAGCCGGACGGCTTCGTTCTGATTGCCGGAACTCTCCTCAAGCGTCTGCCGGACATAGGCATCCACGACCGCCTGCTTGACGCGCTCGAACTTGGTCGCCGTCTCACCATATCTCTCGAAGTTGAACGTCTTGACGAACTCTGCATACCGCTTGTCGGTCATCTTGTTCGCAAAGGACGTATTGCTGTCGATCCCCTCTG
Organism: Pannonibacter sp. CBAS1226; assembly: GCF_055685825.1. Classification (NCBI taxonomy): domain Bacteria; kingdom Pseudomonadati; phylum Pseudomonadota; class Alphaproteobacteria; order Hyphomicrobiales; family Stappiaceae; genus Pannonibacter; species Pannonibacter sp. CBAS1226. The sequence goes on along the minus strand of NZ_JBVOUO010000004.1, from coordinate 418,063 downwards.
CCAGAGCCTTCCGCATGAAGGCCTTGGCATAATCCATGTCTTCAAGACCGAAGGCTTTCATGGCGAACTTGAAAACCCGGGTGTTGTCCAGAAACTCATCGATGGATTTGATGTCTTCAATGGTCTTGAGATAATACTCGCTTTCCCGCTTTACCTGCGGATCCTTCGCAGTGGTTTCCATCGTGCGGGTGATGTCACGCGTGACCATCTGATATTGCAGCAGGGTCGTCATCATCGGCGCAGCCCCTCCGGAGAGCTTGTGCCCTTTCGCATCCTTCAGATGCGCCCGGACAGCTCGGCAACAGGAATCGGCACGCAGGGCGCACCTCTTGCGGCCAGTCTTGCCCTCAAGGCTTGCGCCGGGCTGACTGACCGCGCCGCAACCTCGCCTTGCAGCGGCATCATGGTTAATCCCGGCCCGCCAAAACCCGGCAAAATTCAACAGCCTCGGGCAAGCCTCGTCTCCTAGCGTGAGGGCATCGACATCCCACACGCACCAAGCAGGAGCTGGCTCGTGACAATCATGCTGGGTCTCATCATCGCAATGGCATCTCTTCTTGGCGGGTTCTACGCCATGGGGGGAAAGGTGCTGGTTCTGTGGCAACCGTTCGAGGTGCTGATCATCGTCGGGGTGGCGATTGGCACGTTCTTCGTCGCCAATCCGATGAAGACCATCAAGGACACCATGCGCTCCGTGCAGGAAGCGGTACTGAATTCGGTGCCGAAGAAGCGCGACTACCTCGACATTCTCGCTCTTCTCTATGCGCTGATGCGCGAGCTGCGCTCCAAGGGCCGCAACGAGGTTGAGCCGCATATCGAGAACCCGCAGGATTCCGAGATTTTCCGCGCATTTCCGACTGTTTACCGCAACAGGAACCTCACCACCTTCGTGTGTGACTACTTCCGCCTGATCATTGTCGGCAATGCCCGCGCCCATGAGATCGAGGCGCTGATGGACGAAGAGCTGCAGACGGTTCACCGCGACCAGATGAAGCCCTATTACGCCCTGTCCGCCGTAGCCGAAGCCTTTCCGGCAATCGGTATCGTCGCGGCGGTGCTCGGCGTGATCAAGGCCATGGGCGCCATCGACCAGTCACCCCAGATCCTGGGCGCCCTGATCGGTGCCGCACTTGTCGGCACGTTTCTCGGCATTTTTCTCTCCTATGCACTGGTGGCGCCTGTCGCCCACAAGGTGAAGGGCGTGCGTGAGGCACGGCTGCGTCCTTATGTGATCGTCAAGCAGTCTTTGCTGGCCTTCATGAATGGCGCGCCTCCGCAGATCGCGCTTGAGCATGGCCGCAAGACCATCTCGGCCTCCGACCGCCCCTCCATCGATGAAGTCGAAAACGAAACCATGAACTCTGGCGGTGTGGGCGAAAGCGCCGCGGAAATGAAGGGAGCGGCGTAAGTCATGCTTGATCACGCTGCCAACTCGTTCCATTCGGAACGCGCCCAGATCACCGACCGGCTGCTGGATGCCGCAGGCATCTCCGTCGACCGGCTGCCGATGCTGCCGGTGCTCTTCGACCGCATGGCCCGCGTCTTTGCCGATGCGATGCGCCAGAAGTCGGCCTCCCCGTCCTACATTTCCGTTTCCGATATCGGCAACGAGCGTATCGGCGATGTTCTGGATGTTTATGAATCCAACGCCCTGGTCGCCGTGCTCTATTCCCCGGAATGGGACACGCGCCTGCTGATCGGGTTCGACCGGGACTTCATCTTCACGATGATCGACGTGCTGTTCGGCGCCGATGGCACCGAGCCGCCGATCGATGAGGAGCGCACCTTCTCCTCCATCGAGACGCGCATTGCCCGCACGGTCTTTGAAGTGGCCGCCAATGCGCTGCAGGAGTCCTTCAGCCCCATCGCCGAGACGACGCTGAAGATCGAGCGCGTCGAAAGCCGCATGGACTTTGCCATCATCGGCCGCCGCAACAATCCGGCCGTTGTCGCACGCCTGCTGCTCCAGGCCATCGGCCGCGGCGGCGAGATCTTCGTCGTCATGCCGCACTCCACCCTCAACCCGCTGCGCCAGCGCCTGTCGCAGGTGCTGTCGGGCGAAATGGCGGGGCGCGACAAGCAGTGGACCCAGCATTTCCAGGCCGAGATCCAGCGCACGGAAGTGAAGCTACAGGCGGTGCTGGAAGAGCGTGAGCTGACGCTGGGCGAAATCGCCAATCTCAAGATTGGCCAGATCATCGAGCTGCAGGCCACCCCCCGCAGCCCGGTGAAGCTGGAATGCAACCAGCAGCCCATCTTCAACTGCCGTCTTGGCCAGCTGGATGGCTCCTACACACTTCAGGTCGAAGACCTGATCCATCTGGAAAAGGACATCGTTGATGATCTCCTATCTCGTTGATGCAGTTCTGCTGATCGCTCTGGCGATCACGAGCTTCAAGATGGTGACCATGTACCGGGAACTGCGCCGGCTGGGATCCTACCATGAAGACTACCAGCGGATCTTTGACCAGACGGCGCTTGCCCTTGATGGCATCGAGGTGTCGGTGAAGGAGCTCAATGTCCGCGGGGCGCAGGTGCTCAACGCACTTGGCGCGAGGATGGATGACGCGAGGGAGCTGATTGCCGAGATCGACGCCCTCACCCGGGAGGCCAAGCGCCAGCAGGCGGTGCTCAAATCCGAGCTGAAGCAGCTGTCGACCGAAGTCGCGATGCGCGCCAAGGCCGGCCATATGGAGCCTCCTGCCAGCGACATGGTGTCCACGGTTGTCGAGACGGTTCTGCGCAACACCGCATCGCCGGCGAGCGAACCTCACGGCCCCGCCGCGCCAACGGAAATGAAGGTTCACCGTCTGGATGACCTGGCCACCGGCCCGTTCCGATCCGTATCCATCCACCGCAAGGATGATCTGACATGAGCAGCAATGATATGAACGAAACCCCTTCCGCCAAGGCCGCAGGTGCGGCTGAATTCGCCAAGGTTGAAACCGGCGGATCCAAGAGCGCAAAGCTGACCAGCTCCGACCTGATGGGCGACGAGCGCAACCTCGACACGATCCTCGGCATTCCGATCAATATTCAGGTCGTGCTGGGCTCGGCCACAATGCTGGTCGCCAATCTGCTGAAGCTTGGCCGCGGCGCTGTCATTCCGCTCAACCACCGTGTCGGGGAGCCGGTTGATATCGTGGTCAACGGCCGCGTGGTTGCCCGTGGCGAAGTGGTCGTCGTCGAAGACGACAACTCCCGCTTCGGCGTTTCGCTGACCGAAATCATCAGCGCCCAGAACAGCCTGCTCGACGCCTGACACCAGCCCGTGCGGCGCATGAGCAATTTCAAGGCATGGCGCGCAAGCGTCTCAGATGCCTTGGCATGACTTAAGCTGCAGGAGAGACCGCGAAAATGAATGCGAGCACATCTGCCGAAAACCTCCTGCCGACGCGCACCCTGAAGGGCACGCAGAAGGTCGCGGCGCTTCTTCTGGCGCTTGGCAAGCCCAGTTCACGTCGGCTTCTGCAGCATTTCGATCAGGAAGAAATCCGCATGATCACGGTGGCTGCAGCCCAGCTCGGCACGGTGGCGGCGGAGGAGCTTGATCAGCTCGCGGAAGATTTCATCTCGCAGTTCTCTTCTGGCACAACGCTTTACGGCACGCCGAACGAGGTGGAAAAGATGCTGGAGGGTGTGCTGCCGGAGGAGCAGCTCTCCGACATCATGTCCGACGTGCTGGGCAATTCGAACCGCTCGATCTGGGACAGGATTGCCACCGTTTCGGAGACCGTGCTCGCCAACTATCTGATGAAGGAACACCCCCAGACGGCGGCGCTGATCCTGTCGAAGATCAGGCCGGCTGCCGCTGCAAAGGTGCTCAGCCAGCTGCCGCCGGATCTGCGCAACCAGCTCATGCGCAGAATGCTGTCGATCAAGGCCATCGTCCAGGAGATCATGCGCGACGTGGAAAAGACGCTGCATGAAGACTTCATGCTCAATCTTTCGGGCACGATGGAAGCCGATTCCTATGCGCGCATGGCGGACATCCTGAACAAGATGGACCGCGACCACATGGAAGATGCGCTCTCGAGCCTGACGGATGCACGGCCGAAGTCGGCGGAACTGCTGAAGGGACTGCTCTTCACCTTCGACGACATCATCAACCTGAACGCCCGCACGCGCATGGCCATCTTCGACCAGATCCCGACGGACCGGATTGTGCTGGCGCTGAAGGGAACCGACCGCGCCTTCCGCGAGGTTATCCTGTCTTCGATGACATCGCGCACGCGCAAGATCGTCGAACACGAACTGGCCGGCGGCGAACCGGCCGGACAGCGCGAAGTGCTTCAGGCGCGCTCGTCCATCACGGATCTTGCCCTGGAGATGGCTGGCCGCGGAGAGATCGACCTCAATCCGAAGCAGGAAGACAGCGCCGTCTTCCGGTAAGCCCGGCGCGCACTCCCCGGCAGAAGCCGGGGCAATGGCCCCCTGCCGCATGGCAGGGCAGAAGACTGGCTAATCGGTGGACGCGTAAATGTCAGATCAGGACGACAAGGACTCCAAAACAGAGGAACCGACAGAGAAGAAAATCAGGGATGCGATCGACAAGGGAAACATACCTGTTTCCAAGGAGGCCTCGATCCTCTCCGCCTTTCTGGCTGTTTTGCTGATTGGAAGCTTCGTCATTTCACCGGGTGTCCAGCGCCTCAGCGGCGGGCTCTCGGGTTTCATCGACAATGCGGGGGGATACAGCATTGGAAATGGATCGGATGCAATCCAGCTCACCCATGCCCTCAGCCTGGATCTGGGGCTGTTCCTCGCGCCCATCGTGGCGATGCTCATGGTTGCTGGCCTTGCGGCATCGTTCTTCCAGAACACGCCGAAGGTGGTCTTCACCCGCATCAAGCCGGAGCTGTCGCGCCTTTCGCTCGCCAAGGGCTGGAGCCGCCTCTTCGGCATGCAGGGGCTTGTCGAATTCGGCAAGTCGGTTTTCAAGTTCTCAGCCATCAGCCTGGTCGCGTTCCTGCTGCTGCGCTCGAACGCCAATGCGCTGGTGAATGCCATGTTCACCGACCCGTCCGCCCTGCCGGAAACCGTTCTTCACCTGTCGATGAAGCTGCTTTCGGGCATCTGTATCGCAACGATCCTCCTTGTGGCTCTCGATCTTCTGTGGGCCCGCATGCACTGGCGGAAGAACCTGCGCATGAGCAAGCAGGAGCTGAAGGACGAATACAAGCAGGCCGAAGGCGATCCGCTGGTGAAGGCCCGCCAGCGCTCGCTTGCCCGCGACAGGGCACGCAACCGCATGATGGCGGCCGTGCCCAAGGCGACACTTGTGATCGCCAATCCGACTCACTTCGCCGTGGCCTTGCGCTACGAGCGCGATGAAACGGCTGCTCCGATTGTGGTGGCCAAGGGGCAAGACCTGATCGCGCTCAAGATTCGGCAAATCGCAGAGGAAAACAACATTCCCGTCGTAGAGAACCGCGAGCTGGCCCGTTCACTTTATGCGAGTACCGAATTGGAAAGAATGATTCCGCCGCAATTCTATAGAATGGTTGCGGAAATCATCTGTTACGTGTATTCGCGCAAGACAGTGAAGGTCGTGTGATGCACGAGAGTTTTGAGGGCTTCAACATGAGCATGGGATCCTTCAGCCAGATGCCGCGGATTCCGGGCTCGGTGCGCTTGCGGGAAGAAGCTCTTGCACAGGCCGTTTCTGACGTTGCCGAAGAGCTGCGCCTGATTGACGTCACCGACTTCATCGCCTTTGTGCGTACGGAGAAGCACGCCAATATCTCTGATCTTGTGAAGTCCTCGACCGAACTCTTCTTCAAGAACGAGACGCTGCGCTACGGCCTCGGCGCCCATGTCGAGGCCGATTGGGACACGACGCCCGATGTCCGGCTGGACCTTGAATTCCGCAACAACGGGGTCTGGATCTATTTCAGCCTGACGCTGAACGCGCGCGGATCGAGCGTCGAGATCCACCACATCGAATTTGCCGACCCGTCGGAAGATCCGGAAGAGAACACCCGGCGTCTCATCGAGGCGCTGGCGGATGCACGCCTGAAGCCGCTGCCTCAATAGTGCAGCGTTCTTTCGAGAGCACGAATTGCGTCTCGAGCTTGCTCACGCGCCGCGCGGGCCGGCCATGATCAGTGCGCTGCCGGCCAGGATGACAATCGCCCCGGCAATATCCCACCGGTCGGGCCGCGCCGCCTCCACAAGCCAGAGCCACAGGATCGAACTCACCACATAGATCCCGCCATAAGCGGCAAAGGTGCGGCCGGCGGCCGGACTGTCCACCCGCGCCAGCAGGAAAGCAAAGAGCGCCAGCGCAAGCGCGCCCGGCAACAGCCACCAGGCGGATTTGTCCAGCCGCCACCAGGCCCAGACGGCAAAGCATCCGGCGATTTCGGCCAAGGCGGCACCAAGGAAAAGAAGGGCTGTCTGCATCTGATATCCGGCGGGTTGTACGGCAGGATAGATGCGCAGGACGCGCATTGCCAGCAGTCTCAGTTGCCGCCCGTCCAGCGCAAGGGATGGTACAGCAGGGCAGATGGATCAGCAGAATGGATAAGGACGGGGGGCGAAAGGCCCGGGGTCACGGCCCGGCAGCATTGCAGGCATCACGGATGCCTGGGCAGCTCCGGCGTCACCCTCAATGCGACAGGACGTCGGACTTCGTGAAGTAATTGAATTCTTCCACCAGGATCTCCTGCACGAGCTTGTTGCCAAGCCGTGTGTTCACCGCATCCCGGACCCTGGTCTTGAGGCCTTCGATATCATAGCGCTCAAGCCTGCGGAAATTCAGCTTCTCATCAGTGTAGAGAAGACGGAAGGCCTCATCGATGATGAAGGGCTGCGGTTTCACCGGGCTCTTGCGCAATGCATCGCCATCGGCTGTGAACACAAGCTGCACCACCACATATCCCTGCAGCGCGCCATTCTCGATGATGGGCACGTTGATGGCCCGCAGCTGCTCGTAGTCAATACCGACCATGAGGCGCTCGTCTCTCGCTGCCCCGTTGCCGTCCTGGGTCATCCAGTAGACAGCGGCATAGGAGGCGCCAAGCGTCGTCAGGCAAACCCACAGGCCGGCAAAGAGGAGCCGCATCATGGGCGGACCCTCGCGTGATCCAGGGAGTAGGTGCCGTCAGAATCCGCTTCGAGCATCGCCTGGGAAATCATCCCGGCAATCTCGCGAACCGCATCCAGATGCAGCGAAAGCACCTGCATGTTGGCTTCCAGCGCCGCACGCAGACGTCTCAATTCGGTCGCGACGGCCACGTCACGCGCACCATCACCGCCAGGCGCAAGCAGTGTCCGGCTGGCGCGGGCGAGCTCCAGCAGAGCCTGGCTCTTGCGGAACTCAAAGGCGCGAAGATCTGCCGTGCCCTGTTCGCGCAAGGCTTCCGTTTCGGCCTCAACCACCGTATGCGCCTTGATGATGGCCATGATCAATGTGTCATTCACATAGACCGGCAGCGGTTCAGGCGAAGTAATCTCTGCGTTTTCCTCATCAGACATGTCAGGCTGCAGCTCCATCAGGCGGTTTCCCGCTTGCCGAGGGTCTTGGCGATAAGCTCCGCGATACCGATGCCGCCACGTGCGGCCATCTGATTACCGATCTGCTCAGCCAGCATGGATTTCCAGATGCCTCCGGCCGTGCCGGAGCCAAATACACTTTCCGCGTCTTCAGGCAGAATTCCCTCCACCATCTGCTGCATCATCAGCGCCTCAAACTTCTGGGCCGGCGACAGCGCACGCGTGTTCAGGGCCGTGTCGTTCAGCATCGCCACGCGCGCTGAACCGGTGGAGCCGATGGCAGGCGTAAAGCCGTCGACGGGCCACTGCGAATTATCCAGCCCGCGCCCGCCCGAAAGGCCGGCGGCCGCCATGGCATCCTCGAACAGGCCGCTGTCACCAGACGCGGCATAGCCAAGGCTCTCAAGCTTGGCGGCCGCGGCCCGGATCTGCTGCGGATCCGCGGCACGGGCGACATCGAGGACGATGTCGGAAATGGGAGAAATCGCCATGGCAAAGGTCCTCGTTACGCCTTCATTGCCTTGGAGACTAGGTCGTCCAGCTTGTGGGAGGCTTGCGTTGCCCCGCCCACATGACGCTCCAGAATCTCGGCGAGGCTCAGGTGCTCGTCCGTCTGGCGTTCAAGCTTGGCCACGGTTTCAAGGCGCCGCTCGGTGACCTTCAGCATCCGGCCCTGGCGAGCCATTTCCGTTTCAACCTTCTCCCGGGCAGCAGTAAGCTGCGCCTGCTCCTCGGCGATGGTCTTCAGGCGCTGCGAGGCATTGCGGATGAAACGGTCGTGCATGGCGAGGTCGCCCTCGGACAGGGCGCGCAGCACGCGGTCCTGCTTTTCGGCAAGCTGCTCGTCCTGACGGTCGAGATTGACCAGCATCCAGGCTGACAATTGATGGATCTGGCGCTGCAGCTTGAGAATGCGCCCGATTTCCTTGCTGTTCTTCGACATTGTTGCCTCAACCGAATCTGAGCCAGGTGGCATAGCCGTCCAGAAAAAGCGTGATCGCCTCACCCAGGATGACAAAGAGAAAGTACATGCCGCCCGCAATGAGGAACGGGGTGGCAATGAAGTAGACCGGGATCTGCGGCGTCAGCTTGTTCAGAAGCCCGAGGGCAAAGTTGATGACGACGGCGTAGATCACGAAAGGGCTGCCGATGCGCAGGGCAAGCCAGAATGCCTCGGACAGCCGGTCGGTCAGCTGTGCCAGCCCGGCCGCCGGGTCGATGGGGGCACCGGCCGGCAGGGCGTTGTAACTTTGCGCCAGCGCCCGGAAGAGTTCCCAGTGCTGGTTGGTGATGAAGATCATCGCGGTGGCTGTCAGCGTCATCAGGCTGGCCAGCGGCGGCAGGGACTCGTTGCCCTCGATGGCCATGCCCGGCATGTTCGACAGGCCGATGGACATGGCAATGAAGGTGCCGATCATCTCCAGCCCGGCGATGAAGCAGCGCCCCATGATGCCGATCAGCAGCCCCGTGAACAGCTCGCTCAGGATGAAGCGCCCCACCGTCTCGAGATCTGCGGCCGGCATCGCCGCCTGAATCACCGGAACCAGCATGGGCGCAAGCGCCAGCGAAGCCGAGATCGCCACGAAGAGCCGCACCTTCAGCGGCACGCGGTCGCTGCCGAAGCCCGGTATGACCATGAGGCAGGCGCCGATCCGGCAGAACAGCATGAAGGCTGCCAGAATCGCCTCGACGCCAAACTGGGACAAGACCGCCCCGGCCATGATCAGGACACGCTGCCAATAGTTTCCACATCCACCCCTCGCGCGATTTCAAGATGTGAGAGCACCGGCAGGGTCGGGAACATGCGTTCCACGATCATGCGCACATAGGGGCGGGCATCAGGTGCCGCGACAACGGCAAAGCGCTTGCCGCCGGCGACCAGCGCCTTGACGGTCTGGGACATCTGGGTGCCAAAGTCCTCGACCAGCTGCGGCTCGATGTCGAACTCGATGACCTCGCCCTTGCTGTCGCGCTTCAGGCTCTGGTGGAACGCCAGGTCCCAGCGGTTGCCAAGCCGCAGCACATGCAAGGGGCCGCCTTCGGCCAGATCACCGCAAATCTGCTGGGCGATCCGCATGCGCACATGCTCCACCACCTGCTCTGCGCGGCGCACATGCGGCACGATCTCCGCGACAGCTTCGAGGATCAGATGCAGGTTGCGGATCGAGACACGCTCGGACAGGAGCAGCTTGAGCACCGCCTGAAGGCCGGAGAAGGAGATATGCGACGGGCAGATATCCTCGATCAGCTTGCGGTATTCCGGGTCCAGCCGGTCCAGCAGATTGCGCATGTCCTTGTAGGAGAGCAACTGCGGCAGGTTGTTGCGGATCACTTCCGAAAGATGCGTCAGGATCACCGTGTTGTTGTCGGCGGGCATGAAACCGTCGCGCTTCAGCTCGTCCTGATAGGCCATCGGCACCCAATAGGCCGGCATGCCGAAGGCAGGCTCCCGTGTCGGCTCGCCCAGCATCGGCAGCGGATGATCGTCACTGGCCATCACCAGAAGCTCGCCGACCTTCACCTCCTGCGCTGCCACGACCGTGCCGTGGATCTTGATCTGATAGCCTTTCGGCGGCAGCGTCAGGCTGTCCGAGACCCGGATATCGGGCACGACAAATCCATATTGCTCGGCGAACTTGCGGCGCATGCGTGCGACACGGCGCGCCAGCTCGCTGTGGCCGACCAGAAGCTGGGCGGCCACCTGCTTGCCGAGGCAAAGCTCGATTTCCGCCGTCTTGAGGGATTCCTTGACGGATTCCTTGCTCTCGCGCTGCGCCTTGGCTTCCTCCGCATCAGCCATGGCCTTGGCCATCTTGCGCTTCTCTTCCAGCTTGCGCGGGATCGTGTAGCCGATGAAGGCCATCAGGCCGCCGAGCAGGGCGAAGGGAATGGTCGGCAGCCCCGGCATCAGGGCCATCACGCCCATCAGCATCGCCCCGACGAACAGGGCACGCGGATAGGCACCCAGCTGCCCCAGCACCGCCTTTTCGGCCGTGCCGCGGGTGCCGCCCTTGGAGACCAGCAGACCGGCGGCCAGCGACACGATCAGGGCGGGGATCTGCGAGACGAGACCATCACCGACCGACAGCTTGACGAAGACATCCGCAGCTGTTGACAGATCCATGTTGTAGCGGGTGGTGCCGATGACAATGCCGCCCAGAATGTTCACGGCCGTGATGATGAGACCGGCAATGGCATCACCGCGCACAAACTTGGATGCACCATCCATGGCACCGAAGAAGGAGCTTTCCTCTTCCAGTTCCCGGCGGCGCGCCTGGGCTTCCTTGTCATCGATAAGACCGGCGGAAAGATCCGCATCGATCGCCATCTGCTTGCCGGGGATCGCATCCAGCGTGAAACGCGCCCCCACCTCGGCGATACGGGTCGCGCCTTTGGTGATGACGAGGAAGTTCACCGTGACCAGGATGGCAAAGACGATGAGACCGATCACGAAGTCGCCGCTCATGACGAATTGCGAGAAGCCATAGATCACATGGCCGGCAGCCGTCACACCCTGGTGCCCGTCCGACAGGATGACACGGGTCGTCGCGATGTTGAGCGCCAGGCGCAGCATCGTTGCGATCAGCAGGACCGTCGGAAAGGATGAGAAATCAAGCGGCTTCTGGATCCACAGGGAGACCATGAGGATCAGCACCGACAGGGCAATCGACAGGGCCAGCCCCGTGTCGATCATGAAGGCCGGGATCGGCAGGAAGAGAACGGCGAGGATCAGCGCGATGCCAATCGCAAAGCCGATATCGCGGCGGCTTTCCGGCTTATCCGGTCCGCTCGTTGATACGACTGTCTCGGACATACCCACTCCCGGTCACTGTATCGCTGGACCAACTGTGCCCGGTGAAGCTTGCGCGAACATGGAGCGCCGGGAAGCCGGCCGGCAGAGGCGCGCGTTTGGAAGGCTGGAGCTCTATTCCAGCTCATACCAAGGCGCTGAGATGCTGACGCATCACGCCTTGAAAAGGCTCAAACGCTGCACGGGCCTGGTATCACAGGCTCAGCGGCAGCCAGCGTCAGAAGCCGGTTTCGATCCGGCCATAGACCAGCGCCGTGAGCGAATAGATCTGGGCCCCGATGAAAGGCCCGGCAATGACGATCATGGCAAGGATGGCGACGATCTTCGGAATGAAGGTCAGCGTCACTTCCTGCACCTGCGTCAGGGCCTGCATCAGGGCAATCGAGACGCCGACAACCATGGCCGGAATGATCGCCGGTGCGGATCCGGTGATGATCGTCCAGATCGCGGTCCGCACCAGGTCAAGGGCGTCAGCCTCGTTCATGATCAGGAGATCTTCACACCCGGGCCGAGCAGGATGCCCTTGCCGTTGTCCAGGCCGAGAATGGTCCCGTCGGAGTAGACTTCCACCGACTTGACGATCCCTGTCGTGCCGGCGGCATCAGTCACCGTGCGGCCGATGAGGTCATTGACCTGACCGAAGGACATGTTCGCCAGCATGGTTTCCAGCTTCGTGTTCATCTTGATGGACTGCTCCACCTGCGAGAAGCTGGCAAGCTGCGCCAGCTGCTGGGTGCTGTCCACCGGCTCGGTCGGATCCTGGTTCTTCATCTGCGCCATCATCAGCTGCAGGAAGGCATTGTAGTCCAGCATCAACTGATCCCGTGCCGCAGTGCTGGCAGACTGGGATTGGGCTGCGCCGGTACCACCGACGCCCGAAACTGTCGTCATCTTCGCCTCCTCAGGCTGCTACAAAGCCGGCGGCTGCCGGTTCTTCCGGGAGACTGCCCGACATGATGGACGCCTCTACCGGATAGAGATTCCTGATGGTCTTGAGGGCATCGAACAGCCGTCCTTCTCCCATCAGCTCGTCGACCTGGCCCAGACCCGAAACGATGTCCGGATTTGTGAAGGTCCTGCGGGTGGACGCCAGCAGCATGTTTGCCAGATCCCGCGCCTGCGGCGCGCTGGCCGGGTCCATGAGCATGGACTGCAGCACGAAATAGAGCTGACGCAGCGGCGTCGTCGTCTCATGCGCCTGCAGAACGTGATTTTCCAGCAGGAAGACGCAATTGTTGAGCAGCTCGACCGATGTCTTCCGGTCGACGCGGATTACCGCACCATTGATGTAGAGCCGTTCACCGGCTTTCAGGGCAATGTGCATGGCAGTCACCCCCTCAGGCTGTCACGGATGATCCCGTTGATCTCGATAATGGCGTCGAAGCTTTCCGTCTCGTACCGGCGCAGGCGCTCCAGCTCCTTGAGCACCCAGATGCCGATGGAGATCAGGTCAGCGCGGATTTCCACCGGCAGGTCGTTGCTGTTCTCGGACAGGCTTTCCAGCAGGAACGTCCAGACCCGGCGCGCGTTGAAAATGGCTTCGACAGCCTCCCGGGACCGCACACCCTTCTCACGCGCCAGCTCGAGCTGGCTGATGACGATCCCGAGCGCCTCACGCTCATCCTGACGCGGGTCGTTTCCGAACTCATCCATCGTCTGGGCATAGGAGGACTTGTACATGGCACCTCTCTGGTGTTGGCTGCCGTCCGGCAGCGGGCCGCAAGCGGCCGCGCCGGTAAAATGGGTCACAGATAGTTGAGGATGCTCAGCTTCTGCATGCGGGCGCTGACCGCATAGGTGGTTTCAAGCTGGGTCAGCGCGGTGTTGAGCCGAACAGCCGTTTCCTCCGGATTGACGCTTTCGAGCGAGATGATCTGCTTGTTGAGAATGTCGGTCTGCAGTTTCAGCCGCGTGGACGCCTCCGAAACACGTTTCTGTACGAGGCCGGTCTTTCCCTGAATATCGGAGATACCGGCAACGGCATCGCCGAGAACCGAAATCGCCTTGTCGAGCATCGTCTTGTAAGTACCTTCGGAGAGCCCGGAGGTCCCGAGATCACCGATCATCGTGAAGGCCATGGCGAGCTGCCGGAAGGCTTTCTCATTGGCACTGAGGGACGTCAAAGCCGACTCGCCCGGCGAAATCACCGTGCTTGCAAGCTCATTGGTTGCATTCGACCAGTCCGCCCCCCACTGGGGATCTTCAAAGAGAGACGCAAAAGCCCCATCAAGGAAAGTCTGCATCTGGGCAGGCGTTATGCCCGCAGCGGCGGGATCGTCCTGGGTGAAACCAAACTCGGCCAGGAAGGCCGCATCCAGGGCCGCCTTGTTGTCTGAAGCCGGCGTTGCGAAATAGTCGTTGATTGGCGCTTCAGCACTGTTGATGCCGCCGAAGACATAGGTTCCGCTGACTTGAGTGTTCAGGCGGGCAACCAGCAGCTTGAGATTGCTTTCGGCCATGCTCTGCGCAACGACCGCCGATCCGTTGCTGTCCCGGACGCCAACGAGGGTCGAGAGCAGATTTTCCGCCGAACTCAGCATGTCACCAAGAGCCGTTTGGGTAACATCCAGCCTGGAGGAAGCAAGTGCGTTGGTATCGATGATCGCACTCAGGCGGAAGAATTCCGACCGCACCATCACAGCATCACCGGTGCGCCGCCCCAGATCAAGGCCGACGTCTGCCTTGCGGCCTGAAGACATTTCGACTTGCAACTGGGCAACGTCCGCAGTCTGACGCATCAGCAGGCTGCGGGAGTTGTTGGACATCGTAAAGGTGGAGATGTAGGTCGTCTTCATGGTTTACCTCACAGAGTCCAGCAGATCCTGGAGCATTCGATCGACAGCCGAGATGAGCTTGGCCGCAGCGCCATAGGCGCGCTCGATATCGAGAAGCAGGGTCATTTCCTCATCAATGTTCACGCCCGTCGCATTCGACAGGGCACTTGATGTGCGGGAAACGATCACAGACTGAACTTCCAGGTCCGCTGCCGCTGACTTGCGCGCAGCTTCCAGCCAGCCCACAGAGGAACTCGCGTAGGACTTGAGCGATGCCGTGGAGTTCAATCCCAGAGACGGGTCAAAGCTCATCGGCGCGTTCATCGCCGAAACAAGGCCGTTGAGGCGGTCGGAGTAACCTGCAAACCCTTCCGGATTGTAGATATAGTCCGCACCTGCAAGCCCGCCGTCTCGCAACAGGTCCAGACTGCCACCCTGATCAGGGTCGGCTGCCGGGTTGATCATGATGCTGCCCGCAAGACCCGGAACGAGTGTGGCAGAGGCTGGAACGCCCGTTGCGCCTGCAAAGGTAAACAGCCCAGGCTGATCTGCGCTGCCGCCTCCGGTCTGGTCGCTTTCGGCAAAGGCTGCGATCAGTCCGCGTGCAATCTCATCGAGCTGGTTCTGATAGGTGACGGCAATATTGTCGCGCAGCTCGGTCAGGCCAAACAGGTTGCCGGATGAAATCGGCATGATGGCCGAAGATCCAGTCACCGGAACGCCATCGATAAAGATGGCATTGCCCACCGTCCCGGCCGTAAAGACATTGGTGGGCGCGAAGGAGACGGTACGGGCGGACGTTTCAAACAGGGTAACACCGCTGTCCGTATAGATCACGATGCCGCCATCCGACTGAGTGAGCGTTGATATGCCGACTTCCTCGGAGAGGGACAACAGGGCAAGATCACGGGCATCCATGGCATCGGAAACATCAGCGCCCGTTCCCAGCCCTTTGACGATAACCGAATTGAGGCTTTCGATCTGAGCAAGCAACTCGTTGATATGCTGGACCGAGCCCGCGATATCCGCATCGGCATCAGCACGAACGCCCTGAACCAGACTGGTGTATTCGTTCAGGAGTTTCGCCGTATCCTTGGCGGACTGCAGCATGGACTGCGCCAGGATGGAATTGCCTGGATCTGCTGCGTAGTTCTGAACTGCCGTTTCCAGCTTGCCGAGCTGCGCCGCCGAAGAGCGTTGCAGCTCGGTGTCACCGGTTGTGCCAGCCAGCTTCTCAAGCCCGCTGGAGATCACGTATTGCGACGAGACAATCGATGTTGAGCGTAGAAGCGACTTGTAGAGCCCTGCATCCATTGACCGGGCTATACCGTCTACCCGGACACCGCCGCCGGATCCGCTCGTGCTGACGATTGTGCTCAGCATGACGGACTTGCGGGTATAGCCCGCCTGCTGGGCGCCAGCGATGTTCCGCGAAATGGCAGCCGTCTCGGTCTGCCGGGCGGCTAGCGCGGATTGGGCCGACTTGAGAGCAACTGACAAGCTCATAATTGATGTCCCGTATCAGGCTGAAAAAATCAGCGGGCGAGATTCACAAGCTCTTCCAGCAGGTCGGAGCCTGCCTTGAAAACCTTGGAGTTGGCGGTAAAGGCGCGCTGGGACTCGATCATCGACGTCAGCTCACTGGCAATGTCGACGTTGGAGTCTTCCTTGGCCCCGACTTCCAGTTTGCCAAGGCCATTCTCACCCGGGAAACCGACGCGGATTTCGCCGGAGTCGTTCGAGGCGGTGTAGATGTTGCCCGACAGCACGGTCAGTTTGTCCGGGCTAGGCACGGTTGCCAGGGGAATGCGGTAGAGGGCCCGGCGGGTTCCGTCCGCATAAACCGCGCTGAGCGTGCCGTCGGAGCTGAACTCGACGCTTTCAACCGCGCTGGGTGCGTTGCCATTGCGCCCAACTTCGGCAATGGCGAAGTCTGCTGCAACAGAGGTGGAGCCGGACAAGTCCAGATCAAAGGTGCCGCCATTGGGAACGGCAATGTTGATCGAGGTGGCGCTGGCGGCTTCAAGCTTGCCGGTGGTGCGGCTGAAGGTAATTGACTGGGTGGAAAGGGGGCCGGACGAGTAGGGGAAGCCGCCACCCGGCCCCGCATCGGCCGCATTGAAGATCGTGACTTCCCAGTCCGAATCCGCTCCCGTCTCGGCCGTCTTCGAATAGTAGATGTCCAGCTTCACCTCGTTGCCGAGGTTGTCGAAGACGATCATCGACGTCTTGGCCGAATAGGTCGAGCCTGCGCCGTTGACCGACGGCAGATCAGCAGCAGCCACAATGTCCGCGCCTTCCGGAACGTTCGTCCACAGAAGAGCGCTGGTCGTTGGCGTTGCAATGAGCTGGTTCTGGGAGACGTTGATGCTTTCAAGCCCGCCCAGACCGTTGGCAACCGGCGTGGTGGCTACGCCATCGGTGATCGGATAGCCCTGCAGCTGATAGCCGGCGGTGTTGACGAGATAGCCGTCCTTGTCGATGACGAAGGCGCCGGCACGAGTGAGAACGGGCGTTCCGTTGCTGTCCGCAACAACGAAGAAGCCGTTACCATCAATGGCCAGATTGAGGCCCGATGTGGTGTAGCTGATCGGACCCTGGCTTGAAATCGAGTAGACCGTGTTGGCCTTCACAGCACCGGAATTGTACTTGCCTGAGCCCTGAGACAACACCATGGAGCTGAATTCGGTGCTGGCACGCTTGTAGCCGGTGGTGTTCGAATTCGCGATGTTGTCGGCAACCGTACCCAGCTTGCTGGACTGGGCATTCATGCCCGACACACCAGTGCGCATAACGCTGTAAAGACTCATGGAACGTCTCCCGTTTCCAGTTTCCTTGCCTGCCATTCAACGGCGCCAATCTTGCGTGAAGCTGTTGTGGTGGAGCGGGAGCCTCAAAATTCATCCGCGACTTATGCAGTGCCCCAAATAGAAAAACCCGGAAACAATTCCGGGTTTGCATTACAGTTCTTTTCTTTTTGAGGCATTTATTTGCAAAAAGCTTTCGCTTCCGGCGTCCATTTGCCAAATCCCGAGGCCACCATATTGGTGATGACCTTGCACACGTAGCGCTTCTGCGCCGGGTTGTTGTTGGGTCCGGCATGGTAGCGCGCAACAGCCATGGTCCATGTGCCCTGGCGGGCATGCAGTTCATTCAGGAACCTTGCCGCGTAACGTACGTTGGCCTGCGGCTCCAGCATATGCGCGACGGAGCGGAACTGCTTGCCGTGATAGTGGTGATTGATCTGCATGCAGCCCACGTCGATGAGCTTCTTGCCTTGCGCCCGTGCCGCCGCCACCTCGCGCTCGGCCGCCTTCGCATTTTCGGGAAACCTGGCAGCCCCCTCGATGTTGAGGGCATAAGGCGAAAGCGAGTTCCGCCGGCCTGTTTCCGTCAGGCCGACGGCGTAGAGCACGCCGAGAGGAATCTGATAAGCTTTTGCAGCAGCTGCCATTTCCCGCTCGCAGATGGCCTGCCCGGGAGCCGCCTGTGCCGGTGCGGAAAACTCGCCGCCCGCAAGAAGCTCAAAGATACAAAGCGCCGCTGCGGCCATCACCCGCCGTTGCATGCTGCTGACCCTCCGTGCCGTCGTTGCTGTTGTCTGCCTGGGCGGATGAGGCGGAGTTGCCGCCCTGACCATCCTTGCCGCCGCCCATGGCTTCTCCGAACTGGCCCTGCGCCATGCCGCCCCGGCCATCGCCGCTGGCCTGGCCTTGCGTGCCTTGCCCTGCCTGTGCGCCGGTCACCTGAAATGCCGGGCGGTCATCACCGGCGGCCTGAATGGTGATGCTGTCCGCCTTGTGGCCGGTGGCACGCATCATCTGGTCCAGCAACTGCCGGTCCTGCTTCAGAAGCTCTGCCGTGTCGGGATTGCTTGCCGTCATGACCACCTGCACGGTGTCGCCGGAGAGCTTCATCGTCACCTTCACCGTGCCCAGTTCCATCGGCTGCAGCTGGATCTCCAGCATCTTCACCGCAGGCGCATCCGGACGGACGCGGAAGACGGCCGCGGCTGCATCGCTGCGGGCCGTATCAGGCTGCGGCGGTGTGGTCAGCGCAGACGTGATCGCGGTTCCGATCTGTTGAGCCGGAGACAGGCGCAAGGACGGCGCAAAATGCGTCTCCTCACGTGTCACATTGACCTTGCCCATGCCTGCAGCAACCCGCAGCGCACCGGCATCATCCACCGGTTCTCCATTCGCAGGACCATCCGGCCGGATCAGGCGCGAAATAAGGCCGGCATCATCCAGCCCGGCAAGATCCTCACTGGTGGGCATGGCCGGGCCGGAGGGCATGGCCTGTTGTGCCTGAGGCTGGGACACTGGCTGCGGCAGCCCCCGGGGCGTTCCTTGCGGCAGACCGGGCTGCGGCGCCTGGGTCCAGGGGCCTGCAAGCTCCGCGGCCGCCCTCTGTGGGGCAGCAGCAGACGCATGGGCAACAGGTGGTTGGGTCTGCGCGGCAGACACGGGCATTTGTCCGGCAGCAGCGCCATCCGGCTGCGCCAACGCAGCCATCAGCGAGGCAGCGTTGCCGGGCATGGTTGCGCCATCCTCGGTATCCGGCTGGACAGGCACTTCGAACAGGCCCGCCAGCAGATCCGGCACGGCGGTTTCGCCTTGCGTCTGAACCGGCGCTCCGGCTGTGGTGCCATCTGCAGGAGCGGGCGTCTGTTCGCCGCCCTTTTCCTGCCTACCGTCCTTGGGGGTCATCTTGCGCATGAGGTCGGAGAAGCCATTCCCGGCATCCTCCTGCGCTCCGGACTTGCCCGCAGCAGCTTGGGAAGCCACCGCCGGTGCTGCCGCTGTGGCTGCAATCATGGCCATGATCAGAACCTCCCCTTCTGTTTGCTCATCAGATCTTCCGTCTGTTTCAGCAGCCGCTCTGCCTGCCCCATCACCGGTTTGCTCCAGGAGGCCTCAGCCGGTGGAGGCAGAATGGCATAGGCTCCGAACTCACCGATCACACCGCGTGGCGGCTCGGGCCAGTGACGCACGTGATTGAGAACGATGTAGGCCGCATCCATCAGATCCCGGTCCTGCGGGGTGAGGCTCTTGCGGTCGATCGACCAGAGCAGCTGACGCGTGCTGTGGATGTCCTCAGGGCGTAACGACACTGCGGCCTGATAGAGCTTCAGCTGAGTCTCGTCATAGGTGCCGGACATGGCCAACGGCATGGCCCGTTCCGAGGCCCTGCGGGCAATTGTCAGATGCCCGCCGGCCACGGCACGGCGGGCCAGGCGCAGATAGAAACCGCGGCGCGTGTCTTCATCAAATTCCGCCAGCAGACTTTCCAGCAGGGCAAAGCGGTCGTCATTCTCGCTGAACCCAAGCGAGTCCAGCGCCAGTCCGAAGCGCCGGCGGAAGTCTCCCTCATAGATCGAACCACGGAAGCGGCGCAGATAGCGGATGGAAAGCGACTGAAATCCCTCGATGTCGCCCAGCTTGCCGGCAACAAAGACCTCACGGCGCAATGCGGCCTCTTCAACCAGCGTGCCGGGCATGAGCAGACGGGCGATGGCAAGCAGACGCATCGCCTCTTTCGGATTGTCTGCCACTTCCAGAGCCGAACGCACCAGGGCAACCTGACCGCCCAGATTGGGCGCCATGTCCATGGGATCGTAACCGGACAGCAGGCGGCGGGCTTCTTCCGGCCGACCATCCACATAGGCCAGCGCGCCGCGCATGAGGTCCTCCTCGACGGCCGGTGCTGCCTTCAGCGTCAAAAGCCTGCGGACAACATTGGGATGCCCGCCACTCAACAGATGAATGACGGCGGCTCGGGCATTGCGGGCATCTGCCCAGGTGGACGGCGGGGCTGCCAGAAACACCTCATTCATATGCTGCAGCAGGGCGCGCTGTGCCTGATGGGCCTGGGTGTTGCCCTGCGCCACCTGCCCCTGCAGCATCTGCAGGGTGCGCACCATTTCGTAAGGCGCACTCTCCTGAGGCAGGGCGGCAATGTCCTGGGCTGCAGCTTGTGTCCCTGCCGCATCATGAGCCAGCGCAAGGGGCAGAGCCAGAAGGAGGGTCAGTGCCGTGCTTCGCACAAGTGCAAGGCTGCGGCCCGACGGAAACAAGGCCGCCATCACACGCCCTCCTCCATCAGGAAGATCTCGATGCGCCTGTTTGCCGGCGCATAGGGATCATCCGCCTGCTTCAGCTCGCGGTCGGCATAGCCCTCCACGCGCTCGATGCGGCTCGCGTCGACACCGCCCCGCACCAGCATGTAGAGAGCCATGTGAGCGCGGGAGGTGGACAGACGCCAGTTGTCATTGTTGGCCGACCTGAAGGGCCGCGCGTCCGTGTGGCCGCGGATGATGATCTTGCCTGTACGGGACGACAGGACGGCACCGATCCGCTCCATCAGCTTCACGAGCTCCGGCCGCGGCTCAGCCGAGCCAACTGCGAACATGCCGAAGTTCTCCGCATCCGTCAGGCTGATCAGGACACCGCCGTCCTGCCTCGAGACTTCAATGCGGCTGGCCGTCTCTGCCAGCTGGCCATTGGCAGAAGCGGTAATCGCCTCGCGGATTTCGGAAACGGCCGCTTCCGTGCGCGATACGGCCTGTTCTGCCTGCACCGTTTCGGGCGCTGTGGGTGCAGATGCATCAGCCACGGGGGCCTGCTGCGGCACTGCCGCCACCGCTACCGGTGCGGGCTCCGTCTCAGCGGCTGGCGCAACGCCCTCCTTCGGCTTGGGAACCGTGACCGCCGTCAAAGGAGCGTCAGGCTCGGTTTCGACGACCTGCGCGGCAGCTGTTCCCTGTGGCTGCGCCGGTGTCTCACCTTCATCCCCGGAAGCCGGGGCTTCAAAGGCAACGGTGCCAATGGCCGTCTGACCTGTCACTGACGCCGCGGCTCCGCCTTCCTGCACCGATGTCTTGCGGCCGGGGAGAAACTGCCAGTACATCGGATCAAACGGGTCGCGGAACGCATCGCCGCCCTGGGCACCTTCCGTCTGCTGCTGCCCGATACCTTCGGTTTCAGGCGCCACTCCGGCCTCCAGCTGATCCCCGAGCGTGCCGACCAGCTGATCCAGCACGGCATAGGGATCGCTGAAGAGCTGTGCCTCTGAGAGCGTGGGATTGAACTCTCCAGCCCTGCGCCCTGCAACAAGGCCATCCCGCAACGGCATAGAGCCGGTCGCATCGGAGCCGTTTGCGGTGCCGGGGCTCCCGTCCGGATCCGGCGTGGTCTCCATCTG
This sequence comes from Pannonibacter sp. CBAS1226, assembly GCF_055685825.1. Taxonomy (NCBI): domain Bacteria; kingdom Pseudomonadati; phylum Pseudomonadota; class Alphaproteobacteria; order Hyphomicrobiales; family Stappiaceae; genus Pannonibacter; species Pannonibacter sp. CBAS1226. The sequence goes on along the minus strand of NZ_JBVOUO010000004.1, from coordinate 396,778 downwards.
CGCATCAATCTTGGCAGGATTGGTCACATCGGGCCCCGGCACATCGGGATCATTCAGTCCCTTGCGGGTCTGGGTCGTGGAGGTCAGCTTCACGGGATTGAAATACTGGGCAACCCCCTTGCGAACGCTCTCGTCCGTGACGTTGATCAGCCACATGACGAGGAAGAAGGCCATCATCGCGGTCATGAAGTCCGCGAAGGCAATCTTCCAGACACCGCCCTTGACGGTATCCGTCTCAAGCGACGCGCGGCGGCGGACAATGATGATCTCGTTAGCCTGCAGACCTGCACTCATTCTTCGGTCTCCCGGATCGTCTTGAGGCGCCTGAGCCAGTCCGCCATCTGCGTCTCGATGATCGTGTCTCCAAGCACAGCCTGCAGTTCCGGCGTATCGCCCTGCTTGACAATGACAGAGCCTGCCAGCGGCCCAAGCTCCTGCATGACCCGGTCAAGGAGATCACGCGGACCGCTGACCTCGAATGTGGCAGCGCTCCCCGTTAGCAATTCCTTGAGTGTCCCGGAGAAATGGCTGACCGCCTGCTCCCGGACGGCGTCCTTCAGGAACGGCAGAAGCACCTGCTCGACGGCATCAGACATGCGAGCCGACAGGCTGGCCACGGCATTGGCAATGCCATCGGAGAGTTGTCTTGCCTGCTCTTCTTCGAAAGCTTCACGTGCAGCAGCAGCCTCTGACCGGAGGGCGGTAACCTGAACCTCCAGATCCTCAGCCGCAGCAAGGCGCGCTTCCTCCCGCCCAGCCCGGACACCGCGCGCATATTCGGCGGCAAGCCGTTCTTCGAGGGTCGGCTCCGGCGCGCGTTCCACCGCCGGCATCACCTCAGCCATAATGACTTCGGCGCTGCTGAGATGCTGGAACACGGGACTGGAAAGCACCGGCAGGCGCGAGGCGATGGGTTTCGGGGTCATCAGGCGCGCTCCGCCTCATACATCCACTGCTTCAGGATGGCAGCGGATTGCTCCTCATTCAGCTCAAGCAGGGATTCCAGCTTCTTGATCGGCGACTGGTTGATCTTGTTCGTCAGGTCAGCCAGCAGCAGGGAGTGATCCGGTCCACCGAGTGCAGCCTGTCCGCCGAACTGTGCAGCCAGCGCCTCCGCAGAGCCATCCATGGTCATTTCGGCAATCTCGGCAGGCTTTTCTGTGCTCTGCGGGATCAGCACCGACAGAGCCGGACGCAGGCCGAACCAGATCAGCAGGCCGGCAACACCCAGGATCGCAACGGCATTGATGACATTACCCGACTGGCGGATGAGCAGTTCGGCGATTGACAGCGGCGGGGCGGCCTGCATGTCGCGCGCACCGGCGAAGAACTCGACCATCGACACCTTGATGGTATCCCCGCGGTTTGAGCTGACACCGGCGGAGGAGGCGACCAGTTCCTGGATCTCCTTCAGCTGATCATCAATCTGGTTCTGATCGGGACTGCCACCCAGCGCCTCGACAAGGCGCGCCCGGTCCACCAGAACGGCGATGGAGAGGCGCTCCACTTGGTAGCCCTCCTGCGAGGTCTCGATCACCTTGGTGGAAATCTCATAGTTGACCGTCTCTTCACGGCGCTGGTTTTCCTCACTGGAGCGCTCACCGCCGTTTGCCTGCACTTGCTCATCGGGGAGGTTCTGCTCCACCGTCGTCGGGGTCTGGGTGCTGGCGTTCTGCGAGGCCTCACTCTGGCGGATGCTGCGGGTGGAGCGCTCAACGCGGGAATCCGGATCAAAGATCGTCTCGGCCACGCGGCGCCGGTCCGTGTTGAGGGTCGCAGCCACACTGACCTGGAAATGGTCCAGCCCGAGGTAAGGAGTGAGGGTCTTGCGGATGCTCTCCTGAATGCGGGTGCTGATGGCGGTCTCGAGGCTGGCCATCTGGCCTGCGGAGGCATTCACAGGATCGGCGCCCGAGGCCAGAAGCGTGCCGGAGGTGTCGAGGACCGTCACTTTGTCCGAGGTCAGCCCAGGAACGGCTGCAGCCACAAGGTGCCGGATGGCATCTGCCGTGCGCACATCGTCCCGGTTGTCCGCGCGGATCACCACAGAGGCTGACGGCGGCTGCTGATCGCGGCGGAAGGAGCCCTTTTCCGGCATGACGATGTGGACGCGCGCGGCCCGCACGCCCTGCATCAACTGAATGGTGCGGGCCAGCTCCCCTTCAATGGCGCGCAGGCGGGTGACGTCCTGCATGAAGGAGGTGAGGCCCAGCGACCCCAGATTATCGAACAGCTCATACCCGGTGCCGGTGCCGCGGGGCAGGCCGCGCTCTGCCAGAAGCATGCGGGCGCGCGGTGCCGAACTGGGGCTCACGAGGACAGAGGTCCCGTCCGCGCTGACGTCGAAGAGGATGCCGGCGTCCTGCAGGGCCTGGCCCATGCGGCTCACGTCGTCTCCTTCAAGACCGGTATAAAGCGGCGTCATTTGCGGGCGGCTGAGATAGTAGGCCCCCAACCCCACCGTGACGACCGTGGCAATGCCGATGAGTGCAAGGGCAACAAGGCGCCTGACGCCCAGTTCCATGAGGTTTGCCCAGAGTTTTTCTGCATGTTCACGGCCCGGCATTCGACACCCCTGTGCTAGGTCGATGAGATCGTGCCCTGACTATCGCGGGTCTGGCTGGCGTGAGGCTTGCGGGCGCACAAAAGCAGAAAAGCCGCACCCTTGAAGGGCGCGGCTTCCTGTTTCAGGCCGGCTGGCGGCTTGAAATCAACGGAACAGCGAGAGGATGTTCTGGCTGCTGGAGTTGGCGATCGACAGAGCCTGGATACCGAGCTGCTGCTGGACCTGAAGGGCCTGCAGGCGGGTCGATTCAGCGTTCATGTCAGCATCAACCAGCTGGCCGACACCACGCTCGATGGCGTCGGTCAGGGCGGTCACGAAGCTCTTCTGGGTATCGACACGGGTCTTGACCGAGCCAAGCAGAGTAGCTGCATTGGTGATGTCCTTCAGGGCATCATCGACCGCACCAATGGTTTCTTCCAGAGTGGTGAGATCAGCTGCGGAGTCCGTCAGAGCCGAGATGTTGATGGTCGACACCTTGACGTCACCACCGCTGGCAAGAGTGCGATCCTTGTCCAGGATACCGATCTGGCCGTTGCTGTCATACAGCGTGGTCTGGGTGATATCGATGTCAATCGTATCGATCGAGATCGTACCGCCAGCACGCGTGAAGGAGCCGACAGTGGACTTGGTGGCGTTGTAGTCAGCTGCAGCGGAGTTCACCGACAGCCAGTTCTCACCGTTGAACACTGCAGAGTCTGCAATGGTCTTCAGCTGACCCTGCATTTCGGTGATGTCCGACTGGATCTTGTCACGGTCCACACCCGGCTGACGGGCAGCAACGAGCTTGGACTTGATGTCGTCGACCAGTTCCTTGGCCTTGTCCATGGCGGTGTACTGCACGTCGAGGGTAGCAGCGCCCAGACCCAGGGCATCCTTCACGGCCGAGAGAGCCATGTTGTCGGAACGCATCGTGGTGGCGATGGACCAGTAAGCGGCGTTGTCCTGAGCAGTCGAAACGCGCATGCCGGTGGAGATGCGGCTCTGCACCTGCGCCATGGAAGCGTTGGTCTTGTTCAGGGTCTGCAGCGCCGTCATGGCGGAGGCATTAGTCAGAAGGCTGGACATAGCAAGTCCCTTTCATATGGAAAGTTGAAGGGGACATACCGGGTTTTCACCGGTACAGCAGGGCGGCATCATGCCTTTGAGCCTCAAAGTGTGGGAAGGGCTCAACCTGTTGTGATACTCACGCTAGCGCTGCAGGCTTGCGTGAAGCTGACCAAAAGCTAGCATCACAAAAGTGCCGTTGCCAAGGGGCAAATGCACGCGCTTCGAAACAAAAAGGCACGGCGCGGGCGGCGCCATGCCTTGTAATACGTCAGGCGGTTTTCTCAAAAAAAGGACCGCACCAAACTGCCCACCAGCAGATTCCAGCCATCGATGAGCACGAAGAACAAGGCCTTGAACGGCAGGGCGATCACCGTGGGCGGCAGCATCATCATGCCCATGGACATGGTGATGGTGGCCACAATCATGTCGATCACAAGGAACGGCAGCACGATCAGAAAGCCGATCTCGAAGCCCCGGCGCAGTTCCGAAATCATGAAGGCCGGGATCAGGACCCGCAACTCGACCTTGTCCGGCGAGGCGGCGGTTTCATTGGTCACCCGGCCGGCTGCCAGATCATCGAACAGCACCAGATCAGCCTCGCGCACTTGCGACAGCATGAAGTCGCGGAACGGATCGGTGATCCGCTCATAGGCAACCTCTTCGGTGATCTCGTTGGCCAGAAGCGGCTTGACCCCCTCGTTCCACGCCCGGTCGAACGTGGGTGCCATGACATAGAAGGTCATGAACAGGGCAAGGGAAATCAGGATCAGGTTGCCCGGTGTCGTCTGCAGGCCGATGCCGGAGCGCAGAAACGACAGGGCGATGGCAAAGCGCGTGAAGCTCGTCACCATGATGAGAATGCCCGGGGCAACCGACAGCACAGTGAGGAGCGCAATCACCTGCACGATGCGGCCGCTGGCGCTGGCCTCACCCGCCGGCAGCAGCGAGGACAGATCTGGCAAGGCCTGCGCACTGGCGGCAACAGTGCCCGCAAGCAGCAGAAGAACGGCGGTCAGCAGCCTGCGTGTCATTGCACCACCAGGGATTCAAGGATCAGCTCACGAACCTTGCCGCCGGAGCGGGCCTTGGCGCGCTCATTGAGATCTTCGCGCAGGTGCTGAAGGCCGGCTGCTCCTTCGATCTGGGCCAGGGTGACGGTGCGCAGATAGGCCAGGACATCTTCTTCGATATAGCCAAGCAGGACGATGACATCATCGATGCCTTCCTGATCGATCACCACGGAGGCCTGCAGCCGCACCCAGGCCTCGCGCGGAGCCGCCAGATTGGTCACCAGCGGCTTGAGCGACCTGAGCCGCACGGGAGCGAGATAGATCTGTTCCACGTCAGGCTCTTTCGCAGCCGTTGCGGCCTGACCGGCGACAGCGTTGCGGACCGTTTCCGTGAAATGCAGACCAGCGACAGCACCGATCCCCCCGCCAAGCAGCGTCAGCAGAAACAGGATCAGGATGAAGCTGCCGATGGAGCCGCCGGACGAGCCATCCCGCCCATCAGGATCATTGGCAAGATCAGCCATGGAAACGCCTCCTCAACAGGCACTCAGAAGGGTGAGATCGTGTCGATGACCTGCTGGCCCCAGGCAGGCTGCTGGATCTCCGAGATGCGCCCGCGTCCGCCATAGGACACGCGCGCTTCTGCAATCTTGTTGTAATCGATGGTGTTGTTGCCGCCGATGTCACGCGGGCGGACGATGCCGGCCACGTTGAGAACGCGCATCTCGTAGTTCACCCGGACTTCCTGGGACCCGGAGATGACGAGGTTGCCATTCGGCAGACGGTCGGTGACGACCGCGGCAACCTGCAGCTTGATCTCCTCCTTGCGGTCGATGGTACCGCGCGAGTTGGAGGAGGAGCCGGATTTGGTGTCGAAGGAAAGATCTGCCGAGGTTCCCGAGCCGCCGGCACTGGCCGAGAAGCCGCCGCCGATCCCGAGCTTGCCGTCGCGCCCGCGCGCCGAATTGTTGTTCAGCGTTGCCTTGTCATTGATGGCAATCAGCACGGTGATGACATCGCCAACACGGCGGGCGCGGGGATCGGAGAAGAAATCATCGCGGCCTGAAACCCAGAGCGAATTGTAGTCCTTGCGGCCGCTCGGATTGAAGGTGTTGAGCGGATAGACCGCGGCGGGCTGGGACGCGAGGCCATAGCCCACGGGTGACATCGCCGGCTCACGGCCGATTTCATTCATCTGACCTGCGCAACCTGCTGACACAAGACAAAGGGCGAAAGGGATCAACAGGCGCATCAAAGGCTCCCCTGTGCTTCGGATTTGGAAAGTCCAGCCATGGAGTGGGTCAGCTGGGCCGCGCGGGCGGGATCCATTTCGTCCAGGATCTGGCTGGCTGCGCGGGCATTGAGCTTCACAAGCACGGCAACGGCCGTATCTTCGTCCAGCGTCGCCAGCTGGGCTGCAGCCGCCTCCGGCCGCATGCGCTGAAAGATCGACACAACATGCCCCTCGACTTCGCCGAGAACCTTCTCGCGCCGCTTGACCCATTCCTCGTATTCGGCGCGCTTCTGCTCCAGCTCGCGGATCCGGTTCTGAAGCCGCTCTTCCAGCGCAATGAGATTCCATGTCTGCCAGGCAAGACGGGCATCACTCGCCGCCCCGCCCATGTTCTGGCAGTAGAGCGCCGCATCGCTCGGCGCGCCCGCGTCTCCAGGCTCGGCCGGGGCGGGCACCGGAAGATCCGCAGCCGATGCATTGCGCAGGTTGGAGGCCGTCTGGGCGCCAGCCGGAGCTGCAAAACCCAGCGCTGCCAGAGACAGCAAGCAGGAGATAGTCAGGATGCGGCAGACAGAACGCCGGAACAAAGGGCGCAGGGCTCCAGCCGGGGTCATGCACGGGATCATGGGCAGGAAATCCTTCCAGTCGCTGTTGGCCCGACTATGGCGGCCGAGGCTTGTGCGGAGCTTGGCCGGATGCCGTGAAGGCAGCGCAGGCTTGCGGAAGAGACAGGCTGGCGGACGTAAGGGCAGGCTGAAATGCAGCACGGTCCACAGCCATCAGGCTGCGGACCGTGCCCTCCCCCGGAGCTGTGTGGGCAGGGGGCTGCCGGGAGAATTCGGGATTGCTGACCGTGCAAGGCTTACTGGATCACCAGTTCCGCCTGCAGGGCGCCTGCCGTCTTGATCGTCTGAAGGATGGCGATGATACCGGTCGGCTTGAGACCGATGCGGTTCAGACCGCGCACGAGCGTCTGCAGGTCGGTGCCGCCGATGATGGCGAGCTGCCCGCCATTTTCAGCCGCATCAATGAAGGTGCGGGGCGTCACCACCGTTTCACCATTGCCAAAGGGCTGCGGCTGGGACACCTCCGGCGCCTCGGTGATGCGGACCGTCAGATTGCCATGGGTGACGGCGACAGTTGAAATCTGCACATCGCGGCCGATCACCACCGTTCCCGTCCGCTCATCGATGACAACGCGCGCCGACTGATCCGGCTGCACCATCAACCCCTCGATTTCTGCCATGAAGCGGGTGAGGCTGACCTTGGCCGGCGGGGTCAGATCGATGGAGCGGTGATCTCTTTCACGGGCTGACGAAACGCCATAGGTGGTCTTGGTGTAGCGGTTGATGGCATCAGCCACCCGCACCGCAGTGCGGAAGTCCGGGTTGGACAGTTCCAGCACCAGCCCGGGAATATTGGCGAAACGGTCCGGCAGATTACGTTCGATCATGCCGCCATTGGGAATGCGCCCCACTGTCGGAATGCCCTGACGCAGGCTCTCGGCCTGCCCGGTTTCGGAAAACCCCGAAACCGCAACAGCACCCTGCGCCACCGCATAAACCGCCCCGTCCGCGCCAAGCAGCGGCGTGGCGACCAGCGTGCCGCCAGCCAGAGAGGATGCATCGCCGAGGGACGAGACATTGACGTCAATGCGCGAGCCCTGGCCAATGAAAGGCGGAAGGTTTGCCGTCACCACCACAGCCGCGACATTGCGGGTGCGCAGGCGCGCGTCACGCACGTTGATGCCCATGCTGTCGAGCATGGACTGAAGGGATTGTTCGGTGAAAGGCGCATTGCGCAGCGTGTCGCCGGACCCTTGCAGGCCGATGACAAGGCCGTAACCGACCAGCTGGTTGTCACGCACGCCCTGAAGCGAGGCAATGTCCTTGATGCGCACCATGGCACTGGCAGGCGCCGCAAGGCTGGCGGCGCCCATGGCAAGGGCCAGGGCCAGAACTGCAAGGAAAATCCGCCGCATGGTCAATCACCTACCAGAATGGAGCCGTCCGGCTGAACCCGGCCGGTGATGATGAGGCCGCTGTCGATGTTTCTGGCGCGAATGAAGGATCCGACGGACCCATTCTGCAGCGCCTCGACCTGAGCAATGATCTGCAAGCCGCCTTCGCGGAAGATCAGGCGGGCAGGTTCGCCGCGCTTGATCACCGTTTCCACCGCAACGGCGGTTGCGGGCACAGGCACACCCGGCTGCAGCGAGCGGCGGGCGACACGCCCCACCAGCTCTTCCCTTGTTGCAACCACGGAGAACTGCTGAACCGTCCTCAAGGGGAAGCGGCGGATGATCACCTGATCGGCACTGATCACCTCGCCCTGCCGGACGCCGGACCGCAGCACCGGCAGATCCAGAGAAGAGGCGCGCGCACCGGTCATGGCGGCCGTGAGGGCAAGGCCTGCCAGCATCATGCAGATGAAAAGCCGTGTCAGCATCGCTGCTCTCCTCGCCCGCTCCTAAGGATCAGCGGATCCCTTGCGTCACCACGCCAAACATGTCGTCCGCGGCCTTGATGACCTTGGAGTTCATTTCGTAGCCGCGCTGCGCCGAGATCAGCTCGGTGATTTCCTTCACCGGATCGACGTTGGAGGCCTCCGTGTAGCCCTGGCGGATGATGCCGAAACCCGGATCACCGGCGACACCGGCAATGCCCGGGCCGGAGGCCGGGGTTTCACGGAACAGGTTGCCGCCGATGGGCTCAAGCCCGACGTCATTGGCAAAGTTGGTCATGGCCAGCTGCCCCAGTTCCTGCGGGTTCACTTCACCTGCCACCTTGGCAAAGACCGTGCCGGACTCATTGATGGTGACTTCAATGGTCTCCGGCGGAATGATGATCGCCGGTTCAATGGCATAGCCATCGAGCGTCACAATGCGACCCTCGGCATTCTTGTTGAAGGCGCCGGCGCGGGTGTAGAGTTGCTCGCCTTCCGGCCCGGTTACCTGGAACCAGCCGCGCCCGTCGATGGCCATGTCCAGCTCGTTGCCGGTCTGGTTCATGGTGCCCTGGATGTGCAGCTTGCGGATGGCGGCGGAACGCACGCCAAGACCCAGCTGCGCGCCTTCCGGCACCGGATCCTCACCGCCCCGGTTCGGCACCCCCTGCAGGCGCTCGGCCTGATAGAGCAGGTCGGTGAATTCGGCCCGCGCCCGCTTGAAGGAGGTGGTGTTGATGTTGGCGATGTTGTTGGCGATGACTTCGACATTGAGCTGCTGGGCGCTCATGCCGGTCGCTGCGATTGCCAGAGCTTTCATGTCAAACTCCCTCGATGCGGGCTGAATTCAAGATCATCCGGGCAGGAGCCTCAGATGGCCATGCGGCTGACTTCCTGATAGGCGGAAACGACCTTGTCGCGGATGGCGATGGCGGTTTGCAGAGAGGCCTCGGCGGCCATCACGGCTTCCACCACCTGCTGGGCTGAAGCCTTGCCGCTGATGCCGGCGATCGAAACGGCTTCACCTTCCTTCACGCGCTCGATGGCTTCCTGCGTCACGGAGGCCATGGTGTCCGTGAAGCTGACCTCGGGCACCGCATTGGCGGGCGCTGCGCCGCCCAGCGGCACGCCGCCTGCGACATAGCGGGTCTGGGAGACCTGCGACGTGATACCGTCACCGGCGGATTTGATGGCGGAAATCTGGTCGATCATCTTCAATCCCTCAGAAGGTCGATGGTGCGCATGATCATGCTGCGGGCCTGCGTCATCATCTTCAGGTTGGCTTCGTAGGAGCGGTTCGTCTCGCGCATGTCGGCCATTTCGACCAGCATGTTGATATTCGGCATCTTCACGTAGCCATTTTCGTCGGCAGCCGGATGGCCCGGATCGTACTCAACGTTGAAAGGCGCCTTGTCGGACCCGATGCCCTTGACCTTCACCAGATCAGCGGACAATGCCCGGTCAACCTCGCTTTCGAAGGTGATGGTCTTGCGCTTGTAAGGATCCGAGCCCGGCGTCTTGCCAGTCGATTGCGCATTGGCCAGATTTTCCGACACGATGCGAAGACGGTCGGACTGGGCGCGCAGGCCGGAAGCGGAGATCTTGAGAGTTGCGGCCAGCGGGTCGATCATCACTTATCCCTTCAGGCTTGCCAGATACATGCGGTGAAAGGACTTGATGATGCTGGTGTTGAGCGCATGGTCGCGCGAAACTTCACCCGCCTTCATCAGTTCCTGCTCCAGATTGACGCTGTTGCCGGAGTGGGAAACATCCCAGCTTTCCGCCTTGCCAACCTTGGACGCTTCGGGCGCATCCCCGAGGCTGCCCATGTGGCGGCCGTGGGTTGCGGTCATCACCAGGCTGGTTTCATCCAGAAGCGTGGTGAAAGCCTCGATGTCGCGGGCGGCATAGCCGGGCGTGTTGGCATTGGCGATGTTCTGCGCCACCGTTGCCTGGCGCACCGACAGCCAGTCGGCCTGACGGGATGCAAGACTGTTCAGATAGACAGGTTCCAACGTCGCTCTCCGAAGCCTGTTGTGGCGTTCGGTAACAGAACTAGGGCGTCAACCTTGTCCGAGGCTTTCGACCCCGGCCCTGCCGGTACGGCTGGCGCAGGCGGGAAGGCACCGGCCGGACAGGCAGAAAACCGGCCCCTGCCCTTGCGCAAGGCGGCGGGATCGGCTAATGCGCACGTCCCTTGCGCGCCTGCACGGCGTCCCACTCCAGCGACATTTCAGGGAGCCCGCCATGCGTCCGGCCATCGGTCTTGATTTCGGCACGTCCAACACGGTGCTGACCGCCTGCACCGCGGCAGGCAATGCCAGCAGTATCACCTTCGGTCATGCTCCGGATCAGGTGGACAGCCTGCCTTCCGTGCTGTCCTTCCTGGAGCCGCCGCGCGGCGTCCATCCGGACGAGCGCGCCGACGTCGGCCAGTGGGCCATCCGCCAGTTCATGGACCACACGGGCGAGTGCCGTTTCCTGCAATCGCTCAAGACCTTTGTTGCCAGCAAGCTGTTCAAGGGCACCGGCGTATTCGGCACCCATTATGAGTTCGAGGACCTGCTGGAGACCTTCCTGCGCCGCGCCGGAGCACACCGCGACGAGGCGCTGGATACGGGCGGTGGCCGGCTGGTCATCGGCCGCCCGGTGACCTTTGCGGGCGGCGCACCGGATGATGCGCTGGCGATGCAGCGCTACCGCTCGGCCCTCTCCCGCTTCGGTTTTGAGGAAGTGCTGTTCGTCTATGAGCCCGTGGCAGCGGCTTTTGCCTATGCGCAGCGGCTTGAGGGCGAGGCCACCGTTCTCGTCGCCGACTTCGGCGGCGGCACCACCGACTTTTCGCTGATGCGCTTTGCCCGCAATGCCGGCGGCCTCACGGCCGAGCCGCTGGGCCATGGCGGCCTCGGCATTGCCGGCAACACGCTGGATTACCGCATCGTCGACAAGGTGATTCTGCCGGAACTGGGCAAGGGCAGCCAGTACCGCAGCATGGGCAAGGTGCTGGAAGTGCCGCCGAATCTTTTCTCCAACTTCGCCCATTGGCACATGTTGTCGGTCTTCAAGGCTTCCGCCGATTACCGCGAGCTGAAGAAGATGCTGAGTTCCTGTCTCGATCAGGACAAGATCGAACTGTTCATCGAGCTGGTCGATACCGATCAGGGCTATCCGCTCTACAAGGCCGTTTCGGATGCCAAGGCGCGGCTGTCCTTCGATGAGGAAACGGAACTGCGCTTTGCCCCCATCGGCAAGGACTTCGCCGCCACCGTGCGCCGGGCGGACTTCGAGGAGTGGATCGCCCACGACCTCACCCGCATCAGCGACGCGCTGACGGCAACGCTCGCCAGCGCCAACCTGGATGCAAAGGACGTGGACAAGGTGTTCCTGACCGGCGGCACCTCCTTCGTGCCCGCGATCCGCAAGCTCTTCGCAGACCGCTTCGGAGCGGAGCGCCTGTCAGGCGGGGAGGAAATGTCCTCTGTCGCCAAGGGCCTCTCCCTCATCGGCGCCCGCGAAGACGCCGCCGCCTGGGCCGTGGCTGCCTAAGGCGGGAGATGGGGAGCGCTTGATCTCACCGGCACAGCCTTTCAGCCCCCTGCCCCTGTTGGGGAGTGTCTACAACGGACTTGCAGTCAGGCACCAGTTCCTCTCCCCCCTTGCTACTGCATGCACACATCATGCCCGAAGCTGAATACAAATCAGGGAAAGCCTGAAGTTTGATCACTCTGGCACGGCGTTTCAGCCCCCCTCCCCCTCGTGGGGAGGGGGGAGGGGTGGGGGGGACGGCCTCTCCGTCTGACAGAGTGTCCATTGATTATGGGCGGTTTCGCTTCCTGATGAATCATCAGAAAAAGATCTATTTTTCAAAATGTTGCAGGCTCAGAACCCCCCACCCCTTACCCCTCCCCACCAGGGGGAGGGGGGCGGACAGGCCCTACCTCAGAAAAGATGCATCACTGCGGGTGGTGTCTGAGCCTGATGTGTGAATCCGGTAGCCCCCCTCAAGGGGGGAGAGGGGCGCTGCGGTCAAACGAGGGCCCGATTTTCTTCTGTGCGTCCAACGTAAATACTGCCCCACCAGAGAGCGTGAGCTGGAAGGCCGTACCCAAGAAGATAGACCTCTCCCTCAGTCCTCCGTGTCCTCGCTCATCTCGATATCGGCCATGATGTCGGCGGCAATCGCCTGGATGGCGGCTTCGAGGCTGGCGACGCTGGTGCTGTCCGGCAGGATCAGGTCGGCACTGGCACGGAAGAGCAATTCGCCCGACATGGAGCCTGGGGAGACGATGGTTTCCAGCGTCTCGATGCTTGCCCCTTGAGCGGCAATCACCTGCGTGACCGCACGCAGGATGCCCGGCTGGTCCTGACAGACCAGATCCAGCCGCAGACGGCGGCCTTCAGCACCATTGCCACCGCCGCCGCGTACCACACTGACGGAAATGCCTTGTTCCGAAAGCGCAGCCAGCGCTGCTTCCAGCTCGGATGCCCGGTCTTCCGGCACATCGACGCTGACAATGCCCGCAAATTCGCCGCCGAGGCGCGCCATGGAGCTTTCCAGCCAGTTGCCGCCTGCTGCGGCGATGACACCGGCCAGCGCATCCACAAGGCCCGGCCGGTCTTTGGCAATGGCAGTCAGAACGATATGGCGGCCCATGGCTTTTCTTCCTCTCGATGTGTCCGGCAGGCCGTCATACGGCCTGCCCCTTCTGCTCGCACCTTAGGCATGCTCCGGGCTGGAGGCAAAGCCTATCGGGCGTCAGGTGCTCATATCAAACTGCGGATCAACGGTAACCTGCAGCGCCGTCACCAGATGGTTGGTCTTGGCGGCAAGGCCGATGACGGACAGAAGCTCGCCATATTGCGCCTCGCTCATGCCCTTGGCGCGGGCAGCAGCCGTATGGGAGTGAACGCAATAGGAGCAGCCGTTGGCCACCGACACGGCGATGTAGATCATCTCGCGGGTGAGCGGATCAAGGCTGCCTGGCGCAGCCATGACCGTCTTCACCTCGGCCCAGGTGCGCTCCAGTGCGGCCGGGTCAGCCGCCAGTGCGCGCCAGAAATTGTTGATGAAATCGGTGCCGCGCGTCTTGCGGATATCGGCAAAGACGGCTGCCACCTGCGGCCCGGCCTCTGCATCGGAAATCAGTCTGACTGTCGCCATGTCGGTCCTCCCTTGGGAGTGCCAGACTAGACCGCTTTATGGCGGCAGGGAAACACCTGCTGACAAAGACAAAAGGGCGCGGCAGTCCCCTGCCGCGCCTTTTGATCATCATGCGGTCAGGCTCAGCGCAGGGCGCGGGCCAGCGGCGAAATGCGGGAGATGACCAGAATGTCCAGCGCCAGCACCGCGATCAGCGTCAGGCCGACCAGCGGGAAGAACAGGGACACGGCCAGCATCACCAGCATGGCGCTGCGCCAGTGCGGCAGATTGGACGGCACCTGCGGCGCGAACAGACGGGCACCGCCGCGCGCCGGGCGGCGCTTCCACCACAGAACCACGGAGCTGAGGGACAGGAAGATCACCGACAGGCAGATCACCGTGTTCAGCATCAGGTTCCACAGGCCCGTGAGCCCCATGTGCAGCGGAACACCGACGGCCATCACCTTGCCAGCAACCGAGTAGTCCTCGAAGCCGACGCTGGCGAGAATGCGGCCCGTGTAACGGTCCACATGCACGGTGCGGTCGGAGAAGGGATCAGCCGCGTCCGAGCTCATGGTGTCCTGGTTGATGGTCCAGACGCCGGTTTCGCCCTTCGGATAGGAGATGCGATAGCGGGCGTTGAAGCCCACGGCCCTGGCGAGCGAGGCAAGGCTGTCGATATCGACGGCAACGCCCGGCGCCACACCGATCACGCCGCCGGTGGAACCGGAGGCAGGCATCATCGTCTGTTCCAGAGCCCAGGGCACATTGGCAACGCCATCATGGTTCAGGGCTTCGGCATGGGTCACGTCAGACAGGGGCACGTTGTCCCACTTTTCTGCCGGGAAGGTGCTCCAGGCCTGTGTCAGCTTCGAGCCCCAGACGCCCGTCCAGGACATGCCGGAGAGAAGGAACAGCAGCAGGAAGGCGGAGAGATAGAAGCCCACGGTGCCATGCAGCGTCTTCCAGAAGGCACGGCCCTTCTGATTGAAGCGCGGCAGCAGAACGGCACCGAGCCCGCCCTCGCGCGGCCACCACATGTAAAGGCCGGTGATGATCAGAATGATGCCGAAACCGGCGGCGATCTCCAGCATCCGGTCGCCGGGCGTGCCCAGCAGGAGGTCGCTGTGAATGTCGTCGGCCAAGTCATACCAGCCGGCGCGGCGGCCCCAGGTCTCCACCACATCGCCCGTGTAGGGGTTGATGGCCACCATCTCCTGCCCTGCATCCGTGCGGATGCGGAAGACGCCGACCCGGTCTTCGGCACGGGGGCTGAGCCATTCCACCATTGTGCCGCCGCCAAGCGCGGCAACGGCCTTGTCCGCCTGTTCGGAGACAGCCAGCGCCACCGCACCCTGCGGCACGGTCACGCGGATGTTCTCGCCATCCCGGCCATCAAAGTAGCCGATGTACATCATCATCATGCCGGTGACGGCAAGGATGCAGAAGAAGGGCACGACAAACAGGCCCGCATAGAAATGCCAGCGCCAGGCGGCACGGTAGAAAGCTGCGAGCAGAGAAGCGTCGGCGGCGCGGTCCGCGTCCTGCGCGGTGCCGGAAACAACGTCGGTCATGGTCTGATCCTCATGGCCGGAGACGCGCGCTTCAAGGCACGCAGCATCAACCGGCAGGGTGTTCTGGAATGAAAGGTGAGGGGATCAGATCAGAACGGGCGGCGCGCGCGCCCCGGCACCGGCATAAATGCCCGCCGTATGGCCTGCATTGTCGAAAACGGAGAGAAGACGGCCGCCGGAGAGAACCGGCAGAGGCAGGGCGGGAGAGGCTTCAGGAGTGGCCAGTGCCAGAACGGCAGAGAAGGAACAGGGCGCAGCCTGCCCCTTGCCCTTGCGCTGGTCTTCAGGATTGGACGGCTGCTCATGCCCGGAAGCATCCAGCGTCACGGTCTGGAAGCCCTCAGCCGTGGAAGGCGCGCAGATGACGATAGTCAGATCACCGCTACTGGAACGGCCCGGCATGAAACCGGCTGGAATGAGGGCATGAAACAGCACGGCGAGCAGTGCAATCCACACCGCCAGCACGCGCGCATCATGGCGCAGATCTGTCCATAGGGAAGACAAACGCGTAAGCCCCCAGCCTGCCCGGTGCAAGCTTTCCTCTCTTGCTGTCTAGCCGATCACCTTCTTTGGAACAATAGGGGAAACCCGGACCTTGCGAGGGCAGGATGGCTCAACTAGGGTCGGGCCTGACGGCGCGCGGCGGCTCATGCGCGCTCTTTTTCCGGTGTGTGACCTATCCGGCGCGGCTTCTGGCAGCGCCCCGCCAGCAGGAGAGACTGACGTGAAGGGAGTGGGCAGCGGACTGGGCAGCGGGCAGGGCAATGGCCCTGATGGCTCCGGTCTGCCAGAGGGCGAAACAGGCACCCAGCCATCCAGACGGCACGCGGGCGTGTCTGCGCTTGCCAATCAGGCAGGGCCACTGCCCCGGCAGGCTGCGCCCTCCCCCGCACCTGAGGCTCCGGCTCCCATGCGGTCCACCCGTAGCGCAGCAGCGGCGCCTCAAGGCGTGCCGGCAAGCAAGTCTGGCAACCCGAAGGGGCTGAGGTCCCTCGGTTTCCTGTCTCACGGCGGTTCGGCCTCCGGTGAGCCCCCCCGCAAGGCACGGGGGCGCAAGATGCATACGCAGGTGGTCACGGCACCGCCCGCCCCTGACGCAGCCGCCAAGCCCGGCGATCTTTCCATAAGGCACAAGCGCCTGCCTTCCCTGCGCGAGGAAAAGGCGCAGGACAAGCAGGACCCATGACCGCCGCTGCCGCATCCGGGCACCAGCCACACGGCGCCGGGCTGGTGATTGTTGGAGCAGGCTGCAGCCAGGGCTGCGCTTCTGCGGAGCTGATCAGTCTGGCGGGCGCCGCATTGGAGGAGGCAGGCCTTCCGGCGGAAGCTGTTGCCGCCATCGCCACGCTGGATCTCAAGGCCGGGGAGGCGGCCATCGGCGCGCTCGCGGCGCATTTCGGCGTGCCGCTGCTTGCTTTCGGCGCAACGCGGCTGGAGCAGGAAACGCCGCGTCTGGCCACCCCTTCGGCGCGTGTTTTTGCGGCTGTCGGCTGCCACAGCGTCTGCGAGGGCGCGGCGCTGGCCGCCGCAGGACCGGGCGGGCATCTGGTGCTTGCCAGACGCAAGTCAGCA
The DNA here is from genome assembly GCF_055685825.1 of Pannonibacter sp. CBAS1226. Taxonomy (NCBI): domain Bacteria; kingdom Pseudomonadati; phylum Pseudomonadota; class Alphaproteobacteria; order Hyphomicrobiales; family Stappiaceae; genus Pannonibacter; species Pannonibacter sp. CBAS1226. Next base: position 380,190 of record NZ_JBVOUO010000004.1, on the reverse strand, counting down.
CGGGCGGCCATCGCTCTGGCTGCGGCCATGGCATTGCCACAAGAATAGGCAAGAGACGGACTACAAGTCCCTGTCCAGAAGGACGGGACGCCTTGCGAATGATGGGAACCTCAGACATGTCTGCGACAAAATACGCCCTGATCGCCCTCACCCTCGCCTCTGGCGGCTGCGCCGCAACGACAGGCGAGAAGCGGGCGGAAGGCTCGGACCAGCCGGTTGCGATCACCAGCACCGCCTTCGACCGCCAGTGCCCTGCCAATGCCGGCGGCATCGTGATCCGCAACAACACGGCGCAGAAGCAGAGGGTGACCTACGAGCGCTCGGGCAACCGCAAGAAGCCGCTGCGGGTCGCCGTCAACATCGCGCCGGAGCCGGGCAGCAAGTGGATCGGCTGCGAGGGCGACGGCTACAGCTACCGCGTTCTGCGCCACGCACCGCGCAAGTGAGCGGCCACGGCAGGGGAAGCGTCAGTCTTCCCCGCTCCTGCGGAACGCCCAGAACAGCAGGAAGGTAAGGCCGCCGGAGAGAGCAAACCACGTCAGCGCATATTGCAGGTGATTGTTGGGGAAGCTGACGACGGTGAGCCCGCCAATGGGCAGGCTGTCAGCCGCCCCCTCCGTCACACCGCCATCGAGGAAGTAAGGCGCGGCCTCGCCAAGCCCGAGGCTTTGCGCCATCGCTGCCGTATCGCGCGAGAACCAGCGTCCGCCTTCAGGATCGTTGGAACGCAGGAAGGCACCATCCGGCTGGCTGAGGCGCAGAAGGCCTGAAACCTCAACCGCTCCCGCGGGACGGGGCCGGTCTTCCGGGTTCTGCCGGTCCTGCGGCACGAAGCCCCGGTTCACGAACAGCCGCCAGCCGTCCTGTGTCTCGAAGGGTGACATGACCCAGAAGCCGGGTCCGCGCGCCGTTACCGCCATCACCAGCAGGTCGGCTTCCGGCAGGTAATGACCGCGGGCGGTAATGCGGCGGTATTCGGCGCTGTCGAAGGTGATTTGCGGCCAGTCTGCCGGACCGGGCGCGGCAACGGGCTGCGCCGCAAGGCCGGCCTCCACCCGTGCGATGAGCGCATTCTTCCAGCCAAGCCGCTGCACCTGCCAGATGCCAAGGCCTGCCAGGATGACCACGGCCAGAAGGCCGGGGCCAAGAAGCAGCCATTTGCGCGTTCCGGCAGACATCACGCCTCCTCTGGCAGGCCTTTCACGGGCACTCGACGAGAACCGCAGCGCCCTCTCCCTGTTGGTCTACAGCATGCACACATCGTGTTTGAAGCCAAAGACGGTTTGGGGTCAGCCAGCAGTCTGGTTACTCTGGCGCGGCGTTTCAGCTCCCCTCCCCCTCGTGGGGAGGGGGGCGGCAGGCGTCCCCCCGAAAAGCAAACGTCTCATTGCGGGCAGTTTCCAGACCTGATGCGTGAAGCTGGTCGCCCTCGTGGAGGAGGAGGAAGGGTCCCTTTACCAAAGGTAATGCAGATGCCTCTTGCAGGCATCTGCATCATATCAGGATCAGGATCAGGAGCCGAAGCCCTGCATCTGCGCGGGGTCCATCTGCGGCATCATGTTGGTGTTGAGGTTGTACATCACCCACAGGGAGCCAGCGAGCATGATCACCACAACGATGACGGTGAAGATCATCGACAGCATGGTCCAGCCCTCGTCCGAACGGCTGTTCATGTGAAGGAAGTAGACCATGTGCACGAGGATCTGCACGACGGCGAAGCCGATCACGATCACCGCCGTCACCGCGCGGCTTTCAAAGCCGCCGGTCATGACGATGGCGAACGGGATCGCCGTCAGGATGACCGAGAGCACGAAGCCGATCAGATAGGACTTGTAGCTGCCGTGATCATGGCCAACGTTGCCCTGCCCATGATCGCCATGATGGCTGTGGGGTTTGATGGAATGTGCGGACATCAGATCATCCCCAGAAGATAGACGAAGGTGAAGACACCGATCCAGATCACGTCGAGGAAGTGCCAGAACATGCTGAGGCATTCCATGCGCCGGGTGTTGGCCGGAATGAGACCCTTGCGGTTCACCTGAACCATCAGCGTCACAAGCCAGATCGAGCCGAAGGCAACGTGCAGGCCGTGGGTGCCGACCAGTGCGAAGAAGGCCGACAGGAAGGCAGAGCGCTGCGGCCCGGCCCCCAGGTGGATCAGATGGTGGAACTCGTAGATTTCCAGCGCAAGGAACGCCAGACCAAGAGCCAGGGTCACCGCCAGCCACATCTGCATGCGGGCCTGACGGCCCTCATACATCGCCAGCATGGCAAAGCCGAAGGTGATGGACGACACGAGCAGGAAGCCCGTGTTGATCGCGATCAGGGTCAGGTCGAACAGGGCCTTGGGGCCGGGACCGGCCGCATAGCTCTGCCCCAGCACGCCGAAGCAGGCGAAGAGGACTGCAAACATCAGGCAGTCGCTCATCAGGTAGATCCAGAAGCCGAGCTTGGTCGACGCGCCTTCCGGATGATGATGCGGCTCGGTTTCCCAGTAGGTTGCGGCAGCGCCTGCCGAATGGGCCGTGGTGCTCATCGGATTCAGGCTCCAATCTTCGCAAGTTCGAGATCACGGGCACCTTCCACCCGCTCGACCTCATCGACCGGCACATAATAGTCGCGGTCATAGTTGAACGTATGGGCAATCGCCACGGCGATCAGCGCCAGGAAGGACAGGGCCGCCAGCCACCAGATGTACCAGACGAGGGCAAAGCCGCAGAGCGTGGCAAGACCCGAAAGGATGACACCCGTGCCGGTGTAACGCGGCATGTGGATCGGCATGTAGGCTGCCTTCGGGCGCGTGTGTCCGGCCTGCTTCATGTCATGCCAGGCGTCCATGTCATGCACCACCGGGGTGAAGGCGAAGTTGTAGGCCGGCGGGGGCGAAGAGGTTGCCCATTCCAGCGTACGGCCATCCCAGGGGTCGCCCGACAGGTCCATGTTTTCCTTCCGCTTCCAGATGGAAACACCGATCTGGACAAAGAAGGCGGCGATACCGGCGGCGATCAGCGCAGCACCTGCGGCGGCGAGGATGAACCAGATCTGCAGGTCCGGATCATCGAACACCCGCATGCGGCGCGTCACACCCATCAGGCCGAGGATGTAGAGCGGCATGAAGGCCAGCCAGAAGCCGACGACCCAGCACCAGAACGACACCTTGCCCCAGAACACATTCAGCTTGAAGCCGAAGGCCTTGGGCCACCAGTAGGCGATGGCGGCAAAGCAGCCGAACAGCACGCCGCCGATGATGACGTTATGGAAATGCGCCACGAGGAACAGCGAGTTGTGCAGCACGAAGTCGGCCGGGGGAACGGCCAGCAGAACGCCCGTCATGCCGCCGACCGTGAAGGTCAGCATGAAGGCGACAGTCCACATCATCGGCAGTTCGAAGCGCACCCGGCCCTTGTACATGGTGAAGAGCCAGTTGAAGATCTTCGCACCGGTCGGCACGGAAATGATCATCGTGGTGATGCCGAAGAAGGCATTCACCGAGGCACCCGAACCCATGGTGAAGAAGTGGTGCAGCCAGACGAGGTAGCTAAGGACGGTAATACAGACCGTGGCATAGACCATGGAGCTGTAGCCGAACAGCCGCTTGCCGGAGAAGGTGGACGTGACTTCCGAGAAGACGCCGAACAGCGGCAGGATGAGGATGTACACTTCCGGGTGACCCCAGATCCAGATGAGGTTGATGTACATCATGGCGTTGCCGCCAAGGTCATTGGTGAAGAAGTTCGTGCCGATGTAGCGGTCAAGCGTCAGCAGGATCAGCGTCATCGTCAGCACCGGGAAGGAAGCGACGATGAGCACGTTGGTGCAGAGCGAGGTCCAGGTGAACACGGGCATGCGCATCAGGGTCATGCCGGGAGCGCGCATCTTGATGATGGTCACCAGCAGGTTGATGCCCGATAGCGTTGTTCCCACACCCGCGACCTGCAGGCCCCAGATGTAATAATCGACACCCACCCATGGACTGTAGCCGATGCCCGACAGCGGCGGAAAGGCCAGCCAGCCGGTCTGCGCGAATTCACCCACGAAGAGCGAGGCCATGACCAGCACGGCGCCGCCGACCGTCATCCAGAACGAGAAGTTGTTCAGGAAGGGGAAGGACACATCGCGTGCGCCGATCTGCAGCGGCACCACATAGTTCATCAGGCCCGTGACGAAAGGCATCGCCACGAAGAAGATCATGATGACGCCATGGGCCGTGAAGATCTGGTCGTAGTGGTGGGCGTTGAGATAGCCCTCCGAGCCGTTGAAGGCCCAGACTTGCTGGATGCGCATCATGATGGCGTCGGCAAAGCCGCGCACCAGCATGATCAGCGCGAGGATGATGTACATGATGCCGATCTTCTTGTGATCGACGGTCGTGAACCATTCCTTCCAGAGATAGCCCCAGAGGCGGAAGTAGGTCAGGCCGGCAAGAAGCGCGATGCCGCCCACCGCCACAACGGCGAAGGTTGCCCAGACGATGGGGTCCTGGGGGATTGCGCTCCAGTTGAGGCGCCCCAGAAGAAATGTGGTCGAGTGATCTATCGTGGCCATGCCCGGATCCTGTCAGAGCTGGGGCGCAGAGCCGGAGAACGGCAGTGCGTAAGTGATGGAACGGTCGTCGCGCTGACCGAAGAGCGAAGCGGGCTGGGAAAGCCCGTGGCCGCGCAGCGGACCGGAGATGACGGGGCGTGCATCTGCCCAGGCCGGCTTCACCGACAGCATCTGCTGCAGTTCTTCGGTGGAGCAGAAGCCAACCACCTGGAACGGCGCCCAGCCCAGCACCGGCGAGCGGGTGCCGCGGCGGTCATACTTGTCATAGATGAGCGAGGACATGTTGACGGTGCCGGCAAGGCCGGTGCCGCCCTGCGCGTCCAGCGCCATCATCTCGGCCATGCAGATCTTGCCGTTTTCGACGCACATGTTGACGATGCGCGGGAAAAGCTCCGGATCGACGCTGGCGAAGGTGGCCGGTGCCACGTTCTCGCTGGGGCGCTCCAGCTCCAGATAGGACGGACGGTCAAGCGTCTGGTCACCGGCACGTGCGGCCTCGACCCAGGCCTCGAATCCGGCGGCATCGCTCGCCAGAGCCTTGAAGCGCATGCCGGAGAAGCCGGCACCGGAATAGTGCGAGGCGAGACCCTGATAGGTGCCCTCTTCGTTGAAGACGCCGTGCAGCGTCGTCTGCATGCCCGGCATCGCATAGATCATGCCGGCCATGGCGGGAATGTAGAAGGCATTCATCACCGAGGAGGAAGTCAGCGTGAACTGGATCGGCCGGTCCACCGGCGCCGCCAGCTCGTTCACCGAAGCCACGCCATATTGCGGGTAGATGAAGAGCCATTTCCAGTCGAGCGCCACCACCTGCACCTGCAGCGGCTCCACGTCCGGGCTCACCGGCTGGCCCTTGGCGATGCGGTCCAGCGGGCGGTAGGGATCAAGAAGATGGGTGCCAACCCAGGTGATCGCGCCCAGCGAGACGATGATCAGCAGCGGGATGGCCCAGATGACCAGTTCCAGCTTGGTGGAATGCGACCATTCCGGCTCGTAAGCCGCCTTCCTGTTCGCAGAACGGAAGTGCCAGGCGAACCAGCAGGTCAGCAGCATCACCGGAATGATGATGATCAGCATCAAGAGCGTGGAGATGACCAGCAGGTCGCGCTGCTGCGCTGCAACATCACCGGACGGTGCAAGGACCTCGGCCTTGCATGCGGACAGCAGCAGAAAGGCGCCGCACGCAGCGAGTATTCTCGGGAGGCGAAGCTTCGACATGGTTTACCCTGACAGTTTGCCGCACCCGTCAGCCGCCTCCCCCCGAACGCAAACTGACGCGATTTGATCTTGCGCAATGCACCTAGAGCGATTTTGTGCGGGCGCACATACGACAATTTGTCACCTGTAAAAAAATTTCGCACTGCGGCATTGAGCCCTAAATACGTATTTACCGGTGCAGCAACAGGCCGCAGGCTTGCAGCCGCACTCCGTCAGTCCTCATGAAAGTGGCCGGATCCGATGGCGAACACAGCCGATATCTCATCCACGAATTCCTCTTCGAGCGGGCGCGGCACGTCGGAGCATGATGTCTCCCCGTCCGATATCGCGGTCGGCGTGATCATCGGGCGCACGTCGGAGTTCTTCGACTTCTTCGTCTTCGCCATCGCCTCGGTCATCGTGTTTCCGGCACGGATTTTCCCGTTCGTTGATCCGCTGACCGGCACACTCTGGTCTTTCGCCCTCGTGGCGCTTGCCTTCGTCGCCCGTCCGCTGGGCACGGCGATGTTCATGGCGCTCGACCGGCGCCATGGCCGTGTCACCAAGCTGACGGTGGCGCTCTTCCTGCTCGGCACCTCAACAGTCGCCATGGGTCTGGTCCCCTCCTACGAGACTGCCGGATGGTGGGCCGTCGGCATGCTGGTGCTGCTGCGCTTCGGCCAGGGCCTGGCTCTGGGCGGCACGTGGGACGGTCTTGCGCCGCTGCTGGCCATTACCGCCTCGAAGAGCAGCCGTGGCTTTTACGCCATGATCCCGCAGCTTGGGGCCGTCGCCGGCCTTGCGGTTGCGGCAGTCATGTTTGCCTATCTGGTGATGACGCTGTCTTCCGCCGACTTCCTCGACTGGGGCTGGCGCTATCCGTTCTTCGTGGCCTTCGCCATCAACGTCGTGGCGCTGTTTGCCCGCCTGCGCATTGTCGATACGCCGGAGTTCACCGAGCTGTTCAAGTCGAACGAGCTGACGCCGACGCGGCTTTCCACCACCTTGGTACAGGATGGGCGCACCATGCTGGTCGGCATTTTCGTGCCGCTGGCCAGCTTTGCCATGTTCCACATGGTCACGGTGTTCCCGCTGTCGTGGATCTTCCTCTACACCGATGAAACCCTTGGCTCGTTCCTGCTGATCGAGGCAGCCGGAGCCGGACTGGGCATCCTCGCCATGCTGTTCTCCGGCTGGCTGTCCGACCGTATCGGCCGCCAGAAGATCCTCGTCTGGGGTGCCTGGGCCATTGCGGCCTTTGCCCTCAGCGCGCCGCTGCTGCTGAATGGCGGATCGGCCGGTGTCACGGCCTATCTGATGATCGGCTTCCTGATCCTCGGCTTCAACCTGGCCCAGTCCTCCGGCGCCGTGGCATCGCTCTTTGACCAGCGCAACCGCTACACGGGTTCGGCCTATGTTTCGGCCCTGTCGTGGATGTTCGGCGCAGGCTTTGCGCCGCTCTGCGCGCTGCTGCTCTCCACCTGGTTCGGCCTCTTTGCCGCAGGGCTCTATCTGCTCTCGGGCGCTGTCTGCACGCTGTTGTCGCTGGCCGTGGCCCGGCAGATCGCCCTGCAGCCGCGCGAAGGCTGAGCGGCGAACCATTGAAACAGAAGGGCCGCCGGTTCATGCCAGAACCGGCGGCCTTTTGCATGTCCAGGGGGATCAGATGCGGGCGATCAGATGGGCGTAGGAGCCCGAAACCGTTCCGCACCGCAGCCCCATTGCAGGAAGTTCATCGCCGAGCGCATCACGGGCGGTAAACAGCCGCTCCGCCTCGCCCTCATGGATGATGCTGGCATAGTGGAATTCGTGCCCGGCGAGCGCCGCGCCTTTTTCCACTCCCGCAAAGGGCAGGCCGCCCAGCGCGGTCAGCCGCCGGTAGCCCAGATGCAGTTTGCGCGCGGCAAAGCTGGTGACGAGCGGGAGCAAACCCAGCATGGCATGTCTCTCGCCGCCTGCATCGATCAGGCCCTCGCCCAGCATCATGTAGCCGCCGCATTCGCCGTAAACCGCAGCGCCGCGTTCCGCCGCCTGCTGCATCCCGGCCTTGAAGCGGAAGGCTGCCGCAAGCTGGCCTGCATGAAGCTCCGGATAGCCGCCCGGCAGATAGACCGCATCGGCCCCTGCGTCCGGCGCCTCGTCCGCAAGGGGCGAGAAGGGCAGGATTTCAGCCCCCGCCGCCTGCCAGCCCCGCAGAAGGTGCGGATAGGCAAAGGCAAAGGCAACGTCACTGGCAACGGCAATGCGCTGCCCCGGAGGTGGCAGCAGAATGGGCCAGCCGGACAGCCCAGCCCCAGATGCCGCAAGCGGACGGGCAAGCGCGGCCAGCGCTGCAAGATCAACGGAGCGGGAAGCCGCATCCGCTGCTCCTTCAAGAAACTGCGTCAGATCCTCCCGCTCGGAGGCCTGCACCAGCCCCAGATGCCGTTCGGCCAGAACCAGCGCCCCGCTGCGCGGCACCTCGCCCAGCACCGGCAGGCCAAGCGGAGCGAGCGCCGCCCTGAGCATGGCGCCATGCCGGGCAGAGCCCACCTTGTTGAGGATAACGCCCGCCACCTCGACATCGGCGCGGTGATCGCGGAAGCCGCGCACGACGGCCGCCACGGACTGCGCCTGACGGCCGCAATCGATCACCAGAACCACGGGCACACCCAGCGCCGCCGCCACATCGGCGGCACTGCTGGAACCATCGGAAGCGCCATCGAAAAGGCCCATGGCCGCCTCGATCAGCAGCAGATCTGCCCCCTGCCCGGCTTGCGCTGCAAGCTGGCGCAGCACGGGCGGCGGCATGGAGAAGGGGTCGAGATTGACGGAAACCGCGCCTGCGGCTGCCTCATGGAACTTCGGATCGATGTAATCCGGCCCGCATTTGGCCCCGCGCACGGCAAGCCCGTTGCGGCGCAGGGCGGCGAGCAGGGCAAGGGTCAGCACCGTCTTGCCCGAGCCGGAGGACGGCGCAGCCAGCATGAGTGCAGGCGGAAGAGACTGGCTCATGCGCCTGATCCTGCAGCCTGCTGCGCATCGCCGGACAGGCCCAGCGGATCGGACACGAGCACCCGCCCCGCCATGGCACCAATCCAGTCGAGCCCCTCGCGCAGGCGCACCACTTCGCCGACACAGACGATGGCGGGCGGCTCCAGCCCGGCAGTCTCTGCATCCTGCGCGCAGCGGCCCAGCGCGGTGACCAGAACCTTCTGGTCCGGCTGCGACGCATTGCACACGATAGCCACAGGCTCATCCACAGGACGTCCACAGGTTATCAGCGCCTGCGAAATCTCCGGAAGATGCTTCATCGCCATATACATGATGATCACGGGCGAGCCTTCGGCGATGCCCTTCCAGTTGATTGCCTCCGGTGCAAGACCCGTCTGGTCGTGCCCGGTCAAGAAGGTGACCGCCTGATTGGTGTCGCGGTGCGTGGCGGGAATGCCCGCATAGGCCAGACCGCCGATGCCGGCGGTGATGCCGGGAATGATGCGGAAGGGCACATGCGCGCCGGCAAGGCCCAGCGCCTCTTCGCCGCCCCGGCCAAAGACGAAGGGATCGCCGCCCTTCAGCCGCAGCACCCGCTTGCCCTCACGCGCCAATTCAATCAGCCGCAGGGTGATGTCGCGCTGTTTCGGGCTCGGCTTGCCGCCGCGTTTGCCCGCATATTCCAGCAAGGTGCCGGGCCGGGCGAAATCGAGGATGCTGGTATCGACCAGTGCGTCATAGACCACGGCATCTGCCTGTTGCAGCCCGTTGAGGGCATGAAGCGTCAGGAGCCCCGGATCACCGGGGCCGGCACCCGCCAGCCACACCCAGCCGGGTTCGAAAACCGGAAGGGCAAGGGGCAGCGCAAGGGATGTGGCAGAACGTGTCATGCCCCCGTTCTACCCGCCTTGCCGCCAGCGGCCAAGCCGGATGCACCGGCCTCCGCCGAATGTCTGATGCAGCGGCCACAGATGGCCGTGCGGAGGACCTTGCGCTCTCGTGCGAACCGGAGCGGGCGTTACAGCAGGGGCATGGCCCGGCCACCCGGCCGGTCACGGCGGGCTTCGGCGCGCAGCCGCAAGACAGCAGAAAGGAAACGGTAGATGCCGACCGTGTAGCGCTTGCCCAGACGGCGCGGCTCCTGCATCAGGCGGAAAAGCCATTCCAGACCCGCAGCCTGAAGAAAGCGCGGCGCCCGCACCACTTCCCCGGACAGGAAATCGAACAGCGCTCCAACACCGATGCAGATGGTCGGATTAAGCTTGTCCCGGTTCTCGACAATGAAGCGTTCCTGCGCCGGATTTCCCATGCCGACGAGCAGCAGGTCCACATTGGCGGCGTTGATCCGCGCAATGACCGCATCCCTTTCTTCGCGCGCGAAGTAGCCGTCATGGAAACCTGCGACGTGATGCTGCGGGTAATGCGCAGCAATATACTCTGCCGCTCCTGCCACCGAACTCGGCTTTGCTCCCAGCAGATAGATCCGCAAGGGCAGCCCAATATTCTCCAGAATCGCGGGCACAAGGTCGGTGCCGTTGAGATTTGCCGGAAACGCCTTGCCCGTGATGGCACGCGCAGCAATGTCTACGCCGATCCCGTCATTGAACAGCGTCATGCGGGATAAGGTCTCCGCATATTCCGGATGATCAAGAGCCTGCAGGACCGTGTGCGCGTTGCAGATGGCGACATCCATCTTGATCCGCAACAACTGGGATGTGCGCAGCATATCAATGGCCTGCGCGCGTGATAATCTATTGATACCAAGCGGACCAATTTGCGCGACCCCAGCCCCCAAAGGCATCCCCAAGGTCAATTCAGGCATCAACATCCCCAGCGCCCCACATCAACAGAGTTTTGCATGAGGGAAACTGGCTAAAACAACTCAACAACGCCTTAACTCCCAAGACAAAGGCATTTTATAGATTACCGGCCCTCAACGCCACCCCAAGAATTCTTACATTCTCGTCATGGTTTCATTTACCATGATGCCCCGGTCCGTTTGCAAACGCTAGGGTAGCCTCAATCCGGGATAGCACCGCATTTTCCAAATGTTAATCATATCTCTTCATCTTTCCTAACATTACGGCACGGGCATGCCCGCCGCCCCGGTCAGCTCCAGAGGTTTGCCGCCCATCGCCTCGCCAACGGTTTTCAGTCATGGTTGAAGTTTCTGACATTCCGGCAATTCTCACGCGCCGCCTGCGGTGGATCATTGTTGTTCCCGCGCTGCTGACCGGCTTGGCTGTGCTTTTCGCGCTGACGCGTGCTCCGGCCTACACGGCGTCGGCCGAACTTCTCGTGGAACCGCCGAGCCTGCAGATCCTTGGGCGGGAATTCTCCGGCCGAGAAGGTGCATCACCTCTCGAGGGTTTCGACGTGGACAGCCAGGCCTTCGTGCTGATGTCCACCCCGGTTCTTGACCGGGTGGTGTCCTCGCTTGAGCTGGAAAATGATCCGGCTTTCTCCGGCAAGGGGTTGCGGCAGACCTTGCTGCCTTTCCTGTTTTCCGCGCCCGATCCCGCAGGCCGGCGGATGGCGGTGATCGAGGCGCTGCGCAAGCGGCTGCAGGTGCAGCGGATCGAGAAGACCTTCATCTTCCAGATCGCCGCGACACATCCCAACCGGGACCGGGCCGCCGATATCGCCAATGCCACAGCTGCGGCCTATCTGGCGGAAGCCGCCAAGGCCCGCTCGGAAGGCTTCCAGCGCACCAGCCAGTCGCTGAAGACGCAGGCCGACCAGCTGCAGGCGCAGGTGCAGCAGGCCGAGGCTGCGGTGGAAAAATACCGCGCCGACAATGGCCTGATCTCCACCACGCAGGGCGGCCTTGTGGTGGACCAGCAGCTGCAGGATCTCAACACCCAGCTGACCCAGGCACGGGTGGACCTGGAAAAGGCCAAGAACACCTTCGAGCTGATCCGCCGCCTGAGCCCCTCCGACATCGAGGCCGGAGCCATTCCGGTGGATGTGGCCAACACGGTGCTGAGCTCGCTGCGGGTGCAATATGCGAATCTTGCCGAGCAGGAGGCCCGCGCTTCCACAACACTGGGCGCCAATCATCCGCAGATGCGTGAGATCGCGGCGCAGATGCAGAACACCCGCCGCCAGATCTCGGATGAGCTGTCCCGCGTCCAGCGCAACATCCGCAGCGACTTCGAGCGGGCGCAGGCCAATCTCAACGGACTTGAGGCCCGGATCGACCAGCTGAAATCCGCCAATTCCACCCAGAGCCGGGCGCAGATCGAGCTGCGGCAGCTGGAGGCGGAGGCCGACACACGCCGGGGCGTCTATCAGCTTTTCATGAAGCGCGCGCAGGAACTGGCCGAACAGCAGAACGTGACGGCCACCAATTCCCGCATCCTCTCCGCTGCCCAGCCGCCGCTCTCGGCCAACGGGCCGTCTTCCGTGCTCATCATCGCCGCTGCAGCCATCTTTGGGCTTGTGCTGTCCGCAGGCGGGGCTGTCGGCGCCGAGATCATCAGCGGGCGGCTCAACTCCGAGCGGGACCTCGTGGACTGGACCGGCGCTCCCGTCCTCACAAACCTGCCGGTTCTGGCAGCCGCCCCCGCACGCAAGCTTCTGGGCCAAAATAGCGGCAGCAAGCCGCTTGCCTTGCGCAACGAGGCGCAGATGGGCATGACCCGTGTCGCCTATGCCCTGCGCTATGCCCTGTCGGAAGAGCTTCCCGCCAATATTCTCATCTTGCGCACCTCTGACATGCTGGACACCCGCCCCGTCGCCCGGGGCATCGCCGAGGCGCTGCACGAGATGAACGAGGATGTGCTGCTGGCCCAGGCGCTGCCGCAGTCAGAACAGGGCACGCCGGAAGACCGGCCCAAGCCGCGCAAGGGCGATCTGGCCAGGACAACCGGTGAGGCACCGGAGCGCAATGCCGCCCTGTCGCGCTATCTCAGCGTCGAACGGGTCAATGAACGGCGCAAATATGCCGGGCCCGCCTCGCTGATGGACGAAGGCCAGGATTTCCTGCTGATCGACTGCGGCCCGTCCGAGAGCAATCCGATCCTGCCGGTGCTTCTGAAGAACTGCGATGCCATCGTGCTGGTGAGCCAGCTGGGCGCCACGCGGATGGCGGACCTCGACCGGGTGCTCGCCTATATCCAACCCTGGCAGGACCGGGTGATCGGCAATGTCGTCCTTGAAGCGGCCTGAGGGAACGGCCCACACCCGTTTCCGCCTGCCCCCGGCTGGCGCAAGGGCGCTCCCCGCACGTCCGCAGGAGCGCAGCCCCGCCTGGCTGATGGCCGTCTATGCGGTCATCTTCGGCACGCTCGTCTTCAACCTCGGTCTTGCCTTCCTCAACACGCGGGTGATGGGCATCTCGCAGAACCATGTGGTGCTGAGCGAGTTGCTGCTGACCGCCTGCGCCCTGCTGCTGGCCATGACGCGCCGGGCTAACCTCTATGTGGTCATCGGCGTCTATCTGGCCTACATGCTGATGATCATGGCCCTGCGCGGGGTCATTGATCCCAAATCGGTGCGCGATGCGCTGGTGCCGGTGATTTTCTATTTCATCGGCCGCCAGATCCATGACATCCGGCAGGTGGACCGGCTGGTGCTCTGGTCGGCCCTGCTCGTCATCGCCGTGGGCCTGATCGAGTATCTGTTCCTCGACCTGTTTCTCCAGAACATCAACATTTTCGACTATTACGTCGCCCGTGGAACCATCACCGCAGACAGCAACTTCCTCGGTGAGGACAGTCCCCTGTTCCACAGCGGCGTGCGGCTGGGCGGGCGCAATTTCTTTGCCTTTCTTGGCACCCACCGTGTTTCGTCGGTGTTCCTGGAACCGGTGTCGATGGGCAACTTCGGTGCCTTTCTCGTCATGTGGGCGGTGTTCCGGCAGGACATGCAGGGCCGTCTGCTGCTGTTTGCCCTGGCCTTCGCCGTGATCATCCTGGGCGATGCCCGCTTCGGCATGTTCGTGTCGCTGAGCTTCTTCCTCATCGCCCCGCTCAACCGCATCACCCCGCGCGCCGTGCTGGTGGCAGCGCCCATCCTGATCGTGCTGCTGCTCATCATTTATGCCGCTGCGAGCAACAGGCTCGGCTGGGACGACACGCTGACAGGCCGCTGGCTCTACTCTGGCCAATTGCTGATGAAGCTGGACTGGAAGGGCATTCTCGGCATTTCCACCATGGAGACCTATCTGTCCGACAGCGGCTATGCCTTTGCGCTGTTCCAGACGGGGGCCATCGGCCTTCTGGGCCTTTGGGTGCTCTATGTCTATGCCCCGGCCGAGTCGGATGCGGGCTGGCGCTTCAAGGTGCTGATGGTCGCCTACATCTGCCTGCTGATGATCGTGTCCTACTCGCTTTCGACCATCAAGACCGGCGGCCTGCTCTGGCTCTGCGCCGGGGCTGCCGATGCCTGGAACGGCAAGCACCCTGCCGGAGCCAGCCGCCTTGCCATGCCCGCCCTGTTCCGCCGCCGCACGCGGCCTCAGCCCGCCGTCACCAGCCGCTGGAAACTTCCGCCAGGTTTTGAAAAGGGCCGCAGGGCCTGAGCGGTTATCAGGGACGTTTCAGGCCAATTTCAAGCCAGCCTCAGGGCATCCGCATAAAGCCGTTCATAGGCGGCTGCCGTTCCGGCCCAGCCGTGCTGCGCCGCCGAGGCAATGGCCGCCTGACGCTGGGCCGAAGGGTCTGCCGTCAACGCCGCCCATGCTTCTTCCACCGCCTGCGCCGCCTTGGCCGGATCGGCAAAGCTGGCAAGACGGACCATCGGATGCTTGCGGGCGAGTGAAACGAAGGCCGTATTGGGCTCCACCACCGGCAGGAGACCGGCACTGAGGCCCTCGATCATGGCAACGCCGAAGCCCTCGTAATTCGAGGCGCTGACGAACAGGCTGCAACGGCCCATCACCTCGCGGATACGGGTGTTGGACGGATTGCAGTGCAGCGACACCGCAGCTTCAAGCCCGCGCTCCGCAATCATGCCGCGCACATCCGCCTCGCTCCAGTCCGAGCCGCTGCCCGCGATGTGCAGATGCCACGCGCCGTCTTTTGCCGCCAGCCCCTTCATCATGTCGAGCAGCGCATCAAGCCGCTTGTTGTGGGAGAAGCGGCCGATGGTCATCAGCCCCTTCTCCGGCACGGGCGAGGCAGCGCCGCCGAATTTTTCCAGATCCGCCGCATTCTCGATCAGCCGCACGCGGGAGGGTGCAATGCGGGCAAAGGTGGCCAGATCGCTTTCGCTGCAGCAGGCAATGCCCCGGTAGCGGCTGGCGGAAAGCCGCGTGACGGTATTGAACCAGAGCGTCTTCAGCCGCTTGTGATCGGCGGTATGAAAGAAGCCGCCATGGGTGGTCGCCACCATCGGCGTGCGGCGGAAAGGTGATGTCCAGGCAAGGCTGTCGAAGAAGAAATCGACCGCATGCACGTGGATGAGATCGGCTTCGCCAAGCTCTGCGAAGACGGACGGTGCCACCGGATAGCGCGGCGAGCCCCGGAACGGGATGCGCCGCACCTCGAAGCCGTCGATCGTCTCCTGCGCAGGCAGCAGACGGTCCGGCTCGATGAACAGGCGGTTCAGCGTCACCACCTTCACCCGCCCAAAGCGGCCGGTCTGACGGCCTGCGAGATTGCGGACCACATCCTCCAGCCCGCCGATCATCGGGTAGAACTGGCGCACCACGTGCACGATGGTCTTGCCTGCGAAAGGCGAAACAGGTTCGGGAAGCGGTGCCGTCATGAAGAAGGTCCTGAAGTTGGGCGCGTATTGACGGCAGGCTCGCCCCAGCCGCTGCGCAGCGCCCGGAAGACACCATGAGCACCGCTGAGCGCCTGAGGCACGGCATGAGCGGCGAACTCGCCATTCTGCCGGGGCCAGAGCCAGCGCGCCTGCGCATGTTGCGGAAAGAGGCAGCCCGGCTCGGTGGTTACCGCGCCATGGAAGCCAAGCCTGCGCAGGATCTCCGCCTCCCGGGTGCCGCTGATCGACGGCGCGCCATAGGGATAGGCGAACCAGCGGACCTCACGGCTAAGCAGGGCTTCGAGATGCGTCTTGTTGGCGGCGATGTCCGCCTCCGCGTCCGCCTCTGACAGCAGCGCCAGCGCCCGGTGGGTGGTGGTATGGGCACCGATCTCGACGAGCGGGTGCCGGTCGATGGCCTTCACCTCTTCCGCTGTCATCGCCAGCCGCTCCACGAGGCCCGGCATGTTCAGCCCATGGGCGGCAAAGACATCCGGCAGCAGGGCGGCTCTGGCGAAATCCGCCCAGACCCAGGCGGTCATATGCTCCAGCGCCGCTGCCTTCTCAGCCCGGGTACGGCTCTCGATGGTCTGGCCCATGGGCTCGATGGCGAGCCTGTCATGGTGCAATGCCAGTTCGCGCAGGCCCAGCCACCAGGCATTGATGGACCGGTTGAGCATATCCGTTGGCACGAAGATGGTGGCAGGAGCCCCGTGGCGCTCCATCACCGGTAGGGCCAGTTCCGCGTTGGAGCGGTAGCCATCATCAAAGGTCAGCGCAGCGAAGGGGCGCGTATCGCCGGCCTCAAGCCGCCGCTGCGCCTCGTCCAGCGTGACGAACGCGCGGCCCTGGCGCTGAAGCCCGGCAAGGATGGCTTCGAAATCATCGATCCGGCAGCCCTGCCCCAGCGTCTGTGCGCTGTCACTGACGAATTCGTGGAACATCAGCACCACGCCGCTGCCGCCATAGCGCCGACCGACAACGGCATCCAGGCCAAGGCCATGCAGAAGGCGCGCGGTTCCCGAAAGAACCGACGCTCTGATCCTCGCCTTCAGGGGAATGCCGGGCACCACTGGTGTCATGAGGGCCTGTTTCCGTTTCCGATCTGCCGCTTCCAGCTGCTGCCGTCATCTGAAGGCGACAATCGCACAGCTCTTTTAACAAGGGCTTGATCAAACCCGCATTTACCGCAGGGTCAGATTTGACCAATACGGGCGGCGTAATCGTGTCTGCTCTGCGGCTGACCTTACGTTTCCTCAAGACTCCTCAGCTATCAAGGACCAACCGCAACGACGACGAGCCCAGACTATGCGCATCCTGATGGCCTGTGCCGCCTTCCCCCCCAACCTGCCCGGAGGAGCCCAGACGTCCTCCTTCATGCTGGCAAAGATGCTGCAGTCGCAGGGAGCGGATCTGACCGTCGTCAACGTGGGCGACACGGATGCGGAGGAAGAGGTGTCCGGCATCCGGGTGCACCGGATCGCCAGCCCGAATGTCTATTGGGACTATATGAAGCGCAAGGCCGGCTGGAAGAAGCCGGTCTGGCATGCTCTGGAGAACGGCAACCCCTTCGCCTTTTCGGCCATGCGCCGGCAGATTGCGCGCACGCAGCCGGACCTGTTTCTGACCGTCAGCATCGAGAACATCAATGTGGCGAGCTGGGCAGCGGCGAAGATGGCAGGCCTGCCTGTGGTGCATACGGCCTTCAATTCCTTCCTCATCTGCTGGAACTCGGTGATGCAGAAGCGGTCGGAAAACTGCGCGCGCCAGTGTACCAGCTGCAAGCTGAGCTCTCTGGGCAAGCGCGGCTTCACCCGCTTTGTCGACGGGGTGGTGGGCGAGTCGCAGGACGTGCTGGACCGGCACCGGCTGGAGGGCTATTTCCCCAACGCGGAAATGCGCCGCATCCCCGCCGTTCTGCCCGGACTGCAGGCCTCTGCGCCGCGCCCCTTTCCGCAAGGACGGCCGCTCAGGGTCGGCTTTCTGGGGCTGCACAGCCACTTCAAGGGTCTGGCCTATCTCGCCGATGCCGCCCGCCTGCTGGCGGATGACCGCAGCATCGAGTTCCACATCGCCGGAGAAGGCGCCTCGCGGGACAACTACGCCGAAGAGGTCCGCGCCCGCTTTCCTCAGCACAATACGGTGTTTCACGGTTGGGTGAAGGCGGACGAGTTCCTTGCAGGCATCGACGTTCTGGCCTATCCGTCCATCGGGCGCGAGGCCTTCGGCCGGTCATCGATCGAAGCCTTCGCCCATGCCATTCCTGTCATTTCGACCAATATAGGCGGCGTGGCCGAAAACATCGTAGATGGGGTCAATGGTTTCCATGTTCCGCCGGCCGATGCGGCCGCCCTCAAGGAGGCAATCCTGAAAACTGCTGCTTGTGCAGACCGCTATGCCGCGCTGAGTGCCGGCGCGCTGGCCGCTGCCCGGACCTATCTGCCTGAGGTGATCGGACCGCAGTTCAGCGGCTTCCTGGAGCATATCCGCAGGCGCAAAACAGCGGCCGCACCGGTGTTGAAAGAGGCCGACGCCGAATGAATGCAATCCGTCATGCCCTGTCCCGCGTCAATGTGAAGGAATTTCTCTGGTCGCTGGTCAGCCGGCTGGCCTCGCCCGTGCTCAGCTTTTCCGTTCTGCTGATGGCAAGCCGCATGCTGACCATCGAGGAATACGGCCTCTACAACTTCCTCTTCTCGGTCGGCTCGTCGCTGGGTCTTGTGCTGGTGCTCGGCCAGAACGTGCTGCTGCTCAAGCATTACCGCAACACCGGCAAGCCGGAAGACGCGCCCGGCAATGCGGCCCTCTTGCGGATGAACGCGGTCTGGCTTGCCTGCGGCGCCCTGTTTCTGGCGGCCGCCACGGCCCTCATCTATCCCTTCCGGCAGGGTCTTGAGCTGCATTATCAGGCCCTGCATGTGGCCTTCGTGTTCGCTGCGGTTTTTTCCATCAGCGAGTACATGCAGTATTATTTCCGGGTGAAGGGCAATGTCGGGCTGGCGCTGACGCCGCGCGAGAACATCTGGCGCATCCTCACACTTCTCTGCTTCCCGTTCTTCACCTGGACCGGATTCATGGATTCAGGGGCCAGGGCGATGGAGATCACCACGGTGCTTCTGGTGCTGGTGGTCGGCTATCAGGTGCTGCGCATGCTAGCGCTGGAAGGCCGGGGCTTTCTCAGACTGAAGCCTGCAGAGGACTTATCCAGCGACCGGCGGGACTGGAGGCACGAAAGCCTGTTCTTCACCGCCAACAGCTTCTTCGTCTCGGCTTCGCTCTATCTGGAAACCATCCTCATCGGCATCTTCCTGAGCCTTGAGGCCGCCGCCTTCTATTTCGTCGCCTTCCGCCTTGCCGCGCTGCTGATGCTGCCCGTCACCATCATCGACACCGTCGGCGTGCCCATGGTTTCTGCAAAGCTGCAGGAGCGAAACACCGCCGGGGCACAATATCTGATCTCGATCCTCTCCGCCGCCAGCTTTGCCGGAACGCTGCTTGCCTATGTGTTCATGATGCTGATCGGCAAGTTTGCGCTCGGATTGTTCGAGCCGAGCTTTGCCGAACACTTCGACGTTCTGGTGATCCTGTGCCTGCTGCCGGTGCTGCATGCCTTCTTCGGTCCCGGCACCAGCCTTTTGATGATCGGCGGCGGCGAGCGCTATTTTCTGGCCATGCGGTCGGTCGCCTTTGCCTTCTATATCGGCGCACTGGCGCTGGCCGCGCCGGTCTATGGCATGGCCGGCATTGCGGCCATCGGCACGCTGCACAG
Source organism: Pannonibacter sp. CBAS1226 (assembly GCF_055685825.1). NCBI lineage: Bacteria > Pseudomonadati > Pseudomonadota > Alphaproteobacteria > Hyphomicrobiales > Stappiaceae > Pannonibacter > Pannonibacter sp. CBAS1226. Next base: position 360,995 of record NZ_JBVOUO010000004.1, on the reverse strand, counting down.
CGTTGCCGTGCTCTATCTCTGCCGCAACTGGTCGCTGAAGCACATGGGGGTGGACAATATGGCCAGCACCATCGTCACCGTGCTGCGCAACTGGCGGCAGGGCGGGGTGGCAGGCGCGGCTCCCGGCCGCAAGGACGGGCAGTGATGGCGGGGCGCGCAGCGGCCGGGCCTGCGCCCGCAAGGCTCATCGCCAGACTGCTGGCCGCCCTGTTGTGCCTGCCTGCTGTTTCCGCCGCATCAGCGCAGACCCTCACCTGCCTGCGCGGTGCCAATGTGGCCGGGGCGGAGTTTGGCGATACGGTGGGCAAGCTCGGCACCACCCATTTCTACCCGACGCAGAAGACCCTCACCTATCTGGCCGGCAAGGGCATGAACATCGTCCGCTTTCCCTTCAAGTGGGAACGGTTGCAGCCCGAACTCTACGGCCCGCTGGATGACCGGGAACTGACGCCCCTTCTGGCCAGCGTTGCCATGGCGCGGCAGATGGGCTTCACCGTCATTCTGGACCCGCACACCAACGCCCGCTTTGCCGGCAAGCAGATCGGCTCGCCGGAGGTGCCAACCGCCGCCTTCGTGGATTTCTGGCGCCGCATGTCCGCCTTTCACGCGGGCGATCCTCAAGTCATGTTCGAGCTGCAGAACGAGCCGGATTACATGGATGCGGCCTTCTGGCTGCCCTCCGTCAATGCGGCCATCGCGGCGATCCGGGAAAATGGCGCGGACAACATGATCCTGGTGCCCGGCACCATCTGGACCAGCGCCTATCACTGGTTTGCGGAGCAGAACGGCGGCAGCAATGCTGAGGTGATGACCGGCGTGATTGATCCTCTGAACAATTTCGCCTTCGACATCCACCAGTATCCCGACCACGATTTTTCCGGCACCAACCGCACCTGCCCGGCAACGGATACGGCGATTGAATCCCTCAGCCGGGTGACGGACTGGCTGAAGGCCACCGGCAACCGGGCGCTGCTGGGCGAATTCGGCGGCACCGCCAGCCCGGACTGTCTCGATGCCATCGGCCGCATGGCCGGTTTCGTCAATGACAACCCGGACACCTGGATCGGCTGGACCTATTGGGCCGCCGGTGACTGGTGGGGCGATTATCCGCTCTCCATCCAGCCCGATGACAATGGCATCGAGCGGCCGCAGATGCGGGTGGTACAGCGTTATATCCTTGATCCCGTGACCGGGCAGATCCCGGCCTGCGCTTCACTGGCTCCGGCTGGGGCATGGCAGCTGCGCGGCCCGGACGAGAACCAGAAAGGGACCGGTTCCGCCGATGCCCCCGCGCGCTGACACTGTGACGGCACAGATCCCGGTTGCCCTGACGCATGAACCCGCGCTGGTGATGGGGCCTCCCGCAGAAACGGGCGTGATCCTGATCGAAGACTGGGGCTACACCGGCCTCTGCGCCCGGCGCAGCATGCGGCTGCTGGCCGAGCGGCTGGCCGCGGCCGGCTATCCGGTGCTGCGGTTCGATCTGCCCGGCATGGGCGCTTCCTTGCGCAATCCGGAAGAGATCGACGGGCTGGAACAGGCCGCAACCGCTCTTGATGAGGCGGCCGAAGCCTTGAGCGCCGCCCGCGCCTGCAACCGCTTCATTTTCGCAGGGCTCGGCCTTGGCGCGCTTCTGGCGCTGGACCGGATGGCCCGTCAGCCGCAGAGTGCCGCCGCGCTGATCCTCATGGCCCCGCCCGTTTCGGGCCGCAGCTGGCTGCGGGAGAACCAGCTGAATGCGGCCATGATCGCGGAGCGCACGGGTGTTTCCACGCCGCCGGTGCCGGGCATCGCCTTTCATGTGGCCGGGATCGCCATGCCTGAGGGGCTGGCGGGCGCCATCCGCTCACGCCGGATGACTGCGCAGGAGATTCCGGCCAGCCTGCCTGTCCTCGTCATGCCCCGTCCCGGACGGACGGCCGAAGAGGACTTTGCCTCGGATCTTGCCACCACGCATGCCAAGGCAACACGGCTCGATTTTACCGGCTATGACGCCATGGTCACGGACCCGACCCTGTCGCAGGCGCCGCTGGATGATCTCGCCGGACTGGCCCTGTGGCTGGATCGGGCTTTGCCTCCCTCCGTCCCGTCAGGCGCCGCAGCCCCGGCTAGTCCGGTGGTCCTGACCGCTGCCAGCTTCACCGAGGAAACCGTCATGCTGGGCCGGTACGGCCAGATGGCCGGAACCTGGTGCAAGCCCGTGAGCCCGCCGGAAGCCCCCGGTCCCGTGGTTCTGGCCTTTTCCGCAGGCGGCACGCCGCGCGCCGGCTGGGCCCATGGCATGCGGGACATGGCGCGGGCTCTGGCCGCGCAAGGTATCGCCTCGCTGCGGGTCGATGCTTCCGGCATTGGCGACAGCGTGGCCGCACCCGAGGGGCTGTATCCTGTCCACTACAGCGCGCCCCAGATGCAGGATGTGACGGATGCGCTGGACTGGCTGAGTGCACACGGCTACTCCCAAGTCATCGCAACGGGTGCCTGCAGCGGCGCCTATCTCGCCCTTCGCGGGGCAGTGGCAGACACACGGATCAAGGCGGCTGTCTGCGTCAATCTGCAACGGCTGCTGTGGGACCGGCGCGAGGATATCGCCGACCTGCTGCATTTCGGCCATGACGATGCCGCCGGCTATGCGGGCAAGCTGCTGGACCCGGACAAGCTGCGCAAACTGTTCTCCGGTGGCGTGCCGGTGCTGCGGCTGCTGAAATACATGGCCGGACGGGCACTGCAAAAGGCCGAAGAGAAAACGGCGCCCTGGGCCATGGGCCTGACGCCCTCATCCCGCCTGCAACGGCAGATCGCCAGAGATCTGGCGCTTGTCTCCGGACGCGGACAGACCATAGACCTGATCTACAGCCCCAACGACCCCGGCCTGCCCTATCTGGAACAGGCACTTGGACCCGATGGCGCCAAGGCAGCCAGCCTGCCGGGTGTGTCCGTTAGCTTCCTCGAAAAGGCGGATCACAATCTGACACCGCCTGAGGCACGCGCTGTGTGGCTCGCTCACCTGCTGAAGGCGGCTCAGCCCTCGTAGCCCGCACCTGCCAGCGCATTGACCGCCGAGACCAGACCGCGCGGTGCCGCATCAGCCGGTGCAGAGGCTCTGCGCCTGAGGCGAATGCGGCGCGGTGCTCCGGGCGCAAGGTGGAACCAGTTGTCTTCCGCGATGAAGCACGGGTCCTCCACATGCAGGCTTTCGGCAAGGCGGCTCGCCGTCACCTCCAGCGCCCAGCAGCCGTCTTCGCATCTCTCTACCGCCACCGTCAGCCCCAGATCCTGCGGCGGCAGATTGCGGCCTGCGGGAAAATGGAACGCCTCGCTGAGGCATTCGCCCGTCTCCTCATCCGTAAGGCGCAGCACCGTGACGGAATGCGCCAGCGGGCCGAAACGGTAGGCATAGGTGATGTCGAAGAAGCTGCCGATGAGATCAACGGCAGGGATGATCTGCCCCGAACGGGCGGCAAGCTCCATCTCGCGGGCAGCACTCAGCACCGGCACATGGCCATCGCGCAGGGCCTGCAAGGTGAGCTTCACCCGGCGCGGCTCTGCCGTCTCATTGAGAAGATGCAGATCAAGGCCGTTGGTGCCCTCGTCCAGTGCCAGCACCTGAAGCGGGCGCAGCACATGCGCCAGGGCCTCAAGCGCAGGCTTGGGCTCACCGCCCGCCGCGATCAGACCCCAGCCGCAGCCGGGGGCAAGATCGCTCAGCGCCAGCACTAAGGCTCCACGGCAGGAGGAGCCAACCCGCCGCCACTCGGCAAAGGTCTCCGCCATCACGGCACCACTGACAGCGCGCGACAGCAGGAGGTAGCGCGCCGGGTCTTCTGCCGCGAGCGCCTGCGGGTCCACCCGGTAAAGCTCCCTCAGATAATGATCCCGCACATCCGCGAAATCCCAGTCGGCGCCCCGGTCTTTGGGAGCCAGCGCCTTCCAGTCGGCATCTGACGGTTTGCGGCCTGCAAGGCCTGCGTCACCCGGCAGATTGGCGAAGGCAAGGCACTCGCCGGCAAAGCGCACATTGGCGCGGCGGGCATCTTCCAGTGGGCGGCGGTAGGCGCCGGCGCCGTAATAATGGCCGATGCCCTCCCCCGGATAGAACGGCAGGCTGCCGCCGGAGGGGGAATTGGGCACGAAGGGAATGCGCGGCGCCTCTTCCGCCGCAAGGCGCGGCAGCAATTCCCCCGAAAGCGAACAGGCGCGCCGCTCTGCAGGCAGGCCCATCATCGCCGCCTGCTGCTGCATTTCGCTGCCGCCGCACAGCACGGTGAGGCAGGGATGCAGGCTGAGGCAGGCCAGCGCCTGCCGCGCCTCCACCTCGACGGAGGCGGCAAAGGCCTCATCGGCCATCGGATAATCGAAATTGGCGAACTGGAAATCCTGCCAGAGCATCAGCCCCAGTTCATCGCACAGATCGAGCAGGTCATCGCTGGCATAAACGCCCAGGCCCGGCACGCGGATCATGTTGAACCCGGCCGCCACCGCCGCCTCCAGATGCGGGCGGCAGGCCTTCCGGTCATCACGCAGCGCCAAGAGGTCCGCACTGGTCCAGACCGCGCCACGGGCAAAAACCGGCAGGCCATTGAGGATCAGGCCGAAGCCCTTGCCATCCGCTCCCCGGTCCACCCCGATGCGGCGGAAGCCGGTGCGGCCAAGCCGGGTCTCAAGGCCGCCCTGCTCCAGCACCACGTCATGCAGAGCCGGGGTGCCATGGGTTGCGGGCCACCAGGGGGCCACGCCGGGCAGGTGGAGATGGGCCGTGAATGTGCCGGAGCCGGTTTGCTTCAGCTCCCCTGTGGAACCGGCACAGCGGACCACGGCGCCCGCCATCTTCGCTGCCGCGCACATGTGCACAACGAGATGCCCGGTGCCGTCTTCATCCAGATGTGCCGCCATGGTCTGCAGAACGGGCGCATCCGCATCCGCCCTTTCGATCCACACCGGCTTCCACGGTCCCACGGCCTCGATCTCCGGGCACCAGCCGGGCATGTGGCCGAGCAGCGTGGTGCGGATGCCGCGCAGGGCAGGCTCATCGATCAGCATGGTTTTCCAGCGGGCGCGTGGCAGCTTGCGGGCCAGCAGCCCGGTCAGAGCCCGGAAGACGAGAACGAGCGTGTTCCGGGCCTCAGCCTCCACCTCAACGGCGTAGCTTCGGAACATGTTGTCCGCCTCCAGCACGCAAGTGCCGTTCCACCAGACCTCGCAGAGTGTCGCCAGCCCCTCGAAGATGAGCCGGTGACGGCCGGGTTGGACGGTAACCTCAGCGCTGTAACAGATATCCCGGTCCTGCAGCGGCATGGGGACCGCCGGATCAAACCGCCCCGCCCGCGCAAGCGCTTCCGCCGCCGTTCCGGGCACGGGCGCGGGAATGCTCTCCAGCGCGGCGAGCTCTTCAGGCCTTGCAGCAGTGCCAACCGGCCGCAGCACCATGCGCCAATCTGCGGTGAGAAGCTTGCGCCCTGCCATCTTCATGCGCCCTGGCCTTCATGGGGGGCCCTAGACACCGTTACGTTGGCACAGCCTTTCAGCCCCCCTCCCCCTCGTGGGGAGGGGTGAGGGGTGGGGGGAGACAACCTCTCCTCGCGGCAAGAAGTCTCATGATCCCGAACCGCCATAGCGCTTCCCCACCACTCAATAAAACAACGGTTCATCTGGTGATTGCGAGCTTAGAGCCCCCCACCCCTTACCCCTCCCCACGAGGGGGAGGGGGGCTGAAAGGCAGTGCCTGAATGACTTGGTGCCGCCTTGTCCTAGCCCACGACCGGCTTCAAACATGGTGTTTACATGCCACGGCCCACCAAGAACAGAACGGCAGCGCCATACCCTCAAACAGATGTATCACAAACCGCCACCAGTCCCGCCGCCAGATCATCCCAGGCATCGGCAGCCGGCATCAGCGCCGGTGTCAGCCGGTCAAAAGACTTGCGCATCACGGCGCGGGCAAGCTGGAACTGCACCGACTTGGCACAGGAGGAGATGGTCCTGGCATGAGCGGCAAGCGGCGCCAGACCGCCCAGTTCCGAATGGTGCTCCGCGAGCCACTCAAGATGAGCAGCGAACAGCTCGAAATTCGCGCCCAGCTGACGCAGGGTGTTGAAGGCATAGAGGTGGAAGAAACCGAAGGGCCGTTCCGCAATCGCCTCCACCTGCCCGGCAAAGACAGCGGCAAAGCTGCGCACCGGGTTGGCAGCGGGCCTTGCGGCAACATGGCGGGCGAGGATCTTCGCGGCGCGATCCGCAATCTCCGGCTCCTGCGGCAACGCAGCCGGGAACTTGACGAACTCGGTATAGGGCAACAGCGGCAAGGCGTCCGGCGCGGCATTGCGGTGGAAGATGCCTTCGAAATCGTCCCCCTCCAGCCGGTGCAGGCCGAGATTGTGGAAATAGTCCATCTGCCGGGCTTCAAGGTCGAGCCGGTTGATGGCCACGGTCGTCTTGCCATGCTCCTTGCGGTAGGCGGTGCCCTGCGTGTCCGGCAGGAAGAAGCTGTCCAGTTCGACAAGGCACAGCCGCCCGCGGCGGATCTGCTCTGCCACATGCAGCTCCACCCGGTCGTAGATGGCAAGCTCCGTCACCCGCAGGCCGAAGAGCGTTTCCAGATCCTCCAGCGGCACCTTGAAGAAGGTGAACTGGTCGCCCTCGAAATCCTGCGTGATGGCAAAGCCCAGCGCTGCCTCCGGCGGCAAGCCGAGCGCGGCCAGAACCTCGATCCATATGTCGAGATAGCAGTTGGTTTCCGGCCAGTCGCGCGACAGGTCATGCAGGGCATGGCGCTGATAGGTCTCGGGCGAAAGCGCCGGAAACACCTTGTCCGTCACGGCCATCTCAGCCCCACAGCACCTTGCGCACCCCGGCCGGCCAGCTGCCGGTGTCGAGGCCGTGGTGAGCAAACAGCGCCAGCGTCACGCGCTCAAGGCCGAAGCCGACGCAGGCCGTATGCGCCACTTCGCCGTCCGCCGTGGTCAGGCCCCAGGTCTTGCCGAAATGGTCCTGATGGTAGTTGAAGGACAGGCATGCGGTCGGCTTCTCGGTGGAGGTCACCGGCACCAGCAGCTCGAACTTCAGGTTCTGATCGCGCTGGTTGTTGGAGAGCATGCGCCCCGCCCGGCCGAAGAACGGGTCATTGGCCACATCGATGGCGACCGGCAGGCCGACGCTGGCAATCAGCTCCTGCCCGCGCTCCATCCACGACTGGCGGAAGGCCATTACTTCGTCCGGCGTGCCCATGCGCACATATTCGCGCATGCGGAACAGCTGCATGCGCGCCGGATCCTTCGATGGCTCATGGCGGAAGCAATAGGACTGAAGATCGAAGATGCCGCCGCGCTCCGGCAGCTGCCCGCGCCGCGCCACGGTGGGATAGAGCGGATAGCAGGCGGCCGGCGTCAGCACGATATCCGTTGCCTCCTGCCCCTTGGTCCAGTCACCGCCCTCGGCCATGCATTGCAGCAGGTTCACATGGTCCAGCTCGCAGCCGCAGAAACTGTGTACGGTTCCAGCCAGCTGCGGGAAGCTCTTCATATAGCCCGAGCCCTCGAAATGGGCGCGGTTCATGCCCGGCGGAAAGCGGATGACCTCGGCATGCTGGTCCGCCCCGAAGGCCGACACAAGCGCATCGAAGCGCTGGATCACATCCTCGAACACCCCGCCCCGGCCATAGAGGCCATCAACGCCCGTGTCGATGAGATGACCGGCAGCAAACAGCCGGTCGAGAAGGGAAGCCTGCATGTCCATGTGTCCCCCAGAGGTCTGTGTCTGGAATGTCTCAGCCGAGCAGGCTGGTGTCCTGCCGGTTCATCAGCAGAAGCGTGGAGGTATTGCCGAGAATGCGGTCGTTAGAAATCATCAGCTGCGCCGAATGCGCATCGCGCAGATGGCGGCCAAGGCTGTAGGGCGTGCCGTTCTTGTAGCCCATGATGCCGCAGACCAGCAGGCAGTGATTGATGATGTCGAGGATCGTCTGCGAGGAGGCGATCTTCACATTGTTCATGGAGACGGCAAAGCTGATGGAGGACAGCCGCGTCTCGTCTTCCCGCGCCGCCTCATACTGCTGCAGCGCCGCCAGAATGTTGGACTTCACCAGCTGCAGCAGGTTGGACGCCTCGGCCAGACGCAAGGCGCCGGGCGGCACGGTGCCGGGGCTCTTGCGCGCTGCCGCCTTCACGAAGGCCTGTGCCCGCGCAAAAGCATCGGCGGCAATGCCGAACCACACGCCGCTCCACAGAATGTGCGAATAGACCAGCATGGACTGGGCCGCGATCTCGGCAAAGGGCTTGGGCAGAATCTGGCAGGCCGGTGCCTCGCCCTTGAACAGAAACCCGTCGGAGCGGGTTCCGCGCATGCCCAGCGTGTCCCAGTGATGGGTCTTGTCGAGGCTGTACTGGCCCTTCAGAAACACGGTCATCACCTGATCGGACGGTGCGCTGTCGGCCCTTGCCCGCGAGGTGACGAGGATGGCATCCGCTGCCTCCGCATAGGAAATGACGGTCGCGTCCTTCTCAAGCCGGCAGATCCCGTCCGCCACCTCGACGGCGCAGATGGAGTTGCGCAGGTTGCCGCCAATGCCGCCTTCGGTGGTGGCGGAGGCGAGCAGAAGCTGTTCGGCCGCGATCCGGCGCATGAAGCCTTCGTGCCACGCATCCCCCTGCCCGTGCGCCACAAGGCTCGACACCTTGATCTGATGCATGGCGAAAATCATGCCCGCCGCGGCACAGGCCTGACCGAGGACGGAGCAGACTTCCGCCAGCTCCGCCGTGGAGGCGCCTTCGCCGCCGAGGGCCACGGGGATCTGCAAGCCAAGCAGACGCTCGGCCCGCATGGCATCCAGCGCCTCCTGCGGGAAGCGGCCGGAGGCATCCACATCATCCGCATGAGCGCCAGCCACAGCCGCAGCGCGCCTTGCACGCTCCGCCAGGGCAAGGGCACGAACCGGCCGCAACTCGTTCATCACGCCACCTGTCCGGCTGTCAGCGAGGCAACGGCCGCAGAAATCGCCGCGATCGAGGCAAAGGTCTTGCGGTTCAGCAGCGTCTCGGGAAACTCGACATCGAAGGCATCTTCCAGCCCCAGCATCAGCTGCACGGAAGCAAAGGACGACAGGCCCGCTTCGTAAAGGTCATCCTCATCGCGCAGCGTATCGACGGGCACAGGCAATCCGCCATGCCGGGAAATCAGGTCACGGATCGTAGCAGTCATGAATTATCAACCCCAAACAACGCCAGCCCTACCCTCTCGCACCGGGCCAGTGATGGAACTTGGCGGCGAGGATAGGCAATCGCAGGGATCATGGCACGCGCAAAGATACAATACAGTTAAATCAAGACTGCAATTCGTCCGTTTTCATTAACCTGCGATAAACTTACTCTGCGTGCTTAGGTCTTTTCCCTTAGGAAACCGCCAAAGCAGTATGCCCGCATGAGGCTTTCGAGCAGAACAGCAGCCTTGCCTCATCCCAGCATCCGGCGCAGCGTATCATCCCGCAGCACGAAATGATGATGCAGCGCCGCTCCGATATGCAGGAAGATGAGCGCGGTGAAGGCCAGCCCCAGCGCCATATGCAGGCGGAAGAGACTGGCCGCCAGTTCCCGGTCCTGCCCCGTCAGCGGCGGCAGGGTGAAGAGGCCGAAAACCTCAATCGCCGCGCCAAAGGCCGAGGTCGCCACCCATCCGACCAGCGGATTGAGCAGCAGAAAGCCATAGAGCAAGCCATGGACGATGCCCGCCGCCCGGCGCTGCCAGACAGGCATGGCATCAGGCAAAGGCTGCGGCGGATGGCGCAGCCGCCAGAAGAGGCGCGCCAGCGTCAGCACCATCAGCACGACGCCGACCGAGCGGTGAAAGTCGAACAGGCTGTTCTGCAGGCTGCCGGGACCGACACGGATCATGACAAACCCGGCCGGCACCATGGCGAGCACAAGCCCCGCCGTTACCCAGTGAAACAGGCGGGCACCGCCACCATACCGGAACGTATCCCTGCTCATCACAGCCTCTCCCTGCTGCCTTTGCGTCACACAGGATCGCATGCGGGACGCCGAAGGCAAGGCCTGTCACGATTACGTGAGCCCTGCATCGGAACGCCTCCGCCATGCGTAGTGTCGACAAAGGCAAGGTAAACCCTATTTACCTCTGCTAAAACTGGTTCGGGGGCGAACTTCGGGACAGCGTGTGCCAGAGCGGCGCTTGAGTATTTCAGGGCAGAATGCCGCAGCAGCACTGGCCCTGAAACCAGAGGGTGGAGAGGCGCAAGGTGAGGTCAACACGGATGCCAGCGGCCCTGACGGCAGGCCAAACGACGCAGACGGCGACGCAAGCGGCGACGCTTCGGCCTCAGCGTGATCCTGCTCTCCGCCTGACCGCCTTTGCCGATGACGAGGATTGGCGTGCCGTGCTGGCCGCCGCCCGCGCGCCCGGAAAGCCCCTGCCGCAACGGTGGGACAGCCTCTTTGGTCCGCTGATCCACCTGAGACCGGATGAAACCCGCGTGGTTGGCCAGCTTGGCCAGTCCCTCGACGGGCGTATCGCCACGGTCAGCGGTCATTCCAAATATATCAACGGCTCCGGCTGCCTGTCGCATCTGCACCGGCTGCGCGCGGTCTGCGATGTGGTGGTGGTTGGCGCCGGAACGGCCATTGCCGATGATCCGCAGCTGAATGTGCGCCTTGTGGAAGGGCCGAACCCGGCCCGGGCCATCATCGATCCCAATGGTCGCGTGCCGCGCGGCCTGCGCCTGTTCGAGGATGACGGCGTGCGCCGTCTCGTCATCACGGCGGCAGAGACGCAAGGAGACTGGCCCGAAGGGGTGGAGGTGCTGCGGCTGGAGCGCCTTGCCTGTGGCGGGCTCTGCCCCTCGGCCATCGTGCGGGCACTGGCAAAGGCGGGCCTGCGCCGTATCCTCATCGAAGGCGGCAGCCAGACGATTTCCCGCTTCATCACCGCCCGCAGCCTCGACCGGCTGCACCTGCTCATCGCACCGATGATCATCGGCGCGGGGAAGATGGGGCTGGAGCTCTCGCCGATCCAGACCCTGCAGGAGGCTCTGCGCCCGCGCATGACGCCGCATCAGGCCGGTGACGAGGTGCTGCTCGACTGCGACCTGCGGTCCTGCCCGGTTTATTCCTGAGGCAAGGCAGCGATGTCGAGATGCCCGACCTGAAGGGTTGAGCGGCCGGCGGCAATCTCCGCCAGCCGGAAGGCAAGCCAGCCCGCAATGCCCGCAGCATCGACACCCATCTCGCCGGCGGCATCCGCCCAGCCACGCACAAGCGCTTCCTGAAAGGCACCATGCTCCGGCCCGGCCTGCCAGTCGGATGTGCCCTGTACCACCCGGTAGCCAGCTCTCTTGAAAGCACGCGCAGCATAAGGCGCAGCATCCGGGCCCAGCGCCGGGCCAAAGCCCTTGTCCGTCTGCTGATGCGCATTCATCGCAAGACGCACGGTTTCATCCAGCGGATGGGGCGGGAAACACACGGCACGGCCATCATAGGTGAGACTGGCGAAAAAAGGCTTGCCCGCAGCGCTGACCGCAGCGGCAAGAGCATCGGCAAATCCGGCCGTGACCAGATCCAGAAAGGCCGAGGTCGTCACCCCATCCGTTGCAGTCAGATCAAGGCCTCCAAAACCTGCGGCAAGATCGGTTTCCCGGTACTCGATGGCAACTCCCGCCAGCCCCGAAAGCCGTGCTCTGGCCTGTGCCAGCAGGGCCGGATCATGATCGGTCAGCAGCCATCGCTGTCCCTCGCCCAGCCTGGGCGCAAGCGCGGCCACGGTTGCGCCAGTGCCGCTGGCCAGATCCGTCAGATGCGGCAGCCGCCCCTCAGGCAGGGCGTCAAGAAACACCCCTTCCACAGCGGCGTTGCGCGCCGCCTCATCCAGGGGGGAGCGCAATGCCAGCCATTCAGCTGAAAATCCCGCCATCCGTCTTTCCTTTCTCCTGATCAGGCCGGGATGCGGATCGCAGCAGCGTCGAGCGCAGCCGAGAACTGGCGCGCGGCCTCTGTCCAGTCCGGCATGCGGTCAGCTGCTTCGCGCGCTTCTCCCGCCAATTGCCGGCGCAAGGCGCTGTCCGCCATCAGCCTGCGCAGTGCTGAACGCAAACCTTCTACGCTGCCGGGCGGCACATAGATCCCGCCGCCACCGGACAGGCTGCGCTCCACCGCAGGGCCGCCACTGCCGATGACCGGCAGCCCGCGGGCCAGCGCCTCAGTGAAGGCCATGCCGAAGCCCTCATAATGGCTGGCGAGCACGAAGAGGTCTGCCGCTGCATAGGCGGCCTCCAGCACGGTGCTGGACAGTGCGCCGTGCAGGGTGATCCGCCGCTCCAGCCCATGCGCCGTGATCTGCCGCACCAGCGCAGCGTGACAGGCTTCGTCCAGAAAGCCGCCCGCCACGTCCAGCTGCCAGTCAAATTCCGTCAGGCCCGCCAGCGCCTCCACCAGCACATCATGCCCCTTGCGCGGCACGATGGAGCCAACCGACAGGAGACGCAGGCCCGGTCCGCCACTGCCCGGCGCCTGCGGCGCCCGGTCCGTACCCGGCTCCACCACATGCAGATGCGCAGACGGCACGGCAAAAAGCTCACGCACCCGTGCCGCCGTCGCATGGCTGGTGACGATCACCTCATGGGCATGGCGCAAGGCCTCGCGTTCGGCCGCCTCAAGCTGACCGGCGAGTTGCGGGTCCAGACCGTTTTCGAGGCACAGCGGATGATGCAGCAGGCAGACGAGCGTGATGCGGGGTGCCAGCCGCGCCGCAACAGCCCCCAGCACCGCATAGGCGAGACCATCCACCACCAGCAGCGTGTCGTCCGGCAGCGCCTCAAGCGCCGTTTCAGCTTTCCGCAGCACCTCCGGCTCCGGACAGGGAAACCCCTCCCCCAGTTCCAGAAACTCCACGTCCCGGCCAAGCTCCCTCAGCCCGGCAATGATGCGCCGGTCATAGCCGTAACCGCCGGTCGGCGTGTCGAGGCGGCCGGGAAAGGCAAAGACAATGGGGACTTTGGGAGCAGAGGCCTCACGTGTCATGCCACAGGCGCCTCATACCAGGCGCGGGCCACATGCGACTCGGAGATGGTCACCCGGATCGCATGGATTTCGCTGCCCGGACGGCCCAGCCGGTTGTCCCTTGCGGCCTGAGCCAGATGGTCATGCACATGCTTGGTCAGGAACTCGGTTGTCGTGTTGATCCCGGCGAACTCCGGCACCTCATCGAGGTTGCGGTAGTTCAGCGGTGACAGCACTTCCTTCAGCACCTCATGGGCCCGGCCGATATCGATGACAACGCCATTGGCATCAAGGCTGTCGGCCAGAAAGGCGGCATCGACCACAAAGGTCGCCCCATGCAGCGCCTGCGCCGGGCCGAACAGCTCGCCCTTGAAGGAGTGGGCAATCATCACGTGGTCGCGAACTTCAACGGCAAACATTCACTCACTCCGGTTGGTCATAAACAACAAGCGGCGCCAGAGCCGAACGGTCGTGCAACAGCACATGCGGCAGGCGCCCGGGCAGGCTGGCAAAGGAAAGGACGGGGTGCAGCAGCGCATCGAGCCGGTCATCTGCCAGCAGCGCCAGCGCCGTCTCCAGCCTGCGGCGGAAGGTCCAGCGGTTGCGGCGCTGCGCCGGGATGCGCCCGACCTGCGTTGATTTCAGCACCAGACGGCGGCTGTGAAAATCCGCCCCCAGCGGCACGGATACCGGCTTTGCCCCATACCAGCTCAGCTCCAGCACGGTGGCTTCATCCCCGGCGCAGGTGAGCGCGGTCGCAAGCCCCTCGGGCGAGGCACTGGCGTGGATGACGAGATCCTGATCCCTTAGCGCCTCAGAGGGCAAGGCAAAGCCAGCCCCAAAGGACGCAGCAATCTCCGCACGGGAGGGATCGATGTCCACAAGCGTCACGCGGGTGCCGGGAATGCCGGCGGCCAGAAACACGCAGAGCAGTCCCAGAACGCCGCCGCCCACCACGCAGATGTGGTCACCGGGGGCGGGCGCACCGTCCCACAGGGCGTTGAGCGCGGTTTCCATATTGGCCGCCAGAACGGCCCGCTCCGCCGGAATGCCCCCCGGCACCGGCACCAGCATCTCCAGCGGCGCATCGAACAGATCCTGATGGGGATGCAGGCAGAAGACGGTCTGGCCAAGCAGTTCCGGCGGACCAGCCTCGACGCGGCCTACGGCGGCATAGCCATATTTGACCGGATAAGGAAAATCGCCCTCCTGCAGTGGCGCGCGCATGCGCTGCCATTCAGCTTCCGGCACCAGCCCGTTCAGCACCAGCCGCTCCGTCCCCCGGCTGACACCGCTTGCCAGTGTGCGCAACCGTGCGCGGCCAGGTTCCAGAAGAGCAAGCTGCTCTCGGCGCAGCTCGCAGGTACCATTAGCCACATACCAGAGCGCCGTGGCTGCCCGCTGCCCGTTCCCGGCGTTCTCATCAGCTGTCATTGCTGCCTGTCCTGCAGTTGGCATGTCTTGCTTCTCATACGCAGGGTCGCACAGACTGGAGCAGTTCGCACAGGTCCTGAGGGCGCAAAATATAGATCATACAAAAACACCCCGCCTGGGATCCCAGGCAGGGTGTTTGAAAACTCTTCGGTGCTTGAGCGGGAGGTGCCCGCCCAAAGTGCCCGCCGGTCAGGCCGCGTTCGAGGACGACTGCGGCTGGGTCAGAAGCACAAAGGCCGCTTCCGCGTCGATGGCCGTGCGCAGGCCGCTCGCAATCTTGGTGTCGCGCAACTGGCGGGCGATCCGGGCCAATGCCTTGAGATGGTCCGCACCTGCCCCTTCCGGGGCCAGCAGCAGGAAGATGAGATCGACCGGCTGGTCATCCAGCGCATCGAAGTCGACCGGCTTCTCCATCCTTGCGAAGACTCCGACCAGCTTGTCGAGTTTCACCAGCTTGCCATGGGGAATGGCCACGCCATGCCCAACGCCGGTGGACCCAAGCCGCTCACGCTGCAGCAGCGTGTCGAAGATTTCGCGTTCAGACAGGCCCGTCAGTTCCGCGGCCTTGGTGGCCAGCTCCTGAATAGCCTGCTTCTTGCTGCTCGCCTTCAACCCGACGACAACCGCTTCCTGAGATATCAGATCGCTCAGATCCATCATTCTTTTCCGTTTGGTCCTCAAAAACGCTCCCGGCAGGTTGCCCCGCCGGGAGTGCAGAACTTGAGGACAAGATGGCCTAGTTGGCCGCTTGCTGTCCAATCAAGGCTGGGTCAATCCAGCCGATATTGCCGTCCGGGCGCCGGTAAACGACGTTCACCCCGCCATTCGCGGCGCTCTTGAAGACGACGACCGGAGCTTCGGACAGATCCAGCTCCATGACCGCCATGCCGACGGTGAGGGTCTTGATCCGGGCCGAGGTCTCGGCAATGACCAGCGGATTGAAATCCGCCGGAACTTCCTCATCCTCCTCCGGCGAAGCCAGCACGTAGGACGGGGCTTCGTAGAACTCACGCGCACCATTGGCGCTGTTATGCGCCTTCAGTTTGCGCTTGTAGCGGCGAAGCCGCTTCTCAATCCTGTCCGCAGCGCGGTCGAAGCTCGCGCGCGGATCATGGTCCTCTCCGGACACCTGCAACACGATCCCCGTGTCGAGATGCAGCGAGCATTCCGTCTTGAAGCCCGCGCCTTCGCGCGTCAGCGTGACGTGCCCGTTAAAACCGCCGTCGAAATACTTCGACAAAGCGTCGGCGATCCGGTCGTTGACATGGACGCGCATTGCATCGCCAACATCAACGTTCTTACCCGAAATCCGCAGTGTCATGGGGACCTCTTCTTGTTTCATGGACCGTTTCCTGCCGGCGGGAGCCGGCTCACGGAGCTTTCGCCCCGGACGGAACAGCATGACCCAAACGGCACTTCGGCGCCACACCCCTGACATTGCTTTCGCGGGCGGTGCTATAGGCGGCACTGCCCATAAAGTCAATTGGCGGCTCTGACAGCCTCAGTGGCCGGGCGGATCAAACCTCCCGTCCAAAACATATAGGATCACAATTTGGCTTTGTGAGCACCTACTGGACGAGAGTCCGATTAATTTTTGCTGTCTTCAGGACAAGCCCTTCTTTTCCCTGCGTCTTTGCACGGAAGAGCCGAGGTGCATGGCCTCGCGGTATTTGGCCACAGTGCGACGGGCGATGTCCACGCCGTCGTCCTTGAGGCGCTTCACGATCGTGTCGTCGGAAAGTATATCGTCCGGCGATTCGGCATCGATCATCTGCTTGATGCGATGGCGCACCGCCTCCGCCGAATGGGCATCGCCCCCTTCCGTCGCCGAGATGGCGGAAGAGAAGAAATACTTCAGCTCGAAGATGCCGCGCGGCGTTGCCATGTACTTGTTTGAGGTGACACGGCTGATCGTGGATTCATGCATGCCGATGGCATCGGCAATGGTCTTGAGGTTCAGCGGCCGCAGGTGCTCGATGCCATAGGTCAGGAAGCCATCCTGCTGGCGCACGATCTCCGTCGCCACTTTCAGGATGGTCTTGGCCCGCTGGTCGAGGCTCTTCACCAGCCAGTTCGCTGTCTGCAGGCAATCGGTCAGATAGCTGCGCTCGGTCTCGTTGCGAGCCGTGCGGGTGATGGAGGCGAAATAGGTCTGGTTGACCAGCACGCGCGGCAGTGTCTCGGTGTTCAGTTCCACCGTCCAGCCGCCGTCAGAGGCAGGGCGCACCAGCACGTCCGGCACCATCGGCTGCACGATGGACGAGCCATAGGCGCGGCCAGGCCTCGGGTCCAGCGCCTTGATCTCGGCGATCATGTCGGCAAGGTCTTCCTCATCCACGCCGCAGATGCGGCGCAGCGCCGGATAGTCATGGCGCGCCAGCAGCTCGATGTGAGCGATCATGGCTTCCATCGCCGGGTCGAAGCGGTTGCGCTCCTTCAGCTGGAGGGCCAGGCACTCGGCCAGCGAACGGGCAAAGACGCCGGAGGGCTCAAACCCCTGCATCACGGCAAGAACGGCCTCGATGCGGGCCGCAGGAATGCCGAGCTGCGCAGCGGCTTCCTCCAGATCGAGCTGCAGATAGCCGTTTTCATCGAGGCTGTTGATCAGGTGCTGGCCGATGATCTTGTCCACCGCATCGGCAAAGGCCAGATGCATCTGGTCCATCAGCACCTGAATGAGGGATTCTTCCTCCGCCACGAAGGCTTCGAGATTATAGTCCTCGGAGGAGGCCGAGCTGCTCGCCCGGTGGCTGTCGATGCCCAGAAGCGAAGCCGGTTCCGGCGCCGCGGAGACGCCGGGCTCATCGGGAAATACGTTGCCGAGGTCGGTGTCCATCTGCGACGCGATGCTCTCGGCCTGCGGCTCAAGGTCGCTCTTCAGCCACTCGGAGGGGGCACCATCGCTGCTGCTGAACTCGCCGCCGCCGGCCTCGAAATCATCCCCGCCGGATGCATCGGAGGCGCCATCGTGGTCACCGCCCTGCCCGTCGGCCGCCCCAGTGCCGTCGCCACTTTCCGTGCGCTCCAGCAAGGGGTTACGCTCCAGTTCCGCCTCCACATAGGCAACCAGATCGAGATTGGACATTTGCAGCAGCTTGATCGCCTGCATGAGCTGCGGCGTCATGATCAGCGACTGGCTTTGCCGCATCTCAAGCTTGGTCGAGATTGCCATGGGCGGGGGGCGTTTCCTATCCTGGTGCTTTTTGGTCCGTTTCTTGCTTATAACCTAGCACCACCGCCCTGTTCAAAGCGTAAATTGCTCTCCGAGGTAAAGACGGCGCACATCCGGGTCCGCCACGATGTCATGCGGGGCCCCTTCCGTCAGCACTTCGCCCGACGCGATGATATAGGCGCGGTCGATGAGGCCAAGCGTTTCGCGGACATTATGGTCGGTGATCAGCACGCCGATGCCGCGCTGGGTGAGATGGCGCACCAGCTGCTGAATGTCGCCCACGGCGATGGGATCGATACCGGCAAAAGGCTCGTCCAGCAGCATGAAGGACGGGCGGGTTGCCAGCGCGCGGGCAATTTCCACGCGGCGGCGCTCGCCCCCCGACAGGGCGATGGAGGGCGACTTGCGCAGATGGGTGAGGCCGAATTCGGCCAGAAGCTCGTCGAGATCCGCTTCGCGCTGGCGCTTGTCCGGTTCCACCACTTCCAGCACCGCGCGGATGTTGTCTTCCACGTTGAGGCCCCGGAAGATCGAGGCCTCCTGCGGCAGGTAACCGATGCCGAGGCGGGCGCGGCGGTACATGGGCAGGCTGGTGATATCGAAGCCGGACAGGGTAATCTGTCCCTGATCCGGGCGGATGAGACCCGTGATCATGTAGAAGGTGGTCGTCTTGCCCGCCCCGTTCGGCCCCAGCAGCCCGACGGACTCGCCCGGGTTGACGGTCAGCGAGACGTATTTGACCACCTGGCGCTTGCGGTAGCTTTTGCCGATGCCTTCGACCGTCAATGCGCCGCCGGCATAGGCTTCGTCGGATACAGGACCGGCGGCGTCACGGCCGGAGAAGGGGAAAGGCAACCATTTCACGCGGGAAGCATCCTGACGGTAAGAGACAGCTCTTGCACACACCCTGGGCCAGCCGGCCGCCGCTCTCCCTTGCGGCGGAAGCCAGGCTCAGTTTCCGGCGGGCGGAGTGTTGTTCAGGCTGTTGGGCTGAATGAGGACCTTCACACGACCCGACTTGGGCGCTTCAAGATCCGCCTGACCGGTGGTGAGATTGACCGTCAGCTTGTTGCCGACAACCACATTCGGCCCCTGGCTGAGCACGACCTCGCGGCCGGTCATTACCATCATGTTTGTGGCCATGTCGAAGTTGGCTTCATCGCCCGTTGCCGTCTGGTCTTTCGAGGTGATGAAGACACGGCCGGAAGCCTCGAGGCGCGAGATATCCTGCTGGGCGCCCTGGGTGGCCGAGCCATCGTAGAACACCTTCAGGCGCTGGGTCTTCAGCGTGGTCTCCCCCTGCACCACGACCACGTCGCCGGTGAAGGTTGCCACCTTGGAGTTGTCCTCGACCTGAAGCTCCCTGGCCTCGATCTGAATAGGCTTGTCATTGTCCTGACCGAAGCCCTGGAACGCGTTGTTGAAGGTCTGGGCGGAGGCCCCGACGGGTACAATCGCCAGTGCGGCGAGGGTCAGCAAAGTCCTGATACCCTTCATTGCGGGTTCTCCGTTTTGTTGGCGCCGGGTCGCAGCACCATCTTGATACCATCAGTGAAACGGGCAATGCCATTTTCCTGATCATATGTGAAGCCATTGGCCTGAATATCACCGCCGTCCGACTGCACCTGCATCGCCCGGTCGGTCACGACCGCGCCCGTCTTCATGTCCACATCAACGCGCTGGAACTCGATGGCATATTTGCCGCTCCAGTTGATCCTGACGTTCTCGAACAGCTTCAGCGTCTCGGCGCTGCTGTCATAGGTGCCCTTGTCGGACGTGATCTGTGCTTTTTCTTCCGGATTGGAGACGATCTCGGCCGTGATCATTTCCAGGTCGATGATGCGCGGATTGGTCAGGCGCTGGATGGCCCGCTCGGCCAGAACCCGGTAGGTGCGCTCACCATCATTCCCCGACAGTTCCGGCCGGTCCATGACCAGCCCCTCGGAAGTCAGCGTCACATTGCCAATGCCGAGGCTGTTGAGGAGATTGAAGACGAAGATCAGCCCGCCCATGCCCAGCAGCACGACCAGCCCGAGCACAGGCAGCAGGATGCGAAGCGCACGCACACGGCCTGAATGACGGCGTGCATTTGCACGGGCCTTGTTGACCCGCCCGCCTGTCACATTCCCGGAGCGCTGTGTCGTCTGATCCATCTTCTCTCCCGGCTCACAGCCGCGTCACACCGTCATGCGAACCCCGCCTGCAAGGGACCGGCCCCATTCACCTGGCGCAGACTTGCGCCGGATTCATGGCCGCACCCACAGGCTCACCGCACCGTGATCGCGCATCTGCACGCCATGCGGGAATTGCGTCACTCTGCCTTCCAAACATGCATCCGCATATGGGGTATGCGACGAACGTTAAAAAGATGCAACGCAAGGACAATCAAGCAGCCGGAAGCGCCTGTTCAGCTATGTGCAAAAATATCCTGTTCTTCCCAGCCAAGCAGATCAAGCCTTGCACGGGTGGGCAGGAACTCAAAACAGGCCTGCGCAAAACCGGTGCGCTCTTCACGCTCCAGCATCATCTGCAGCTGGGCGCGCAGCGCATGAAGGTGCAGCACGTCGGAAGCCGCATAGGCAAGCTGCGCATCCGTCAGCGTTTCAGCCGCCCAGTCCGAGCTCTGCTGCTGCTTCGACAGGTCCACACCCACCAGCTCACGGGTGATGTCCTTCAGGCCGTGCCGGTCCGTGTAGGTGCGCACCAGCTTGGAAGCAATCTTGGTGCACCAGACCGGCGACACGGTGATGCCGAGATACTGGTAGAGTACCGCCAGATCGAAGCGGGCGAAGTG
Source organism: Pannonibacter sp. CBAS1226 (assembly GCF_055685825.1). Taxonomy (NCBI): domain Bacteria; kingdom Pseudomonadati; phylum Pseudomonadota; class Alphaproteobacteria; order Hyphomicrobiales; family Stappiaceae; genus Pannonibacter; species Pannonibacter sp. CBAS1226. The sequence goes on along the minus strand of NZ_JBVOUO010000004.1, from coordinate 340,603 downwards.
GAAAATCTTCACCTTGGCCGGATCGGTGAAGAGGCGGGCGAGATTCGGCGCCGATTTCTGGCCCCGGGCGATCTGCACCACATCCGCCGTGCCATCGCCGGGCGACAGCTGCACCACGCAGAGCCGGTCGCGGTGCGGGTTGAGACCCAGGGTTTCCGTGTCCACAGCCACGGCCTCCACACCCTCGTAGTGGGACAGATCGGGCAGGTCGTGCTTATGGTAACGGATGGTCATCGGCGGAAATCCTGAAGTTGCGTCGGGTTCTTTCAGCACATTCCCCGGCACCGGGCAAGATCCGGCGCAGTCATGAAGGAGGCCTGAAAGCGAAAAAGGCCCGCTTTCGCGGACCTTTTCGGTCTGGACCTTGGTAGTGATCCAGAAATTTGGTGCCCAGGAGAGGACTCGAACCTCCACGCCTTGTGAGCGCTAGTACCTGAAACTAGTGCGTCTACCAATTCCGCCACCTGGGCTGTGAGGAGGGCTTTTAGGGGTGCTCTGAGGGCTTGTCAATCGTCCTTTTGAGAGAAAAATGCATTTGCACACATGCCGCCTTCACAGGCGGGGAGCAAAGGGCTAAGAACCCAAGGTGCGCCGCCATCCGGGCGGCCCATTGCTTCAAGTGACGCGACAAGGAGCCGGCCGCTATGCATTCGGCGCTCAATGGAAAACTCGTTACCGTCTTCGGTGCTTCCGGCTTTCTCGGCCGCCATGTGGTGCTTGCACTGGCACGCCGCGGCTACCGGATTCGCGCGGCTGTGCGCCGTCCGGATCTGGCCGAGCACCTGCAGCCGCTGGGCGGCGTTGGCCAGATCATGCCGGTTCAGGCGAACCTGCGTTACCGCTGGTCTGTGGACCGCGCCGTCGAGGGGGCGGATGCGGTCGTCAATCTGGTGGGGATTCTCTATCAGTCCGGCCGCCAGAGCTTTGATGCCGTGCAGGGCTTCGGACCGCGCGCCATTGCGGAAGCCGCCCGCGCTGCAGGCCTGAACGGCATCGTCCACGTCTCGGCCATTGGCGCTGACGCGGCCTCTCCCGCCGCCTATGCCCGCACAAAGGCCGCCGGCGAGGCTGGTGTCCTGGAGACGCTGCCGGACAGCGTCATCCTGCGCCCGTCCATCGTGTTCGGCCCGGAAGATGATTTCTTCAACCGCTTCGCCGCCATGGCGCGCATGTCCCCGATCCTGCCGCTCGTCGGCGGCGGGGTCACGAAGTTCCAGCCGGTCTACGTCGGTGATGTTGCCGCCGCGGTTGCCAAGGCTGTGGACGGCGGCTGCAAGCCAGGCACCGTCTACGAACTGGGCGGCCCGGAAGTGAAGAGCTTCAAGGAATGCCTTGAGCTGATGCTGGAGATCACCCGCCGCAAGCGCCTGCTGCTGCCGCTGCCCTTTGGTGCGGCCGAAATGCAGGCCCGGGTGCTGCAGCTGCTGCCCAAGCCGCTGCTGACGGTGGACCAGGTGAAGATGCTGCGTGTGGACAACGTGGTTTCGGCAGCTGCCGAAGCCGAAGGCCGCACTCTGGCAGGCCTCGGCATCAATCCGTCCTCGCTCGCCGCCATTCTGCCGTCCTACCTGACCCGCTTCCGCGAGCACGGTCAGTATGATGCCCACCGCGTGGCCTGAAGGGCCACGCAGAGAAAGGGTTTCTGGGTGGCCTGAAGGGCCACGCAAAAAGGACTTTCGGGGCCTGAAAGGCCACGGAACACGGTTGAATTTGCAGGGGCGTCATTTGGCGCCCCTGTTCTTTTGGGTGCTCGCCCCCTTTTTCCGCCTCGGCTCCAGCCAGTGGCCCGATGGCGTCAGCCCGACGTCCTTGAGCAGCCGCTCGTCCAGATGCGCGATGTTGCGGCGGCGTATGCGGCGCAGGCGCTCCTCATGGAGCCAGTCTCTGAACTGTGCCAGAATGCCCGCCAGATACGGCAGGAACCCTGATGCTGCGGATGCCTTGCGGTCTGAAGTTTCGTTTCCATGCATCGTCCTGTCTCCTCTCACGCGCCCGCTCAAGTCCCTTCTTGCCGGGCCAGTGAAAGCAAGGATGCCAGCCCAAACCTGACAGCTGCGAGTCAGGTTTGATCCTGTTATGTTCTCATTCTGATTCTTTTTTGTTACCTGAAAACCGGCAGGCCGACATGAACCCGATCGAACGTGCCCTTGGCATCCTGCTGCTGCTTGGCAGCGGCAAGCTGGTGACGGCCACCGCCCTGTCGGAGCGGTTCCAGGTGTCGCTGCGCACCATATACCGGGATGTGGACCGGCTCATTGCGCTTGGCGTGCCGGTGGAGGCAGAGCGCGGGGCGGAGGGCGGTTACCGCCTTGCCAAGGGCTATATCCAGCCGCCCGTCGCCCTGACGCGCCGCGAGACGGCGGCGCTGCTGATCGTGCTGTCGGTGGCGCGCGGCCTGCGCACCACGCCGCTGGCGGCTGATCTTGAAACGGCGGAGCGCAAGCTCATCGCTTCCCTGCCCCGCCCGGCGCAGGAGCTGCTGACAAACGGCGAGCGGATCGTCGGGGTCGAGCCGCTGCCGCCGGACATTTTCCATGATTCGCCCTCGATCGAGCCCAATGCAGGCTGGCAGGAAGCGCTGGACCGGTTCATGGAAGGGCTGCTGGAAGGCCGCCGCGTGCGCTTCGAGCATCATAACCCCAGCCGGACGGAACCGCGCGCCCATGAGGTGGAGCCGCTGGGCGTCATCTTCGACCGGGATCTTTGGTATCTGGCAGGCCGCTCCGTCGAGGCGGATGACCTCAGGATCTACCGGGCCGACCGCATCTTCAACATGGAGGTCAGCGGCCTGCGCTTCCGTCCGCCGAAGGAGTTTTCGGTGCAAGCCCTGCTGAATGGTGCCTGGCTGTCCCGCGCCATGCGGCGCTGGCAGTCGGAAGACCCGTCCGGCATCATTCTGGTGAGTGATGAGCAGGCCCGCACGCTGGCACGGGACTGGTACTACCGGCATGCGGTATTTTCACCGGCGGGAAACGGCAAGGTGCGAATCACCCTGACGGACACAACGCAGGCCCGGCTGTTCCCGCTGCTGCGCTGGCTGGGCCCGGGCGCCGAGCTCATCGAGCCCAGCGCCCTCCGGCCTCTCTTCGCGGCGGAACTCGCCGCGATGTCCGCGGCCCATCAGGGATGAGCGGCGGCTTCCTCCCAGAAGCTGTTTGCCTGGTGGGCTTTAGCCAAGGCCCAGGGATGCTGTTACATCCGGCCTTGGCGAGGCTCAGGCGCCGCACGGGCTTGTCAGCAGCCGCCCTCGGCGCGAATCAGCATTGCCACCGCGTGAATGCGGTTCTTGGCGCGCATGCGGCGCACGGCGGCGGCGATGTGGGTCTTCACGGTGGCGACGCTGATGTCGAGGCGGTGCGCGATCTGCTTGTTGATCAGACCGTCGGCCAGCATGCGCATCACGTCCTTCTGGCGCTCGGTGAGCAGGGCAACCCGCTCCTGCGATACCGTCAGCCCGGCAACAGGCTTCGGCATCACCGGATGCAGTTCGACCGGATGGTGCCAGCTCTCCACGACTTGATCCAGCATGTGCGCTCCCTTTCGTTGCAGGCCCGTCCGGCGGCGCCTCCCGGGCAACCACCTCCTCCCGGGCCTGTGTGATGCAAGGACCATAGCCATTTGGCGGGCCTTCTGCGATATGCAAAAGTGTGTCATGTTAAACTGTAAAATCTTCGCAATTTGAGAAACCGATGGCCAGAAAGCTTTTTGCCGGACATGTGCTGCGCAAGCTGCGCGAACGGGCAGGTCTCACGCAGGTGGCCTTTGCCAGCCGGCTGGATCTGTCGCCCTCCTATGTGAACCAGCTGGAGAGCAACATCCGTCCGGTCTCCGCCTCGGTGCTGATCGCCGTCAGCCGTGAGTTCGGTGCCGACCTCGCCAGTTTCGAGGCGAGCGATCTTGACCGGCTGGTGGCCGACCTTGGCGAGGCGCTGGCGGACACCCGCTTTCATGACGGCAGCGTCGGGTTGCAGGACCTGAAGAGCGTCGCCACCCACACGCCGGACTTCGCCCGCGCCTTTCTGGATCTCTACGGCACCCTCAGGCGCATGAGTGAGCAGCAGGCCTCGCTGGACGATGCCATTGACGCCCATGGGGAGACCAGCGGCCGCGCCCCGCGCATGACCCCGCCCTATGATCAGGTGCGCGACCATTTCCACTATATCGACAACTATGTCGATGCGCTGGATGTGAGCGCCGAGGAGCTGGCCAGCAAACTGAGCCTAGCCTGGACGCCGGACCGGTTCGGCCGGCTCAGTGCCTGGCTGCGGGACACCCACGGCGTGCGGGTGGACGTCACCGAACGGCAGGCGGCAGATGGCGCCATCGTCGCCTTTGATGCCCGCGCCCGGCTCGTGACGCTGGACCGGGGCCTGCCGCGCCCGGCCATGGAATTCCAGCTGGGCTGTATCGTTGCGGATCTGACGGCGGAGAAGCTCATTTCCAGTCATGTGGAAAAGGCCGGTTTCTCCACGCTGGCGGCACGGGAGATCTGCCGCCTTGCCTTGCGCAACTATTTCGCGGGCGCCCTGCTGCTGCCTTACGGCGCCTTCCTGTCCCTCGCCAAATCCTACCGGCATGACCTCGACCGGCTGATGGTGACGACGGGGGCAAGCCTTGAGCAGATCTGCCACCGGCTCTCCAGCCTGCAGCGAACGGGGGAAAAGGGTGTGCCCTTCTATTTCCTGAAGGTGGACCGGGCAGGCAATGTCATCAAACGGCACAGCGCCACCCGCTTCCAGTTCGCCCGCTACGGCGGCTCCTGCCCCGTGTGGAACGTACATGAGGCCTTTGAGCTGAACGAGGGCCGCGTCTCGGCGCAGGTGGGCGAGATGCCGGACGGCACGCAGTATCTCTGCCTGGCCCGCAGCATTTCCAAGCCCGCCACCCGGTTCGGCGAGCGCGAGCGGCGCTATGCCCTCGGCCTTGGCTGCGAGCTGAAATATGCGGACATGCTGGTCTATGGCGATGAACTGGGCCTGACGGACCGGGTGAACCCGGCCCGCATCGGCATCAACTGCCGCATCTGCCCCCGCGCCAGCTGCCCGGAACGGGCCTTCCCCGCCCTCGACAAGGAAATCCAGGTGGAACGCGACTCCCGCGGCATCGTGCCGTTTTCATTGCGGTGACTGAAACAGAAGCACAGCGGCCAGAGTTGCCACAATCCCCTCCTCCGGCACTGAGTCACCCCGGCCAAGCGGAGCGCGAGCCGGGGTCTACTCGTTTGCAGAGAGCTTCCGTTGTCTCAAGCCGCAGTGCAGAGCGAACTTAAGTTAGCCCCTGCGCCGCGCTTCAGTTTCACCGCTCTGGAAGCGAGTGGCCCCCGGATCTCCGCTCCGCTGCGTCCGGGGCGGCGCCGAGTCTGTGGCGGGGCAATCCCGTCTCATCCCCCCTGAAACCGCTTCCCCTCACGCCTCTCCCGTCTCATGGGCGAAGTACTTCATGTGGCCGGCGCGGATGCGTTCCAGTTGCTGGCGGATGCGGGCAAGGTGGCTGCGCATCTGGGCAACCGCCGCATCGGCGTCGCGCTGGCGGATGGCCTCCAGCACCCGGCAATGATCGTCAAAGGCATCCTGCGAGGCGAAAGCCAGCGATAGGAACCGCACCCGGTCCATATGCGCCTTGTTCTCGCGGATCATTTCCCAGGCATGGGCGTGACCGGAGCGTTCGCAGATCTCCTTGTGGAAGAGATCGTCCAGCGCATGAAAATCCAGCGGCCGCTGGCCTGTGACGGCTTCGCGCTGCTGCTCGATGATATCCACCAGCGCCTGATGATCTGCCTCCGTCAGCTGGGCACAGGCCACGCGCACGGTTTCCGCCTCGATGGCGGTGCGGATGAACTGCGCCTGAAACACGGCACGCTCGGAAATCACCGACACGGATGTGGCCCGCTGCGGCCGGATGTGCAGGAAGCCGAGCTTGGACAGACGGTAGAAGGCATCGCGCACCGGCTGGCGCGAAACACCCATGGCCCTGGCCACGTCGATCTCCGAAATCTTGGCGCCGGGCGGCAGTTCCAGCGACAGGATCTGCCGGTGGAGCTGCTCGAAAACCGCATCGGCGACGAGCGGCCGCCCGACAGGTTCCAGCGCTTGCAGGTGTAGCGAATCCGGCATTTTTTCCTCCCATTGACTCCTTTTGGATACTAGCATATTAGCTGAAATACGCGAAGAAAAGAGCCGTTCTCCGGCTTAAGTCATCACTCGGGAGGAGAGCAAGCGTGGCGCTGCTGGATTCTGACAGATTGTTCCCCGTTGAACCCGGCGTTCGCAGCATTGCGCGCGGCCTTTACGAAGGCGTGAAGGATCTGCCGATCATCAGCCCGCATGGTCATACGGACCCGCGCTGGTTTGCAGAAAACAATCCCTTCCCGGACCCGGCCCAGCTCTTCGTCACCCCGGATCACTACGTCTTCCGCATGCTCTGCTCGCAGGGCATCAAGCTGGAGAGCCTCGGCGTGCCGCGCGCCGACGGCGGCTGGACGGAGACCGATGGCCGCAAGATCTGGCGCATCTTTGCCTCCAATTATCACCTGTTCCGTGCCACTCCGTCGCGCATGTGGCTGGATCACGCTTTCCAGGACGTGTTCGGCGTGACCAAGCGCCTGTCTGCGGAAACCGCAGACGAGACCTATGATCACATCGCCGATTGCCTGCAGCGTCCCGAGTTCCGCCCCCGCGCCCTGTTCGAGCGCTTCGGCATCGAGGTGATCGCCACCACGGAAGGCGCCCTGGACGATCTGAAGTGGCACCGCATGATCCGCGAAAGCGGCTGGAAGGGGCGTGTCGTCACCGCCTACCGCCCGGATCAGGCTGTTGACCCGGAATATGCCGGCTTCACCGAGACCGTCGAGAAGCTGGGCGAATTGTGCGGCACCGATGCCACCACGTGGTCCGGCTATCTGGAAGCGCACCGCATCCGCCGCGCCTATTTCAAGGAGCAGGGCGGCGCCACCTCGAGTGATCATGGCCATGCCACGGCCCGCACCGAGAATCTGAGCGAAGCTGAGGCGGCTCATCTTTTCGACAAGGCGCTGCGCGGCGCATGCACTGCGGAGGAGGCAGATGCATTCCGCGGCCAGATGCTGACCGAGATGGCCCGCATGAGCATTGACGACGGCCTCGTCATGCAGATCCACTGCGGCAGCTCGCGCAACCATTCCGGCCCGGTGCTGAGCACCTTCGGCCGCGACAAGGGCTTCGATATCCCGAGCCGCACCGACTATGTGCGCTCGCTCAAGCCGCTGCTCGATGCAGTCGGCATGCGCGACGATGTGTCGATCATCGCCTTCACGCTCGATGAAACCACCTACTCGCGCGAGCTTGCACCGCTCGCCGGCGTTTACCCGGCACTGAAGCTGGGGCCCGCCTGGTGGTTCTTCGACAGCCCGGAAGGGATGATGCGCTACCGTCAGCAGGTTACGGAAACTGCGGGCTTCTATAACACCGTCGGCTTCAACGACGACACCCGTGCTTTCTGTTCCATCCCCGCCCGCCACGATGTGGCCCGGCGCGTGGATTGCGCTTACCTCGCCCATCTGGTCGCCACAGGGCGGCTGGACCAGGACGAGGCGGGTGAGGTTGCCTATGACCTCACCTACAGGCTTGCCAAGCAAGCCTACCGGCTCTGAGGAGGGCCGTTCACTTGGGAGGAGAACCAAATGACATTCATGAAGATTGCGAAAGCCACACTGCTGGCAAGTGTAATGATGACCGGGGCTGCAACGGCCTGCGAGGTAACGCTCCGGTCATCTGATACCCATCCGGACGGCTATCCGACCGTCGAGGCCGTCAAGGCCATGGGCAAGATGCTCGAGGAGCGCACCGGCGGCAAACTCTGCATCGAAGTGTTCCACTCGGCTCAGCTCGGCCAGGAGAAGGACACCATCGAGCAGACGAAGTTCGGCGTCATCGACATGAACCGCGTCTCGATGGGCCCCTTCAACAACCTCGTTGAAGAAACCAAGGTTGTCTCGCTGCCCTATATCTTCCGTTCGGTCGATCACATGCACAAGGTGATGGATGGCCCGATCGGCGAGGAAATCCTGACCGCCTTTGAACCGCATGGCTATGTCGGCCTCGCCTTCTACGACGGCGGTTCGCGCAGCTTCTACAATGCCAAGAAGCCGATCGAAACCATCGACGACCTGAAGGGCATGAAGGTCCGCGTCATGCAGTCGGACATCTTCGTCGACATGATGTCCGCCCTCGGCGCCAATGCCACCCCGATGCCCTATGGCGAGGTCTATTCCTCGATCCAGACCGGCGTCATCGACGGGGCAGAGAACAACTGGCCGTCCTATGAATCCTCCGGCCACTTCGAGGTCGCCGGCTACTACACGCTGGATGAGCATCTGATCGTTCCGGAAGTGCTGGTGATGTCCAAGGCATCCTGGGACAAGCTCAGCGCCGAAGACCAGGCCGCCGTCCGCCAGGCCGCCAAGGACTCCGTGCCGATGATGCGCGAGATGTGGCAGGCCCGTGAAAAGGCATCTGAGGACAAGGTGCGCGCTGCCGGTGCCACGGTCGTCACGGACATCGACAAGCAGCCCTTCATCGACGCGATGAAGCCGGTCTACGAGAAGCACGTGACGTCCGACAAGCTGAAGGATCTCGTTGCCCGCATTCAGGCAACCGAGTGATGTGAAGCCCAAACCCGTGCCGCGCCCTGCGGCACGGGCCTTCTTTTGCGTGGAGACGTCAGGTGCAGGACACCATGAAATCAATCGCGCAGGCTTTGGGCCTCATCGCTCGCCTGGCTCTCTGGCTGGCTGGCGCCGGTCTCGTCCTGATGACCGCCATCATTTCGGCTCAGGTTTTTTTCCGCTACGTTCTGAACGACAGCCTCATCTGGAGTGAACCGCTCGCGGTCATTCTCATGGGCTGGTTCATCTTCTTCGGCGCGGCAGTCGGCATCCGGGAAGGCTATCACCTCAGCTTCGACGTGCTGCTCTACGTCATTCCGGTGAAAGCCAAACTGGTTCTCTACACCGTGTCGGATTCCCTCGTCGCCCTCTTCGGGGCAGGCATGTTCTGGTACGGGCTGCAGCTTGCCCTGTCTGCCTGGAACGTGAAGCTGCCGTCCATCGGCATCTCCGGTGCCTATGATTTCGCCCCGCTGATCGGCGGCGGAATTCTCGTCTTCCTGTTCTCGCTGGAGCGCATCGCCCGCCGGGCCGCAGGCCTGCCAACCGCCCGCTTCGGCGAAACCGACATGCAGGAGGCCTGAGATGGAACTCTGGATTCTGTTCGGCTCTTTTGCCGTTCTGCTGCTCATCGGCACGCCGGTGGCCTTCTGCCTCGGCATTTCCTCGCTGATGACGGTGCTCTATCTCGGCATGCCGCCGGTCATCGTGTTTCAGCGGCTGAATTCGGGTGTCTCCGTCTTCGCGCTGATGGCAATCCCCTTCTTCATCTTCGCCGGCGAACTGATGGTGCGCGGTGACATCGCCCGCCGTCTCGTGGCTCTTGCGGGAGCGGCTGTCGGGCATCTTCGCGGCGGCCTTGGCCAGGTGAACATCACCGCCTCCGTCATGTTCGGCGGCATCTCCGGCTCCGCAGCGGCAGATGCTTCGGCCATCGGCGGGCTGATGATCCCGCAGATGAAGGAGCGCGGCTACGGCGTCGACTATGCGGTCAATGTCACGGTGGTCTCTTCAATCATCGCCCTGATGATCCCGCCCTCGCACAACATGATCATCTATTCGATCTCGGCAGGCGGGCGTATCTCCATCGCCGATCTGTTCACGGCAGGCATCATCCCCGGCTTCCTTCTGGCACTCAGCCTGATGATGGCGGCCTGGTGGGTGGCACGCAGCCGTGGCTATCCCACCGAAGCCTTCCCCGGCTGGCAGGCGCTTGGCTGGCTCTTCGCCAATGCCATTCCCGGCCTGCTGCTCATCGGCATCATCTTCTTCGGCGTGCGCTCGGGCGTCTTCACCGCCTCCGAAAGCTCGTGCATTGCCGCCGTCTATGCCCTTGTGGTGACGGTGCTGGCCTACCGGACCATGACCTGGGAGAATTTCACCGCCTCCACTTTCGCGGCGGTGCGCACCACGGCCATGGTGCTGTTGGTCATCGGCTGCGCGGCCTCCTTCGGCTGGCTGATGGCCTTCCTGAAGGTGCCGGCGGAAATGGTCGCATTGCTGCGCGGTATCTCCGACAATCCCATCATCATCCTGCTGCTGATCAACGTCGCCCTGCTGTTCCTCGGCACGTTCATGGACATGTCGCCGCTGATCGTCATCACCACGCCGATCTTCCTCCCGGTGGCCACCGCCTTTGGTGTCGATCCGGTGCATTTCGGCGTGATCCTGATCCTCAACCTCGGCATCGGCCTGTGCACCCCGCCCGTGGGCGCCGTGCTCTTCGTCGGCTGTGCCGTGGGGCGGATCTCCGTCTGGGATGCCATCAAGACCATCTGGCCCTTCTACGGGGCGGCCATGGCCGTGCTGATGCTGGTCACCTATGTGCCGGCATTCTCGCTCTGGCTCCCTTCACTCTTCCATTGAGGCTGACTGTCCCATGCTGAAGACCTATCCCGCTGTCCCTGCAGATCCTGGCGTCACCCGCCAGGTTCTGTCCGAAAGCCCGGAACTCATGGTCGTTGCCTTCCGCTTCGGCCATGAGGGGGCCGAGGGCAAGCTGCACAACCACCCGCACATCCAGTCCACTTATGTGGAAAGCGGCCGCTTTCTGTTTCAGGTGGACGGCAAGGAGACCGAGGTGGGACCGGGCGACAGTTTCGTCATCCCCTCCATGGCCGTCCATGGCTGCCGCTGCCTTGAGCCCGGCACCCTGATCGACACCTTCACGCCCCGCCGTGACGATTTTCTCTGAGTTTGAAGTTAAGGAAGGACCCGTTCCATGCTGACCGTCGAAACCCGCCACGCCATCGATCCGCAGACCGCAAAGCGGATGGACACGGAAGAGCTGCGCAAGCATTTCCACATGGGCAACCTGTTTGCTGCCGGAGAGATCCGCCTTGTCTACACCCACTATGACCGCATGATCGTCGGCGCCGCCGTGCCCTCGGGCGCGCCGCTGATGCTGGATCAGGTCAAGGAATGCGGCACCGCCAGCATCCTCGACCGCCGCGAGATGGCCGTCGTCAATGTCGGCGCCAGCGGCAAGGTCTCTGCAGCAGGCGAAACCTACGCCATGGAACGCGGCGACGTGCTCTATCTGCCGCTGGGCTCCGGCAAGGTGACCTTCGAAGGCGAAGGCCGCTTCTACATTCTCTCCGCGCCCGCACACGCTGCCTATCCGGCACGCCTGATCCGCATCGGCGAAGCCGAAAAGGTCAAGCTCGGCTCGGCCGAGACCTCCAACGACCGCACCATCTACCAGTTCGTGCATCCGGCGGTGATGACCTCCTGCCAGCTCGTCGTCGGCTACACCCAGCTGCACAACGGCTCTGTCTGGAACACCATGCCCGCCCACGTGCATGACCGCCGCATGGAAGCCTACCTCTACTTCGACATGAAGCCGGAGCAGCGCGTGTTCCACTTCATGGGCGAGCCGCAGGAGACCCGCCATCTGGTGATGAAGAACGAGGATGCGGTGGTCTCCCCGCCCTGGTCCATCCACTGCGGCGCAGGCACCGGCAGCTACACCTTCATCTGGGCCATGGCCGGTGACAACGTCGACTACAAGGACGTGGAAATGGTCGCCATGGAGGATCTGCGGTGAACCCCTTCTCGCTTGAGGGCAAGACCGCCCTTGTGACCGGTGCCAATACAGGCATCGGTCAGGCCATCGCCATGGCGCTTGGCCGCGCCGGGGCGGACGTCATCTGCGCGGGACGCTCGTCCTGTGCGGAGACCGTTGGCCTCATCGCTGGCAGCAAGGGCAAGGCGCGCGAACTGGTGCTCGACTTCGCCGACCCGATGGCCGCCCGTGACGTGTTCGCCGCCGAACCGGTGGACATTCTCGTCAACAACGCGGGCATCATCCGGCGCGCCGATGCAGTGGATTTCACCGAGGCCGACTGGGATGAGGTGATGGACGTGAACCTGAAGGCCGTGTTCTTCACCTGCCAGGCCTTCGGCAAGGCCGTTCTTGGCCGTGGAGGAAACGGCAAGATCGTCAACATTGCCTCGCTCCTGTCATTCCAGGGTGGTATCCGGGTGCCGTCCTACACGGCCTCGAAGCATGGTGTTGCAGGCATCACCAAGCTTCTGGCCAACGAATGGGCGGCGAAGGGCATCAATGTGAATGCCATCGCCCCCGGTTACATCGAAACGAACAATACCGAAGCACTGCGGGCGGACCCGGTGCGCAACAAGGCCATCCTTGAGCGTATCCCTGCCGGCCGCTGGGGCCAGGCCTCGGACATCGGCGAAGCCGCCGTGTTCCTTGCCTCTCCGGCTGCCAATTACATCCATGGTACAGTGCTGAATGTTGACGGAGGCTGGCTTGCCCGCTGATCTGGAAATCGAACGTGTCGTGAATGCCAAGGTGGGCATCGTCCACCTGGGGCTTGGTGCCTTCTACCGCGCCCATGGTGCCATTTTCATCGAGGAAGCCGTTGCCCGCTCCGGCGGCAACTGGGCCATCACCGGCGTTTCGCTGCAGAGCCCGACGACGCGCGACCGCATGGCACCGCGCAATTTCGAATACACCGCCGTGGAGCTGGGCCCCGATGGGGAAACCCGCCGCGACGTGCGCATCATCCGTGATGTGCTGGTGGCCCCGGAAAGCCCGGACGCCGTGCTTGCCGCCATGGCCAGCCCCGATGTGAAGATCGTCACCCTGACGGTCACCGAAAAGGGCTATTGCCACGAGCCGAGCACCGGCCGCCTGAACCAGTCCCATCCGGACATCCAGAAGGATCTGGCGAACGCCCTGCCCGTCTCCGCGCCGGGCTATCTGGTGCGTGCCCTGCAGCGCCGCTTTGCCGCCGGTCTTGCGCCCTTCACCGTCATGACCTGCGATAACCTGCCCCACAACGGCAAGGTGGTGCGCGGCGTCGTGCTGGATCTCGCCCGCCTCATCGACCCGGCCCTTGCGGACTGGATCGAGCGCGAAGGCCGCTTCCCCTCCACCATGGTGGACCGCATCGTCCCGGCGACCAAACCGGAAGACATCGAGCGCCTGTCCGCTGTCACTGGCCGCAATGAAGACGGCCTCGTGGTGCATGAGCCGTTCCGCCAGTGGGTGGTCGAGGATGACTTCGTGGCCGGCGAGCGCCCGGACCTCGGCGCCGTTGGCGTCGAGCTGGTGTCCGATGTGGCCGTGTACGAGCACATGAAGCTGCGCATGCTCAACGGCGCGCATTCCTCGCTCGCCTATCTCGGTTACCTCTCGGGCCACAAGACGATCGCCGACACCATGGCCGACGAGGCTCTGGCCGGTTTCGTCACCCGCCTGTGGAGCGAGGAGATCATCCCCGCGCTCACCCCGCCGCCGGGCGTGGATCTCGCCGGCTATGCGGCAGCCCTCAAGGCACGTTTTGCCAACGCCGGCATCCGCCACCTCACCTGGCAGATCGCCATGGACGGCAGCCAGAAACTGCCGCAGCGCATTCTCTCCACCCTGGGCGAGAACCTGAAGGCCGGCCGCAACAGCCCGCGCCTGATGCTCGCCGTGGCTGCGTGGATGCGCTATGTGGGTGGTGTGGACGAGACGGGTGCGCCGATCGAGGTGAAGGACCCGCTGGCCGCACGCCTGCGTGAACTCTTCGACAGCGCCGCAACGGCGGAAGGCAAGGCGGCCGCCCTTCTGGGTGTGCGCGAGATCTTTGATCCCGCCCTTGCCAGCCAGCTGCAGGCCCCGGTGGCGGAGGCCCTTGGCCTGCTGCTGAGCCAGGGTGCCCGCAAGACCTTGCAGTCCCTGTAACCGAGGCAAGCCATGAGCCAGCTGATCGTTCTTCATCCCGACGACAATGTGGGTATCGTGAAGGAGCGCCTTGCCGCAGGCAGCGATCCTCTCGGGCTGGGTGTGGCTCTCGCCACCCCCCTCACGCCGGGCCACAAGGTGGCCCTGACCGCAATCCCCACAGGAGCGGAAATCCTCAAGTTCGGCCAGATCATCGGCCGGGCAAGCAAGGACATTGCCGCGGGGGAGCACGTGCACACCCACAACTGCGCCTTCGGGGACCACGATCAGCAGTATCAGACCGGTGCCGATCTGGAGCGGGCGAAGGCTGCCGTGCCCTCGCCCGCCCCGCGCACCTTCGACGGCTATGTTCGCAAGGACGGCCGGGTTGGCACCCGCAACTTCATCGCCCTGTGTGCCACGGTGAACTGCTCTGCCACCGTGATCCGTCGGGCAGCCTTCGAGCTGGAAAACTCCGGCGTGCTCGAAGACTATCCGAATGTGGACGGCATCGTCGCCTTTGCCCATGGCACCGGCTGCGGCATGGCCTCCGAGGGGCGCGGCTTTGATATCCTGCAGCGCGTGCTGTGGGGCCATGCCACCCATCCCAATGTGGGCGCCGCCGTCTTCGTCGGCCTCGGCTGCGAGGTGATGCAGATCGCCCGCATGAAGCACACCTTCGGGGCGGAAGGGGCCGACCATTTCCACGGCCTGACCATCCAGGACACCGGCGGCACCCGTGCCACCATCGCGGCCATCAAGGCCAAGGTGCTGGAAATCCTGCCCGAGGTGAACAAGGCACAGCGCCAGCCCTGCCCTGTCTCGGCCCTGCGCATCGGCTTGCAGTGCGGCGGCTCGGACGGCCTGTCCGGCATCACCGCCAACCCTGCGCTTGGCAAGGCATCGGACATGATCGTCGGCCTTGGCGGCACGGTGATCCTGTCGGAAACGCCGGAAATCTACGGTGCCGAACAGCTGCTGCTGCGCCGTGCTGCCTCGCAGAAGGTGGCCGATGATCTCATCGGCTGCATCCGCTGGTGGGAGCATTACACCGAGATGAACGACGGCAGCATGGACAACAACCCGAGCCCCGGCAACAAGGCGGGCGGGCTGACGACCATTCTGGAAAAGTCGCTGGGCGCCGTTGCAAAGGCTGGCTCCACGCCGCTGACCGCCTTCTACGACTATGCCGCACAGGTGACCGAGCCCGGCCTCGTCTTCATGGACACCCCCGGCTATGACCCTGTCTCGGCAACGGGGCAGATTGCGGGCGGTGCGCAGCTGGTGGTCTTCACCACGGGCCGCGGCTCTGCCTTCGGCTCCAAGCCCGCACCGACCATCAAGGTGGCCACCAACGACATCCTGTTCAATGCCATGCCGGAAGACATGGACCTGAACACCGGTGACGTGCTGTCGAAAGGCATCAGCCTGGAGGCAAAGGGCGAGGAAATCCTCGACATGATCCTTGCGGTTGCCTCGGGCCAGAAGTCGAAATCCGAAGCCCTCGGCCTCGGCGACAACGAGTTCGTGCCCTGGCAGGTTGGTGCCGTGATGTAATACCAACTCTCGATGAGCTTGACTTATCGAGAGTTGGTCAAGCCCGTGCGGCGCTTGACCATTTTCAAGGCGTGATGCGTCAGCATCGAAAGCCTTGGTACAATGAAAAAGGCATAGCGCTGGCGCCATGCCTCGGAAGATCCTTGCGGACTGAAACAATACCCGGCAGAGCAGGCTCGCCGGGTATTGTGTTTCACTCGTCCATCTTCAGGGCCTTGATGAAGGCTTCCTGCGGGATCTCGACCTTGCCGAACTGGCGCATGCGCTTCTTGCCTTCCTTCTGCTTTTCCAGAAGCTTGCGCTTGCGGGTGGCGTCGCCGCCGTAGCACTTGGCGGTCACGTCCTTGCGCAGGGCGGCAAGGGTTTCGCGGGCGATCACCCGGGCGCCGATGGCAGCCTGGATCGGGATCTTGAACATGTGCCGCGGGATCAGATCCTTCAGCTTCTCGCACATGGCACGGCCACGGCGCTCGGCCTGGGAGCGGTGGATCAGCATCGACAGGGCGTCGACCGGCTCCTCGTTGACGAGGATCGACATCTTCACGAGGTCGCCCTCGCGGTAATCCGACAAGGAATAGTCGAAGGAGGCATAGCCCTTTGAGATGGACTTGAGGCGGTCGTAGAAGTCGAAGACGACTTCGTTCAGCGGCAGGTCATAGGTGACCATGGCACGCGAGCCGACATAGGCCAGATCCACCTGCACGCCGCGCCGCTCCTGGCACAGCTTCAGGATTGAGCCGAGATACTCGTCCGGCGTCATGATGTTGGCGCGGATCCACGGCTCGCGGATCTCCTGGATCTTCACCACATCCGGCATGTCCGCCGGGTTGTGCAGCTCCATCTCCGAGCCGTCGGTCAGCGTCATCTGGTAGACCACCGAAGGCGCCGTGGCGATGAGGTCGAGGTCGAACTCGCGCGACAGGCGCTCCTGGATGATTTCCAGATGCAGGAGGCCAAGGAAGCCGCAGCGGAAGCCGAAGCCCAGTGCCGCAGAGGTTTCCATCTCGAAGGAGAAGCTGGCATCGTTGAGGCGCAGCTTGCCGACGGCAGCGCGCAGATCCTCAAAGTCTCCCGCATCCACCGGGAAGAGGCCGCAGAACACCACCGGCTGCGCCGGCTTGAAGCCCGGCAGCGCCTCGGCGCAGGGCTTGCGTTCGTCGGTGATCGTGTCACCGACGCGGGTATCGGCCACTTCCTTGATGGAACCGGTCAGAACGCCAATCTCGCCGGGGCCGATCTGGTCCACCTGCAGGAACTTCGGCGTCATCACGCCGACGCGGTCCACTTCATAGGACGCATTCGTGCCCATCATGCGGATGCGCTGGCCGCGCTTCAGCGTGCCGTCGATGATGCGCACCAGCACCATCACGCCCAGATAGGGATCGTACCAGCTGTCCACCAGCATGGCCTTCAGCGGCCCGTCCCTGTCGCCCTTCGGCGCCGGCAGACGGGTGACGATGGCTTCCAGCACGTCCTCGATGCCAAGGCCGGTCTTGGCGGAGATCATCACGGCATCGGTGGCATCGATGCCGATCACTTCCTCGATCTGCTCCTTCACCCGGTCCGGCTCGGCGGCGGGCAGGTCGATCTTGTTGAGGACGGTGACGATCTCGTGGTTGTTGTCGATGGCCTGATAGACGTTGGCCAGCGTCTGGGCTTCCACGCCCTGGCTGGCATCGACCACCAGCAGCGAGCCCTCGCAGGCCGCCAGCGAGCGCGAGACTTCATAGGCGAAGTCCACGTGGCCCGGCGTGTCGATCAGGTTCAGGATATATTGCTGCCCGTCCTTGGCATTATAGACGAGGCGCACGGTCTGCGCCTTGATCGTGATGCCGCGTTCCCGCTCGATGTCCATCGAGTCAAGAACCTGATCGGTCATCTCCCGGTCCGTCAGCGTGCCCGTCATCTGGATGAGACGGTCCGCAAGCGTGGACTTGCCGTGGTCGATATGGGCCACGATGGAGAAGTTGCGAATATTGGAAATGGGCTGGCTCGTCATGGTTGCCCGTTTACCACTCCCTTTGGCTTCCGCAAAGGGGATTGCAGTGGTTGGAGCATGGGTTTCCGGCGTATTTTTTAACCCTGATGCGAAGACTTGACTCAAATCCCGGGCCGGGGCGGCAAATCACGGCGCAGGATGGTGCCGAACCGGGCTGCTTCGTCCGCAATTTCGAGGGCAAAGTCGAGCAGCATTTCCTGTTCGAGTGATTTGCGCGACTGCACCACCAGCGCGATGTCACGGGTCAGCGGCTCGAAGTCGGCGGGGCGGATTTCGACGAGACGCCCCGCCGCCAGCGACGCTTCGACCGCCGAGCGGACAAAGAAGCCGATCCCCTCTCCCGCCTCCACCAGATAGCGCCCCGGCTCCGTTGGCAGCTCCACACAGGAGGGAGCGGCGAGGGTCAGCGACGTCATCCGCGCCGGTGCGATCTGCCACCAGCGCAGATTGAGGAAGCGCGGCGCAAGGCGCAGAGCCTCCTGCATGTCCGGTGCCTCGCCGATCCGCTCCGCCACGGCAGGGGCCGCCACCAGCGGCAGATCCTCGCGCAGCACGAACAGCGGCTCCACATGGGTCAGCAGGGGATCGATGTTGGGCCAGCACATGACGGCCAGATCCACCTCACGCTCATGCAGCATGGTGGCCACATGTGTGTGGCGGCCATCGCGCACAATCACATCCACCCCGGCATGACGGCGCTGAAACCGCAGCAGCGCGCGGCTGACCAGCGGCATGATCATGGTGCTGAGCGTACCGATGGCGACACGTCCGCGCTCGGCGCGCTTGAGCGCCTCGCGCGCCTCCTGCATCACCCCCAGCATGCGCCGGCAATAGGGCAGGAAGCTGATGCCCACATCCGTCAGGCGCACATTGCGCCCGCGCAGGAACAATGACCCGCCCACCGCATCTTCCAGCGCCTTGATGCGCATGGAAACGGTCGCCTGCGTGACATTGAGCCGGGCAGCGGCGCGGGTGAAGCTGCCATCGCGCACGACACGGTCGAAGGTGTGGAGCTGATCGAAGTCCATCGATTGAATTTTCTTATGGAAGAGATAATTTCTTTTGCGTTGAGAGGGTATAGAAGACGAAAATCTAATGCAATCCGGAACCCGAGCCATGCAACTGCGCCCCGCCACTCACGAAGATCTGCCCGCCCTTCTCGACCTGCACAACACCGCCGTGCGGGAGCTTCGGGCCATCTGGACCGACCGGCTTGAAACGCTGGAGGACCGCAAGAAATGGCTGGAGGGCCGTCAGGCCGCAGGCCTGCCGGTGATCGTCGCCATCGATGAGGATGGCGGCTTGCTGGGCTACGCCAGCTATGGCCCCTTCCGTGCCAAGGAGGGCTACAACCTGACCATGGAGCACTCGATCTATGTCAGCAAGGCGGCGCAGGGCAAAGGCACCGGCAAGGCGCTTCTGGCAGAGCTGATCGAACGGGCCAAGGCCGCCGGGCTGCATACGCTGGTGGGCGCGGTGGATGCGGACAATGCCTCCTCCCTCGCCCTGCACGCCAGGTTCGGCTTCACCGAAACAGGCCGCCTGCCGCAGGTCGGCTTCAAGTTCGGCCAGTGGATGGACCTGATCTTTGTCGTCAAGGTGCTGTCAGACACCGCCGCCCCGCCGGCTGGCTCTGCAGTCTGATACCCACTCCCGGTGAGGCAGCCTCACCGGGATGTTGTAGTATTCGCCCCTGCTCACTCGCCCCAGCTCACTCGCCCTTGATCAGCTTCTTGCGCAGCCAGCCGGACAGGCTGTCCATGGCCATGACCATCAGCACGATCAGCGTCATGTAATAGGCCACCTCTTCCCAGTCGCGCTGGGTCTGGATGGCCTGCGTCAGCAGCAGGCCGATGCCGCCGCCGACGATGGCGCCGATGACCGTTGCACTGCGGGTGTTGGATTCAAGGAAATAGAGCGCCTGGCTGAGCAGCACCGGCATCACCTGCGGGATGACGCCGAAGCGGGCGCGCTGCACCGCATTGGCGCCGGTGGAGCGCACGCCCTCCACCTGTTTCTCGTCGATGTTTTCCAGCGCTTCGGAGAAGAGCTTGCCGAAGCTGCCCGTGTCCGTGATCATGATGGCCAGGGCACCGGTCATCGGCCCGGGGCCGAAGGCGCGCGACAGGATGATGGTCCAGATCAGGCCATCCACGCCGCGGATGAAGTCGAACACGCGGCGGGCGGCAAAGCGGAACGGCCCCAGCGGGTTGAAGTTACGGGCCGCAAGGAAGCTGAGCGGGAAGGCGATCAGCGCGGCACCAGCCGTGCCGAGGAAAGCCATCAGCATGGTTTCAAACATGGCCCACATCACATCCCCATGCCGCCACATGCGGTTGGTCCAGAAGTCATGCAGCATGGCCGGCGCATTGGCCAGCTCCGGATTGAGCCGCTCGCCCCACAGGGCAAGGTTCATCAGCTCAAGCGGGCCCTTGCCGTAGAAGGGGCTGTCGAGGGTGAAGAAGAACAGCTCCCAGCCCGGGAAATAGCGGAAGGTTTCCACCTTGGAGCGGGTATAGGCAAAACGCCCGGCCTTGGTCGTCACGGACACGCGGGTGTCCGAGGCATTGATCCAGTCCGGCAGCGGCTGCGGGGCCGTCAGCTTCAGGCCATTGCCTTCGGGCTGGATATCGATGACGCCATACCCCGGCACGTCATAGCGCGCCCCTGCCGCGTCATAGGTGACGACGTGGCCATCGCCCAGATCGACCACGGTCGTGGTGCCGTCACTGGTCACCCAGTCCGGCAGCATGCCTTCCGGATAGGTGCCCTTGTTTTCACCTTCGACGGCCACGGACAAGGCGCCGTTGCGGTTGTCGCGCGTCACATGCACCTTGTAGGACCAGAAATCGGCCAGCAGGATGGCCGCATTGTCCAGTCTTGCCCGCTGCGCAAGGCCCGCCAGATCGAAGGCAAAGGCCGCATAGGCGAGATAGGCCAGGATCAGCCCCGGCACCGCGAAGGCTGCGATGCGGCGGTTACGGAAGCGGGTGAGGATGGTGCTGTTGAGGTCCGCCGTCTGCGGCATGTCCATGGTGGCCATGTCAGTGTCCTTTCACCAGCCTATGACGGGCATGGTCCGACAGCCGGTCGATCAGCACGATTGTCACGAAGAGCATCAGGAAGATGGCCACCACCTCGTCGTAGCGGCCCTGGCCCCATTGCATGGCGATCTTCAGGTCATAGCCGATGCCGCCGGAGCCGACGAAGCCCAGAATGGCGGAAGCGCGGACGTTGATCTCGAAGCGCATCAACGCATAGGAGAGCCAGTTCGGCGACACCTGCGGAATGACGCCGAGCCACATCTTCTGCATCCAGGAGGCGCCCACGGAGGCGAGGCCTTCCACCGGCTTCAGATCGGCGTTTTCCGCCACTTCCGAGAAGAGCTTGCCAAGCGCGCCTGCCGTGTGCAGGGCGATGGCGATGACGGCGGGCACGGGGCCGCCGCCGAGAATGAAGACGAGCACCAGCGCCACGACGATCTCCGGAATGGCGCGCAGGGCGTCCATCATCCGGCGGAACAGCGGTACAAGACGGGGCCAGCGGGCCAGGCTGCGGGTGGCCAGCAGCGCCAGCAGCATGGCGGCCAGCGCGCCCATGAGTGTTGCCGTGGCGGCGATGTTCACCGTTTCGATCAAGGAGGCAAAATGATCGGCCATCAGGCCGGGCAGGACCGCCCGCTTGGCCCAGGCCTCAGCCAGCACTTCGGAGGGAAAGTCGAAAACCTGCGACAGGCCGTTCCAGAAGCCGCCGGCATTGCGCCCGTCGGCCATGATCCAGCCGGAGGAGAACAGCATGATGAAGAACAGCAGCAGCACGCCGCCATAAAGGCGCTTGCGCCGCGTCATCTCCAGATAGGCTTCATGATGCGAGGCAACGCCCTTGCGGCTGCCGCCATCAGCTCCGTACGCGAGATTGGTCATGGTGCCCTGAAATGGTGCCCTGAAAAATGCGAGTGCCGGGCTCCATCACTGGAGCCCGGCATGGATATGCGGAAGGCTTACTTGGCTTCCTGCAGCTTGCGGGCTGCGATGATGCCGAGGTAGGCATCATGGGTCACCGGCACCAGATCCTGGGCGTCGCCATGCGACAGGGCA
This sequence comes from Pannonibacter sp. CBAS1226, assembly GCF_055685825.1. Classification (NCBI taxonomy): domain Bacteria; kingdom Pseudomonadati; phylum Pseudomonadota; class Alphaproteobacteria; order Hyphomicrobiales; family Stappiaceae; genus Pannonibacter; species Pannonibacter sp. CBAS1226. The sequence continues at coordinate 319,136 of NZ_JBVOUO010000004.1, read as the reverse complement.
TAGGCGCACTTGGGATCATCCTGCCACATGGTGTCGGCAATGGCGGTGACCTTGGCCTTCACGTCGTCCGGCAGAGCCTTGCGGATCACGAAGGGGCCTTCCGGGATCAGCTTGGACTTCCAGATCTCGACGAGATCGTTCATGTCCACGATGCCGGCGTCAGCTGCCTTGCGGAAGGCGCCGGAGTTGTAGCCGTCGTCCCATTCGCCAAGGCCGTCGGCCCAGCTCACAGCGGCATCAAAGTCGCCATTGGCGACGCCAACGATGGACTGCTCATGGCCGCCGGAGAAACGCACTTCACCGAAGTACTGGTCCAGCTTGCCATAGGTGTCCTGCAGCTCTGCGCCCGGGACCAGATAGCCGGAGGTGGAGTTCGGATCGGCGAAGGCAAAGCGCTTGCCCTTGGCGTCTTCGATCGAGGTAATGCCGCTGTCCTTGCGGGCAAAACCGATCGAGTAGTAGCCGGTGGAGCCGTCGAGATTCTGCTTGGTCAGAACCGGCTCAACGGCTTCAGCGTTGGTCAGGTAGATCTTGGCATAGGCCGAAGCGCCGAGGCCGGCGAAGTCGATCGAACCGCCGAGCATGCCCTGGATCACGCCGTCATAGTCGGCCGGGGTGAAGAGCTTGACCGGAACGCCGAGGGCTTCTTCCACCTTGACGCGGAAGCACTCGTTCGAGGTCATGCGGTCCTGGGCGTTTTCACCGCCGAGGATGCCGATGTTGAACTGGGTGATCTTTTCCTGCGCACCGGCAACGGTGGTGCAGGCAAGCGAGAGGGCAGTCGCCAGAAGCAGCTTCTTCATGAGAACTCCATTTTCACAGAATAGGGGCCTGAACCGGCTTGGGTCCGGTTTCAGGCCGGGACCGTCAGGACACCATCGCGGCGGCGTAGGCGGGCTGGGACCACGCCGGGTCGTCAGCCTTTGCATCCGCCGGAATGCTTGTGGAGGTGGCAGCTTCGTTGAAGCTGTCATCGGCTCCGTAAATCTCGCGGGCAACGCTGGTCGTCAGTTCGTCCGCCGTGCCGTCAAACACCACTTCGCCGTCGCGCATGCCGATCACCCGGTCGCAGTAGCGCCGCGCGGTGTCGAGCGTGTGCAGGTTGGCGATCACCATGCGGCCGTCTTCCACGTTGATCTTCTTCAGCGTGTCCATGACGATCTGCGCATTCATGGGATCAAGGCTGGCGATCGGCTCGTCAGCCAGAATGATCTTCGGATCCTGCATCAGGGCGCGGGCAATGGCGACGCGCTGCTGCTGGCCGCCGGAGAGAGCCTCCGCCCGCTTCGGCGCCTGCTCGGCGATGCCAAGCCGGTCCAGAATTTCGAGCGCCTTGAGAATATCGGCGCGGGACCAGAGGCTGAACATCGTCTCGATCGTGGAGCGGCGGTTCAGGATGCCGTGCAGCACGTTGGAGGCCACATCCATGCGCGGCACCAGGTTGAACTGCTGGAAGATCATGGCGCACTGGGACTGCCAGGCCCGCGAGGCCGCCCCCTTCAGCGCCAGGATGTTGCGGCCCTCAACCAGGATTTCACCGGCACTGGCATCCGTCAGGCGGTTCATCATGCGCAGGAACGTCGACTTGCCCGCTCCGGACCGGCCGATGATGCCGACGAAGGCGGGACCGGTGACTTCGAAACTGATCCGGTTCACAGCGGCCTTCTGACCGAACAGACGCGTTACTTCCCTGACTTCCAGCATTGGCCACCCCTTTTTGCTCGGCGTAACCTAGTGCTCCTGTGTGACAGTTTCTTGTAGGAAGCATGAAGATCATGCGAATAGATTTAGCCAGTTATCTTTTTCATTATTTTATGCAGCAATATGCTGAAATAAAAAGAGAAATCCTGAAGGGTTTATTCTTCGGCTAAATATCAACCCTGCACTGCGCTGTTCAGATGACCTGCAGGCGTTCACAAAAATCCCGGCCTTCGGGGGAGGGCCGGGAGGTTGATGACAAGGCAGGCTGTGGCAGACGTTTCAGCTCATCCAGCGCAGCTCACGGCCACGCACCGGATTGACGAATGCGCGCCCTTCGGCCTGTGAGGCGGACCATTCCCGCTTCAGCTGCATCCACCAGCGCCCTTGCGTATCTGCATCATTGATCAGCATGAGCTTGGGATTGTACTCCAGCCCCTCACGCTGCTGGATGACGACGCGGCGGTCCTGACCGAGGAAGACATTCATCAGGTGGCGGATCAGCGGCTTGAACGGCCCGATCCAGCCCATGCTGGCCCAGAACATCTGCCGCACTTCCGTCTCGTCCTCGCTCACCGGGGTGATGGTGGTCAGGCCGACGACGGAGTGCTTCGAGCCCTTGATATGCTCGATGCGCAGGCCCGGCAGCATGTAGCGGATTTCCGTGGTCACATCATCGCCCAGCAGCTTGTAGGCAATGTTCTGCGGCGGCAGCTTGTGGCGCACCATGGCCCAGCCCAGTTCGGACGGCTCGAACAGCTTGCGCTTGGGACGCAGCTTCGCAGCGTTCTTCTTGAACCACCAGGAGGTATGCACGAAGGCCGCGTGGGTGGGGTCCATCAGGCCGAGGGCCGCATGGTCCACCGAACAGACGAAGTGCTGCATGATGTGCAGGGCCGGGCCCTGCTCCACCGCAAAGTCCGGCAGCATCGGCGGCTGCGGCTGACGGCCTTCCGCCGGGCTTTCGCCATTGGCGGCGAAATAGACCCAGATCAGCCCCTGCTGCTCCACCACTGGATAGGCGCCGCAGGTGATCTTGGAAAAGTCGATGGTCTGGTCTTCGTGGGTGGAGGGAATATCGACGCAGACGCCATCCGTATCAAAGCGCCAGCCGTGATAGCAGCATTGCACGGTCTCGCCGTCGAACTTGCCGTGGCGCAGGGGGATGCCCCGGTGCGGGCAGATGTCGCGCAGGGCGAACACCTTGCCGGCCTTGTCCCGGCCCAGCAGCACCATGTCACCCATCAGCTTCTTGCCGGTCATCGCACCGGGTTTGATCTCCGCACCCGGACAGGCCACGTACCACAGACCGCGCAGAAGTTCCGCCTTGAGATTATCCACCTGAAGTCACCCTGAAACCGGCCGCCGAAGCCTCTTTTGTCCGGGTGTACCCGAGCAGGACGGCAGGCTCAAGGCTTCGATGCAGCGGCCCGGTCCGCAGCATTACGGATGCTGGCCGGACAGGAAGGCCTCAGGCGGCGCTGGAGAGAAGCGTGCCGATCTGTTCGCGCGTGCCGGCATAGAGCGAGGAAACCGACGCGCTCTGGTAGCTGGAGGACACGCCATTGCCGCTGACATTGATGCTGCCTGCGCTGGCGGAACGGGCCGAAAGGCCGGTCGCGCTGTCATAGGAAACGCGGTCATAGGACACGAAGGAGGCAGAAATCTTCTGACCGCCGATCTCGCCTTCGATCAGTGTCTCCGTAATGGTTGCGCTTTCGTAGGCAACCGACGCGGAACCGGAGCTGCCGCTCGCATTTTCACCGATGGCCGAACGGATCTTGTTAGCGGTATCCGTATAATCTTCAATGCTGGCGAGAGATTTCTTCCCGCTTTCCTTTTCGTCAGTTTTGCCCTTCTGCGCAGCGTCGCGCAGGGCATTGATGACGACAGCATCTTCTTCAGCTTTTTTGGCTGCAGCTTCCAGAAGAGAAGTACTTGCGCTATCTTTGGTTGAAGGTCCGGAGCCAGCCTTGCCTGCCGCCGGGTTGCCGGACGCACCAGCGGAGGACTGGGTCACGGAAAGCAGGCTGGCGGAGGTTGTCGTCGTCTGGATCGAAAGCTGCATTCCGGGCTCCATCCTGGGCTGCGGGCGGCGAATCTGAAGTGGAGTTTCGGGGGAAAAGATTAACGCATCATTAACCAATCTTTCGGGGGCTGGGGGGCCGGGCCGGGGAGGATTGAAACGGAGGAAACGATTATGCCGGTCACACAGATCTTCTCGCTTCCCGGCCGCAGCGCCGAGGAAAAACAGCTCATCATGGAATGCATCCATGAGGCGCTGATGACCCGCTTCGACATCCCTCATGACGACCAGTACATGGTCTTCAATGAAAAGACGCGGGAGGACTTCTTCTTTGGCTCGTTCCCCGAGATGGAGCGCAGTGATGCCTTTCTGCTGATCCAGATCACCGTCAGCAACACCCGCAGCGTCGAGATGAAGAAGAACCTCTACAAGGCCATCTGCGACAAGCTCGGCCGCAAGGCCGGCGTCCTGCATGACGATGTGATGGTCTCCCTCATCGAAGTGCCGCGTGACTGCTGGTCCTTCGGCCGGGGCATTGCGCAATACACCTGACCCATTCCGCTCTGGAACGCGCGGCCCAATCTCCCCGCGGGGGCGAAAAATATCGAAGTGTTAATGCTTGGGTGGGACGATTCCCCAGGATAGGACGGATCCTGACGGAAAATCCGTATCCAATCCCGGCTCACTGTCCTTAATCTTGCCGGGATTGGAAGGTTGCTTCGCTGGCTGCCGCCCACTCCCTCCCTGTCGCAACAGTTTGCAGGTCGCCCCCAACCATGTGCCGTCTGGCTGCCTATCTCGGAACCGAGATCCCGCTCGAAAACATCATTGCCAAGCCCCGGCATTCCCTGCTCGTGCAGAGCCTGGATGCGCAGGAGGCAAAGCTCAGGGTCAATGGCGACGGGTTCGGCATTGCCTGGTATGGCCATGCAGCAGAGCCGGGCTTGTTCAAGGACGTGCTGCCGGCTTGGGCCGACACCAATCTGCAGAGCATCTGCCGGCTGGTGACGTCGCGGCTGTTTCTGGCGCATGTGCGCGCAGCGACGACAGGAGCGACGTCACGGGACAATTGCCATCCCTTCGCCCATGGCCGCTGGGCCTTCATGCACAATGGCAACATCGGTGATTTCGCCCGCATCCGCCGCGAGATGGAAATGCTCATCAATGAGGATTTCTACGCGCTGCGCCGTGGCACGACGGATTCCGAACTCTTCTTCCTGCTGCTCCTGACCAACGGCCTGGAGGAGAACCCGCGTGCCGCGCTGGATCTGACGCTCTCGCAGGTGCTGGATATTGCGGGCCGCCGCACTACCGGCGAAAAGCCCATCCGGCTCACCTGTGTCTTCACCGAAGGCACGGAGCTTTTCGCCTTCCGCTACGCCGATGATGCGGCTGCGCCCACGCTTTACATCTCCGAATGCCTGGACCACGGCGGCCGCGCCTTTGCCTCGGAGCCGCTGGAAGGCGCCTGCGCGCGCTGGCGTCCGGTGGAACAGGGCCACCTTTACCGCCTGTCCGCGACCGGTGTTGAGCAAACGCCGCTGGCCGTGCCCCTGAGCGGCACGGCAGAGCGCGTTCTGGAAGCGGCCTGCTGAGTTTTTTCCGACCTGCCCTCATCCTCGCTTGACTATTTTCCATATTTGGGATTTAATCCCAAATATGGAAAACAAGAAATCAGACCAGGCCGAACTTGATCAGCAGATTGCCCAGCGCCTGCGCCAATTGCGCCAGGAAAAGGGGCTTTCGCTTGATCAGCTGGCGGCCCTCAGCGGCGTCAGCCGCGCCACCCTGTCACGGCTGGAAAATGCCGAAGTCAGCCCGACCACGGCCGTTCTGGCCAAGCTCTGCACCGCGCATGGGCTGACCCTGTCGCGGCTGATGCAGATGGCGGAGGATGCCTTTCCCGCCGTGGTGCGGCGGGAGGCCCAGCCCGTCTGGACCGATCCGGAAACCGGCCACCGCCGCCGTGTCATCTCTCCCCCCACCAGCGCGCTGTCGGGTGAGGTGCTGGAGTCCGTTCTGCCGCCCGGCACATCCATCACCTATGAGGCCCCTCCCCGTCCCGGCCTTGAGCACCATCTGGTGATGCTGGATGGCAAGCTGACCGTGACACTCGAAGGCGAGGCGCATGAGCTTGCGCCGGGGGACTGCCTGCGGTTCCAGCTCTATGGCGGCAACAGCTTCGAAACACCGGCAGAGACCGGCGCCTGCTACCTGATTTTCATGGTTTGAGACCAACTCCCGATGAGCTTGACTCATCGGGAGTTGGTCAAGCCCGTGCGGCACCTGAGCAATTTCAAGGCGTGATGCGCCAGCATCGAAAGCCTTGGTACAAGCCCCCCTACGTAGGAGATCTTCCTTGTCCGGTATGACCCTTGACCTGCGCCGTAGCCCGGCGCAGCTGGATGATGCATGCCTTGATGGCCTTGCAGACGTGCTTTTCGGCTGCGTCAGCGGCGGGGCCAGCGTCAGCTTTGTGGAACCCTTCACGCGGGAGGACGCCCGCCGTTTCTTTGAACAGAAGGTGGCCCCGTCCGTCGCCAGCGGCGACAGTGATCTGCTGCTGGCCGTTGTGGAGGGCCGCATTGCCGGAACGGTGCAGCTAGCCTGCGACACCCCGCCCAACCAGCCGCACCGGGCCGATGTGCGCAAGCTGCTGGTTCATCCGGACTTCCGCCGCCGTGGCATCGCAGAAGCCCTGATGCATGAGGTGGAGCGGCTGGCCCGCGAGCGGGGCCGCAGCTTGCTCACCCTCGATACCCGCGAGGGCGATTCCGCCGAACAGCTCTACCTCAAGCTCGGCTACCAGATCCTCGGCCGCATTCCCGCCTATGCCAATCACCCGCAGAGCGGTGAGCCGGAGGGCTGCACCTTCTTCTACAAGGTGCTGGCGTCTCCAGGCTGATAACCCAAGGTGAAGCCTACCAGCTCTGCAGGCTGCGCAGCAGGTGGGCCTTCTTGTGCATGTGCCCGCCCATGCGCGTCAGCAGGCCTTCCAGCACGGCAATGCCCCGGAAGAGATGCGGGCCCTTGTTGAGCATGACGCATTCGGCACGTGCCGCCATGGCGGCGTCGGTCATTTCCCCGCGCGAGGCGATCCCGGTCTTCATCAGGCTCTCCATCACCTGCGTCGCCCAGATCACCGGCACATGCGCGGCTTCGCAGAGCCAGAGGATTTCCTCCTGCATCTCTGCCAGCCGGGCAAAGCCGATTTCCACCGCAAGGTCGCCGCGGGCAATCATCACGGCGGTGGGCTGGCGCCCGGCAGCGCGCACCAGCATGTCCGGCAGGTTGCGCACGGCGCGGCGGGTCTCGATCTTCAGGACAAGGCCGATGCTGCGCCAGTCTTCCGGGCGTTCCCGGGCAAGCGCTGCCTGCAGCTCTTCCACGTCTTCCGGGGTCTGCACGAAGGAGAACTCCACCCCGTCTGCATGGCGCGCGACGAAGGGCAGCAATTCCCGGTCATCGGCGGTCAGGGCCGGCACCAGCACATCGCTGTCGGGGAAGTTGATGCCCTTCTCGGGCTTCAGCTTGTAGCCTTCGATTTCAGGACCGGTGTCGATGCCCAGCACCAGCCCCCAGTCCTGTGCCGACAGAACGGTTGCGGCCAGCTTGCCGTCATCGATGAAGACACGGTGCCCCGGCTCGGCCGCTTCCAGGGCCTGACCCAGCTCGCATTCGATCGCCGGCAGCTTGCGCGGCGCCGCGTCAAGGTGGCCCGGACGCACCACAGCCAGTTCACTTTCCGGGAAGACCCGGCTGCCGTTCTTGCCTTTCTTCAGGGCCCCGGTGCGGATTTTCGGGCCCGGCAGATCCATCATCACCTTCATCCGGCGGCCGGTGGCATGGGCGGCGGCCTCCACATGGGCGATCATCGAAGCCCAGGCGCTTTCCCCGTCATGGGCGCAGTTGATGCGCACCGCTTCCACACCAAGATTAGCCAGCTTAATAAAGAAGGAGGGATCACCGGCAGCTTCACCCGGAACCGTGACGAGCAGCCGTGCCGGGCGCGTTTCCTGCAAGGCGCCCAGCAGAGCATCGGCCCTTTCCCGGATGCGCTCCTCACCGGCGAAGAAGTGTTCAACCTGCGCCGCGGAAGAGGCGGATGCCGCCAGCCCCTGTCCCGTGGCAGCGCCCAGCAGGCGCTCCACCGCATGGAGCGTTGGCATCACGCGGCTCTCCGCCCGGCCGAGGGAGGACAGGCCCGCCGCCATCAGCCGCCTTTGCAGCGAGCGCAGATCCCTGTGCCGCAGGGCAAGATAATGCGAGAGGTTCGCCGCGCTCGGGGCAAATTCCGGCGTCTCCACCCAGCCGTCCCAACGCGTGGCCAGTGCAGCGCCATCTGCGGCGACGGAGGCGGCAAGCTGGGCCACATCTGCCTGCAACTCCACCAGTGCAGGATCTGCGGGCGGCACCGTGCCCTCTGACGCCTTCGGCTTTGACGCCGCAGGCTTGCGTGTCCGGGCCGGGCTCTTGCGGGCAGTTGCAGGCTTTGCATCAGCGGCAGAATTTACGGCGGTCATATCATGCTCATCCATGGCGCACCTCCGCCGTTTTGGTAGCATCCGCCCATGACAGAACCTTGACCTTGCGCAAGCGGCACGGAAAACACGCCGTCTTCCGCCTTCCCTTCGTCGCAATCCTCGTCAACACTCATTGCCGGGTACGGGACAGCGCCCGGCAGTGATCTTCACTCGGGGGAGAGGGATCTGTTGGCCGGGGAGAAGACCAAGGAGGCCTGCGGTGAGCAGAAAGGCGAAGCATTTCATCCTGTCCATGGACGGCGGCGGAATCAGAGGCATCATCCCCTTGCGGATTCTCGAGGCTCTCGATGGGCGCCTGCGCCGTGCGGGCGTGACCCGGCCCCTGCACCAGATTTTCAGCCTGATTTGCGGCACCTCTGCCAGCGGCCTTGTTGCAGCGGCCCTTGCCGCACCGCGCAACGGCGGCGCCGGGGGAGAAGCGGCGGGCACCCTGTCGGACCTGCGCCATTTCTTCGAGGTCGAGGCGCGCGAGCTGTTCACCTATAGCTTCAGCAAGCGCCTTGGCCGCTTTGTCACCAACCCGCTTGGCCTCTTCGACGAGCGCTATGATGCCCGCCCGCTGGAGCGGATGCTCAAGGACCGGTTCGGCTGGACCTCCATGGCCAGCGCCCTCACCCATGTGATGCTGCCGGCCTATGACATCGAACGGCGCAATCTGGTGATGATGTCCAGCGCGCCGGGGACCGATGGGGCGCGGCCGGATGATTATTACTTCTGGGAAGCGGTGCGCGCCTCCATGGCCGAGCCGTCGTTCTTTGAGCCTGCCCGCATCGACAATCTCACCCGGGGCTGCAACGAGGCGATGATCAGCGGCTCGGCCATGCTCGGCAATCCGGCGCTGGCCGCCTATGCGCAGGCCCGCCGCATGGGCTGGGCTGCAGAAGATATCGTGGTGATCTCGCTGGGCACCGGCCATGCCGGCGGACGGGCCTTCGAATTCGGGCCTGCCTGCCGCTGGGGCGCGCTCGGCTGGATGCTGCCGTCGAACGGCGCACCGCTGCTCTCGGTGCTGCAGGACGGGCATGCGGCCGCCACCGCCGGTCTGGCGGAACAGGTTTTCGCCGATCTCGACGGCCCCGCCTATTACCGCTTTGACGGCGAGCTGCCGCCGGAGGCCGAGGAGATGGACAATGGCCGGCCTGGCAATCTCATCCTGCTCAACGGCGCGGCCGACCGGATCATCCGCGATCAGACGCTGGTGCTGGATGAACTGGCGGCACTGATTGCAGCCAGCTACGAAGAGGCTGAGGAGGCCGGCACGACTGCCGGAAAGGAGCGGGAAGCAGCCTGAAAGGGGGCTGAAAAGGCGCATGAAGGACAGGCCCGAAAGCGGCCGCTGACATGTCCGTGATCGCGGCAGCCTTGCCCTCAGCGCCCGACTCTGTTGAGATTCAAAGGGCACGGGCCATCATGGCCCGCGCCACGGATTTCAGTGCTCATGGCTTATCGTTCCTGTGTTCCCCGGCCAACTGCGGCCCGGCGCCTTGCCTTCGCCCTCGCTGCTTTGGGGCTTTCCGGCCTGTTTGATGCTGCCCAGGTGGTGGAAGCCTCCGGCACGCCTGTGGCAAAGCCGGCCGCACGCGAGGCGGCGGCGTCACGGCAGCCGCGCAATCTGGATCCCAATGCTCCGGCCAAGGATTATTTCGGCGCCATGAGAGACCCGGCGCCGCTCGCCTCCCGCGCCATCGGCTCTTACGCCAAGGGCTGCCTTGCCGGGGCCTCGGCCCTGCCCATCAATGGCCCCTCCTGGCAGGTCATGCGCCTGTCGCGCAACCGCAACTGGGGCCATCCGGCCCTGATCAGCTTTCTGGAAGACTTCGCGACGAAGGCCCCGAAAGTGGGCTGGCGCGGGCTGCTGGTGGGCGATCTGTCCCAGCCGCGCGGCGGACCGATGACCTCCGGCCACTCCAGCCACCAGATCGGGCTGGATGCGGATATCTGGCTGACGCCGATGCCGGACCGGGTCTTGAGCCGGGACGAGCGGGAGAACATTTCCGCCATCTCCATGGTCAAGCAGCCGCAGGATGTGGCAGGTGCAGACCGCAGCGTGGACCCGCGGCGCTGGACCGATACTCATGCGGCGCTGATCCGCCTTGCAGCGAAAGACCAGCGGGTTGCACGGATCTTCGTCAATCCGGCAATCAAGAAGGCCCTGTGCCAGTTCGAAACCGGCGACCGGGCCTGGCTGCGCAAGGTACGGCCCTGGTGGGGCCACGACTATCATTTCCACGTGCGCATGTCCTGCCCGGCGGGCAGCGTGGGCTGTGCCGATCAGGACGAGCCGCCGCAGGGCGACGGCTGCGGCACGGAACTGGCGTCCTGGCTGGCGGATGGCCCGTGGGTGCCGAAGATCGACCCGGAAACCGGCAAGCCGCCTCCCGTACAGAAGAAACGCCCGCTGGCCCTTGCCGCCCTGCCGAAGACCTGCGGCGAGGTTCTGACCGCACGGTGAAAGCTTGGGGTCGCTGAGGACCGGCGGGTCTGAAGCTCAGAGCCCGGCCAGCGGGAAGATGTCGGCCTTGCGGATGGTGAGGCGTCCGGTTTCGCCAGCGTTGACATCCGTGGTCGACGGCACTTCCAGCTCCAGAGCCTCTTCCGGTGCACCGTTGCCGGTGGCGCGGACGATCAGGCGGCGGCCGCCCGGATGGTCGATGACGCGCTGCACGGTGGCAGGAATGCCGCCGTCCGCTTCCCTCTGCCAGCCAAGATCCGCGGGGCGGACGTAGATTTCCACCGGCCCGCTCGCCTCTCCGCTGGCGCCCACCGGCTGGCCATCCACCAAGAGCATGCCCTCGCGGGCCTCGCCGGTGAAGCGGTTGGCATCACCGAGGAAGCGGGTGACGAAGGGCGAGGCCGGGGTGCGGCAGACATCGCGCGGGGTGCCCTGTTGCTCGATGCGGCCTTCATTGAGGATGACCACCCGGTCGGCCAGATCCAGCGCCTCTTCCTGATCGTGCGTGACGAACAGCGTGGTGATGCCCAGCTCGTCATGGATCTCGCGCAGCCAGCGGCGCAGGTCGCGGCGCACATTGGCGTCGAGTGCGCCGAAAGGCTCGTCCAGCAGCAGCACCTTGGGATCAACGGCGAGCGCCCGGGCAAGGGCGACACGCTGGCGCTGGCCGCCGGAAATCTGCGAGGGGAAGCGGTCACCGAGACCGGCAAGGCGCACCAGCGACAGAAGTTCCGCTACCCGGTCCGCGATTTCCTGGCGGCTGCGGCGGGTCTTGGAGACCTTCATGCCGAAGGCGATGTTCTCTGCCACGGTCATATGCGGGAAGAGGGCGTAGTGCTGGAATACAAAGCCCACACCCCGGTCGCGCACGGGGATGTTTGTGGCATCTTCCGTGCCAAAGAGGATGCGCCCCTCATCGGCATATTCAAGGCCCGCCACCATGCGCAGGATCGTCGTCTTGCCGGAGCCCGAAGGACCGAGCAGCGCGACCAGCTCGCCGCTTTCGATTTCCAGCGAGACACCGCGCACCGCGCGGAAGGTGTTGAAGGTCTTCACCACAGTGTCGAGGACGATTTTCATGGCTTTTCACCCTTGGCCTGATCACCGGAAAGCGGAGCACCGGCAAGCGCCGGGCGGGAGGCACGGCCTGCACCAACGCGTTCCAGAAGCAGCTTGGCGATGATTGTGACCAGCGCCAGCACCGTGAGAATGGCGGCCGCCGCAAAGGCGCCAGCCGTGTTGTAGTCGTGGTAGAGCAGTTCCACATGCAGCGGCAGCGTGTTGGTCTGGCCGCGGATATTGCCCGACACCACGGATACGGCGCCGAATTCGCCCATCACACGGGCGTTGCACAGCACCACGCCGTAGAGCATGGCCCAGCGGATGTTCGGCAGCGTCACCGTCAGGAAGGTGCGCCAGCCCGAAGCGCCCAGCGAGGTCGCCGCCTCTTCCAGATCGCGGCCCTGCGCCTGCATCAGCGGGATCAGTTCGCGCGCAACGAAAGGCGCGGTGACGAACATGGAGGCAAGCACGATGCCCGGCAGGGCAAAGAGGATCTTGACGTCCGCCGATTGCAGCATCGGCCCGAACAGGCCCTGCAGCCCATAGACGAACATATAGGCGACGCCCGCCACGATCGGCGAGATGGAGAAGGGGATCTCGATCACGACGATCAGCAGCCGCTTGCCGGGAAAGTCGAATTTGGTGACGGCCCAGGCTGCGGCAATGCCGAAGGCCGTGTTGATTGGCACGGCAATGAGCGCGGTCAGCACCGTCAGGCCGATGGCATGCAGCGTGTCCGGCTGGGCGATGGTGGCCGCGAAGAAGCCGAAGCCCTTGCTGAAGGCCTGCGCGAAGATGACGAGCAGCGGCGCCAGCAGCACGATGGCGCCAACGCCCAGCACGATGCCGATCAGCGTGCGGCGGATCGCCGGGCTGTCGCCGACGCGGGGCGGCTTGCGGGAGGTATGGGCATGCGCCATGGCTCAGCCCCTCGACATGTAGCGCAGGGCGCGGGCCTGCAGCAGGTTGGTGATGGCCAGCATGACAAAGGCGGTGATCAGCATGACCGAGGCGATGGCGGCGGCAGCCTGATATTCGTATTCCTCCAGCCGGATGAAGGCGAGAAGCGCCGTGATCTCGGTCTGGAACGGCTGGTTGCCGGCGATGAAGATGATGGCGCCGAACTCGCCAAGGCTGCGGGCAAAGGCAAGCGAGGTGCCCGCCAGCAGCGCCGGGGTCAGCAGCGGCAGGATCACGTTGCGGAAAATCCGCGCATCCGAGCCGCCGAGCGACTGGGCTGCTTCCTCCAGTGCCGGATCAAGATCCTCCAGCACCGGCTGCACCGTGCGCACGATGAAGGGCAGGCTGGTGAAGGCCATCGCCACCATGATGCCGAGCGGCGTGTAGGCCACCTTGATGCCGAGCGGGGCAAGGAACTGCCCGATCCAGCCGGTCTCCACGAAGAGCGTGGTCAGCGCAATGCCGGCCACCGCTGTCGGCAGGGCAAAGGGCAGGTCCACCATGGCATCGATCAGCCGCTTGCCGGGAAACTCGTAGCGCACCAGCACCCAGGCCAGAATGAGGCCGAAGACCAGATTGAACAGCGTTGCCGCCAGCGCGGAACCGGCCGTGACCATGTAGCTCGCCACCGCCCGTTCGGAGGAGACAATCTGCCAATAGGCCGTGGGGCCGAGGCTGGCGGCCTTGTAGACCAGCGCGCCCAGCGGCAGCAGCACGATCAGGCTGACATAGAACAGCGTGACGCCGAGCGATAGCGGCAGTCCCGGCAGGACGCGGCGGTGCCTCATCCGGCTTCTCCTGGTGTGGCGGTCCTCAGGTGACGGTCCTCGGGTTACGGGGCGCGGCCCCTTTCAAGCCGAAACCGGCAGGCACGGGCCCGCCGGTCTCAGATGCTGTGATTGCGCAGGGAAATCAGCGGTTTCCGAACAGCTTGTCAAGCTTGGCGCCGGAGGCAAAGTGCTCTTCCTGTGCCTTGTCCCAGCCGCCGAAGACGTCTTCCACGGTGACGAGGCGCACTTCGGGGAAGCTGTCCTTGAACTCGGCCTTCACCGCTTCATCATGCACCCGGTTGCCACGGGCAGCCACGATGCGCTGGCCTTCCGGCGCATAGAGGTAGTCGAGGTAAGCCTTGGCGAGATCGCGGGAGCCGCGGGCATCCACCACACGGTCCACGATGGCGACCGGGAACTCGGCCAGAATGCTGACGGACGGGGTGACGAGATCGAACTTGTCTTCGCCGAATTCCTTGGCAATGCCCTTGGTCTCGGCCTCGAAGGTGATCAGCACGTCGCCGGTGCCGCGCTCGACGAAGGTGGTGGTGGAGCCGCGCCCGCCCGTGTCGAAAACCGGAACATTGGCGAAGAGCTTGCCGATGAACTCGTCCACCTTGGCCTCGTCACCGTTGAAGGCTTCACGGGCATAGGCGGTTGCCGCCAGATAGGTGTAGCGGGCGTTGCCGGAGGTCTTCGGGTTCGGGAAGATCACCTTCACGTCGTCACGGACGAGATCGCTCCAGTCCTTGATGTTCTTCGGGTTGCCCTCGCGCACCAGGAAGGCCGGCAGGGAGTAGAAGGGAGAGGCGCTGTTCGGGAAGTCTTCCACCCAGTCCGCCGACACGGCACCGCCCTTGACGAGGGCATTGATGTCCGTGGTCTGGTTGAAGGTCACCACATCGGCTTCCATGCCTTCCAGAATGGCGCGGGCCTGCTTGGAGGAGCCTGCGTGCGACTGGTCAATGGAGACATCCTTGCCTGTCTTTGCCTTGTAATCGGCAATGAAGGCCTCGTTGACCTCGACGAAGAGTTCGCGGGAGATGTCATAGGAGGCATTGAGCAGCTTGTCTGCGGCAGAGGCCTGCAGCGGCGCGGTCAGAAGTGCGGCGGCAGCAGCACCGGCTGCCAGAAGAGCCTTGAACGTCATGATGGGAACCCCCGTTTGATGTTGCCCAAAGCATAATCAAGGCAGGGCAGGACACGAGGCATGGCGGTCTTCGGCAGGCGCCAAGAGGAAAAACCTATGCCAAATTGCTGCCAATCCGGGGTGTGCTGTTCCTGTTGACAGCAAAGGACCGGGAGGAGGACGCAGGATGGCCTGCGTCCTTAAAGGATGCGCGGAAGGTGCACCCGGATCACGCCGCCGCTTTGGGCGTGAAGCCGGTTACATCCACCAGCCGGGTGCAGATGCGGGCGCGGGCTTCCTCGTCGTGGAAGATGCCGACAATAGCCGCACCGCGCGCCTTGGCTTCGGTAATGAGCGAGAGCACCACTTCCCGATTGGCGGCATCAAGGCTTGCGGTGGGCTCGTCCAGCAACAGGGCCGGATAGGCATGGGCAAAGCCACGGGCGATGTTGACACGCTGCTGCTCCCCGCCGGAGAAGGTGGTGGGGGAAAGCTGCCAGAGCCTTTCGGGGATATTGAGCCGCCGCAGCAGATCCGCAGCGCGCGCCCGGGACTCCACCAGCGGCGTACCCAGTTGCAGCAGCGGCTCGGCCACCACATCCAGCGCGGGCACACGCGGCACCACGCGCAGGAACTGGCTGACATAGCCCAGCGTTTCGCGCCGCAGGCGGATGATCTGGCGCGGCTCGGCCTTCGTCACATCGGTGCCGCCCACGAGGATCTGCCCGCCGGCGGCCAGATAATTGCCGTAGATCATCCGCATCAGCGTGGACTTGCCTGCACCCGACTGGCCGGTGAGGCCGATGCACTCGCCCGGCTCGACGGTGAGGCTCGCCCCTTCCATCACCGGGATCACGGCGCTGCCCTGATTGTGCAGGGTGAAGGACTTGGACAGGTTTTCAATCCGGATCATGGCCTACACCTGCAGGACGGAGGAAACGAGAAGCTGGGTATAGGCATGCTGCGGATCGTCCAGCACCTGATCGGTGAGGCCCTGTTCCACCACGCGGCCGGATTTCATCACCATCAGCCGGTCGGCGAGAAGCCGCACCACGGCAAGGTCATGGGTGACGATGATCACCGACAGGCCGAGGTCGCGCACCAGCCCGCGCAGCAGATCGAGAAGCCGGGCCTGCACGCTCACGTCCAGCCCGCCGGTCGGCTCGTCCATGAAGACGAGGCGCGGGCCGGTGACCAGATTGCGGGCGATCTGCAGGCGCTGCTGCATGCCGCCGGAAAAGGCGGAGGGGCGGTCATCGATGCGGTCGGCGGCGATTTCCACCCGTCCCAGCCAGTCCGTGGCCTTGTCGCGGATCGCGCCGTAATGCCGGGCGCCGACAGCCATCAACCGCTCGCCCACATTGCCGCCTGCCGAAACACCCATGCGCAACCCGTCACGCGGGTTCTGGTGCACATAGGCCCATTCGGTGCGCGACAGCCGCCGTCTTGCGGTTTCCGCCATGGCCAGCACGTCGCGCCCGTCATAGAGCACGGCGCCTTCATCCGGCTGCTGGTGTCCGGCAAGGCAGGACAGCAGGGTGGACTTGCCCGAACCGCTTTCCCCCACGATGCCCAGCACCTCGCCGGGATAAAGATCGAAGGACACATCAGCGCAGCCGATGCGGGCGCCATAGCGCCGGGTGAGGCCGGACACCTTCAGAAGCGGTGTGTCCGTGATGGTCTGGTGAAAGCTCATCGCACCATCTCCCCTGCCCCGGCAACCGGGCTTGCACTCAGCCGCCCGGTGTGGCCGCAGGCCTGCCGCTGGCCGCAAAAGTCAGTGTCGGAACAGACGTACATCCGGCTGCCCGCGTCATCGGTGATCACCTCGTCCAGATAGCTGTCTTCCGCCCCGCACAGGTCGCAGGCATGCGGCGCTTTGCCGGGAACGAAGGGGTGATCGTCAAAGTCGAGGCTGACCACCTGCGTGTAGGGCGGCAGGGCATAGATGCGCTGCTCGCGCCCTGCTCCGAAAAGCTGGATCGCCGGATTGCCCGAAAGCTTCGGATTGTCGAATTTCGGGATCGGCGAAGGGTCCATCACATAGCGCCCTTCCACCTTCACCGGATAATCATAGGCCGTGGCGATCTCGCCATGGCGGGCGATGTCTTCATAAAGCTTCACATGCATGAGGCCGTATTCCTCCAACTCATGCATCTTGCGTGTTTCCGTCTCACGCGGCTCCAGAAAGCGCAGGGGCTCGGGGATCGGCACCTGATAGACGAGGATCTGGCCCTCGGTCAGCGGCGTTTCCGGAATGCGGTGGCGCGTCTGGATCAGGGTTGCCTCATCGGTCCGCTCGGTCACGGCAACGCTGGCCGTGCGCTGGAAGAAGCGGCGGATGCTGACCGCGTTGGTGGTGTCGTCCGCTCCCTGATCGATCACCTTCAGCCGGTCCTCCGGCACAAGGCAGGCCGCCGTCACCTGCACACCGCCCGTCCCCCAGCCATAGGGCATCGGCATTTCGCGGCTGGCAAAGGGCACCTGATAGCCGGGAACGGCAATGCCCTTGAGGATGGCGCGGCGGATCATCCGCTTGGTCTGCTCGTCCAGATAGGCGAAGTTGTAGGCATCGTCGGTCATTCGGCGGCCTCCCTGTCAGCGGTTGCGTTGCGGGCAGCTTCCGCTTCCGCCCGCAGGCGGCGCACCAGTTCCAGCTCCGCCTGGAAATCCACGTAATGCGGCAGCTTGATGTGCTCCAGAAAGCCTGTCGCCTGGATGTTGTCGCAGTGAGACAGCACAAATTCCTCATCCTGCGCAGGGGCGCCGATGTAGTCCTCGCCCAGTTCCTGCCAGCGCAGGGCCCGGTCCACCAGCGACATGGCGATGGACTTGCGCTCCGACTGACCGAAGACAAGGCCGTAGCCACGGGTGAACTGCGGCGGCTCGGTGCGCGAGCCGGTGAACTGGTTGACCGTTTCGCATTCCGTCAGCTCGATTTCACCTATTTCGATGGCAAAGCCCAGCTCCGGAACATCCATCTCCACCGCCACCGTGCCGATGCGCAATTCGCCGACGAAGGCATGAGTGCGCCCGTAGCCGCGCTGGGTGGAATAGGCGAGCGACAGGATGAAGCCCTCATCCCCGCGCGTGATCGCCTGAAGCCGCAAGGGGCGGCTGGCCGGCAGCTCCAGCGGCTCGCGGGTCAGGTCCGGCGGGGTGGCATCGCTCAGCGGCTCCTCCTGAATGAGCCCGTCACGGCCAAGAAAGCCGGTGACATGCGGCACCGGCCCGCCCTCCGCCGGGGCCTGCGGGGCCGGGTCAACGTCCCCTTCGGCGGCCAGTTTGAAGTCGATCAGCCGGTGGGTGTAGTCGAAGGTCGGCCCGAGGATCTGCCCGCCCGGCAGGTCCTTGAACGTGGCCGAGACCCTGCGGTCCACGGCCATGCCGGCCGTTTCCACCGGCAGCGAGGCGCCGAAGCGCGGCAGGGTGGTGCGGTAGGCGCGGATGAGGAAGATGGCCTCGATCAGATCGCCCCGCGCCTGCTTGATGGCGAGGGCGGCAAGATCGGGATCATAAAGACTGCCCTCTGCCATCACCCGGTTGACGGCGAGCTTCAGCTGCTCGCGGATCTGCGGCACGGTGAGTTCGGCGACGGTGGTGTCCCCGCGCCGCTCCTCCGCCAGCCATTCATGGGCATTGCCGATGGCGCGTTCGCCACCCTTGACGGCGACATACATCAGCAAGCCTCCACGATGGTTGTGCGCGGCAGCCCGGCGATCTGGCGGCCTGCGGTCAGGAAAAAGTCGAGCCCAAGCGGAAAGAGTGCATGGTTCTGCCGGAACAGCTCCGGATCGGGCAGGTTCAGCAAGGCTTCATCCGCAATGCCCGGCCCCGTCAGGCGGCAGCCTTCGGCAGCAAGCCGTTCCACTTCCAGCACCAGCGTCGCAGAGCGGTCCGGATAATCCGGGTCGCCGATGGAGAACTGCTCCATGAAGGGCTTCAGGTCCTCAAGGCGTCCGAGGGCAAAGCGGATGCTGGCGGCATCAGCCCCTGCCTCAAGGCTGGCCGCCGTCAGCACCGGGGCGCCGGTGTGGAAGGTGATCCAGCCGCGCATCGCCTCGCAATCCGCGTCACCTGCCAGAAACACCGGCGTCGTGGTGTCGGCAAGGGTCAGGAGCACGGTTCCGGCGGCTGGAGAAACGGGCAGCGGTGGCTGGGCCGCGTCCAGCATGTGGATGGTGCCGGGGCGAGCAAGCGCTTCCAGCAGGCAGCGGAAGGCGCGCGCAGCCTCGATGGGCGCTTCGGCAAAGCCGCCAGTCAGGGCACCGGTCTGGTCGTTGTTGGGCGTCATCAGTCTTCTCCGCGCACGAGGGTGAAGAAATCGACCTTGGTGGCCGCAGCCTTTTCCGCCCGCAGCTGCCGGGCGCTGGCGGCCTCTGCGGCCAGCACATCCAGCACGCGGGCCTGAAGGTCAGCGGCAGCCTCTGTCTGCATCAGCGCATCCACGCAGGCCGCGCGGGTGGCATGGGCCTTGCCGCGCCCCTGCGCGTAGGCATGGCCCACCTCGCCGCCGGGGAGCTGGACGGAGCAGCGGGTGATCGTCATCTCACCCAGATTGAAGGGCGCGCCCGTGCCGCCCATCCGCCCGCGCACCATCACCGCCCCAACCTCGGGACGGCGCAGCAGCGTATGGTCCGGCAGATCCGGAAACAGCACGGCCAGACGCGCCGGATTGGCCTTGGCCAGCAGCGACAGCCAGACCTTGCGCTGGCTGTGCGGCTCGTCCTCCTGGGGGGAAACGGCGGGCTTCATCGGCACCTCGACATCTTTGGATCCTGTCTATATAATAGTAGACAACTAGACATATTGATATCGCAAGGGGCCATCCGGCTCAACCGCCGTCTTGTGAAATTTTTGCGACGGGCGGCTTTCAGCATCGGGCAGGCAGAGACTTCGGGGCAGGGCAATGGCGCGCAGCGCAATCTGGAAATCCATCGTGGACACGCTTTCGGCGGAGATTGCCGAAGGCCACTACAAGCCGGGGGACAAGTTGCCGACGGAAGCGCAGCTGGCCGCCCGCTTTGGCGTGAACCGGCATACGGTGCGCCATGCCCTGGGCGCGCTGGCAGAGGCGGGCACCGTGCATTCGCGGCGCGGGGCGGGCGTCTTCGTCACCATCCAGCCGACGGACTATGCCATCGGCCGGCGGGTGCGGTTTCAGCAGAACCTAGCCGCCAGCGGCCGCCTGGCCTCGCGCCGCATCAGCCTGATGGAAACCCGGGCCTGCGGCGAAAAGGAAGCCGAAGCACTGCAACTGGCTCCCGGTGACCCGGTGCATGTGGTGGAGGGCGTATCCCTGGCCGATGGGGTGCCGCTGGCGCTGTTCCGCTCGGTCTTTCCGGCCGCGCGCGTGCCCGGCTTCCTGCAGGCCATGGCGGGGCGGCAGTCGATTACCGAGGCGCTGGCCGATTGCGGCATCGCCGACTACACCCGCGCCCAGACGCGCCTGACAGCCAAGCTGGCCCGCCCCGTGCAGGCCCTGACGCTGCAGATCGCCGAAGCCGCGCCGATCCTGCGCTCCGTCTCGGTCAATGTGACGGAGGATGGCAAGCCGATCGAATATGGCATCACCTGGTTTGCCGGGGACCGCGTGTCCCTCACCATGGCACCGGAATAGGCCGCCGGAGAACAGAAGACCCAAGCGGCCGCGGCGTGACGGCGGCGCGGATATGGGGTAAGCAGCACGCCGCAGCCGGGCGCGGTGTCCGGCCTGATGTGCGGAACGTTAAGACATGCTGCGTCGCCTTGGCCTTATCGGCGGACTGACCCTTCTGAGCCGGCTGCTCGGCTTCATCCGCGACCTCATCATGGCTGGCGTGCTTGGGGCAGGCCCTATTGCCGATGCCTTCATGCTGGCCTTCCGCCTGCCGAACCACTTCCGCGCCATCTTTGCCGAAGGGGCCTTCAACGCGGCCTTCCTGCCCACTTATGCTGCGACGCTGGAAAAGGACGGACCGGACAAGGCACGCCATTTCGGATCGCAGATCCTGTCCTGGCTGATGCTCGCCAATCTGGCGCTGCTCGCCTTTGCCTGGGTGGCAACGGGCACGCTGATCACCCTGCTGGCGCCGGGGCTGGGCGCAGAAGACCCCGCCCGGCCCATGGCCATCGAGCTGACGCGCATCACCTTCCCCTATCTCCTGTGCATGTCCATCGTGGTGCTGCTGTCGGCGGTGCTGAATGCGGAGCGGCGCTTTGCTGCGGCCTCGGCTGCGCCCGTGCTTTTGAACATCGCCATGATCGGCACGCTGCTGGCCGTCAGCCAGTTCCCCGATGCAGGCAGCGCGGCGGCCTGGGGTGTGCTGGCGGGCGGCATTGCGCAGGTTCTGCTGCTGACGGCAGCCACCTTCCGCAGTGAGTTCTCCGTCAGCTTCTGCCTGCCGAAGCTTGATCCGGGCGTGCGCCTGTTCTTCCGCCGCCTCGGGCCGGCGCTGCTTGCTTCCGGCGTCGTTCAGATCGCCATCTTCGCTGACACGATCCTCGCCAGCTTCCTGCCCTCCGGCGCCCTCTCCCACCTCTATTATGCCGACCGGCTGTATCAACTGCCGCTGGGTGTCATCGGCATCGCGCTGGGAACGGCGCTGCTGCCGGAGGTGAGCCGGGGCGCAGCAGCCGAGACGGACGAAGCCCGGCAGAAGCTGCGCGCCACCATGGATCAGGCCTTCAACATCTGCCTTGCCGTCGGGCTGCCGGTGGCGGTGCTGATGGCGGGGCTCGGGGAACTGGCGATTGCCGCCTTCTTCCAGCGTGGAGCCTTTGATGCCGCCGCCACCGCCGGGGCAGGCGCGGTGCTGCTGGCCTATTCGCTCGGCCTGCCTGCGGCCCTGGCTGTCCGCTCCCTCGTTGCCTCCTTCCACGGGCGCGGCGACATGGTGACGCCGCTGAAGATCCTCGCCGTGGCAACCTTGGTGAATGTCGCGCTGAAGGCCACCCTCTCCGGTCCCTGGGAAGCAGCTGGCCTTGCGGCAGGCACCTCCGCAGGCGTGTGGATCTACGCCATGGGGCTTTATCTGACGGCACGCCACCGCGACTACATGGGCACCCCGCCCGCCCGGCTGACCGTTCTGCTGCTGACCGGTACCGTGCTGATGGCGGGCCTGATGCTGCTGCAGGACCAGACGCTGGTGCTGTTCTCGAGCCTGCTGCCGCAAAGCCTCGGCGCGCTCGTGCCCTTTGCCACGCTGACGCTGCTGGCAGGTGCCGCCCTCACCATCTACGCAGCGATCCTCTACCCGGCACGTGGTTTCCTGCGCCGCCGCCGGCGCTGATTTCCTTCTTCCTTCAAATGGAAAACGGGCGGCCAGTCTTCCGGCTGGCCGCCCGTCTTCTTTCAACTCACCCCTGACCTCAGGCGTGTGCGGCTCCACCCTCGTGCGCGTCACCATGCGGCTCTGCCGGGCTGTCATCGCGCGGAATGCGGAACCAGGCCACATAGAGCGCCGGCAGGAACAGGAGCGTCAGAACCGTGCCCACCACGATGCCGCCCATCATGGCATAGGCCATCGGCCCCCAGAACACCTCGCGGGAGATCGGGATGAGCGCGAGCGTCGCTGCCGCGGCCGTCAGCATGATCGGCCGCATGCGGTGCTCGGTTGCCTCGATCACCGCCTTCCATGCCGGCATGCCCTCCTGCCGCAGATGCTCGATCTGCACCACAAGGATGACCGAGTTGCGGATGAGGATGCCGATGAGGGCAAGGATACCGAGGATGGCGACGAAGCCCATCGGTGCATTGCTGAGCAGCAGCGCCGCCACCACCCCGATGAGGGCAAGCGGTGCCACGGCGAACACCAGGAACAGGCGGCTGAAGCTCTGCAGCTGGATCATCAGGATCGTGGCCATGATGAACAGCATCAGCGGAGCCACGGCCGCAATCGGCCCCTGCGCCTCGGCGCTCGATTCCACCGAACCGCCGATCTCGATGTTGTAGCCGGCCGGAAGCTCCTTCTGGAACTGCTCCACCTGCGGCTTCAACTGATTGACAATTGTCGCCGGCTGGGTCGATCCGATCACCGCAGCCTTCACCGTGATGGTGGGGATGCGGTCACGGGTGGCGATCAGCGGCTGTTCCACCTCATTGCGGAACCGGGCGACCGTCGACAGCGGAATGGACTTGCCGCTGGTGCTGGGCAGCTGCAGGTTCTTCAGCGTCTCGACGGAGCCCCACTCGGAGGCCTGGGCGCGGCCGATGACATCAATCAGGTAGATATCGTCCCGGACCTGGGTTGCCGAGGAGCCCTGCACGATGCTGCCCAGCGCCGAGGCAATATCCTGCGAGGAAATGCCGAGCTGGCGGGCCTTGTCCTGCAGCACATCCACCTTCACCACACGCGTGGGCTCGTTCCAGTTATAGGCGACGTTTGAAAGCAGCGGATGGGCGTTGAAGATGGTGCCGAACTTCTGCGCCAGCTGGCGCACCTGCTGCACGTCCGGGCCGCTGATGCGGTACTGGACGGGCTTGCCCACCGGCGGCCCGATGTCCAGAAGCTTCACGAAGACATCGCTGCCGGGGAAAGTTTTCGCCGCATAGGCCTGCAGATCCGCGCGCAGCCGGTTGCGGGCCTCCAGATCCTTCGTGACGATGACGATCTGGCCGAACCACGGGGCCGCCGCCTGTACGTCATAGGACAGGATGAAGCGCGGCGCGCCCTGGCCGACATAGGTTGACCAATGGTCGATATCCGGATTGCCGGCCAGCTTTTCCTGCTCCAGCTGGGCCATCTGCCGGTTGGTTTCGGCAATCGTGCTGTTCTGAGGCGTGTTCCAGTCGATGATCAGCTCGACGCGGTCGGAGGCCGGGAAGAACTGCTGCTGGACGAAGTTCATGCCGCCAACCGAAAGGCCGAAGGCCGCGACAGTCAACATGATGGTGACCCAGCGCCAGCGCATGGCAAGCTTCAGCATCCAGGCAAAGGCCGCAGCGGTGCGGCCCTTTTTCTCATGGTGCGCCTTCATCGTCTTCGGCAGGATCGTCACACCAAGGAGGGGCGTGAACAGAACCGCCACGATCCAGGACACGATCAGCGACACGGCAATGACGACAAAGAGCGTGAAGGTGAACTCGCCCGCCGCACTGCTGTTGAGCCCCACCGGGATGAAGCCCGCGACCGTCACCAGCGTTCCGGTGAGCATCGGGAAGGCGGTGGACGTGTAGACGTGGGTGGCCGCTTTCCTGAGGGTGTCACCCGCTTCCAGCCGCGACACCATCATCTCCACGGCGATCATGGCATCATCCACCAGAAGGCCCAGCGCGATGATCAGTGCGCCCAGCGAAATGCGCTGCAGCGAGATGCCGGTGTATTCCATGAAGACGAATGTAATGGCCAGCACCAGCGGAATGGAGATCGCCACCACCAGGCCGGCGCGCATGCCAAGGCTGATGAAGCTGATGGCCAGAACGATGGCCACCGCCTCGAACAGGGCCTTGGTGAAGCCGGAGACAGCCTCCTCCACCACTTTCGGCTGGTTCGACACCAGCTCCACAGTCACCCCGACCGGCAGATCCCGGACGACGCGCTGCAATTCGGCTTCCAGCTCCTCACCGAAGGTCAGCAGGTTTGCCCCTGCCTTCATGCCAATGGCAAGGCCGATGGCAGGCTGGCCCTTGAAACGGAACAGCGAAGACGGCGGGTCCACATAGCCGCGGCTGATCGTGGCAATGTCCGTCAGCGGGAAGTAGCGGTCATTCACACGCAGGTTGATTGCCTTCAGGCTTTCTTCCGAGGTGAACTGGCCGTTGACGCGCAGGGCGATCCGCTCGGCTCCGGCCTCGACGAAACCGGACTGGGTGACAGCGTTCTGCGCCTGCAGGGTCTCGACGATGGCCCGCTGGTCGATGCCCAGCGCCGCAATCTTGCGGGTGGAGAACTCCAGAAAGATCACCTCGTCCTGCGCACCCAGAATGTCGATCTTGCCGACATTTTCCACGGTCAGCAGCTTGGCGCGGGCATCTTCCACCAGATCGCGCAGCTGGCGCTGGGTCAGGCCATCTGACGTGAAGGCAAAGATGTTGCCATACACATCGCCGAAGGAATCGTTGAAGAACGGCCCGAGCACACCGCTGGGGAACTCACCCTTGATGTCATTGATCATGTTGCGGACGCGCAGCCAGTTGCCGGTCACGTCCTTCGCCTTTGTCGTCGGCAGAAGCTCCACGAAGACCGTCGTCTGGCCGGCCCGCGTTTCGCTGCGGGTGTAGTCCAGCGCCTCGAGTTCCTCAAGCTTGCGCTCGATCCGGTCCGTCACCTGCAGCCGCATTTCCTCCGCAGAGGCGCCGGGCCACTGGGCGCTGACGATCATGGTCTTGATCGTGAAGGCCGGATCTTCCTCGCGGCCAAGGTTGATATAGGAGAAGACGCCCGCCAGCAGGAAGACGATCATGAAGTACCAGACGAGGGAACGGTGCTCCAGCGCCCAGTCCGAGAGATTGAACTTCTTCACTTGACCGTCTCCTGATCAACTCGAATGGCCTGGCCTTCCGTGAGCATGTTCACACCTGCCACGACCACGCGGTCGCCCGCCTCAAGCCCTTGCAAAACCGCAACCCGGCCGCCTTGAGCGGCCGTTTCATCCACGCTCACCTTGCGGGAGACCACCTTGCCGGCGGCCTCGTCCACCACCCACACCGACTGCGCATCCCCTTCCGCGCGGATGGCGGATGCCGGAAGCCAGAACCGGGCTTCGGAGTGGACATCGGCAAAGGCCATGATGACGGCACCCAGCCGCAATGCCTCGGGCGGGTCCACCAGTGTCAGCCGCACGCGCCGGGTGCGGGTCGCCCCGTCAGCCTCCGGGCCGATTTCGCGCACGATGCCTTTTGCCTGCACCCTGGGGTCGAGCTGCAGGGCCACACCAAAGACGGCCCCCGGCTTCAGCGTGCCGCTGGCTTCCTCGGGCACGTCGATCACCGCATCGCGCTCGTCCGGCTTGGCCACCGTCACCACGGTCTGCCCGTCGGTGACGACCTGCCCCACTTCCGCCGAGGTGCCGGTGACAACTCCGTCGAACTCGGCCAGCAGGCGGGCATAGCCCAGCTGCTCCTGCGCCTTGTCCAGATTGGCTTTGGCCCTTGCCACGGCCGCCTCGGCAATCTTGCGGTCCTGCTCGGCCGTCTCGAAAGTGGCCAGAGCACCGGACTGGCGCTCGAACAGGGTCTTCTGCCGCGCTTCGGTGGTGATGGCATTGCTCAGCTGGGCATTGGCATTGACCAGATCGGACTGGGCGCTTTTCACCGCCAGTTCCAGTGACACCGGATCGATGGTGGCGAGCACATCGCCCTTGCGGACGATATCGGCCGTCTGCACATCGCGGGTGACGATGCGGCCGAGCACGCGGAAACCGTAGTCCGTCTCGACACGGGCCGCGACGGTGCCGGGCAGGGTCAGACGGGTGGCAGGCGCTTCCTCCACCCGCACGGACAGCACCGGGCGCACCGGTGCAGCCTCTTCGGCCTCATGCGGCTCGCATGCCGCCAGAGAAAAGCCGGCGAGCAACAGGAATGAAAGACTGGCAGCGCGTCTCATTGGGCGGCCTCCTCAAAACTGACGGTTTCGCCGGGGCTTAGGAATTTGGTACCATTGATGACCACCAGTTCCCCCGCCGTGACGCCTGAGGCGACCGTGAAGGCACCGCTGCTATAGGCCAGCACCTCGACCGGGCGCAGCAAGACCTTGCGCTCTGCCGGGTCCACCACCCAGACAGCCGTGCGCCCGGCATCCGAGGCCATGGCCGCTGCGGGAAGTTCGATCACAGGCACGGGCTGATAGCTCAAGGTGGCGGTCACCGGACTGCCAAGGCGCAGAGAGGCGGTGTCCTCAAGCTGCATCTTCACCCGGATCGTGCCGGTGGACGGGTCAATCGCCGGGGAGATTTCGCGGATGACCGCCTTGGCCGGCGTGCCCCCGCTCAGGGGCGAGACCAGCACCAAAGGTTCCAGCTTGCGGTCCAGAAAGACCGATTCATCCAGATTGAGCACCACATCGAGCGGGCCGTCATGGGCAAGGGAGAAGACCTGCTGCGAGGCCTGCGCCACCTGCCCCACCTCGGCGCTGCGGGCGGTGATCACCCCGTCCGCATCGGCCTTGAGGCTGGTCCGCTCAAGCGCATCGCGCGCCCGGCCGGCCTGCGCCTGCGCGGCTTCCACATTGGCCTGCGCGCGCGTCAGCTGCTCCTGGGCGCTGTCCAGCGAGGCCCGCGTGGTCACGCCGCTTTCAAACAGCCGCTGCTGCCGGTCAAAGGCCTGCTGCGCCTGCGTGCGTTCGGCCATGGCGGAATTGAGCGAGGCAACCGCCACGTCCAGATCCGCCTGCTGCTCGCTCGGATCGATCCGCGCCAGCACCTGACCGGCGGTGACGCGGTCGCCCACATCCACCAGCCGCGCGATGATCCGGCCCGTCACCTGAAAGGAGAGGTTCGACTGCACCCGGGCGCGGATTTCCCCCGTCGCCGTCACCGTGTCCGGCACGGAGACCTCGTGCACCTTCGTCACCTGAACCAGCCGCTCAGGCTTCTGCTGCGGCTCACCTTGCGGCCCGCAGGCCGCCAGAAAGGCGGCAGCGAGCATCCAGGGAATATGTGTGGCTATCCGTCGCATGATTGCCCCTTCGTAGAAAGATGCGGCAAATTATTATTGACTGACTCGAAGGTCAATGAAAAAACAGCAATCAGGTAAATGCCACGGCTCGATGAGCTTGCCTCACCGGGCAATGGTCAAGCCCGTGCGGCGATTGAGCCTCTTCAAGGCGTGAGGCGCCAGCCTCGAAAGCCTTGATGGAAATGCCGCGCCAGAACAAAAAACGGACCCGGAAGAATGACACCAAAGGCCAAGCTCACCCGCGCCGAACGCAAGGCCCTGCGCCCCGCTCAGATTCTGGATGCGGCCTTTGAGGAATTTGTGACACACGGCTTCACCGCCGCACGGGTGGAAGACATCGCCGAGCGCATCGGCGTGACCAAAGGCACGGTCTATGTCTATTTTCCCACCAAGGACGAACTGTTCACCGCCATGCTCAATCACATTGCGGTGCCGCTGGAAGATCTGGTGGCAGAAACCCGCAGCCTCACCGGCACCTGCACGGAGCGGCTGCAGCGGCTGATCCTGCTCAGCTATGAAAAGGTGGTGGAGGACCGGCGCATGCGCGAGCTGATGCGCTTCGTCGTTTCGGAGAGCAGCCGTTTTCCGCAGGTCATCGACCTGCACCACACCCAGTTCGTCGAGCCGCTGATGGACCAGATCCAGCGCATTCTCGACGAAGGCATCGCCTCAGGCGAATTCCGCAAAAGCCCCGCCGCCACCGCCAGCGTCATCGCAGGTCCCGTGCTGGCGATGATGATCGAACATCTCATCTTCGCCGGCCGCCAGCCCATCGGCCTCGACACCCACATCACCGGGCATCTGGATCTGGTGATGGCGGGGTTGAAAGCGTAGAGGACACGCCGCTGCAAGCGCTGGCCCGTTGCGGAGCTGCGGACGCGTGTCAATTTTCAGGGAAGGAAATGGCGGAGAGGGTGGAATTCTCGCCAAAGCACTTAAGACGCCAAGCAATTAGGGGGTAGACCGCGAAATTTATGGCGTTTGTGCCAGTACTTTGTACCATCGATTTGCGCAGCAGGCATCAAAATGTCAACATTAAGTACAGTCAAACTATTTGGTTCGGCGGAGAGAATTCATTGCCCATGGACAGCCCCAAAGAGCGGAAAATCGTTTTTAGCCGCCCGCCAATTTACGTCTATTGTATTACTTTGAAATTGCATAGAAAATGACAAAGAAAAGTCTAAACGACGCATTGAAGAACTTGTCCGAAAATGCGTTCGATTTTCTTGAAAAATCGGTTGACGAGATCAAGATTCATCCGAAATATTCGGTCATCCACTTCGCAACGGCGGTCGAGCTTCTTTTGAAGGCGCGCCTGATGCGCGAGCACTGGACTCTTGTCGTGGAACGCGCCTCGGACGTGACGCTGGAAGATTTCCTGTCTGGCAAATGTAAGACGGTGACCCAGGCCGACGCAGTCAAGCGGTTGAATGGCGCATGCAGCGAAAACATTCCAAAGGATGCGATTGCCCAGTTCGCCAAGATCGCGGCGCACCGGAATCAGATGATCCACTTCTTTCACAATGCGGGGACGGCGAAGGCCGACCAAGCCTTGATCGAAGAAATCGTAAAAGAGCAATGCCTTAGTTGGTATTATTTGGAACGCCTACTATCAGAGTGGGGCGATCAGTTCGAAGAATTCGAAACCAAAATCGCAGGCGTCCGCTGGCGTATGAAGCAGAACCGGGCGTTTCTTAGCGTGGCCTTTGACCGCCTGAAACCTAAGATCGACGCCGATAAGAAAGCCGGAACCACGTTCCAAGTCTGTTCAGGTTGTGGCTATGAGGCTGCCGCCGTTACCGGCGTGTCCGACATTCTCTTTGCGAAACAATGCCGAGTTTGCGGCTTGAGTGAGGCTTACCTTGAAATCGCCTGTCCGGCTGAGTGCGGTAGCACTCTGCACATCGAAGCTGATCCCGCTTCGCATACCTGTGAGGAATGCGGACACCATGTCACGGCGGATGAACTGGGAGATGCGCTGAACACCGAGTATTGCGACCCGACGGACTTTGACACGCCAATAAACTGCGCGATGTGTTCCGGGTATCATACCGTTGTCCAGACCACGAAACATTCATATGTACTAAGTGCCTGGAAACCGCCGATTCAGCTCCCATGTGCGGATGGTGCAGCGAACGCCAGATCGGCGGTGGCGATCTGGAATACAGCTACCATTCGGGATGCGAGTTCTGCGACGGACAAGCGGGTTGGATTAAAGACGACTGATGCCAGTTCAAGCTACAGCGAACTGAAGCAACAACCTCTACGCTAGATCCGACACAGCGCAGGGCATGCATCACGAACTTAAATCTCATAAATTATTCGGCAGAGTAGTAAATGGCGGAGGGGATGGGCCTGATATCCAACCTTCTCCACGTTTCACCCGGGTGGCGATGACCGCTAAAGTGGCGCTGCGGGATATTGCTTCCGCGCGAAGCTGTATTGCGGAGAGTTCAAGAATTGTCGCCTTCACAGATACGTAGCCGTCGGGACCTCTACGACCTTGTCTGGAGCAAACCGATGACAGCGCTTGCACAGGAATTCGGGATATCGGATCGGGGCTCGCGAAGGTCTGCAGTGGTCATCGTATTCCCGTACAGCCCCGGGGGTACTGGGCCAAGGTTGCTGCCGGAGAACAACCGAAAGTGCCGCCGTTCCTCGAACTGAGGGATCGAAGCCTCGATCGGGTAAGCATTCGCGGGGCCACCTCAGCTCTTCCTGACGGCGTCGCCGAACTTGCCCGCAAGCGAAAGGCTGAGCGGGAAGTCCGGGCTGCTACCATAAAGGCGACGCCAGAATCCCCAATGCCTCTGGTAGAAAACCCACACGCCTCGGTGGCGAAAAGGGTGAAGTTCCTTCGGACCGGAAAGCCGGACAAGGAGGGCGTCCTCAGCGCCACGGCGCAAGGCCAGTGTGGCGTGATTGTCGGCGCTGCGTCCGCCGAACGGGCTTGCTTCTTCCTCGACGCGTTGGCGCTGACGCTCGACGAGGTCGGGCTGAGCCTGACAGCGGACGGAGAGAAGATGTCCGTTCAGAAGGGCGCGGACAAGATCAGCTTCACCCTGCTCGAACGAACGAGAAGGCTGAAATACGTACCGACCCCAGAAGAAATCGCTCGGGAGGAGAAGAGGAAAGAGAAACAGGGACGGTCCCTTCGGCGCAACGATTGGGACAGCATTTCGTTCGGCAGCAGTCCACCGTGGCCGGAATATGTGACTGCGTGGACCGGCGAACTCGTGTTCTCGATCGATGCGTGGGCGGACGGCCTGCGGAAGACGTGGGGTGACGGCAAGACGCAACACGTGGAACGGATGGTCCTCGAAATAGTCGGCGGCATAGAGCTCATTCTAGAGACCATTCGCGTGCGCCGCGAGGAGCGTGAGGAGCGCGAGAGGCAGTGGAAAATCCTGCAGCACCGGCGACAGCTCGCACAGGCCCGCCTCAAACGCGAGGAGACGCGACTCTCTCACCTACGGCAGATCATTGAGCGGCGTCGGGAGGCCCGCGAAATCCGCGAATGGATCTCCGGCCTGCCGCAGGAAGCCAGCCTAGCCGTCGACTCGGATCTGGGTCGGATGCTGCAGTGGGTAGAGTCACGGTTGGCCGAGCTTGATCGTCAAACCGGACTGGATGCTGCGAAATCCTTTGCGGGCGAAGGCGATCTGTTCCCGGCAGTCGACGAGCTTGAAGATCCGCTTGGCGATCCCCCCGTCAACTCTGGCTGGGGCTACTGAGTGCTTCTCCTCTGCCCAAGCCTTTTATGGCCGCTGTTCGCTTAGATCGAGATTGATGCTGCAAGGAGAAGCATTTCCATTGCCAGATCATCATCCCCTGGCTAGCCTCACGACAACCCAGAAAATGGGCGCGCATAGTTACCATGCGCATCAGGGGGCTGGGAGGCCACGGTGGACAACAAGAGGTCCGAACTTCGCTGGGGAGTCGAGCAGCGTCTCGAGTTCATAGAGTTCCGCCTGTTCTGGGAGGGACATGTGAACCGCAGCGACCTGATGGACCAGTTCGGGGTCTCGGTGAACCAGGCGTCCACCGACCTCAACCGCTACATCGGCTTCGCACCCGACAACATGGTCTACGACAAGAGCGCGCGGACCTACGTCCGTGGCCCCGAGTTCAAGCCCCGGTTCCTCGAACCCGACGCAAGCCGCTACCTCGCCCAGCTTCGGTCGGTGGCGGACGGGATCCTCGACCGCGAGGACTCCTGGATCGCCGATCTCCCACCCTACGCCTCAGCCCCGACCCCGGTGCGCGGCGTCAATCCAGTGACGCTCCGCTCCGTGGTCGACGCCATACGCCGGTCCGAGGCGATCGAGGTGAAGTACCAGTCCCTGTCCAGTCCGCAGCCGCGCTGGCGCTGGATCGCTCCGCACGCCATCGGGTTCGACGGGTTCCGCTGGCACACACGGGCGTTCTGCCTGACCGACGAAGCATTCAAGGACTTCCTGCTCTCGCGAATGCTCGAGATTCGAGAGTGTCGGGAAAGCGATGTGTCCGCGACGGACGACCGCGACTGGAATACTGAAGTCACTCTGGAAATCGGGCCCCACCCCGCCCTTTCCGAAACCCAGGCCAAGGTCATCGCGCTCGACTACGGGATGCTTGGCGGCAAGGCGAAGATCAAGGTCCGGCGCGCGCTGCTGTACTACGCGCTCAGGCGTCTCGGGCTTGATACTGATCCCGGCGCGAGGAAGCCGCAGGACCAGCAGATCGTGCTTCTCAACAGGGAGGTCATTCATGAAGATCATGGATAGACTGTCCCGCATCCTCGGCAGTCGCGACCAAACGACGAGCGAACCGGAAAGCCATGTTCTCGGGCCTTTCGAGATCCGGCTGATCGCCGAAGGGAAGCTCGAGAGGCTTGCCGAATTTGCGGCATCTTCTCGCCTCCACGCCGCCGACCCGAAAGGAGATACACCACTCCACCTTGCCGCGCGCATGGGCAATCTGGCCGTCTGCGATCTCTTCATTCGGTCAGGTGCCGACCCCGGCGCACTGAACCACGACCGACAGACACCTGCGGATGTGGCATTTGCCGAAGGTCACGGGCTCGCCGCGCAGCTTCTGTCTTCGCTTGTTGCGGGGTCTCCGGAGACGGAAACGGAGACGGAGACGGTTGGCGAGCGCGAGGTTTCACTTTTGGTCGAGGATGTCGTCACCGGGCCCGATGGAGTTCCAGAGCATCGTGTCGCCGTTTTTCAGGAGACGGAGCCAACCGATAGGACCGACGACCTGGATGACCTGCTGACTTTCGAAGCTGAGGCAGAACCAGAGGAATTCTTCGATCAGTACGCGGGCGATACGGCATCGGGGACATTCGTAGCGCTCATAAGTTCGTCACCAGTGGTTTCGGATAACGAGGACGGGGATTGGGATCTCGACCTTTCAGCTGCGCCGATTGCTGGAGAAGGCATTGGCTCCAGCGCCGCGGTGACGCCCGATCATGGTGCAGAGAACGACTTCCTGAAAGTCCGGAACCGCGGCCGGCAATCGGTCAAACGCGCTGTCGTCCAGACTGGCACGCGGATGTCGATCGACCCGGAGCTCTGCTTCACTTGGGCAGAGGAGATACTGGCCAAGGGACGGTGCTCCCTCGATGATGTCGACCGCCTTGTCACTCATTGCGAAGGGAATGGTGATCTCGAGGAACTGCGCATCAATCTCCAGCGCAACATGGAAGCAGCTGGCTTCGACCTCGATCAGGCGACGGGGCATGATGCCGGTCTCTGGGACGCTGTTTCAGACACTTCGTCCGATGACCTCGCTGACGCGATCGAGGCAGCCCTTACGCGTCGGACGCGGCTTCCCGGCACACAGCGCTTCGTCATGGACAAATCAGACGAGCTGCAACTGCTGGAGCCCATGATGCGGGCCAAGCAGGAACTCCAGCTGGGCATCTTGGGCTCCGAGACCGCCGTCGAAACGATCCTCGACGTCATGGACAGCATCCGCGCCGGGGCGCGAGACCCCGTCTCGGTGTCCCTGAAAACCATCATTCCCTCGCGCCCGGGCCATGCGGAGACGTCCGAGGTAATGGCCGCCGTGGAGGCCCTGAGGTCATGGCACACCACCGGCCGGGTGATGGACGGCAAACGACGAAGAGAGGCACTTGCTGCGCTCGAGGCATTGGATCTTTCTCTGGCATTCCACAAGGAGTTGGTCCGCCGACTGGAACAGTTCCCGGCGTGCCAAGCCGAGGCCAGTCAGCTGGAAGCCGAAATACTGATCTCCGAATCTGCTACCGAACACCTAATCCGCGAGCATCTGCCTTACGTCCGGCGTTTTGCCTCGCGGAACGTGGATGAAGGCGAGGATCCAGAGGACGTCTTCCAGGTCGCGTTCATGGGTCTGCAGCGTTCCACAAGGCGATTTGATCCCGAACGTGGTTATCGCTTCCTCATCTACGCCACTTACTGGATGCGACAGGCCATCACGCGATGGCGCGCTGATGAAGGCGCGGCGATCCGCATCCCCGTGCATCGGAACGAGAAGATCACCAAGCTCGATCGTGCCCTGGAGAGGCTGGACGTTCGGGTCGGTGGCGCCGTCTCCGACCTCGAACTCGCCGAAGAACTCGAATGGACAATCGACGAGGTCAAACAGTTCCGCGGCATCCCGCGTGAAGCCGAATATCCCGCAAGCCTTGACGACTGGGACAACCTGCTGCCCGAGCCTTCAGAAGCGGATGTCTTCGACCAGGCAGAAACCGAAAGGATCTTGGCAGACGCACTGGCTGAGCTGCCAGAGCGCCAGGCTGATGTGCTCCGGATGCGCTTCGGGATAGGGCGCGAAACCGACATGACTCTCGAGGAAGTTGGCCAGATCTACGGAGTGACACGCGAACGCATCCGCCAGATCGAGGCCAAGGCGCTCGACCATCTTTCTCACCCTGGACGCAAGCGGCGTCTCCAGGCTCTGCTCGGGATGTGATGACATGGGTGTAAGGAATGCTCCTCCTCATGCCGGTTCGATGCTCGAGTCCCTGCGCGGGCTTGGTTATGCTCCTCCCACCGCCATTGCAGATCTGATCGATAACTCCATCGCGGCGAACGCGGGTGAAGTCGGTGTTCATCTCGAATGGGCCGGTCCAGAGAGCTGGGTAAGGATCGTTGATGACGGCGACGGCATGGACGACGCGGCTCTGGAGGCCGGCATGCGGCTTGGCGCACGCGATCCGAGGGCTGAACGCGCCGCCACCGACCTCGGGCGCTTCGGGCTGGGCCTGAAGACGGCCAGCTTCTCTCAGGCTCGTCGCCTCACCGTAGCCAGTCGGAAGGAAGGTGGACCGGTCGTCTGCCTGCGCTGGGACCTCGATCTCATCGGTCAGGAACCCGGGGCCGATTGGCCGCTCTTCGAGGGACCGTCGCCGGGATCAGAGCATTTGCTCGCGCCGCTGGACCAGATGGCCCACGGCACCATCGTACTCTGGGAGAAACTGGACCGTATCGTGACGGATGGCTTCGCGACCACCGACATGATCGAGCTCGCGGATCGCGTGGAGGCGCATCTTGCGATGACCTTCCATCGCCTCATCGATGGCCAACTGCCCATGCTGCGCCTCTCGCTCAATGGCAGAGGATTGAAGCCTTGGGATCCGTACCTCATCGGTCATCCCGGCAAGGCGCTCGAAAGCCCCGAGTATCGGATCCTCCACACCACCGGTGTGACCGTGCAATGCCACGTCCTTCCGCATCGCGACATGCTCAAGCCTGCCGAGCAGGAAGCGGCGGCGGGGCCCGGAGGATGGACGCAGCAGGAGGGCTTCTACGTCTACCGCAACAAGCGTCTCCTTCTCGCTGGGGGGTGGCTTGGCCTCGGCGATGGCGGCAAGCCATGGCCGCGCGATGAAGCTCACAGGCTCGCTCGTATCCGACTCGACATACCGAACAGCGCGGATGCCGATTGGAAGATCAATGTCCTGAAATCGACGGCCAGCCCCCCGGTGCGCCTGCGATCCCAGCTTCATCGTCTCGCAACAGAAACACGCGACACGGCGCGGCGGGTCTTCGCCCACCGGGGACACGTGACTCCGGCCTCAGGCACGCGCCCGAACGCAGTCGCCGAAGCCTGGCAAGTGCGGCGTTCGGCACAAGGAACGTCTTACCGGATCGCTCGTGACCATGATCTTCTCGCCTCGATCCTCGATCGCGCCGGCCCACTCAAGCCCGACATCCTCGCTCTTCTGAGGCTGATCGAAGAGACAGTGCCCGTGCAGCGTATCTGGCTGGATACGGCGGAAGACAAGGAGACGCCGAGAACTGGTTTCACCGGAGCGGCCGAGAACGAGGTGATGGAGACCCTGTCCTCGATGTTTGAAGCACTGGTGAAGTTCCGCGGGCTCAGCCCGACCGAGGCGCGCGAGCGGCTCGGTCGCACGCCCCCATTCGACCGGCACCTCGACCTGGTTGCAGCCCTTGAAGCGAAAGACACGCAATGACGATTTCAAACCAGAAGGCCTTCGATTCAATCCTTTCCATGGCCCAGAACATGCTCCGCCTTGCTGCGGAACGCGCTCAGAGCCCTGTCACTCCGGAAATGATCGAGAAGGAGTTGACGAAGCTCGCGATCATGATGGAGGACGATTTCGCCCTTGTTGATCGGGACGCACTCGTTGACGAACTTATTCGCCGATCAAGCCGCACGGTGGGCGAGAACGCTACCCTGTCGAGCGGTGAGGACCATGTCGCCTGGCTCGATGCGGAAAGGAAGAAAGGCTGGACATACTGGCAGCGCTATTCCGAGTACATGGAGGCGCGCATTCCCTGGACGGCCCTCGACGCCCTCGACGTCGCCACGGATGAAGTCCTGTCGCAACTCGAGGACCCGACCCGGGAAGGCGCATGGGATCGTCGCGGACTGGTCGTGGGCCACGTTCAGTCGGGAAAAACCGGCAACTACACCGGACTGATCTGCAAGGCCGCCGACGCCGGTTACAAGATCATCATCGTGCTGGCCGGCCTCCACAACAACCTGAGAGCCCAGACACAGATCCGCCTCGACGAGGGGTTCCTGGGCTTTGCCACCATCGCTGACGCTGACGAGCTCCCTGCAGTCGGGGTGGGACTGATCGACAAGGACATGTCTGTCCGTCCCAACGCTGCAACAAATCGGAGCGACAAGGGCGACTTCAACACGGCCGTTGCGGCGAAGATGAACATCAGCCCGGAACAGCGACCGTGGTTGTTCGTGGTCAAGAAAAACAAGACGGTGCTCGAGCGCCTGCTGCACTGGATCCGGAACCGTGTCGCCAATCACGTCGACCCCGAAACCGGTCGCAAGCTCGTCACCAACCTGCCTCTCCTAGTGATCGACGACGAGTCCGACCATGGATCGGTCGATACGGGTGAAGACGTCGTGGACGAGTTTGGCAACCCGGATATCGAACATGAACCCAAGACCATCAACAGGTTGATCCGGTCGATCCTCCACCACTTCTCGCGGAAGGCTTATGTCGGCTACACGGCGACGCCCTTTGCGAACATCTTCATTCATGACCGCGGGGAGACACAGGAGCACGGACCGGACCTCTTCCCGGCAGCCTTCATCACCAGCCTTGCGGCACCATCGAACTATGTCGGGCCGGGTCGTGTCTTCGGATCGGCTTCCAGCACGCCCGAAGACCTGCCTCTGGTGCGCCCGCTCTCGGATGACGAGTTTCAACCATGGATGCCGCCACGACACAAGAACGGCTACCGGCCGCGATGGCAGGGAGAGGACCGTGTGCCGGACTCGCTCGCAGAAGCGATCCGCTCCTTCGTCTATGCCTGTGCAGTGAGGAAGCTGCGCGGACAGGGCAGCAAGCATTCCTCGATGCTAATCCACGTTACCCGCTTCACCTCGGTGCAGAACGCTGTCGTCAATCAGGTCGCAGAGTACGTGCGGGATATGAAGGGCCGCTACACCCGCGGCATCGAGCTTGCGGACCTCGAGGCGTCCATGCGCAAGGAATATGAAAAGACCTTCCTGCCAGGCATGCAGGGAATCCGCTCTGCCCTCGTCGAGGGCGAAACGCTGGAGAACTTTTCGTGGGCGGACATTCGTGCCGTCCTCCCCGACGTCCTGTCCGACATTCGCGTGCGCGAGATCAACGGCACGGCGAAGGATGCACTCGATTATGCTGAGAACGATGGCACCGGCCTGAAGGTGATTGCCATCGGCGGCGACAAGTTGGCGCGTGGTCTGACGCTCGAAGGTCTCTGCACGAGCTACTTCCTGCGAACCGCACGCATGTACGACACGCTCATGCAGATGGGGCGGTGGTTCGGCTACCGCGACGGCTACCTCGATGTCTGCCGCCTCTACACATCACAGGAAATGGTGGAATGGTTCGGCCATATCGCCGACGCCGCCGAAGAGTTGCGTCAGGAGTTCGACAACATGGTCGCGGCCGGCGCCACGCCAAAACAGTTCGGTCTGCGGGTGAAATCGCACTCCGTGCTGACCGTGACCTCGCGGGCCAAGATGAGGAACGCTCGCGCTATGCAGCTGACCTATTCGGGCGATCTTCTGCAGGCCATCGTGTTTCCCAACCGCAAGGACGACATCACTGCAAACTTCAATGCCACGGATCGTTTCATCAGCGCACTCGGTCCATCGACGGATCTGAACGATCAGCATTTCGTTCCACAAGGTCAGAAGTGGAACGGTCACCTCTGGCGAGATGTACCCGCCCTGAGCGTCATCTCGTTCCTAAGGGATTACAGGACCCACCCTGCCAGTTTCCGGATCATGAGTCCGCTGATTGCGGACTTCATCGAGGAGATGAACAAGGATAGCGAGCTCACAAGCTGGACGGTTGCGCTTATCGGAAAAGACACAGGCCCGGACGACAAATACCGCACGGTCGGCGGTGCTTCGGTCAATATGCTGAAGCGGAGGAGAACGACAGAACATGCAGACCGTTACTCGATAAAGACCCTGATCTCGCCTCGCGATCAGGCCATCGATCTGACCGAGGCGGAATGGAAGGCAGCGCTCGATCTCAGCCAGAAGACCTGGCGCAACGACACGGATCGAAACGAAGGCAAGGAGCCACCGTCCGATCCGAGAGGTCCGCAGATCCGTCACGTACTCGGAGAAGGCGTCGCCGAAGCGGGCATTCCGGCTCGCCGGGAACGCGGCCTGCTCATGCTCTATCTGCTCGATCCCGAGGGTGCAGGTGTCGATGAGTTGAATGATGCCGATCCCGTCGTCGCCTGGGCAATCAGTTTTCCGTCAAGCACTTCCGAGAGAAGGGTCTCCAACTCGAGGTACATCGCCAACAGCGTACTGTGGGGAGGCCTCAATGAGTGGGTGGACTGAAGACGGGCTCGCACGTGCGTGGCGAGCGCTCGCGCGTCAGGAAGCCGGAGAAGACTGGCGATTTGTCCATCTCACCGGAATAGGCACTGTCTCGGTCGAGGCGGGTTGTCACTTTCCCCTCGGGCGGGAAGCGCTGATCGTCGCCTTTCCTGGATCATGGCCAGTCAATCCGGCACGGCTGCCCGAAGGCAAGGGCTTCGACGTTTCCTGCATCGAAGGTCAGATTGTCTTTGCCGGGAAGACCGCCATCGCCCTCGTGAGGCGGCCTGAGGGGTCACCGGATATCTTCGCCATCATGGTTGTCGATGTCTTGAGGACGCTGGAGACCGCAGCCGACACCGCGAATCGCGACGTGATGGAGGCCTTCCTCGAACGTGTCATGGAGTGGCAGGCGTTCATGGCTCGAACGCACCGTCCACTCTCGTCCGATGCGCAGATCGGCCTGCTCGGTGAGCTGTGGCTGCTCAGGCTGCTCACGGACACTTCCCTCGGAGCTGGTGCTCTCGACTGCTGGCAGGGACCGTTGCGGGCGGCGCAGGACTTCCACGTTCGAGGTGGCGCGATAGAGGTGAAGAGCACGGTTCGGACCGGCAGCTTCCTTGCGCGGATCAACAGCATCGAGCAGCTGGACGGTGACAGGGCTCCCATCTTCCTCTGCGCCTTCCGCTTCGAGGAAAACACGGACGGGATCTCGCTTGTCGATCTCGTGTCTGAACTCCGCGAGAGGTTTAGACTGGCCGGAATTCAGCGCGGCTTCGAGGCGTTGCTCATGGTGATGGGGTACCTCGAAGAGCATTCACCGCTCTACAGCCGAACGCTGACATTGAAGGATGCAAGGACATTCCGCTCGGAAGGTGACATGCCGCGCCTTACGCGTGCCTCCCTGCCAGCCGCCATCCGTTCGGCCGCCTATGTACTCGACCTCGATGCCTTGGAAGTCCCCTCTATTGGGATTCCGGAGCTGATCAACGAATTTGGACTTGACTGACATGAGCCTTGAAGAATTTCACCGCAACTTTCGTTCCGACCTGCAGACCATCATCGCCGAGCGCGTAGAGGCTGGCGAAGGCCCCTTTCCTTCGGATGAGCTCGTCTTTGCGGAAATGGTCATGGAGCATGTCGCAGAAACCGGGATCTGCGAGGCCCCAACCGTTTGCCACTGGAGCGGCAAGGTCGGCAACGCAAAACTTCGCATTACGGGCTATGCGCTCAGCTCCGATGAAACGGCTCTCGACCTGTTCGTGACCCACTATTTCGGGACTGAGGAACTGAACGATCTCAGGGACTCGGATGCCACCGCAACTGCAGGCGAAGGCGTTCGCTTTCTCTTTCGTGCGGCAAGCGGCAACCTCGACGCAAAGATCGATCCGACCCATCCGGTCAGGGACCTGGTCGCAACCATTCGTTCTCGCTGGGGCGACATTGACCGACTTCGTGTGTTCGTGATCACTGATGGCAAGACCAAGACCAAACGGTTCTCGAACAAGGAGGTTCACCAGAAGATGGTGGCCGTTGAGGCCATGGATATGGAGAGGCTGTTCCGCCACACCGAGGGCAAGCCGCGAGACGAGCTGGCCGTGAGTTTCGTCCAGTCGATCGGTCGGGCGCTCCCCTGCGTCCACGTCCCGGACCCTGATGCAGACTACGAGTATGCCCTTACTGCCATTCCCGGGCAGCTCATCCGGGATCTTTATCTGCGCTACGGGACGACGCTGCTCGAAGCCAACATTCGCACCTTCCTGGGGAACAAGCGCGCGGTCAACAAGGGCATCGTCGAAACGCTGCGAAAGGAACCGGAGCACTTTCTTGCCTTCAACAATGGCCTCGTTCTTGTCTGCGACGAAGCGGCGTTCGAGCGGACTGAGGACGGAAATCTGGGCCTGTCGTTCCTGAAGGGCCTGCAGATCGTGAACGGCGGGCAGACCACCTCGACCATCTACTTCTCTTCGCGCGACGATCGCACCATCGATCTCAGCCATGTCATGGTCCCCGCAAAGATCATCATCCTCAAGGGATCGCAGGACGAGGCACGCGAGCGACTGA
The DNA here is from genome assembly GCF_055685825.1 of Pannonibacter sp. CBAS1226. Classification (NCBI taxonomy): domain Bacteria; kingdom Pseudomonadati; phylum Pseudomonadota; class Alphaproteobacteria; order Hyphomicrobiales; family Stappiaceae; genus Pannonibacter; species Pannonibacter sp. CBAS1226. Next base: position 278,544 of record NZ_JBVOUO010000004.1, on the reverse strand, counting down.
TCAGCAACGTCTCCCGCTATGCGAACAGCCAGAACGCGGTGAAGATGTCCGACCTGTCGGCAAACCGCCCGTTCCATCGAGAGCTTGAAAAACTTGCAAACGACACGTGGTGCCCGGACGGCGCAACGCGATGGTTCTACGAGCGCGCGGCTGGCGCCTACAACGTCATGCTTCTGAGAGAAGGCACCACGCCGGCCAAAAGGCGAAACCTGAAGGAGATGATCCCGCCGAAACGCAAACTGACCAAGAACGACATCGCGAAGTACCATGAAGCGTGGCGCGGCAAGCCGAACCAGGTCGCCATGGCTGGCGAGAAAAACTTCGCTGCCTTCATGGCTGCACTCGATGATGATCCGACGATTGTCCCGAGCCCGCTCGATGCCCGCTGGTATCGGGCGATGATCGCCAAGGTCATTCTGTTCAAGGCGATCGAGAGCATGATCAAGACGAAGGAGGCGAAAGAGGTGTTCCGCCAGGGATGGGTGAACATCGCAACCTACGTCGTGTCGGTGGTCGCGGATCGACTCGGCGACAGGCTGGACCTCGAGCAGATCTGGATGCGACAGGGGATTTCTGGCGGTCTGCGCGACCTGCTCTGGGACTGGGCCGTGGTCGTGAACGCCGAGTTCAACAGGATCGCTCCGGGTCAGCAGATCTCGGAAGTTGCGAAGCGCGCGGACACGTGGGCTAAAGTCAGAGCGGCGGACTACTCGCCTCATTCCTTGTCCATTCCTGAAATCAAGCAATAGAGATCATTTGGTCAGCACAGAAATGGCAAAAGTTCGAGACATCGGCGAGACACGGAAACGATCCGACGACATGATCCTAGTTGGGTACTTTCTTTCGCGTTGCACAGACTTTTCCGATGGCAAGGTGCCGAGGCCGCCTACCTCACTGGGCGTCGATAGTTGGAATGGTGCGTACGACCTGTTCTTTGACGCGCTTTCGGATGGTCGCTCTCAACAGCAGTTTCGCCATACGCTCAGGAATACGCGCGACATCTTTGACTCCCTTTTTGACAATGGTCGAAAGGGCTGGTCGGATGGTCAGAAGCGAGGGTCAGAGCTCAGCGAACGAGACCGCGCAGTTCACGAACAGTGGATACGGAACAGCGATGAAGATCTGTTCCGCAAGGTTCGTGAGTTTCTTGTAGAGCAGGGTCGACACCAAAATCCAGATTGGACCCGTGACGAGCTAATCATTGCACTCGACTATCATCTGAATCATCGTAATTTTGATCCACGGCCCCAATCTGAGGAAATCGGTGAACTCGCGCAGCGTATCGCGAAAGTTGGTGTAGCCTTGGGCCTGATAGAACGCGGATTGCTTTTGCGAACGCCAGATGCAATCGCCATGAAGTTGCGAATCTTCAGTTCTTTCGACCCCCAATATATTGATAACGGCCGAAAGGGGCTAACCAATGGCAACAGGCTTGAAGTTGAGCTTTGGGAGGAATTTTCCGGACGTCCGGACGAGGTGGCGCGGGTTGCGAATGGGATATTGGAGTTAATCGGCGACAGTGATGCGGAGATCCTGGCTTTCGATGAACCCGAAATCGAAGCGTCAGAAGGTCTAATAATGACCCGAGTTCATGTTTCCCGAGAACGAAACAGTACACTCGTGAAGAAAAAGAAAGCCGTCGCGCTGAGACAGCATGGCTGTCTTGCCTGTGAGGTCTGTGGTTTCGATTTCTTGCAAACCTACGGAGAGAGGGGCCGGGAATTTATCGAATGCCACCACACCCTGCCAATTTCATCGCTCGGTGAACACGGCAAGACGAACCTGAAGGACCTTGCCTTGGTCTGTTCCAACTGCCACCGGATGATACATGCTCGACGACCTTGGTGGTCAATTGACGATGCTAAGGCCGCGCTGATCGGCGCCAACGGATCAAGAGCCCAAAGCTGAAAGGAGCAATCTCGAAATCTGCCTCGCAAGAAACGGCGGCACGGCGTTTCCGACCTGGACATACTGCTGCGTGCGGTTGCCAAGAAACAGGTAATCGTCGGGAAAGGTCTGGAGCCGGGCTGCCTCGCGCACGGTCAGACTCCGGCACTGGATCGGATCGGGATGAATGAAGTAGTGCCCGTCCTTGGAAATATGGCTCGTGACAGTGGTAGACGCTTCGCCCGCCAGCTGGACACGGAAACGGTCGTTGAAGACACCGCTGTGCCAGTTGCGGTGATTCGGGCTAAGCGCCAGAGGAAAATCGGCGGCCTTCGGACTGTAGCCACGCACCGCCCCGAACACCGACGCGAACAGGTAGCGGCCGAGATCCGACGCCATGTGCCCGCGTGTCTCATGCTGGGCAATTGCGCGCAGGTTCGGCCGCTCGAGCCACCGCAGCAGATCATCGTTCGAAGTGCCGTAGCCCTCCGGCAGACATGACGCCGCCCGAAGGGTCGGCGAGCCGTCCGTCAGTTGCCTTGAAACGGTCAGGAACGCGTCATGGAGCGTGTCGTCGTCCTCCACCGTGCAGATGCCAGCCAGCAGTCTCGCGGCGTCGACGACCTCCTGTCGCCACGCCGCCGCGTTGTCCACCCCACGGCTGATGCCGCTTCGCAAGGCGGGCATCGTTTCGATGACATCCCGGACGGTACGTGCCATCCCCGCTACAGCGATCTCCGCATCGGCGGCACGTCCTGCGAGGTCCGAACGGATGCCGACAATGATCACCCGGTGGCGCCGCTGCGGGACTCCGAACGCCTCGGAGCGCACGACGAAGTCCGATGGCTGCACCGCATCCCGCAAGCTGGCCTTTCCATCCTCGACCCGGATGGCCCGCAGTTCGTAGTGATGGCCGTGGCCCGTGCCGAGCGAGGACAGGTCCTCCATCAGCATCTCGAAGACAAGGCGGCTCTCGACTGTCGAAGACAGCATGCCCTTGACGTTCTCCATCACGAAGGCGGCCGGGCGAAGCTTGTCGAGCACCCGGATATACTCGCGGAAGAGATAGTGCCGCGCATCCTCCTCGGGAACATAGCCGACCTTGCCCCTGGAGCGGGCGCGCCCCACCAGGGAATAGGCCTGACAGGGCGGACCGCCGATCAGGATCGTGTCGTCGTATTTTCGTTTCAGCTTCGCGATGGCGCCATCTATGGCGGTCGTCGCAGCCTCGGTTCCGAGCTCGAGCGCGCGGGCTTCATCGATGGCATGCTGCCACGCTTCAGCGTCGACGGCTGACCAGTCCGGTTCGGATGCAAGCCCAGCATGGAAATCGATGAACTCTTTCGGCAAGACGCCATGACGTGCACGGTACTCGCGCAGAAAGGCACGCAGCGTCAGGGTCCGATGGGCCGACGCCTCCTTCTCGACCGAGATGCCGATCCGGAACGGCGCATGGCCGTCCTCGACGAAGGACGCGAATCCCTCGCCAAGGCCGCCTGGACCGGCAAACAGATCGACAATGCCGAAAGTGGAGGGCAAATCAGGCTCCTGACGAATTTCATTCAGCCGGTGTATACTAGGTTCAAGGACGAAAACCAGGGAGCATATGACCGATATCGTGGACCAGCAGACCCGTTCCCGGATGATGTCAGGGATCAGGGGAAAGAACACCAAGCCCGAGCTGGCTCTCAGGCGGGCATTGCACGCGCGCGGTTTTCGCTTCCGTCTTCATTCAAAGAAGGTCCACGGACGACCGGACCTCGTTCTGCCGAAGTATCGCGCCGTCGTCTTCGTGCACGGCTGTTTCTGGCATCGGCATAAGGGATGCCGCTACGCCACCACTCCCGCAACGCGCTCGGAGTTCTGGCAGGCCAAATTCGCGGCGAACGTTGCACGGGACAGCTCTGTGCGCGGAGCGCTGCTTGACGAGGGTTGGCGCGTGGCGACGATTTGGGAGTGTGCCTTGCGTAAGCCCGAACTGGTCTCCGTAGCCACCGACCGTCTTTCTGAATGGCTGCGGACTGTTGGCGCCACGCTCGAGCTCGGCGAAAATGAGGTTTCGAAACCCACAAGAGAAGGTGAGGACGTCGGCTCTTCCCGCTGATTGATCCAGCGCAGCAAGGCTATGATCCGCCTGTTGAATGTTCGATGCGGGTTCCATTTCACGAACGCCACTGACATCGAAGTGTTCAGGTGCTACGTCGGAAAAACCGAGAAATATTTGATGGTTGCAAGCTATTCACCAAAATCGCGCAGTCATGAGGTCCGGAGAGAACGCATGCGCGCCCTTCAGGGCGTAGCCCGGTCAACAGCCCCTCCCGCATAACCCTCGAAAACAACGGAAAAATCCGGCCGGGGCCGGATCGGGAGAAGGTCTTTGTAAGGGAGAATGGCGGAGAGGGTGGGATTCGAACCCACGGTACGGTTGCCCGCACAACGGTTTTCGAGACCGTCCCGTTCAACCACTCCGGCACCTCTCCGCGGCACACGTCAAACGTGGTCTCAAGTGGCGCGGAACATAGACAAGGGTTCCAACCCCCGCAAGGGGCAATTTCGGCTTTTGCCGGTTTTTTTGCCATGCACAGCCGGGACCGGCAGAAAGCCTTGAGCGGCAAGGGGTTGAGAGTGTTTTCAGGAGCAGCAGGCTTCACTTGCGTCTCCTTTTTCCGTTCAGCCACCCGTATGCCGGTGATGCAGCAGGCCGTTCCCCGGTCAAAGCCGCCACACGCCCGGCAGCCATCGTCATGAGTGCCGGACTTGACCGCGTGGCCTCCGGGGATACTGGATCCCCACCTTCGTGGAGATGACAGCCCCACCGATGGCAAGCCGTCATGCCCGGCAGCAACGCCGCCTCAACGTACACGCAGCGCCACTTGCCGAGGCCACCGGCGCCCCGGTGCAGACTGCACGGAACCGGCACACGAGGCGCCGTCCCGGACGACGCGCAGCGAAGATCCGGGAACCATCCGTTCGCAGAGCGGTCCGTGGAGCTTCCGGCGGCAACCCGTTGCCAAGGCTCAGGACGATGGCGCCTCTCTGCAGGCGAACAGCTCCCGGCTCGCGCTGCGCTTGGCCGGGGCGGCCCGGTGTCTCCTGGCAGCGCCGCACCCGACAGCCGGGAGACCGGCCGGGAGAAAAGCTGCCGCACCATGCCTGCCCACCTTTGCCGGGGCAGGAAAAATGGCGGTTTGCGGCGGGTTGTGGATTGACTTTCCTTTGATCGCGGCGTTATACAGCCTCTGCTCAGTGAAATGGGGCCAATAGGCTCCGTGCATTGTGCTGTCTCCAGACCTCCAACCATCCAGCATTGCTGCCGGTTTTTCCGCAGGGCTGGCTGTTCCCGAAGAGAAGAAACTCCGGCATGGGCCAGACGGCCTGCGGCGTGGTTTTGACCGGCGGGAGGGGTTCCGGAGATACGGCAACAGAACGAAAAAAAGGACGTGCAAGACATGTTCGCAGTGATCAAGACCGGCGGTAAGCAGTACACCGTCGCACAGGACGACCTCCTGAAGGTCGAAAAGCTCGACGCCGAAGCCGGCGCCACCGTGACCTTTGAAGAGGTCCTGATGGTCGGCAATGGCGAAGAAACCACCGTTGGCGCGCCGCTCGTGGCTGGCGCCACCGTGACTGCGGAAGTGGTCGACCAGGCCCGCACCCGCAAGATCATCATTTTCAAGAAGCGCCGCCGTCAGAATTCCCGGCGCCGCAACGGTCACCGTCAGTCGTATACGCTGGTCAAGGTGACGGCCATCTCCACCGGCGACGCAAAGCCGGCGAAGAAGACCACCAAGAAGGCAAAGGCTGAGGAAGCTGCTGGCGAGTAATCGCCGCCACCTCAGCGCAACTTGAACAGCGAAAGACGAGGAGTTTCGTCATGGCACACAAAAAAGCAGGCGGTTCATCCCGCAACGGCCGCGACTCCGCCGGCCGCCGTCTCGGCGTCAAGAAGTTCGGCGGCGAAGCCGTGATTCCGGGCAACATCATCGCACGTCAGCGCGGCACCACCTGGCATCCGGGCAACGGCGTCGGCATGGGCAAGGATCACACCATTTTTGCGACCGTAGAGGGCAAAGTGGAATTCCAGGCCAAATCCAACGGCCGAACCTTCATTAACGTGCTGCCGGCAGCGGTAGCAGCGGAGTAAAGCCGAGTGAAACCATGTTCGCCGGCGTCCTGATCGACCCGGCGGTTCTGGTGAACCGGTCAAAGTTCAAGGGGAGATGGGACGCCATCTCCCCTTTTCGTTTTTCTTTGACCGGAGGAAGTTATGGTTGTCGAGAGTGAAGGATACTTAGACGAAAGCAGTCTGGTTGCGGCCCGGATGCCGCTGGAAGGGGTTCGTGTCCGGCTCGATACGCCGCGCAAGGACGATCTGGCAGACATTGTATTTCTCGCCAACAACCGCAAGATTGCCTCGCATCTGGCCACCATGCCCCATCCCTTCGCTCTGGAGGATGCGCGGGCCATCGTGCAGAAGAGCCAGACGGCAACTCCCCATTACGCAAGTTTTGCCATCCGTCTGAAGGCCACCGGCCGCTTCATCGGACAGGCCAAGTATGCTGCCGCCGAACCCGGCGGGCCGATCCAGGTCGGCTACTGGCTGGGCGAGCCCTTCTGGGGCTGCGGCTTTGCCACCGAAGCGCTGCACCGGCTGGTCGATCACGCCTTCAGCAACGGCGACATGTACGAGTTGCAGGGCAGCTGCCGCGTCACCAATCCGGCCTCGCGCCGGGTGCTGATCAAGAGCGGCTTCCAGTACCGCGACCAGGGCATGGCCCGGTCGCTGGGGGCTGGCGGCAATGTGCCCATCGAGCGCTTCGTGCTGGAGCGCTCCGTCTGGCGCTCGCTGAAGCAATGGGGAGGCCGGTCATGAGCCGCTTGCCGGAACTGCGCACCCGCCGCCTCATCCTGCGCCCCTTGCGCGGGGAGGATTCGGAGGCCATCGCCCGCCTGTGCGGGCAGGAATTCGAGGTTGTCCGCTGGCTGACGAGCATGGCCTGGCCCTATGAAGAGGGCTCGGCCGAGGCTTTCACCGCCCGGGCGATGACCTGTGATCCGGTGGAGGAGGCGGCCGTCTTCGCCATCACGCTGGGCGGCGTCTTCATCGGCGTCATGGCGATCGACGCGCCGGGCGAGCTGGCGGAAGCGGCCGGCTGCCCGACCATCGGCTACTGGCTGGGCCGCCCCTTCCAGGGCTTCGGCTATGCCGGGGAAGCAGCGGAAGCGGCGCTCGACTGGGCCTTTGCCGCCCATGGCTGCACGGCCGTTGCCGCGCGGGTGTTCGAGGAAAATGCCGCCTCGCGGGCGCTCTTGCGCAAGCTTGGCTTCCAGCCGGAAGCCATCACCGAGCGCTATGCAAGGGCACTGGACCGCAAGGTCCGCAACATCGTCGTGCGGCTGGATGGCAAGGCCTTCCGCCAGCGCAAGGCAGCGGCCTGATGGGCGCGGCGGAGAGCGGCGGCAAATGGCAGGGCCTGCCGCTCGCCACACCCCGGCTGACCTTGCGCCCGGCACGGGCCGCCGATGCCGCTGATATTGTCCCGCTGGCCGGGGATATCGAGGTCTCCCGCACGCTGGCGCGGATGCCCCATCCCTATACGGCAGAGCATGCGCAAGCCTGGCTGCAGGCGGCGATGGACGGGACGGATCTGACCATCGTCAATCTGGTCATTGACCGGAATGATGCCTTCATTGGCGCAATCACGTTTCGCGAGTTGCACGCAAGCCCCCTGATCGGGTATTGGCTTGGCCGCCCCTTCTGGGGTCAGGGCCTGATGAGCGAAGCCCTGAAGGCTGCGCTTGGCTGGTTCTTTGCCGTCACAGATCATGAGGCTCTGGAGGCAGAGGTCATGACGGGCAATGCCGCGTCGCTGGCTGCGCTGCGCAGGCTGGGGTTCCGCGAGACGGGCACCGGCACCTGCGCCAGTCTTGCCACCGGCACGGCGGCGGCTTCAATCCGCACACGCCTTGAGCGCGCGCGTTTTCTGGAATCTAGTGATGCCTGACGCGCGGGCAGCAGAAATGGACATGAGATGAAGTTCCTCGACCAGGCCAAGATTTATGTACGCTCCGGCAATGGCGGTGCCGGTGCGGTCTCCTTCCGGCGGGAGAAGTTCATCGAGTTCGGCGGCCCCGATGGCGGCGACGGCGGACGCGGCGGCGACGTCTGGGTCGAATGCGTCGAGGGGCTGAACACGCTCATCGACTACCGCTACCAGCAGCATTTCAAGGCCGGAACCGGCATCCATGGCATGGGCCGCAACCGCACGGGCGCCAAGGGCAACGATGTGGTGCTGCGCGTGCCGGTGGGCACGGAGATCCTCGAAGAGGACAACGAGACCGTCATCGCCGACCTGACCGAACCCGGCCAGCGCCTGCTGCTGCTGCGCGGCGGCAATGGCGGCTTCGGCAATGCCCAGTTCAAGTCCTCCACCAATCAGGCGCCGCGCCATGCCAATCCGGGCCTTGAGGGCATCGAGAAGTGGATCTGGCTGCGGCTGAAACTCATCGCCGATGCCGGCCTCGTCGGCCTGCCCAACGCGGGCAAGTCCACGTTCCTGGCCTCCGTGTCTGCGGCCAAGCCCAAGATCGCCGACTATCCCTTCACCACCCTGCACCCGAACCTCGGCGTGGTCGAGCTGGACGGGCGCGGCTTCGTGCTGGCCGATATTCCGGGCCTGATCGAGGGCGCGCATGAAGGCACGGGCTTGGGCGACCGGTTCCTTGGCCATATCGAGCGCACCCGCGTGCTGCTGCATCTGGTCGATGGCTCGGGCGTGGAAGATCCGGGCGAAGCCTACCGTGTGGTGCGCGGCGAGCTGGAGGCCTATGGCAACGGGCTGGAAGACAAGCCGGAAATCGTCGCCATGTCCAAGGCCGACGCCTTGTCGCCGGAGCTGCGTGCCGAACGGGCGGCCTCGCTGGAAGCGGCCTGCGGCCGCAAGCCGCTGATCCTCTCGTCGGCCAGCCGCGAGAATGTGGACACGGCGCTGCGCATGATCATCAGGGCAATCGACAAGGATAAGGAGGACGCCGCAAACGAGGTTCCCTCCCGTCCTGAAGAGGGATGGCGTCCGTGAAGCAGGCAACCCGGCAGCTTGGCGAGTTCAAGCGCATTGTTGTGAAAATCGGCTCGGCTCTGCTTGTCGAAAACGGCAAGCTGCGGCGCGAGTGGCTGGAAGCCATCGTCGATGACCTGGCCGCGCTGGCGGAAAAGGGCTGCGAGCTGCTGGTGGTCTCCTCCGGCTCCATCGCCCTGGGGCGCGGCGTGCTTGGCCTGCCGCGCGGGCCGCTGAAGCTGGAAGAAAGCCAGGCCGCCGCCGCCGTGGGCCAGATCGCGCTGGCGCAGGCCTATTCCGAGTGCCTTGGCCGCAAGGGGCTGAAGGCAGGGCAGGTTCTGCTGACGCTGGGCGACACGGAAGAACGCCGCCGCTATCTCAACGCCCGCGCCACCATAGGCACGCTGCTGCGCATGGGGGCGGTGCCGATCATCAACGAGAATGACACGGTCGCCACCTCGGAAATCCGCTATGGCGACAATGACCGGCTCGCCGCCCGCGTCGCCACCATGACGACCGCCGACTGTCTCGTGCTGCTGTCGGACATCGACGGGCTCTACACCGCCCCCCCGGCCACCAATCCGGATGCGGTGTTCCTGCCCGAAGTGCCGCGCATCACGCCGGAGATCGAGGCGATGGCAGGCAGCGCCGGGTCGGAGCTGTCGCGTGGCGGGATGAAGACCAAGATCGACGCGGCCAAGATTGCCACCTCCGCCGGAACGGTGATGGCGATTGCCTCGGGCAAGCGCATGAACCCGCTGCGCGCCATTGATGAGGGCGTGCGCTGCACGTGGTTCCTGGCCGCCTCCACGCCCGCCACGGCCCGCAAGGCCTGGATCAACGGCCATCTGGAGCCGCGTGGCGAAGTGCATCTGGATGCAGGCGCGGTTTCCGCGCTCAAATCCGGCAAGAGCCTGCTTCCCGCAGGCGTCACTCACATTTCGGGTGGCTTCTCGCGCGGGGATACGGTCAAGATCCTTGCCCCGGAAGGCCGGGTGCTGGGGCGCGGCCTCATTGCCTATGATGCGGCAGAGGCACGCATGATCGCGGGCCGCAACAGCCGCGAGATCGAAGCCATCGTCGGCTATCCGGGCCGCGCCGAGATGATCCACCGCGATGATCTGGCGCTGGACGACGCCCAGTTCGAGAAAGAAGCCTGAGGAAAATCCGATGCAGGACAAGGTTGAAGCAAGCAGCATCACGGCACTGATGGCGGATCTGGGCAAGCGTGCCCGCGCCGCAGCCCGCAAGCTCAGCCTTGCCCCAGAGGAACAGAAGAACCGCGCCCTGCGCGCCATGGCCTCTGCCGTGCGCGAGGCAACGCCTGCGATCCTTGCCGCCAATGCGCAGGACGTGGAAACCATGACGGCCAACGGCCAGATTGCCTCATTCCTCGACCGCGGCACCCTGACGGCGGAGCGGATCGAGGATATCGCCCAGGCGCTCGAGGCCATTGGCGCCCTGCCCGATCCGGTCGGCAGTGTCATGTCCGAATGGGAGAGGCCCAACGGGCTGAAGATCGAGCGTGTGCGGACGCCGCTCGGCGTCATCGGCGTCATCTACGAAAGCCGCCCCAACGTGACGGCCGATGCCGGCGCGCTGTGCCTGAAGGCGGGCAATGCGGTGATCCTGCGCGGCGGGTCCGACACGCTGCAATCAAACCTTGCCATTCACGCTGCCCTGCAAAAGGGGCTGGAGGCTGCCGGCCTGCCGGGCGATGCCATCCAGCTGGTGCCGGTGGCAGACCGCGATGCCGTCGGCGAAATGCTGAAGGGCCTTAGCGGCAACCTGGACGTGATCGTGCCGCGCGGCGGCAAGAGCCTTGTCGCACGGGTGCAGAACGACGCGCGCGTGCCCGTCTTCGCGCATCTGGAAGGCATCGTGCACATCTTCCTCGACAAGGCGACCGATCCGGCCAAGGCAACGGATGTGATCGTCAATTCCAAGCTGCGCCGCACCGGCATCTGCGGCGCGCTGGAAACGCTGCTGGTGGACCGCGCCGTTGCCCGGGACCTACTGCCCGGCATCATCAAAGCGCTGCAGGACAAGGGCTGCGAGGTGCGCGGCGACGCCGAGGTGCAGCACCTGTGCCCCGGCACGCTTGCCGCAACGAATGAGGACTGGACGACCGAGTATCTCGACAAGATCCTCTCCGTGCGCATCGTCGGCGGGCTGAATGAAGCGATCGAGCATATCGAGACCTACGGCTCGCATCACACCGACTGCATCCTGACCGAGGACGAAGAGGCGGCGCGCCGTTTCTTTGCCGAGGTGGATTCGGCCATCGTGCTGCACAATGCCTCCACCCAGTTTGCCGATGGCGGCGAATTCGGCATGGGCGCGGAAATCGGCATTGCCACGGGCCGCATGCATGCGCGCGGGCCTGTGGGGGTCGAGCAGCTGACCTCCTTCAAGTACCGCGTGCACGGCAACGGCCAGCTTCGCCCGTAACGGACCCATGACGTGACATCATCCGCCACCGGCCGGTTCGAGGCCGATCCCCGCTGGACCAGACTGCCGCATGCGGAGCCGGGCAACCGGATCGGCCTCTTCGGCGGCTCGTTCAATCCGGCCCATTCGGGGCACCGCCTCGTGGCGGAAACGGCGCTGAACCGGCTGAAGCTGGATCAGGTGTGGTGGCTGGTGACGCCCGGAAACCCGCTGAAGGACCACGGCGATCTGGCGCCGCTGAACCAGCGGCTGGAACAGGCCGCCGCCCTTGCGCGCCATCCGCGCATGAAGGTGACGGCCATTGAAGCGCGGCTGCGCACGGCCTATACGGCTGAGACGCTGGCACGGCTGAAGGGCCTGCGGCCGGATCTTGCCTTCGCCTGGATCATGGGGGCGGACAATCTCGCCAGCTTCCACCGCTGGCAGGACTGGCGGGGAATTCTCAATCAGGTCACCGTCGCCGTGGTCAACCGGCCCGGCGCGTCCCTGTCACCTCTCTTTGCTCCCGCAGCAAGAGCCTTTGCCCGCTACCGGCTGGCTGAAGTGGATGCGCCGCTGGCGCTGTCCATGAAGCCGCCGCACTGGGTTTTCCTGCATGCGCCGCTGGACCCGGTCTCTTCGACAGTCCTGCGCGCCAGACAGAAGGAAGGGCTCTGAATACAGGTACTTGCGGCAACCGGACACGAGCGGGGCCTGATGCCTCTGCGTCCGGCAGCCCAAGCCTGAGACGGCAAAGAATTAACACTGACACGGCTTGTGTCTTGAAAATGACAGATATGAAGCACTATTCTTGGGGCAGATGGCAGATCCAGGGTCTGAAACTCTGCCGTCCTTGTGGTGCGAAACGGGGATGCCCGGGCATCCCTATCCAACCTGTGGCGAAAGGCGAAACACCTGAGCATGACCTTGCACTCCGGAGAGGCACACGTGTCCTCTCCCACTCAGCCGTCTTTGGACGTAGCTCCCAAAGGCAATCTGATCGACGCGATCCTCTCCAGTCTCGACGCTTCGAAAGCGGAAGAGATCGTCTCCCTCGACATCGCGGGCAAAAGCTCGCTGGCCGATTTCATGGTGATCGCCTCCGGGCGTTCGCACCGGCATGTGGGCGCCATCGCCGACCACCTGCTGCGCGACATCAAGGAATTGGGCTTCGGCAATGCCCGTATCGAAGGCCAGACCCATTGTGACTGGGTGCTGATCGACGCCGGTGACGTGATTGTCCACGTCTTCCGTCCGGAAGTCCGCGGCTTCTACAATCTTGAGAAGATGTGGTCCGCCGACGCGAACGACGTGCAGTAAGGCCAAAGCTGGCCCGGCCAGATGCGCAAAAGGCATCTGGCCTGACGGCCCTTGGAGCTCCCGGCAGCAAACGCCGGGGGGAATGTAATTCATGCGCTATGTCATAGCGGCTGTCGGCCGCATGAAATCCGGTCCGGAGCGCGAGCTGCTGGACCGTTATCTCGACCGTGCCCGCAAGACCGGCCGGGCTCTTGGCGTGACTGCGGTCGATGTCACCGAGACGGTGGAAAGCCGTGCCCAGCGCTCCGAGGACCGCAAGGCGGAAGAGGCGCAGGTTCTGCTCTCGGGCCTGCATCCGCGCGCAAGGCTGATTGCCCTCGATGAAACCGGCAAGACCATGGCGAGCCCCGCCTTTGCAGAGGTTCTGCGCGGCTGGATGGACGAAGGCTGTCCGGAAATCGTGCTGGCCATCGGCGGCGCAGACGGGCACGGCCCCGATCTTCTGGCCCGTGCCGACCTGAAGCTTGCCTTCGGCGCCATGACCTGGCCGCATCAGATCGTGCGCATTCTGGTGGCAGAACAGGTCTACCGGGCGCTGACGATCCAGTCCGGCCACCCCTATCACAGGGTTTGATGGCAAGCCCGTGCGGTGTCTGAGCAAGGCCAAGGCGTGATGCGCTGGCATCCCAGCGCCCTGGCATGGGCAAGATCTGCGGTCAGCTTCACGCAAGATGACAAAATGATCATCTGCACCGGCTTTTCCGGCCCGGATCCCGCCGCATTTGCGCTCTAGTTTCTCTGCTGTGGAGCGAACGGGACGGTAAACGCTTCGTTAATGACAAGGCCGCATCCTCGCTTCACATATCTGGCTGTCCCGGTGGAATCACTCTCCGGGCGGAGGGTATGCCGAGACAGGTGCCTCCGGCACATCTGACAGGACGATCGTGGTGCAGCCCTTGCGAATGGCGGGAAGCAGCAGAGCTTTGCAGTCGCGGCGCCCTCTGGCGCTGGCGGGTCTGCTTGCGCTCATTTCGGCTCTTCCGCAGCCCGCCGCGGCTCAGGCCGTCCCGGCCGTGGAGGCTGGCGTGTCCGGCCATGCGGCAGAGGTGCTGAAGCGCAAGCTGGAGCGCGAAGCGGAACTGGCGGCCCTGTCGCGGGACATCGAGCTGTCCTCCGGGCGCCAGCAGGAAATCGAGCAGGAAATTGCCTCGCTCGACCGGGATAGCGAATCCCTGACCAATTCGATCCTGAGCACGGCCGGACGGATCAAGGGACTGGAAGGCAACATTGCCGATACCGAACGCCGGCTGGAGCGGCTGACGGCCAATGAAGATACCGTGCGCGCCTCCCTGTGGCAGCGCCGGGACACGCTGGCCGAAATCCTCGCTTCGCTGCAGCGGATCGGGCGGCGTCCGCCGCCTGCGCTGGTGGTGCAGCCGAGCGACGCCCTGTCAGCGGTGCGCAGCGCCATCCTGCTGAACGCGGTGATGCCGGGCCTGCGCATCGAGGCAGAAGCGCTTGCCTCCGATCTTGAGGAATTGAACCGCCTCAAGTCCGGCATTGTGGCCGAGAAGGACAAGCTGCGGGCCGATGCCACCCGGCTTGCAGAGGAAAAATCACGTCTGGAACTGCTGATGGCCGCCAAGCGGCAGGAGCGGGAAAGATCGGCCGGGGAACTGGCCGCAGAGCGGCAGAAGGCAGAGGACCTTGCAGCGCAGGCTGGATCTCTCAAGGAATTGATCGCCTCGCTGGAGACGGAAATCGAGAGCGCCCGCAAGGCTGCGGAGGCGGCAGCGGCTGCCACGGCCCTGCGCCAGAGCGGCCGCGCGCCCTCCCGCACGGCGCCCCCCGATCCGGGCCGGCTCAGCCCGGCGGTCGCCTTTGCAGAGACAAAAGGCCTGCTGGCACGGCCGGTTGCAGGCGGCATGCTGAAGGACTACGGCCAGAGCGACGACTATGGCGGGCAGACGGAAGGCCAGACCTTCTCCACCCGTCCGGGCGCGCAGGTGACCGCCCCCGGCGACGGCTGGGTGGTCTATTCCGGCCCCTTCCGGTCCTTCGGCCAACTCTTGATCCTGAACGCCGGCGACGGTTATCATGTGCTGCTTGCCGGAATGGACAGGATTGATGTCGAACTGGGGCAGTTTGTTCTTGCCGGAGAGCCCGTCGGTGTGATGGGCTCCACCCAATGGGCGAGTGCTTCGACCTATGGCTTGGGATCGACCAGCCCGGTCCTATATGTTGAATTCAGAAAAGATGGCAGTGCGATTGACCCCACCCCCTGGTGGGCCAGCACAGAGGAAGAAAAGGCTCGCGGATGATACGGAAAGCTTCTCTGCTGTTCACCGGCGCACTGATCGGCGCTGTGGCGGTCACAACCTTTTCAAACCTGCCCATTCGTCTGAGCGGCGCAGCCAACGCAGCAGCTTCGGATACCTACCGCCAGCTGAACCTGTTTGGTGACGTGTTCGAGCGTGTCCGCTCGGACTATGTCGAGGTGCCGGACGACGCTGAGCTGATCGAATCTGCCATCAACGGCATGCTGACCTCGCTGGACCCGCATTCCAGCTACATGCCGCCGAAGGCTTTCCGCGACATGCAGGTGCAGACCCGCGGCGAGTTCGGCGGCCTCGGCATCGAGGTGACGATGGAAGACGGCCTCGTCAAGGTCGTCTCGCCGATCGATGACACCCCGGCCGCCAAGGCGGGCCTCATGGCCGGCGATTTCATCGTGCAGATTGATGGCGAGCAGGTGCAGGGCCTGACCCTGAACCAGGCGGTCGAGAAGATGCGCGGCCCGGTCAAGACCCAGATCAAGGTCACCATCCGCCGGGACGGCCGTGCCGAACCCTTTGACGTGACCCTGACCCGCGACACCATCCGCATCCGCTCCGTCCGCTGGCGTGAAGAAGGCGACGTCGGCTATATCCGCGTCACCCAGTTCAACGAGCAGACCTATGACGGGCTGCAGAAGGCCATCGACGAAATCTCCACCAAGATCGGTGGCGACAAGCTGAAGGGCTATGTGCTTGACCTGCGCAACAACCCGGGCGGGCTTCTGGATCAGGCCATTGCCGTCTCCGACGCCTTCCTTGACCGGGGCGAGATCGTCTCGACGCGCGGCCGCAACGCCGAGGAGACCCAGCGCTACAACGCCCGCGCCGGTGATCTGACCCGCGGCAAGCCGGTCATCGTGCTGGTGAATGGCGGTTCGGCCTCGGCTTCGGAAATCGTGGCTGGCGCCCTGCAGGACCACCGCCGCGCAACCGTTCTGGGCAGCCGGTCCTTCGGCAAGGGCTCCGTGCAGACCATCATTCCTCTGGGCGCCAATGGGGCGATCCGGCTGACCACGGCACGCTACTACACCCCGTCGGGCACCTCGATCCAGGCCAAGGGTATCCAGCCGGATATCATTGCCCTGCAGGACCTGCCGGAAGACATGCAGGGCCGCGCTGAAACCACCGGCGAGGCAGGCCTGCGCGGGCATCTTTCGGCCGGCAATCAGGAAGACGCCGAGCAGAAGGAAGAGTCCGGCAGCCAGGCTTATGTGCCGGCCGACCCGAAGGACGACAAGCAGCTGAACCTTGCACTGGATCTTCTGCGCGGCGTACAGGCCAACAGCGCCTTCCCGCCGTCGGCTGACCAGCAGAAGGCGGCTGTTCCGAACTGACCGGAGACGTCCGCAAAATCACTCTCCGGCAGGCCCTTCGTCGCTTGTAGGCCTGCCGGAGTTGAGCAGCATCTGAACCAGCAGGCAGGCGCCGCGTTCCGTCACCCGGAAGGCGGCGCAAGGATATTTGGAGCGTCATGGCGGCGAAGGACCTCACAGCGCCTTTGGGCATGGGCAAGCGGAAACTGATCCGTTTGCCGTTCGGCCTGATCGGTATGGGACTGATGACGGTGGTCATCACCACCGGCCTGCTGTGGATGGGCGTCGTCGATGATCCGCTCGGCGGTGAGCCCACCGCCGTGGTGCCGCTGGAACGCACGGTCGAGGGCCTGGCCGCCCGTGACATCGCAGCCTTGAGCGTGCAGCAGGATCTCAGTTCCGACGAAGATGGCCGGGCAGGCAAGCAGCACGCCACCCTGGGGCCCCGCTTTGACGATGAGGCCAACCAGCCGAGCCGCATCGGCGAAGGCCTGTCGGTGACGCCCGATCAGCGGGTCACAGAGCGTGTCGAATATGGCTATTTGCCCAAGGTTGGCGGTGATGGCATCCGGCCGCTGGATCTTTATGCAAGGCCGCTGTCAGGTGATCTTCTGTCCGCACCACGCATTGCCGTTGTCATCGGCGGGATCGGCCTGTCGGAAGCGGGCAGCCAGAATGCGCTGAAGAGCCTGCCGCCGGAAGTCACGCTGGCCATCGCGCCCTATGCCGCCACACCCGACCGCTGGATGAAACAGGCGCGGGCGGCAGGCCATGAGCTTTTGATGCAGCTGCCGCTGGAGCCGTTCGATTATCCGGACAATGATCCCGGCCCGCATACGCTGCTGGTGAGCCTGCGCAGCCCCGAGTTTTTGGACCGGCTGAGCTGGCTTCTGTCGCGGACCACCAACTATGCCGGCGTGATCAACACGCAAGGCGGCCGTTTCACCGCAGCCGAGCCTTCCATGCAGCTGCTGCTGGAACAGGTCACCCAGCGGGGCCTGATGTATGTGGATGACGGATCCTCCTCCCGCACGGTCGCACCGGCGGCCGCCTCTGCGGCCCGCACACCCTTCAGCCGGGTCGATGTGGTGCTGGATGCCGTCCCGCGGGCAGAAGATATCAACGGCCAGCTTCTGCAGCTGGAGGCTCTGGCGCGGGCCCGCGGCGTTGCCGTTGCATCGGGCACGGCCCTGCCCGTTACCATCAAGACGCTGCAGGAATGGGCCGCGGATCTGGAACGGCGCGGCCTGCAGCTGGTTCCCGTCAGCGCCACCATCGACAGAGCACCGCAAGGCTGATACCGGAGAGGCCGCCCGTGTTTCAGCGGATGGCAGCCTGCGGTTTTGTGATAGTCTGACCGGGCTGACGGGATGTGGAGTAAGACGTGAGCAAGGCCTTGCATGATTTTCCGGGTGCGGGTGCACCCGGCCAGCTGCCCTACCGCCCCTGTGTGGGCATCATGCTCGTCAACCGGGAAGGCCGTGTCTGGGCCGGTCACCGGTTCGATCCCAAGGCTGCCCACAAGGGGCGCAAGATCGAGGAAGAATACGCCTGGCAGATGCCGCAGGGCGGCATCGATGCGGGTGAAGATCCGCTGACCGCAGCCTTCCGCGAACTCTATGAGGAAACCTCCGTCCGCTCCGCATCGCTGATTGCCGAAGCCCCCGGCTGGTTCACCTACGACTATCCGCCCGAAATGCTCGCCAGCACCCGGCATGGCAGATACCGGGGACAGGCGCAGAAATGGTATGCCCTGCGCTTTGAAGGCGAGGACAGCGAGATCGACATCCTCACTCCGCCCAAAGGCCATTCGCAGGAGTTCGACGGCTGGCGCTGGGAGGAGGCAGCAAGGCTTCCGGAGTTGATCGTCCCCTTCAAGCGGCATGTCTATCAGCAGGTGGTCGAGGCCTTCGCAAGGCTGGTGCCGGGGCTTTGATCCTGCTCCAGGGCGCATTCATGATGTCCGGGCCTGCGGCACCGCTCCGGCTTTACCTCGTCTCTGATGCCGCCTTGGCCTTTGCGGATAGCCCCACCACGAGGCACTGCGCCTTGTAACAGGCACTGAGTCACCCCGACCAAGCGCAGCGCGAGCCGGGGCCTACTCGTTCGCAGAGAGATGCTTGTTTCCACAGTCTTGCGGCAGGCACCCGCCCGGAGCAAGCCTCTGCGCCGCGCTTCAACCTCACCGCTCTGCAAGCGAGTGGGTCCCGGATCTCCGCTCCGCTGCGTCCGGGACGACGCCCGGTGTGCGGCAGGCTCCGGCTTTACCTTGTCTCTGATGCCGCCCTGGCTTTTGCCGCCAGCCATTCACGGCGTACATCTGCGTCTGCTTCCGGGGTGAGCCGGCCTTCTGCCAATGCTGCAAAAGCCTCCGGCGCAAGCAGGCGGGACAGGGCCCAGACGGCGGCACCGCGCACGACAGCCGCATCATCGTCCAGCAGCGCCACGGCCTGTGGCACATGACCGGCATCGGCACTGTTTCCTGCCGCGATCAGGCAGTTGCGGATGAAGCGGTCCCGGCCGATGCGCTTCACCGGCGAACCGGAAAAGAGCTGGCGGAAGGCCGGATCATCCAGCCTCAAGAGCGTGGCCAGCGGCGGCGCCTCCAGATCTTCCCGCGCCTGCAGCTTGGCTTCGCGGGCCTCCACGGCGAACTTGTTCCAGGGGCAGGCGGCAAGGCAGTCATCGCAGCCATAGATGCGGTTGCCCAGGGCCACGCGGAACTCGTCCGGAATCGGTCCGGCGTGCTCGATGGTCAGGTAGGAAATGCAACGGCGGGCATCGAGCCGGTAGGGCTGCGGGAAGGCGTCTGTCGGACAGGCGGACAGGCAGGCCCGGCAGGAGCCGCAATGGTCGCGCTCCGCCTCTGCGGCAGCAAGATCCAGCGTGGTGAAGATGCTGGCGAGAAAGAACCAGGAGCCGAGCCGCCGTGACACCAGATTGGTGTGCTTGCCCTGCCAGCCAAGGCCTGCAGCCTGTGCCAGCGGCTTTTCCATCACCGGCGCCGTATCGACGAAGACCTTCACATCACCGCCGCCCGCACGCGAGACGAGAAAACTCGCCAGCTCCTTCAGCTTGCCCTTGATGACATCGTGATAATCCCGGTGGCGGGCGTAGACGGAAATGTTGCCCCGGTCCGGATGGGCAAGGTTCTCCAGCGCATCCCCGGCAGGGCCATAATTCATGGCCAGCATGATGACCGAGCGCACGTCCGGCCACAGCACGCCGGGGCTGGCGCGCCGGTCCGCCGTTTCCTCCATCCAGCCCATGGAACCGTGATGGCCATCGGCGAGAAACTGCGCCAGCCGCTGCGGCGCTAGCGGAATGGCATCGGGCCGGGTGATGGCGAGATCATCAAAGCCCAGCTGGGCGGCCTTGTCCCTGAGCTGGCGGCAAAGGCGGTCCAGAGCCTTTGCCGAAAGCACCGGGTTTGAGGGCACGGCAGGGCTGTTGCGGCTCTGCGTCAGAAGTCCAGATCCGCGTAGGTCATCGACGGCGGCATGCCGAGCATCTTTTCGCTCAGGAGCGGACGGAAGCTCGGGCGCGATTTCACCCGCGCATACCAGGCCTTGACGTTCTCCTCGGTGTCCCATGGCACTTCGCCCAGATAATCGGCGCAGGACAGTTCGGCGGCGAGCGCGAAATCCGCAAAGCTCAGCCGGTCGCCGCCCAGCCATTTGCGCGAGGCCGCAAGATAGCCGAAATAGCGCATGTGATGGTGAATATTGGCACGCGCCACGCGCAGAATGGCCGAATCAGGCTCGCCGCCGCCGACAGAGCGGGGCATGTCCTGCTTGTAGATGCGCTCGCGCACGAAATGGCCGGCGACCTCGTCATCGAACTTGCGCAGGCCCCATTCCACCAGACGGCGGGTCTCTGCCCGCAGTTCAGGATGGTCCGGCATCAGCCGCCGGTCGCCCATCGCATAGCCGCGCGTTTCATCGAGATATTCCATGATGGCATAGGGACCGCAGACCGGCGTGCCGCCGTTCTCGATCAGAACCGGCACGGTTCCGGCCGGATTGAGCATCAGGAATTCCCGGCGCCGTTCCCAGGGATTGATGGTGTGCATCTCGTAATTTGCGCCGTACTCCCCGAGGATGAGACGCACAAAACGGGAAGACGGCGAGAACGGATGATGATAAAGCGTGAGCATTCAGTGATTTGGACCTTCAGCGCCGGGTGCCCCCCAAGCGCCCGTCACAACCCTAATAGGATATGGTTAGCATCCTGTTGCTGCCGCCCTCTTTTCCCGCGAGCCAGCGCGCCCGCATAGATCATGCCCCGCAGCGGGATTCAATAGCCTCTCAACAGCTCTTTTCAGGAGTTCATTTCCGATGACAAGCGATACGATCATCAGCGCCTTCATTCTGGGCATTGTCGAGGGTCTGACCGAGTTCATTCCGGTCTCCTCCACCGGCCACATCCTGCTACTCGGCCATTTCCTCGGCTTCGAAAGCACGGGCAAGACCTTCGAGGTGCTGATCCAGCTGGGCGCGATCCTCGCCATCCTCAGCGTCTATTTCAGCCGGCTGTGGTCCATCGCCACTGCCCTGCCGCATGACCGGCGCGCCCAGCGCTTTGTCGCGGGCATCCTGCTTGCCTTCCTGCCGGCGGCCGTCATCGGCGTGCTGGCGCATGGCTTCATCAAGTCGGTGCTGTTTGAATCACCGGCCCTGATCTGCACCACCCTGCTGCTGGGCGGTGTTGCACTTCTGGTGATCGACCGGCTGCCGCTGAAGCCGCGCTATCACAACGCCATGGATTTCCCCCTGCACCTGTGCCTTGCCATCGGCTTCGTCCAGTGCCTTGCCATGGTGCCGGGCGTGTCGCGCTCCGGCTCGACCATCGCCGGTTCGCTGCTGATGGGCACGGACAAGCGCTCTGCGGCGGAATTCTCGTTCTTCCTGGCCATGCCGACCATGGCAGGCGCCTTTGCCTATGACCTCTACAAGAACCGCGATGTTCTCTCCATGGACGACGCCACGATCATCGCCATCGGTTTTGTCACGTCCTTCGTGGCGGCCGTGTTCGTGGTGCGCAGGCTGCTGGACTTCGTTTCCCGCCACGGCTTCGCCCCCTTCGCCTGGTGGCGCATTGGCGTCGGCCTTGCCGGCTTTGCCGGTCTCTATTTCTTCGGATAAGCGGCTCATACCAACACTCGATGAGCTTGCCTCATTGAGTGTTGTTCAAGCCCGTGCGGCGCATGAGCAATTTCCAGGCGTGATGCGTCAGCACCGAAAACCTTGGTATCCAGCCTCAGGCGATGCCGGAGGCCCTGAGCGCCGCTGTCACGGCAGCCGCGCCAATGACGATGACCGGGAACGGCGCCCGCAGCAGATAAAGCCCGAGACCGGCGGCAACGCCTGCCGGTCTTGCCCAGCCCGCGAAGGCTGCGCCATCCAGTAGCGCGGAACTGGCCATCAGCGACACCAGCATCACGACAGCCGCAGCCTGAAACAGCTGCTGCATGCGGCCCGACAGCACCAGCCGCCCATGCAGCAAGGGGCCGGTGGCGCGGAAGGCGAAGGTGCCGGCCGCCAGCGCCAGAATGGCGGCAAGCGGCATCAGGTTCTCAGTCATTTGCGCAATCCCCTGCCAGTTCACGCCCTGACAGTTCTCGGGCTGACAGTTCACGGGCTGGTGCGGGCGTACGCGGCCAGACGATGAAAACCACCAGCCCGCTGAGTGCGGCCAGCACCGGGACACCTGCGGGCAGCACCGGTGTCAGCACGAAGGCGATGGCCGCCCCCAGACCCGCAGCAAGCCGCAGCCGGGCATCCTTCAGCGCCGGCAGAACCAGCGCCAGCAGCACAGCCGGGAAGGCCGCATCAAGGCCCAGCGCCGAGGCATCGCCCACCGCCTGACCGAGCAATGCCCCGGCGAATGTCCCCACGTTCCACAGCACATAGAGGCCGATGGCGCAGGCCCAGTAGAGCGCACGGGCGCGCTCCGGATTGTTGTCCTTCAGCGAAAAGGCCAGCGCCTCGTCGGTCAGAAGGTGCGATCCGAGCAGTTTCTGCAAGAGCCCGCCACGCAGCAGGCCTGCCACCGAAAAGCCGAAGGGCAGATGCCGGGCGTTGAGCACCAGCCCCGCCAGAACCGCAGCCACCGGCCCGCCGCCCGCCAGCACCACGCCAACGGCCGCAAATTGCGAGGCCCCGGCAAAGACGATGGTGGACATGGCCAGCGGCACCCAGAACGGCAGTCCGCCGCCCGTGGCTATGGCCCCGAAGGAGACACCGGCAATGGTGGTGGCGCCGCAGACCAGCAGCACGTCCATCCAGTCCCGGCGCGTGAGTGTTTGAAATATCGTCCGCATGTGCGATAAAATGGACAAAGCCATATCGTTCGTCAAGACGAACATTCGTTCGCCATTAAGAACGGACGACAAGACGCAAAGGCCCCGCATGTCAGACACCGCCGAAGCCCTCCGGCAATGGATTTCCATCGCACTCAAGACCGAGCGGGAAAAGGCGGGACTGAGTCTCAGCGAATTGGCGCGGCGGGCGGGCCTTTCCAAGTCCACCCTGTCCCAGTTGGAGGCGGGCAACGGCAATCCGGGCATCGAGACGCTGTGGATGCTGGCGGTCGCGCTCAACATCCCCTTCAGCCGCCTTGTCGACCGGCCGGAGCGCAGCACCCGCCTGGTGCGGGCGGGCGAAGGCCCTTACACCTTGTCCGAGGAGGCCGCCGTTCGCGCAACGCTTCTTTCCACCGGCAGCACCGGCGCGAGACGGGACATCTACCGCATGGATCTTGAGCCCGGACGCGCGCGGCGCTCTCCCGCCCATATTGCCGGTTCGACAGAACATGTGATTGTGGCAACCGGCCGCGCCCGGGTCGGCCCGGAGACGGAAACCGAAGACCTCTCACCCGGCGATTACTACACCTATCCCGGCGATACGGCCCATCTCTACGAAGCCCTTGAGCCCGGAACGGTGCTGCTGCTGGTGATGGAGCACGCCTGACATCAGGGGGTTTTCCGGTCCTAACGCTTTTTTCGCTTCCCTTGCGGTAAAACACGGCATCCGGCGCGGGGTGCGCCGCAGCCATGAAGGGGACCTTCCGTGCAAGGGCAGCTTTCGATTTTCCGTCATCTGCTGGCCGCCGCCAGCTTCTGCGCCGCCGTTCTCGTCGTGGCGCCCGCAGCTCACGCCGTAGATAACGGCCCTGTCTCCGTCGAACAGGGCGTGACCTACGAATATCTCGACCGCTGGGACGTGGACAAGCTGAACGAAATCCTGACCAAGGATACGCCTGCCTTTGCCGGGATCACCGAGACCTACACCCCGGCCCGCAATGCGGTGAAGCTCTACCGCGTCACCTATCCGTCCGTGATCCCGGAGCGCGGCAACAAGCCGACCGTTGCCACCGGCCTGCTCGCCGTTCCGGACGTTGAAGGCAGCAACTTCCCTCTCGTGTCCTATCAGCACGGCACGGTCTACCTGAAGCAGCAGGTGCCGTCCTATCCGGATCAGTCGCCGGAAACCCAGCTGATGATCGCCCAGTTCGCCGGGCAGGGCTATCTGCTCATCGGTGCGGACTATTTCGGCCTCGGCGATTCGCCGGAGACGGAAGGCTACATGGTCAAGGCCAGCCACCAGCAGGCCACCTATGACATGCTCACCGCCAGCCAGTCGGTCCTCAAGGCCATGAAGCTGGAGGACAGCAAGCTGTTCCTCGCCGGCTGGTCGCAGGGCGGCTATGTCACCATGGCCATGGTGCAGAAGCTGGAACAGGCCGGTGTGCCCGTCACGGCCGCCGCCACCGCCAGCGCGCCCATCGACATTTTTGCAGCCCTCAACGGCTTCCTGAATTTCCCGCGCAAGTTCGATGCGGATTGGGTCAACAGCCTGTTCATCCTGTCGTCCTTCTCCTACGAGCACTACTACGGCCTGCCCGGCCTTGCCCGCTCGATGATCGCGGAAGAGTATTATGACGTGGCGCAAAAGGCCTATCTGCGCGAGCCCATTGATCCGTCCACGATCCCGGGCGACCTGCACAAGCTGCTGAAGCCGGAGTATTTCGACACCCAGTTCTTCGCTGCCTCCGCCTTTGGCCGCCTTGCGGCGCAGAACGAGGTCTTCCGCTGGATCTACAAGACCCCGGTGCGCAACTATTACGGCGAAACGGACGAAGCCATCGCCGTGGGCATCGGCCGCATGGCCATGACCTATCAGCAGGCCATCGGCGCCGGAAACCCGGCTGTGGAAGCCGTCTCCACCGGCGGCACCACCCACCGCGGCACCTTCGCCCGCGCTACCCCGCAGTGGAAGGCCTGGTTCGACGGGCTGTGAGGGCAGATGGCACCCTCCTTGTGCCGCCCTCTCCTTCCTTGAGCTACGGCATGTACACATCCGTTGCGGACACCGGCCGCAGTGATGCATCTGATCTGTGGCGAGGACTCTCCGCTCCCCTCCCCCTCGTGGGGAGGGGTAAGGGGTGGGGGGATCTGAGCCCGCAACTATATGAAAGACAGATATTTTCCTGAAGAGGCATTACGAGGGGAATCTATCTGTAATCAATGGATACTCTACCAGCCGGAAAGGCCTTCCCCCCACCCCTTACCCCTCCCCACGAGGGGGAGGGGGGCTGAAACGCCGTGCCGGAATCACCAGACTGCGGGCTTTCCCCAAGCCGTCTCCGGCTTCAAGCACGATGTGTGAATCCGGTAGCCCTCGTGGAGAGGGGGCTGGTGGCACTTCTGAGGGGAGCTCGCGGCTGTCCGTTCGTGTCCCCCTTGAACTCCCCCTTCCCCGCTTGACGGCATATAGTTGCATTTGCAATCAATTGCATTTCCAGTCCGCCTTGGGAGGGGCTTATGGGCCGCGTTGTCCTTCACACCTATTTCCGCAGTTCCACGTCATACCGGGTGCGCATTGCGCTGGCGATGAAGGGCATTGCCTATGAGCCGGTGTTTCACCACCTGCGCCTCGGCAAGCACCGGGAGCCCGGATACCTGGCCGTCAACCCGCAAGGGCTGGTGCCCACGCTGGAGTGGAGCGACGGCACGGTGCTGAGCCAGTCGCTGGCCATCATCGAATTCCTGGACGAGATGGTGCCGGAGCCCCGGCTGCTGCCGGAGGATGCCAAGGGCCGGGCGCGGGTGCGGATGCTGTCGCAGATGATTGCCTGCGACATCCACCCGGTGAACAACCTGCGCATCCTCAACGCCCTGCGCAGCCGCTTCGGCGCCGATGACGCGGCCGTCGCGGACTGGTTCCGCACATGGGTGGCAGAGACCTTCAGCCCGCTGGAGGCGCTGCTGGCGCAGAGCCCGGAAACCGGCCGCTTCTGCCACGGCGACGCAGTGACCATGGCCGATCTCTGCCTTGTGGCACAAGTGGCCAACAATGGCCGCTTCGGCGTGGACATGATCCCCTATCCAGTGATTTCCCGCATCCACGCTGCCGCCATGGAGCTCCCCGCCTTCATCGCCGCCGCCCCGCAGAATCAGCCCGACGCGGAATAGCCCCCAAAAAGCAAACGGCGCCCACTGGGGGCGCCGTGCATCTTCGAAACCCGGTGAACCGGTCAATCAGGCGATCGACTGGCCGGTCTTGGCCCAGTCGGCCAGGAAGGTTTCGAGGCCCTTGTCGGTCAGCGGATGCTTGACCAGCGCCTTGAGCGTTGCCGGGGGAATGGTGGCAACGTCGGCACCGGCGATGGCGCAATCCTTGACGTGGTTGATGGTGCGGATCGACGCGGCCAGGATTTCGGTCTGGAAGCCGTAGTTGTCGTAGATCACCCGGATCTCGCGGATCAGCTCCATGCCGTCGATGTTGATATCGTCGAGACGGCCGATGAAGGGCGAGATGTAGGTGGCACCGGCCTTGGCAGCCAGCAGCGCCTGCGTGGCGGAGAAGCACAGGGTGACGTTGGTCTTGTGACCGGCAGAGGTCAGCGCCTTGCAGGCCTTGAGGCCGTCCATGGTCAGCGGCAGCTTGATGACGACATTGCCGGCAATGGCGGCCAGCACCTTGGCTTCGCGCATCATGCCTTCATAGCCGGTGGCGGCCACTTCGGCGGACACGGGGCCCTTGGTGATCTTGCAGATCTCGGCAATGACCTCCTTCATCGGGCGGCCGGCCTTCATCACGAGCGACGGATTGGTGGTGACGCCATCGAGCAGGCCGGTGGATTCCAGCTCGGCAATCTCGGCGGTGTCTGCGGTATCGACAAAGAATTTCATGCGAGTATCCACTCCCCTTGCGCCCGGCTTGCCCTCTGGGGCAATCAGGCATGAGTTGAGACGCGTGCGATGGAGGTGCCGCGCGTCTGTCCCGTCCCTGCCTCTTTAGCGTAGGATTGCGCCGAGCAACACCCCCGATTCGGAATGTGACAAGCGATTGCGGTACGCACCT
Source organism: Pannonibacter sp. CBAS1226 (assembly GCF_055685825.1). NCBI lineage: Bacteria > Pseudomonadati > Pseudomonadota > Alphaproteobacteria > Hyphomicrobiales > Stappiaceae > Pannonibacter > Pannonibacter sp. CBAS1226. Next base: position 251,893 of record NZ_JBVOUO010000004.1, on the reverse strand, counting down.
CAGCATTTGACCCGGTTTTCTGGCGCAGGACGCATGAGCCTCCGCGAAGCGAGGACCCATGCTGTTTGACGATCTGCCCCGCAACCATGAAACCATCGTCAGCGTGCTGGTGCCGGTCGCCGTGCCTGCGCCCTATACCTACAAGGTGCCGGCGGAGATGAGCGTGCGGCCCGGTGCCATCGTGCGTGTGCCGCTGGGCCCGCGCGAGGTGGTGGGCGTCGTCTGGGACGTGGAGCCGGAGGCCGGCATCGATCCGCGCAAGCTCAAGTCCATCACCCATGTCTATGACGCCCCGCCGCTGGGCGATGAACTGCGCCGCTTCATCGACTGGGTCGCCAACTGGACGCTGGCCGCGCCGGGCATGGTGACCCGCATGGTGCTGCGTTCGGAAGATGCGCTGGAGCCGGAGGCGCCCGTTTCCGGCGTCATCCGCGTCGAGGGCGCGGCGCCGGACCGGGCAACGCCTGCCCGCGCCAAGGTTCTGGCGCTGATGGAAGACGGCATGGCCTGGACGAAGCCGGGCCTCGCCTCAACGGCGGGCGTCAGCGCCTCCGTCATCGACGGACTGTTGCAGCAGGGCGTGCTGGAAACCGTGGCGATGACCGCCAGCCCCCTGCCCCTGCCGCCGGATCCGGCCTTTGCCCCGCCGCAGCTGACACCGGCCCAGAGTGCCGTGTCATCCGCACTGGTGGAGAGCTTCGACAAGGGCGGCGTGGTGTCGCTGATTGATGGCGTCACCGGCTCGGGCAAGACGGAGGTCTATTTCGAGGCCGTGGCGGAGGCCATAAGGCGCGGACGGCAGGCGGTGATTCTGGTGCCGGAAATCGGCCTGACGGAACAGTTCCTGCGCCGCTTCGAGCAGCGCTTCGGCGTGCCGCCTGCCGAGTGGCATTCGGAAATCACCCCGAAGAAGCGCGCCCGCGTCTGGCGCGGGGTGGCGAAGGGGGAGATCCCCGTGGTGGTGGGTGCACGCTCAGCGCTGTTCCTGCCCTTTGCCAATCTGGGGCTCATTGTCGTCGACGAAGAACACGACACCGCCTTCAAGCAGGATGACCGGGTGTCCTACAACGCCCGCGACATGGCCGTGGTGCGCGGGCATCTGGCGCGCTTTCCCGTGGTGCTGGCGTCTGCAACGCCGTCGGTCGAGAGCCGGGTGAATGCGGATACGGGCCGTTACGTGCGCCATGTTCTGCCGGAGCGCGCCACGGGCGCCGCTCTGCCGGAACTGGGGCTCATCGACATGCGCACCGAGGGGCCGGAGCGCGGCCGCTGGCTGGCACCTGCCATGATCGAGGCCATCCGCCAGACCTTTGCCGAAAAGCACCAGTCGCTCCTGTTCCTCAACCGGCGCGGCTATGCGCCGCTGACGCTCTGCCGTTCCTGCGGCCACCGGTTCCAGTGCAGCCATTGCAGCGCCTGGCTGGTGGAGCACCGGATGAAGGGCAAGCTGGTGTGCCACCACTGCGGCCATCAGGAACCCGTGCCCCGCGCCTGCCCCGCCTGCGGCACGCAGGATGCCCTGGTCGCCTGCGGCCCCGGCGTGGAGAGAATCGCCGAAGAGGTGGAAGGGCTTTTTCCGCAGGCCCGCACCCTCATCCTTTCGTCGGATATCAGCGGCGGACCTGAACGGCTGCGGCGGGAGATGAAGATCGTCGAGGAGGGCGGCGCCGACATCATCATCGGCACGCAGCTCGTCGCCAAGGGCCACAACTTTCCGCTGATGCGGCTTGTCGGCGTGGTCGACGCGGATCTCGGCCTTGCCCATGGCGACCCGCGCGCGGCCGAGCGCACCTTCCAGCTTCTGGCGCAGGTGACGGGCCGGGCCGGGCGCATGACCGGCGGCGGGCGCGGGTTGCTGCAAAGCTATTCGCCCGATCACCCGGTGCTGAAAGCGCTGGTTTCCGCCGACCGAGAGGCCTTTTACCAGGCCGAGATCGAGACCCGCCGAGTGACCGGCCTGCCGCCGTTCGGGCGGCTGGCGGCGCTGATCATCTCAGGCCCCGAAAAGGCGCAGGCGGAAGGCTTTGCCCGCGCCGTGCTGCGCGCCGCCCCGCCGCATCAGGGCATCACCGTGCTGGGCCCGGCCGAGGCGGCGATGGCGCTGGTGCGCGGCCGGCACCGGTTCCGCCTGCTCGCCATGGCGCCGCGTCAGGTGGACCTTCAGAGCTATCTGCGGCACTGGATGAGCCTTGTTCCACCCGCCCGCGGCGGGTTGCGGCTGCAGATCGATATCGACCCGCAGCAGTTTTTGTGACCGCTGTTGCGCGTTGCGGCAAGATTCCGCCCAAAATGCAGCATTTCTGCCCACTGGCAAAGTTGCACACCTCGGTGGGCTGTGTTATTCGAGGCGCGGCTCCTGGGGGGTGCGGTTCTGCCGTCAAACCTTATGACCCTGAAAAACCAATAATTTTCAAGGCATTGACTCGGGGTTTCCCCTTGCCGGTGCCAAGAAATGTGTCAGAGAGCTCGGACCTGGTGACTGACAACGTATCTCTCGTATCCGGCGTCGCGAAGCGCTATGCTTCTGCCCTGCTGGACCTTGCCGGGGACGGCGGCGTGACCGCAGACGTCGAGCGTGATCTCAATGCGTTTGAAGGCATGCTTGCCGAAAGCGCGGATCTCGTCCGTCTGGTGCGCAGCCCCGTATTCAGCGCCGATGAGCAGCTTGCGGCTCTGGACGCGCTGCTTGCCAAGGCCGGTATCACCGGTCTTGCCGCGAATTTCGTGAAGCTGGCTGCAAAGAACCGCCGCCTCTTCGTTCTTCCCGACATGATCAAGGCCTTCCGGGCGCTTCTCGCCGAGAAGCGTGGCGAGACGACTGCTGAAGTCGTTTCCGCTGCTCCCCTGTCGGATGCGCATGTCGCTGCCCTGAAGGAAGCGCTCTCTGCTTCCACGGGCAAGTCCGTCAAGATCGCCGCGAGCGTTGATCCTGCCCTCATTGGCGGCCTTGTCGTCAAGGTCGGCAGCCGCATGATCGACACGTCGCTGCGCACCAAGCTCAATACTCTCAAGTTCGCAATGAAAGAGGTCGGCTGATGGATATTCGGGCCGCGGAGATTTCCGCTATCCTCAAGGACCAGATCAAGGGTTTCGGCCAAGAAGCCGAAGTGTCCGAAGTCGGTCAAGTGCTTTCCGTCGGTGACGGTATTGCGCGCGTTTACGGTCTGGACAACGTCCAGGCCGGTGAAATGGTCGAGTTCCCGGGCGGTATCCGGGGCATGGCGCTCAACCTTGAAACCGACAACGTCGGTGTCGTGATTTTCGGTTCCGACCGCGACATCAAGGAAGGCGACACTGTCAAGCGTACCGGCGCCATCGTGGAAGTCCCGGTCGGCAAGGGCCTGCTCGGCCGCGTTGTCGATCCGCTGGGCAACCCGCTGGACGGCAAGGGCCCGATCGAAGCTGCCGAAATGCGCCGCGTCGACGTCAAGGCTCCCGGCATTCTGCCGCGCAAGTCCGTGCACGAGCCCATGTCCACCGGTCTCAAGGCGATTGACGCCCTGATCCCGATCGGCCGCGGCCAGCGCGAGCTCGTCATCGGTGACCGCCAGACCGGCAAGACCGCGATCATCCTCGACACCTTCCTCAACCAGAAGCCGCTTCATGAAGGCTCTGACGAGAGCAACAAGCTGTACTGCATCTATGTCGCAGTCGGCCAGAAGCGCTCCACCGTCGCCCAGTTCGTGAAGACCCTGGAAGACAGCGGTGCTCTCGCCTACTCCATCGTCGTCGCCGCGACCGCTTCGGATGCTGCTCCCCTGCAGTTCCTGGCTCCGTTCGCTGGCTGCGCCATGGGCGAGTACTTCCGTGACAACGGCATGCATGCCGTGATCGGTTACGACGACCTGTCCAAGCAGGCCGTGGCTTACCGTCAGATGTCCCTGCTGCTCCGCCGCCCGCCCGGGCGCGAAGCTTTCCCGGGCGACGTGTTCTACCTGCACTCCCGTCTGCTGGAGCGTGCGGCCAAGCTGAACGAGGACAACGGCCTCGGTTCGCTCACCGCGCTGCCGGTCATCGAGACCCAGGCAAACGACGTGTCGGCCTACATTCCGACCAACGTGATCTCGATCACCGACGGTCAGATCTTCCTTGAAACCGACCTGTTCTACCAGGGCGTCCGCCCGGCCGTGAACGTGGGTCTGTCGGTGTCGCGCGTCGGCTCCTCGGCCCAGATCAAGGCGATGAAGCAGGTGGCAGGCCCGATCAAGGGCGAGCTGGCTCAGTACCGCGAAATGGCGGCCTTTGCCCAGTTCGGCTCCGACCTCGACGCCACCACCCAGCGCCTGCTGAACCGTGGTGCCCGTCTGGTCGAGCTGCTGAAGCAGCCGCAGTTCTCGCCGCTGAAGACGCAGGAGCAGGTTGCGGTCATCTACGCCGGCGTGAACGGCTACCTGGACAAGATCCCGGTGGACCGCGTTCGCGAGTTCGAGGCTGGCCTGCTGCTCTCCCTGCGTGGTGAGCATGCGGACCTCCTCGACGCCATCTGGCAGAAGAAGGCCCTCGACGATGAGCTGACCGCGCGCCTTCGTGCCGCGATCGAAGCTTTCGCCAAGAGCTTCTCGTAAACCAGAAACGCTGTCGGGATAAGGAGCAGGGGCGGCCATGCCGAGCCTGAAGGACCTAAGAAACCGTATCGCCTCGGTCAAGGCGACGCAGAAGATCACCAAGGCCATGAAAATGGTGGCCGCGGCGAAGCTGCGTCGCGCCCAGGACGCTGCGGAGGCGGCCCGGCCCTATGCGGAACGCATGGAGCAGGTGCTGGCCAACATTGCCGCTGCCTTTGAAGGCCGCGATGATGCGCCGAAGCTGATGACCGGAACGGGGCGCGATCAGGTACATCTCCTGATCGTCGCCACCGCCGAACGCGGCCTGTGCGGCGGCTTCAACTCCTCGATCGCCAAACTGGCGCGCGAGCGGGCCCGGAGCCTCATTGCACAGGGCAAGGAGGTGAAAATCCTCTGCGTCGGCAAGAAGGGCTTCGATGCCATCAAGCGCGAGCTTGGCAAGTACGTCATCCGCACCATCGAGCTGCGCGGCGTGAAGTCCGTTGGCTATGCCAACGCGACTGACATCTCGGACGTCGTCTTCAAGATGTTCGAGGCCGGCGAGTTCGACGTCTGCACCCTGTTCTTTGCCGAATTCAAGTCGGTGATCAGCCAGGTGCCGACAGCGCAGCAGCTCATTCCGGCCAAGCTGCCGGAGACGGCCAAGGCTGCCGATGGCGCGTCGCTGGTGTACGAGTACGAGCCCGACGAGGCCGCTATTCTGACCGACCTTCTGCCCCGCAACGTGTCGGTGCAGATCTTCCGTGCGCTCCTTGAGAACGCCGCCTCCGAGCAGGGCGCCCGCATGTCCGCCATGGACAATGCGACCCGCAACGCAGGCGACATGATCAAGAGACTGACACTGCGCTACAACCGCCAGCGTCAGGCTCAGATCACCAAGGAACTGATTGAAATCATCTCGGGCGCCGAAGCGCTCTGACCGGATCGAGGATTGAGGGATGGCTGACAACAAAGTCGGACAGATCACCCAGGTCATCGGCGCCGTGGTCGACGTCAAGTTCGACGGCCACCTGCCGCAGATTCTGAACAGCCTGGAAGCGGACAACCAGGGCACCCGTCTGGTGCTCGAAGTTGCCCAGCATCTCGGCGAAAACACCGTTCGCACCATTGCGATGGACTCCACCGAAGGCCTCGTGCGCGGCCAGAAGGTCACCGACACCGGTGCCCCGATTGCCGTGCCGGTTGGCGCCGGTACCCTGGGCCGCATCATGAACGTGATCGGCGAGCCGGTTGACGAAGCCGGCCCGATCCCGCATGACGCCAAGCGTGCCATCCACCAGGAAGCTCCGAGCTTCGTCGAGCAGTCGACCGAAGCCCAGATCCTGGTCACCGGCATCAAGGTGGTGGACCTGCTGGCTCCTTACGCCAAGGGCGGCAAGATCGGCCTGTTCGGCGGCGCCGGCGTCGGCAAGACCGTTCTGATCATGGAACTCATCAACAACGTCGCAAAGGCGCACGGCGGTTACTCCGTGTTCGCCGGCGTGGGTGAGCGTACCCGTGAAGGCAACGACCTTTACTGGGAAATGATCGAATCGGGCGTGAACAAGAAGGGCGGCGGCGAAGGCTCCAAGGCTGCTCTCGTTTACGGCCAGATGAACGAGCCCCCCGGGGCCCGCGCCCGCGTTGCTCTGACGGGTCTCACCGTCGCCGAGCATTTCCGTGACCAGGGCCAGGACGTGCTGTTCTTCGTGGACAACATCTTCCGCTTCACCCAGGCCGGTTCCGAAGTGTCCGCTCTGCTCGGCCGTATCCCGTCGGCCGTGGGTTACCAGCCGACGCTGGCGACCGACATGGGCACCATGCAGGAACGCATCACCACCACCACCAAGGGTTCGATCACCTCGGTGCAGGCCGTTTACGTGCCCGCCGACGATCTGACCGACCCGGCGCCGGCTTCGACCTTCGCCCACCTCGACGCAACGACGGTTCTCAACCGCTCGATCGCCGAAAAGGGCATCTACCCGGCTGTGGACCCGCTGGACTCGACCTCGCGCATGCTGGATGCCCGCATCATCGGCGAAGAGCACTACAATGTGGCTCGCCAGGTGCAGCAGACCCTGCAGCGTTACAAGGCCCTGCAGGACATCATCGCGATCCTGGGCATGGACGAGCTGTCTGAAGAAGACAAGCTGACCGTGGCCCGCGCCCGTAAGATCGAGCGCTTCCTGTCCCAGCCGTTCTTCGTGGCCGAAGTCTTCACCGGTTCGCCGGGCAAGCTCGTCGCCCTCGAAGACACGATCAAGGGCTTCAAGGGCCTGGTCGAAGGCGAATACGATCACCTTCCGGAAGCTGCCTTCTACATGGTTGGCAACATGCAAGAAGCGATCGAGAAGGCCCAGCGCCTGGCTGCTGAAGCTGCCTGATGCGATCTGCCGCTGCCGGAACCCGGCAGCGGCCTGTAACCGGCGGGCGCCCGTGTGGCGCCGCCTCTTGCAGGGCGGCTTTGCCGCCCGCATTGCGACGAACAAAGGACACGCCAGATGGCACAGCCATTTCAGTTTGAGCTTGTCTCCCCTGAGCGCCTTCTCCTGTCGGACAAGGTTCTCGAGGTCACCGTTCCCGGCAGCGAAGGCGAGTTTGGTGTCCTGAAGGATCACAGCCCGTTCATGGCCACCATGCGTCCGGGCCTGCTGAAGGTCCGCACCGGCGAAGGCAAGCTGGTCGAGTACTTCGTGCGCGGCGGCTTTGCCGACGTGTCCACCAGCGGTCTCACCGTTCTGGCCGAACAGGCCATTCCGGTTTCCGAGCTGAAGGCCGAAGTCATCGCCCAGCAGGTGCAGGACGCCCGTGAGGACGTTGCCGACGCCCGCGACGACGAAGCGCGCACCAAGGCCGAAGCAACGCTGGCCCAGCTGATCGAAATCCAGACGGCGCTCAAGGCAGCCTGAGGGTAACGGCCGGTCACGCACATAGCGGACATTTTTCGAAACGCGGTTCTCCGGAGCCGCGTTTTTTGTTTGCCGCAGGGCAATCTTCCTCCCTGCTCCATTCTGGCGTGAACAAGAAAAAACCCGGCTCAACGGGGAGCCGGGTTGAAAGAGGACAGCCGGGAGGAGGAAAGCTGCCCTGTCTTGAGTGTGCCTCTATCAGGCCGCGATGCGCTTGAAGGCCGGAGCAGACGCGCTCTTCGAACGGCGGCGCTCTTCCGGCGGCATGTAGACCAGTGCGCGGTGGTCCGTGCAGTAGGACGTGCCGGACTCGACGCGCACATTGCACGGGAACGTGTAGTTGCCGCTGTCACCTTCGGCCCACTTGCAGCGGCCAGGACGCGGGAGGCTCAGAGCATTATCCATCTTCTTTTCCTTCTTGCCGGTCTCTGTTGCAGGAAAACGCAAAAGACCGGCCGCTCCTCCGGAACTTGCCGGGCGGCCAGACGTCGCATTCTCGTGCTGGAATTTCATGGCGGAGCCAGACAGGACCGAAGTTCACGTCCGCAACCGCAAATCAAGTGAAGGTTACATAATGCCCTTGCCTGATTTGCGCAAGAGCTTAGCCGTCATGGAAGACCTGCAGGCAAAGCATGGCTGAAACTGCAGTTAACCTTCTGTCAATACTCCGCCCTCCGCAGCCAGAGACTCGCGCGTGTCGAGATCAAGCCGCGCGGCACGGCCCAGTTCAACTTCAGTACAGACATCATCATGCGCGCCTATGAGATGCCGGGCGCCCGTATCACCTTGAAGCTGCATGAGATCTTCGCGGAAGCGCGTATCGATGAGCACCGGATTGCCGCGCTTGCCCTCGGCCGTCGCCAGCACGATCAGATGCCCCTCGCTGCGGTCATGGGCGGCGACCAGCGCATCAATCATGGTGCCGGTGATGCGCGGCATGTCGCCCAGCAGAATCACGACGCCATCGAGATTGTCCGGCAAGGCCCGCAGCCCAAGGCGGATGGAACTGGCCATGCCTTCTTCAAAACCGGGGTTTATGACCGCTCGCACACGGCTTCCGTCCGCTTCTCCACTCACCCGTTCCGCCATGTGGCCGGTGACGAGGATCACCTTTTCGAGCTGACTGGCCGCGGCCGCGTCAATGACATGACGCACAACGCTCTTGCCGTCCAGCTGTGCCAGAAGCTTGTTGCCGCCCGCCATGCGGCTGGAACTGCCCGCCGCCAGAATGATGCCGCCATAGCGCCCGCTGGCACTCGTGGCTGAAAACTTGCCCGCCCCCTGCTGCCGGGGCTGCGGGCGGCTGGCGATCTCCATCAGAAGGCCGCCAACGCCAAGCCCGGTCACAACCTCCGGCGTCACAGTTAGCCCCGCCAGCAGCCGGTTCAGCACCCAGTCGAAGCCATTTTCCGCCGGACTGCGGGCACAGCCCGGCGCGCCGATGACCGGCATGCCGTCCAGTTCGCCCAGCAGCATCAGATTGCCCGGATCCACCGGCATGCCGAAGTGGATTACCCGGCCACCGGCCTGTTCGATGGCGGCGGGCAGAATATCGCGCCGGTCGGCAATGGCGGAGGCGCCGAAGAGCACGAAGAAATCCGCCCCCTGGCGCTTCAGGGCGGCAAGCGCCTCTGCCACCGCGTCCCTGTCATGGGCCACCCGGTGTTCGCCAATCACCACGCTGCCGGAGGCCTCAAGCCGCCGCTCCAACACCTTGCGGGTCTTGTCCAGGGTAACCGCCTTCAGCTGCGGCAGCAGGGTTGCCACCAGCCCCACCCGGCGGGGCCGGTAGGGCGCAACGCGGATTGCCCCTGCCCCGGCCAGTTCCGCCGCAGCCAGATGGTGTTCGGCCACCGCATAGGGGATGATCTTGGCTGTTGCCACCATCCGGCCCGCATTCACGGCGGCAAATTCCGGCAGGGTGGCGAAGGTCAGCGCCGGATCAATGCGGTTCATGGCATCGACCTTCTGCCGGTCGATCACCAGTACGCCGTTCACCTCCGCATGAAGATTGACGCGGCCGGTCTGCACCCCGTCGCGGATCAAGCCGCTGCCCGCTGCGGCCTTTGCCAGCCTCTGCGCCGCCGTGTTTTCATCCACATCGCCAGGCTCCAGCCGCGCCACCGTCACATCCGTCAGCCCCGCTGCGGCCAGCGCCTCGATGTCGGCTGCGGTGAGGCGGTGCCCCTTCTTCAGCAGCCCTTCTGCCGTGCGCGTCGCATGGACCAGCAGCGCGCCTTCGGCTTGCGCCAGAGGGACGGGACCAAACTGCATCAGCGCCCCCCGCCCGGCTTGCGCAGCACCGCAATCACTTCACCTAGCACCGCCACGGCGATCTCGGCCGGTGAAGCTGCCCCGATATCAAGGCCGATGGGCGCGCGGATGCGGGCGAGATCCGCTTCTGCGACACCCGCCGCCGCCAGCCGCTGCAGGCGGGAGGCGTGCGTCTTCCGGCTGCCCAGCGCGCCCACATAAAAGCACCCCGCCCGCAGCGCGCTTTCCAGCGCAAAGTCATCGATCTTCGGGTCATGGGTGACGGCGGCCAGCCCCGTATAGGCATCCAGCGGGCGCTCGCGCAGTGCATCCTGCGGCCAGTCGGCCATCAGCACCTCCGCCGGGAACCGCTCGGGACTGGCAAAGGCGGTGCGCGGATCAATCACCGTCACGTCAAACCCGGCAATCTGCGCCATGGGCAGAAGCGCCTGCGAGATATGCACCGCGCCGATGATCACGAGGCGCGGCGATGGCACGGAAACGGTGAGGAAGGACTGCGTTCCATCCTCCGCGCTCACCAGCCCGGACGCGCCGGACAGGAACCGCTTTTCCAGCTCTGCGGCGAGAGGGTCCTCAGCCGCGACCACCCCCTTTTTCACCAGCCGCTGGGCGCCGCTGGCAAGCTCCGTCACCAGAATGGCGGCACGGCGGGCCGAACGCTCCTCATTGAGAGCGGCAAGAAGATCAAGCTGCATGGGTGACCGGCTCCACATAGACGCGGATGCGCCCGCCGCAGGACAGGCCAACCCGCCAGGCGGTTTCATCGGCGACGCCGAATTCCAGCATGGAGGCCTTGCCGGAGGCAATCACGTCCGCCGCCTCGGCGACGACCGCGCCTTCGACACAGCCGCCGGAGACGGAGCCCTCGAAATTGCCCTGTGCATCAATGACGAGATGGGAGCCAACCGGCCGGGGCGCAGAACCCCAGGTCTCCACCACCGTCGCAACCGCCACCTTGCGGCCCGCCTTCACCCAGGCTTCTGCCACTGCCAGTTCATCCGCCATGGCACTCTCCCTCATGGTCTTTCCCGCAAGGATATAGGGAGGATGCAGGCGCTGGAAAGAAAAACCCGCTCAGCCGGTTCAGCTGCAGGAATACGGGCAGAAAAAAGAACAGCGCCCCGGAGGGCCGGGGCGCTGCAGCGGAACCAGGCATGATGGGTGCGCATGCCGGGGCCCGTTTGGAAAGCTGTAAAACGCGAGACAGCCGCAGCGGGGCTGCGGCTGTCTCTCATGTCATTCCCGCACGGGAAAGCGGATCACTCAGCCGCGTTGCGCGAAGCCGGAGCTGCAGCCAGAACGGAGCTGTCCACCGCGTCTTCGAACTTGGCGAAGTTGTCGATGAACATCTGCACCAGCTTCTTGGCCTGCGCGTCATAGGCGGCCTTGTCGGCCCAGGTTTCGCGCGGGTTCAGGATGGCGCTGTCGACGCCCGGCACGGCTTCCGGAACGGCAAAGCCGAAGTTCGGGTCCATGCGGAAGGCGGCGGTCTTCAGCGAACCATCCAGCGCGGCGCGCAGCAGCGTCCGGGTTGCCTTGATCGGCATGCGGCTGCCGGTGCCATAGGCCCCGCCCGTCCAGCCGGTGTTCACCAGCCAGCAATCGACGCCCTGCTCGGCGATGAGATCACGCAGCAGGTTGCCGTATTCGCTCGGGTGGCGCGGGATGAAGGGTGCGCCGAAGCAGGTCGAGAAGGTCGCCTGCGGCTCGGTCACGCCCTTTTCCGTGCCGGCCACCTTGGCGGTGTAGCCGGAAAGGAAGTGGTACATGGCCTGCGCCGGGGTCAGACGGGCGATCGGGGGCATCACGCCGAAGGCATCGGCGGTCAGCATGATGATCGTCTTCGGCTGCGGTGCAACGCCCGTGGCACTGGCGTTGGAGATGAAGTGGATCGGATAGGCCGCACGGGTGTTCTCGGTCTTCGAGCCATTGTCGAAGTCCGGCACGCGGGCGTCATCCAGCACCACGTTTTCCAGCACGGTGCCGAAGCGCTGCGTCGTGGAGAAGATCTCCGGCTCAGCTTCCTTCGACAGCTTGATGGTCTTGGCGTAGCAGCCGCCTTCGAAGTTGAAGACGCCGGTCTTGCCCCAGCCGTGCTCGTCGTCACCGATGAGAGTGCGCTCCGGATCAGCGGAGAGCGTGGTCTTGCCGGTGCCCGACAGGCCGAAGAAGACAGCCGTGTCACCGTCCTTGCCGACGTTGGCCGAGCAATGCATCGGCATGACGCCCTGCGGCGGCAGCAGGTAGTTGAGGAAGGTGAAGACGGACTTCTTCATCTCGCCGGCATAGGACGTGCCGCCGATGAGCACGATCATGCGCGACAGGTCGCAGGCAATGACCGTTTCGGAACGGCAGCCGTGACGGGCCGGATCGGCCTTGAAGTCCGGCAGATCGATGATGGTCATCTTCGGCACGAAGGTGGCCAGCTCTTCCGCCTTCGGGCGGATCAGCAGGTTGCGGATAAACAGCGAGTGCCACGCAAACTGGGTATAGACACGCACGGGAAGACGATAGGCTGCCTCGGCGCCACCGTAGAGATCCTGCGCGAACAGATCCTTACCCTTGGCATGATCGAGGAAGTCGCCCAGCAGAACGTCGAACTGCTCCGGCGTCATCTTTGCGTTGTTGTCCCACCAGACCTGATCTTCGGTCGAAGCATCACAGACAACGAACTTGTCCTTCGGCGAACGGCCCGTGTGGGTGCCGGTGTCAGCCACCAGAGCCCCGCCGGCCGACAGCCGCGCCTCACCGCGCTGCAGCGCGTATTCGTAAAGAGACGGTTCGTTCTGGTTCCAATAAATCGCACCGAGCCCCGTCAGGCCGATTGTTTCAAGGCCGCAGGCCGGGTTCCGGACACCTGTCTCTTTCATGATCGCGCAGTCCCTTAATCTGTCTACACGCGCCAGAGGGCCGGGGGATCGCACCTGATCTGCTGCCCCTCAAGTCCCGGCGCAGGCGGACCCTAGTTGATCTGCTGCTGCGCAACAAGAGAACAGAAAGGATGATTTGACCATTTAATCGATTAAAAAACAAAGACTTGGCAGAACGATTTATTTTGGACCGTGAATTTAAGCAAAACTGTGACGCAGAACACTTTGTCTTTCGCAGATCACACCCACATGACAGACGGGCGCCGAGGTTCCCGCCTTATAAAAACGGCGGCTAATGGAACCGGCAGAAGATTAAAGAGTTGGTATGCAATTGCCTTTGCCTTATTTTATGCGCAATTGCGGGGCCAAAGGCTGAAGGTGAGTTACGACATTGACGGATCAAAGGACGAAGACCCGCATCATGCCGACTATTGCACTCGTCGACGATGACCGTAACATCCTGACTTCGGTTTCCATTGCACTGGAATCGGAAGGATACAGGGTCCAGACCTATACGGACGGTGCCTCCGCCCTGGATGGTCTTCTCAGCGACACGCCCAATCTTGCGATCTTCGACATCAAGATGCCGCGGATGGACGGGATGGAACTGCTGCGCCGCCTGCGCCAGACCTCGGATCTGCCGGTGATCTTCCTCACCTCCAAGGATGACGAGATCGACGAGCTGTTCGGCCTGAAGATGGGCGCGGACGATTTCATCCGCAAACCCTTCTCCCAGCGCCTGCTGGTGGAGCGCGTGCGCGCCGTGCTGCGCCGGGTGCAGCCGCGCGATGCCTCCGCCCCGCGCGAGGATGGCGACAAGCTGCTGGAACGCGGCCAGCTTCTGATGGATCAGGAGCGCCACACCTGCACCTGGAACGGCAAGCCGGTGACGCTGACCGTGACCGAGTTCCTCATCCTCTCGGCGCTGGCCCAGCGCCCGGGCGTGGTGAAGAGCCGCAATGCACTGATGGATGCGGCCTATGACGATCAGGTCTATGTGGACGACCGGACCATCGACAGCCACATCAAGCGCCTGCGCAAGAAATTCAAGATGGTGGACGACGACTTCGACATGATCGAGACCCTTTATGGCGTCGGCTACCGGTTCCGGGAGACCTGAGGGTTCCTGACGCCAGATGGCAACTGACACCGGGGAAGACATGCGCCTTCACGCGAAGGAGCAAGACGGCAACGCCCGCGCAGAGGACAGCGCGGGCGAACGCACGTCTCCGGCTGCCCTGCGCCATCTTGGCAACCCACGCCTGCGCCGAAGGTTCCTGAACCGGGCCGGGGCACTGCTCGGCACCTATGTTTTCTCCTCGCTGACCCGGCGCATCGTGGTGCTGAACCTCGCCGGCCTCATCGCGCTGGTCTCCGGCATTCTCTACCTCAACCAGTTCCGCGCCGGGCTGATCGACGCCCGTGTGCAGAGCCTTCTGACGCAGGGCGAAATCATCGCCGGCGCCATCGCCGCCTCGGCCACGGTGGACACGGGCGCCATTACGGTTGACCCGGAACGCCTGCTGCAGATGCAGGCGGGCGAAACACTGATGCCCAGCACCACAACGGTGGAATCCCTTGATTTCCCGGTCAATCCCGAGCGTGTCGGGCCGGTGCTGCGGCGGCTGATCTCGCCGACCAAGACCCGCGCCCGGATCTATGACACACAAGGCATGCTGATCCTTGATTCGCGCCAGCTTTACAGCCAGGTGATGCGCTACGACCTGTCCCCGCCCACGGTGCAGGAGGATGGCTTCTTTGACCGGATCTGGCAATCGGTGAAGATCTGGCTGCGGCGCGGTGATCTGCCGGTCTATCAGGAAGCCGGTGCCGGTGACGGGCTGATCTATCCTGAGGTGGAAGCCGCCGTTTCCGGCTCCCCCGCCAGCATCGTGCGCCTGTCGCCGCGCGGCGAGCTGATCGTCTCCGTGGCCGTGCCGATCCAGCGGTTCCGGCAGGTGGTGGGCGCGCTGCTGCTCTCCACGCAAGGGGGAGACATTGACGCCATCGTCAGCGCCGAGCGGATCGCGATCATCCGCGTGTTCATGGTGGCCGCAGGCGTCATGCTCGTCATGTCGATCCTGACGGCCGGCACCATTGCCGGGCCCGTGCGCCGCCTTGCTGCGGCGGCAGAGCGGGTGCGGCGCGGCGGCAAGTCACGTCAGGAGATCCCGGAGTTTTCCGACCGGCAGGACGAAATCGGCCATCTTGCCCGCTCCTTCCGCGACATGACCAATGCGCTCTATAACCGCATGGATGCCATCGAGCGCTTTGCCGCTGACGTGGCGCATGAGTTGAAAAACCCGCTGTCCTCGCTGCGCAGCGCCGTGGAAACCCTGCCGCTGGCGAAATCGGACAATTCGCGCGCCCGCCTGCTGGAGGTGATCCAGCATGACGTGCGCCGGCTCGACCGCCTGATCACCGACATTTCCGACGCCTCGCGGCTGGATGCGGAACTGGCGCGCGGCAGTGCGGAGGTGCTGGATGCGAGCCGCCTGTTGCGCAATGTCGCCGACATGGCCAACCAGCGTGCCACCGACGACGCGCCGCGCGTGATCCTGACCATCGCAGACGTGAAGAATGCCGATGTGAAGGGCAGCAGCACCCGTCAGGACCGGCATGCCGACAAGGCCGCCGAAAAGGCGGAGGAGAAAGGCTATCTGATCCTCGGCCATGACAGCCGGCTGGCGCAGGTGATCAACAATCTGATCGACAATGCCCGCTCCTTCTCACCCCCCGGCGGCACCGTGCGCATCGGCGCCAGCCGCACAGGCAACACGGTTGTCATCACCGTCGATGATGACGGCCCCGGCATCCGGGCCGAGAAGATCGAGCGCATCTTCGAGCGCTTTTATACCGACCGGCCCGATGGCGAGGCCTTCGGCAACAACTCCGGCCTTGGCCTCTCCATCTCGCGCCAGATCATCGAGGCGCACCGGGGCACGATCACGGCGGAAAACCGCACGGAGACCGATCCGGAAACCGGTGAAAAGACCATTCTGGGTGCGCGCTTCATCATCACCCTGCCCGCAGGCGGCAGCGCATGAGCGGCCATGCAGCTCATGGCGGCCTGCTGGTGCATGGCTGCGCGGTCATCCTCGGCACCACGGGTGTACTGATCCGCGGCGCCTCGGGCTCCGGCAAGTCGCGGCTGGCGGCAGAACTGGTGGAGCGGGCTGGCCGCAACGGCCATTTCGCCGCCCATGTGGCCGATGACCAGTGCCTGCTGGACGCGGCAGCGGCAGGCCTGAGGGCGCGGGCGCCGCAGACCATCGCCGGGCTGGCGGAGCTGCGCGGGCGCGGCATCGTGCCGGTTCTCCATGAGCCTGCGGCCCTGATCAGCCTTGTGGCCGATCTTGAGCCGGCAGCAAAAATCGAGCGCATGCCGGAGGCAGACGCCCTTTCCACGGTGCTGCTGGACCGGCTGATTGCCCGCCAGCCGGTGCCCTCCGGCGATGCGGCAGGCGCAGTGGCCTTGATCCGGGAGGCCCTGCGCGCGATTTATCCGGGAAAGCGGCCGCCTGTTTAGGCCGTGTTAATGAGAAAACTGCTTGCTTTGGGCGCCACGCTTGCCGACATTGCGGCAACAGCGTTCAGATCCGGCGCAAGCCCCGGGAAACCGGACAGACCGGACCCACGACGAAAGACACAGGTCGGCAAGGCATGATTGGACTGGTACTCGTGACCCATGGCCGCTTGGCGGAAGAGTTCAAGGCGGCACTTGAGCACGTGGTTGGCCCGCAGACGCAGGTCGCAACGATTGCGATCGGTCCGGAGGACAACATGGAGCAGCGCCGTCAGGATATCCTCGGCGCTGTCGAGGAGGTGAACACCGGCGCAGGTGTCGTGCTCCTGACCGACATGTTCGGCGGCACGCCCTCGAACCTTGCCATCTCCGTGATGGACGGCAAGACCATCGAGGTGATTGCCGGGGTGAACCTGCCGATGCTGATCAAGCTGGCCAGCGTGCGCGCCGACCGGGGCCTTGCCGATGCGGTGGAGGAAGCCCGCAAGGCCGGCCAGAAATACATCTCCGTCGCCAGCCAGGTTCTGTCCGGCAACGGCTGACGCCAGCGCCCCGAAGAAAGACACTGACCACGATGGATGCCGCGCCAAACATGACACGCCTCGAACGCAGCCTGCTGATCGTCAACCAGCGCGGCCTCCACGCCCGCGCCTCCGCCAAGCTGGTGAAGCTGGTGGATACGTTCAACGCGGATGTGCGCGTGTCAAAGGACGGGCAGACCGTCGGCGGCACTTCGATCATGGGCCTGATGATGCTGGCCGCAGCGCCCGGCTGCTGCATCCACGTGGAAGTGACCGGCCCCGAAGCCGAAGCCGCCCTGACCGCCATCGCCGCGCTTGTGGCGGACAGGTTCGGCGAGGAGGATTGAGGGGCAACGCTCCTTCTTCGCACGTCTCTGAAACTCTCCCTTTGATATCTACAGTCAGACCGCGCGTGTTTCAGCGCGCCGGGTGTTTGCGCGTGTCCGCCAACACACCCTTAACCCCGTTCCCGCATTTCCTTCCTCATATAAAGAAATCTTTATATCCGCATTGATAGGGCTGAAAGGCCGCTATATAAGGAGCGGAATGGGATTCCGGGGCTGTTGCCGTGAGGCGGGCAGACCTGGCCGGGTGCAGTGCACCTTCGTGCCGCCAGCGGGCGGCTGCTGAAACAGATCAGAACAGGATCAGGTCATGACCGACTATATCGTCAAGGACATCAAGCTCGCCGATTGGGGCCGGACGGAAATCGAGATCGCCGAAACCGAAATGCCGGGCCTGATGGCCAGCCGCGCCGAATTCGCCGCCTCTCAGCCGCTGAAGGGCGCCCGCATCGCCGGCTCGCTGCACATGACCATCCAGACGGCCGTGCTCATCGAAACGCTGGTGGCCCTTGGCGCCGAAGTCCGCTGGGCTTCTTGCAACATCTATTCCACCCAGGACCAGGCAGCTGCCGCCATTGCCGCTGCCGGCATCCCGGTCTTCGCCATCAAGGGCGAGACGCTGGAAGAATACTGGGACTATGCCGACCGGATCTTCGACTTCCCGGAAGGCGCCAACATGATCCTCGACGATGGTGGCGATGCCACGCTCTACATCCTGCTCGGCGCCCGCGTCGAAGCCGGTGAGACCGGCCTCATCGAAGATCCGAAGTCCGAAGAGGAAGAATACCTCTTTGCCCAGATCAAGAAGCGCATGGCCAAGAACCCGGGCTGGTTCACCAAGCAGCGCGATCTGATCCAGGGCGTCACCGAAGAGACCACCACGGGCGTGCTGCGCCTTTACGAGATGCAGAAGAAGGGTCAGCTGCCCTTCCCGGCCATCAACGTGAACGACAGCGTCACCAAGTCCAAGTTCGACAACCGCTATGGCTGCCGTGAATCGCTGGTGGACGGCATCCGCCGCGGCACCGACGTGATGATGTCGGGCAAGGTCGCCGTGGTTTGCGGTTATGGCGATGTGGGCAAGGGCTCGGCCCAGTCGCTGGCTGGTGCGGGCGCGCGCGTCATCGTCACCGAAATCGACCCGATCTGCGCCCTGCAGGCCGCCATGGACGGCTTCGACGTGAAGACGCTGGATCAGGTGGCCGGCACGGCTGATATCTTCGTCACCGCCACCGGCAACAAGGACATCATCACCCTCGACCACATGCGGGCGATGAAGGACATGGCCATCGTCTGCAACATCGGTCACTTCGACAACGAGATCCAGGTTGCCGCGCTGAAGAACCTGCAGTGGCGCCCGGTCAAGGATCAGGTCGACATGGTCGTCTTCCCGGACGGCAAGCGCATGATCCTTCTGTCGCAGGGCCGCCTCGTCAACCTTGGCAATGCCACCGGCCATCCGAGCTTCGTGATGTCCGCCAGCTTCACCAACCAGGTGCTGGCGCAGATCGAACTCTTCACCCGCGGTGATCAGTACCAGAACGAGGTCTACGTGCTGCCGAAGCATCTGGACGAGAAGGTGGCCCGCCTGCACCTCGCCAAGCTGGGCGTCTCGTTAACCGAACTGACGGACGACCAGGCCCAATATCTGGGGATTAACAAGACCGGTCCGTTCAAGTCGGAACACTACAAGTACTGATTTCAAGCGCTCGGCACACCACATATTGTGCCATATGGAATCTGACTTGCGTAGAAGCACAAATGCAGGCCCCGTCCACCCGGACGGGGCCTGTTAACTTTTCATCAACAGACTCTTTAGCGCGATTCCCGAACAAGGTATGGTCAAGACGAATCAGGGGATTGAGGCAGCTCCCTGACGACTCCGGCCTCCGGCCGGACTGAATGGCGGCAAAAGAGGTAGGCAGATGCCGGTAGACGGCGGTTCACGCTTGCGCAAGGGCGCAGGGCGGCGGAGACGGATTCTGAAAACGCTCTCCCTCTCG
Organism: Pannonibacter sp. CBAS1226; assembly: GCF_055685825.1. NCBI lineage: Bacteria > Pseudomonadati > Pseudomonadota > Alphaproteobacteria > Hyphomicrobiales > Stappiaceae > Pannonibacter > Pannonibacter sp. CBAS1226. Next base: position 232,902 of record NZ_JBVOUO010000004.1, on the reverse strand, counting down.
GGCGTGAGCGCCCTTGCCCTCGCCGCCAGCATGGGCAGCAGCCTGGCACAGGCGGCAAGCACCTCCACCGCACAGTTCGGCGCCGACCAGATGGTCTGGCTGGCCGCCCTTGGCGGGGCCTGCGCCTTTGCCGTCACGGCCTCCTTCGCCTTTCTGCGCAACCGCCGCACCAGCGCTGCCCGCATCGGTGCACTTTCGCGCGAGAACCGCGATCTCAAGCTTTTCGTCGACCGGCTGGAATCCATGCTCAACACCGAAGAGCAGCGGATCATTGCCTGGACCGGGCTTGGCGAACGCCCGGGTCTGACGCCGCATGTCTGGGGCAACCTGCCGGACAGCTGCGGCGCGCCGCGCAGCGCCGCCCAGCTTCTGAGCTTCGGCAGCTGGCTGGATGCGAAATCGGCCGAGCTGCTGGAAGATCACCTCGCCCGCCTGCGCAGCATTGGCGAGGCTTTCTGCATCACGCTGGAAACCCGCCACCGTACCTATATCGAGGCCGTGGGCCGCACGGCGGGTGCCGCCTCCGTGCTGCGCCTGCGCGACCTGACCGGCGACCGCCAGTCGCAGGCGGAGCTCGCCGCCCGCAACGCGCGCCTCTCCGGTGAGCTTTACATGCTGCATGCCCTGCTGGAGGCGATGCCCGCCCCGGCGTGGCAGACGGATGCCGAAGGCAAGGTCAACTGGGCCAACCGCGCCTATGCCCGCGCCGTCGATTGCGCCTCACCCGAGGCGGCCGTCAGCGGCGCTGTCGAATTCCTCGATGCGCCGGCGCGCGAGGCCATGAGCCGCGAGCGCAACGATGACGGCTGCTTCCGTTCGCGCATGCCGATTGTGGCAGCCGGCGAGCGCCGCGTCTTTGAAGTGACGGATGTGCGCTCCAACGTCGGCAGCGCCGGCATGGCCATCGACATTTCCGAGCTGGACCGCACCAAGAAGGAACTGAAGCGCACCGAGGAATTCCACGGGCGCACGCTGGACCAACTGGCGACAGCGGTGGCCATCTATGGCGCAGACCGCAAGCTGCAGTTCTACAATGCCGCCTTCCGTGCCCTGTGGGATCTGGACACCGGTTTCCTCGACGGCCAGCCGGAAGACGGCATCGTGCTCGACACGCTGCGCGCCGGGCGCAAGCTGCCCGAGCAGGCCGATTACCGCGTCTGGCGCACCAAGATGCTGGAAAGCTACCAGTCGCTGGAAGCGCGCGAAAGCTGGTGGCACCTTCCGGACGGCCGCACGCTGCGCGTCATCGCCAACCCGCATCCGCAGGGCGGCGTGACCTACATCTACGAGAACGTGACCGAGCGGCTGGACCTCGAAAGCCGCTACAACGCCCTGATCCGCGTTCAGGGCGAAACGCTGGACAATCTGTCCGAAGCCGTCGCCGTGTTCGGCTCCGACGGGCGCCTGCGCCTGTGGAACCCGGCCTTCAGCGAAATCTGGGCGATGCCGGAAGACCAGCTTTCGGTCATGCCGCATGTCAATGACATCGTGAACACCTGCGCCGCCAACACGGGCGAAATGGAAGCCTGGCACCTGCTGGCAGGGTCCATCACCGGGCTGATGGACAGCCGCACGCATCTGGCCGGCCGCATGGAGCGGCGCGACGGCTCGGTGCTGGATTACGCCACCGTGCCCCTGCCGGACGGCGGCACGCTGGTGACCTTCGTTAACGTTACCGACAGCGTCAACATGGAGCGCGCCCTCGTTGAAAAGAACGAGGCGCTGCAGCAGGCGGACGATCTGAAGAACGCCTTCATCCAGCATGTTTCCTACGAATTGCGCTCGCCGCTGACCAACATCATCGGCTTTGCCCAGCTTCTGTCCGATCCGAAATTCGGCGAGCTTTCCGACAAGCAGGGCGAATACGCAGAATATATCCTGTCCTCGTCCTCGGCGCTGCTGGCGATCATCAACGACATTCTCGACCTGGCCACCATTGATGCGGGCATCATGGAGCTGGACCTCAGCGAAGTGGATGTGGCGCAGACCGTGTCCGCCGCCGTCGAGGGCCTGAAGGACCGGCTGGTCGAATCGCAGATCGTGCTGCGCACCCATGTGCCGGATGACATCGGCACCATGCTGGCGGATGAGCGCCGGCTGCGGCAGGTGCTGTTCAACCTGATTGCCAATGCCGTGCGCTATTCCGAGGAAGGCGGCATCATCGATGTGACCTGCACCCGGCAGGGCGCCAGCGTCGTCTTCACCGTCAAGGACCGTGGCTGCGGCATTCCGCAGGAGATGATCGAGGCCGTGTTCAACCGCTTTGTCGGCCACGATTCGGGCGCAAGACGCCGGGGCGCGGGCCTCGGCCTGTCCATCGTCAAGAGCTTCGTGGAACTGCACGGCGGGCATGTGGAGATCCAGTCGCGGGAGGGGAACGGCACGACCGTGACCTGCACGTTTCCCGCCAAGCCCGAAGTGACCGGCCGGGTCGCTGCCGAGTAAGCCCGGCATGAGCCCCGCGCACCCGCTCTCCCCCACGCTCAACCTCACCATCGCCGATGAAGCCGCCATGGTGCGGCTGGCCGAAGACATCGCCGCCATCCTTGGCCCCGGCGATGTGATTGCGCTCAGCGGTGATCTGGGCGCGGGCAAGTCCACCTTCAGCCGCGCCCTGCTGCGCGCCTTTGCCGGTGATCCCGCGCTGGAAGTGCCGAGCCCCACCTTCACCCTCGTCCAGACCTATGATCTGGACCGGCTGACCATCTCCCATCTCGATCTTTACCGGCTGGAAGAGCCGGAGGAGCTGGAAGAACTGGGTCTGGAGGATCTGACGGCCACGGGCGCGGCGCTGATCGAATGGCCGGAAAAGGCCGGCCATTTCCTTCCCGCCAGCCGGCTGATCCTGTCCATCGCCCATTCCGGCGAGAATGACGCCCGTGCGGTGACTTTCTCATTTGCCAGCCCTGCCGCAGAAAGCCGCTGGGCGCAGCGGCTGGCGCGGACGCAGCGCATCCGGGCACTGGCAGAGGAGGCCGGTTTTGCTGGCGCAGAGCGGCGCTATCTGACCGGCGATGCCTCGGCGCGGGCCTATGAGGTGATCCGCACGCCGCAAAAATCCGCCGTGCTGATGAATTCCCCTGCCGCCTATGACCAGGCAAAGCCGGGCGAAATACCCAGCTACAGCGAGACCGTGCACCGCGCCCGCACCGTCGATGCCTTCATCGCACTGACGGGTGAATTGCGGCGGCGCGGCTACAGCGCGCCGGAGCTTTACGCCATCGACCGGGACGCGGGCCTGCTGCTGCAGGAGAACCTTGGCGGCGAAGGCATCATCACGCCGGACAGGCAGCCCATCGCGGAGCGCTACGCCGCCGCCGCGCAGCTGCTGGCGGACATGCACTTGGACACAGACTGGCCGCAGGATCTGCCCGTGACCGGCATGGACGGAGCCCTTCTGGCCCGCCACATCATCCCGGCCTATTCGGCAAATGCCCTGCTGACGGAGGCTGATCTCTTTCTCGAATGGTATGTGCCCTGGCGTGCCGGAGCGGATCCCGCCACCCTGCCTGCAGCGCCGGATACGCAGGAGCGGGCGGAATACCGCGCCCTGTGGCAGACGGCCTTTGCCCGGATCAGGGATGCGCAGACCGGCTGGGTGATGCGGGACTATCACTCCCCCAACATCCTGTGGCTGGACGGGCGCGAGGGGCACGCGAAACTGGGCCTCATCGACTATCAGGATTGCGTCCTTGGCCCCGTTGCCTATGACCTTGCCTCCCTGCTGCTCGATGCAAGGGTGGATATCCCGCGCGTGCTGGAAGACGGGTTGCTGACCGGTTATCTCGCCCGCCGCAAGGCGCAGGATGCGGGCTTTGACGAAGAGCTGTTCCGTGCTGCCTATGCCGTCATGGGCGCGCAGCGCATCGCCAAGATCCTCGGGGCCTTCGTGCGGCTGAAATATGCCTATGGCAAGCCGCAGTACATGGCCCACATGCCGCGCATGACGGACTATCTCGACCGCACCATCGCCCATCCGGCGCTGGCGGAACTGGCCAGCTGGTTCCGGGCACGGACTGGCTAGGCTCACGCGGTGCCCGGGCATTGGCAAACTGTGAGGCGCCAGTGTCTCTGATGCCGTCAGATCAGGCCTTGACGTAGACCCAGGCCCGCTTTCCGGACTTCAGCTGCACCTCGGTCCGGATGTAGTCATCCACTTCATAGGCATCCGCGGCTGCAAGCTCTTCGTCCGTGATCGCAAACACGGTGCCCTTCACTTCATCGTCCGGATTGCTGCTGGGCACGACGACCGGATGGAACCGCTGCCCGCTCTGGCGCAGAACTTCGGGATCGGTGATCTCGATCATGCTGGTTGTATAGCCGGTCATGGCGTCCTCTTCCCCCGAAAGCAGCCGTCCGAAGGAAGACTGCTGCACGGAAGGCAGCTGCAGCGTGCCGTAGGAAAAGAGCAGAACTGACGCATTCACTGTCATGGCGAACTCCGGACTGGGCTCTTGAGAGGCCTCACCAACGTACCCTGTGCTTTGCATGGCGGGAAAGGCCGGTCAAACGGCACATCGCGAAAAATGCTCATGTGCCGCGAAGATTCAGTCACGTGCCAGCTGCCTGCTGGTCATCCTGCTGCCTCATGGCTGCAAGAAGCTCTCAAGCCGCACCCGGCTGCACTTGCCTTGAGAGCGCGAAGCAGGCACTGCTAGGCAGTGGCCCCTGCTTGCCGGGGGCTTCGGCACTTCCTATCTCCGGCAGGCGATTTCAACCGGAGCAGTTTGCAGGTTTCTCATGACGAACGGCGTTTTCCGTCCCCATAGCGCAATGATCCTGGCTGCCGGGCTTGGCAAGCGCATGCGCCCGATCACGGCGACAACACCCAAACCCCTGATCGAGGTGAACGGCAAGGCGCTGATCGACCATGGCATGGACAAGCTGGCGGCTGCCGGGGTGAAGCGCTGCGTCGTCAACGTGCATTACCTTGCCGATCTGGTGGAAGTGCATGCCCGCCGCCGCAAGGACCTTGAGGTTATGATTTCCGACGAGCGCGAGGCCCTGCTGGAAACCGGCGGCGGCATCGCCAAGGCCCTGCCGCTGCTGGGTGATGATCCGTTCTTCGTGCTGAATGCCGACACCGCCTATTGGGTGGAAGGCGTGAAGCCCAATCTGGAACACATGATCGAGGCCTTTGATCCGGAGCGCATGGATGCGCTGCTGCTGCTCTCGGACATGGTACACAGCGCCGGCTATCACGGGCGCGGCGATTTCCTGATGGACCCGAACGGCGTACTGGAGCGCCGGCCGGAGCGTTCGGTGGCGCCCTTTGCCTATGCGGGCGCGGCCATCCTGCATCCCCGCCTCTTCCGCGATGCGCCGGAGGGCAAGTTCTCGCTCAACCTGCTGTTTGACCGGGCCATCGAGGCTGGGCGCCTGCATGGCACGCTGATGGAAGGCATCTGGCTGCATATCGGCACGCCGGAGGCCATTGCCGAGGCGGAACTGGCCGTGCGCGAAAGCGCAGACTGAAACCCGATCCAGACGGCAGGCAGGACTGATGGCAGTGCGGATTTTCTCCATTCCGCCCTCGGCGGATTTTTCCCGGGAGCTGATCGCAGCGCTGGTGGACGGGCGGCTGATCGAGGGCTTCCGGCCACTGGATGACCCGCTGCTGCTCTCCGATGTCACCCTCTATCTGCCGACCCGCCGCGCCGCCCGTGCCCTGCCCGCGCTGGTGCAGGAAATGTTCGGCGGCCGGCCCGTGCTGCTGCCGCGCATCCGCCCCTTGGGCGATGCGGATGAGGACCTGCAGCTTCTCTCCGCCCCCGGTGACGGCGAGGCGCTGCCACCCGAACTGCCGCCGCTGGAGCGCAAGCTGGCGATGACCCGGCTGGTGATGGGCTGGAAGGCGGCCCTGCGCCGTCAGGTTCTGGCCCTTGGCGAAGACGAGCCGCTGGGCCTGCCCGCTTCTGCCGCTGATGCCGCGTGGCTGGCAGGTGACCTCATCACCCTGATGGACGAGCTGGAAACCGAGGAAGCCGACTGGTCGGCGCTCGCCAGCCTCGTGCCGGAGGATCATGCCCGCTACTGGCAGGTGACGCTGGAATTCCTCGATATCGTGCGCCTTGCCTGGCCGGCCTATCTGGCCGAATGCGGCGCCATGGACCCCAAGGCCCGCCGGTCGGCGCTGATCCGGCGTGAGGCGGAGCGCCTGCGCCTCACCCCGCCCAAGGGCCCCGTGATCGCCGCCGGATCGACCGGCACCGTGCCTGCCACCGCCGAGCTGCTGAAAGCCATTGCAGACCTGCCGCAGGGCGCCATTGTGCTGCCGGGGCTGGACATGCGCATGGATGATGCCTCCTGGGCCGCCCTTGGCCGCGCCCCGCAGCGGCGGGTGAATGCAGGTAAAGCCGCACTGCCGCAGGACGAGCCCAGCGCCAACGGCCACCCGCAATATGGCCTGAAACAGCTGCTCGACCGGCTGGGCGTAGACCGGCGCGAGGTGACGCCGCTCTGCCCGCCGGAACCCCCGCAGCTCGCCGCCCGTGAGGCGCTGGTGAGCGAAGCCCTGCGCCCGGCTTCCACCACCGACGCATGGACCTCCTTCCTGCAACAGACCCCGGCAGAGGAGCGCAAGGCCGCGCTTGACGGGGTGGAACTGGTGATCGCCCGCAACGAAGCGGAGGAAGCCCTCAGCCTTGCCATAGCCCTGCGCGAGGCGGTGGAGCGCGGCGGGACGGCAGCCCTCGTGTCCCCCGACCGCCTGCTCGCCCGCCGCGTGGCGGAAGAGCTGGGCCGCTGGAACATCACCGTGGATGACAGCGCCGGACGCCCGCTCGACCAGACGCCGCCCGCCGTGCTGGCCATGCTGGCCGCGCGCCTTGCACTGGAAGGCTGCGCGCCGCTGGATCTTCTCGCCCTCCTGAAGCATCCGCTGGCACGCCTCGGGCTGGAGACAAAAGACATCCGCTCCGCCGCCCGCTCGCTGGAACGCGGCGTCTTGCGCGGGCCTGCGCCGAAATTCGGCTCTCGCGGGCTGCCGGATGCGATTGCCGCCGCACGCCTTGCGGCCGAGGATGCCCATACGCCGCGCTGGAAGAAGCTGGTGGAAGAGGACTGGGCCGCGGTCAGCGATCTTGCCAACCGTCTGATTACGGCGCTTGAGCCGCTGGAATGCCTGCTGGAGCGGAAAGAGTCCGTTCCCGTCGATGAACTCGCCCGTGCCCATGCCAGGGTGCTGCAACAGATTGCAGGCGACCCCACCGGCGCGGATGCGGAGCTTTACCGGGGCGAAACCGGCGATGCACTGGCGCTGATGCTGACCGCGCTGATGGACAGCAGCCGTGCGGGCCTTGCCGTGCCTGCGCGCGAATGGCCCTCCGTCTTCGCAGCGCTGATTGCCGGAACCGCCGTGCGCCGCCGCCTGCCGGGTGATCCGCGGGTACAGATCCTCGGTCCCATGGAAGCGCGCCTGCAGCGGCCGGACCTGGTCATTCTCGGCGGGCTCAACGAAGGCATCTGGCCGCAGCGCACCCGCAACGATCCATGGCTTAACCGCCCGATGAAGCGCGACATGGGGCTGGAGCCGCCGGAGCGGCGCATCGGGGCTGGCGCCCATGACTTCGTGCAAGGGCTGGGCGCGCGCCGGGTGATCCTCTCCCGCGCCAGCCGCGCCGATGGCGCCCCCACTGTGACCTCCCGCTGGCTGCAACGGCTGCTGACACTGGCCGGACCTGAGGCGGAAGCTGCCTTGCTGGAACGCGGGCGGCGCTGGACGGAGCTCGCCAGCCTCCTTGATCTTGCCGAAGGGCCCGTCACCCCGGCGGAACGGCCTGCCCCGAAGCCGCCCCTGAGCGCAAGGCCGGTGCGCCTGTCCGTTACCGAAGTCGAACGGCTGGTGCGTGATCCTTACGCCATCTTCGCCCGCCGCATTCTCGGTCTGGAACCCGTGGACCCCATCGGCGGCTCGCCGACGCTAGCCGACAAGGGCTCGATCATCCACGACGCGCTGGCGCTGTTCCTGTCCGAATGGCATGGCGATCTGGACCACACGGCCGTGGAACGTCTGGTAGAGATTGGCGCGGAGCTGTTTGCCCCGCTTGATGCCTTCCCCGCCATCCGCGCCCTGTGGTGGCCGCGCTTCCTGCGCATTGCCGAGGAATTCGTGGCCTTTGAACGCCAGCGGGAACCCTCCATCCGCCAGCGTTTCCTCGAAATTTCCGGCGGTGTCGAGTTGACCCTGCCGGGTGCCGAATTCCGGCTCACGGGCCGCGCCGACCGCATCGACCTGATGCAGGACGGCACGCTGGCGGTGATCGACTACAAGACCGGCGCGGTGCCCAGCATCAAACAGGTGGAGGCGCTGCTTTCGCCGCAGCTGCCGCTGGAAGTCGCCATGATCCGGCGCGGCGGCTTCGGCAGCGTGCCTGCGGGCGATCCGGTGTCCGACATGCTCTACATCGAGCTGAAGGGTGGGCGCACGGCGCTGAAGGTGGAATCACGCCAGCCGAAGGACCGCACCATCGAGGAACTGGCGGAAGATGCCTGGAAGCGGCTGGAACAGCTGGTGGCCGCCTATCAGGACGAGGAGCGCGGCTATCTCTCCCGCGCAAGGGTGGAGAAGGAGCGCGACCTCAACGGCCCCTATGATCACCTTGCCCGCGTGAAGGAATGGGCCAGCGGTTCGGAGGACAGCGAATGAGCGGGCCGCAGATCCCCCTTGCAACGCTTCAGCGGCAGGACCTTGCCTCCCGGCCTCACGCCTCGGCCTGGGTGAGTGCCAATGCGGGCTCGGGCAAGACCTTCGTTCTCTCCCGCCGGGTGGTGCGCCAGCTGCTGGATGGCACCGATCCCTCGCGCATTCTGTGCCTCACCTTCACCAAGGCCGCCGCTGCCGAGATGGCAACCCGTGTGTTCAAGATCCTCGGCCAATGGATCGCCTTGAGCGATGATGAGCTGGCAAAGGAAATTGCCGCCATCGATGGAACGCCCCCCTCCCGCGCCCGTCTGGCCGGGGCACGGCGGCTGTTTGCGCAGGCGCTGGAAACACCGGGCGGGCTGAAGATCCAGACCATCCACGCCTTCTGCGAGGCGCTGCTGCACCAGTTTCCGCTGGAAGCCAATGTGGCCGGGCATTTCTCGGTGCTCGACGACCGGCTGGCGGCAGAACTGATGGCGGAAGCGCGCGCCTTCGTGCTGCATGCCGCAGAAACCGAGCCGGAAAGCCCGCTGGGCGCAGCACTGCAACGGCTGATCGGCCTGATGCCGGATGCGGCTGTCGAGGAGGTTCTGGCCGAGGCCATCAACCGGCGCGATGCCTTGCGCAACTGGATCGTCAGCGCCGGAGATCTGGACGCGGCACTCTCCGGCCTTGCGCGGGATTTCGGGCTGGAACCAGGTGCAAGCCTTGAGGCGCTGGAGGAGGAGCTTCGCGAGGCCCGCCTCATCCGCGATCCGCTGGCTTTTGCCGAAGCCCTCCGGCAGGGCACCAAGACGGATGGCGACAAGGCGGACCTGCTGGCCGCGGCCGCCGCCGCGCTGAAGCCCGGCGGCGATCCGGCCACTTTCCGTCACAACTGGCTGCGGGTGTTCTTCACGCAGGCCATGGAACCGGCCAAGCGCCTGTGCACGGCAGGCGTCACCAAGCAGTTTCCGCAAGTGGCAGAGGCCATGCAGGCCGAGCAGAGCCGGCTTGTGGCCCTGCTGGACAAGCGCCGGGCGATTGTCACGCTGGAAGGCACCGCCGCCATCTTCCGCCTCGCTGATGGCGTCATCGGCCACTACGAGGCAGGCAAGGCCCGGCGCGGGTTGCTGGATTTCGAAGATCTCGTGGTGCGCGCCGCCAATCTTCTGGCCAACAGCGATGCGGCCCAGTGGGTGCAGTTCAAGCTGGATCAGGGCCTTGACCACATTCTGGTGGATGAGGCGCAGGACACCAGCCCCCGGCAGTGGCAGGTGATCCGCTCGCTGGCGGAAGAGTTTTTCTCCGGCGAAGGCGCAAGACGCGGCCCGCGCACCATCTTCGCCGTGGGCGACGAGAAGCAGTCGATCTATTCCTTTCAAGGCGCCGTGCCCGCCTATTTCGACGAGATGCGCCGCTATTTCGACAAGCGCGCCGCGCAGGCAGACCAGCCGTTCCATCCGGTGGAGCTGCAGCTGTCCTTCCGCTCGACGCCCGATGTGCTGGGCGCGGTGGACCGGGTGTTCCTGCCCGCCGAAGCCCATGCCGGCCTGTCGCAGGAGGTGAAGCCCCCGGTGCATGAGGCGATCCGCCGGGATCCGGGGCTCGTTGAAATCTGGCCGCTTGAAGAGCCGCTGGAGAGCGAGGAGCCGGAGGACTGGACCTTGCCGGTGGATCATCTTGGCACCGGCTCGCCCATGCTGCGGGTGGCCAGGCGCATTGCCGCCACCTTGCGCCGGTGGATGGACGAAGGCACCGCTGGGCCCGGCGACGTGATGATCCTGGTGCGCAAGCGCGGACCCTTTGTGGAAGCGCTGAACCGGGAGATGAAGCGGCTGGGCGTGCCTGCAGCGGGCAGTGACCGGCTGGTGCTGACCGAGCATATTGCGGTGATGGATCTGGTCGCCCTTGGCCGCTTCATGCTGCTGCCGGAAGACGACCTGTCGCTGGCCGCAGTGCTGAAGAGCCCGCTGTTCGGTCTGGATGACGATGCCCTGCTGGAAATTGCCCGCGATCCGGTGGAGCGGCTGCGCCCCGGCACCCTGTGGCAGGGGCTCTTGAAGAAGGCGCAGGACGGCAACCGCTGGGACCATGTGCGCCAGCAGCTGGAGGCATGGCGCGCACGCGCCGACTTCATGCCGCCCTTCGAGTTCTATGCAAGGCTTCTGTCCGTCGATGGCGGGCGGCGGGCCTTCCGGGGCCGCATGGGGCCTGAAGTGGATGACGTGCTGGACGAGTTTCTGGCGCTGGCCATGGGCTATGAGCAGACCGGCATTCCCGGCCTTGAAGGCTTCCTTGCCTGGCTTGCCGCTGCCCCCACCGAGATCAAGCGTGAGCTGACCAATGCCGCCGGGCTGGTGCGCATCATGACCGTCCATGGCTCCAAGGGGCTGGAGGCGCCGATCGTCATTCTGGTGGACCCGTGCAACGCTCCCGTCAGCAGCCATCACGACCCGTCCTTCCTGCCCTTCACGCCGGAGGACGGGAGGGAGCAGGCCCCCGCGCTGGTGTGGCTGCCGGTGAAGGCCGAGCGCATGGGCTGGCAGACTGCGGCCATCGACAAGTTCCGCGCCAGCGCTGCCGAAGAATACCGGCGCCTGCTCTATGTGGCCATGACCCGCGCCGAGGACCGGCTGATCGTCTGCGGCTGGCAGCCTGCCAAGGGCCCCAAAGAGGGCTGCTGGTATGATCTGGCCGCCAGCGCCCTGAAGCCGGAAGCCGAGGAAGTGACCGCCCCCGATGGCACGGTCACCGCATGGTTGTGGCGCAAGCCCGGCACGGATCCGGCAGCTCCCTTGAGGACACACGGCGCCCACGCTGAGCCGGAAGCAAAGAAACCCGCCGCCCCTGTGCCGGAGTGGCTGACACGCCCGGTGACGCCGCCCGCCCGCATGCCCCGGCTTCAGCCTTCCCGTGTGTTTGACGCGATGGAGATGAAAGAGGGCATCGAGGCGCCGGACGGGCTTTCCGCGCTGGAAGCACACCGGCAGGCGGAAGCCTATCCGCTGGAGCGCGGCCGCCTGCTGCACCGGCTGCTGGAACTGCTGCCGGATCTGCCCGAGGCGGAACGCGCGGCCGCCGGGCGGCGCTTTGTCGCAACCTCCCTGCCCGCCCGTTTTGCGTCCCGCAAGGACGATCTGCTGGGCGAGGTGATGGCCATTCTGGAAGACCCGGATCTTGCCCCCCTCTTTGCCCCCGGCGGGCGGGCGGAAGTGCCCATCTCCGGCCATATGGTGACGGCGGACGGGGTGACGGTTTCTGTCTCCGGCCAGATCGACCGGCTGGTGGTGCGCCCGGACGAGGTGCTGATTGCCGATTACAAGACCAACCGGCACGTGCCGGCCGATGCTTCAGGCATTCCACCGGACTATCTGGCCCAGCTTGCCGTCTACCGGCGGCTGGTTTCGGACATCTATCCGGGCCGCAAGGTGACGGCCGCGCTGCTGTGGACCAGCGCGCCGAAGCTGATGATGGCCCCCGAAGATGCGCTGGACACAGTGCTCGCCAGCCTCAAGAGCACGGACAAGATCGCTTGAAGGCCCGTTGCATGAGCGGCTGGATTACTTGACGGGACGGGTCCGCCTTCCTACGTTCGGGACAACGCAACAAGGTGAGTCCGTGAAGCCGGGTGCTTCAGGGGGCCACCGCATGGAAAGTGAACGCAAATGGCTACCACCGCAGTCACCGACGCCAGCTTCGATGCCGACGTCCTCAAGTCGTCCGAGCCGGTCGTGGTTGATTTCTGGGCCGAGTGGTGCGGCCCGTGCAAGATGATTGCCCCGGCTCTGGAGGAAATTTCCGAAGAGCTGGCCGGCCAGGTGAAGATCGCCAAGATCAACATCGACGAGAACCAGGCCATGGCCGTCAAGTATGGCGTGCGCTCGATCCCGATGCTCGTCATGTTCAAGGACGGCGAGCCGATGGCTGTTCAGGTCGGCGCTGCTCCCAAGAGCAAGCTGTCCGACTGGATCAAGAGCGCGCTCTGATCCCGCACCTCTTTTTCCCGCCGCCCGCCATGCCCCTGCTCGCAGAGGTTGGCAGCGGCGGCGGGAATGGATAAAGACAGCCGCAGGCCGCTTCCAGTCACGGGCAAGCAACAGGTGAGAAGTTTCCCTTGCGGAAACACCGCCTGCCCGATGATTGAACGGCCTGCGTTTTCATATTCGCAGACCCAATTGATGGAACCCAGATGACCGACGAGAACAAGACCCCCGAAGCGGAAAACGAAGCAGCCGCTGCGCCCGAGGCCGGGACCACCGTCGACCCCATTGAGGCTCTCCAGGCGGAGAACGCGGAGCTGAAGGATCGTGCGCTGCGCGTCATGGCCGAAATGGAAAACCTGCGCCGCCGCACAGAAAAGGAAATCAAGGACACCCGCGTCTATGCGGTCACGGGCTTTGCCCGGGATGTGCTGACGGTTTCCGACAATCTGCGCCGCGCGCTCGATGCCCTTCCGGCGGACGCCCGCCAGAGCGCCGATGCCGGCCTGACCGCCCTGATCGAGGGCGTGGAAATGACCGAGCGCGAGCTGCTGAACCAGCTCGACAAGCACGGCGTCAAGAAGCTCGACCCGGCGGGCCAGAAGTTCGATCCGAACTTCCATCAGGCCATGTTCGAAGTGCCCAACACCGAAGTGCCGAACAACACCGTCGTGCAGGTTGTGCAGGCCGGTTACGTCATCGGCGACCGCGTGCTGCGCCCGGCTCTCGTCGGCGTGTCCAAGGGCGGCCCCAAGGAAGCCCCGCAGGCAGGCCAGACCGGCGGCGTCGACACCACGGCCTGATCCCGAGACACACGCGCAACCGTATCAGGGGGCGGCACCTTGCAGGGGCCGCCTCTTTCGCTTTGGCGCTGCCCTTGGCCACGGTAAACTCACGCGATGAGCGACACTGATTCCCTGCTGGTCACCGCAACACCGGAGCTGAACGCCCGCGTTGGGGCATGGCTGGATCATCTGGGCGATGAGCGGCGCCTCGCAGACAAGACGCTGGTTGCCTATGAGCGCGACGTGCGCCAGTTCCTGCGGTTTCTGACAAGCCATCTGGGCGGAGCCCCGGATCTCAAGGACGTGCAGGACTTGAAGCCTGCCGACTTCCGCGCCTTCATGGCCCGCCGCCGCACCGGCGGGACGGGCAGCCGCTCGCTCGCGCGCGGCCTTGCCGGCATCCGGTCCTTTCTCGGCTTTCTGGAACGCAAGGGCGAAGTGAATGCTGCGGCAGCCGGTGCCGTGCGCGCGCCGCGCCAGCCCCGGTCGCTGCCCAAGCCCCTCACCGCCTCCGATGCCACCGCCGTTGCCTCCGGTGACCTGGCGATGGAAAGCGAGGCCTGGATCGAGGCCCGCAATGCCGCGGTGCTGACACTGCTCTATGGTTGCGGGTTGCGCATTTCCGAGGCCCTGTCGATCACCGGGCGCAATGCGCCGCGCACAGGCACCCGCAGCCTGCGCATCATCGGCAAGGGCGGCAAGGAACGGGTGGTACCGGTGCTGCCCGTCGTCTGCGAGGCCGTGGAGGCCTACCTCAAGCTCTGCCCCTACACGCCGGAGCCCAACGGGCCGCTGTTCTTTGGCGCACGCGGCGGACCGCTCAATCCGCGCCTGATCCAGCTGGCCATGGCAAAGCTTCGTGGAGCGCTCGGCCTGCCGGACAGCGCCACGCCGCATGCCCTGCGTCATTCCTTCGCAACCCACCTTCTGGCCGGGGGCGGGGACCTGCGTACAATTCAGGAGCTTCTGGGCCACGCAAGCCTTTCCACCACCCAGATTTATACGGAAGTGGATGCGGCACGGCTGCTGGAGGCCTATGACAAGGCTCACCCGCGAAAATAAAATAAAAGAATGCCTTGCATAAGCCTCATTCTCCCGTCACAGTAAGTCATCGTCTTTTTGGGCCTGACTTGGCTGTTTGCGGTGTCAACGATATCGACCCGCCAAATCTTTCTTCGAAAAATCCGGCGATGTATCGACGCCTGTCCTGCGGGGCGGGTATGACTCTTTTTGCAAGGTACTATCATCATGAAAACTGGAACCGTAAAGTTCTTCAACACCCAGAAGGGCTTCGGCTTCATCCAGCCGGATAACGGCGAGCGCGATGTGTTCGTTCACATCAGTGCCGTCGAGCGTTCTGGCATCGGCCACCTCAATGAAGGTCAGAAGGTCAGCTTCGAGCTGGAAACCGACCGTCAGGGCCGCAGCGCCGCTGCCAACCTGCAGATCGCCTGATTTCAGGCGGAAGCGACCCCTGCGCCAGCCTGAAAGGGCACGGCAGCAGACCTGCTTCCTCTGCACGTGACAAGGACCGGGCATCCATGGGGTGCCCGTTTCTGCATTCAGCGTGGCGCAAGCCTGTATCTGCGGCGTTTCTGTTGACCGGCAGCTCTGCCCGAATGGGGACTGTCCGGGCCAAGGAAACCTTCCCCGCAGTTCAGCAGACAGCGCGGAACGTCATGTATCGGCCCCGGAAAAACCGGTCAGAACTGGCGCGCCGCAAAGAAAGTTCGGGCTCGCAGCATTTTTTTGCGCCCAAGGGGGTGCAATTTGCGCGGAACCTGTTAGGTTGCGCCACTTCTCGTGCCATATGGCTTTAGGTCTAACCCCTGCTGCCCTCACATGAGTGCTGCGGCGCAGGCAACGTCAGGATTTACCTTGCAGGTACTCGTTCGCGACAACAACATCGAGCAGGCGCTCCGCGTCCTGAAGAAGAAGCTGCAGCGCGAGGGCGTGCTGCGTGAGATGAAGGCGCGCCGCTCCTTCGAAAAGCCGTCCGAAAAGCGCGTCCGTGAAAAGGCCGAAGCTGTTCGCCGCGCCCGCAAGGCTGCGCGCAAGCTCGCCCAGCGCGAAGGCCTGATCGCAGGTCCGAAGCGCAAGGCCGCCGCAGGTCCGCGCCGCTAATTGCCGGTCTGCCGGATGGAAGCATCTGGCAGGGCATCTCCGGACAGCCGGATGAAAAGACCCCTGACTGACACGGGATAATCCCGTTGCCAGCGGGGGTTTTTCTTTTGCCCGTCACACCCTGTGCCCTTTCCTGCCAATCCGTTAACGCAACGTTAATGCGCAGGCTTCAGGCTGAGGACAGGAGGACGTGATGTTCAACACTGGCCTTGCCGCCCTGGCGCTTATGACCGGTCTTTTCATCCTGCCCGTTGTGCCCGCCACAGCGCAGGAGCAGCGCAGCTATTGCCCGATTCCCGAGCATGGAACCTGGGTTACCCGTGGCGCCAAGCCCAGGGAGCTGACGCAGATCGAGGTCACCAGCCGCTGCGAGGACGACCGTGTGTTCATTCGCGCGCGCGCCTTCACCTCCTGCATCCCCCGCGACTGCAAATGGGGCTGGACCGAGGCCTTCTACAGGGCGGATGGCAGCCTGAGAGTGGAACTCAAGGGCTTCTATGGCATGCGCATCATCGATATGCGCATGTTCGGGGACCAGCGGATGGAAGCAACCGTGATTGCCGATCCTCATGATCCGCGTCTCGTGGAGACGATCACCACCCATATGCTGACACGCCGCAGATAAGCAGCCGGCCTCTTGCGAAGGCTCCAGGGCCTTCCTAGACTTCTCCTTGCAAGCGCAAGAGGGGAGAGCGGCGATGGACTTTTCGATTGGCGATCTGGCACGGCTGAGCGGCGTCAAGGTACCAACCATCCGCTATTATGAGCAGGCAGGCCTGCTGCCGCCGCCGGTGCGCACGGAAGGCAACCAGCGCCGCTTTGGCCAGCCGGATCTGGAGCGGCTGCAATTCATCCGCCATGCCCGCGATCTCGGCCTGCCGATGGAGGCCATCCGTGATCTGCTGGAGCTGAGCGCCCACCCGGAAGCCCCCTGCAACCGCGCCGACGAGATCGCCGCGACCCAGCTCAAGGCCGTGCAGGACAAGATTGCCCGTCTCAAACGGCTTGAATCCGAACTCAAGCGCATCGTCGCCGCCTGTGGACATGATCATGTGGTAGCCGACTGTCAGGTGCTGCGCGCGCTCGGCAATCACGCCCTTTGCGCCGGCGACCACTGATCAGAAGCGGCACCCCGGCACCAGGCTCAACCAGTACGATACATGAAGTTGCATTTCTTTTAGGCAAGAGCCGTTCTGGGCCTGAAAAGCCATCGACAGCGGTAGAAACTTCATCTAGCACTCGGATTAATCGATTAATCAGGTGCCCGCAGGATGAACGCCCCCCGGTCACGGCCAAACCTCACCCAGATTGCCGCGCTGCTGGATGTCTCAGCGGCAACGGTGTCGAATGCGCTGTCCGGCAAGGGCCGCGTTTCGGCTGAACTGGCAGAGCGGATCCGGACAAAGGCGGCCGAACTCGGCTATATGCCCAGCCAGGCGGGACGGGCACTGCGCACCGGCCGGTCGCAGGTTCTGGGCCTCGTGCTGCCGGATATCGCCAATCCCCTGTTCCCGCAGATCGCACAGGCCATCGAGCATGCGGCCGCTGCTGCCGGCTATGGCGTGCTCATCGCCGACTCGCGCGGTGATGCGGCCATGCAGACACAGGCGATCACCCGCCTTCAGGACCGGGGCGTGGACGGCATCATCATCGTGCCGCGCCGGGGCACGCGGATCATCAGCACCGGCAGCCCGGTTGCGGTGATCGACAGCCCCTCCACCCCCGGCAACACGGTTTCGGCCGACCACTGGCAGGGCGGTGCGCTGGCCGGCGCCCATCTTGCAGCCCTCGGCCACAGGGACGTGGTGATCATCGGCAGCAATCCGGCCTCCAACGTGCAGAACGACCGGGTGGGCGGCATCCGCTCCGCCCTCGGGCCGGACCGCCGGGTTGAGGTGCTGTGGATCGAACCGCATGAAGCCCTGCATGGACCGGGTGCAAGCCTTGGGCTCGCGGCGCGTGCGGCGGACGGCTTCACCGCCTTTGCCGCCCTCTCCGATCTTCAGGCCCTGCGCGCCCTCACCGAGCTGCAGCAGGCAGGACTGCGTGTACCGCAGGACGCCAGCCTCACCGGCTTTGACGATCTCATCTGGTCCTCCGCCATCACGCCGGCCATCACCAGCGTGCGGATGGACATGCCCGCCATTGCGGAAGAGGCTATCCAGGCCCTCCTCCGCCTCATCGAAAGCCAGGACACGGGGACTGCTCCGCGCGACCCGGGCATTGCCCGCGCCAGCCGCCCCAGCGTGCCCATGAGCCTGGTGGTCCGCCAGACCTGCGGCCCATCCCCCCGCATAACCGCAGAACAACAACAGACACCAGCAGGAGACAGCCAATGACCGTTAAACGGATGCTCTGCGCGGCCACCGCGCTGGCCCTGACCATGGGCGCAGCCGCCGCCCAGGAAAAGACCCTGACGATCTCCGTCTATGCCTTTGCGCAGGACGAGTTCAAGGAACTGCTCTACACGCCCTTTGAAGAGAAATGCGGCTGCAAGCTGGTGGTGGAGACCGGCAACAGCGTCGAGCGTCTTGCCAAGATGGAAGCCAACATGGCCAATCCGGTGGTGGATATGGCCGTCGTCTCCATGGCCGATGCGCTGGCCGCTTCCCGCAAGGGCCTGATCGACAGGATCGACACCGCAAAGCTTTCCAACTTCGACAAGCTTTATGACATCGCCAAGGACCCCAATGGCGACGGCATGAGCGTTGGCTACACCTTCTATGCCACGTCGATCGTCTACCGCACCGACAAGATAACCATCCGCTCCTGGGCCGACTTGCTCAAGGACGAATATGTCTCCCATGTCGCCTTCCCGAACGTGACCACCAATCAGGGCCCGCCGGCGCTGTACATGCTGGGCGAAGCGCTCGGCAACAACACGCCGGACCTGAAGGGCCCGATCGAGGCCGTTGGCGCCAAGAAGGACGAGATCGTCACCTTCTACGTCAAATCCTCCCAGCTGGTGCAGCTGATGCAGCAGGAAGAGATCTGGGCTGCCCCCATCGGCCGCTTCTCCTGGGCGCCTTTCACCAAGCTCGGCCTGCCGCTGGCATGGGCGATGCCCGATGAAGGCCAGACCGGCGGCATGAACGTGATGGTGCTGACCAAGGGCTCCAAGAACCAGGATCTGGCGCTGCAGTTCATGGACTACTGGCTCTCCACCGAAGTGCAGACCAAGCTTGCCGAAAAGCTGGTCGACAGCCCGGCCAACAAGGAAGTGACCGTTTCCCCGGCCATCGCCGACAACATCACCTTCGGCGAAGAAACGGCTGAGACCCTGAAGCTGATGCCGTCCGCCACCGTGCTGGATAACCGGGACGCCTGGCTGACGGAGTGGAACGCCAAGGTCGCCCAGTAAGGCCTGACTTTCTGACAAGCACAGGCAGCTTCGCGCTGCCGGACGAATGCCTCCCAAGGCTGGGGGTGCGGCGGGCGGGCTCCGCTCTGCCGCCGCACCCCGACTTTTTCTCCCTCCAGAAGCTAAGGCGGACATCATGTTCCAGAACCGGGCGGAAGCTCTGGCACTTGCGCTGCCTGCGGCGCTCTTCGCGGCCGTGGTCTTTCTCGTGCCTGTCGTGCTGCTGCTGTCGGAGGGCTTCCGCTCTGCCGAAGACTGGACGCTGTCGGCCTATACGGATTTCTTTTCGCAGCCGCTGAACCAGACGGTTTTCCTGCGCACGCTGAAGCTGGGGGCGATGGTCACCGTGGTGGCCGCCGTCATCGGCTATGCCGCAGCCTATGCCATCGTCACCCTGCCGCCGGGCTCCAAGGGCCGCGTCACCGGCCTGATCGTGCTGCCGCTGATGATCTCGCCGGTGGCCCGCACCTATGCCTGGATCGTCATTCTGGGGCGCACCGGCATCGTCAATCAGGCACTGCAGGGCATCGGCCTGACGGATGGCCCCTTGCGCATCCTCTTCACCGAGACCGCCGTCTTCATCGGCCTGTTGCAGCTGTTCCTGCCCTTGATGATCCTGTCGCTGATCAGCGCGCTGGAGAACCTGCCGCGTGATGCCGTGCCTGCCGCAAGGGTGCTGGGGGCCAACTGGTTCCAGGTGTTCTGGAAAGTGATCCTGCCGCTCTCCCGCGAGGGGCTGGTGGTTGGCGGCACGCTGGTCTTCACCGGCTCGCTCACCGCCTACATCACCCCGGCCATCCTTGGCGGCTCCAAGGTGCTGATGCTGGAAACCCTGCTCTACCAGCAGGTCACCGTCGCAGGCAATTTCGTTGCCGCCAGCGTCATCGCCCTCATCCTCATCGTCATGAGCTTTGCCGCCAACATCCTGTTGCGCCGCATTGCCACGGCCCGGAGCAAGTCATGACCCAGAGACTGTCCAGCTGGATCATCCTGACGCTGGTGCTGACCTTCCTCATCGGTCCGTTCTTAATCATCGTCGCAGCCTCCTTCTCTGCCGGCGAAACGCTGGCCTTCCCGCCGCAAGGCTTTTCCTTCCGCTGGATCGCAAAAGTCTTCACGGTGGAAAGCTTCCAGCAGAGTTTCGTCACCTCGATGATCCTTGCGATTGGCGGCACCCTGTCGGCGCTGGTGCTGGGCGTGCCTGCCGCCTATGCCATGTCGCGCTACCGGCTGCCGGGGGCGGAGACCGTGCGCTTCATGGTGTCGATGCCCATCATCGTGCCGGGCATCATCGTCGGCCTTGCCCTGCTGCGCTATTTCGTGCTGCCCATCGGCCTGTCGATCAGCTTGGCGCTGTTCGTCGCCCACACTGCGTTGGTGCTGCCCTATGCGGTGCGTGTGGTGTCCGCCAGCCTTGCGAACCTGCGTTCCGACATGGAAGAGGCAGCCGTGCTGCTCGGCTCGTCGCGGCTCGGCGCCTTCTTCCGGGTGGTGCTGCCCAACATTCGCGGCGGTATTCTCTCCGCCTTCATCCTCGGCTTCGTGACGAGCTTCAATCAGGTGCCGGTGTCGCTGTTCCTTTCCGGCCCCGGCGTGCGCACCCTGCCCATCGACATGCTGGGCTACATGGAAATCGTCTTCGATCCCTCCATTGCCGCCCTGTCGTCGCTGCTCGCCTTCCTGTCCATCGGCATCGTCTTTGCCGCCGAACGTTTCCTGGGGTTCTCACGCTATGTCTGATGCCACCTATCTGACCCTGGACAAGCTGTCGCTCGCCTATGGCAAGACCACGGCGGTGGAGAGCCTTGACCTTACCATCGCGCGCGGCGAACTCCTCGCCCTGCTAGGCCCCTCCGGCTGCGGCAAGACGACAACCATGCGCGCCATCGCCGGGCTGATGCCGGTGCAATCGGGCCGCATCGTGCTGGATGGCCGCGACATCACCCGCGTGGGCGCCAACAAGCGCGAGATCGGCCTCGTCTTCCAGTCCTATGCCCTGTTCCCGCATCTGACCGTGTTCGAGAATGTCGCCTTCGGCCTGCGGCTGAAGGGCATCAGCGGCGCGGCGTTGAAGCAGACGGTGGAGGCCGGGCTCAAGACCGTGGGCCTGTCCGCCTTTGCCGCCCGCAAGACGCCGGAGCTTTCCGGCGGCCAGCAGCAGCGTGTGGCGCTGGCCCGCTCGCTGGTGATGCAGCCCAAGCTCCTGATGCTGGACGAGCCGCTGTCCAACCTTGACGCACGCCTGCGCCTTGAAATGCGCACGGAACTGCAGCGCGTGCAGAAGGAAAGCGGCGTGACGATGATCTTCGTCACCCATGATCAGGTGGAAGCCCTTGCCCTCGCCGACCGCATCGTCGTCATGCGCAATGGCGCCATTGAGCAGACCGGCACGCCGGAGGAGATCTACAATCACCCGGCTTCCAGCTTCGTCGCCGATTTCGTCGGCTTCGAAAACATCGCCCGCATCGACGGCAACAGGCTGGTGACGGACGCAGGCGCTCTGGAAGTGTCCGGCCCGTTGCCGCAAGCCGCCGGCCTTGCCTGGCGCCCCCGCGCCATCCAGCTTGAAACAGGGCCGCACAAGGGCATTGTGCGCGGCGTGTCCTTCGCTGGCAGCACCCGCGAATATGTGCTGGAAACGCCGCTGGGGCTGGTAAAAGCCGAAACCGATGCTGCCCTTCCCGCCCATGCGCTGGGGGCAAGTCTTGCCTTCGACATGCCGGTTTCCGGCGCGGCGGAACTCAACAGGTTCGGATAGACCATGGGTGTGTGGATCGACACGGATATGGGCTTTGACGACATCGCGGCCATTGTGACCGTGATGGATGCAGGGCTTGAGGTGGACGGCATTTCGCTGGTCTTCGGCAACACGCCGCTTGATCAGGTCCGCCGCAACGCTGCGGGCGCGGCCTCGGCCTTCGGCTGGCGCATGCCCTTGCACAGCGGCCTTGCCCGCCCCGTCATGGGCCAGATGGAGACGGCAGAGGCCATCCTCGGGGCCACCGGCATTCCGACGATTGGCCTCACCGTGCCGCAGGATCAGCTACTGCCGGAAGGCGATGCCTTTGCCGCACTCTGTGAGTGGCTGGAGAGCGCCCCTGCCCCCCGCCGCATTCTGGCGCTGGGGCCACTGACCAACATAGCCGCGCTGGCGCTCGCCCGCCCCGCCCTTGCCGCCCGCATTGACGAACTGGTGTGGATGGGCGGCGGGCTGACGAGAGGCAACCACACGGCCTCTGCCGAATTCAACGCCTATGCCGACCCGGAGGCCGTGGCCATCGTGCTGGCGCAGGGACTGCCGCTGAAGATGGTGGACCTCGACTTCTGCCGCCAGATCCTCGCAAGCCCTGAGGACGCCGCCCCTGTGCGGGCCGCAGGCGGGCGCAATGCGGCGCTTCTGGCGGACATGCTGGAAGGCTTCATCGCCATCGCCACCAGCCGGGGACGGCCCGCCATGGCGCTCTATGATCCGGCAGCTGCTGCCATCTTCGCCCGGCCGGAACTCGCCACCTTCACCCCGGCGCACATCGCCATGGAAACGGCCGGTCAGCACACGCGCGGGCGCACCGTGGTGGAAACCCGCGCCACCCATGCCCGCTTCAACGCCGCCTATGCCTCTGCCTGCGATGTGGACGCCGTGCGCGGCATGATCCTCACCGCCCTGACGCGGGAGGCAGCCCGGCCATGACCACAGACCAGACACGCGAGCCGTTCGATCTTGCAGATCCCGCCCTTCGCCTGCGCGCCGTTGCTGCCGCCAGAGGTGATGCGCCATTTGACCGGCTGATCGTCAACGCCATCCTCATCGACATGGTGACCGGCGAGCGCCGCGCCGCCGATGTGGGGCTGACGGGGCCTTTGATTGCCTCCGTTCACGCCCCGGGCAGCCGCAGTGATGCCGCTGACATCATCGACGCGCAGGGCGGCTATCTCTCCCCCGGCCTCATCGACACGCATATGCATGTCGAAAGTTCCATGGTGACGCCCGCCGCCTATTCGGCTGCCGTGGTGCCCCGGGGCGTCACCACCGCCGTGTGGGACCCGCATGAATTCGGCAATGTGCACGGGCTTGCGGGCGTCGATGCCGCGCTTGCCGCCAGTGCCGGTCTGCCACTGCGCTTTGCCGTGCTCGCCCCTTCCTGCGTGCCTTCCGCACCGGGGCTGGAGCTGGCCGGTGCCGACTTCGGGCCGGAAGAAATCGCCGCCCTGCTCACCCGCCCCGGCATTGCCGGGATTGCGGAAGTGATGAACATGCGCGGCGTCATCGCGGGCGAGCCGCGCATGAGCGGCATCGTGCAGGCAGGGCTTGCCGCCGGAAAGCCGGTCTGCGGCCATGCGCGCGGCCTCACCGGCCCAGACCTTGCCGCCTTCATGGCCGCCGGTGTCACCTCCGATCATGAGCTGACTTCTGCCGCAGACCTGATGGAAAAACTGCGCGCCGGGCTTTCCATCGAACTGCGCGGCTCCCACGATCATCTGCTGCCAGAATTCGTGGAGACCCTGAACACGCTCGGCCACCTGCCGCAGACCGTGACGCTCTGCACCGATGACGTGTTCCCCGATGACCTTGCGAAGGCTGGCGGCCTTGATGACGTGGTGCGGCGGCTGGTGCGCTATGGCCTCAAGCCCGAATGGGCCTTGCAGGCGGCAACGCTCAACGGCGCAAGGCGGCTCGGCCGCGAGGATCTGGGCCTCATCGCCGCCGGGCGCCGGGCAGACCTCGTCGTCTTCGCGGACCTTGAGAACTTTGCCGCCCGGCAGGTGATCGTCAGCGGTAAAGTGGTGGCTCGGGACGGACAGATGCTGGCAGAGCCGCGCTCTGAAACCCTCTCCAACTCCCTCTCTGGCCTGCGCGGATCGATGAAGATTAGCCAGCTAATTTCAGATGATTTCCGGGTTGCCGCCGCAGGCTCCCGCGTCAAACTCGCCACCATCGACCGGCCCCGCTTCACCCGCTGGGGCACGGTGGAGGCAGACGTGCGCGGCGGCTTTGTGGTGCCGCCGGAGGAGACAACGCTGATCGCCGTTGCCCACCGGCATGGCCGGGCGGACAGCCGCCCGCGTGTCTGTTTCCTGCGCGAATGGGGCCGCTGGAACGGCGCCTTTGCCACGACAGTCTCCCATGACAGCCATAACCTGACGGTCTTTGGCGGCAGCGCCGAAGACCTTGCCACGGCCGCCAATGCGGTGATCGAGGCAGGCGGCGGCATGGCCGTGGCTTCCAGCGGCAAGGTGCTGACCGTGCTGCCCCTGCCGCTCTCCGGCCTTGTGTCGGACGCCCCCCTGGGCGAAGTGGCCGAAGGCTTTGCCCGCATCCGCGCCGCCATGGATGAGGTTGTCACCTGGCAGCCGCCCTATCTTGTGTTCAAGGCCTGTTTCGGCGCCACGCTGGCCTGCAATGCAGGACCGCACCAGACCGACCGGGGCATTGCCGATGTGGAGACCGGGCGCGTGCTGGAGTCCCCCGTTCTCGAAATCCTCGCTTAAGAGAGGCCAGCCATGAGCGACCTGATCGACGCTGACCTGCCGTTTCTGACGGACCTGCGCCGCGGCCTGCACGCCCACCCGGAGCTGGGCTTCGAGGAGGAGCGCACCAGCGCCATCGTTGCGAACCTGCTGGAAGAGGCGGGGCTGGAGGTGCACAGGGGCCTTGGCGGCACCGGCGTTGTCGGCACCCTGCGCTGCGGCAACGGCCCGCGCAGCATTGGCCTGCGCGCCGACATGGATGCGCTCGCCATGCCGGAAACCGCAGACCGGCCATGGAAATCCACCGTCCCCGGCAAGATGCACGCCTGCGGCCATGATGGCCACACCACCTTGCTGCTGGGCGCGGCAAGGGCGCTGGCGAAGACGCGCAATTTCTCCGGCACAGTGCATTTCATCTTCCAGCCCGCCGAGGAAGGCCGGGGCGGGGCAAAGCGCATGGTGGAGGACGGCCTCTTCCGCCTGTTTCCCTGCGATGCGGTCTATGGCCTGCACAACATGCCGGGGCTGGACCCGGACGAGATGGCCGTTGTGGAAGGCCCGCAGCTTGCCTCGTCCGACAGCTGGCGCGTCACCTTCCGGGGCACCGGCACGCATGGGGCCAAGCCGCATCTGGGCCGCGATCCCATCACTGCCGCTGGCGCCTTCCTGTCCGCGCTGCAAACCATTCCGGGCCGCGTTGTCGATCCGCTGCAGCCCGCCGTGGTCAGCGCCTGTTCCGTTCAGGCCGGTGACCCCAAGGCGCTCAACGTCATTCCGGATCTGGTGGAAATCGGCGGCACCGCACGCGCCTATTCGCCGGAGGTGCGCGATCAGCTGAAGGCGGAAATCGGCCGTCTGGCCCAAGGCACGGCGCAGATGTTCGCCATTGCCGCAGACTATACCTACATCCGCCGCATTCCGCCGGTGATCAACGATCCGGACACAACGCAGCGGGCACTTGGCGCTGCGCGGGATGTGTTTGGCGAGAAAGTCCGCACCGCTTTCCCACCCTCGACGGCAGGCGATGATTTCGCCTATTTTGCCGGTGAAGCACCCGGCTGCTATGTCTGGCTCGGCAATGGCCCGGCGGTGGATGGCGCGCTGCATCACAACACGGCCTATGACTTCAATGACGCTGCCATCGGCCCCGGCGTGCGCTTTTGGGTGCGGCTGGTGGAGCGGGAGCTTTCCGGTGAGGCCGCCCATGACTGAGCCCCACCCGCCCGCGCTTGAGCCTCATGCGTTCTGGCAGGAATTGCATGCGCCCGGCAGCTTCCCGGTCAATATTGGCCATCGCACCTTCTTCCCTGCAACGCTGGCCAGCGGCGAACAGCTGCGCCTGCCGATCCGCCCGCTGGCCGATGGCAAGCACGCACTGGCCTCGCTCATCGTCAATCAGGCGGGCTTTACCGTTCTGGATGCACTGGCACAGGGCCTTGCGGAGAGGCTCACGCCTTTCGCCCCCGATGTGGTGGTGGGCCTGCCGACGCTTGGCCTGACGCTCGCCGCCGAGACCGCCCGCAGGCTCGGCCACAGCCGCTATGTGCCGCTCGGTACCTCGCGCAAGTTCTGGTACGACGACAGCCTTTCCGTGCCGCTGTCCTCCATCACCACGCCGGACCAGATCAAGCGGCTCTATGTGGACCCGCGCATGCTGCCGCTGCTTCAGGGACGCCGGATCGCACTGGTTGATGACGTGATTTCCAGCGGCACTTCCATCCGCGCTGCGCTCGCTCTTCTGGCAGGCCTCGGCCTCACCCCCGTGGTCATTGGCGCCGCCATGCTGCAATCACGCCGCTGGAGCGAGGGCGCAGAAGGACCGGACCACTGGACCACCCGCACCGTGGGCTGCTTCGAGACACCGATGCTGGAAAAGGGACCGGACGGGCTGTGGCATGTGCCGGAAGGGTGAGGGGCATATCGTCAGCACACACCCTCACCGTCGTCATGGCATGACTTGATCATGGCATCCATTCCATGACGTTTCCAATCATGCCGGTTTTCAGAAAGGTCCACCCATAAGCTCGCGAACGTGCGGAGGTGAAACGGCATGGATGCCATGGTCGAGCCATGGCATGACGGAGGAAACTGGCAGGCCGCCCGCAAAGCAAAAAGGCCGGAGCGTTGCCGCTCCGGCCTTTCTCATATCTGCAGGTCCAGCGCCGGTCAGGCGTGGATCGGCTTGGCGAAGGTGGCCATGGCAGCTTCCTTGACGGCTTCCGACATGGTCGGATGCGCGTGGCAGGTGCGGCCGAGATCTTCCGAAGAGCCGCCGAATTCCATCAGCACGGCAGCTTCGTGGATCATCTCGCCAGCGCCATGGCCGAGGATGTGCACGCCCAGCACGCGGTCGGTCGCAGCATCGGCCAGAACCTTGACGAAGCCGTCGGTGTGGTTCATGGCGCGGGCGCGGCCGTTGGCGGTGAAGTTGAACTTGCCGGTCTTGTAGTTGACGCCGGCAGCCTTCAGCTCTTCCTCGGTCTTGCCGACGGAGGCGACTTCCGGCGAGGTGTAGACCACACCCGGGATGACGTCATAGTTCACATGGCCAGCCTGACCGGCGAGGATTTCGGCGAGAGCCACGCCCTCGTCTTCGGCCTTGTGGGCCAGCATCGGGCCAACGACCACGTCGCCGATGGCATAGATGCCCGGGACGTTGGTCTGGTAATGGCCGTCAATCTCGACGCGGCCGCGGTTGTCCAGCTTGACGCCCGCTTCCTCAAGGCCGAGACCGGCGGTGTAGGGACGGCGGCCAATGGCGACCAGCACAACGTCAGCTTCCAGCACTTCGGCAGCGCCACCGGCGGCCGGCTCGATGCTGACGGCAAGGCTGCCGCCCTTCTTCTCAACGCCCGTCACCTTGGACGACAGCTTGAACTCCATGCCCTGCTTGGCAAGGATGCGCTGGAACTGCTTGGAGATGTCCCCGTCCATCGGCCCGAGGATCTTGTCCATGAACTCGACCACAGTGACCTTGGCGCCCAGACGGCCCCAGACGGAGCCCAGTTCCAGACCGATGACGCCGCCGCCGACGACCACCAGATGACCCGGAACCTTCTCCAGCGTCAGCGCGCCGGTGGAGGAAACGACCGTCTTTTCGTCGATCTCGACACCCGGCAGCGGCATCACGTCGGAGCCGGTGGCGATGACGATGGACTTGGTCTCGATCTCGGTGACCTTGCCGTCTTCAGCGGTGACGGAGACCTTGCCTGCGGCCAGGATCTTGCCGGTGCCGTGGAAGGCATCGATCTTGTTCTTCTTCAGCAGGAAGCCAACGCCGCCGACATTGGCGTCGATGGTGGCCTGCTTGTGCTGCATCATGGCCGGCAGGTCGAGCTTAGGTGCACCCACCTTGATGCCGAGGCTTTCAAAGCCGTGGCCGGCTTCATGGAACAGCTCGGAGGCATGCAGCAGCGCCTTGGAGGGAATGCAGCCAACGTTCAGGCAGGTGCCGCCATGGGTGGCGCGCTTTTCGACAACGGCGACCTTCAGGCCAAGCTGGGCCGCCTTGATGGCGCAGACATAACCACCGGGGCCGGTGCCGATGACGACGAGATCGTATTGGGACATGAGGTCGCCTCTAGGTTTGCGAAGGGAAATCGTTTGAAGATGCGGCTGCGGCTTCGAACCGTTGCAGCCTCTGGCGCACGCGCAAGGCAATGGCGCCATGGAGCGCCAGCACAAGGAGGATCGACACCCCGTGCTGGAGGGGCGTCGTCAGAGGCCAGAGGCCATAGATCGCATAGACGCCCAGGGGAATGAACAGGGCCACGGCGGTGGCAAGGCCCGGATTGTAGAGGCGCAGGACAAGCCCCTGCGCCACATGCAAGGCTGCGTTGATCAGCAGCAGATAGACCGCAATCAGCCCCCAGCCCGGCGCGATGGAGCGCATGAGCCAGAGCGACAGCGCCACGACGCCCCACACGCCCGCCACGTTGATGATGAACACGGCCCGAACCGTGAGCACATCATGCCCCCGGCCGATGACATAGTTCACGAAGCGGCGGAAACGGTCGGCATCATGCTCTTCAAGCTGATGCAGCATGTAGAAGGGAAGGCTCAGATAGACGAGCTTTTCCGAAAAGGGCCAGGTCTTGGTGAAGACGCTGGTCATGGCCAGCAGGACGAGACCGGCGAGGAAACCGCCGTAGACCCAGTTGGCTTGCAGCCTTTCGAGCGTGCCTCTCATGACCAGCGGCCCTTTTGCAGGCCCGCCGCCGGAGAGCCGGCGGCGGATGAGCTGTGGAGCGCTTAGAGGTCCAGCACCAGACGGCGCGGATCTTCCAGGCTTTCCTTGACGCGGACGAGGAAGGTCACGGCTTCCTTGCCGTCAACGATGCGGTGATCGTAGGACAGCGCCAGATACATCATCGGACGGATGACGACCTGACCGTTCACGGCCATCGGACGTTCCTGGATCTTGTGCATGCCCAGAATGCCCGACTGCGGGGCATTGAGGATCGGCGAGGACATCAGCGAGCCATAGACGCCGCCGTTGGAGATGGTGAAGGTGCCGCCCTGCATGTCGGCGACGCCGAGCTTGCCGTCACGGGCCTTGCGGCCGAGGTTGCCGATTTCCTTTTCGATCTCGGCGATCGACATCTGGTCCGCATCACGCACCACCGGCACGACAAGGCCCTTGTCCGTGCCAACGGCCACGCCGATGTGGCAGAAGTTCTTGTAGATCACGTCCGTGCCGTCGATCTCGGCATTCACGGCCGGAATTTCCTTCAGGGCGTGGCAGACGGCCTTGGTGAAGAAGCCCATGAAGCCGAGCTTCACGCCGTGCTTCTTCTCGAACACGTCCTTGTAGGCGCTGCGCAGCTCCATCACCGGGCCCATGTCCACCTCGTTGTAGGTGGTGAGCATGGCGGCGGTGTTCTGGGCATCCTTCAGGCGGCGCGCGATGGTCTGGCGCAGCTTGGTCATGCGCACGCGTTCTTCGCGGGCCTCGTCATCCGCCGGAACGGACGCACGGACGGCGGCGGGAGCAGCTGCTGCAGCCGGAGCTGCGGAAACGCCGGCGGCAACGGCGGCCAGCACGTCGCCCTTCAGCACCTGGCCGCGCTTGCCGGAACCGGCAACCTGATCAGCCGACAGACCGGTTTCGGCCAGCAGCTTGCCCGCAGCCGGGGCCGGGGGCATGGAGGACGGAGCTGCGGGAGCAGCGGCCGGAGCAGCAGCAGCGGGAGCTGCCGCCGGGGCCGGAGCCTCTGCCTTGGCAGCGGGAGCTGCAGCGGCGCCTTCACCGGCAGCGATGTAGCCGAGGAGAGCGTTGACGCCAACGGTCTCGCCTTCCTTGACGACGATGCTTTCCAGAACGCCGGAAGCAGGAGCGGGAACTTCAACGGTGACCTTGTCGGTCTCCAGTTCCACCAGCGGCTCGTCGGCCTTGATGGCTTCGCCCGGCTTCTTGAACCACTGGGCAATCGTCGCTTCGGACACGGATTCGCCCAGGGTGGGCACGCGGATTTCGGTTGCCATGGTCGCCTTCTCTTAAAAAATCTGCCTTGGCCAATTCTGTAGACCGGTGGCCCGCCATCCCGGGGATGGCAGGCCGGACCGGATCAGCTTGCGAATGCTTCGTCCAGGAATGCCTGGAGCTGGGCCAGATGCTTGGACATCAGGCCCGTTGCCGTCGAGGCCATGGCGTCGCGGCCGGCATAGCGCGGGCGGCGGCACTTGGCGCCGATCTGGTCGAGCACCCATTCGATATAGGGTTCGACGAAGAACCAGCTGCCCATGTTCTTGGGCTCTTCCTGACACCAGACCATGTCGGCGTTGCGGAAGCGGGCCAGTTCCTGGGCGAGGGCCTTCTTCGGGAACGGGTAGATCTGCTCGACGCGGAGCAGGTACACGTCGTTGATGCCGCGCTTTTCACGCTCTTCCAGCAGGTCGTAGTAGACCTTGCCGGAGCACATGACGACCCGGCGGATCTTGTCATCCGCGACGAGGCGGGTGGCGCCATCGGGCTGGTACTCGGCATCATCCCACAGCAGGCGGTGGAACGTGGAATCCTCGCCCAGCTCGACGAGCTTGGACACCGCCCGCTTGTGGCGCAGCAGCGACTTCGGCGTCATCAGGATCAGCGGCTTGCGGATGTCGCGCTTCAGCTGACGGCGCAGGATGTGGAAGTAGTTCGCCGGTGTGGTGCAGTTGGCGACCTGCATGTTGTCTTCCGCGCAGAGCTGGAGGAAACGCTCCAGACGGGCGGAGGAGTGTTCCGGACCCTGACCTTCATAGCCATGCGGCAGAAGGCAGACGAGACCGGACATGCGCAGCCACTTGCGTTCGCCAGAGGAGATGAACTGGTCGAACAGCACCTGGGCACCGTTGGCAAAGTCACCGAACTGGGCTTCCCACATGGTCAGCGCGTTCGGCTCTGCCAGCGAGTAGCCGTATTCGAAGCCGAGCACGGCCTCTTCCGAGAGCATCGAGTTGATGACCTCGTAACGGGCCTGATCGTCGCTGACATGGTTCAGCGGGATGTAGCGGCTTTCGTCTTCCTGATCGTAGAGCACGCTGTGGCGCTGGGAGAAGGTGCCGCGTTCGCAGTCCTGGCCGGACAGGCGGACCGGGTGGCCCTCCTTCAGCAGGCTTGCAAAGGCCAGCGCCTCGGCCGTCGCCCAGTCGATGCCCTCACCGGTTTCCATCATGGTCTGACGGTTGGCGAGGAAGCGCGAGATGGTGCGGTGGACGTTGAAGCCTTCCGGAACTTCCGTGAGCTTCTTGCCCAGAGCCTTGAGGTCATCCATGGCAACGCCGGTCGAGCCGCGGCGCGGATCTTCCTCGTCGTCAGCCCGCTTCAGACCGGACCACTTGCCGTCGAGCCAGTCGGCCTTGTTCGGCTTGTAGACCTGGCCAGCCTCGAACTCGGTGTCGAGCTTGGCGCGCCAGGCGGCCTTCATGCCCTCGACCTCTTCAGCCGAAACCACGCCTTCCGCGATCAGGCGGTCGGTGTAGAGCTGCAGCGTCGTCGGATGCTTGCGGATCTTGCGGTACATGATCGGCTGCGTGAACGCCGGCTCGTCGCCTTCGTTATGGCCGAAGCGGCGGTAGCAGATCATGTCGATCACGACCGGGCGGCCAAAGGTCTGGCGGAACTCGGTTGCGATCTTGGCCGCATAGACCACGGCTTCCGGATCGTCGCCGTTGACATGCAGGATCGGCGCCTCGATGACCTTCGCCACATCCGAGGGATAGGGCGAGGAGCGCGAGAAGCGCGGATTGGTGGTGAAGCCGATCTGGTTGTTGATGATGACGTGGATCGAGCCGCCGGTGCGGTGGCCGCGCAGGCCCGACAGGCCGAAGCACTCTGCCACGACGCCCTGGCCGGCAAAGGCCGCGTCACCGTGGATCAGCAGCGGCAGAACCGGGGAGCGGTCGATCTGGGCGGTATCCACCATCCAGCGGCCGTCAACAGCGGAAATCTGGTCCTGCTTGGCGCGGGACTTGCCGAGCACCACCGGGTTGACGATTTCCAGATGCGAGGGGTTCGCCGTCAGCGACAGGTGAACCTCGTTGCCATCGAAGGAACGGTCGGAAGACGCACCGAGGTGATACTTCACGTCGCCCGAGCCTTCCACATCGTCCGGGGCGTAGGAGCCGCCCTTGAACTCGTGGAACACGGCGCGGTGCGGCTTGCCCATCACCTGGGTCAGCACGTTCAGGCGGCCGCGGTGGGCCATGCCGAGAACGATGTCCTTGAGACCGAGCTGACCGCCGCGCTTGATGATCTGCTCCAGCGCCGGGATCAGCGCTTCGCCGCCATCAAGGCCGAAGCGCTTGGTGCCGGTGTACTTCACATCAATGAACTTCTCGAAGCCTTCGGCCTCGACCAGCTTGTTCAGGATGGCGCGCTTGCCCTGCGGGGTGAACTCGACGTGCTTGTCCGGCCCTTCGATGCGCTCCTGGATCCAGGCCTTGGCGGCCGGATCGGAAATGTGCATGAACTCGACGCCGAGGGTCGAGCAATAGGTACGCTTCAGGATCTCCAGCATCTGGCGCAGGGTGGCATATTCCAGGCCCAGCACGTGATCGATGAAGATCGGACGGTCCCAGTCGGCATCCGTGAAGCCGTAGGACGAGGGGTGCAGCTCCTCGTGATCGCCCGGGGGCGAGAGGCGCAGCGGATCGAGATCGGCATGCAGATGGCCGCGCATGCGGTAGGCGCGGATCATCATCAGCGCACGCACGCTGTCGCGGGTCGCCTGCTGCACTTCGGCATCCGAGAGCGGCTTGCCCTTGGCATCGCCCTTCTGCTTCAGCTTGTCGCCCACGGCCTTTTCGACCGGAGCCCAGTTGCCGTCACAGGCATTGACGAGATCGCCTTTCGCGGCGAGCGGCCAGTCGGCGCGCTTCCAGGGAGCGCCACGCGCTTCCTTCAGCACATCGGCCTTGTCGTCCTTCAACGCAGCAAAGAAGTCCTGCCACTCGGCATCAACCGAGGCGGGGTTCTCCTGATACTGGGCGTAGAGTTCTTCGATATAGGCTGCGTTGGCGCCGTAGAGAAACGACGTCATCGCGAAGACATTGTTCGCGTCCTGCCGAGCCATGCTGCATCAGCGGAGGGTTGCTCCGCCCTTATTTTGGCGGACCGGCCGGATGGCAGGCCCTTGGTTTGCACGTTCGGGCCCGGCCTTGCGGCGCGGACCCCGCTCAAGAGTGCGAACGAGACGGCGACGCCGCGTCCGCTCGGGTGTCCCTTATGCCTTACGATACGTAAACAAACTACGCAGCCAAGACACGTTTCCGGCACTTTGCTGGCGGAAATCCCCCTGGATTACCGCGTGGCCGCCGGGGGCCCGGTGGTTGCCGAAGCGGGGCGCCATGCGCCCCGCCCGGAAATCGTATCAGCCCTTCAGGACTTCGACGAGGGTCTCGCCGAGCTTGGCCGGAGACGGAGAGACGCGGATGCCGGCCGATTCCATGGCGGCAATCTTGTCTTCCGCACCGCCCTTGCCGCCGGAGATCACGGCACCGGCGTGACCCATCGTGCGGCCCTTGGGAGCCGTGCGGCCCGCGATGAAGCCGGCCATCGGCTTCTTGCGGCCCTTCTTGGCCTCGTCCTTGAGGAACTGGGCTGCATCCTCTTCGGCGGAACCACCAATTTCACCGATCATGATGATCGACTGGGTGGCTTCGTCGGCCAGGAACATCTCCAGCACGTCGATGAACTCGGTGCCCTTGACCGGGTCACCGCCAATGCCGACAGCCGTCGTCTGGCCGAGGCCGGCGTTGGAGGTCTGGAACACGGCTTCATAGGTAAGCGTGCCGGAGCGCGACACAATACCGACCGAACCTTTCTTGAAGATGGAGCCCGGCATGATGCCGATCTTGCATTCTTCAGGGGTCAGGATGCCGGGGCAGTTCGGGCCGAGCAGGCGCGACTTGGACTTCTCCAGCTTCGCCTTGACCTTCACCATGTCGGCAACCGGAATGCCTTCCGTGATGCAGACGATGAAGGGGATCTCGGCGTCGATCGCCTCGATGATGGCAGCGGCAGCACCGGCAGGCGGCACGTAAATCACCGATGCGTCAGCGCCCGTGGCGTCCTTGGCCTGAGCCACGGATGCGAAGATCGGCAGGCTTTCGCCCTTGGAGCCGGACCACTTTTCGCCGCCCTTGGCCGGGTGCACGCCCGCAACCATCTGGGTGCCGTAATAGGCCAGAGCCTGTTCCGTGTGGAACGTGCCGGTCTTGCCGGTCAGGCCCTGGACAATGATCTTGGTGTCCTTGTTGACGAGAATGGACATCAGGCGGCTCCCTTCACGGCAGCGACAATCTTCTGGGCGGCATCGTCCAGATCATCAGCGGCGATCACATTCAGACCGCTTTCGGCGATGATCTTCTTGCCGAGTTCGACGTTGGTGCCTTCGAGGCGCACCACCAGCGGAACCTTGAGGCCGACTTCCTTCACGGCGGCGAGAACGCCTTCCGCGATGACGTCGCACTTCATGATGCCACCGAAGATGTTGACGAGGATGCCCTCGACCTTCGGGTCAGCCGTGATGATCTTGAAGGCCGCAGCGACCTTCTCCTTGCCTGCGCCACCACCGACGTCACAGAAGTTCGCCGGCTCCTTGCCGTAGAGCTTGATGATGTCCATGGTTGCCATGGCAAGGCCGGCGCCGTTGACCATGCAGCCGATGTTGCCGTCGAGGGCAACGTAGGCGAGGTCCCACTTGGAAGCTTCGATTTCCTTGGCGTCCTCTTCGGTCTCGTCGCGCAGGGCAACGATTTCCGGATGACGGAACAGGGCGTTGCCGTCGAAGGAGACCTTGGCGTCGAGAACGCGCACGCGGCCGTTCTTCATGACGATCAGCGGGTTGATCTCCAGAAGGCTCATGTCTTTTTCCATGAAGGCCTTGTAGAGGATCGGGAACAGCTTCAGCGCGTCGGCGCGGGCCTCGCCTTCAAGCTTCAGCGCATCGCAGAGCTTGCCAGCGTCGGCATCCGTCACACCGGTGTCCGGATCGATCGGCAGGGTGACGATCTTTTCCGGGGTGTGTTCGGCAACGGCCTCGATGTCCATGCCGCCCTCGGTGGAAACCACGAAGGCCGGACGGCCAACGGAACGGTCCACGAGGATGGAGAGATACAGCTCGCGCTCGATGTCGGCGCCGTCCTCGATGTAGAGGCGGTTCACCACCTTGCCGGAATCGCCCGTCTGGGCGGTGACGAGGGTGTTGCCGAGCATTTCGCCAGCGTGCTTGACCACGTCTTCCAGCGAGAAGGCGAGACGCACACCGCCCTTGGCATCAGCGGGCAGTTCCTTGAACTTGCCCTTGCCGCGGCCACCGGCGTGGATCTGGGATTTGACGACCCAGAGCGGGCCAGGGAGCTGCTTTGCAGCCGCTTCGGCTTCAGACGCCGAAAAGATTGCAACGCCCTCGGCAACCGGAGCGCCATATTCCTTCAGGACCGCTTTGGCCTGGTACTCGTGAATGTTCATTCTCTCCCCCGTGTGTTCGGAGAACCGCCGCCGGGGGACCCGGCAGCGGACGTCATTCCTGTGAGGTTACAACCGGGCTCAGGCGAGCGACGGCTGGATCTTCTTGCAGGCCTCAACCAGACCGTCGACGGATGCGACGGACTTGTCGAACATGGCCTTCTCGTCGGCATTCATGTCGATTTCGATGACGCGCTCGACGCCGCCGGCACCGATCACGACCGGAACGCCGACATAGGTGTCCTTGAGGCCATACTGGCCGCTGAGAGCAGCAGCGCAGGGCAGAACGCGCTTCTTGTCC
Source organism: Pannonibacter sp. CBAS1226 (assembly GCF_055685825.1). Taxonomy (NCBI): domain Bacteria; kingdom Pseudomonadati; phylum Pseudomonadota; class Alphaproteobacteria; order Hyphomicrobiales; family Stappiaceae; genus Pannonibacter; species Pannonibacter sp. CBAS1226. The sequence continues at coordinate 197,308 of NZ_JBVOUO010000004.1, read as the reverse complement.
TTGAGGTAGCTTTCAGCCATGGCAATGGCGGAAGAAGCCGGAGCATAGAAGGCAGAACCGGTCTTGAGCAGGCCGACGATCTCGGCGCCGCCGTCACGGGTGCGCTGAACGATCTGCTCCAGACGCTCGGCCGTGCACCAGCCCATCTTGACCAGATCCGGCAGCGGGATGCCGGCAACCGTGGAGTAGCGGGTCAGCGGCACCATGGTGTCGCCGTGGCCGCCCAGAACGAAGGCCGTGACATCTTCAACGGAAACGTTGAACTCGTCGGCCAGGAAGTAGCGGAAGCGGGCGCTGTCCAGGACGCCGGCCATGCCGACAACCTTGTGCGCGGGCAGGCCGGAGAACTTCTGCAGGGCCCAGACCATCGCGTCGAGCGGGTTGGTGATGCAGATGACGAAAGCGTCCGGAGCGTGCTTGGCGATGCCCGCACCCACCTGCTCCATGACCTTCAGGTTGATTTCCAGAAGGTCGTCGCGGCTCATGCCGGGCTTGCGCGGCACACCGGCGGTGACGATCACCACGTCGGAGCCGGCAATCGCCTCGTAGGAGTTGGCACCGGCCAGCTTGGCATCGAAGCCATCCACCGGGGAAGACTCGGCAATGTCGAGCGCCTTGCCCTGCGGCGTGCCCTCGGCGATGTCGAAGAGGACGATGTCCCCGAGTTCCTTGAGACCGGCAAGATGAGCGAGCGTGCCGCCGATCTGACCCGAACCGATCAAAGCAATCTTATTGCGCGCCATATCCGAACGTTTCCCTTTACGTAAGATGGAACTCAATGCCATCCGCCGATGACTGGGGATGGCACTACTCCCTTTGATCCGCTCACGCAAGCCAATCAAAAGAATATTACGCTAGGACACCTGAAGATTCTGGCGTCCCCTGCGCGCTTACGTGCATGACCTATACGGAATGCATATCAGCGCGTGCATGACTTCTGTTGTCTCCGGACAGGTAAGCCTCGGACCTCATCTCGATGAGACGGGACACTGTCCGGTCGAATTCGAACACCTCGGCCCCGCTTGGCGCCCTGTAGAGGCCATCGGGTTCAACCTCTGCGGTGACCACCGTCTTCACCCCGTTGTCATAGAGAGCATCTATGAGATTGATGAAGCGCTTGGCCTCGTTCCGGCGGGTCTGGTCCATCGCAGGCACATCCTCGATGAAGACCGTATCATAGGTATGGGCGATGCGCAGATAGTCCGCTGCACCCAGCGGTTTTGCGCAGAGATCTGCGAAAGTGAAGCGGGCCACGCCGTTGGCGGCGCGCGGCACGTCAATATGCCGGCCCTTCATGTCCAGCTGCTGGCGCTCTTCCGGAAAGCCGTTTGTGAGCTTCGCCCAGATGCCGTCCGCAGCCGCTTTTGCCGCCTCGCCAAGCGGGCTGATATAGACCTCGGCGCCGCCCAGCTTCTCCATCCGGTAGTCGGTTGGCGAATCGAGCATCAGCACCTCGACCTGTTTCTGCAGCAGGTTGATGAAGGGCATGAAGAGCTGCCGGTTGAGCCCGTCCTTGTAAAGATTGCTGGGTGCAACATTCGACGTTGCAACCATAACAACCCCTCTTGCGAAGAGCTGTGTGAACAGCCGGCCAAGGATCATGGCATCGGCAATATCGGTCACGGAGAACTCGTCAAAGCACAGGAGGCGGGTCTCGGCGGCGATCTGGTCTGCCACCGGGGGGATGGGATCATCCCCCTTCACTTCGCCCCTTTTCAGGGCCTCACGCCAGGCAAAAATGCGCTCATGTGTCTCGGCCATGAACTCATGGAAATGCACCCGGCGCTTGCGGCGGATGACCGTCACTTCCATGAAGAGGTCCATCAGCATGGTCTTGCCACGCCCGACACCGCCCCAGATGTAGAGGCCATGCACGGCGGCCCACATCTCGTTCTTCTTGCGCGCAAACAGCCAGCCCAGCGCGCTCTTCTTCGAGGCGAGGCGGACTTCCGCAAGGCGTGCATTGAGGGAATCGAGTTTGCGGACGACTTCCGCCTGGGCGTCGTCACGGGCAATTGCGCCGGATGCAACCAGCGCGTCGTACCTGCTGGCCAGTGCGGTTGCAACCGGCAGATCCATGTTCATCGTCGGCTTCAATGTAGGCTCTCCGCCTGCACCGAATGGCCTTCCGCCTTCCTGTACGGTCTGCCAGACGGGCATCTGCTGCACGACTGCGCACAAGCGCATACAATTTTCCGCTGTTGCGATACGGACAAAGCCACGTCGGCGCAAGCCCCTTCTCCAGCCGGCGCGCGCTTTTTAGCACAAGACGGGCACCCAAACGTAAAGCTTCTTCGTCAATTGCAAGAGGAAAGCGGCAAAAGCGCGGCCTTTCCCGGGCCCGGCGCCTCCGCAACACAACCATCGCGCAGGCTCGCAGGAAGGTGTATCCCCGGGGATTGCAATCGGCACGTACCGGACCCGAACCGGCCATACGTCCGGCTGGCTGGCTGGCACACCCTGCCCCGCCCCGGCTACCAGATTCACACATCAGGTCCGGAAACTGCCCGCAATGAGGCGTTTGCTTTTCGGGAGGACGCCTGCCGCCCCCCTCCCCCTGGTCTACCGGATTCACACATCGTACAAGAAGAGGCTGCAAGCGCTGCTTTGATGCTGGAAAAGGTAAGCAGTTTCAGAGCCTTCCTTCTCTGGCTGAAGCCTCTCGTTTCCCCTCCCCCTTGAGGGGAGGGGGTAGGGGTGGGGGTCTTCACACAGGAGCGCCGCTTGACTGGCACTCGTCTCTACCCAACGCACCTTCAATGAAAATACCCCGTTTTTTCAGGCCGTTACCCCCACCCCTCACCCCTCCCCTCAAGGGGGAGGGGGACTGAAACGCCGCGCCAGAGTAACCAGACTGCTGGCTGTCCCCAAACCGTCTTTGGCTTCAAACACGATGTGTGCATGCTGTAGCCCTTGAGGGGAGGGATGGCAGTCAGTGCAAAGCAACCCGCCGCCGCACGGGCTCAACCAGCTTACGTGGCATCAAGCTCATCGTGAGCTGGTATCCGTCACCCAGGGACGGCAGGCCGTCACAGGCGCACGAAACGGGATTTACGGCCGTTCTGCCTTTCGTGAAGGCACAGCAGGCGGCCCGCAAGTTCGCGGCCGGCCGGGCTGGCCAGATCAGCCGGTTTGCCGCGGCCATCTGCAATCAGCCAGATGTTGCCGGGCGTCACCATGTCGGCCATGGCGGCTGTTCCCGCCGCAAGGCCGAGCTTCTCTGTGATCCGGGTGACATCCGTCCCATCCGGGTGGCTGAGCCGTTGAAGATCCCGGTGCAGCGCGCCCAGATCGCCCGTATCCAGAATGAAAGTCTGAACCTTGCCGCCGGCCAGCACCGCCAGCCGGTAGAGGCCCGGAAGCGCGGGTACAAGGCGGCTATTGCAGGGGGTTTCAGTCACGATGCCGATCTCGGTCCATTCGGCACGAACGGTCAGATTGACCGGCTCCCGCATTTCGCGGGCATGCCGCCGCAACTGATCAAGGTTTTCCTGATGACGTCCGGAGCGCGAGGGCCCGGCATTTTCGGCAGCAGCCGAGGTGCCGGAAATACGCAGACGGCGGAAGACGACCAGATCCCGGCGCAGATCCGTATGATCGACCCGCCAGCCGGCGTCGAGCCAGGCATTCTGATGCACCAGGCTGCCGCCGGAATTGGCCCACCAGGTCCGGTGCTCCCGGGCACTCATTGGCAGGCTGACGCCGAGGATCGTCTCCAGTTCGTCAAGCTTCGCAGCCCAGACGACTTCGTCCAGACGGGCCAGATGTTCACGCAGCGGGTCGTATTTTGCCATGGGCCAGCAGCATCCGATAGTTACACCCCGACACACTTACCCGTTTCCCGTGAAATTTCCGGGAAACGGGTTTGGGGGTGCAAGTCCGTATGCGCTCAGGCGTTTCCGGCTTCAGCGGGAAAGAGATACCGGCATGCCGCCCACGGTCTGGCCGTTGAAGCGCTCGCCGCCTGCGCCGTAGAGCTGGGCCACTGTAGCGCCGGTTCCATCCTTGAGCACGACCTGCTTGCCGCTCAGGTCCCAGGCGGCAATACCGGCGAGCGTGCTGTCATTGCAGCCGCGGGTGTTGGCGCGGTAGCCGCCCGACCAGGTGGTCAGGGTCATGAACAGCATGCAATTGGAGCTGCCGGAGGCAATCTTCCAGCCGCCGAGCATGTCGTTGCGTCCCACTTCCGTGGCGCCTGCGGGCGGCGTGACCGAGGCCATGGCACCGGGCGCAGCCGTGCCTGGCTGCGGCGCACCCAGCGGCTGGCCCATGGGCTGGCCGGGCTGCGGCCCGGACATTGACGGGTCGCTCATCACCATGCCCGGCGCAGGCGTGAGCGGCTGCAGCTGACCACCGGCCACCGGCGTCGTCGGGGAAGCCGGCAGCGGCGCCGGAGCCCGGCCGCCATCCATGCCCAGCCGCGAACAGCCGGCCACACCAACGGCAAATGCCAGAACCGCGATCGTTGCAACTCGTGTCATGTCGAATCAGTCCTTCCTGCCCCACAGGGACGTTTAGTCTAACCGCAAGGGCGAAAAATTTCTTCCCCCGCTATGCCCCAATTCACCGTATGGGGCAAACGTGATTGATCCGGACGCCATTCCGCGTCATATATGGTCCAAGTCTATGGAGGACCCAAGGGCGGCGAGTCACTTCACCGAAGGACCGCTGGAATGCCGCACCTTAACAACAATGGCAGCACCAATGGGCGTATCCGCCTCTTGGGCAGCGCCGACAAACATCTCTTCCGTGATCATCTCCTGCGTCTGGACCCAGAGACCCGCCGCAGCCGCTTTGCCATGCTCGTCGGCGACAGCTTTCTGCGGGCCTATGTGGAAACCAGCTTTGCGCTTGATACAGTCATTTACGGCTATTTCGAGGACGGCGTGCTGCGCGGCACGGCAGAATTGCGCCCCGTCGGCAGCGCCGCGGCTGCAGAAGCCGCCTTTTGCGTGGAAGAAGGCTGGCGCGGCATGGGGCTGGGCACCGAACTGATGGAACTGCTGCTGATTGCCGCCAGAGCGCGCGACTGCCAGCATATCTACATGAACTGCCTGGCCACCAACCGCTCCATGCAGGCCCTCGCCCGCAAGTTCTCCGCCGATCTCAGCTTCGAATGCGGCGACGTGGTGGGACACCTTCTGCCGCAGTCCGCCGGCATCCCGCCTGCCGATCCGCTTGGCAACTGGAGCCGCTTTGCCTTCGGCATGGCCCGCAAGGTCTTTGGCCTTACCTCCCACGCCCGGGCCGCAGAAGGCTGACTGTCCGATCCAGCAAAAACAAAGCCAATAAAAACAAAGAAGGGCCGCGCTGGCGGCCCTTCCGTGAGATCGGCTGACCTCGTGTCCGGATCAGATCCCGGCAAAACCTCGCGCTGCCAGAGGCTGCTCCAGCACCGTTCCGTTCCGCCCAGACATCAGGGTCAGGCTCGGGGTCTCACTCGACATGGGCTCACCTCCTTTCAACAGTTGCAGACAGGATGAGCTTAACGCGTACATCCGCAAGCGCAAGATCAATTGCCCGTGAATGCCGCTGCGACGAACGAACGCAAGTCCCTGAATTTATTCACCCTCTCCCAGATGCCGCCACAATTTTGCAGATTCTGCGCCGCCAGAGGCAACCAAATGGCGGACCGCCGCGTTCCAGTCCGCAGGAAACCCGGTGCACGATGGCGGCAAATTTGGGCGAAGATCGCCACAGATCATCCCCAGATCCGCCATCAGGATCCTGCACTCTGGCTTGTCCAACAGGGAGGCTGCGATGCAGCGGCAATTGCATAGGGCCGGCAGGCTGGCACATGGAGCTGCATTTTCTCATGCCGGTCATGAGCTGGCTAAATCTGTGGAGACCCCTCAGACGGCAGGACCTTTCAGGGTTGAGCATGGGCGGCCGGGGGGCTATGCCTCCCCCACCATGCCCGTGCCAGGCTGGCTTTGCCGCTCTGCTGCACCCGGACTGTCTGCATCTGGACGATCACGGGCACGGCGCACCGGCTGCAGGCCAAGAGGCCTGACCGGAGCCTTGCGCGCAAGTCCGGCCGGAGATGTCCGGCCGTCCAAGCCCCACGCCCCTCACCCGGGCCGCAGGCACAGCCGCGACCGCCGGACAGCAATTTGCCGCCCGTGCCACTGCGCGGCGTTGCACATGTTTCATGCCCGGTTCGCGGCCCCGTGCCGCTCCGGCGTGGCATTTCGATCAACTGTCCAGCGGGGAGCCTGAAGCGCTTGACCTTCCATCCGACCCCTCAGTTGCCGGCTCAGGCCGTGCAAAGACCACGAGACATTCGCCTTGATGTGTTTCGTGGCCTTGGCATGTTCATCATCTTCATCTCCCATCTGCCGCAGAGCTGGTGGGCGAACTGGATTCCGGCGCGCTTCGGCTTTTCCGACGCCACGGAGATCTTCGTTTTCTGCTCCGGCATGGCCTCGGCCATTGCCTTCGGCAAGATCTTCGACCAGAGCGGCATGCTGATGGGCACCGCCCGCATCGGCCACCGCATGTGGCAGGTCTACTGGGCGCATATCTGCCAGTTCCTGGTGATCGCCGCAGGCCTTGCCGCGCTCATGAACAGCGGCTATCTGGAGCGCTGCTGCGGGCTCAAGGAAGATTACGTGCAGGCTCTGAACCTGCGCTATTTCTTCAATGATCCGGTGGGCAACCTGCCGGGCCTGCTCAGCCTCACCTATGTGCCGAACTACTTCGACATCCTGCCGATGTATGTGGCGCTGCTCGCCATGGTGCCGGTGATGATGTTCATCGCCGCCAAGAGCCGCATTGCCTTCTTTGCAGCGATGATCGGCATGTGGGTTGCCGCCACCCTGCATCTGGTCAGCTTTCCGGCCGAGCCCTGGTCGAACCGCCAGTGGTTCTTCAACCCCTTCGCCTGGCAGCTGGTGTTCTTCAGCGGTTTTGCCTTCATGAAGGGCTGGATTCCGGCGCCTCCCGTCGACCGGCGCCTTGTCTGGCTGGCGGTTGCGCTGGTTCTGGTCAGCATCCCCTTCACCAATTTCCGGATCTACGAGGCTGTGCCGGGCTTCCAGGCGCTGCGGGATGCCTCAAGGCCGCTCTGGATCAAGACCGACCTCGGCATCCTGCGCTATGTCCACTTCCTGGCGCTGGCCTATATCGCCTATGTCGCCGTGGGCCCCAATGGCGTGCGGCTGCATGCCGAGGGGCGCATTACCGGCCCGGTGGTGGCCGTGCTGCGCAAGGTGGGCCAGCAGTCGCTGCCGGTGTTCCTCGCCAGCCTTCCCATCGCCCAGGCCACGGCCATCCTGCGCGACATGGCAGGCGGACGCGGTGACTGGCTGATCCAGGCCATCTCCAACATTGCAGGCCTCGCCGCCATTGCGGCCGTCGCTTATATCGCTGCCTGGTTCAAGAGCCAGCCCTGGCGCAAGGTGCCCAAGCCTGCTCCGGCACCGCTGCCGGCCAAGCCCCCTGTTGCGGCCTCGTCCGGCCGGACCGCCGTTCCCGCCTACGGGCCGCCGGCGCGGCCTTCGCGGACACCGAGCGCCTTGCCGCAAGGTGCCTGAACGCGCCAGCCAGATCCCTTCAAACGCAAAAGGCGCAGCTTCACGGGCTGCGCCTTTTCTCTATTCTAGCCTGGCGTCTGCCGGTCAGTGAACCGACAGCATGGTCAGGTCGTGCTCGTAGGCATTGGCGATGGCTGCCTCGCGGCTGTCGGCCACGATGATCGGCGTGCCGTCCGCGTTGAGCAGCGCCCACAGGCGCAAGCCCCTGGCGATATGGGCCGCACCGGGGAAAAGCCGGGCAAGATCATCGGAACTCATCTGGCGCAGATAACCCACCTGTCCGGCGCCGAGCCGTGCGAACAGCTCCGGCGTCAGGTCATGCGGGTCCATTGCGCGTTCATTGGTGTCGCGCGTCATGGCATTGTCTCCTTGATTGGGCGGCAGACCCTGCCCCCTTGAAAGTCAGTCCCTTGCAGTGATCTCAATCCGGCGCACCACGCGTTCGGGCTCCGGACGGACAAGATCGATCGACAAAAGCCCATCCTTGAGATCGGCTCCGAGGATTTCGATGCCCTCCGCCAGCACGAAGGCGCGCTGGAACTGGCGGGCAGCGATGCCGCGATGCAGATACTGCCGGGACTTGTCTTCGGACTGGCGCCCGCGAATCACCAGCTGGCGCTCCTCCACGGAGACATCGAGCTGATCACGGGTGAAGCCTGCCACGGCCAGCGTGATGCGAATGACTTCGCCATGCTCGTCCGACTTGGGAAGGCGTTCGATATTATAGGGTGGATAGCCGTCGTTGGCGGCTTTCGACACCCGGTCGAGAACCCGTTCAATGTCGTCGAAGCCGAGCATGAACGGGCTTGAAAACGCTGACATTCGCGTCATCGTCAAAGTCCTCTACAAAGCGACCTTGAGAACCGGACCCTCTCTTGAGGCATCCGGAGCCGGGGTGCCAATCACCCCGCTTGTCCTCAATATGGCGGCTGGCGGCAGCAGTTTCAAGCAAGGGGCAGCAGCGCCCTGCACAGGGGAGACCAAACATGGCTAACAAAAAGGCTCATGAAGAGCACATCGCAGACGAAGCGTCCGGCCAGGCCACCAGAGCAAGCTACGACAGCTTCTGCGCCTCGCTGCCCGCCACCACCCACGTCATCCAATGGGAAGGGGCGTCCGTCTGGAAGGTCGGCGGCAAGATCTTCGCCATCTGGTCTGACTGGAAGGGCACGCCCGCCGTCAGCTTCAAGTGCTCGGACATGGCCTATCAGATGCTGAGCGAACAGCCCGGCCTTGCTCCCGCCCCCTATCTCGCCCGCGCCAAATGGATCCAGCTGCATGAGCTTGATGCGCTGAGCGAGGCGGACCTCTTCGCCTATATCCGCGCCGCCCATAGCCTCGTTGCCGCCAAACTCACCCGCAAGCTCCGGCTCGAACTGGGGCTGGAACTGGGGCTGGGATGAGGCGCGGCTGTCCCCATATGTAATAAGCCCCACGCGAAGGGCGGCCACCGTATAAGAATGTTCTACAGTCAGATCCAGGAGCCCACCCTGCTGCCTCTAGCCAAGCCACAGCCCAGTTTTCTGCGCAGTCTGAGACTGTCCTTTGCCTTGCTGGCGGGGCTGGCGGTGATTTTCGCCGGTTTTGCCTGGCAGATCTTTGATCTGACTGCCGAGAGAGTGCTGCGCAGCCGGGCGAGCAGCGATCTGATGGCCGAGTTTCTGGAACTGCGGTCCGACCGGCGGCTGCTGCAGCTGCGGATTGTTTCCGGCCCGGACCCGGCACAGCCGCTGGATCACGAAGCCTCCGCCTTGCTGGACCGGATGGAGGCACGGCTCGACCGTATCGGGCAGCTAGCGAAAACCTCCCGGAGCGCCAATGGTACGGATGACGGTCTGGACGCAGACGCCCGGCGCCAGGAGCAGGCACTCGCAAGCCTCAGGGGTGCCCTTGCCCGGAAACGCGTCGAGGTCATGGCGCTCGCCCGTGGCGAGCCTCCCGCAGCGGAGCAGCAAGTCTCTTCCCCAACTCTGGTGGATGATGGTTTCGGCGGGATTCTTGACCGCAGCATAGCTGCGGAGGAGACCGCCATCGAGCGCAAGCGGGCTGCCGTCAATGGCATGCTGGCAGAGTTGCGCATCGCCGTCTGGGTCTCGATCTCGGCTTTCATCGCCATCAGCCTCGGCATGGCTTTCCTTTTGTCCCGCCGGCTGCAGGCACCCATCCAGCTGCTGTCCAAGGGGCTCCGGGCCATGCGCGCCGGAGAGCTGAGCCACCGGATTCCGGTTCTGCGCGAGGACGAATTTGGAGGTCTCGCCGATGATGCCAACACAATGGCGGCGGAACTGCGGAAGGCGCAGGAGAGCGAGCGCCAGTTGCTGGCCTCGCTGGAATCGGAAGTCTCCTTGCGCACCGCCGATCTGCGGCGGGCGCTCGCGGATCTGGAACAGACCGAACTGCGCCGCCGCGAATTGATGGGCAACATCGGCCACGAGCTGCGCACACCCCTTACCGTTCTGCATGGGGAGGCACAGGTGGCCCTGCGCAAGGGGCCGCGCACCGTCGAGGAGTATCAGGAAGTCCTTGGCCAGATCCTCATGTCCAGCCGCCAGCTGGGCCGGATGATCGATGACCTGCTGATGCTTGCCCGCGAAGAGGATGCAAGCCTGACGCTGTCTGTCCAGCCGCTCAACCCCGAGATGGAAGTGAAAGCAGCCATCCGGCTTTTCGGCGGAAACAGCAAGCGCACGCGCTGGCTGCCCTCCGGCATGACCAGCCGCCGCGTGATGGCCGACCCCCTGCGGCTGCAGCAGGCGGCAGGCGCGCTTCTGGACAATGCGCTGCACTATTCGGACAGTACGGTGAAGCTGGCCTCGCGCTGGCAGGACGGCCAGTGGTCGCTTGCCGTAATTGACGAGGGCATCGGCATTGATCCGGAGGATTTGCCCCATGTACGGGACCGCTCCTACCGGGGAGCCCTCGCCCGGGAAAGGCGTCCGGGCGGTCTTGGCCTTGGCCTTGCCATTACGGAAGACCTGATTGTCCGCATGGGGGGCAGCCTGCATCTGGAGACCGGGGAAACCGGCCGCGGCACCATCGCCACCCTCACCCTGCCGGAGATGAAACCTGCATGACGCATGTGCTGCTGATCGAGGATGATACCAGGATCGCCGGATTTCTGACCCGGGGCCTGCGGGCTGAGGGCTTCAATGTCCGGCATGCAGCCAATGGCAGCGACGGGCTGCAGGCGGCGCGCGAGTTGCAGGCAGGCGGCGAGCGCGCTGTCGTGATCCTCGACCTGATGCTTCCCGATATTCACGGGCTTGACCTGTGCCGCACCCTGCGGCGGCAGGGAATCGGACTGCCCGTGCTGATGCTGACTGCAATGCGCGAAACCACCGACCGGGTCACCGGCTTGCGGATGGGCGCAGATGACTATCTGTGCAAGCCCTTCGACTTCGAGGAGCTGCTGGCGCGGATCGAAGCCCTTACCCGCCGGGCAGGACTGCCGCAGGCAAGTGCCGGTCCGGCCGGCAGCACACAGGTGACGCGCCTTGGAAGCCTGCTGCTGGACCGCAATGCCATGACAGCCACATGCCGGGGAACGCCGCTGGATCTGACGGCAACCGAGCTGCGCATGCTGATGACCTTCGCCGCAGCACCCGGGCGGCTGTTCTCGCGCGAGCGGCTGCTGGCGGAGGTGTGGGAGGCGGACAGGGACCCGCTGACGAATGTCATTGATGTCTATGTGGCACGGCTGCGCAAGAAAATCGGGAAGGGCCCGGATCTTCCAAAGATCCAGACCCTTCGGGGACTTGGCTACCGGCTTATCCTGCCTTCAGACAGTGCGGACCCGGCTCACTGAGCAGGGGTGTTGGGCAGCGACGAGTGGTGCACCATGATCTGCAGCTTGCCCGACGCGTCACGGACGTATCCCCAGGTCTTGTCCACCTCGACGATACCGCCGTCCTTGCTGGTGAAACGGACCTTGCCCATGGTCTGCGCCGTTTCATCAGAGATGAAGATCGCGGCATTTTCGATCTGCACGTCCGTCCAGCCCTGCAGCGCGAAGCCCTTGTCCTTGGGATAGTCCGGGTTCTGGCCAACGAAGTAGGAAATGGCTCCCTCCTCCGTGGTCCGGAACGTCTGCGGGGTCTCCGTCAGGGTCGGCTTGAAGAGGACGGGGCCGATCTCATATCCATAAAGCTCGCCCACGCGCTTGACGGCGATTTCCTTTGCCTTGTCCGGTTCACCGGCCGCGCCGATCTCCAGAAGGGCATCGGCCCAGGCACGCTGAGCGGCCTCGACTTCCGCCTGGGTGATTTCCGAAGCGGGGAAGATGGTGGCCGTGACGGCCATGGCAGGGACGGCAAAGGACAGGGCAAGGCCTGCCAGCAGGCCAGTGGCGGTAAGGCGGGTTGATGTCAGCATTTTCATCTCCTCGTGTTCAGGCGTCTTGCCTGAAGGAGATGTAGCTCCCCATCCTGTCATACGTCTGAGCCGAACATGAACGCTGGATGAAAAACACCTGCCGCGCGCTCCTGGACAATCCCCCCGTCCCTTTCAGCCTGCGGATGCTGGTGCCGCAAGGGCTTGATCACACTGCAGATGGCCTCGAACATGCAAAGGCCCGGCGCAGGGCCGGGCCTTCAGATCATCGGGCGTGCCGTGATCAGTCTTCGATGCGCTTGCCCGTTGCCTTGTCGAAGGCATGGAGTCTGGCGGCGCTGGCGGTGAAGCTGACGCGCTGGCCAAGCTCGTAGCGGGCATGGGCGGGCACGCGGATGACCACCTGCGGCCCGGTTTCGCTGCCCACGGTGCCATAGAGGAAGCTTTCGGCCCCCACCGGCTCCAGCACACCGGCCACCACGTCCAGCGTCAGACCGCCCGCTTCCGCAGGCTGCTCGCTGGCGAGGGCCAGATGCTCCGGCCGCACGCCGAGGATGACCTCTGCGCCCTTGCCCATGTCCGGCGCATCAAGACCGGCACCGCCCGGCAGTGACAGGCGGCCATTGGCGGAAGCCGTCGTGATCAGGTTCATGGCCGGAGAGCCGATGAACGAGGCCACGAAAGTGGACGCGGGGCGTTCATAGACCGAGATCGGATCGCCGATCTGCTCGATCTGACCGCCGTTCAGCACCACCAGCCGGTCGGCCAGGGTCATGGCTTCCAGCTGGTCATGCGTCACATAGACGGAGGTGGTGGCCAGCGACTTCTGCAGGCGCTTGATTTCCACGCGCATCTGCACGCGCAGCTTGGCATCGAGGTTCGACAGCGGCTCGTCGAAGAGGAAGGCCGCCGGTTCACGCACGATGGCACGGCCCATGGCAACGCGCTGGCGCTGGCCGCCGGACAGCGCCTTGGGCTTGCGGTCGAGATAGGCGCCGATCTCAAGGATGCGCGCAGCTTCCTTGACGCGGCGGTCGATCTCGTCCTTCGGCACACCGCGGTTGCGCAGGCCATAGGCGAGGTTGTTGTAGACCGTCATATGCGGATAGAGCGCATAGTTCTGGAACACCATGGCGATGTCGCGCTCGGACGGGTCCACGCGGTTCACCACCCGGTCGCCGATGCGGATGTCGCCGGAGGAGATTTCCTCAAGCCCCGCGATCATGCGCAGCAGGGTGGACTTGCCGCAGCCGGAAGGGCCGACCAGCACGATGAACTCGCCGTCGGCAATGTCCATGGACACGCCTTTGACCGCTTCGACGCCGCCGGCATAGACCTTGCGGACGTTATCAAGAGTGATGGTAGCCATTACTTTTCCGTCTCCACGAGACCTTTGACGAAGAGTTTCTGCATGACGATGACGACGATGACCGGCGGCAGCATGGCCAGCACGGCGGTGGTCATCACCAGATGCCATTGCGGATGCGCATCAGCCACATCGGCCATGCGCTTGATGCCCATGACGATCGTGTAATAGGACGTGTCGGTGGTCACCAGCAGCGGCCAGAGATACTGGTTCCAGCCGTAGATGAAGAGAATGACGAAGAGCGCCGCGATATTCGTGCGGCTGAGCGGCAGCAGGATGTCGCGGAAGAACTTCATCGGGCCTGCCCCGTCCACACGCGCGGCTTCCATCAGTTCCTCGGGCACCGTCAGGAAGAACTGGCGGAAGAGGAACGTCGCCGTTGCCGAAGCAATCAGCGGAATGGCAAGGCCGGAGTAGCTGTTCAGCATGCCCAGATCCGCCACCACCTTGTAGGTGGGCAGGATGCGCACTTCCACCGGCAGCATCAGGGTGATGAAAATCAGCCAGAAGGCCAGCTGGCGGAAGGGGAAGCGGAAATAGACGATGGCGAAGGCCGAGATGATCGAGATGGTGATCTTCCCGATGGCAATGGCCAGGGCCATGATCAGCGAGTTGAACATCATCGGCCCGAGCGGCGGTGCGCCGGCCGAGCTGTTGCCGCTCGTCATCATGGTGGTGAAATTGGCAATCGCCTCGTTGCCCGGCAGCATGGGGATGACGCCGGTCATGAAGTCACTCGGGCCATGGGTGGAGGCAATCACCGCCACATAGACCGGGAAGGCGACGATGAAGAGGCCCGTCAGCAGCACAAGATGCGTGAGGACGGTCAGCCAGGGTTTGTTCTCAACCATTTGCGCCTCTCTCAATAAGCCACGCGCCGCTCGATGAAGCGGAACTGGATGATGGTGAGCACGATGACGATCGCCATCAGAATGACGGACTGAGCCGCCGAGGAGCCAAGGTTGAGGCCGACGAAGCCGTCGGAATAGACCTTGTAGACGAGAATGTTGGTGGCCTGCGCCGGGCCGCCCTTGGTGGTCGCGTCAATCACCGGGAAGGTGTCGAACATCGCATAGACGAAGTTGACGACCATCAGGAAGAAGGTGGTGGGCGAGAGCAGCGGCAGCACGATGGTGAAGAAGCGCTTCACCGGGCGGGCGCCGTCAATGGCTCCTGCTTCCAGCAGCGACTGCGGAATGGACTGAAGCCCCGCCAGGAAGAAAATGAAGTTGTAGGAGATCTGCTTCCAGCTTGCGGCGAGGATCACGAGGATCATCCCGTCCACCTTGCTGGTGCTGTGGTTCCAGTTGTAGCCGAGCCCATGCAGCAGATAGGGGAAGATGCCGATGGACGGGTTGAACATGAACCACCACAGGATGCCCGCCACCGCAGGGGCCACCGCATAGGGCCAGACCAGCAGGGTGGAATAGACATTGCGCGAGCGGATCAGGCTGTTGACCGCCACGGCCAGCACGAGCGCCAGACCCAGCGACAGCAGCGCCGTCGAAACGGCGAAGATCGCCGAGACATAGAGCGAATTCAGATAGGTGGGATCTGCCAGCAGGCGGATGTAGTTATCCACCCCGACAAATGTGGTCTTGAAGCCGAAGGCATCCTCTCTGAGGAACGACTGCCAGATCGCCTGGCTTGCCGGCCAGAGGAAGAAGACACCCGTGATCGCAAGCTGCGGCGCCAGCAAGAGATAGGGCAGCAGCCTGTTGGGAAAGATGGCGCGTTTTGTCTGCATGGGTCCCACCCTGAACGCAAAAAGAAGCAAGCCCGCGCGGGAAGCGCGGGCTTGCTTTCCGTTTCCGGCTTACTTGTTGGCTGCTTCGAACTCGCGGATCAGCGCATTACCACGCTTGACGAGGTCATCGAGAGCCTGCTGCGAGGTCTTGGAACCGCTGAGCAGCTGCTCGAACTCTTCGTCGATGATCGCACGGATCTGGACGTAGTTGCCGAAGCGCAGGCCCTTGGAGTTGGCGGTCGGGGCATTCAGCGTCATCTGCTTGATGGAGACGTCAGCGCCCGGGTTCTTCTCGTAGTAGCCCTGTTCCGTGGACAGGTCATAGGCAGCCTGCGTGATCGGCAGGTAACCGGTGGCCTGGTGCCATTCAGCCTGAACTTCAGCGGAGGACAGGTAGCTGAAGAAGGAGGCTACGCCCTTGTATTCCTCGGCCTGCTTGCCCTGCAGCACCCACAGGGTGGCGCCGCCGATGATCGAGTTCTGCGGAGCGCCCTGAACGTCGCTGTAATAGGGCAGCATGCCAACGCCGACCTTGAAGTCCTTGGCGTTTGCGTTCACGGCAGCGCGGGCAGCCGAGGAGTTCATGTAGATGGCGCATTCCTGCGAGTAGAACTTCGGAGGGGCGTCATTGCCGCCGGCCGGGCCGCCGTACTGGAAGATGCCCTCGTCCTGCCACTTCTTCAGGTTGCCCCAGTGACGGGCCTGGGTCTCGCCGTTCAGCGTCAGCTCGGTACCGAGGCCGCCGAAGCCGTTTTCCAGGGTGCCGATCGGCAGGTTGTGCCAGGCAGAGAAGTTTTCGGTCTGCGCCCAGGAAACCCAGGCCGTGGTGAAGCCGCACTTGGCAGCGCCGGATTCCATGATCTTCTTGGAGAAGCTCTCGACTTCTTCCCAGGTCTTCGGCGGGGATTCCGGATCAAGGCCAGCCTTCTGGAAGACGTCCTTGTTGTAATAGAGTACCGGGGTGGAGGAGTTGAACGGCATGGACAGCATGTTGCCGTCCGTGTCGGTGTAATAGCCGACGACGGCCGGCAGGAAGGCCTTCGGATCAAAGGCTTCGCCAGCGTCAGCCATCAGCTGGTAGACCGGATAGACGGCGCCCTTGGCAGCCATCATGGTGCCGGTGCCGACTTCGAACACCTGAACGATGTGCGGCTGCTGGCCGGCGCGGAAGGCGGCGATTGCGGCCGTCATGGTCTCAGCGTAGCTGCCCTTGTAGGTCGGGACAACCTTGTACTCGCTCTGGGTGGCGTTGTACTTGGTGGCGATATCTTCGAGCTTCTGGCCCAGTTCACCGCCCATGGCGTGCCACCAGGTGATTTCCGTGGCAGCGAACGAAACGGAAGTGGTGCCCATGAGGGCGGCAGCGGCAAAGAGGCCGGCTGCGATATGACGCTTAGCCATTGGTTTTCTGCTCCCTAACAAGGAACCGCCCCGCTCCACGGGTCCGGCTCCACACAGCGCTTGGAACACTCGAACCGGGCCTGAAAGACGGGCTTTCCGGCTGCAGTCTGTGTTTGTCCCCGCGCTTCTTATTATGTTCATATGAACGGCATATGTCGCTCATATGAACGTTGTACGACAGTTCCTTGAACAGGACAACGGCCATGTCCGGCCCCCTCCTCCCGAAGGGGCATAAAGACATGCAACCCTGAGCGCCAAATCACCACGGCAGCGCCGCACCACAGGCACCGCCCTTGCCAGGCTTCATTAATTTTGCCAGCTTATTTTCTCTTTGCTGCCAAAATGGCGCGTTTCAGCGGCATTTTTCCTTCTCCGCCTTATCATTTGCATCATTCAGGCGTATGAAGGAACAACAGGTTGTGCAGTGCGTATACAATCAGCCTTCCCGTTTGACGGGCTATTCTTGGAGCCGCCATGCATCCCTTTCTCGTCATCCTGCATCTGGCTGCGGCCGTCATGCTTCTGCTCTGGGCTGTCCGGATGGTGCGCACCGGTATGGAGCGGGCGCATGGGCCTGCCCTGCGCGATGCGCTGAGGCAGGCAAAGGGCGGGCGCTTCGGCATGGCGTTCGCCGGCATGGTTCTGGCCATCCTGCTGCAAAGCTCCACGGCCGTGGGCGTGCTGGCCGCGGGCTTTGCCGCCAGTGGGTTGCTGGGTGCCTCCATGGGGCTCGCCGCGCTTCTGGGGGCGGACCTTGGGTCTGCGCTGGTGGTGCGCATTCTGGCCTTCGATCTCTCCGAGCTCATTCCGCTGCTGCTGCTGACAGGCTGCGTGCTGTTCCTCAAGTTTGAAGCCCGGCAGGTGCGCCAGCTGGGCCGCATCATTCTGGGCATCGGCTTCGTGCTGCTGTCGCTGAAGATGATCGGTGAGGCGACCGCGCCCCTGCGCCACAGCGAGGCATTGCCGGCGGTGATCACCTATCTGCAGGGCGACCCGCTCACCGCCTTCGCCCTGGCCGCATTGCTGACCTGGGCCATGCATTCCTCTGTCGCCATGGTGCTGCTGCTCGCCAGCCTTGCCGGCGCGGGCCTGCTGCCGTTCAATGCGGCCCTGCCGATGGTTCTGGGTGCCAATATGGGCGCAGGCCTGATTGCCGTGTGGCTGACGCGCGGGCTCAGCATCGAGGCACGCCGCATCCCCATGGGCAACCTTGTATTTCGTGCGGCCGGGTCTGCCGCCGTGCTGCTCACGCTTTGGATGGCCAGCCCGCCGCTGGACTGGCTCGGCGCTGCCCCGGAAAGCCGCATCGTCAACGCCCATGTGCTGTTCAACGCCGTTCTGCTGGTGCTGGCGCTGCCCTTTACCGGGCCGATGCAGGCTCTGACGGCGCTGATTCTGCCCCGTCCGCCGGTGGTGGCGGACCCGGTGCAGACGCGCCCGCGCTCCGCGCTGGACCGCTCGACCGTCAGGATCCCCAGCCTTGCCCTGGCTTCGGCCAAGCGCGAGCTGCTGCTGATGGGTGAAACGGTGGAACAGATGTACCGGCCAGTCATCGACCTTCTGGCCGGGGCGCAGGACGGCCAGATTGCCGCGCTGCGCGCCCTTGATGAGGAGGTCAACCGGCGGCACACCGAGATCAAGCTGTTCATTGCCGAGGTGAACCGGGGCGAGCTGAAGCAGGAAGATGCCCGGCGCAGCATCGAGCTGACCGACTTTGCCATCAACCTGGAGCATATCGGCGACATCATCGCCAAGATGCTGCTGCCGCTGGCCGAGGAGCGCAACCGGCTTGGCCTGCGCTTCTCCGACGAAGGCTGGGCCGAGATCACCCGCCTGCATGAACGGGTTCTGGCCAACATGCAGATGGCGATGAATGTGCTGATATCCGCCGACATCGATTCAGCCGAGCAGTTGATGCGTGAGAAGGAAGTCCTGCGCAAGCTGGAGCGCGACAGCCAGAACCGCCACCTGAAGCGGCTGCAGACCGGCAATCCGGCCAGCATGGCGACCTCGAACATGCATCTGGAGCTGGTGCGGGCCTTCAAGGAGATCAACTCCTTGCTGGTCACCGTCGCCCATCCTATCCTCGCCGAACAGGGCCTGATCCTCGAAAGCCGCCTCGCCGGGCGCAGCAGCCAGATGCAGGAGCAGACGGCCTGAGAAAATTCAGGCCTCTCTGCTCCGAAAAATTCTCATACATTTCAAAATCTTATCCGCATCATTCGGGCATCCGGCGCTGCGCGCTTTCGCACATGCACAATGCAATGTTGCATCAGGACTCAAACACCATCTTTACAATAATAATATAGTATGATTTTTTGACCTCCGGCCACGGCCATTCGTGTTCTGGGAGGGACCAATGAAATTGAAGACAGCTCTGGCGGGCATGACGATGCTCGCAACGGTCGCGCTTGCCTCAACCTCAGCGATGGCGCTGACGGTTGGCTTTTCGCAGATCGGATCTGAATCCGGCTGGCGCGCCGCCGAGACGACCCTGACCCGCCAGCAGGCGGAACAGCGCGGCATCGACCTGAAGTTCGCCGATGCCCAGCAGAAGCAGGAAAACCAGATCAAGGCGCTGCGCTCCTTCATCGCACAGGGCGTGGACGCCATCCTGCTGGCCCCCGTCGTCGCCACCGGCTGGGACGCGGTGCTGAAGGAAGCCAAGGAAGCGGAAATTCCGGTGATCCTGCTCGACCGCATGGTCGACAGCGACAAGGATCTGTACCTGACGGCCGTGGGGTCCGATCTGGTGCATGAAGGCTCCGTCGCCGGCGAATGGCTGGTCAAGGAAGTGAACGGCAAGCCGTGCAACGTGGTGGAGCTGCAGGGCACGACCGGCTCATCCCCCGCCATCGACCGCAAGAAGGGCTTCGAGCAGGCGCTGGCCGGGCATGACAACCTGAAGATCATCCGCAGCCAGACCGGCGACTTCACCCGCACCAAGGGCAAGGAAGTCATGGAAAGCTTCCTCAAGGCGGAAAACGGCGGCAAGAACATCTGTGCGCTTTACGCTCACAATGACGACATGGCTGTCGGCGCCATTCAGGCCATCAAGGAAGCGGGCCTGAAGCCGGGCACCGACATTCTCGTCGTCTCCATCGACGCCGTGCCGGATATTTTCCTCGCCATGGCCGCCGGTGAAGCCAATGCCACGGTGGAACTGACGCCGAACATGGCAGGCCCCGCCTTCGACGCGCTGGAAGCCTTCCGCAAGGACGGCACTTTGCCTGCAAAGTTCATCCAGACGGAATCGAAGCTCTACACCAAGGCTGACGACCCGCAGAAGGTCTACGAAGAGAAGAAGGACCTCGGCTACTGAGCCGGTCCTGATCGGGGGACCGGCAGACACCCTCCTGCCGGTTCCCCAGCTTCTGACCGCCCTTGCGGCGGCCAATGCCTGCGGAGCAGCGCCGTGACAGACAGATCTACCCACGCCGGGCCGCAGCATCTGCTGCAGGCCACCGGCATCACCAAATCCTTTCCCGGCGCGCTCGCCCTCGACAACGTGGATTTCACCCTGCAGGCGGGCGAGGTGCATGCCCTGCTCGGCGAGAACGGCGCGGGCAAGTCCACGCTGGTGAAATGCCTGACCGGCGCCTACCGGCGCGACCGCGGCGACATCCTGCTGGAAGGCCGCAGGATCGACCCGCGCGACACGCTGGACGCCCAGACCATGGGCATCGGCACCGTCTATCAGGAGGTCAATCTCCTGGGTAACCTGACGGTGGCCGAAAACCTCTTTCTCGGCCGCCAGCCGATGCGCTTCGGCATGGTCCACACCCGTGAGATGGAAGCACGCGCCAAGGTGCTGCTGGCCGGCTACGGCCTTGATATCGACGTGCGGCGCAGCCTGTCGGCCTATCCGGTCGCCGTGCAGCAGATCATCGCCATTGCCCGTGCGGCGGATCTCTCCGGCAAGGTGCTGATCCTGGACGAGCCCACCGCCAGCCTCGACACCCAGGAAGTGGAGATGCTGTTCAACGTGGTGCGCGGCCTCAAGGCGCGCGGCCTCGGCATCGTCTTCATTTCCCACTTCCTCGATCAGGTCTACGAAATCTGTGACACGGTGACGATCCTGCGCAATGGCCGCAAGGTCGCCACCCGTGCCGCCCTGGGGCTGCCGCGCCTTGATCTGGTGGCCCTGATGCTGGGCCGCGATCTGGAGGCCGAAACGCGGGAGCGGGCCGTTCACACGGCACCGGAAGGCGAAGCTGCGCTGCAGTTCCGCCAGTTCGGCCGCAAGGGTCATGTTGCCCCCTTCGACCTCGCGGTCCATCCGGGCGAGGTCGTGGGCATGGCGGGCCTGCTCGGCTCCGGCCGCACGGAAACCGCTGAAGTTCTGTTCGGCGCAGCCCCCGCCGATACGGGCGAGGCGCGGATGGACGGGCGGGTGCTGAAACTCGGCTCGCCGCGTCAGGCCATTGCCGAAGGCTTTGCCTTCTGCCCGGAAGACCGCAAGCATGACGGCATCATCGCCGAGCTTTCGATCCGCGAGAACATCGCCCTTGCGCTGCAGGCGCGGCGCGGCTGGATGCGGCCCGTGCCGCGCAAGGAGCAGGTGGCGCTCGCCGACAAATACATCAAGGCACTCGATATCCGCACCACCAGCCGGGAAAAGCCCATCGGCCAGCTTTCCGGCGGCAACCAGCAGAAGGCGCTTCTGGCCCGCTGGCTGGCACTCAATCCCAAGTTCCTCATTCTTGATGAGCCGACACGCGGCATCGACGTGGGCGCCCATGCGGAAATCATCCGCCTGATCGAGGATCTTTGCGCCAAGGGCATGTCGCTGCTGGTGATCTCCTCCGAACTGGAGGAGCTGGTGGTCTACAGCCACCGGGTGATCGTGGTGCGCGACCGGGCGCATGTGGCCGAACTGACAGGAGAGGACGTGACCCCGCACAAGGTGATGCAGGCCATCGCAGAGGCCGGACATGGACATGTGTCCGCTCAGGACCAGGCCAGAGGAGCAGCCGAATGAAGCCCTTCCTCGAGGCTGCAGGCGGCTTTTTCCGGCGCTTTGCCCCGCAGCTGATCACCCTCGCCGTGGTGCTGACGCTGAACACCCTGCTGTTTCCCGGCTTTCTCGACATCGGCATTGCCAACGGGCGGCTCTACGGCAGCCTGATCGACATTCTCAACCGCGGCGCTCCGGTGGCCCTGCTGGCCATCGGCATGACGCTGGTCATCGCCACGCGCGGCATCGACCTGTCGGTGGGCGCTGTCATGGCGATTTGCGGCGCCGCGGCAGCGGCAACGGTGGCCAGCAGCGGCAGCGCCGTGGCGGCCATCACCGTTGCTCTTGGAATCGGCCTTGCCTGCGGGCTGTGGAACGGCATTCTCGTTGCGCTGCTGAACATCCAACCGATCATTGCCACGCTTATCCTCATGGTGGCCGGGCGCGGCATTGCCCAGCTCATCACCGAAGGCACCATCCTCACCTTCACCCATGAGGGGCTGATCTTTGTCGGCAGCGGCTCGCTCTTCGGCCTGCCCATGCCGGTGGTGCTGTGGCTGGCGGCCGCCCTCATTGCAGCACTTCTGGTGCGCCGCACCGCCCTTGGCCTTCTCATCGAGGCCGTCGGCATCAACCGCCGCGCCAGCAGCCTCGCCGGTGTCAATGCCGGAGTGCTGATCGTCGCCGTCTACATGATCTCCGGCTTTGCCGCAGCGGTGGCAGGCATCATCGCCGCCGCCGATATCCGCGGCGCCGATGCCAACAATGCCGGGCTGTGGCTGGAGCTGGACGCCATTCTGGCCGTCGTCATCGGCGGCACCTCGCTGCTCGGCGGGCGCTTCACCCTGTTCGGCACTGCGCTTGGCGCACTCATCATCCAGTCGATCAACACCGGCATTCTGATCTCCGGCTTTCCGCCGGAATTCAATCTGGTGATCAAGGCCAGCATCATCATCGTGATCCTGCTGATCCAGTCCCCCGCCATCCAGAGCCTTTTCACCGTGCTGCGGCGCCAGCCGGAAAGACCAGCCAAGAGGGAGCTGTCCAAGCCATGACATCCCGCCAGCTTCCGCTTCTCATCACGCTCGCCGTCTTCGTGCTGGCCTATGCCATCTGCTACACCCAGTATCCGGCCATGCTGTCCACTCGGGTGGCCGGCAACCTTCTGACGGACAACGCCTTTCTCGGCATTGCCGCCGTCGGCATGACCTTTGTCATCCTCTCGGGCGGCATTGATCTGTCGGCAGGTTCGGTCATCGCCTTCACCGGAGTTCTGCTCGCGGTACTGCTGCGTGATACATCCATTCACCCGCTGGCAGCTTTCGCATTGGTGCTGATGCTGACCTCGGCCTTCGGTGCGGCGATGGGCGGCATCATCCACGCCCTCGCCATGCCCGCCTTCATCGTCACGCTGGCGGGCATGTTTCTGGCGCGCGGGCTTGCCTTTGTGCTGTCGACCGAATCCATCCCTGTCACCCATGAGTTCTACGGCACGCTGCAGGACATGTTCATCCGCCTGCCTGGCAAGGGGCGCCTGACGCTGATCGGCGGCATCATGCTGCTGACCGTTGCGGCCGGCATCTTCCTGGCCCACCGCACGCGCTTCGGCACCAATGTCTATGCCCTTGGCGGCGGGGTGCAGACGGCCCGGTTGATGGGCGTGCCCGTGGGCCGCACCACGGTGCAGGTCTATGCCCTTTCCGGCTTCCTGTCGGGCCTCGCGGGCATCGTCTTTTCGCTCTACACTTCGGCCGGTTACTCGCTGGCGGCGGTCGGGGTGGAACTGGACGCGATTGCCGCCGTCGTCATCGGCGGAACCCTGCTCACAGGCGGCAGCGGCTATGTGGCGGGAACTTTTGCCGGGGTCCTGATCATGGGCCTGATCCAGACCTATATCATCTTCGATGGCTCACTTTCGAGCTGGTGGACCAAGATCGTGATCGGATTGCTGCTCTTTGCCTTCATTTTGTTGCAGAAGGGCCTGGTTTGGTTTACCGGCGGGGTGGACAGGCGCATGCATCAAGCCAGCTAGAGGAGGCCCCCGGAGGGCCTTGGGAACCGGACATGAACGTGATGGAGCCCAGTATCGCAAATTTCTCCCCGCGCAACAGCCATGGGCGCGTGGTGGATGTGCTGGGCCGGGAAATCGTGGAAGGGAAATACCCTTCCGGTGCCGTTCTTCCGGGTGACAATGAGCTGGCCGAGCGCTTCCAGGTGTCGCGCACCGTGCTGCGCGAGGCCATGAAAACACTGGCCGCCAAGGGCATGGTGCAGGCCCGCGCGCGCATCGGCACCAAGGTGACCGACCGCAAGTTCTGGAACCTGTTCGACGGCGATGTGCTGAGCTGGCACTTCAGCGGCGGCGTCGATGCCGCCCTCTTCAATCACCTGTCCGATGTGCGGCTGGCACTGGAGCCAGCGGCCGCATCCATGGCCGCCCTCAACGCCAGTGCCGAGGACATCCGCACCCTGCACCGGCTGACCGATGCCATGCGCGACGCGGAAGACGCCCGCGCCTTCGCCGAAGCCGACATGAAGTTCCATCTGGCCGTGCTGGAAGCCTCGCGCAATCCATTCATGAGTTCGGTCGGCAGCCTCATCGGCGCGGCCCTCGTCAGCATTTTCCGCCTCAGCTCGCCTGCGGGCAGCCGGGAAGGCTTTGCCGAGACCGCCGGCACGCACCGCGCCATTGCCGATGCCATCGGCCAGCGCGACCCTCAGGCTGCTGCAAAGGCCATGGAGCGCGTCATCATCATCGGCCGCGACCGGGTGCTGCCCAGCGCCAGACAGGAAGCCGCAGACGCTTCTGCGTGAAGTCAGAACCTCTTATGCCAAGGCTTTCGATGCTGACGCATCTCGCCTTGAGATTGCTCAGGCGCCGCTCGGGCTTGATCAACTCCCGGTGAGCCAAGCTCATCGGGAGTTGGTGTCACAAACGGATGACGAACAGCTTGCGGGTGGTTTCGACCACCTCCCAGATGCCGGAAAAGCCGGGCTGGATGATGAAGCTGTCGCCGGTCTTCAGATCCCGCACAGAACCGTCCGCATCCGTCAGGCGGGAATGGCCGGACAGGATCGTGCAGAACTCCCATTCATCATAGGAGACACGCCAGGCGCCCGGCGTTGATTCCCAGGCGCCGGTGAACTGCCGCTCACCATCGCGGGTCTCAAGCAGCCAGGTGGTGAAGCGCGGGTCCCCCGAGATCACCTTTTCGGGGGCCGGTGCATCATGCTCGCGCGTCAGCTGATCCAGATCGAGCGGAAGAAAATGCTTCATGCGGCCTCGCTGCATTTCCGGAGACGGTTCCGGACCATGGCACAGGACGGGAAAACGAAAAAGGCAGGTTCAGTTTCCTGAACCTGCCTCGCCGAGGTTGCCCTCGAAGTGGTGGAGCCAATCGGAATCGAACCGACGACCTCTTGAATGCCATTCAAGCGCTCTCCCAACTGAGCTATGGCCCCGAAACTTTTGAACCGGCTTGGGTCACCGGCGTCTGTGGAGGCGGGTTATAGAGGGGGTCTTCGAATTGATCAAGAGGCTTTTGCCAGAAAAATCAAAAACCGCCTGTGGACAACTCAACCCCTTGAAAAACCCCGCAGAAATCTGCGCATCCATGAGCCGGCAAAGGCCCGGAACAGCAAGGGGCGAGGCCCTGGCGCACCGGTTGCCCCGATGGCCTGCAGCCCCGCCCCCTTGAAGACTGGAGAATAAGGATCCGGCAGCAGCAGCTTGCCGGATGCCCATTTCAACAGCTGCCGGCCTTAGCGGTCGGTATCGTCGTCCATCTCGACAACGATGCCCGGGACGGCTTCGTCTTCGTCTTCCTCGTCTTCGATGAAGACATCGTCATCGGCGTCATCGTCGATGGCCGCTTCGTCGTCATCGCCCAGATCCGGAACGATATCGCCCTCGACCTCGGCATCGGCCTCTTCCAGGGAGACCAGCTCGGGAGCCACCAGATCCTCTTCATCCTCGTCCTCGTCCTCCTGCTGGACGACGCGGGAAGCCTTGGCAGCGCGGCTGCTCGACACGATGTCGAACAGGGTGCCGCACTTCGGGCAGGTGATGGGGTTGCGGTTCAGGTCGTAATATTTGGCGCCGCAGCTAGGGCACAGCCGCTTTGTGCCGAGTTCAGGTTTTGCCACCGTGCTTACCCTTTGTTCGTGCTCGAGGGTTTGTCCAAAATTCTGTCTCCGGCACTTCCGGGCTGGAACGCCTCTGTCCAGTCCGCAAACGCCGGGGCCGTCTTGCTCAAGGCGCGGCCCTTAAATGCGGCGCGCCCTCATGTCAAAGCCAAATGACCGGCCTCGTTGACTGAAGCATTCTCAGGCGCTGCGCAAGCAAAAATTCGTGCCATCCCGCACTCGCGGATGACGGGGGCATGGACCCGTGTTAGGAGTGACCACTTTTTCAGGCTCCGCAACTTCCGGAATTGACCATGTCTCACGCTTCGACGCCCCGCCCCTTGCGTTCGCGCGCCGGTTCCGCCCTCACGGGCCGCATCCGCGTGCCGGGGGACAAATCCGTCTCGCACCGCTCGCTGATGTTCGGCGCCCTGGCTGTCGGCCGCACCACCGTGACCGGCCTGCTGGAAGGCGAGGACGTGCTGAACACCGCTGGCGCCATGCGCGCGGCCGGTGCACGCATCCACAAGGATGAGAACGGCACCTATCACATCGACGGTGTCGGCCTCGGCAGCCTGCTGGAGCCGGAAGACGTGATCGACTTCGGCAATGCCGGCACCGGCGTGCGCCTGACCATGGGCATCTTCGGCACCCATCCGATTGCCGCCACCTTCGTGGGTGATGCGTCCCTGTCCCGCCGCCCGATGGGCCGCGTGCTGGACCCGCTGCGCCAGATGGGCACGCAAGTCGTCGCCCGCGCCGGGGACCGGCTGCCGCTGTCCATCCGCGGCGCCGACATGCCGCTGCCGATCACCTACCGCGTGCCCATGCCTTCGGCGCAGGTAAAGTCGGCCGTGCTGCTGGCCGGCCTCAACACACCGGGCGAGACGGTCGTGATCGAGCCCATCGCCACCCGCGACCACACCGAGAAGATGCTCGCCGGTTTCGGCGCCGATATCTCCGTGACCGTAGACGAGCAGGGCGCCCGCATCATCCGCCTCAAGGGCCGTCCGGAACTGAAGGCGCAGGCCATCGACGTGCCGGGCGATCCGTCCTCCGCTGCCTTCCCGATCGTCGCCGCGCTGATCACCCCGGGCTCAGACGTCACGGTGGAAAACGTGCTGCTCAACGAGCACCGCACCGGCCTCATCACCACGCTGATCGAGATGGGCGGCGACATCACCATCGAGAACGAGCGCATGGCGGGCGGTGAGCGCGTCGGCGACATCCGCGTCAGGGCCAGCAAGCTGAAGGGCGTTACCGTCCCTGCGAACCGCGCGCCGTCCATGATCGACGAATATCCGGTGCTCGCCGTGGCAGCAGCCTTTGCCGAGGGGGACACCCACATGCCCGGCCTTGAAGAGCTGCGCGTGAAGGAATCCGACCGTCTGGCCGCCGTGGCGCGCGGGCTGGAAGCCAATGGCATCCCTTGCAAGGAAGGCGAGGCAGAGCTGACCGTGACCGGCGGCGCCTCCGGCATTGGCGGCGGCATCGTGACGACCCACCTCGACCACCGCATCGCCATGAGCTTCCTCGTGCTCGGTCTTGCCAGCGGCAAGGCCGTGACGGTGGATGACGGCGCCGTGATCGCCACCAGCTTCCCCACCTTCACCAGCCTCTTTGCAGGCCTTGGCGCAGACATCAGCGAGCTGGAGGATGCCCGCGCATGATCATTGCCATCGACGGACCCGCCGCTTCCGGCAAGGGCACGCTTGCCCGCCGCCTCGCCGCCCATTTCGGCCTGCGGCATCTGGACACCGGCCTCACCTACCGGGCGGTTGCCGCTGCGCTTCTGGCGCAGGGCCTGCCGCTCGGGGACGAGAAGGTGGCCGTCGATATTGCCGGGCGTCTTGACCTTGGCCACATGGACCGCAGCGCCCTCTCCACCCACGAGGTTGGAGAGGCTGCCTCGCGCATTGCCGTGCTGCCGGGCCTCAGGGATGAACTCGTCCGCCTGCAGCGCGCCTTTGCGCAGACGCCTCCCGGTGCGGTTCTGGACGGCCGCGACATCGGCACAGTGGTCTGCCCGGATGCGGATGTGAAACTCTATGTCACCGCCGCCCCCGAGGCGCGCGCCAGGCGCCGCACGGCGGAAATCCTCTCGCAGGGCAAGGAGGCGGATTTCGCCTCCGTGCTGGAGGATCTGAAGCGCCGGGACGAGCGGGACATGAACAGAACCGTCGCTCCGCTGCGTCAGGCGGACGGTGCGCACTTGCTAGATACGACCGGAATGGATATAGAGACTGCGTTCCAGGCGGCTGTGGATATCATCACCTCCGCCCGGGCATCCTGATCAGGAGCCTCGGAAAGACCCGCCCGGCCATGCCGGAGAGCGGGATTTCGGCTTGATCAAACAGGCAGCCTTGTGACGGACAGGCGGGTCAGCCCCCCTCTCCGCCAGCATGGGCAGCATGAAGGAATTCCGGTTCGGGCAGCCGCTGATGCAGTGCCTGGACCAAGGACGTTACGGATCTCCGCCTTCCGTCCGCCGGCCCGCGCCGGATCTGCTTTTGGGGCAGGTTCTGCGTGGAAGGATGCCACCTTGCGGTGGTGTCCCGGAAGGAATGGGGGTCCATCATCAACACCAGCCCAGCCGGCGACGCCAGCAATGGCACCAGGAGTTTTTATGTCTGCAATGAACCCCTCCACCGAGGATTTCGCCGCCCTTCTGAACGAGTCCTTCACCACGAACGACCTCTATGAAGGGTCCGTCGTCAAGGGCATCATCGTTGCCATCGAGAAGGACCTCGCCGTCATCGACGTCGGTCTGAAGGTCGAAGGCCGCGTTCCGATGAAGGAATTCGGCGTCAAGGGCCGTGATGGCGACCTGAAGGTTGGCGACGAGGTCGAGGTCTATCTCGAGCGCGTCGAAAACGCTCTCGGCGAAGCCGTGCTGTCGCGCGAAAAGGCGCGCCGCGAAGAAAGCTGGGTCCGTCTCGAAGTGTCGTTCGAGAAGGGCGAGAAGGTCACCGGCCAGATCTTCAACCAGGTCAAGGGCGGCTTCACCGTCGATCTGGATGGCGCCGTTGCCTTCCTGCCGCGTTCGCAGGTCGATATCCGCCCGGTGCGCGATGTCACCCCGCTGATGCACACCCCGCAGCCGTTCCAGATCCTGAAGATGGACAAGCGCCGCGGCAACATCGTGGTGTCCCGCCGCGTCGTGCTGGAAGAGACCCGCGCCGAGCAGCGTTCGGAGCTGGTGCAGAGCCTGGAAGAAGGCCAGACCGTGGAAGGCGTGGTCAAGAACATCACCGATTACGGTGCGTTCGTCGACCTCGGCGGCATCGACGGCCTGCTGCATGTCACCGACATTGCATGGCGCCGCATCAACCACCCGTCGGAAGTTCTCACCATCGGCCAGTCCGTCCGCGTGCAGATCATCCGCGTCAACCAGGACACGCACCGCATCAGCCTCGGCATGAAGCAGCTTGAAACTGATCCGTGGGATGGCATCGAAGCCAAGTACCCGATCAGCGCCAAGTTCTCGGGCCGCGTGACCAACATCACCGATTACGGTGCGTTCGTCGAGCTGGAGCCGGGCATCGAAGGCCTGATCCACGTGTCCGAAATGTCCTGGACCAAGAAGAACGTCCATCCGGGCAAGATCGTTTCGACCTCTCAGGAAGTCGACGTCATGGTCCTGGAAGTCGATCCGGTCAAGCGCCGCATCTCGCTCGGTCTCAAGCAGACCCTGCAGAACCCGTGGGATGCTTTCGCAGAGCGCTTCCCGGTCAACACGGAAGTCGAAGGCGAAGTCAAGAACAAGACCGAATTCGGTCTGTTCATCGGCCTCGAAGGCGACGTGGACGGCATGGTGCACCTCTCCGACCTCGACTGGAACCGTCCGGGCGAGCAGGTCATCGAGGAGTACAAGAAGGGCGACATGGTCAAGGCCGTGGTGCTCGACGTGGACGTGGAGAAGGAGCGTATCTCGCTCGGCATCAAGCAGCTCGGCGGTGATCCGTTCGAAGCTGGCGCCGCTGGCGAACTGCGCAAGAACGCCATCGTCTCCTGTGAAGTCATCGAAGTGAAGGATGGCGGTCTGGAAGTGAAGGTTGCGGACAGCGATCTGACCTCCTTCGTCCGCCGCGCCGATCTGGCCCGCGACCGCGACGGCCAGCGCCCCGAGCGTTTCTCGGTTGGCGACAAGTTCGACGCCCGCATCACCCAGTTCGACAAGAAGACCCGCCGCATCTCCGTCTCCATCAAGGCGCTCGAAATCGCCGAGGAGAAGGAAGCCGTGGCACAGTACGGTTCTTCCGACACGGGTGCCTCGCTCGGCGACATCCTGAGCGCCGCTCTGAAGGCCCGCGACGAGGATTGATCCCCGTCCGGTCACCTGACCTGAAACTGGAACGCCCCGGCCAAAAGCCGGGGCGTTTCGTTTGTGCGGGGGGCCTCTCTCGCCAAGACGGAACGGCGCGTGTAGTCTGCCGCCTCTGCCCCGGATGCCGGGGCGCTGGAAGGACGCCGGGACGCTCATGATCCGCTTTGACCTCAATCCCCGCCTTGAAGGCGACAGCCTGCACGTGACCGATCTGCCGCTGTGCGCGGTGCGGCTGATGAAGGATGCCAATTACCCCTGGGTGCTGCTGGTGCCGCGCCACAGCGACCTGATCGAGATCATCGACCTTTCCGCAGACGACCGGCTGCAGCTGATGCGCGAGATTGCCCGTGTCAGCAAGGCTCTGCGCGCCATCACGGCCTGCGAAAAGCTGAATGTCGGCGCCCTTGGCAACATGGTCTCCCAGCTCCATCTGCACATCATTGCCAGATTCCACGAGGACCCGGCCTGGCCCGGCCCGGTGTGGGGTGCCGTTCCGGCAAAGCCCTATGAGCTGGGCGTGGCGGAAGATCTGATCAACCGTCTGCGCGCTGAACTGGACACTGGACAGAACACTGGGCCGGAAGCCTGAGCCGAAGCATTTCCGAGGGAGACTGAACCGATGGCATCTGACGCTGTGGCCCTGGCGAACACGCTGGCCGGCATGAGCTTTACCGTGAACCCGCTGGACCGCTGTTCGGAGCTGCGCGGCAAGACGGAGTGGCTCATCGAACAGATGACCCGGCCCGATGCCCGTTTCGTAGCCTCCACGGCAGGAAAGCTGGTGTTGACCCGTGACGGTGGCACGCCCTCGATCCGCCATGGCCGGGCGAGCGCCGACCGGCTGGGCTTTGATCCGGCGGAGGCCATCCTGCTTGGTCTGGAAGGGGATGAGCGCCGTCCGCTGTTCACCTTCGCCTGCACCGGCACGGACGAGGAACTGGAACAGCGGCCGGATCTCGAAGTCATCGATCTGCGCAGCCTGGCCGTCCGCGCCGATCTGCCGGAGGCCGATCTGGGCGCGCTGGCGCAGACGCGTGCACTTGTGCACTGGCACATGAGCCACCGTTTCTGCTCGCGCTGCGGCCAGAAAAGCGTGATGGCGGAGGCCGGTTACCGGCGCGACTGCCCGGCCTGCGGCGCCATGCATTTCCCGCGTACGGACCCGGTGGTGATCATGCTCATCACCCATCACGACAAGGTGCTGCTGGGCCGCCCGCCGCGCCTTGCCGAAGGCATCTTCACCGTTCTGGCCGGTTTCATGGAGCCGGGCGAGACCATTGAAGACGCGGTGCGGCGCGAGACTTACGAGGAATCGCGCATCCGTGTCGGTGATGTCTCCATCGTGCTGAACCAGCCATGGCCCTTCCCCGCCAACCTGATGCTGGGCTGCACGGGCGAGGCGCTGACGGATGAAATTGCCTTCGAGCAGGACGAGCTGGAGGCCTGCCGCTGGTGTGACCGGGCAGAAGTCCGCCAGATGATGGCCGGCACCCATCCGCTCGGCCACCGCACCCCGCCGCCGATTTCCATCGCCCATCCGCTGATCGCGGGCTGGCTGGCGGAGGAAAGCGCATGACGGAGAGCGGCCGTTTCTGCGTCTATCTCACCCATCCGGAAGTGCGGATAGATCCGGCCGTGCCCGTGCCGGAGTGGGGTCTTTCAGACACCGGGCGTCAACGCGCCGAACGGGCCGCAGCCCTTCCCTGGGCCGCCGGGATCCGCCATGTGGTGTCGAGCGGCGAGCGCAAGGCCATCGAAACGGCCGAACTCTTCGCCGCCGCCCGCGGGCTTTCCGTCACCATTGTCGAGGCCAGCCACGAGAATGACCGCTCCGCCACGGGTTTTCTGCCGCCGGCGGAGTTTGAAGACGTGGCCAACGCCTTTTTCGCAGAACCCGAGGTCAGCGTGCGCGGCTGGGAGCGGGCGATTGATGCCCAGACCCGGATCGTCGCGGCCGTCCGCTCTGTGCTTGCAGCAACTCCGGAGACAGACCCCGTGCTTTTCTGCGGCCATGGTGCCGTGGGCACGCTGCTGAAGTGCCACCTGCTCGGCCAGCCCATATCCCGCATCCATGACCAGCGCTCCGGCGGCAACTGGTATGCCTTTGACCCGCAGGATCTCGACCGGCGCAAGGCCTCAGGCCTCGGGTGGACCGCGCTCTGACGGGCATCCGTGATGCCCCGCTCTGGCCGTGTCTTGCGCGGTCTGGCCGAATCAGCGGCTTCGGGCGACACTGAAGCCCCTTGATCAAACCGGATTGCCCATGCGCCCCCTGCGACTTGCCGCCCTTGCCGCCAGCCTGATTGCCATCTGCGCCGCCCTCAGCCCGGTACAGGCAGCCTATGAGGCCGAGTTCCGCGCCTTCCTGGCCGGCAAGGTGGCGCCTGCCGCCCGCGCCGCCGGCGTGCCGCAGGCCGTGATCGACCGGGAACTCTCCGGCCTGACGCCGGATGAAAAGCTGCCCGGTCTCAGCCGCCCGGACCGGCCGGAAGCCCCGCCTGCCGTCAATTTCCAGGCCGAGTTCAAGGCCCCCGGCGGCTACTTCCAGGACAAGCAGTTCCGCGCATTGGCCGGCCCCGGCCGCAGCCTGATGCAGAAACATGGCGCCACCCTGAAAGCCGTGGAAGCGCGCTATGGCGTTCCGGCAAGGATCATCGTGGCGATCTGGGGCCGGGAGACCGGCTATGGCGCGGCGAAAATCCCGCATGACGGCCTGCGCGTGGTGGCGACGCGTGCCTTCATGGGCGAGCGCCGGGAGTTCTTTCTGGGTGAGACGGTGGCCGCGCTGCAGATCCTTGCCGATGGTCATATCACCCGCGCTGAACTGAAAAGCTCCTGGGGCGGGGCCATGGGCCAGCCGCAGTTCCTGCCCTCGTCCTTCCTGAAATATGCCGTCGATTTCGATGGCGACGGCCGCCGCGACATCTGGCGCTCCGTGCCCGATACGCTGGCCTCCATCGCCAATTATCTCAGCCAGCATGGCTGGGAGCGCGGCCGCGACTGGGGCTATGAGGTGGTCCTGCCGCCGTCCGTCTCCTGCTCCCGCGAGGGGCCGGACCAGCAGCAGGCGATCTCCCGCTTTGTCCGCGAGGGCGTCACCCGGGTGCGCGGGCGCGAGTTTCCCAAGGCCGAACTCGGCAAGCCCGCCAATATCCTGATGCCCGCCGGGCGCCATGGCCCGGCCTTTCTGGCAACCGGCAATTTCTATGTGCTGAAGGCCTATAACGAGAGCGACGTCTACGCCCTCTTCGTCGGACACCTCGCCGACCGCTACGGCCGCGACGAGGGCTTTGCCGCGAACTGGGACCCGACGCCGCACATGTCACGCGGCGCCGTGCGCGACCTGCAGCTGAAGATGCAGAAGGCAGGCTATGACGTGGGCAAGCCCGACGGCCTCATCGGCTTCAAGACCCGCCGCTCCCTCGGGCTGATGCAGGAAAAGGCCGGCCGCAGGGCGACATGCTGGCTGGAGTGAGAGAGGCGGCCTCCCTCACCCTGCCGCCTTACGTCCCTCGCTCGTCTCGTCGAGACGCTTGAGGAAGGCGATGCGGTTCATGACCTGAGCCGAGCCCTGCTGATGCATCTGGCTGATTTCGGTCAGATCGTGCAGCGAGCGCTCGATGTTGCCGGCCTGGGCGAAAACCTCATCCACCCGCAGGACGATGTGCTTGTAGCGTTCGCCCTCCCGGGCGAACTGATCACGGGTGGCATCGATGATCCCGCCCAGTTCCCCCAGAGACACTTCGATATCTCCAATGGCCTTCTGGGTGTGGCCGAGCGATGCCTTGGTGTCATTGGCAAGCTTCTTCACTTCCCCTGCCACCACGCTGAAGCCTTTGCCTGCTTCTCCCGCACGGGCCGCCTCGATGGTGGCGTTGAGGGCGAGAAGGTTGGTCTGGGCGGTGATATTGTCGATGATGCCCAGCACCTGGCGCAGGGAATTGAGCGATTCAGCCACGCTGCCGAACTTGCTGGCCAACTGCGCCGAGTTATCCTCCCCCGCACCCTCTGCGGACCCGCTGTCGCCCGCCATGGCACCGCGGATGTTGTTGATGACGTTGCCGACTTCCGACACCTCGGTCACGACATTCTCGATCCGGCTCGAGGCCCCCAGATAATGGGCGATATCATCCACCACCTGCGAGCGAAGCATGTTCAGCACCTGCACCTGATTGAGGCGGCGGCGGGTGAAATACTCGACAAAGCTGGCGTAGTGGATGGGGAAGTTGTCGATGAACTCGTCCTTCCAGGCAGTTCCGTCGTTTTCAAAAAAGACGAGAGCAACCAGCGTCTGGTTGATGTTGACGCCCAGAAGCTCGCCGAATGTCGAAAACCCTGCGACCGGCGCTGGCCAGAGCCCCGTGGCATTGCGCAGCTCCGGGCCATTGGACAGGCGCCGCAGAATGCAGTCATTCATCATCACCGCCACCGGCTTCGGCTTGCCGGACAGGAACTGGCCGATGTCCCGGCGAGTCTGCTCGATGAAGCCGGTTGCTTCCAGAAGGTAGAGAGCATCACCCGGCGCGATATCGCAGTAGAAGGTGATGATTTCGTTCTGAAGATCGATGCCGGAGATCGAGCGGACGAACACCTCACCGCCGATTTCAACGCCGCAGGTGCGGTTCTGCAGCGCCTTTTCCAGCCCGTCCGGACTGACACCGAGAGCATGCGACAGGGCGCTGACAAGGGAAATGGTCTGGCCTGAGGCCGGGTCCATCACCGCGCTCACCGTGCGCCGGTCCATGTCCGCATCCACAACGACAAAGCGGGTCTGCGTCTTGCGGAAATTGTGGCTGCGCATCACGCCGTAGCGGTAGGCTTCGGCGACCTTGATGAAGACGACGACAGCATGGTTCTCCAGCACGCGCTTTCCGTCAAAAAGCCGCGTGGTCTTGAAGTCCAGCGTGCCGCCGGCCGAGCCGCCGATGAAGCAGCAGGGAAACCGCCGGGTGCGGTAGACAGCTTCCATGAAGTAGTTTTCGGAAAGCGACAGGCCATCGATGAAGGTCAGCGCGAAGGCAGATCTGGCCTCCAGCGGGAAAGAGGGCCGCACGCTTTCCAGGCCTGACATGATGCGCTGAATCCGGTTCTCCCGGTCCATCGGCCTTTGTCCGCCGCGAAGGTCCTCGCTGTGCAGCGGCACGGCAAAGACCTCGGCCTTTTCCACGAGAGCACCGCCGAACACCTGCAGCACGACAGAGCGCCAGTTGCCCGAGGCACTGCAGTAAACGCCCTCGCCCGCTTCGGCGCACAATTCACCTGCGGTGGTGGTGCCGATGACCATGGCCCCTTCCGTAAGACGCTGCAGCCGGCTCATCACGGTCTGGAAATCCACATTCGGCGAGACATAGGCCAGCACCAGACGGGGCGCAGAGCCGTTGATGTGAAGATCTGCGGCAGCGAGGCCGGACAGGCTGTCATCCGTCCGGATGGTGCGCACGGGCGGGGCGGCGTGCTCCTCCTGCACAGCCGTTGCATCCGTCTTGGGCACGGACAGGTTCTGCTCTGCTGTTGCTGCCGCCGGCCTGCGCTTCATCCCGAACATGCAGTTCTCTCCCCCGAACTCAGACTTATTCCCAAAAGGAAACAGAGCCCAACTCTCAGGGA
Source organism: Pannonibacter sp. CBAS1226 (assembly GCF_055685825.1). Classification (NCBI taxonomy): domain Bacteria; kingdom Pseudomonadati; phylum Pseudomonadota; class Alphaproteobacteria; order Hyphomicrobiales; family Stappiaceae; genus Pannonibacter; species Pannonibacter sp. CBAS1226. The sequence continues at coordinate 161,914 of NZ_JBVOUO010000004.1, read as the reverse complement.
CAGCGCATAACGAAACGTAAACTTGAGCCATCAACCCCGGCTAAAGGGAAGTATTTTGGTTCAGAAAACCTGAAGCCGGGAAGAAACCTCATAAAATTCCCTTGGGTAAATATAAATACCTAGGTCAAAATACTGATTCGCCTCAAGGTTCCGAGAGGCTGACGAATCAAGCCTTGAAGAGGCTCGGATGCCGCACGGGCTTGACCAAACCCCGATGAGCCAGGCTCATTGGAGCCCGGTATCACTCACTCACCACTCCTGCATCGGCCGTTTCCAGATTGAAGGCGGCGGACATGAGGGCGCGGGTGTAGCCTGAGGCCGGATTCGTAAAGACCTGCGTCGCCGGGCCTGCCTCCACCACCTTGCCATGACGCATGACGATGACGTCATTGGCCAGCGCCCGCACCACCTTGAGATCGTGCGAGATGAACAGATAGGCCAGGTCGCGCCGCTTCTGCAGATCACGCAGGAGATCCACCACCTGCGCCTGCACGCTCATGTCGAGGGCAGACGTCGGCTCGTCCAGCATGACGAACTTCGGCTCCAGCACGAGGGCACGGGCGATGGAGATCCGCTGGCGCTGACCGCCCGAGAATTCATGCGGGTAACGGAAACGGGAGGCAGCATCCAGCCCCACTTCCTCCAGCGCCTTGGCAACGATCCGGTCCCGCTCTGCCTCGCTCAGGCGCGGCTGATGCACCTGCAGTCCCTCGCCGACGATATCGGCGACGGACATGCGCGGACTGAGCGCGCCGAAGGGGTCCTGAAACACGATCTGCATGTCGCGCCGCAGCGGGCGCATGTCATCCCAGGACAGGCCGGAGATGGTCTTGTCCTTGAAACGGATGGCGCCCTGCGAGGAAATCATGCGCAGAATGGCAAGACCCAGTGTCGTCTTGCCGGAGCCGCTTTCGCCGACGATGCCCAGCGTCTGCCCCTCGCGCAGGGTGAGGTCAATGCCGTCCACCGCCTTCACGTGCCCCACGGTGCGGCGCAGCAGACCACGGCGGATGGGGAACCACACCTTCAGGTCCTTTGTTTCCACCACCACCGGGCGGCTCAGGTCCTCGGCGGGCGGCTCGCCCTTGGGCTCGGCAGCCAGCAGATGGCGGGTATAGGTGTGCTGGGGATTGCGGAACACCTCCTCCACCGGCCCCTGCTCGACAATCTCGCCCTTCGTCATGACGCAGACCCGGTCAGCGATCTTGCGCACGATGCCAAGGTCATGGGTGATGAACAGCATGGCCATGCCGCGCGCCGTCTGAAGGTCCTTCAGGAGCTTCAGGATCTGCGCCTGCACGGTCACGTCGAGCGCCGTGGTCGGCTCGTCGGCGATCAAGAGCTCCGGCTCGTTGGCCAGCGTCATGGCGATCATGACACGCTGGCGCTGGCCGCCGGAAAGCTGGTGCGGATAGGAGCCAAGCCGGGTTTCCGGCTCGGGAATGCCCACTTGCGTCAGCAGTTCCAGCACCCGCGCCCGTGCGGCCTTGCCGCCCATGCCGCGATGGACCTTGAGGATTTCCTCAATCTGCCGCTCCACCGTATGCAGCGGGTTGAGCGAGGTCATCGGCTCCTGGAAGATCATGGAAATGTCGTTGCCGCGAAGCTTGCGCATTTCCTCTTCGCTGGCCGACACAAGCTCCTTGCCCTTGAAATGGATCGTGCCGCCCGGATGGGACGCGGACGGATAGTTCAGAAGCTTGAGGATCGACATGGCCGTCACCGACTTGCCCGATCCGCTTTCCCCCACCAGCGCCAGCGTTTCGCCGGGCCGCAGATCGAAGCTCACCTTGTTGACCGCAAGACTGGTTGCCCCGCCTTGCGTGAAGGCGGTGCAGAGATCCTTGACGGAAAGAAGCGGCGTGTCGGTCATTGGGTCAGGCACCTTAGGTTCTCAACATCGTCAGAGCGGCCTCATCAAGGCCAAGCTTCTGCAATGGGGCAGGCGGCGTCAGGCGCCGGTCCAGAGACATGAAATATGTTGCATTGGCTGAAAGAGCCGCCGCCAGATGAAGCCTATCCGGCATCAGCTCTGCCGCCCCCATCCGTCACGCTCGGCATCAAGGGCCTCCAGAAGAGCCCTGGAAGACCGCCGAACCCCGGCAGGAACCTGCGCAAAAAGTGCCTCCAGACTATGGCCAGCCTGCTGATGCTCAAGACCTGGCCCTTCTACAGTCACCTGCACGCGCGTACCAGCAGGAAGGCCTGCGCGCAGGTCTTCTGGCAGGTTCTCGACCGGGTACCCTGTCTTGACGATCCTGTTCATGGCCAAGCTCCTTTGGCGCAAGTCTATCACACAAAACTCTTGCGCGGATCGAAGGCGTCGCGCACCGCCTCGCCGATGAAGATCAGCAGGCTGAGCATGAGCGAGATGACGAAGAAGCCGGTGATGGCGATCCAGGGGGCCTGAAGGTTGTTCTTGCCCTGCGCCAGCATTTCGCCCAGCGAGGCGGAACCGGGCGGCAGGCCGAAGCCGAGGAAATCCAGCGCCGTCAGCGTCGAGATCGAGCCGTTGAGAATGAAGGGCATGAAGGTCAGCGTCGCCACCATGGCGTTGGGCAGAAGGTGCCGCCACATGATCGTGCGGTTGGACACGCCGAGCGCACGGGCTGCGGCGATATATTCGAAGTTCCGCCCGCGCAGGAATTCCGCCCGTACGACGCCCACGAGCGACACCCATGAGAAGGCAAGCAGGATGAAGAACAAGGTCCAGAAGCCGGGTATCAGCACGGAGGAGATAATCAGGATGAGATAGAGCGTCGGGATGGCGCTCCAGATCTCGATGAAACGCTGGAACAGAAGATCCACCCAGCCGCCATAAAAGCCCTGCACCGCGCCCGCGCCGATGCCGATGCCGGAAGAGGCAATGGTGAGCACGAGACCGAAGATCACCGAAATGCGGAAACCGTAGACGAGGCGGGCGAGGATATCGCGGCCCTGATCATCGGTGCCGAGCCAGTTCCAGTTGCCCATGGTGCAGCCGGGATCTTCCGCACCCAGCGGATAGCGGGCACAGCGCTGCTCCTTGTCCATCATCCAGGAGGGCGGAGCCGGGGCCGGCACCGGAATGTCGCGGTTGACCGTCCGGTAGGAATAGCGCACCGGCGGCCAGATCATCCAGCCATTGGCGCTGATCTCGTCCTGAATGAAGGGGTCGCGGTAATCGGTGACGGCGAGAAAGCCGCCGAACTTCTCTTCCGGATAGTCGACCAGAACCGGTGCCAGCAGCTCGCCCTTGTAGGAGACGAGCACCGGCTTGTCGTTGACCAGAACCTCTGCAATGAGCGACAGGCCGAATAGCACGAGGAAGATCCAGAGCGACCAGTAGCCGCGCCGGTTGGCCCGGAAGTTGGCAAGGCGGCGCCGGTTGATCGGCGACAGGGAGAAGCGGCCGCGCGGGGCAGGCGCTGCCACGGGAGAGGCGGATGCCGTGCTGGTGCTGTCCATGGCTCAGACCTCCCGGCTTTCAAAGTCGATCCGGGGATCGATCCAGGTGTAGGTGAGATCGGAGAGGAGGTTCACCAGAAGCCCCATGAGCGAGAAGATGTAGAGCGTCGCAAAGACCACCGCATAGTCCCGGTTGATGACCGATTCAAAGCCGAGCAGCCCCAGACCATCGAGGGAGAAGATGGTTTCGATCAGCAGCGATCCGGCAAAGAAGGACGAGATGAAGGCGCCGGGGAAGCCCGCCACCACGATCAGCATGGCATTGCGGAACACATGGCCATAGAGCACCTGGCGCTCTGTCAGGCCCTTGGAACGGGCGGTGATCACGTATTGCTTGCGGATTTCGTCGAGGAACGAGTTCTTGGTGAGCAGGGTCGTCGTGGCAAAGGCGGAGAGCACCATGGCGGCCAGCGGCAGGGTCATGTGCCAGAAGTAATCCGCGATCTTGCCGAAGAGCGACAGTTGCTCCCAGTTGTCGGAGGTGAGGCCGCGCAAGGGGAACCAGTCATAGAAGGAGCCGCCTGCAAACAGCACGATCAGCAGCACGGCAAAGAGGAAGCTGGGGATCGCATAGGCGACGATGATCACCCCTGACGTCCAGATATCGAAGCGCGAGCCGTCCTTCACCGCCTTGCGGATGCCGAGCGGAATGGAAATCGTGTAGGAAATCAGCGTCATCCAGATGCCGAGCGACATGGAAACCGGCAGTTTTTCCTTGATCAGGTCGATGATGCGGATGTCGCGGAAGTAGCTCTCGCCGAAATCGAAGCGGGCATAATTCCACAGCATGGTGAGGAACCGCTCCAGCGGCGGCTTGTCGAAGCCGAACTGCGCCTCGAGCTGCTTGATAAAATCGGGATCCAGCCCCTGTGCACCGCGGTACTTGGAGCTGACGCTGTCGCCGGCGGTGGCCTGCGCCTGTCCGCCCGCTCCGCCGAAGTCGCCGCCGCCACCGCCGCTGATGCGCGATGTGGCCGAAACGTCGGTGCCCGAAAGCTGGGCAATGACCCGCTCCACCGGACCGCCGGGAGCAAACTGAATGATGACGAAATTGATCGCCATGATCCCCACAAGCGTCGGGATCATGAGGAGCAAGCGGCGGAGAATATAGGCGCCCATGTGTCTGGTCTTGTGCCCTTGTGCCGGAATGGATGCGAGGCGTCAGTGCCTCTCAGCCCCCCATGCCAATCTTCTTTGCCTTTTCGGTGTCAAACCACCAGGTCGATTCCACCGGAAACTCATAATACGGCGGCTCATCGGGATAGCCGAACACATCCCAGATTGCCACCGTGTGAACAGGCTTGAACCAGTGCGGCACCCAGTAATGCCCGGCCCGCAGAACCCGGTCGAGCGCCCGCGCGGCGATGTACATCTCCTCGCGGGTGGCTGCGCCGATGGCCTTTTCAAGCAGCGCATCGATGACCGGACTGCTGATACCGGCCAGATTGTAGCTGCCATTGGTCGTGGCGGCCCGGCTGCCCCAGAAATTGCGGACCGATTCGCCCAGCGTCGGCGACAGCGAAAACCGGCGGCTCGTCATCTCGAAGTCGAAGCTGTTCAGCCGCGACTCATACTGCGCCGGATCGACGATGCGTGATGTTGCTGCGATGCCGAGGCGGCGCAAGTTGGTGATGAAGGGCTGGACGACACGGTCAAAGCTGGAGGAATTGTCGAGGAATTCGATGGTGAAGGGCCTGCCATCCGCATCCAGCAGCGTGCCGCCATCCCGCTTCAGCCCGGCTTCGGCCAGAAGGCCGGCGGCACGGCGCAGCAGGTTGCGGTCATTGCCAGACGCATCGGAGACCGGCGCCACGACGGCTTCCTCAAAAACGGCTTCCGGCAGATCAGCGCGGAAAGGCTCCAGCAGCGCCAGTTCCTCCGCCGAAGGCGTGCCTTCGGCCATCATCTCCGTCTTCTGGAAGAAGGACTGGGTGCGGGTATAGGCGCCGTGGAAGAGGTTCTGGTTCGACCATTCGAAGTCGAAGGCAAAACCAATCGCCTCACGCACGCGCGGATCGGCAAATTTCGGCAGGCGGGTGTTGAAGAACCAGCCCTGTGCCCCGCTGGGCCGGTTGTCGGGAAATTCCTTCTTCACCACCCGGCCGTCCTGCACGGCTGGGAAGTTGTATTCGGTCGCCCAGGTTCTGGCGGTAAATTCCTCCTGGAAGGTCATCACGCCCTTCTTGAAGGCCTCGAAGGCCACCTGGCGCTCGCGGAAGAATTCAAGCCGGATCACGTCGAAATTGCCCTGCCCCACGTTGACGGGCAGATCCTTGGCCCACCACCCTTTGACCCGCTCATATTCGATGAAGCGGCCAACTTCGTAGCGGCCCACCTTGTAGGGGCCGGACGACAGGGGCGGGGTCAGCGTCGATTGGGTGAAGTCATAAGCCGTGTAGTAGCGCTTGGAGAAGACCGGCAGCCCGGCCACGATCAGCGGCAGCTGGCGGCTGTGATTGCCGGAGAGAATCACCTCCACCCGCGACACATCCAGTGCATTGGCGGTGGTAAACTCCTGCAGCATCTGGACGAGCAGCGGATGGCCCTTCTCCTTCAGCAGATTGAAGGAGAAAGCCACATCTTCCGCTGTCAGGCGCGATCCGTCGTGGAACACGGCTTCGGGCCGCAGATGGAAGACATAGCGGTTGCCGTCATCGAGAATCTCCACGCCCGACGCGAGCAAGCCATAGACCGCATCCGGCTCGTCCAGCGCCCGGGTCATCAGCGTGTCGAAGCACATTTCCATGCGCGGCGGCGCATCGCCCCTCAGAATGAAGGTATTGAAGGTATTGAAGGTCTGCGGGTTCTGGTTGAAGGCCCAGCTCGGCGCCGTGAAGACGAGCCGCCCGCCCTTCGGCGCCTCCCGGTTCACATAATCAAAGGCGGTGAAGTCCGGCGCATATTTCAGGTCACCGAAGACCGACAAGCCATGGCGCAGATCCGGCCTTGCCGCCGCTTCCGCTGCTGCAGTGGCCGCAGCATCAGCCGCCGCAGGACTTGTCCCTTGCGCCAAGGCTGACGCCCCCCAGGGCAGGACACCGAGCGCGGACGCCGAGGCGCCCAGCTTGAGGATGGAGCGGCGGGAAAGGGTGTCAGACCGGCTCATCGCGCGCCTCCCGTCTTGGCTGCCAGGCCGGCGTCATACCACCAGATCGTTGGGAACCCGTAGGTGAACTCCGGCATGTTGTCCGGATGGCCGAAGCGGTTCCAGCGGGCCGTTCGGTCCACGTCAGCGTAGAATTGCGGGATCACGTAGTGGTTCCAGAGCAGCACCCGGTCCAGCGCCCGTGTGGCGGCCACAAGCTCTTCGCGGTCCTTGGCGAAAATGACCCTGTCGATCAGCTTGTCGACGGCCGGGTTCCGGATGCCGGCGTAATTCTGCGAATTCTCGCGGTCAGCCGATTCCGAGCCCCACATGTTGCGCTGCTCGTTGCCCGGTGACAGGGACTGGCCCCAAACCAGCGTCGTCATCTCGAAATCGCGGCTGTTCACGCGGTTGATGTACTGGGGCATGTCAACGACCCGCAAGGTCATCGTGATGCCGATGTCCCGCAGATTCTGCTGATAGGGCAGCAGCGTGCGCTCCGCGCCCTGGTCGAAATAGAGCATCTCAAAGGAGAGCGGAGTGCCCTGTGCATCCACCATCCTGCCGTTCTGAAGGCTGTAGCCTGCCTCGCGCAGCAGTTTCACCGCCTCGCGCAGGTTGGCACGCGCCTTTTCAGAAGAGCCCCCGACCGGGTTGACATAGGGCGTGGTGAAGACCTCCGGCGGCACCTCATCGCGCACGGTTTCCAGAATCTCCAGCTCCTTGCCCTCGGGCAGGCCCTTGGCTTCCAGTTCATCGGTACCGGCGAAATAGGAGTTGATCCGCTTGTTCAGCCCGCCGGAGATGATGGTGTTGCTGGTTTCGAAGTCATAGGCGTAGTTCAGCGCCAGGCGGACGCGCGGATCCTGGAACTTCTTCAGCCGCAGGTTCGGCACGAAGGCCTGCATCCGGCCCGAACCGTGGTCGATGAACTCCTCTTTCACCACGCGGCCATCGCGCGCAGCCGGAAAGTCATAGTTCTTCAGCCAGGCGCTGGCGCTGTTCTCCAGGTGAAAGTCGTACTGGCCGCCCTTGAAAGCCTCGAAGGCAACCGTGCGGTCGAGGAAGGAAATGTAGCGGACTTCATCGAAATTGTTGGTACCTACCCGGATCGGCAGGTCTTCCCCCCAATAATCCTGGACGCGCTCATAAACGACTTCGCGGTTGGCGACGAAGCTCTTCATCCGGTAAGGACCCGAGGCAAGCGGCGGCTCCAGTGTGGTGCGGGAAATGTCGCGCTTGTTGCCTCGCGCGTCCGTGCCTTCCCACCAGTGTTTCGGCAAGACGAGGATCTGGCCGACCGTGTGCGGCAGTTCGCGGTTGCCGGCAGAGGCAAAGCTGAAGCGGATGACGCCGCCCGGCAGCTCCTCCACCTTGCTCACGTCCTTGTAGTAGAATTTCTGCTGCGGGCTGAGTTCGATCGCCTTTTCAAAGGACCAGATCACATCCTGCGCCGTGATGGGCGTGCCGTCCTGCCAGCGGGCCTTGGGGTTGAGCCGGTACTCGACCCAGGAATAATCGTCAGGATAGCGCATGGCTTCGGCAATGACGCCATACATCGAGCTGATGTCATACTCGTCGAGCGAGGATTCCATCAGGCTTTCGTAGATGAGACCAAGGCCCGGCGCGAGATTGCCGCGCGGGGCGAGCACGTTGAAATTGTCGAAGCCGCCGATGGAAGACAGTTTGACCGTACCGCCCTTGGGGGCATCCGGATTGACATAGTTGAAGTGGGTGGCATCCGCCCCGTAGCGCGGTTCACCGGTGAGTGCCGTGGCATGGCGCCATTGCGGCTCCTCTGCAGCCCTTGCCTGCCCCCCGCTCATTTGCCAGCAAGCCATGGTCATGACTGCCGCTGTCATCAATGCACGGAAGGAAGCCTTGCGGGCTAGCGTCATCAACTGTTCTCCTGTCCAGCGGTCCGCCGGCCAGCCGCCCATGATGGATACAGCCTGCCGCGGGCTCAAATCAGCCGCAACCGCCGCTATAGTAAAAGGCGATGTGCCGTGCCGTCACCGGGTAAAACGGGAGATGACAGAAATTTAACCGGCAGTGCCCGCCGGACACGGAAGCGCAAGTCCGGGGAACCGGAAATCCGCGCAAACAAAAACCGCGCAAACAAAAACCGCGCCCTGGGGGGACGCGGTTCCTGCGTTTTCTGTGCCGTGCAGCTTTACTGCGGCAGCGGAGCCGGATTGTCCGACAGGCTGTTCAGGTAAACCAGCATGGAAGCGCGCTCCTCTGCACGCTTGAGACCGGCAAAGCCCATGGCCGTGCCAGGCATGTGGCCGCGCGGGTTCTCGATGAAGGCATCCAGTTCTTCGATGGTCCAGGCGGTATGGGTTTCGCCATAGGCCTTCATCGCGGCGGAATAGGCAAAGCCCTCATGCGCACCCGGCGCACGGCCGACGATGTCCCACAGATCCGGACCGACCTTGTTCGGGCCGCCCTTTTCAAAGCTGTGGCAGGCAACGCACTTTCTGGCGGCCCTTTCGCCATCAGAAAGCGATGCAGCGGCCAGCAACTGCGGCAGCGGAACAGCTTCCGCGGCAGCCGGTGCAGCCGCACCTTCACCTGCCTCTGCCACCTCGATTTCGTACCCAGGCTTCTCCGGCACCTTGGTCTCAAAAATCACATCAGAGACGATGCCCACGCCCATCGTCAGAAGAAGCACCATCAAAACCGCTCCCGCGGCCTTGTTCAGCTCGAAGGAATCCATCAGGTCTGGCTCCAGATTAACGCGTCCATGGCCCGCACCCCCAGAGGCGGAACCATAATCTGCTCCATGAATTTGGGCTGGAAACTACAAATTTTTTGACGCCGCTGTCCATAGGTATAAAAGTCCCGGCACAAGGAAATTGGGCCTTCTACGCATTAAGACGCAGAAGTGGGGGCCCGGCAGCACCCGGAGCAAGGCGTGACATCGGCACTTGTTATTATACCCTCGCGTCTGGCAGCGACTCGTTTGCCGGAAAAACCCCTTGCAGACATAGCTGGCAAACCCATGATCGTCCGGGTTCTGGAGCAGGCTCTGGCGGTGGATATCGGCCCGGTAGCGGTTGCCTGCGATGACAGGCGCATCTTCGAGGCCGTCAGCGATCACGGCGGCCACGCCGTCATGACCAGTCCCGATCACCAGTCCGGCTCGGACCGCATCCAGGAAGCGGCGAACATTCTCGATCCGGAGCGCAAGTTCGATGTGGTGCTGAATCTGCAGGGGGATGTGCCGCTGATTGCCCCGGAAGCGGCCCGCGCCGCCTTCCTGCCGCTGGCCGATCCCTCCGTGGACATCGGTACCATCATGACCGAGATCCGCACCGAAGAGGGCCGCAACAACCCGGCCTTCGTGAAGGCCGTGGTGACACCGGTGGACGGCGAGCGCTTCCGCGCCCTCTATTTCACCCGCGCCACCGCCCCCACCGGCCCCGGCCCGCTCTACCAGCACATCGGCGTCTATGCCTACCGGCGCAGCGCACTGGACCGGTTCGTCTCCCTGCCGCCCTCCGGCCTTGAGCTGCGGGAAAAGCTGGAGCAGTTGCGCGCGCTGGAAGACGGCATGCGAATCGATGTGTGCCTGACGCCGACCGTCCCCATCGACGTGAACACACCGGAGGATCTCGATCACGTGCGCAAGCTGTTCGAGGGGCGCTAAGCCCCTCTTCCGGCCTTGCCCTCCGGGCACTTCCTCTTTAATCGCAGAGAGCCTCAAACAGCAGAAAGCGGACGTCCATGTCTGACCGCAAGAAAATCGTGTTTCAGGGCGAGACCGGTGCCAATTCGCACATGGCCTGCCACAGCGTTTATCCGGATTACCAGGCCATCCCTTGCGCGACGTTCGAGGACTGCTTTACGGCCATGGAATCGGGTGAGGCCGATTTCGGCATGATCCCGGTGGAGAATTCCATCGCGGGCCGCGTGGCCGACATCCATTACCTGCTGCCGCGTTCCAGCCTGCATATCATCGGCGAATATTTCATGCCGATCCGCTTCCAGCTGATGGCGCTGAAGGGCGCGACGCTGGACGGGCTGAAGAGCGTGCAGAGCCATGTGATGGCCCTTGGCCAGTGCCGCAACATCATCCGCGAACTGGGCCTGAAAGCCATTGTCGGCGCAGACACCGCAGGCTCCGCCCGCCAGATCGCGGAGAGCGGCGACCTGACGGCCTCGGCCCTTGCCCCGGAAATGGCGGCGGATGTCTATGGCCTCGATATCCTGAGGCGCAATGTGGAGGATGCGGAGCACAACACGACGCGCTTCCTCATTCTCTCGCGCAGCCCGGCGCGTGCGGCCAACAACGGCCAGCCGGTGATCACCACCTTCATCTTCCGCGTCCGCAACGTGCCGGCCGCGCTTTACAAGGCGCTCGGCGGCTTTGCCACGAACGGTGTGAACATGACCAAGCTGGAATCCTACCAGCTGGAAGGCCAGTTCTTCGCCTCCATGTTCTATGCCGATATCGAGGGCCATCCGGATGATCCGTCCGTGGCGCTGGCGCTGGAAGAGCTTGCCTTCTACTGCGCCGAACTGAAGATCCTCGGCGTCTACCGGGCCAGCCCCTTCCGCGAGAAGATCCGCGAGCCCGAGGCCAACCGCGCCCTGCGCCCGACCCCTTCCGTCTGATCTCCAATCCTTCCGGCCGCGCACCGTCTGCGCGGCCCGGCAACTGTGGACTGCCATATGACCAAACCGGCCTTTGATGCCCTGTGCATCGGCAATGCGATCTGCGACGTCTTCGCCCATGTGGAGGAAGATTTCCTCGTGCGGGAGAACCTTGTGAAGGGCTCCATGCGCCTTATCGATACGGCGGAAGCCCTGCGCATTTACGAGCGCATGGGCCAGACCGTGCTGATCTCGGGCGGCAGCGCGGGCAACACGGCGGCAGGCATTGCGTCGCTCGGCGGCAAGCCGGCTTATCTCGGCAAGGTGGCCAATGACGTTCTGGGCGCCAGCTACGCCCATGACATGAAGGGCACAGGCGTGCATTTCGAGACGGCCCCGCTGGTGGACAGCGTGCCGACGGCCCGCTCCATGATCCTGATCACGCCGGATGGCGAGCGCACCATGAACACCTATCTGGGGGCCTGTGTCGAGCTGTCGCCGGCAGACGTGGACCCGGCGGTCGTCGGCGCCTCGGCCGTCACCTACATGGAAGGCTATCTGTGGGATCCCCCCGCTGCCAAGGAGGCCTTCCTGCAGGCTGCCCGGATCGCCCATGAAAATGGCCGGCTGGTCGCCATCTCCCTGTCCGATTCCTTCTGTGTCGACCGCTACCGCAGCGAGTTCCAGGGACTGCTGCGCGACGGCGTGGTGGATCTGATGTTTGCCAACGAGCACGAGCTGAAGGCACTCTACCAGACCGCCGACATCGATACGGCCATCCGCGCCGCAGCCGAGAGCTGCAAGCTGACCGCCCTGACCCGCGGCGAGGATGGCGCCATGGCGATCACCCGCGAGGAAACCGTGCACGTGCGCGCCAACGAGGTGAGCGAGGTCGCCGACCTGACCGGCGCGGGCGATCTCTTCGCCTCCGGCTTCCTCTATGGCCTTGCCCATGATTTCGATCTGGCCACCTCCGCCAGCCTCGGCTGCCTGTGCGCCTCTGAAGTCATTGCCCACGTGGGCGCCCGCCCGCAGAAGAGCCTCAAGTCCCTCGCCACGGACAGCGGCTTCACACTCTGAAGCCAGAGCTCGTTGATACCGGGGCGCGTTCCGGGCTGCACAATGGAAAAACCCTCCGGCGGGTGAACCGCCGGAGGGTTTTTCATGTCACATGCAGGCCTGTTTCATGCCAGAGCTTTCAAGGCCAGGACTTTCGAGGCCAGAGCTTTCGAGGCCGCAGGGGGATCTCACGCCGCGCGGATATCGGCGAAGAAGGTCTCCACCTTGCCCTTCAGCGTTTCGGACTGGCGTGCCAGCTCCTGTGAGGAGGTGAGAACCTGCGATGCGCCCGCCCCCGTGTGAGTTGCCGCCTGCGTAACGGCAACAATGTTGGACGACACCTGCTGCGTGCCTGTGGCAGCTTCCGTGATGTTGCGGACAATCTCGCGCGTCGCCGCGCTCTGCTGCTCCACGGCGGCCGCAACGGCAGAAGACGATTCCGAAATCCGCTGGATGATGTCGCCAATCGAGCGGATTGCGGCGGCGACACGGCCCGTGGCGCCCTGCATGCCGGTGATCTGGGCATCAATCTCTTCGGTGGCCTTCGCGGTCTGGCTGGCCAGCGATTTCACTTCCGTGGCGACGACGGCAAAGCCCTTGCCCGCCTCTCCGGCCCGCGCCGCCTCGATGGTTGCGTTGAGTGCCAGCAGATTGGTCTGGCCGGCAATGTCGTTGATCAGTTCCACAACGCTGCCGATCTTCTCGGCGGAGGCCACCAGCCCCTCCACCATCGTCTCGGTCTCATTGGCGGCCTTCAGGGCCTTGCCCGCCACATCTGCCGATGACTGCACCCGGTTGGCGATTTCCGCGATGGATGCATCCAGCTCTTCCGACGCCCCGGCGACAGTCTGCACATTGGCCGACGCCTGCTCCGAGGCCGCGCTGACCGTTGTGGCGCTCTGGGCACTTTCTTCTGCCGAAGCAGACAGAGACGCAGCCGTTGCCTCAAGTTCGGAAGAGGCGGCGGCGACGGTGCGCAGGATCAGGCTCACATCGCTGTCAAAGCCATTGATCACCTGCTCGATGGCCATCGCCCGGCGCTCGGCGACGGCACGCTGTTCCGCCTGTTCAGCTTCCAGACGGCGGCGCTCCAGGCCATTGTCCTTGAACACCTGCACGGCAGCTGCCATGGAGCCGATCTCGTCCTTGCGGGTGAGATAGGGCACATCGGCTTCCAGATTGCCCTCAGCCAGCTGGCGCATGGCGCCCTGCATGCCAGTCAGAGGCCGCGTCACACCCGTAACCACGGTGTATCCGGCGAAAGCGATGACAAGAATGGATGCGGCGGCAATGACGATCATGATCGTCTTGGACTGGATGCGGTCTTTCACCGCTTCCGCGTAAACCTGCTGTGCCATCTGGATCTGCAGGTTCATCAGCCGCGCAATCGGTTCGCCGACCGGATCAACCGCAGGATAAAGCTCATTCAGCACAAAGGCGTCGAGAGCCCCCGCGTCCTGTGCCTGCAGAATGCCCGCCAGCTTGTTGATGGCAGGCTCTGCGCGGGACTTGGTAGAGACAACCTCGGCAGCCAGCCTTTTTTCCTCAGACCCCATGGAAGTTGAGCTATAGGCCATCCACTGAGCCTCGATTATGGCCAGCGCCTCCTTCACCTGGGCTTCGCCGTCGGCCCAGGGCATGTATCCTGACCGGACCTTGTGCGCTGTATCCTTGATGTTGACCGCATACATGTCCGAGACGGTCTTGAGCTGTTCCATGGGAACAACCCGGCCTTCAACGATAGATTCGGTTCTGTCGGATGCATCCTGCAACGCAATCCAGCCTTCGAGGCTTGTTGCAAACAGCGCCAGCGCCAGAAGGCACAGCGAAAGAAAAAGCTTGATGCGAATGGTCATCGCGAACTCCCAAACATGGACATTCGCTCACGCTAACGTTCATTCCTTAATTGAAAATTTCAGTAAAATTCTAATAACGCCCCATTTACCAATATTTATTTTCTTCTATAAGTAATAGTGACAATTTATACGCATTTACTGGTTGATTTTTTATCAGATTCAACTTCCCGACGAGCGGCTAAACTGAAACCATATAGTGCAATAAAGGGTTATTACACTGTCTCATCGATGTTTTCCAGACAGATAATACCATCGAGCAAAACTCCATTCATATTATTTTCCAGTTTTCGAATATTTTGAACTCCACATGAAAAACCCGCCTGGCAAGGCCAGACGGGCAGGGACAGCTATCTGAGAGGGAATGCGAAGCGTTCAGAGCTTCAGAAGGCGCCTTGCGTTTTCCTTGAGTATCAGCGGGCGCACGTCGTCGCGGATGTCGATCTGCTCGAAATCGGCGAGCCAGCGGTCCGGCGTGATGGCCGGCCAGTCGGAGCCGAACAGCATCTTGTGCTTCAAGAGGCTGTTTGCATATTTCACGAGGATCGGCGGGAAGTATTTCGGCGACCAGCCGGACATGTCGATGTAGACATTCGGCTTGTGGGTTGCCACCGACAGGGCCTCTTCCTGCCAGGGGAAGGACGGGTGCGCCAGCACGATGGGCATGTCGGGGAAATCCACCGCCACGTCATCAAGATACATCGGGTTGGAATATTTCAGCCGCATGCCCATGCCGCCGCGCATGCCGGCACCCACACCCGTCTGGCCGGTGTGGAACAGGGTGATCGCCCCTTCCTCGGCAATGGCCTCATAGAGCACATAGGCCGAGCGGTCGTTGGGATAAAAGCCCTGCATGGTGGGGTGGAACTTGAAACCCCGCACGCCGAAATCGCGCACCAGACGGCGTGCTTCGCGCGCACCGGCCTTGCCCTTGGCCGGATCGATGGAGGCGAAGGGGATGAGGATGTCGCTGTTTTCGGCTGCGATCCGGGCCACTTCCTCGTTATCATAGCGGCGGAAGCCGGTTTCGCGCTCCGCATCGACGGGAAAGATCACCGCGCCGATCTTGCGCTCGCGGAAATAGTCCGCCGTCTCCTGCACCGTGGGCAGGTGATTGTGCGACACCGGATTGCGGAAATACTTGGCCATGCCGGCCTGAAACTCGTCATAGCCGTCATCGCGCGGGCCGCAGCAGGGCTCTTCCGCGTGGGTGTGAAAGTCGATGGCAATCAGATCGTCGATGTTCATGTGGGCCTCCCTTCAATCCCGATGAACTTGCGCAACAGATGCACCAGTTGATCGCGCTCCTCCGCGGCCAGATTGGCGCCAATTCTTTCCTCGTGGCGGAAGAACCAGCGGCTCGTCCGCTCCACCAGATCCTCGCCCTCCGCCGTCAGCGTCAGTTCCACCGCCCGGCGGTCCTCGTCCGGCACCCGGCGGGAGACAAGCCCCTGATCCTCGAAGGCGCGGATGAGTTTGGTCATATGCGCCCGCTTGATCATCAGCCGGTTGCCCAGCGCGCTCTGGCGGATGCCCGGATTGCAGGAGATGACCCACAGCACGGAGAATTCGCCCGGCTTCATCACCAGTTCGGCATCATCGGCGAAGAACTGCTCGTAGACCTTGAGCTGCGCCATGCGCAGCAGGAAGCCGACGGCGCCATCCAGCTTGCCGATTTCCACCTCACCCTGTTTCGGGCAGATCACGTCCGCATCCATGGCCATGATGGCATCTCCTTCAGGCAGCGCCCGGAGCCTTCAGCCGCGCGGCGCGCTTCTCGAGGAAGGCGCGCAGGCGCTCTTCGGCTTCCGGGCTCGTGGCCGTGAAGGATGCAATAAAGGATTCGACGAAAAGTCCATCCTCCTTTGCCATGTCCTGAATGCGCGGCAGCGCATTGATGACGGCATAGTTGGACAGTTCCGCATTGCTGGCGGCGGCTTGCGCCAGTTCGGTGGCCTTGGCCAGAGCCTCACCCTCACCCACCACATATTGCGCAAGGTTCCAGGCTTCGGCGCTGGAAGCGGGCACGACGCGGCCCGTGAGCATCATGTCGGTCATGCGGGCAACGCCTGTCAGCCGCGCCACGCGCACCGAGCCGCCGCCGCCGACGAAGATGCCGCGCTGACCTTCCGGCAGGGCGAAGAAAGTGGTCGCATCGGCAACACGGATATGGGTGGAAGCGGCAAGCTCGAGGCCGCCGCCGACGACAGCGCCATGCAGGGCCGAAACCCAGGGAATGGTGCCATGCTCGATGCCGCCAAACACTGCATGCCAGCGGCGGGAGTTGCGCACGCCCTCGATCGGCGAACGCTCCACATGCTCGGCCAGATCCAGCCCGGCGCAGAAGTGGCTGCCATAGCCGAAGAGCACGGCGGCCTTGGCCTCGCGCTCGGCGCGGGCAATGGCCAGGGCCAGCGCCTCGACCACCCGGTCACTGATGGCATTGCGCTTCTCAGCCCGGTTGAGGCCGACATGGGCGACATTGCCCTTCAGTTCGTAGGTGACGATGTCCCCGGTGACGGTGCTGTCCATGGCGTTACTCCCGCTGCCCATCTTCGTGTGCATGATTTTGATTGTTTACAGATGGATTGTTTCCTTGTAAACAAATTTCAGGAGGGGCCATCCGGCCTAAAAGTTTGTTCACGTGATTGACGTCTGGGAGGAGTCATGACCGCAGGAGCTATGGTCCGGAAGGAATTCTGGACGCCGGAACTTGCATGGGAAACCCGGGCCGACGGCTCGATCGTCATCTGGCGCGAGGATGCGCTGGGGGCCTATGCCAGCAAGATCAACGAACGGCTTGTTCACTGGGCGCAAGCAGCCCCGGACCGCACCTGGATGGCGGCCCGTGAAGGCGATGGCTGGAAGCGCATTTCCTATGCGCAGGCCCTGACCCAGGTGCGCAGCCTTGCGCAGGCCTTTCTCGACCACGGGCTTTCCGTTGACCGGCCTGTTGCGATCCTCGCCGAAAACTCGCTCGAACATGCGTTGATGGCGCTCAGCGCCCAGCATGTGGGCATACCTTCGGCAGCCATCTCCCCCAATTACGTGACGCTGGCCACCGACTTCGGCAAGCTGACCGAAATCGCGCAGCAGATCACGCCGGGCCTTGCCTTCGTGGAAGACGGCATGCGCTTCCGGGCAGCGGTCGATGCGGCTTTCGGCACCGAATGCGTGCTGGTCGCCGCCCGCAATCTGCCCGCAGACCGGCCCAACAGCTTCCTTTTCGAAGACCTGCTGAAGACAGAAGCCACGGCAGCGGTTGATGCCGCATTCGATGCGGTGGGGCCGGACACGGTGGCGAAGTTCCTCTTCACCTCCGGCACCACAGGTTCGCCCAAGGCGGTGATCCAGACCCAGCGGATGCTGTGCTCCAATCAGGAAATGATCCGCGACTGCTACCAGTTCCTGAAGGACGAGCCGCCGGTCATCGTTGACTGGGCGCCGTGGAACCACGTGGCGGCGGGCAGCAAGATCTTCAATATGGCGCTCTACAACGGCGGCACCTTCTACATCGACAATGGCCGCCCCTCGCCCCAGCACATCGGCGAGACGCTGCGCAATCTCAAGGACGTCTCCCCGACCTGGTATTTCAATGTGCCGGCCGGTTACGAGATGCTGGTGCATGCCTTCGAGGCCGATCCGGAGCTGGCGCGGAACTTCTTCAAGAACCTGAAGCTGATGATGTATGCGGGCGCCGGAATGGCGCAGCACACATGGGACTCCTTGCGCGAAATCTCGCAAGGCATTCTCGGCCACAGCGTGCTGCTGAGCACCGGCCTTGGCGCCACGGAGACAAGCCCCTTCTCGCTCTTCTGCACCACGCAGGAGGAAAAGGCCGGCAATGTCGGCATCCCGGCGCAGGGCATCACCATGAAGCTGATCCCGGTGGAGGACAAATACGAGTTGCGGCTGAAGGGCCCGAACGTAACACCCGGCTACTGGCGCAACCCCGAACTGACGGCAGCGGCCTTTGACGAGGAAGGTTTCTACCGCATCGGTGACGCGCTGAAGTTCGCCGAGGAAGGCGATCCCACCCGTGGCTTCTTCTTCGACGGGCGCATTGCCGAGAACTTCAAGCTGCAGACCGGCACCTGGGTGGCTGTCGGCCCCTTGCGGGCGCAACTGGTCGATCAGTTCGCCGGCTTGATCCGCGATGCGGTGATCACCGGCGAGAACGAGGCGGAACTCGGCGCCCTGGTGCTGCTCTCCCTGCCGGCCGCGCGGAAGCTGATCGATGGCGGTGAAAGCCTTGATGATGCAGCGGTCCAGGCCCATCCGGCTGTGCAGGCAGCACTTGCCGCCCGGCTCTACCGGCACCAGAAGCAGGCGACGGGCTCGGCCAGCCGCGTCATGCGCCTTGCGGTGCTGATGGACCCGCCACGCCTCGACAAGGGCGAGATCACCGAAAAGGGCTCGCTCAACCAGCGCGCCCTGCGCAGCCACCGGCACGAGCAGATCGCAGCGCTTTATGCAGGCGGCGCGGACGTCATTCTGGCAAGGGAAGAGGCAGCAGCATGAAGATTTCAGGTTCCAGCGCACTCGTCACCGGTGGCGGCTCGGGGCTGGGCGAGGCCACTGCCCGGCTGCTGGCCGCTGAAGGGGCCATCGTGCATGTGTTCGACCGGGACGCAGCGGGTGCTGAGCGCGTGGCCGCAGAGATTGGCGGCGTTGCCATCGCCGGGGACGTGACCAGCGAGGCGGACGCCAGCGCCGCGCTCGACACAGCAGCAGCTGCCGGAAATGGCCTGCGCATTCTCGTCAATTGCGCCGGGATCGGCACCGCCGCCCGACTTCTGGGCCGCGACGGGCCGATGCCGCTCGATGCCTTCGAACGGGTGATCCGCGTCAATCTGGTCGGCACCTTCAACATGATGCGCCTTGCCGCAGCCCGCATCGCCGAAACAGCGGAGCTTGAGGGGCTCGGCCGGGGCGTGATCGTCAACACCGCCTCGGTGGCCGCTTTCGAGGGCCAGATCGGCCAGATCGCCTATTCGGCCTCCAAGGGCGGCATCGTCTCCATGGCCCTGCCCGCAGCACGTGAGCTGGCCCGTTTCGGCATCCGCGTCAACACCATCGCGCCGGGCCTGTTCCGCACGCCCTTGCTCGCGGGCCTGCCGCAGGAAGCGCAGGACAGCCTCGCCGCTGCCATTCCCGGCCCGGCGCGTCTGGGCACGCCGGAGGAGTTTGCCGATACGGTCCGCTATCTCGTGGCCAATTCTTACGTCAATGGCGAGGTCATCCGGCTGGACGGTGCCCTGCGCATGCAGCCGCGCTGACCGCCATGGAAGGCTTTCGCGCGCAGGCGGACCGCACCGCCAGACTGTTGCAGGCAACCCCCGGCTGGCTGGCCGTTCAGGCGCTCCTGCCCGATTATGACAGCGAAACGGTGGAGGCGGTCCTGCGGGAGGCTGCTGCCTTCGCTGTAACCGAACTTGCCCCGCTTAATGCCGTCTCCGACCGGCAGGGCTGCCGCATCGTCGAAGGCCGGGTGAAGACCCCCGCCGGTTTCGCGCAGGCCTACCGCCGCTATGCGGAAGCCGGATGGCTCGGCATGGATCTGCCGGAGGCTCATGGCGGACAGGGCCTGCCGCTGACGCTTCAGGCCGCCTGCCTGCCCCTGTTCGAGCGCGGCTGCGTTTCCATGATGATGGCGGCCGGCTCCTCCCGGGCCGCCTGCCATCTGCTCGCCGCGGTTGCCGAACCGGCGCTGGCGGAGGAATGGATTTCCCAGCTTCTGGCCGGTGAATGGACCGCCACGATCTGCATTTCCGAGCCTGATGCCGGGTCCGATGTGGGCCGCATCCGCACCACGGCGGCTCAAGGCAGCGATGGCCTGTGGCAGATCAATGGCGTCAAGAGCTGGATTTCCTTCGGCGATCACGACCTTGCCGCGCGCATCGGCCATTGCCTGCTTGCCCGCACCGGCAAGACGGCGGGCACTGCCGGGCTCAGCCTCTTCCTCGTGCCCGACCGGATGGACGGCAAGGCCAACGGCATCACCGTGCAGCGGATCGAGGAGAAGATGGGCCTGCATGGCTCGCCCACCTGTATCCTCGGCTTTGATGGCGCGCGCGGCTGGCTGCTGGGCGAGGAGGGGCGAGGACTGCATGCCCTGTTCCACATGATCGAACTGATGCGCCTGCAGACCGGCTGCCAGGGCCTCGGCCTTGCCTCCGCCTCCGCAGATATTGCGGAAGCCTACGCGCAGGACCGCAAGCAGGGCGGACCCGCGGACCGCCCGCCCGTGCCGATCGCGCAGCATCCCGATGTCCGCCGCCAGCTCTCGCTTCTGCGCCGCCAGACGGAGGTCGCCCGCGCCGCCATTCTGGAAAGCGCCGCACGCATGGATCTGGCCCGGCTCTCGCCGGATGAAAAGCTGCGGGCAGACATGCGCGATTTCAGCGCCTTCATGCTGCCGATGATCAAGACCTTCGGTGCGGAAGCGGGCTTTGACGTGTCCAACCGCGCCATTCAGGTGATGGGAGCGGCAGGCTACACGAAGGAATGGCCGGTCGAACAGCATCTGCGCGACAGCCGGGTGATGACCATCTACGAAGGCACCACCGGCATTCAGGCCATAGACTTCCTGACCCGCCGCCTGTGGCGCGATCAGGGCCGTGGCCTTACCGTGTTCGAGCGGCTGATGCGCGAAGGCATTGCCACTGCTTCGGCGGACCGGCCGGCGGAGGCCGCCGAGGCTGAAGCGGCCCTTGCCGTCTTCCTCGCCATGGCGGCGGAGCTGAGCGCCCTGCAGGGCGAGCCGGAGGCGGCGCTTTACCGGGCCGAAGACTACATGCGCTGCGCCTGGGCAGCTGTCACCGCATGGATGGCGCTCCGGCTGGACTGATACCAGCCGGAAGCACGGCACCGGGTTCCAGTTCGCTTATACCAAGGCTTTCGATGCTGGCGCATCACGCCTTGAAAAGGCTCAAGCGCCGCACGGGCTTGACCAATGCTCGACAAGTCAAGCTTATCGAGCATTGGTATTACTCCGCCGCAACGCTGAACGCGGCTTGCGGCGGAACAGTGCCCATGGCCAGCGCCCTCAGCGCGGGCAGATCATGCACGGTCACATCGCCCTGCACATT
The DNA here is from genome assembly GCF_055685825.1 of Pannonibacter sp. CBAS1226. Taxonomy (NCBI): domain Bacteria; kingdom Pseudomonadati; phylum Pseudomonadota; class Alphaproteobacteria; order Hyphomicrobiales; family Stappiaceae; genus Pannonibacter; species Pannonibacter sp. CBAS1226. Next base: position 140,780 of record NZ_JBVOUO010000004.1, on the reverse strand, counting down.
CAGCGAAATATAGCCATCGCGGCGCAGGCGGCTGATGCAGCGGCTGACGGTTTCCAGTGTCAGCCCCAGCCAGTCGGCCAGATCCTGCCGCGTCAGATACATGGGAAAGCGCAGCACGGCGGCTTCCTCTCCCACCTTGGCGAATTGGCGGCACAGGTCCACCAGCGCCGAAGCCACCTTTTCCGTGGCCGTCTTGCGCCCCAGCAGCATGGCATGAGCCTGCGCCCGGCGCAGCAGCAGACGGACGGCGGCGTTCAACTCGCCCTCCATGCGCCGCTGGCCGGCGGCCACCAGTTCCAGACGGGCCGGGGCCATGGCTTCGGCGCCGCATTGCTGCACATCCGAAAGGCCGCGCCCGAACATCTTGCCAGGCCCCAGCACATCAAGGATCTGCCGCCGCCCGTCGGGCAGGCGCTGATAAAGCGCAATGCAGCCCTCAAGGATGCGGAAGGTTTCACTCCGGTTGACACCGGGCAGGAAGATGCTGGCACGGGCGGCAACCGTGGCGATCTTGCGGCCATTCTCGCTCATCAGCGGGTCAATGAGAAAATCAATCGGAACGGCAGTTTGCGTGCCGCGGCGCGGGGATAGCATTTCCATCTGAAGACATCCGGTCTGACGCCAGCGGGGCTGGCGGAACAGGGACAGGCCGGAAAGGCCCGGCCGGTTTAGATCAGGATGTTTGCAGGGGGTGCCCTGGAGCCGCGGCTGCCCGGCGGCACGCCGGAGGCAGGCACCTGCGGCAGATAGAGACCCCAGCTGCCCTGTTGTGCGAAGGACAGGGCCTCACCGGTGCCCGGTGCAGGCTCGGGCAGAACCACGGCGGCCGAAAGACGGCAGGCCTCGCACCCTTCGGAGCCGGAATGATGCGGCGTGCCATCCTTTCCGGTGGGGGTGAGGCACAGCACCGGCAGGCTGCCATCCGGCAGGCGGAACGCTTCCAGTTCCTCCAGCTGGCTGGCGGAAAGGGCAAAGGCAGGCGGCTGATGGGCAAAGCCAAGCAACAGAAAACCCATGGCGCAAAGAATGCGCAGCAGGTTCGCCGTGTGTTGCCGTCCTTGGTGCATCAGGGATCTCCGGATCCCATATCTAATGCCAAAGCGGCACCCGTTCAATCATGCCCGGCGCTGACGGCCTGCAATGGCCAGCGGCGCATCAGCGCAGGTAATCCAGCAGCGAGAAGTTCGAAAGCTTGCCAATGATCGAATAGCTCGCCTGCAGCTGGGTCTCCATGGTGGCAATCTCGGCGGCAAGGGCAACCACATCAACCGATTTCTTGCTGTTGATCGTCTCGCTGATTGCCGTGATGTAGTCCTCTTCCCGGGTGATGGCCGTCTCCAGCGAAGCCGCCTTGATGGACAGCGTACTCTGGACAGCAATGACCTTGTCCTGGGCGGAGACAAGGGCCTCGGAAATCTCGGGCAGACCGGCAACCGTGAGATCTGCCGCATTGGCCAGATAGGACAGCACGCGCAGAGTTTCCTCGAAAGCGGCATTGTCCCCCGTCACACCATAGGAAAGCTCACGGTCTGCCGAGATGCGAACGCTCTGGATGACGCTGTCACCGCTGTAGTAGCTGGTATCCGCAGTGTCCAGGTCCGTCACCACATAGGAGCCTGTATCGACGGGCGCCGACGATGTCATGCCTCCGCCAAAGAGATAGCGGCCTTCATACCGGGTGTTCAGCAGGCTGGATATATCTTCGAGATAACTTGCGGCGAGGGCCTGGAGATCGCTGAGCTGATCTTCCGTGATGACGCCGTTCACCGAGCTTCTGATGCTCGTCAGAATGTCGCTGATGCCGCCAACGGCTGAATACATCATTTCCACGCGGGAGAGGGCCGTCTGGGCAGAAGACAGATAGCTCTGCGCGCGGGTCAGGGAAACTTCCAGGTCCACGACTGACCCGGCATCGGCTCCGAGCCCGCCATAGGTGGAGGAAACCAGCCCCGATGCCTCCTGAACCTGCTTCTCGGCCAGCCGGGACTGGGTCTGCATGGCAAGGGAGAGAAGCTTGCTCGAATGTGCGAATGTCGCAACGCGTCCGACCATTACCAAACTCCCTTTTTACACCAAGACGCGGATAGACTGACGCATCACGCCTCGAAACTACTGCACTTCGCCCTGACGCGGCCGGCTCTCGATAAGACAAAACTGCCTCGATCTGACCGTGATCACTTCACTGCGGCCAGAAGGTCTTCATACATCTGCTTGAGCACCGTCAGGATCTGGGCGGCCGCGGAATACAGCTGCTCCAGTTCCGATGCCCGTGCCGTTTCTTCATCAATGTTCACGCCGTAGAGCGAAGACATCGTGTCCGAAATTTGCGTCAGGGTGGCGGTCGCTGCCGACAGGCGCGTCTGGGCCGTCGTCGCATCTGAAACCACGACAGACAGAATGCGGTTGGCATAGCTGGTGAAGTCATAGTCGCCCGCACCGATGCGGCTGGTCGCACCAAAACTGCCCCCTCCGGTCAGGGCATCCAGCAGGGCTTCCGCCGTCTCGCTTGACCCGGATTTGTCCGCCAGTGACCCCGGATCTGCCAGAAGGCTTGCGTTGACCGAAATGGTGGAACCATCCGTTCCTGACAAAAGGTCCGGATAGGCGCTGTTGAGCGAGGAAATCAGCGCTCCGGCCAGTTCGTCAAGCATGTCCTGGGCATCAGTCAGGGTCTCGTCGCGCAAGGTGATCAGCGCGCCAAGTGCCCCTTCCGAGAGCTGGCTGGTGATATCCTTGCCATCGACCGAAATCCCCGACAGACCGGAGCCCGATCCGTCATAGGAAACACTTGCCCCCACGGACGAGGAGGCCGTGAACTCCAGCAGATGCGCAGAACCATCCACAAGGACCTGGCCCTGCTTGGTATAGACCTTCAGCGTCCCGTCGCTGGACGTGAAACTGGTCACCTCCAGATATTGCGAGAGCTCGATCAGCGCCTGATTGCGCTTGTCTTCCAGATCGGAAGTCGACGCTCCCTGGGATTTCGCCGTGGCAATCGCTTTGTTGAGCTCGTGGATTGTGGTTATGGCGTCATTTGCGGCGGAGACGGACGCCGCGATCTGCTGGTCCGCGGATGTTCGCAGTTCCTGAACGCTGGAACTGAGGCTGCGGATCTGGCTGGCCAGTTCGTCCAGCGATGAGACCACAGCCGCAGACAGCGTCGAACTCTCGGGGGTATCCGTCAACGAGGACAGCGCGCTCTCAAGGTTTGAGATCTGATTGGAGAGCGACGTGCCCGTATCCGAACTGGATGACGTGTTGCCCAGTGCCGATTGCAGACGGTCCATATAGTCGGCCGTCACGGACGCCCCGCCCGCGGCTGAGGTTGCTGCTGACAGGTCTGCCAGCAGAAAACGGTCAACCGCCGAACTGGCCGCGGAGACCGTGACCCCGCCACTTGATGTGGTGCTGGTCGAGACGGTCTTTCGGGTGTAGCCATCCGTGTCAGCATTGGCAATGTTGCTGGAGGTGACGGCTATCTGCACCTGGGCTGCGGCCAGTGCGCTGGATGCGATCTTGCCTGCTGCGGATAGCGTCGTCATTGCTGCCTCCGTCAGATTTCCCGTGGCTGGTGGATCGAAAGCGGCATGTTTCCACGGCGCTGCTGATACCGGCCGCGGCTGCCATAGGCGATGGGCTGCAGCTGCTCTTCGCAGATGGCACGCATGATCGCATCCACCCGGCGGCGGCTGACCGCAAGAGCCCGCTGCAACAGCCGGGTGTTTTCCTCCAGGAGAGGCTCCAGATCACTGATGCGCTGCATGAGCCGTGCCGAGAGTTCGGCGGACGCGCCGTGCAGGATGACCTGCTGCGTGCTGACGGCACGGAACCAGCGCTCGAACTCGACTGCAAGCTCCTGCTTGCTGATACCGGTGTCTTCCAGAGAAACAGGAAGTCCCCCTGCAAGCCTTGCATTTTCTGTTGAGGTCCGGCTGATCAGTTCCTCCGTCAGGTCCAGCATCCGCCGGACAGCCGCCTCGGGGGCAATTCCTTCTCTCATAGCTGACACCCGAACCTCCTGAGAATTATCTTGATCTGGCCATGGCCGCGCCGCAGCGCATGTAGGCCGATGCCGATGAACTGGCCTGGGTGAGCCGGGACAACTCGCTGGCGGCGGCGTCCCGGCCCGCTTTGAGCTGCTCGAGCAGACGTTTCAGCTCGTCCTGCAGCACGAGGGCATTCAGCCTTGCGTGGCTGTCTCCCGCTTTCAGAGCGGCGGCGGCTGCTTCCGCTTCGGCCTGAAGGCGGCGGAGCTGGCCGAACAGGCGCTGACCGTCATCCTGTCCGGGCGTGTCAGTCATCAGCGGACGGCCTGCAGCAGCGAGTCGAACATGCTGTTGGAGGTCGAGATGATCTGGGAGGCCGCAGAATAGGCCTGCTGCGCGGTCAGCATGCGGCTGAACTCGGTGCTGGTATCCGTCGTGCTCGCTTCAAGATAGCCGCCGTTGATGGACCCCGCTCCACTCGTCCCCGCAATCTGCAGCGTGCTGTTGCCCGATGTCGGTGACCGGGAATACATGCCGTCGCTGTTGAGCGTCAGCCCATTCGAGTTGGTGAAGGTCGCGACCGGGATCTTGTAGATCGTGCGCTCGTCACCGTTGTCATAGGACGCAATCACGGATCCGTCCGAGGTGATCGAAACGCCTGTCAGCGAACCATAGGGCAGCCCGTCATTCGTGATCTTGTCGAGCTTGAGGTAGGGATCGCTGGAACCGGAGGCATATTGCGTCAGGCCATTGGCGAGACCGGAGGTCCCGAGATCCAGAGTGACCTCGGTGTCGGCGGCCCCCGTCGTCCAACCGGTCACGGAAAGCGTGGCCGGGGACGGGTTCGTCGAGGCGAGCGTGCCATCACTGTTGAAGGTAATCTCGATCGCGTCCGTCGACACGGTGCCACTGGTGGTGCCGTTCAGCGTCGGATCGTCGAACGCCATCTCCCAGGTGTTTTCTCCGGTCTTTGTCCAGGTCACGCTCATGTTGTGCGTGGAGCCCAGGCTGTCATAGATTTCGACCGTGGTAGAGAAGGTGTCTCCCTCGACCGCATCCGCCGGCAGGTTCGCCTGAATGCCGACCGCAGTGGTAGCACCAACCGAACTCTGAATGGCGTCGATGTCGATCGGAACGAGCGAGGCTTCACTGGTTCCGCCGATGATGTTGCCATCAGCATCCGTCTGCCAGCCCATCAGATAATAGCCGTTGTTGACCAGATAGCCGTTCTGGTCGACTTCGAACTCACCGTTACGGGTGTAGTAGGTCTGCCCGCCCGTGACCGACGAGGAGACGACGAAGAAGCCGCTCCCGTCGATGGCGAGGTTTGTGCTCGTGCCCGTTGCTGTCAGCAGGCCCTGATCGGAGACGGACGCACGTGTCGAGGCCGTTACGCCGCCGCTCGTCGAGGTGCTGGAGCCCGCGATCAGGTTCGAGAAACTCGTCGAACTCGCCTTGTAGGCCGTGGTCGAGGAGTTCGCCAGGTTCGAGGAGATGTTGGATAGCGCCTGGCTCTGTGCCGCAAGCGCGGAAATGGCGGAATTCAGGGAACCCATCAGGCTCATGACGTCACCTCACTCTCAACCAATACTGATGACATTGCTGACGAGAACGGATGCTCCGCCGATCTTCAGGACGGAGCTTGTGCCGCTCGTATCGACACCGGTAACCGTGCCCTTGACCGTGGTCGTGCCGTCGATCTCGCTGCCGCTGGAGTCCTTGGCCGAGATGGAGATCGTGTAGACACCGCCATCCTCGAGCTGCGTGCCGCTCGTGGTCGTGCCGTCCCAGGTGAAGCTGTGCGAACCCGCTTCCGTCCCGCCTTCCCCGCTCCAGACCTTCGTGCCGCTCTCGTCGTAGATCGAGATCGTGACGCTCTCCGCACTCTGGTCGAGTGTGTAACCCCAGGTCGCCGACCCGTCGGTCAGGGTGTTCGTGTTGCCATAGGCCTCGACCGTCTGACCCAGGTAGCCGAGACCGGAGCTTGAAATCACTGAGGCGACGTTTGCGGACAACGAAGTCAGCTGCTCGCTGATTGCCGTCTGCGTGTCGAAGCTGGCGTAGGACACCATCCGGTCCAGGTAGGTGTCCGTATCCGTCGGATCGAGCGGATTCTGGTTCTGAAGCTGCTGAAGCATCAGACTAAGAAAATCGGCACTCGTAAGTCCGAGAGAATTACTGGAGCTGCTGCTCGACGTTGTGGTCGAACTGGCAGAGCTATAACTGTTCAGAGTTGAGATGCTCATGGCAGCCCCGCGATGTTTTTCTCGTCATCGACCGGTGCCTGCATGAAAACATGCATAGAACGCCCCCGATCACTTCTCAAACGGAGGTGAGATCGAAATCAGGCGCTGTATTTGAAAATAAATACTAGGAATAATTTGCCTATATTTGACGTAGGCAAGATTTACCGGGCAATACAAACTCTCGAAGAGTATGTTTCAAGCCGTCCCGGATACGCCGCGGCACTGACACCGCAGCACAAGATTGCAGCCGGGCGCGCGTCAGGTAATCGCCAGAACCTGCAAGCCGCTTGGGGGGAAGTCAGCTGCCGGCCCGTTGCGCGCCGGCCCGGTCATCCGCTCCGGTTTCTTCCGGCCACACTGCATGGGCTTGCCCAAATCCCGATGAGACAAGCGCATCGGGATCTGGCACAAGGCGCAGCAAACGCATCTGGAAATATCCGGAAAAGAAAGCGACAAGTTACCCGGGACAGTCCTCTGTCCGGCCGGCACGCAAACCGCTTGTGTCAGGCGAAGCGGACCTGGCGGGGAGAGGCCCTGTCCGGTCCGGATGTCTTGCCCTTCTCGCTGCCATGCCCGGCCGTCACGGAGGGACGGTCAGAACAGGTCTGCGCTGCAGCTGCCGCGATCCGGGCCGCAAGTCCGGCAGGGGCCTTGATTCCGCTGGGGGAATCAAGCGCAAACAGCGACCGCAAGCGTTTCATTTCCTCAAGCCGTCCGCGAGCCTCTGCGCTTTCCACCAGAAGACCGGCAGCCGCCTCCGGATATGGCCAGTCACGGATGTCCTCGCCATACCGGTCAAGGCAATCGCGGAAAGCATCTTCGGTCATCTTCTGGCTTGGCGAGGTCATGATCCAGCCTTCTGGGAAAACTGAAGATACGTTAACGCGGTTTGCGGAAACTGTCCAGCAAAGCTGCCGCAGCAGCATTTTGCCGGATTGCGCAGAAGTGTTTCTATCTAGATAAAAATTACGAGCCTCGAGGCTGCATTCCGGGAATTGAAGCAAAGGCATTGCGAAGTTCGACAAGGCCGTTGAACAATTTCTGCAGCCGCTCGACAGCGTCGGGTTTGCCAAGAGTGGCGTTCAACGCGAAGATATTGCGCGTATATGTATCGCAGAGCTGCTGCCCCACAGTGCCCCCCTGCTCAAGATCAAGGTTCTGGCGCAGGCCACGCAGAATATCGACAGTGCGCTGTACGCGCGCACGGCCCATTTCATATTCCTTGAGCTCGAGGAAATGCTGCGCCTGAACGATGGCATTGAGGGCTTCATCGTAAAGCATCACGACGGCAACGATGGGAGAAACCGCAGTTGCTGCCTGGCGGTAGGCGGAGATGGCGCGCGACATGGCGTAGGACATTTTTTAGTTGTCTCCCGAGTTGAGGAGGGCCTCAAGATACAAAAGTGTGGAATTCGCCGCTTCGATCGCTGCCTGATAGGAGGCGTAGCGATTGGTCAGATTGGTCCTGTAGGTTTCAGCCCGGCTCCGGATGTCAGCCGCCCGGGTGCTGTAATCCTCGTTCTTCTCTGTCAGGTTATCGATCAGCCCGGACACGAGACCGCTGGATGAATTGGAATAGAGATCGACTGAATTATAGAGCTTCTCGACGATGCCAGACGAAGTCTGGATGGTGACGGTCTGGCTGGTGGAACCGGTAAAAACCAGCGTCATGCCTTCATAGATCGTCCCTTCTCCCCCCTTGATACGCGTGTCAGAGATCGTGAAGAGGCTGCTGTCACCATTGACGCTGACGCCGGTCAGGTTGCCGTCGCTGTCGACCTGGATATCCAGTGTCAGTTCGGAGGGCATGCTGCTGTTGCGGCTGAGCAGCACGAGATCTTCCGAAGACGACTCGAACTGGAACATCATAATGTTTTCCAAAGCTTCCAGATCGTTGAGCAGCACCGAGTTGAGCGTCGTCTCGTTGAGGACGAGATAATTCGAGGTGTCATAGCTGAGGCCGAGCAGCGCCATGGATGAACTGTCGATCATCGTGGACAGTGCGGAGGCAACGGCATTGTTGGCACTGCGCAGGGTACTGTCGCCGAACAGGGTCGCATCGGCCGAGGCGCCGCCTGAGGAGGACACAGCCTGCTGGGTCAGCGCCCACTCGCGATACGCATTATAGGCGTCCACCAGGGCGACAATCGCGTCCTTGATGGAGGTCAGATCGTTGGCGATCTCCACCGAGATGGTGGCATCAGACCCCGTCGTCTGGTAGATCGTGAAGGAAATGCCATCCAGCACATCGTCAATCGTGTTTGTCGAACGGGTGATCTCGATCCCGTCGAGCGAGATAATCGCCTGCTTGGCGGCCTGAATCTCGCTGGCGAAGGCGCCGTCACTGTCTGTAAGCCCGAGAGCCTGGCCGATATCATCTCCCGAAATGCTTTCCAGCGAGATTTCCTTGCCCGTCTCCGTTCCGGATAGAACCAGCCGGTATGTGCTTTCCGTCACCTTGACGACAGAGGCCTGGACACCGGTCGTCGCGCTCTCAGCATTGATTGCACTCGCAATCTCGGAAAGCGACATATCCTCGGTGACGGTGATCTCGACGCTTTCCATGCCTTCAATGCCAATGGAGAAAGTGCCCGAAAGCTCCAGATCGCTGCTGCGGCTGGAAAAGTCGCTGCTGGCAACTTTCTGTGTGGTCGCCAGTTGCAGGATCTGCAGATCATAGGTGCCGGTCTGCGCCCCGTTATCGGCGGTAATCACAACGGCAGAAGAGGCTGTGACACTGCTGCTCGACGAGGTCAGATAGGCTTCACGCAGGGAAAAGACATCATCTTTCGTGATGATCGAATTGGTCGTGCCGCGCATCGCATTGGCCGCCGAAGTGATGGCCTGAAGAAGGCTCTGCATCTCCTCATAGGCCGCAATCTTCACTTCATTTGCAGCGATCTTCACGTCAATCGCGTCAGCCGGAGCCGTCTTTGCGGCAACCGCAACCTCGACCAGCGCACTCCAGTCAATATCCGTCGATGACGAATAGGTATAGGACGACGCGGTTGTTGTGGTCGAAGTGGTGCTGGAGACCGTTGCCATGACTGCCGCCTTCTGCTGCGCTGCCCCTGGCGGGCAGGCCGGGGTCTGAGGCAGCCCGCCTCCAGGGCGGGCTGCCTGTCATCCTGAGGTGAAGCCGGTTACTGCAGCAGCTTCAGCAGGTTTTCCGGCATCTGGTTGGCCTGGGACGCGGCAGCAACGGCGGCCTGCACCATCACGGAGGTGGCCGACAGCTTGGACTGCTCGGAAGCGATATCCACATCGGCGATGGCCGACTGGGCAGCGTCCAGGTTCTCGATGCTGGTGGCGATCTGCGAACTGCGGAACTCGAAGCGCGACATGATCGCACCCATTTCAGCGCGGGCATTCGACACCGTGTTGATGGCAGCATCCAGCGCGTCCAGAGCCGCTTCCGCACCGGTCTGCGTCGAGATGTCGAGCGTGTCGACCTCAAGGGCAGAACTGGTCAGGATGCTGAGCTTCAGCGTGATGGTGTCCGACGAATCCGAGCCGACGATGATCTTGGAACCGCTGGTATCTGCTTCGACTGCGGCGGTGCCGGTTGCCGTAAATGTGCCGGAACCATCATCCGTCAGGCCGAGGGTCGTCAGGTCAGCCGCCGTCAGTCCGGTGTTTGCGCCGCCGGCGGTGACGTTGGAGACGGAGATCGTGCTGGTTGCACCCTTCGTCTTGTCCGTCAGGACCAGAGCGCCGGTGTCGGCATCCGCCGAAGCTGTCACGCCGGTCTTGCTGGTCTGAGCATTGATCGCGGTGATCAGGTCGTCGATGGTGATTTCGCCGGCGGTGGTGGCGCCAACAGTCAGCTCGATGGACGTGCCCTTGAGATCAAAACTCAGCGTATCGCCATCATCACCGGTAATGCTGGCCGTCAATGTGGTGGTGGCAGTCGCCGCGGTCGCGGCCGTCTCGATGTCCTTGGTGAAGTCACTGGTGCCGTCGAGCAGGCTCTGGCCGTTGTAACGGGTGCTCGAGGCGATGCCGTCGATTTCGTCCTGCAGTTCGGCGAACTCGGCCTGAATGTAGGCGCGCTCGGTATCGGTCACGGTACCGGAGGCGGACTGCGAGGCCAGCACCTTCATACGCTGCAGGATGTCGCTGACGTTCGAGGCGGCACCATCAGCCGTCTGCAGGATCGAGATGCCGTGCGAGGCGTTGGTCGAGGCCTGCTCGAGAGCGGCAACGTCCGACTTGATCTTGGTGGAGATCGCCAAGCCCGCTGCGTCATCGGAGGCCTTGGTGATCCGCGAGCCGCTGGCCAGCTTGGCCAGAGAGTCAGACTGGCTGGCCGAGTTGGAGTTCAGATAGCGAACAGCCGTGTTCGCTGCGGTGTTTGTCGTGATAACGGGCATGGACTACTCCTGATATCCTTGAATCCACGCCAAGTATTCGGGCGCGGTACGGACGCATGTCCTTGCGTCTGCCCATTTCAACGAACGAAGCTGCCAATTTCAGGCGCAGGAAAGAGCCTGCCGTCAGAGTTTTTCGTTAATCATTTGTAAACGAGGCAAGGATCTCCCCGGCACGATTACGCAAAAGATGGCGCAATTTCTGACGTCCCCGCTTCAGAAGAGACTCCACGGCGAAGACGGATGTTTCCATGATTTCCGCAATCTCGGCGTTGGACAGGTTCTCGTGATAGGAGAAGACAAGGGCAATCCGCTGAGGATCGGGCAGTTGCCCCATCGCCGCGCTCAACAGGAATGCGGCCTCCTCCTGCATCATCGCCTGGACCTGATCCGTGGCACGGTCGGCGATCTCGGGTGCAGCTTCCATGGCCTCGGTGCGCGGGCGGCGAAGCTGGTCGATGCAGCGGTTGGTGACAACGCGGAACAGCCAGGTGGAGAACCGCGCCTTGCCGGGCTGCCATTCCCCCCGCCTTGTCCAGACCTGCATGAAAGCATCCTGAACCACGTCTTCGGCATCCGTGGGATTGCGCAGGATGCGAATGGCGACTGCGTAAGCCTTGTCGACATGACGTTCCACAAGAATGCGGAAAGCTTCATCGCTCCCGAGACCGATGGCATGGAGCAGTGCATCATCCGACGCATCCTGCAGGCGCGTCAAAGGATCCCTGTCATGCGCGCCTGTTGCCACTGCCGTCTGTCCAGCATCTCCGGGCCCTACCCCAGCCCGGGAAAGTGTTGCGAAGCCCATGCCCATACCCTCGGCTGCACCAGTCATGCGCGAACAAGGAATGCTGCGCTCCAGCCTATAACGGGGCAGGCTTTCCGATCAGGCACGGAAAAAGTACAAAAGCTCAATTTTTTCAAATACTTAGTGAGAATTTTTTGCCTATCTGCCCGGCAGTTTTTGCCGGGTATGCCGGCGAGAACAAAAAATGGGTGACCCGCCAAGGACTTGCGGAAGCCTGCCGGGCTGCAGGAATTGCCCCTCATGCGGTTTCCTTCCGGCCTATACCTTGCAAAAAAATCCGGATGCAGAGCGCCAGATGCTGTTTTCGCAGTGCGTGGTCGCGGAAAGGCTCCGCCTGTCCGCCGTGCGGCTTGAGAATACCCAGAACCATGTCGAGGAAGATCTTGGCGGTCAGCATCGGATCCTCAACCGCCAGTTCACCGGCGGCGGTCCGCTCTTCCAGCCAACTGGCCAGCAGCACCTGGGCCGCACGGCCGCCATGCTCGCGCATCAAGGGGTTCAGATCCGGATTGCGCGGCAATTCATGCATCATCATGTGCATGAAGTTGAACCGGTCGAGATCGCTCTCTGCGTCGAGGTCCAGCCGGACGATGGCGGCCAGCGCCTGTTCCGGCGCCAGATGGCTGTAGTCGCCGGGCAGGGCAAGCAGCGAGAAACGGTGCGAGGTGACGACGGCCGCAAATAGGCTGGCCTTGGAGGGAAACAGCTCATAGACGGTGCGCTTGGATATGCGGCAAGCCTTGGCCACCTGCTCCATCGTCGTGCCGCCGTAGCCTTGAGCAGAAAACAGCGGCACCGCGGCCCGCACGATCATCTGCACCTGCACATTCCGGGGTGCCCCTGGCGGGCGGCCACGCTTGCGGACGGCTGGCGGGAGCCCGTCAGGCAAGTGTTGCGATGCAGGTTCCGGAAGCTCCCCCGTCACGCTGCCATTGCATAGCAGATCAGGGTGCGCAGCATTCCCCATCCTTACCATTTTCCGTCCATGTTACAAATAATGACACTTGGTCCCATTGACGAAGCATCGTCGAAAATTTAGGTACCATTGCGTTTCTTAATTCGACCACGGCGGTCCTGTCCATGCGTTCCGTGATTTCGTTAAAATTATCTTCCTCTTTGTTTCCAGACAGAAACAAAAGGCGCAAAATAGCACTCCCATTGCTTCTGAGTGTTTCTGCACTCCTTGCGGGATGTGCCGTTGGTCCGGACTACGCCAGCCCCCGGATGACCTTGTCCGGGGCCTACAGCAATTCCGCCGGAAAGGATCAGAACCAGCGGGCTGAACTGGCGCGCTGGTGGGAGCGCCTGGGCGATCCGGTTCTGAACCAGCTGGTCGAAACCGCGATCCGGCAGAACCTTGATGTCGCCACGGCCAAGGCAAAGGTGCGGGAAGCACGGGCGTCATATGCCAAGGATGCGGGCGGGCTTCTGCCCTCTGCCAATGGCTCCGGCAGCGCCAGCCGCTCCCGCTCTTCCGGTGACGCGCCGAAGATGAGCAATCTCTTCCAGGCCGGCGTTGATGCCAGCTGGGAGGTGGATCTGTTTGGCGCCAATGCCCGGACTGCAGAAGCCTCGCGTTATGGCCTGGACGCTGCAGAGGAAGATTTGCGCGCCACGATGGTTACGCTCATAGGCGACATCACCACCTATTACGCGCAGGCCCGCGCCTACCAGGCCCGCATTGCCCTGGCGCGGCGCACCGCAAGCTCCCAGACCGAAACCGTCCGGCTGACGCAGTCCAGGTTCGACGCCGGCGCCGTATCGGCAGCGGATGTTGCCAACGCCACCGGACAGGCTTCGACGACCGAGGCGAATATCCCGAGCCTGCAGATATCCTATGCCGAATCCCTGCACCGGCTGGGCGTGCTGACGGGCGGGGAGCCTGCCTCTCTAGCCAGCGTCATGACCAAGACCCGCCCTATTCCCCGGCCGAAGCTGCCGCTTCCCGTGGGCGTACCCGCAGATCTTCTCAACTCCCGGCCTGACCTGAAGGTGCTGGAGCGCAAGCTGGCGCAAGCCACAGCCTCCATTGGCGCTGCGGAAGCTGCACGCTATCCGGCCATCAGCCTGACGGGCAACATCAGCACCTCAGCGGCCAAGACCGGGGATCTGGCGAAGAATTCCTCCATCAGCTGGTCCTTCGGCCCCACCCTCAGTGTGCCCCTGTTCAACGGCGGCTCGCTGGCTGCTGCCGTGGATGTCGCCAGAGCCCAGCGCGATGCAAGCTTCCTGGCCTACCGCAAGGGCATTCTGGAGGCGCTGGAGGAAGTCGAAAACGCACTGGTCAGCCTCAGCCGGCAGCGCCAGCGCACGGGCAAGCTTGTCACGGCGGCCAATGCCTACCGGCAGGCCGCAGATATTGCCCGGTCTCAGTACCAGGGCGGTTCCAGCAGCTTCCTGGATGTGCTCGACGCGGAGCGTTCGCTCTACAGTGCCGAAGATACCCTGATCACGAGCCAGCTTGCGATCGTGACCGCCTATATCAGTCTCAACCGCAGTCTTGGCGGGGGATGGGACGGTGCAGTTGACACAGCAACGCCAGCCGTCGTGGACGTCCGGACGGGCCCGCACCTGCGCAAGCTGGCAAAAGACAACTGATGCAGCGCCGGGCGCAAACCATGTGCTGCGCTCCAGCCCTGCCCTGTGATGAAAGCAGTGTTCACGATGAACGCAACCAAACCGAGGAAGAAGGCGCGCTGGCTCTTCACGGCCGCCGTGCTGGCCGCTGCTGCGGGCGGCATCTACTACGCCCGTACCTCCATGCAGGCAGATACCGGGCCCACGGTCATGACCGCCCCCGTCCGCAAGGGCACCATTGAGGAAACCGTGCTGGCGACCGGCATTCTGAAGCCGGCGAAGCTTGTGGCCGTCGGCGCACAGGCTTCTGGCCGCATCACCTCGCTGAAGGTGTCCCTTGGACAGGAATTGAAGGCCGGTGACCTCGTTGCCGAGATCGACGCCACGACCCAGACCAACAACCTGCGCACCTCGGAGGCAGCTCTGGCCAATGTGGAAGCGCAGCGGGTGGAGAAGGAGGCATCACTCAGGCTTGCCAACATCTCGCTGGAGCGCCAGCAGAAACTCCTCGCACAGAATGCCACCTCCAGGGCGGATTTCGATACGGCCGATTCGGAGGTGAAAACCATCGAGGCGCAGATCAAGGCGCTGGATGCGCAGATCATCGAGGCGCAGGTGGCCGTTGAAACCGCCAAGGCAAACCTTGGCTACACCCGCATCACCGCGCCGATGGACGGCACGGTTCTGGCCATCGTCAACCAGCAGGGCCAGACCGTGAATGCCACGCAGTCGGCCCCGACGATCATCATCATGGGCCAATTGGACGTGATGACGGTCAGGGCCGAGATATCCGAAGCAGACGTGGTGAAGGTGAAGCCGGGGGCAGAAGTCTATTTCAACGTTCTGGGCGCGCCGGACACGAAATATCAGGCGCATCTTGAGTCCATCGAGCCCGCGCCGGAATCGATCACCAGCGACAGTTCCGTCAGCGGCTCGTCCACATCGTCCTCGTCCAGTTCCACCAGTACCGAAGCCATCTATTACAACGGCATATTCAACGTACCCAATCCAGACGGTCTGCTGCGCACCTACATGACGGCAGAAGTGACCATCGTGCTGGGCAAGGCGGAAAACGTGCCCGTGATCCCGGCAACCGCGCTGGGTGCCCGCAATGCGGATGGCAGCTACAGCGTTCAGGTCATGGGCGGCACCGGTACCATTGAGACGCGGCAGGTGAAAACGGGCCTCAATGACAAGATCACTGCCGAGATCATATCCGGCCTTGCCGAAGGGGAACGCGTGGTGACGGGCACGCTGGATGCCAGCGCCGTCTCAACCTTCACCCCTGGCGGCCCGCCAATGGGAATGTGAGGCCAGAAGATCATGCCGGAACCTCTGATCAGCCTCAAGGGCCTCACCCGCACCTTTCCTGCCGGGGACGGCGTGGTCGCAGTTCTCAAGGGGATCGACCTTGAGATCCGCAAGGGAGAGTTCGTCTCCATCATCGGCCAGTCCGGTTCGGGCAAGTCGACCTTGATGAACATTCTCGGCTGCCTCGATACCCCCAGCGGCGGCAGCTATCGCATTGACGGGCGTGAAACAGCCGATCTTCAGCCCGATGATCTGGCAGCTCTGAGGCGTGAAAAATTCGGCTTCATCTTCCAGCGCTACAATCTGCTGGCGGAGCTGACGGCGCTTGGCAATGTGGAGGTGCCTGCCGTTTATGCCGGGCTTACCCCGGCGGACCGGCGGCGGCGGGCAGCCGATATTCTGGAGCGGCTGGGCCTTGGCGACCGGATGGAGCACCGCCCGCCGCAGCTTTCGGGCGGGCAGCAGCAGCGCGTCTCCATCGCCCGTGCCCTGATGAACGGCGGCGACATCATCCTCGCCGACGAGCCGACGGGAGCGCTGGACTCCCGCAGCGGACAGGACGTCCTGGACATCCTGCGTGAACTGCATGCCGAGGGGAAGACGGTCATCATCGTCACCCATGACGCCAATGTGGCGGCCCTGGCCGAGCGCACCATCGAGATCCGCGATGGCGAGATCGTTGCCGATTACAGGCAGGACAAGCAGGCCGGTACGGCCGCCGTTTCCGCAGCCCCGCAGGAGGCGCCGCGCCGTTCGGTCCGGGGACTGACAGCCTGGGCGGACCGCTTCCGGGAGGCGTTCCAGATGGCGCTTCTGTCCATGAAGGCGCACAAGCTGCGCACCTTCCTGACCATGCTGGGCATCATCATCGGCATTGCCTCCGTGGTGAGTGTCGTGGCGCTTGGCGCCGGGACACGGGAGAAGGTGCTTGCCAACATCGCCAGCCTCGGCACCAGCACGCTGGAAATCTTCCCCGGCAAGGACTTCGGCGATGCGCGCTCCGGCAAGGTGACGACGCTGGTGATTTCCGACGCCAAGGAACTCGCCAGGCAGCCCTACCTGCGCGCCGTGACCCCGACCGTCTCGACCAGCGTCACCCTGCGCTATGGCTCGAAGGAGGCCTCCGCCCTCGTCAACGGGGTCAATTCCGCCTATTTCGATGCCAAGGGCACCAAGATTGCCACGGGCCAGTTTTTCGATGCACGCAGCGAGCACAGTCTTGATGCTGTCGCCGTCATCGACGAGAACACCCGCAAGACCCTGTTTGCCAATGAACCGGACGGGGCTGTCGGCAAGGTTCTGCTGATCAACAACGTGCCCGCCCGCATCGTCGGCGTGGCTCAGGCGCAGCAGGGCGGCTTCGGCGGCAGCCAGAATCTGTCGGTCTATCTGCCCTATACCACCGTGCAGGCGCGCCTGACGGGCAGCAGTACCCTGCGCAGCATCACCGTGCGGGTGGAAGACGACGTGGACATGAAGCTGGCCGAGCAGATGGTCACCGCCTTCCTGACCCAGCGCCATGGCATGAAGGACTTTTTCATCCTCAACACCGATGACATCCGCCAGTCGATCACCAGCACCACGGCGACGCTGACGCTGCTGATCGCCGCCATTGCGGTGATCTCGCTGATTGTCGGCGGCATCGGGGTGATGAACATCATGCTGGTGACCGTCTCCGAGCGCGTGTCGGAAATCGGCGTGCGCATGGCTGTCGGGGCGCGGCGGTCCGATATCCTGCAGCAGTTCCTCATCGAGGCGGTCACGGTCTGCATCATCGGCGGGCTGGCGGGCATCGCTACGGCCCTGAGTTTCGGCGCGCTCTTCCCGCTGTTCACCAGCGACTTTTCGCTGATCTTCTCCAATGCCTCGATTGCCTATGCCTTCGGGATCTCAACCCTGATCGGCATCGTCTTCGGCTTCCTCCCCGCCCGCAACGCCTCTCGCCTCGACCCCGTGGCGGCGCTGAGCCGGCTTTGAGCCGTCAGGCGGGTTTGGTCACCCGGCGGAGTGTCAGGTTGATGCGTCCGCCGTTTTTCAGAAGGGTGAAGGTGCCCGGATAGATCCGGCCGATGCCGTGGAAGGCGAGCCGGGACGGGCCCTCCAGAAGGAGCACATCGCCCGAATTCAGCCGGAACGAGCGGGTCGGGTCCTTGCGGGTGAGGCCGCCGATGCGGAAGAGGGCCGAATCGCCCAGCGAGACGGACAGAACCGGCGCCTCGAAGGTTTCCTCGTCCCGGTCCTGATGCAGGCCCATCCGGGCGGTCCCGTCATAGAAATTGATCAGGCAGGCTTCAGGTTCCGGGGCATCCGGGGCAAGCGTATGCCAGAGCTCCTTCAGCACATCCGGCAGGGGCGGCCAGGGCTTTCCCGTCACCGGATGCAGAGGCTGGTAGCGGTAGCCGCGAATGTCCGACACCCAGCCAAGCGGGCCGCAATTGCTCATGCGCACGGAAAAGGGCTTGCCGGTTTTCGGCATCACCGGACGGAACAGCGGCGCCTCGGCGACGATGGCCCGCAGTTGCTCCGCCAGATCTGCCTGTGCGGTGCCATCCAGATGGCCGGGCAGGAAACGCACCCCCTCCGGCAGCGGGCCTCGTCTCTTCTGGGCACTTTCCGGTGCAGCGTTGTCCAAAGTCATTCCACAGTCTCCGGCAGCCAAAGAACGCAAGTCCGCAAGGCATGTAGCGATCCTTGCGCTGATAAGGGCTTTTGCACAGCAAGATCAGGCAGGCAGACGCCTTGCAGCAAGCCTGTCTCCCGCCTATATAGCGGTCAAGCTCAGTGCTGACAGGCGGAACAACCTGCTGACAGCCCCGGACAAGGCCAAGGGTCAAAACTCGTGATCAGGGCCTCAGGGATCAAAAGGGGCTTGGGCCAGTGCTCCCATGGCGGAGCATCAGGCCTTAAGCGCGCCGGCATCACTGATTGTGAAAGGGAGCCGGATTGACGCCGATACGGGTTTTTCCGGTTTGCTAGAAAGAGAGGAAGAAATGGCAAAGGTCATCGGTATCGACCTCGGCACGACGAATTCGTGCGTCGCCGTCATGGACGGCAAGGATGCAAAGGTGATCGAGAACTCGGAAGGCGCACGTACCACGCCCTCCATGGTCGCCTTCTCGGACGACAATGAGCGCCTCGTCGGCCAGCCGGCCAAGCGCCAGGCCGTCACCAACCCCACCAACACGCTCTTCGCAGTGAAGCGCCTCATCGGCCGCCGCTTCGATGATCCGACCGTGGCGAAGGACAAGGGCCTCGTGCCCTATGACATCGTCAAGGCGGACAATGGCGATGCGTGGGTTTCGGCCAACGGGCAGAAATACTCGCCCTCCCAGATTTCCGCCTTCATCCTGCAGAAGATGAAGGAAACCGCCGAGAGCTATCTCGGCGAGACCGTGACCCAGGCAGTCATCACCGTTCCGGCCTATTTCAACGACGCCCAGCGTCAGGCCACCAAGGATGCGGGCAAGATCGCCGGTCTCGAAGTCCTGCGCATCATCAACGAGCCGACCGCGGCCGCGCTCGCCTATGGCCTCGACAAGAACGATGGCAAGACCATCGCTGTCTATGACCTTGGCGGCGGCACCTTCGACGTGTCGGTTCTGGAAATCGGCGACGGCGTCTTCGAAGTGAAGTCGACGAACGGCGACACGTTCCTCGGCGGTGAAGACTTCGACATGCGTCTGGTCGATTACCTCGCAGCCGAGTTCAAAAAGGATCAGGGCATCGACCTGAAGAACGACAAGCTGGCCCTGCAGCGCCTCAAGGAAGCTGCGGAAAAGGCCAAGATCGAGCTGTCGTCCTCGTCGCAGACCGAAATCAACCTGCCCTTCATCACGGCTGATGCGTCCGGTCCCAAGCACCTGACCATGAAGCTGACGCGCGCCAAGTTCGAGAGCCTCGTCGAGGATCTGGTCCAGCGCACGATCGAGCCGTGCAAGGCAGCCCTGAAGGACGCCGGCCTCGTCGCCGGCCAGATCGATGAAGTGGTTCTCGTCGGCGGCATGACCCGCATGCCGAAGATCCAGGAAGTCGTGAAGACCTTCTTCGGCAAGGAGCCGCACAAGGGCGTGAACCCGGACGAAGTGGTGGCCATGGGCGCTGCCATCCAGGCCGGCGTGCTGCAGGGCGACGTCAAGGACGTGCTGCTGCTCGACGTGACCCCGCTGTCGCTCGGCATCGAGACGCTCGGCGGCGTGTTCACCCGTCTGATCGACCGCAACACCACGATCCCCACGAAGAAGAGCCAGACCTTCTCCACCGCCGAGGACAACCAGACCGCCGTGACGATCCGGGTGTTCCAGGGCGAGCGCGAGATGGCGGCCGACAACAAGATGCTCGGCCAGTTCGATCTCGTCGGCCTGCCGCCCGCCCCGCGCGGCGTGCCGCAGATTGAGGTTGCCTTCGACATCGACGCCAACGGCATCGTCAACGTGTCGGCCAAGGACAAGGGCACCGGCAAGGAGCAGCAGATCCGCATCCAGGCCTCCGGCGGCCTCAGCGACGCCGACATCGAGAAGATGGTCAAGGACGCCGAAGCCCATGCGGACGAGGACAAGAAGCGCCGCGAGCTGGTGGAAGCCCGCAACCAGGGTGAATCCCTGATGCATTCCACCGAGAAGTCCCTCAAGGACTATGGCGACAAGGTCTCTGCGGACGACAAGGCTTCGATCGAAAGCGCGATTGCCGCCCTGAAGACGGCTCTGACCACGGAAGACGTGGCGGACATCCAGTCCAAGACCCAGGCTTTGGCCGAGGTTTCCATGAAGCTGGGTGAAGCCATGTACAAGGCCTCGCAGGCGGAAGCAGAAGGCGGCGAAGACGCCGGTGCTTCCTCCGCGCAGGATGACGACGTGGTCGACGCCGACTTCGAGGAAGTCAAGGACGACAAGAAGTAAGTCACTGGCACGGCGCGGTTTCCTTATGGATCCGCGCCGTTCCGGCTTTCCAGCGGCAGCTGGCGGCGACCGGACCTGTCCGGCAGGCCGCCGGCGGTTGCAATGCAGGGCGTGATGCCTGCACCGTTTTTCCCCGATGATGCGCATGACGCGTGGCGGAGAACCTGTCTGAGGCCTGACGGATGGCCGGACAGAGGCGGATGGCAGGCCCCCTCAGGCAGATACCCAGCGGGCAGCAATTCATGGCGAAGCGCGACTTTTATGAAATCCTCGGCGTTGCGCGCGATGCGGACGAGAAGGTGCTGAAAAGCGCCTACCGGAAGCTTGCGATGCAGTTTCATCCGGACCGCAATCCGGGCGATGCCTCGGCCGAGGCCAGCTTCAAGGAAGTCAACGAAGCTTACGACATCCTGAAGGACGGCCAGAAGCGGGCTGCCTATGACCGTTATGGCCATGCCGCCTTTGAGAATGGCGGATTTGGCGGCGGCGGTGCCGGATTTGGCGGCGGCGGCGACTTCGCCTCCACCATGTCCGACATCTTTGAGGAATTCTTCGGCATGGGCGGCGGGCGCCGCTCGTCCGGCGGGCGCGAACGCGGCGCGGACCTGCGCTACAATCTGGAAATCACGCTGGAAGAGGCCTTCACGGGCAAGACCGTGGAGATCGAGGTGCCGACCTCCGTCACGTGCCAGCCCTGCAGCGGCTCCGGCGCCAAGCCCGGCTCCAGCCCCACCACCTGCCGCACTTGCGGCGGTTCGGGGCGCGTGCGGGCGGCACAGGGCTTCTTCACGCTGGAGCGCACCTGCCCGAGCTGTCAGGGGCGCGGCCAGGTCATCTCCGATCCCTGCCCGCATTGCTCCGGCGTTGGCCGGGTGACGCAGGAGCGCACCCTCTCGGTCAACATTCCGGCAGGCATCGAGGATGGCACGCGCATCCGTCTTGCCGGCGAGGGCGAAGCGGGCCTGCGCGGCGGGCCGTCGGGCGATCTCTATATCTTCCTGTCGCTGAGGCCGCATGAGTTCTTCCAGCGCGACGGGGCGGATCTTTATTGCCGCGTGCCCATTTCCATGACGACGGCTGCCCTTGGCGGCCAGTTCGACGTGCCCACCGTCGAGGGCGGCACGACACGGGTCAAGGTGCCGGAGGGGACGCAGAACGGCCGCCAGTTCCGCCTCAAGGGCAAGGGCATGCCGGTGATGCGCACCACGCAGCATGGTGACATGTATATTCAGGTCACGGTGGAAACACCGACGAACCTGACCAAACGCCAGCGCGAATTGCTGGCCGAATTCGAAAAAGAAAGCTCTGGTGAGAACAATCCGGAGAGCACCGGTTTCTTTGCCCGCGTCAAGGATTTCCTCGACAACCTGGGCAATTGACCGCCGCTTTCAGTCAGGGCCCCGGAGGCTGACTGCCGCCAGGGGCCTTGAAATGGCCACTGTTGCCCGGCTAGATGTTTTTACCAATCTGACCGGAGGACATTATGGCGGCATTCAGGACGCTCGACGCTAAGCCCTTGAAGAAAAAGCTCAAGGACGAATTCCGCTTCTTCCGGAACTGGCTCGACAGCCCTCTGACGCTTGGTGCCATCTCTCCGTCCGGTCCCGAACTTGCCCGCCGGATTGCCTCCCTCGTGCCGGTCCGGCCTGATGGGCGCTATCTGGAGCTTGGTCCCGGAACCGGCGTGGTGACACAGGCCATCTTTGACCGCGGCATAACCCAGCCGCAGCTGACCGCGCTGGAATACACCAGCGAATTCTGCCGCATGCTGCGCGACCGCTTTCCCCGCATGACGACCATCCAGGGCGATGCCTATGCGCTGCGCGAGACGCTGGAAACGGCTATCCCTGTACAGAATGGCATGTTCGCCGGGATTGTCTCCGGCCTGCCGCTGTTCACCCAGCCGGTGGAAAAGAGAAAGGCGCTGATCCTGGATGCGCTCGATCTGTGCGAGCCGGGCGCGCCCTATATCCAGTTTTCTTACGCAATGGTACCGCCGGTGAAGCCGGAGCCGGGCGTTCTCAACCTCGACAAGACCGGCTGGATTTTTGCCAACCTGCCGCCGGCCCGCGTCTGGGTCTACCGCAAGCCGTAATCAGGCTCGCCGGCCGCTGGTGAACAGCCTGCCTTTGTGCTTGCGCTGCGGGTCCCTGCGATGGCAGGCTGCGCGAAATTTCTGTCGCCGACTGATCATGCCCCTTCTTCCCGGGGGTGTTGCGGCTGCGGTGCGGCACCATGAGGAGACAGTATGCGTCATCCGAAGATTCTGGTTTTTTCAGGCTCCATCAGGGGCGGCTCGCTCAACACGCGCCTTGCAGGCCTTGCCGCCAAGCGGCTGGCCCTGGCCGATGCGGAAGTGACGCGCATCTCGCTCGCCGACTACCAGATGCCGCTCTATGACGGCGATCTGGAACAGGAAAAAGGCCCGCCGGAGGCCGCCCGCAAGCTCAAACGCCTGATGCAGGAGCAGCACGGCATCTTCATCGCCTGCCCGGAATACAATGCCGGGATCACGCCGCTTCTGAAGAACACACTGGACTGGATCAGCCGTGTGGGCGATCCGGGAGACGTGCCGGGCGCTGCCTTCAAGAACAGGGTGTTTTGCCTCGGCGCCGCCTCGCCCAGCACACTGGGCGGCATCCGCGGGCTCATGGGCACGCGCACCGTTCTGGAAGTGGGCCTTGGTGCGCTGGTTCTGCCCGAGATGGCCATGGTGCCGGATGCAGGCTCTGCCTTTGATCCGCAAGGCAATCTCGTCAACGAGAAGGCATCGCGCGCCCTGGATGCCGCCGTGCAGCGGCTGATCCGCGAAACCCGCGCCCTCGTCTGACCCGGCTTCGCCGCCACGCGCTTTTCACCGGCCGGTCAGGTCCGTGAAAGCCTGCCGCTTGGCGGATGGGGTTTTCCCTCCTAAATAGAAGACAACGCTGGCGGCCCTGCGGCCGCCTTTCTTTTGGCGATGCAAGCCAATCATCTGCAGGATCGGACAAGGCATGAGTTCAGAACACGGCATGGGCACCTGGCACGGCACCACCATTCTCATGGTGCGCAAGGGCGGCAAGGTGGTGATTGCCGGTGACGGGCAGGTCTCGCTGGGCCAGACCGTCATCAAGAACACCGCGCGCAAGGTGCGCCCTCTGGCCAAGGGCACCGTCATCGGCGGTTTTGCCGGGGCGACGGCGGACGCCTTCACCCTGTTCGAGCGGCTGGAAGCCAAGCTGGAACAGTATCCGGGCCAGCTGATGCGCGCCTGCGTGGAACTGGCCAAGGACTGGCGCACCGACCGCTATCTGCGCCGCCTCGAAGCCATGATGCTGGTGGCCGACAAGGATGTGTCGCTGGTGCTGACCGGCACGGGCGACGTGCTGGAGCCGGAAGGCGGCGTCATGGGCATCGGATCGGGCGGCAACTACGCACTCGCCGCCGCCCGTGCGCTGGTGGAAACGGACTTTGACGCGGAGGCCATCGCCCGCAAGGCCATGGCCATCGCGGCAGACATCTGCGTCTACACCAACGGCAATCTGACGATTGAAAGCCTCGACAGCGCCAGCTGATCCCGCCCCTTCACCGGATACCCACAGATGACCAACGAGGCCTTCACACGGGAGGATCTGCAAGGCGCGGTGCGTGCCGGCATCCTCTCGCCGCCGCAGCTCGAAGCGCTCTCCACCTATCTGGAGGGATTGCGCCAGCCCGCCATCTCCAGCGTGGATGCCGAGGAACTGCGCTTCGTGCGCGGCTTCCATGACATCTTCATTTCCATCGGCCTTCTGACCCTGCTGTTCGGCCTGTTTTTCTTTCTGACCTTCTCCCGCAACTGGGGCCTGAACTTCTCCGTTCAGGCACTGGCCATCTGGGGGCTGTCAGAGGTTTTCGCCCGGCGCATGCGCCTTGCCCTGCCTTCCTTCATCCTGTCGATCCTGTTCCTGCCTGCAACCCTGCTGGCGGTGATTTTCGTTGCGGCGCAGTTTGCGGGAGGATCATCTTCGGATGCATCACAGAAGTTCCAGACCGCGCTGGATGCACTCCCCGGTTCCGCGCTCGTGCTGCTGACCGTGGCTGCAACGGCCATCGCCGCGCTGCATTACTGGCGCTTCCGCGTCCCGGTGGGCGTGTCGGTCATCTGTGCAGGGGTGATCTGCAGCCTGCTGGCAACGGTACATGCCATTGATGAGACCTTCGTCGGCAACTATCTGCCGTGGATCAGCCTCGGCGCCGGTCTTGCCGCCTTCACTGTCGCCATGCGCTTTGACAGCCGTGACCTGACACGGCGCACGGCCAACAGCGACAAGGCCTTCTGGCTGCATTTTCTGGCAGCTCCCCTGCTGGTGCATTCGACGCAGCTCCTCCTGCTGTCCGGCCTGGACAGTTCGGGCGCAGGCGACATCCTGCAGGCGGTGGTGATGCTGTCGCTGGTGCTGATGCTGGCCTTTGTCGCCGTGCTGGTGGACCGTCGGGCGATCCTCGTCTCGGGCCTCGGCTACTTTGGTGTGGCCGTCAGCATGCTGCTGTGGAGCGCGGAAGTTTCCAACATGGCCGGCACGTCCATCACGCTGCTGGTGCTGGGCAGCTTCATCCTGCTGCTGGGC
Organism: Pannonibacter sp. CBAS1226; assembly: GCF_055685825.1. Classification (NCBI taxonomy): domain Bacteria; kingdom Pseudomonadati; phylum Pseudomonadota; class Alphaproteobacteria; order Hyphomicrobiales; family Stappiaceae; genus Pannonibacter; species Pannonibacter sp. CBAS1226. Next base: position 115,998 of record NZ_JBVOUO010000004.1, on the reverse strand, counting down.
TCCGCCTGGGTGCCCGTGCGGCGGCGGCTGGTTGCGTCTTTCACCGGCACGCGCCTGATGCGTTACGTGCCTGCCGCCCAATGATCCTGATGACTGAAAGCTGACACGATGACCAATTTTTCACCCCGGGAAATCGTCTCCGAGCTCGATCGCTACATCGTCGGGCAGAAGGATGCCAAGCGCGCCGTGGCCATTGCCCTGCGCAACCGCTGGCGCCGCCAGCAGCTGGAAAGCCCGATGCGCGAGGAGGTTCTGCCGAAGAACATTCTCATGATCGGGCCCACGGGCGTCGGCAAGACCGAGATTGCCCGCCGTCTCGCCCGCCTCGCCAATGCGCCCTTCGTCAAGGTGGAAGCGACCAAGTTCACCGAGGTCGGCTATGTCGGCCGCGATGTGGAGCAGATCGTCCGTGACCTTGTAGAGGCCGGCATCACGCTGGTGCGCGAACTGCGCCGCGAGGAGGTGAAGGCCAAGGCCCATGTGCTGGCCGAAGAGCGGGTGCTGGATGCGCTCGTCGGCAGCAGTGCCAGCCCGGCCACCCGTGACAGCTTCCGCAAGAAGCTGCGCGAGGGCGATCTTGATGACAAGGAAATCGAGATCCAGGTCCGCGCCCAGCCGCAGATGCCCAGCTTCGAGCTGCCCGGCATGCCCGGCGCCAGCGTCGGCGTGATGAACATCTCCGATATTCTCGGCAAGGCGCTTGGCGGCCAGACCAAGCCGCGCCGCGTGACGGTGAAGGAATCGCACGACATCCTCATCACCGAGGAGTCCGACAAGCTGCTGGACGAGGAAAAGGTCGTGCGCGAGGCCATCAGCCTCGTGGAGAATTCCGGCATCGTCTTCCTCGACGAGATCGACAAGATCTGCGCCCGCGATGGCCGCACCGGCGGGGATGTGTCGCGCGAGGGCGTGCAGCGCGACCTGCTGCCGCTGATCGAGGGCACGGTGGTGTCCACCAAGCACGGACCGGTGAAGACCGACCACATCCTCTTCATCGCCTCCGGCGCCTTCCATGTGGCCAAGCCTTCGGACCTTTTGCCCGAGCTGCAGGGCCGCCTGCCGATCCGCGTCGAGCTGAAGGCGCTGACGCAGGAGGATTTCCGCGCCATCCTGACCGAGCCGGAAGCCAGCCTCATCAAGCAATATGTGGCGCTTCTGGGCACCGAAGGGGTGGAATTGAGCTTTGCCGATGACGCGATTGACGAGATCGCCACCATCGCCGTCGATCTCAATTCCAGCGTCGAAAACATCGGCGCCCGGCGCCTGCAGACCGTGATGGAGCGCATTCTGGACGAGGTGTCCTACACCGCGCCGGACCAGTCCGGCAGCAAGGTGGAGATCACGGCGGACTTCGTGCGCAGCAACATCGGCGAGCTGGCCAAGAATGTCGACCTGTCCCGCTTCATTCTCTGAGGCCGCAGCGATGCATCACAACTTTTGCGTCATGCACAGGCACGGCCATTTGCCGCGCTTGCAGGCGGACGGGCCAGATGGCAGCATGCGGCCATGGTAGCGATCCGCAAAAGCTTTGAAGAAGGGCACAGGCGCAAGTTTCTGGTGGTCGTGGACGACACACCGGAATGCGACCGTGCCATCATTTACGCCGCAAAACGCGCCGCCCGCACGGGCGGCGTGGTCACCCTGCTCTTCGTCATTGCCCCCGGCGATTTCCAGCACTGGCTGGGCGTCGAGGACATCATGCGCGCCGAGGCGCAGGAGGAGGCGGAGAAAACCCTCGCCAGGGCCGCTGGCCGGGCCCGGGCTGTCGCCCGCACCGAGCCGGAGCTGGTCATCCGCGAGGGCAACAAGTCTGACGAGATCGTCAAGTTGATCGAGTCCGACGACGACATCGCCATTCTGGTGCTGGCGGCCGGCATGAGTTCGGAAGGCCCCGGACCGCTGGTCACCTCAATCGCCGGCAAGGCGGCCGGCAATTTCCCGATCCCCGTCACCATCGTGCCGGGCAATCTGGGTGATGACGAGATCGCCGCCCTTGCATGAGGGCGGACGAAGCGCCAATTCTTCTGCCGGACGCGCGCGGATGTGCTTGACCTGTGGTCAAACGCACCTAAGTAGTTTATAAAGATTCCAATCTGGGGCGCGTCCGGCAAGCCGTTACCGCCAGTCGAAGAGACCTTGCCCCGACGATCGACTGAGGATCAGACCCATGTTCATCCAGACCGAGGCAACCCCGAATCCCTCGACCCTGAAGTTCCTGCCCGGCCGTGTCGTGCTGCCGGAAGGCACGCATGATTTCCGCTCGGCCCATGACGCTGCCGCCTCGCCACTGGCGCAGCGCCTGTTCGACGTGCCGGGCGTTTCGGCCGTGTTCTTCGGCCATGACTTCATCACCGTGACCAAGGACGACACCGACTGGCAGCACATGAAGCCGGCCATCCTGGGCGCGATCATGGAGCAGTTCATGTCCGGCCAGCCCGTGATGCAGATGGGCGGCAATACGGATGACGGCGTGGACGGCGAGGAGTTCTTCGACGCCGCCGACGAAGAGACCGTCACCGTGATCAAGGACCTGATCGAGACCCGCGTGCGCCCGGCTGTGGCACAGGACGGCGGCGACATCACCTTCAAGGGCTTCAAGGAAGGTATCGTCTACCTCTCCATGCGCGGCGCCTGCGCCGGCTGCCCTTCCTCCACCGCGACACTGAAGCACGGCATCCAGAACCTGCTGCGGCATTTCGTGCCCGAGGTCGAGGAAGTCCGCGCTCTGTAAGCCGGTTCACCGAAAGCTGCTCTCGACAAGCGGGGTTCGGACCACTACAGCAATCCGGATGCAGCAGCCGCTGCATCCGGATTTTCTTTAAGCCGCACCCCAGTCCGGTGCCGCTCCAGTAAGCCTTGCGGAGGCCGGGACAGCCGATGACCCGACTGCTTGCCATCGATACGGCCCAAGCCAATTGCGCGGTTGCCGTGCTAACGCTGACAGACGGCGGCGAAACGCTGGTGTCCCGCAGCGAGGCCATCGGCCGGGGCCATGCGGAAGCCTTGATGCCGATGATCGAGGCGGTGATGGGCGAAGCGGGCGTCACCTTTGCGGATATTGACCGGATCGCCGTCACCTGCGGTCCCGGCAGCTTTACCGGGCTGCGGGTCGGCCTGTCCGTTGCCCGCGGCTTTGCGCTGGTGCGGCAGATCCCGGCCATCGGCATTTCCGTTCTCGACGGCCTTGCCGCCGAGGCCCGGGCAGAGGCGGAAGGCCGGCCTGTTCTGGCCGTGCTGGAAGCCCGCGAAGACGAAATCTACGTAGCCTTTTATGATGAAACCGGTCATCCGGCTGGCGAGCCGGAGGTAGCCTTGCGGCACGATCTGGCCGCCCGCATCACGCCGGACATGGTGCTGACCGGTTCGGCAGCGCCCGCCCTTGCGCAGGCCTGCGGCCTTGCCGGGGTGAAGGTGCATGGCGCGGCCAGCGTGCCGGATATTGCCACGGTGGCGCGGCTGGGAGCGGCGGCACAGGCCAGCGGCCTGCCGCCGGTGCCGCTTTACCTGCGCCCGCCGGATGCCAAGCCGCAGCTCAAAGGGAGGATCGAGCGGATATGAGTTTCTGGTGGTTCTGGTCTGCCCCGCCCGTGATTGAGCCCGTCGAAGACGAGGATCTGCCGCGCCTTGCGGATATTCACGCCAAATCCTTTGCCCATGGCTGGGATGAAGACGAACTGGCCCGCCTGCGTTCGCAGGATGGTGTTCTGATGCTGCTTGCCCGCCGCGCCAGCCCCTATGGCACGCGTGCGCCTGTCGGTTTCGTCATCATGCGCCAGGTGGCCGATGAAGCGGAAGTGCTGACGCTGGCTGTCGATCCGCGCCAGCGCGGGCGCGGCGTTGCCCGCAGGCTGATGCAGGAAGCGATGTTCCGCCTTTATGGCGAGCGCTGCGCCAGTGTCTTTCTGGAGGTGGATGCCGCCAATGAAGCCGCCCTGCATCTTTACCGGAGCCTCCGGTTCCAGCAGGTGGGCGAGCGCAAGGGCTATTACCGGCAGAGCGAGAAAGACGGGACTGCGCTTGTCATGCGCGCCGATCTTGGCTAATCGCTCAAGACAGGGTTCAACGCGGAAGGAAGGGGTCAGGCATGTCCGGTGACCGGCAAAACTCGCTTGCCGATCAGTGCATCGCCAAAGGCATGCGCATGACGGAGCAGCGCCGCATCATCGCTTCCGTGATCGAGGAGGCGACGGACCATCCGGATGTGGAGGAACTCTACCGCCGTGCTTCCGCGCTCGATGCCCGCATTTCCATCTCCACCGTCTACCGCACCGTGAAGCTGTTCGAGGATGCCGGCATCATCGAACGGCACGATTTCCGCGACGGGCGCTCACGCTATGAGACCGTGCCGGACGAGCATCACGATCATCTGATCGACCTGCGCAACGGCACGGTGATCGAGTTCCGCAGCGAGGAAATCGAGGCGCTGCAGGAGTTGATTGCCAAGCGGCTCGGCTACCGGCTGGTGGACCACCGGCTGGAGCTTTACTGCGTGCCGCTGGCGCCCAAGGCCCCGGAGGGCGGCGATGCAGCAGAGTAAGGCGGTCTGCGTCATCTTTCTGCTGACAATCGTCTCCCTGATCCTCATTCCGCTGCAGTGGCTGGCGATGAAAGCCGGTCATCCGGTGCAGCGGCAGCTGCCGTATCTGTGGCACCGCATTGCCACAAGGCTTGTCGGCATCCGCATCACGCAGAAGGGCAAGCCCGCCACCCACCGGCCGCTGCTGATCGTCGCCAATCATGCGTCCTGGGTGGACATCACCGTTCTGGGCGCCGTGATGCCGCTGTCCTTCATCGCCAAGTCGGAGGTCGAGGGCTGGCCCATCCTCGGGCTTTTCGCCAAGCTTCAGCGCACGGTTTTCGTCAACCGCACCCGCCGGACCGAGACGGGGGCTGTCGCCAGCCAGATTGCCGGACGCATGGCCAGCGGCGATGCCATGGTGCTGTTTGCCGAAGGCACATCCAACGACGGCAACCGGGTTCTGCCTTTCCGCTCGGCCCTTCTGGGCGCAGCCACAAAGGCGCTGGAAAATGGCGCGCCGGTTGAGGTGCAGCCGCTGTCCATCGTCTATGCCCGCCAGCACGGCATTCCGCTGGACCGGCGCACCCGTGCGCGCATTGCCTGGTATGGCGACATGGAGCTGGGCGGCCACCTGTGGGGCGTGTTCTGCAATGGCGCCATCGATGTGGAGCTGACCTGGGGCGAGCCGGTTGAAGTGAGCCCCGGAACCGACCGCAAGGCCCTGACCGCGCGCCTTCACGCCGATGTGGAGCGCATGACCATTACCGGGCTGACGGGCCGCGAGCCGCTGGATCCGGAGGCCGGTGAGGCTGAAGTTCCGGCCAGCGAAGCAACACAATGACGCCTCGCCTATTCTCAACGGCGGTAAAAGCGGCTAAAGCTGGCGGAAATCGAGGGCGGCCTCTCCTGTGACGGCAAACCGTCACATGGCCCCTGTATATCTGATCTGCGCGAGCCCGCGTGATGGCATTGACCGTCCGGGCGCCGTGAGGAGCTCATGACCCAGCGTTCCAGTGAACTGCATCCGGCCAGCCCGGCCCAATCCCCTTCCACGGCCCATTCCCACACCAATGGCAGCCAGACGGCGGGCGGCGAAGGCTCTGACGAGGCTGTGGTCAGCCGGCGGGCGGAAGGCAGTGATCAGGACGGCATGAAGAAGGTCTTCGTGCGCACCTATGGCTGCCAGATGAATGTCTATGACAGCGACCGCATGGCCGACGTGCTGGGCCCGCAGGGCTACCGCACCACGGACAGCATGGATGACGCGGATCTGGTGATCCTCAACACCTGCCACATCCGCGAGAAGGCTGCCGAGAAGGTCTATTCCGAGCTTGGCCGCATCCGCAAGCTGAAGGACGAGCGCGGCCCCGGCGGCAAGCCACTGATGGTCGGCGTTGCCGGCTGCGTGGCGCAGGCGGAGGGGCAGGAAATCGCCCGCCGCGCGCCGGTGGTGGACATGGTCTTCGGCCCGCAGAGCTATCACCGGCTGCCGGATCTGATCGCCCGCGCCTCGCGCGGGGAAAGCGTGGTCGAAACCGAATTCGAGATCGAGGACAAGTTCGAGCACCTGTCGAAGGAAGCGGCAAAGCCGGGCCTGAAGCGGGCGCCTTCTGCATTCCTGACCGTGCAGGAAGGCTGCGACAAGTTCTGCACCTTCTGCGTCGTGCCCTATACGCGCGGCTCGGAAGTGTCGCGCCCGCTGGCCCAGATCCTGCGCGAGGCGGAACAGATGGCCGCACAGGGCGTGCGCGAGGTGACGCTGCTGGGCCAGAACGTCAACGCCTGGCATGGCGATGGCCCGGACGGAAAGCCCCTCGGCCTTGGCTATCTGCTGCGGCGCCTTTCCGAGATTCCGGGGCTCGACCGGCTGCGTTACACCACCAGCCATCCGCGTGACATGGATGACGAGCTGATCGCCGCGCACCGGGACCTCAAGGAACTGATGCCCTATCTGCATCTGCCGGTGCAGTCGGGCTCCGACCGGATTCTGGCGGCGATGAACCGCCGCCATACGCGCGAGGATTATTTCCGCCTGATCGACAGCATCCGCGAAGCGGCGCCGGGTCTGGCGCTTTCGGGTGATTTCATCGTCGGCTTCCCCGGCGAGACGGATCAGGACTTTGCGGACACGCTGGATCTGGTGCGGCGCGTGGAATATGCCGCCTGCTTCTCCTTCAAATACAGCCAGCGCCCCGGCACGCCGGGGGCAACCATGGCAGATCAGGTGCCGGAGGACGTGAAGACCGCCCGGCTGCTCGAGCTGCAGGGGCTGCTCGCCGATCAGCAGCGCGCCTTCAACCGGTCCCGCGTCGGCATGCGGATGGACGTGCTGTTCGAGAAGGTTGGGCGCATGCCCGGCCAGATCACCGGCAAGTCCCCCTGGCTGCAGCCGGTGCAGGTGGACGGGCCGCAGGATCTGATCGGCACAATCCAAACCGTGGAAATTTACGACACGGGCTCCAATTCGCTGTTCGGGCGGCTGATTGCAGGGCACACTGATGCTCAGCTCAGTTCCACGAGCCCTGCCAAGGAGGCGGCCATTGACGCGTGACAGCCAGACAACGCTTCGTAAGCCCTCTGACCGGGGAGCAGTCCCCGCCTCTGACATGACCCACATTGTCCTTGCGTTCGAAGACAACAGGCTGATTGGTGACCTTTTCGGCCAGTTTGACCAGAACCTCGCCCTGATCGAGCAGCGCCTTGGCGTCGATGCCATCGCCCGCGGCAATCAGGTGACGCTGAAGGGCAAGCACCGCCAGTGCGTGCAGGCACGCCACGCCCTCGAATCACTTTACCAGCGCCTGCAGCAGGGCCACGAAATCCACCCGGCCGACGTGGAAGGCGCGCTGCGCATGGCGGTGGCCGCCGATGCCCAGCTGCCGCTGCCGACGCTGGAGCCGCGCTCGCGCCTTTCCTTCGCGCAGATCTCGACCCGCAAGAAGACCGTTGTCGCCCGCACGGCAGCACAGGACGCCTATATCCGCTCCATGGACCGCGCCGATCTGATTTTCGGCACCGGCCCTGCCGGTACGGGCAAGACCTTCCTTGCGGTGGCCTATGCCGCTGCCCTGATCGAGCGCGGTGATGCCTCGCGGCTGATCCTCTCCCGCCCGGCCGTGGAAGCGGGCGAGCGCCTCGGCTTCCTGCCGGGTGACATGAAGGAGAAGGTCGATCCCTATCTGCGCCCGCTCTATGACGCGCTCTACGAGATGATGCCGCCGGAAAAGGTCGATCGCGGCCTGCAGTCCGGCATGATCGAAGTGGCGCCGCTCGCCTTCATGCGCGGGCGCACGCTCTCCAATGCCGTCGTGCTGCTGGATGAGGCGCAGAACACCACGACGATGCAGATGAAGATGTTCCTCACCCGTCTGGGCGAGAACTCCAAGATGATCGTCACCGGCGACCCCAGCCAGATCGACTTGCCCATGGGCCAGAAGTCGGGCCTGCGCGAGGCGCTGGAACTGCTGCCGGACATCGAGGGTGTTGCCCACGTGCAGTTCACCGATGTGGACGTGGTGCGCCACGAGCTGGTGGCCCGCATCGTGCGTGCCTATGACGACGCCAGCCGCGAAGAGCTGCAGGAGCGGGAGCGCCGGCATGCCCTGCGCGCTGCCGCCGCGCAGCAGCAGGAGTAAGCCCTGTGGCCCCTGCCTCTGCGGCCGCCAGCGGCCTGCCGGAAGATTTCCTGCTGGACCTCAGCATCGAATGTGATGGCTGGCCGGAAGAAGACGAACTGGAGGCCCTGAGCCTGCGCGCTGCGGAAGCCGCCTTCCGTATTGGCGGGCTCAAGGCCATGCCCGGCTCCGAACTGTCGCTCCTTTTCGTCGATGATGCGCGCATCCGCGAGCTCAACGCCGAGTGGCGGAACAAGGACAAGGCCACGAATGTTCTCTCCTTCCCGGGCGGGGAAGAGATGAACGGGCTTTACGGCCCTCTGCTTGGTGATATCGTATTCGCGCTGGAAACAGTCTCGAAGGAGGCTGAAGAGCAGGCTATTTCGTTTCAGGATCATTTTTTGCATCTTGTAGTGCACGGACTCCTTCACCTTTTCGGGTATGATCACCAGATGGAGGCCGAAGCCGAAGAGATGGAAGATCTGGAGCGGCGGATCCTTGCCAGCATGGGCATTGCCGACCCTTATGCGGATGCGCCGCTTGTGGCGGACGACCCGCAGGAGCCCTGACCCCGCAAGGGTGACAGCAGGGACAACGAACGAATGGACAGATGACAGTTTCTGACAGTGGCAGTATCGCAACGCCTGCGGCCAGTCCGGCTTCCGTGCCGGTTCAGGAAGACGGCGCCGACCCACGACTATCCGGGCCCCGAAAACCGGGGCCTCTGGCCCGGATTGCCGGGCGCCTGGCACGGCTGCGGCGCAGCAGCGCGTCGAGCCTGCGGGAAAATCTCCAGGATGAACTGGCCCGCGAACTGGTTGAAGGCGGGGATACGGCGTTTTCGCCGGAAGAGCGGCTGCTGCTCGGCAACATCCTTCGCCTACGCGAGCTGCGCGTCGATGACGTGATGGTCCCCCGCGCGGATATCGAGGCGGTGGATGACAGCGTGACGCTGGGCCGCCTCATGGAGGTGTTCCGCGAGAATGGCCACTCCCGCATGCCAATCTATCATGAGAGCCTTGATGACCCGCGCGGCATGGTTCACATCAAGGACCTCATGGCCTTCATCGCCCGTCTTGCCACGCCGTCGTCCGAGGCCGGGGCCGCAAAAGACACCGATTTGCCAGCGAAGAATTCCGCCCTCGATCTGACCTCGGTCGATCTGACGCTGACGCTCGCCGAAACCGGGCTGCTGCGGCCGCTTCTGTTTGTGCCTCCCTCCATGCCGGCAACCGACCTGATGGCCAAGATGCAGGCGAGCCGCGTGCAGATGGCGCTGGTCATCGATGAATACGGTGGCACGGATGGCCTCGTCTCGCTGGAGGATATCGTCGAGACAGTCGTCGGCGATATCGAGGACGAGCACGACGAGGACGAAGAGGCAATGCTTCAGCCGGCCGGGGACGGCGTCTGGATTGCCGATCCCCGCATTCCGCTGGAAGAACTGTCCGAACAGCTGGGCACCGACTTCAACGCTGGGGAAATGGCCGAGGAAGTGGACACGCTGGGCGGCCTGCTGTTCACCCTGCTCGGCCGGGTGCCGGTGCGCGGCGAGCTGATCGCCCCCAAGGAGGTCACCGGCTACGAATTCGAGGTGCTGGATGCGGACCCGCGCCGGATCAAGCGCCTCAGAGTGCGCAAGCGCCGGGTGGAAGTTCGCACGGGCGACCAGCGGCGGCGGCCCAAGCGCGACGATAAGACAGCAGGCACGGAGCCTCCGGCCACGTAAATGCCAAGGCTTTGAAACGCCGGCTCATGATGCCTTCAGGTTGCCCGGGCGCCGCGCGGGCTTGCCAGCTCAAAGGCTGCTCCCGGAGGCTTGACCTGCGCTCTGACGCCTCCCACATGCTGCAGGCCGTAAGCGGCGGAGAAATATGACAATGCCCTTCCTGCCAGACCTGATACGGCGCGCCGCCAGCCCCTTCCTTCTGGCGCACGGCAAGAGACGGTGGCTTCTGGCCTTTGCCGCAGGCGCAGCGTCGGTTCTGGCCCTGCCGCCGTTCAACATTCTCCCCGTGCTCTTTGTCACCCTGCCGGCTCTCGTGTGGCTGATCGACGGTGCGGCGGGCGCAAAGGACAGCGTTCCCCCCGGACGGCGGATGCGGGCCGGCTTTGCCATTGGCTGGTGCTTCGGCTTTGGCTATTTCCTTGCCGGCCTGTGGTGGATCGGCAGCGCCTTTCTGGTGGAAGCCGAGCAATATGCCTGGATGCTGCCCTTTGCCATTGCGGGTCTTCCGGCCGGGCTGGCGCTGTTTCAAGCAGCGGCCATTGCACTGGCCACCCGCTTCTGGCCCGAACATGCGGGCCGCATGCTGCTGCTTGCGGGGCTTCTGGCCATTTCGGACTGGCTCCGCGGCCATATCCTGACCGGATTTCCCTGGAACAGCTTTGGCTACAGTGTGTCCGGCAGCCTCGCCCTGTCCCAGAGCGCCAGTCTCATCGGCATCTACGGGCTGAGCGCCCTTGTCATCGCCTGTGCAACCGCACCGGCGGCCCTTGCCGATACCGGGCGCCGCAACTGGCTGCCGCTGGGCCTGAGCCTGGCACTGCTCGCCGGGCTGTGGGGCTGGGGCACGGCAAGGCTTGCAGAACCAGCCGTGCTGGCGCAGCCTCCGGCCGTCATCCGCATAATACAACCCAATATCGCGCAAAAAGAGAAATGGCTTCCCGAGAATAAAGTTTCGATTTTCAGAAGCTATCTTGGGTTGAGCCGATCTGCCAGAAATGATGAAATGGCCGACGCCACGCGCACGGTCTTTGTCTGGCCCGAATCTGCATTTCCTTTTCTTCTGACAAGTTCTCCTGAAGCTTTATCCGAGATAGATTCTCTTCTGGAGCCGCATCAGACACTTGTTACAGGCGCAATCCGCGCCGAAAGAGGACCTGACGAAACAAAATATTACAACAGCATCTACGTCATTGGCGATGGCAGCGAGATTCTGGATGCCTATGACAAGGTGCGGCTCGTGCCCTTCGGAGAGTATCTCCCCCTGTCGGAGCTGCTCGAACGGCTGGGTATCCGCAAGCTGGTCAATGCCCCTGGCGCCTTCACCGCCGGCTACGCACCCCGCGTCATGGCGACGGGCGGACTGCCCCCCTTTCTGCCCCTGATCTGCTACGAGGCGATCTTTCCGCAAATGGCGTCAGAGGCCGGAAACCGGCCGGAGTGGCTGCTCAATGTCACCAATGATGCCTGGTTCGGCGATACGGCAGGACCCTATCAGCATCTGGCGCAAGCCCGGTTCCGGGCCATTGAGCAGGGATTACCCCTTGTCAGATCTGCCAATACAGGTATATCAGCTTTTGTCGATCCATATGGCCGGGTAACAGGGTCCCTTGCCCTCAACCGGTCCGGCGTGATTGACGCACACCTCACCGCACCGTTGCCGGCAACGCTTTATGCCCGGTATGGCGATGCGGGACTGGCCGGACTCCTGATCATTTTTACTACATTTTTTACTTTAGCGAGCCTCAACCTGCCTTCGCGTCATAATTGATATTGAATGAGAGAGTCCGTCAGCATAGTGTAGTACAACCGCAGCTTCCGGAGGAGCAGTGGAAACCGCGAAACAGAGGACCGGCAGTGGGTGGTCCGGTCCGCACCCGAAGCGCCAGGATGGCAGCTCAACGTGTGTTTCGTGTTCTTGAAAACCCGCGTGCACCTTCTGGCCGGAGGACACGCTGAACCGAAAGATGAGGGCAATGCCCAGCAAGAAAGCACCTAACCCGATCGACGTGCATGTCGGCAGCCGCGTCCGTCTGCGCCGCATGATGCTTGGCATGAGCCAGGAGAAGCTCGGTGAGAGCCTCGGCATCACGTTCCAGCAGATCCAGAAATACGAAAAAGGCACCAACCGCATCGGTGCCTCGCGCCTGCAGCACATCTCGACCGTGCTCAAGGTGCCGGTTGCCTTCTTCTTCGAGGACGCCCCCGGTTCGCCGGACGACTTCGAAGGCTTTGGCGAGTCGCAGCCGACCTCCTATGTGGTCGACTTCCTCTCCTCCTCCGAAGGCCTGTCCCTGAACAAGGCCTTTGTGCGGATCGAGGACCCCAAGGTGCGCCGCAAGATCGTCGATCTGGTCCGCGCGCTTGCCGGCGACGAGGCCTGACACAAAGCTTTGAAGATGCTGCTACATCTTACCTCGAAAATGCTGAGACAGCATAAGGGTTTGATTACGCTCCGGTGATATAGGCTCACCGGGATGCAGCGTCAGATGATCTTCAACGGCGAGGGAACTTGACGCTCGCTGGCCAATCTGCTTCATCACTTGACTTGGCGGCGGAGAAATTCCGCCGCCATGTTCATATTTTCCCAGAAGGACGTTCGGCTATGGCCCGTCAGGACTATCTCTTCACCTCCGAGTCCGTCTCGGAAGGTCATCCCGACAAGGTGTGCGACCGCATTTCCGATGCCGTCGTTGACGCTTACCTGCGTGAAATGCCCGAGGCACGCGTTGCCTGCGAGACCCTTGCAACCACGAACCGCATCGTGATTGCCGGTGAAACCCGTGGCCCTGCGACCATCACCAAGGATTACGTGGCCCATCTGGCGCGTCTGGCCGTCAAGGATATCGGCTACGCCCAGGAAGGCTTCCACTGGGAAAACTGCGACATCTCCGTGTACCTGCACGCCCAGTCCGCCCATATCGCTCAGGGCGTTGACGCCGGCGACAACAAGGACGAAGGCGCAGGCGACCAGGGCATCATGTTCGGCTATGCCTGCCGCGAGACGCCGGAGCTGATGCCCGCGCCGATCTACTACTCCCACAAGATTCTCCGCCTGCTCGCCGAAGCCCGCAAGTCGGGCCGCGAGCCAGTGCTGGGGCCTGATGCCAAGAGCCAGGTGACCGTCCGCTACAAGGGCGGCGTTCCGGTTGGCGTCAGCTCCATCGTGCTGTCGACCCAGCATCTCGATGCCACGCTCACCTCGCGCGATGTGCGCACCATCGTCGAGCCCTACATCCGCAGCGCCCTGCCGGATGGCTGGATCGACGAGCAGACCGCATGGCACGTGAACCCGACCGGCGCCTTCGTCATCGGCGGTCCGGACGGCGACTGCGGCCTGACCGGCCGCAAGATCATCGTGGACACCTACGGCGGTGCAGCGCCCCATGGCGGCGGCGCCTTCTCCGGCAAGGACCCGACCAAGGTGGACCGTTCGGCCGCCTATGCCGCGCGCTACCTCGCCAAGAACGTCGTGGCCGCCGACCTTGCCGACCGCTGCACCATCCAGCTGTCCTACGCCATCGGCGTGTCCGAGCCGCTGTCGGTCTATGTCGACCTGCATGGCACCGGCCGCTGCGATGAAGCCAGACTCGAAAAGGGCCTGCGCGACATCATGAGCCTCACCCCGCGCGGCATCCGCCAGCACCTGAAGCTCAATGCCCCGATCTATGAGCGCACCGCCGCTTACGGCCACTTCGGCCGTGCGCCGGAAGCCGATGGCGGCTTCTCCTGGGAAGCCACCGATCTGGTGGGCGCGCTCAAGGGCTTTGCCGGCTGAGGCAGCCCGTCTTCATGAACCGGAGCGCCGGCTGCCCGATGGCGGCCGGCGTTTCCTATCCGGGGGCGCGTTTCCTGAAGCGCCCAGCCATTCGTTTGACCGCATGGACCCATGACTGATTTCTACGACGGTTCCTTCTATGGACGGCGCAAGGGCAAGCCGCTGACGCCGCGCCAGAGCACGCTGATGGAAACGGACATGCCGCGCCTGCGGCTGGATCCGTCCGTTCCCGCGCCTGCGGATCTTGCCAGCCTGTTTGAAGCGCCCGTGCGCGAAGTCTGGCTGGAAGTGGGCTTCGGCGGCGGCGAGCATCTGCTGCACCGGGCCCGCGAGAATCCGGATGTCGGCATCATCGGTATCGAACCTTTCAGCACTTCCATGGGCAAGGCGCTGGTCGAGGTGGTGGATGGCGGGCTGAAGAATGTCCGCCTTTATGACGACGATGCGGTGCAGATCCTTGACTGGCTGCCGGAGGCAAGCCTGTCCCTTGCCTATCAGCTCTATCCGGACCCCTGGCACAAGAAGCGCCACTGGAAGCGCCGGTTCATCAGCCCGAAGAACCTCGACCGCTACGCCCGCGCCCTGCGTCCGGGATCGCAATTCCGCTTTGCCAGCGACATCGACACCTATGTGGACTGGACCCTGCGCCACACCCGTGACCACGAAGCCTTTGAATGGACGGCCGAAACGGCTGATGACTGGCGCCAGCCCTGGGCCGGCTGGCCGGGCACGCGCTATGAGGCCAAGGCGCTCAGGGAAGGCCGCGTGCCGCGCTATCTGACCTTCCTGCGGCGCTGAGCCCGCAGAAGGAGCATCTGCCGGAGGGCGGCATCCGGGCTTTGCCCTTGCTTTTCCGGCAGACTTGCGTATAAAGGCACCATTCATCTTCTCTAGCGGCTCGATCGGAGCAGTATGAGAGTGGGCCCCGCGAAGGACCCGCTCTTTTTTGTTTAGGCCGGTCGTGATGCTGGCGGAATGGACAGCCGGGAGATCCCGGCGCCGGACCGCCCCCGGACAGGAGACACGCATTGAGTTTGCAAGAGCCCCGTATCGTCATCGAAGACGGCCTTGATGCCCGCGTTGCCGCCATCGTGGAACCGGTGATCGCCGACCTTGGCTACCGGCTGGTGCGCGTGAAGATCAGCGCCGCAAACGGCTGCACCCTGCAGATCATGGCCGAGCGGCCCGACGGCACGATGACCGTGGATGACTGCGAAGAAATCAGCCGCGCCGTTTCGCCCGCCCTCGACGTGGACGATCCGATCAACCGCGCCTATCATCTGGAAGTCTCCTCGCCAGGCATCGACCGCCCGCTGGTGCGCGAGAGCGATTTCGTCCGCTGGTCCGGCCACGAGGCGAAGGTCGAAATGTCGGTGCCGCAGGATGGCCGCAAGCGTTTCCGCGGCGTCATCACCGGCGTTGAAGGCGGGGCTGCCGTGCTGCGTCTTTCCGACGCGCCGGAAGGCACGCCGAACCCGGTTCTGCTGCCGCTTGGCGAGATCGGCGAAGCCCGGCTGGTGCTGACCGACGATCTGATCCGCGCCGCGCTCAAGGCCGAAAAGGCTGCCCTTGCCGCCCGCGGCATCGATGCCGATGACCTTGACGACGAGGACACGGAATTCGAATACGAGCACGATAACGACGACGACGAAGATGATGACGGGGACGGCTCCGGCTCCTCCGGAGACCGGGCCAACTGAGGCCTGCCCCTTTTCAACGCTTTGAGACAAGCGCGCGGAGAACAGGCGCGCAAGAGGAGTGAACGAGAATGGCTATCAGCGCGAACCGGCTGGAACTGCTCCAGATCGCCGATGCGGTTGCCCGGGAAAAGACGATTGACCGGGGCATCGTGATCGCTGCCATGGAGGACGCCATCCAGAAGGCGGCCCGTTCCCGTTACGGCACCGAGACGGAAGTGCGCGCAGAGATCAATCCGAAGACCGGTGAGATCCGTCTGCAGCGCCTGCTCCAGGTGGTCGAGACGGTGGAGAATTTCTCCACCGAGATCGCGCTCGAGGATGCCAAGCAGCGCAACCCGGAAGCCACGATCGGCGACTATATCGCCGAGCCGCTGCCGCCGCTCGACTTCGGCCGCATTGCCGCCCAGTCCGCCAAGCAGGTGATCGTGCAGAAAGTGCGCGAGGCCGAGCGTGACCGTCAGTTCGACGAGTTCAAGGACCGTATCGGCGAAGTGGTCAACGGCACGGTCAAGCGCGCCGAATATGGCAACGTCATCGTCGACCTTGGCCGCGGTGAAGGCATCGTCCGCCGTGACGAGCTGATCCCGCGCGAACTGTTCCGCACCGGTGACCGCATCCGTGCCTATATCTACGACGTGCGCCGCGAACAGCGCGGCCCGCAGATCTTCCTGTCGCGCACCCATCCGCAATTCATGGCGAAACTCTTTGCGCAGGAGGTCCCGGAGATCTATGATGGCGTCATCGAGATCAAGGCCGTGGCCCGTGACCCGGGTTCGCGTGCCAAGATCGCCGTCATTTCCAAGGACAGCTCCATCGACCCGGTCGGCGCCTGCGTCGGCATGCGCGGTTCGCGTGTTCAGGCCGTTGTGGGCGAGCTTCAGGGCGAGAAGATCGACATCATTCCGTGGAACCCGGATGAGGCGACCTTCATCGTCAACGCCCTGCAGCCGGCGGAAGTCGCCAAGGTCGTGGTGGACGAGGATGCCGAGCGCATCGAGGTCGTGGTGCCGGACGAGCAGCTGTCGCTGGCCATTGGCCGCCGCGGCCAGAACGTGCGCCTGGCTTCGCAGCTGACCGGCTGGGCCATCGACATCATGACCGAGCAGGAAGAAAGCGAGCGGCGCCAGAAGGAATTCCAGGAGCGCTCCACCCTGTTCATGGAATGCCTCAACGTGGACGAGATGGTTGGCCAGCTGCTGGCGACCGAAGGCTTCACGTCGGTTGAGGAAGTGGCCTATGTCGATCTCGAGGAAATCTCGATGATCGAAGGCTTCGATGATGACACCGCCGAGGAAATCCAGGCCCGTGCCCGTGATTACCTCGCCGAGCTGGAAGCCAAGCAGGACGAGGAGCGCCGCGCTCTGGGTGTTGCCGACGAGCTGCGCCAGATCGATGGCCTGACCACCGCGATGCTGGTTGCCCTGGGCAAGGAAGGCATCAAGACGATCGAGGATCTGGCGGGTTGCGCCGCCGATGATCTGGTAGGCTGGACCGAGCGCAAGGACGGCGAGACCAAGCGTTTCGACGGCGCCCTGTCGTCCTTCGCGGTGTCGCGCACCGATGCCGAGGGCATGGTCATGGCTGCACGCCTTGCGGCAGGCTGGATCACCGAGGAAGAGCTTGCGGCCCACATGGGCACCTTCGAGGAAGAGGCGGAAGACGGCGAAGAAGAAGACGCCGGCGAGACCGCCTGACGCAAAAGGCTTCCGGGGCGGTTTCGCCGGGAAGCGCATCCGCAGGACGGGCAGGGGCACAGCGCCGGCGCCCGCCTTGCGGGATGAACGGGAACCAGAACCTGCCTGCGGCCTTGTGTGAGGCGCAGGCGGGCGGAAGGAATGGAGGCCCACCGGGTGCCGAGGAAGAACGAGCCGCTGGAACGGCAATGTGCGCTCTCGCGGGCGGTCTTGCCGGTTTCGGAGCTGATGCGCTTCGTTCTGGACCCGGAAGGGCAGGTCGTGCCGGACCTCAAGCGCCAGTTGCCAGGCCGCGGGGTCTGGATCACGGCAAAGCGTGAGGCCGTCGAGACGGCCGTGAAAAAGCGTGTCTTTGCCAAGGCCTTCAAGGCAGAGGTGAAGGCGGAGCCCGGACTGGCGGATCTTATCGATACGCTGCTCGTCAAGGGCGCGCTGTCCGCACTGTCCCTGTGCCGCAAGGCCGGGGAACTGGTGACCGGGTTTTCCAAGGTCGAGGCCGCGTTGCGGCGCGATCCGGTGATCGCCCTCATTCATGCCTCGGATGCATCCGGGGACGGGATTCGAAAGCTCGCGGCAGCCGCTGCGAGCCAGACAGAGCTGGCAAGCGGCCGTCCGGTCGTCCGTTTGTTCGATTCGACTCAATTGGATTTGGCATTGGGTCGCACTAATGTGATACATGCTGCACTGCTCGCTGGCCGGGCGAGCGAAGGCTTCCTTGAACGTGTGCGTCAACTGGAGGCTTTCCGGGCAGGTTCCGTCACGTATGAACGCTGTGGCGCGGACAGTGCGGTAGCGCAGGACTGAAGGCAAATATGAACGATACGAAGAATCCAGGCGACAAGACGATCAACGTCGAGCGGAAGACCCTCGGCCTCAAGCGGGGCGGCGTCGAACAGGGAACTGTTCGCCAGAGCTTCTCCCATGGCCGGTCGAAGGCTGTCGTCGTGGAAAAGAAGAAACGCCGGGTGGTGGTTCCCGGCCAGGAAGGGCGCCCCGAGGGCGAGGCCCCGGCAGCAGCATCTGCGCCGGCCGAGCGTCCGCGTGAGGCAGCTCCTGCCCCCGCACAGGCCCAGTCCCCGGCGCCCCAGCGCCAGCAGCAGCCCCAGAATCAGAACCAGGGCGGCGACCGCAATCAGCAGCAGCGCCGTGGGCCGCAGCAGCAGAACCGCGGCCAGCAGCAGCGCCCCGGTGGCGGTGCCGTGCTCCGCTCCCTGACCCAGGAAGAGGCAGCCGCCCGTGCCGCCGCCCTCAAGCTTGCGCAGCAGCGCGAGATCGAGGAGCGCAAGCGCGCCGAAGAGGAAGCCATCCGCCGGGCCGAGGAAGAGGCGGTCCGCCGCGTTGAGGAAGAAGCCCGCCGCAAGGTCGAGGAAGAAGAGCGCGCACGCCGCGAGGCCGAAGAGGCCGAGCGCCGCGCAGCCGAGCCGGAAGTTCAGCCTGAGCCGGTGAAGCCGGCGGCTGCAGCGCCCGCTCCCGCTGCCCGTGCTGAAGCCCCTGCCGCGCGCAAGCCCGAAGCAACGGCTGCCCCCGAGCGTCCGCGCCCGGCCGCCGGCCGCACTGCCGAGGAAGAAGCCGAGGAAGAGCGCAAGAACGGCCTCAGAACCGTCAAGCGCCCGAAGGCTCCGGCAGCTCCGGTTGCCAAGCGCAGCACCGGCGATGACCGCCGCCGTTCCAAGCTGACCATTTCTGCCGCGACCGGCGGGTCGGACGAGCAGCGTTCGCGCTCGCTTGCCTCCCTGCGCCGCCGCCGTGAAAAGGAAAAGCGTGGCGGCATGCAGGCTGTGCGCGAGAAGATCTCGCGTGAAGTCATCCTGCCGGAAGTCATCACCATCCAGGAACTCGCCAACCGTATGGCCGAGCGTTCCGTGGACGTGATCAAGCTGCTGATGAAGCAGGGCCAGATGCTGAAGATCAACGACGTGATCGACGCAGACACGGCCGAACTGATCGCTTCCGAACTGGGCCACACGGTCAAGCGCGTCTCCGAAGCGGACGTGGAGGACGGCCTGTTCTCCGCAGCCGACGAGGAAGGCACGCTGATCTCGCGTCCGCCGGTCGTCACGATCATGGGTCACGTTGACCACGGCAAGACCTCGCTGCTGGATGCGATCCGCAATTCCAAGGTGGTGACGGGCGAAGCCGGTGGCATCACCCAGCACATCGGCGCCTATCAGGTCGAGAAGAATGGTCAGAAGATCACCTTCATCGATACGCCGGGCCACGCCGCCTTCACGCAGATGCGTGCCCGTGGCGCCAAGGCGACCGATATCGTCGTGCTGGTGGTGGCTGCCGATGACGGCGTCATGCCGCAGACCAAGGAAGCGATTTCGCATGCCAAGGCTGCCGGTGTGCCGATCATCGTTGCCATCAACAAGATCGACAAGCCGGCCGCTGACCCGAACCGCGTGCGCACCGAACTGCTCCATGACGAGATCGTCGTGGAATCCATGGGCGGTGACACCATCGACGTGGAAGTTTCGGCCAAGACCGGCCTGAACCTCGACCGCCTGCTGGAAATGATCCTGCTGCAGTCGGAAGTTCTGGAACTGCGCGCCAACCCGGAGCGC
This sequence comes from Pannonibacter sp. CBAS1226, assembly GCF_055685825.1. Classification (NCBI taxonomy): domain Bacteria; kingdom Pseudomonadati; phylum Pseudomonadota; class Alphaproteobacteria; order Hyphomicrobiales; family Stappiaceae; genus Pannonibacter; species Pannonibacter sp. CBAS1226. Next base: position 96,403 of record NZ_JBVOUO010000004.1, on the reverse strand, counting down.
ACCGCCGAAGGTCTCGTCATCGAAGCCCAGCTCGACAAGGGCCGTGGTCCGGTGGCGACCGTTCTGGTGCAGAAGGGCACCCTGCGCGTTGGTGACATTCTTGTCGCCGGCGGCGAGTGGGGCAAGGTCCGCGCCATGCTGGACGAGGACGGCAACCAGGTGAAGGAGGCAGGTCCCTCCAAGCCGGTCGAAATCCTCGGCTTCCAGGGCACGCCGGACGCCGGTGACCAGGTCGCCGTGGTCGAGAACGAGGCCCGTGCCCGCGAGATCGTGGACTACCGTCAGCGTCAGAAGCGCGAGAAGCTGTCCGTGCTGAAGGCCGGTTCGCGCGGCTCGCTGGAGCAGATGATGAGCCGTCTGCAGAGCGGCGGCCGCAAGGACTTCCCGCTGGTGGTCAAGGCGGACGTGCAGGGTTCGGCGGAAGCCATCGCCCATGCGCTGGAGAAGCTCGGCAACGACGAAGTCGGCGCCCGCATCCTCCTGTCCGGCGTTGGCGGCATCACCGAGAGCGACGTCACGCTGGCGACCGCCTCGAATGCCTCGATCATCGCGTTCAACGTGCGCGCCAACAAGCAGGCCCGTGAAGCGGCCGAGCGTGAAGGCATCGAGATCCGCTACTACAACATCATCTACGACCTCGTGGATGACGTGAAGGCGGCGATGTCCGGCATGCTGGCACCCGAGCGGCGCGAAACCTTCATCGGTTATGCCGAGATCCGCGAGATCTTCGACATCACCAAGGTGGGCAAGGTGGCAGGCTGCCTTGTCACGGAAGGTATCGTCGAGCGCGGCGCCGAAGTCCGTCTCATCCGCGACAACGTCGTGGTGCACGAAGGTAAGCTGGGCACGCTCAAGCGCTTCAAGGATGACGTCAAGTCTGTCGAATCCGGTCAGGAATGCGGCATGAACTTCGTCAACTTCCAGGACATGCGCGTCGGCGATGTCATCGAGTGCTTCCGCGTCGAGCAGATCGCCCGCACGCTGTAAGGCAAGCGCCAGGCCCGGCGGCATCCGCCGGGCATCGAGCCAGATGAAATGCTGGCAGGATTGCACGCCGGCGCGAGGAGCTTCCTTTGCGCCGGCGGTTTGTTTTCGCAGGGCACCGGCCGTCCCCGGTGGGCCTGTTTGAGTGGATGACCCAATGGCCAGAACATCAGGAGAGGGCGCCGGCATGCCCTCGCAGCGCCAGCTTCGCGTCGGCGAAATCGTGCGCAAGGAACTGTCGGAAATCCTTACCCGCGGCCAGCTGTCCGACCCGGACCTGGACGGGGTGATCATCACCATCCCGGAAGTGCGGATGACGCCGGATCTGCGTTTGGCCACCTGCCTGATCATGCCGCTGGGCGGCCAGAACGGCGACAAGGTGGTGAAGGCGCTGAACCGCAGCGCCAAGTACTTCCGCGGCCAGGTGTCCCGCCGCATGACCATGAAATTCATGCCGGACCTGCGCTTTATCCTCGACACCCGCTTTGACGATGACGACCGCATTGGCGCGCTGCTGCACACACCCGATGTGAAGCGCGACATTGCAGACGGCGATGACGAAGACGGTGATGAGCGCGTGGATTGAACCGCGCCCTTGGGTCCATCCGGAATTTCAGGAAACAAACATGTCCCGTCCGCAGAAGCAGCGCCGCCCGCGCAACGCCATTGACGGCTGGCTGGTGCTCGACAAGCCCTATGGCCTGACCTCCAATGACGCCCTGTCGCGCCTGAAGCGCATCCTGCATCCGGAAAAGGTGGGCCATGCCGGCACGCTGGACCCGCGTGCCTCCGGTTGCCTGCCGATTGCCTTTGGCGAAGCGACCAAGACCGTGCCCATGGTGATGAACGGGCGCAAGATCTACCGCTTTGAAGTCACCTGGGGCGCGGAAACCAATACGGATGACACCGAAGGCGAGGTCATCGCCACCTCGGATCTGCGCCCGGATGCTGCCGCGATCGGCGCCGTGCTGCCGGAATTCACCGGCACCATCCTGCAGGTGCCGCCGAAATTCTCGGCCATCAAGGTGGACGGCGAGCGCGCCTATGATCTTGCCCGCGACGGCGAGGACGTGGAGCTGGAAGCCCGGCCCATCGACGTGCACCGCCTGACGCTGGTGGACATGCCGGACGCGGACCGCGCCGTCTTCGAGGCAGAATGCGGCAAGGGCACCTATGTCCGGGCTCTGGCGCGCGACCTTGGCCGCCGCCTTGGCACCTGCGGCCATGTCACCGAGCTGCGCCGCCTGCTCGTCGGGCCTTTTGGCGAGGCGGACATGGTGACGCTGGAGGAGCTGAGCGAAGCTGCCGAAGAGGCGGAAGGCAATGTGGAGGCCCTGATGGACTTCCTGCTGCCGGTGCGAGAGGCGCTGGAGGACCTGCCGGAAGTGCCGGTCAGCAGCGACGATGCCGCCCGCATCCGCCAGGGCATGGCAGTGCTGCTGCGCGGGCGCAATGCGCCGCTGTCCTGCGATCTGGCCTTCGCCAGCCATGGCGGCACGCCGGTGGCGCTCGGCTTCATCGACAAGGGCCGGTTCCAGCCTTCGCGCATTCTTCACCTTTAGGAACGGCGGGGCGCGGCCTTTCAAGATTCTTCTGGAATTTGCAGGCCGTCTCCGTCATATTCCCGCGCAATCGGGCCAATGATGGCCCCGATCCCTTCTGCCCGACCTTTGCTGGACGACATCCCGGCCCTGGCTGAACGGCAGGAGCGGCACACGGCGGCCACGCGCCGCCAATATATAGCTGGCCCGGCCAGCTTCATCCCATGAAAGGACATACCGATGTCGATCACTGCAGAGCGCAAGGCGCAGCTCATCAAGGAATATGGCATCAAGGAAGGTGACACCGGTTCTCCGGAAGTGCAGGTCGCCGTTCTGACCGAACGGATCAACAACCTGACCGAACACTTCAAGGGGCACGGCAAGGACAACCATTCCCGCCGTGGCCTGCTGAAGATGGTGGCCCTGCGCCGTTCCCTGCTCGACTACCTGAACCGCAAGGACGAAGGGCGTTACAAGACGCTGATCGGCCGCCTCGGGATCCGTCGCTAAGGATAACAAGGAAACGCGGTGGGTGGATTTGCCCGCCGCGTTTGCTTATAGGAAGTCTCATGACAGTCATGGGGCAGGATCGCCGGATGCTCTCCCGGAAGTGCCAAGGGGCACGGGAAGCGTCTTGCCGTCTTGCCCATGATCTGTCCCCGGTAACCGGCCCATCCGGGGCCAGCCGGAAACCGCCCGCATGCCAAGGGGCTGCGGACGCATATGTAAGGACATTGCATGTTCAATATTCATCGTGTTGAAGTCGACTGGGCAGGCCGCCCGCTCGTGCTCGAGACCGGCAAGGTTGCCCGTCAGGCTGACGGCGCCGTGATGGCCACCTATGGCGAGACCAAGGTGCTGGCCACTGTCGTGTCCGCCAAGGAGCCGAAGCCCGGTCAGGACTTCTTCCCGCTCACCGTCAACTACCAGGAAAAGGCCTTCGCGGCCGGCAAGATCCCGGGTGGCTACTTCAAGCGTGAAGGCCGTCCGTCCGAGCACGAGACCCTGACCTCGCGCCTGATCGACCGCCCGATCCGTCCGCTCTTCGCCGACGGCTACAAGAACGACACCCAGGTGATCGTGACCGTCCTGTCGCATGACATGGAAAACGCCCCGGACATCCTCGCCATGGTCGCAGCCTCCGCTGCCCTGACCCTGTCGGGCGTTCCGTTCATGGGCCCGATCGGCGGCGCCCGCGTCGGCTACATCAATGGCGAATACGTGCTGAACCCGGCCGTTGACACCATGGCCGATTCGCTGCTCGACCTCGTCGTCGCCGGCACCAATGACGCCGTTCTGATGGTGGAATCCGAAGCCAAGGAACTGAACGAAGACATCATGCTCGGCGCTGTGATGTTCGGTCACCGCGGTTTCCAGACCGTGATCGACGCCATCATCAAGCTGGCCGAGACCGCAGCCAAGGAGCCGCGCGCTCTCAACCTGCCGGATCACTCCGAGCTCTATGGCAAGATCAAGGGCATCGCTGCCGCCGATCTGACCGCTGCCTACAAGATCACCTCCAAGACCGAGCGCAAGAATGCCGTTGACGCGGCCAAGGCCAAGGTCGTGGAAGCCGTCATCACCAACGGCGGCGACGCAGCTCCGGCTGGCACCGTTGTCGGCGAGCTGTTCAAGAAGCTGGAAGCCGAGATCGTTCGCGGCGCCATCATCGAGACCGGCCACCGCATCGACGGCCGCGACCTGAAGACCGTCCGTCCGATCGTCTCGGAAGTCGGCATTCTGTCGCGTGCACACGGCTCGGCCCTGTTCACCCGTGGTGAAACCCAGGCCATGGTCGTTGCCACCCTCGGCACCGGCGAAGACGAGCAGTTCGTTGACGCGCTGGAAGGCACCTACAAGCAGCACTTCATGCTGCACTACAACTTCCCGCCCTATTCCGTGGGCGAGACGGGCCGCATGGGCTCGCCGGGCCGCCGTGAAATCGGCCATGGCAAGCTGGCATGGCGCGCCATCCACCCGATGCTGCCGAACCACCACGAGTTCCCCTACACCCTGCGCGTCGTCTCCGAGATCACCGAGTCCAACGGCTCGTCCTCGATGGCAACCGTCTGCGGCACCTCGCTGGCGCTGATGGATGCAGGCGTTCCGCTGAAGGCTCCGGTGGCCGGTATCGCCATGGGTCTCATCAAGGAAGGCGACAAGTTCGCCGTTCTGTCCGACATTCTCGGCGATGAAGACCACCTCGGCGACATGGACTTCAAGGTGGCCGGCACCTCCAACGGCGTCACCTCGCTGCAGATGGACATCAAGATCGACGGCATCACCGAAGAGATCATGAAGGTCGCTCTGGATCAGGCCCGCGATGGCCGCATCCACATCCTCGGCGAAATGTCCAACGCGATCACCGAAGCCCGTTCGGAACTCGGCGAACATGCGCCGCGCATCGAAGTGCTGAAGATCCCAGTCGACAAGATCCGTGAAGTCATCGGTTCGGGCGGCAAGGTCATCCGCGAGATCGTGGAAAAGACCGGCGCCAAGATCAACATCGAGGACGATGGCACCGTCAAGGTGGCTTCCTCCGACGGCAAGGCGATCAAGGCTGCGATCAACTGGATCAACTCCATCGCCGCTGAGCCGGAAATCGGCATGATCTACGAAGGCACGGTCGTGAAGTGCGTCGATTTCGGCGCCTTCGTGAACTTCTTCGGTGCCAAGGACGGCCTCGTCCACATCTCCCAGCTCGCCCCGCAGAAGGTCGCCAAGGTCACTGACGTGATCAAGGAAGGCGACAAGGTGTGGGTCAAGCTCATGGGCTTCGACGAGCGCGGCAAGGTCCGCCTGTCCATGAAGGTTGTCGATCAGGCAACCGGCAAGGAAATCGAGAAGGAAAAGGAAGCGGAGTAATCCGTTTTCACATCCTGAAAGACATGGGACCCGGGCCGCAAGCCCGGGTCTTTTCTTTTGCTCAGCGGCGCCAGGCAGGTTTGACCTGCGCTGCCGCTGCGTCCCTTACGGCCTGCGGCACCCTCGCGTCCCTCCCGCGTGTGCGGACAAGGCACCCCGGGCACGAATGCACGTGGCCCGGGCACACAGCTTCACCGCCACAAACCCTTTCGCGCGCCCCTCCCGCCTGATATATCGGGCCGGAAACAAATTCAGGAACACACATGAGCCAGATGCGTCTTGTCGTCGTCGGGGCTGCCGGCCGGATGGGCCAGGCCCTTGTGCGCGCCATCACCGCCATGGAAGGCAGCGTGCTTGCTGCCGCCATCGAACGGGAAGGCTCACCGGCCCTCGGCAAAGATGCTGGCGAGCTCGCCGGTCTCGGGCCCCTCGGCGTCAGGATCACGGATGATCCGCTGACCGCCTTTGCGGCCGCCGAAGGCGTGCTGGATTTCACCGCTCCCAAGGCCAGCCTGCATTTTGCCGAACTCGCCGCCCAGGCGCGCATCGTGCACGTCATCGGCACCACCGGCTGGACGGATGAGGACCTGCCGAAGCTGGAGGCTGCCGCCCGCCATGCCCGGCTCGTCAAGTCCGGCAACATGAGCCTTGGCGTCAACCTGCTGGCGGCGCTGGTGAAGAAGGCCGCCGCAGCCCTTGGCCCCGATTACGATCTGGAAATCGTCGAGATGCACCACCGCCACAAGGTGGATGCCCCCTCCGGCACGGCGCTGCTGCTGGGCGAGGCTGCAGCCGAAGGGCGCGGCATCGGCCTGGCGGAGCATTCGGTGCGGGTGCGCGACGGGCATACCGGACCGCGGGAGGCCGGCACCATCGGCTTTGCCACCCTGCGCGGCGGCTCTGTCGTCGGCGACCACACCATCATCCTCGCCGGTGAGGGTGAGCGGGTCGAACTGACCCACAAGGCGGAAGACCGCCAGATCTTTGCCCGTGGTGCAGTCAGGGCGGCCCTGTGGGCGCGCGACCGCAAGCCGGGCCTTTACTCCATGGCCGACGTGCTCGGCCTCAACGACTGACATACCTTCAGAAATTCAAGGAGATCGGTGCATGGAACGTCTCTTGGTGCTCGTCCGCCACGGCCAGAGCGAATGGAACCTCAAGAACCTCTTCACCGGCTGGAAGGACCCGGACCTGACCGAGCAGGGCATCGGTGAAGCCAAGGCCGCCGGCGGCAAGCTGCGCGACATGAAGCTGAAGTTCGACGTCGCCTTCACCTCGGACCTGACCCGCGCGCAGCACACGCTGAAGCTCATCCTTGCCGAACTCGGCCAGGACGGTCTGGAGACGATCCGCGATCAGGCCCTGAACGAGCGCGACTACGGCGACATCACCGGCATGAACAAGGATGAAGCCCGCGAGAAGTTCGGCGAGGAGCAGGTGCACATCTGGCGCCGCTCCTTCGACGTGCCCCCTCCGGGCGGCGAAAGCCTGAAGATGACGGCCGAGCGCGTTCTGCCCTACTACCGCGCCGAGATCCTGCCGCGCGTCATGGAAGGCACCCGCGTGATCGTTGCCGCCCATGGCAACTCCCTGCGCGCGCTGATCATGGAGCTGGAAAAGCTGACGCCGGAACAGATCCTCAAGCGCGAACTGGGCACCGGCGCACCGGTCGTCTACCGTCTGGATGAAGACGGCCAGGTGGTCAGCGTCGAGGATCTGGCAGACTGATCCGCAGAGCACATCCGGAAAGGCGCTCCCGCAAGGGGCGCCTTTTTTTGTTGGCACCGCCGCACAGCTGCAGCTTGACGGTTCGCCTTCCGGAAAATACTACTTCTGCGACGGTTTCTGGCAGTGAGAGCTGCCGGGATTAAAAGGGAACACGGTACGGACGACCCAATCAGGGGCCAAATCCGTGGCTGCCCCCGCAACTGTAAGCAGATGCCGGTCATTCTTGCGGCGCTTCCTCGGAAGCGCCGGGTCACTGCGCCAGTCCTCAACTGGTGCGGGAAGGCAAATGACCGGCCTGAAATCTGTGAGCCAGGAGACCTGCCGTCATGTGAAATCCAGATGCTTGAGCGGGGATGCTCAAGGAGGATCAAAATGACGGTATTCCTGCCTCAGGCCTTCGGGCCTGCAAGACGTTTTGCTGCCCTTTCCTCCGGGGGGCATGCGCTTCCCTGCCTTCCCGGTCCTGCGCTGGCTCCAGCCGCTTCAGCGGACTGCTGTCTGGTCCGCGCGGAGCTTGAGCATTTCAAGGCGTGATGCAGCCGCATTGCGGCGCCTTGACATGACATCTGCCCAAAGGAAGGAAACCTCCCGTGCTTCTGCGCAATTTTGCTGCCGCCGCAGGCCTTGCTGCCTGCGCATCTTTCGCCTTGTCTGGTGCCGCTCACGCCGGAAAGACCCAGTATCCGCTGACGCTGGAGAACTGCGGCAAGGAACTGACCTTCACCAGGGCGCCGGAGCGCACCGTCTCCGTGGGCCAGAGTACCACCGAGATTCTCTATCTGCTGGGACAGGCGGACAAGATCACCGGGACAGCCCTTTGGATCGGCCCGGTTATTGAGGGCTATGAGGAGGTCAACGCCACGGTGCCGCGTCTTGCAGACAATGCGCCGAGCTTTGAAAGTGTGACGGGAGCCCGGCCGGAGCTGGTGACCACCCAGTTTCAGTGGCAGATCGGCCCGCAGGGCGTCGTCGCCACTGTGGAACAGCTCGAGGAACTGGGGATCGCCGTCTACACATCGCCGGCCGACTGCATCGGCAAGGACAATTCTGCCGGTGATGACGGGCTGCGCAAGGCCAGCTTCTCCATGGACCTGATCTACCAGGAGATCGACGACCTCGCCCGCATCTTCGATGTCGAGGACAGGGGCGCTGCCCTGATCGCAGAGCTGAAGGAGCGGGAGGAGGCCGCGCGCCGGAAGATCGGAGCCGTCAATGGCGAAGTCTCGGCGGTCTTCTGGTTCTCGAGTGCCGATCTGGCGATCGACCCTTACGTGGCGGGCCAGAAGGGCGCACCCGGCTACATGACCGCAAGCCTCGGCCTGAAGAATGTGATCGAGAGCGACGAAGAGTGGCCGACCGTCGGCTGGGAGACGATTGCCCGGTCCAACCCCACCGTGATCGTCGCCGGCAAGATGGACCGCCGCCGGTTCCCCGCCGATGACGTGGAGCTGAAGCAGAAGTTCCTCAAGGAGGATCCGGTCACCAGCCTGATGCCAGCGGTCAAGGAAGGCCGGATCATCGTCATGGATGCGCTGGCCGGCTTCGGCCTCGCCAAGTGATGACGCTTCCTTTCCACGCCGGAAAATGGGGAGGCGGTGCGCTTGGCGCCGCCTCTCTCATTGCAGCTCTTGCCGCCGGGGCTGCCATTGGCGAGACCTCCATCCCGGTTGATACCGTCTTCCAGACGGCCGCCAACCGGCTCTGGGCAGCCGGCTATGTCCTTGATCCGATCGACGAAGGGGTGATCTGGAACTACCGGGTCGCCCGTGCCGTGGCTGCTGCGGCCTGCGGGGCATCCCTGGCCTTGTGCGGGGCAATCCTTCAGTCGCTGCTGCGCAATGCCCTGGCCGACCCCTACATCCTCGGCATCTCGGCAGGGGCCTCCACCGGTGCGGTCAGCGTTGCCATTCTCGGGCTCGGGGGCGGGCTGCTGTCGCTTCCCCTCGGGGCTTTTGCCGGTGCGCTCACGGCCTTCGGCCTGGTCAGCTTGCTGGCCGTCCTCGCCGGGCGCAGCAGTGCCGCCGTGATTCTGGCCGGTATCACCTGTTCGCAGCTCTTCAACGCGGTCACCTCCTTCATCGTCACCAAGTCGGCGACGGCCGATCAGGCACGCGGCATCATGTTCTGGCTGCTCGGCAACCTGTCGGGCGTGCGCTGGCCGGATGCCGGGCTGGCCGTGCCGGTGGCCCTGGCCGGTTTCCTCGTCTGCCTGCTGCATGCAAGGCATCTGGACGCCTTTGCCTTCGGAACCAACGCCGCCGCATCTGCCGGGGTTCCGGTGCGCCGGGTCTACATCATCCTGATCGCCACGGCGGCCATCATGACCGCCGTCATGGTCAGCATAGCCGGGTCGATCGGCTTCGTCGGACTGGTCATTCCCCATGCAGCCCGGCTGCTGGTTGGCGTCCGGCATGGGCTGCTGCTGCCGGTTTCGGCCTGGCTCGGTGCGGTCTTCATGATCTTTGCCGACATTCTGTCGCGGATCCTGATCCCCGGTCAGGTGCTGCCCATCGGCGTGATGACCGCCCTTGCCGGAGCGCCTGCCTTTGCCCTTCTCCTGATCCACAGGCCAGTGACACGATGATGCTGACAGCTCATGACCTGACATGGCGCGCGCAAGGCCGCCTCATCAACGACAAGGTCAGCCTTGATCTCGCAGAAGGCGAGTTTCTGGGCATCGCCGGACCCAACGGCTCGGGGAAATCGACCCTTCTGTCCATGCTCTCCGGGCTGCGCAAGCCCGCATCCGGACATGTGGCCGTCATGGGCACGCCCATGACGGATCTGTCCCGGCGTGACATTGCACGCCGGATTGCCGTAGTCGAACAGCAAGCGGAGACCAGCGAGCGGCTGACCGCGCGCCAGGTCGTGGAACTTGGCCGCACCCCGCATCTCAGCATTCTGCGGCAATGGTCCGGCGAGGACGATGCCATCGTCTCGGACGCAATCGCGGCGGCCGGCATGCAGGATTTCGAGACACGGGAATGGCTGACCCTCTCCGGCGGGGAAAAGCAGCGGCTGCAGATCGCCCGTGCCCTGGCACAGCAGCCGACGATCCTCATTCTGGATGAACCCACCAATCACCTCGACATCGAACACCAGATCGGCCTGCTGGATCTTGTCAGCTCGCAGGGGCTCAGCGTCATTGCCGCGCTGCATGACCTCAATCACGCGGCCATGTTCTGCGACCGGCTGATCGTGATGGACGCTGGCCGGATCGCTGCGCAGGGCCGTCCCGGCGGCATTCTCACCCCAGATCTTCTGGCCAGGGTCTTCAAGGTCGAGGCCACGGTGGAAACAGGACCGGAGGGCGAGTGCCATATCCGGTATGCCCGGCCATCCAGCCGCCGCCGCAAACACCCGCTTCAAGGAGCCGCAGCATGATGATGCGCAGCCTCGCCCGCACCCTTTTCCTCAGCTTTGTTTCTGCCCAGTCCCTGCTCGTGGCAAGCACCGCCGCAACCCGCGCCGGAACTGTCGACGTCCAGATGCTGAACCGGGGCGCCCATGGCACCATGGTGTTCGAGCCCGATTTCGTGCAGATCGCGCCGGGCGATACGGTGACCTTCCGGGTTGGCCACAAGAGCCACAATGCCGCTTCCATTGCCATAATGGTGCCCGAGGGCTTCGCCGGTTTCACCGGCAAGATCAACGAGGAGATTTCCATCACCTTTGATCAACCGGGGCTCTATGGCATCAAATGCTCGCCGCACTATACCATGGGTATGGTGATGGTGATTCGGGTTGGCGATGCCGCCCGGCCCGAGGGCTTCCCGGATCCAAGCGTTCCCCCCGCCTCCCTCAAGCGCTTTGCCGAGATTTTGGCTCGCTCCGGCCTCTGAGCCAGATAACTACATGTTGTGGGTATCCTGTGTCGGCTCACATAGGGATTGATAAAAATCGAATCTGCGCTATGTTGAGTCCTGTTCAGGGTTCTCCGGTGGAAACGCCGACGAGCTAAGACGGGAACAGGGTGAAACCGGCGCAAATCCGGCAATTCCCAGGCTGCCCCCGCAACTGTGAACGGTGAGCGTTCGTCCCATTCTGCCACTTGGCCGCAAGGCTTGGGAAGGCGGGGCGGCGTGATGACCCGTGAGCCAGGAGACCTGCCTTGAGCGTAACGTCCACCGGCGGGGTGCCGGAGGGGTGTGGTCAGTTCATGTCCGGCTTTGCCGGGCTGTCCGCTCCCTCTGGTCCGTGCCATCTGCTTCGGCAGCAGTGCTTCGGGGTGCAGGCATGATGAAGAGAGCCGTTTTCGAGTTTCCGCCCGGGTAGTCACCTGCGGCCCTTTTTCCTCCGCTCCACCGGATTGCTCCGGGTGCCGCAGCGCGGGAATTGTCCTTGAGTTTTTATCTGCCTCCGGCTGCGCAGAAGCGTGGCCGAACCCTTTGTCACGTCCGTCATATGAGGATCGACCGATGACCGTCACCGTCTACAGCAAGCCCGCCTGCGTCCAGTGCAATGCCACCACCCGCGCCCTGGAGCGCAAGGGCATCGACTACACGCTGGTGGACATTTCCGAAGACACGGCGGCCTATGACTACGTGACCGGCCTTGGCTACCGTCAGGTGCCGGTGGTTGTCGCCGGTGAAAACCACTGGGCCGGTTTCCGTCCGGACCTGATCGGCGGCCTCGGCTGAACCACTGAAGGGCGCGTGCACCATGGGCAGGCTCGTCTATTTTTCCAGCACGTCGGAAAACACCCGCCGCTTCGTCGAGAAGCTCGGGACTGACGCCATCCGCCTGCCCGTGGACGCCAGCGCGCCCGTGCCCCTCGTGAGCGAGCCCTTCGTGCTGGTGACGCCGACCTATGGCGGCGGCACGGCGAAGGGCGCGGTGCCGAAACCGGTGATCCGCTTTCTCAACGAGGAGCAGAACCGCAAGCTCATCCGCGGCGTCATCGCAGCGGGCAACACCAATTTCGGCGAAGGCTATGCCATCGCCGGCAACATCATTTCCGCCAAGTGCAACGTGCCGTTCCTCTACAGGTTCGAGCTTCTGGGCACGGCGGAGGATGTCGAGAACGTCACCCTCGGACTGGAACGGTTTTGGACATGCTAGACACGGATTCCCCGCAGGACGCGGGCGCAAAGACCCACTCCGCAGCCGTTGCCCCGGCTTCCGGCGGCAGCAATGCCCGCCAGTCCACGGCGCTGGACTATCACGCGCTGAACGCGATGCTGAACCTCTATGATGATGAGGGAAAGATCCAGTTCGAGAAGGACCGCGAGGCCGCGCGCCAGTATTTCCTCTCGCACGTGAACCAGAACACGGTCTTCTTCCATAACCTCAAGGAGAAGCTCGATTATCTGGTCACCGAAGGCTACTACGAGCCCGAGGTTCTGGAACAGTATTCCTTTGCCTTTGTGCGCGATCTGTTCGACGCTGCCTATGCAAAGAAGTTCCGCTTTCCGACCTTCCTTGGCGCCTTCAAGTATTACACGTCCTATACGCTGAAGACATTTGACGGTAAGCGCTATCTGGAGCGTTACGAGGACCGCGTCTGCATGGTGGCGCTGGCGCTGGCGCGCGGCGACGAAGCCCTGGCCATGGCGATGATGGAAGAGATCATCACCGGCCGCTTCCAGCCGGCAACGCCGACCTTCCTCAACGCGGGCAAGAAGAGCCGTGGCGAGCTGGTGTCCTGCTTCCTGCTGCGCATCGAAGACAACATGGAGTCCATCGGCCGGTCGATCAACTCGGCGCTGCAGCTGTCCAAGCGCGGCGGCGGCGTGGCCCTGTGCCTGACGAACCTGCGCGAATCGGGTGCGCCCATCAAGCACATCGAGAACCAGTCTTCCGGCGTCATCCCGGTGATGAAGCTGCTGGAAGACAGCTTCTCCTATGCCAACCAGCTGGGGGCCCGTCAGGGCGCAGGCGCGGTGTATCTGAACGCCCACCACCCGGACATCATGCGCTTCCTCGACACCAAGCGCGAGAATGCGGACGAGAAGATCCGCATCAAGACCCTGTCGCTGGGTGTCGTCGTGCCGGACATCACCTTCGAGCTCGCCCGCAACAACGAGGACATGTACCTGTTCTCGCCCTATGACGTGGAGCGGGTCTATGGCGTGCCCTTCTCCGAGATTTCGGTGACGGAAAAGTACCGCGAGATGGTCGAGGACGCGCGCATCCGCAAGTCCAAGATCAAGGCCCGCGAGTTCTTCCAGATCATCGCCGAGATCCAGTTCGAGAGCGGCTATCCCTACCTCATGTTCGAGGACACGGTGAACCGCGCCAATCCGATTGCCGGCCGCATTTCCATGAGCAACCTGTGCTCGGAAATCCTGCAGGTGAGCGAGGCCAGCCTCTATGAGGAGGACCTGTCCTATTCGCACCTCGGCAAGGACATCTCCTGCAATCTCGGTTCGCTGAACATCGCCAAGACGATGGATTCGGATGATTTCGGCCGCACGGTCGAAACCTCCATCCGCGCCCTGACGGCGGTTGCCGAGATGAGCAACATCACCTCCGTGCCCTCCATCGCCCGTGGCAATGCGGAGAGCCATGCCATCGGCCTTGGCCAGATGAACCTGCACGGCTACCTCGCCCGCGAGCGCATCTTCTATGGCTCGGAAGAAGGCATCGACTTCACCAACATCTACTTCTACGCCGTGACCTATCATGCGGTCCGCGCGTCGAACCGTCTGGCTGTCGAAAAGGGCCGCAGCTTCAAGGGCTTCGAGAAGTCCAAGTATGCTTCGGGCGAATATTTCGACAAGTACACGGATCAGGTCTGGGCACCGAAGACGGAGCGCGTGGCGCAGCTTTTCGCTGATGCCGGGATCCATATCCCGACGCAGGACGACTGGCGCGCCCTCAAGGCCGAGGTGATGGCAGGCGGGCTCTATAACCAGAACCTGCAGGCCGTGCCGCCCACCGGCTCGATCTCCTACATCAACCACTCGACCTCCTCGATCCACCCGATCGTGTCGAAGATCGAGATCCGCAAGGAAGGCAAGATCGGCCGCGTCTATTATCCAGCGCCCTACATGTCGAACGAGAACCTCGACTATTATCAGGATGCCTACGAGATCGGGCCGGAGAAGATCATCGACACCTATGCCGCGGCCACCCAGCACGTGGATCAGGGCCTGTCGCTGACGCTGTTCTTCCGCGACACGGCCACGACCCGCGACATCAACCGGGCACAGATCTACGCCTGGAAGAAGGGCATCAAGACCATCTATTACATCCGCCTGCGCCAGATGGCTCTGGACGGCACGCAGGTTCAGGGCTGCGTGTCCTGCACTCTCTAATACCAAGGCTCTGAGATGCTAACGCATCAAGCCTTGAAAATGCTCAAGCGCCGCAAGGGCTTAACCAATGCTCGATAAGTCAAGCTCATCGAGCATTGGTGTAAGCTGTCTGGCCCGTGGAGAAAGCATCATGAACATGCACATCAAGCCCGCCTCCCGCGTGCGCGCCATCAACTGGAACCGCATCGAAGACGACAAGGATCTGGAAGTCTGGAACCGCCTGACCGGCAATTTCTGGCTGCCCGAGAAAGTTCCGCTGTCCAACGACATCCAGTCCTGGGCCACCCTGCGCCCGGAAGAGCAGCGCCTGACCATCCGCGTCTTCACCGGCCTCACCCTGCTCGACACCATCCAGAACGGTGTCGGCGCGGTGACGCTGATGGAAGATGCCGTCACCCAGCATGAGGAGGCGGTTCTGTCGAACATCTCCTTCATGGAAGCGGTGCATGCGCGCTCCTATTCCTCCATCTTCTCCACCTTGTGCCTGACGCCGGACGTGGACGAGGCCTACCGCTGGTCGGAGGAGAACGAGTTCCTGCAGCGCAAATCCGCGCTGATCATGGAGCAATACGGGAGCGGCGATCCGCTGAAGAAGAAGATTGCCTCGGTCTTCCTCGAAAGCTTCCTGTTCTACTCGGGCTTCTATCTGCCGATGTACTGGTCGAGCCGCGCCAGGCTGACCAACACCGCGGACCTTATCCGTCTCATCATTCGTGACGAGGCCGTGCATGGCTATTACATCGGCTACAAGTTCCAGCGCGCGCTGGACCGGGAGCCGGAAGCCCGCCGCCAGGAGATCAAGGACTTCGCCTTTGACCTGCTGCTGGAGCTTTACGACAACGAGACCCGCTACACCGAAGAGCTTTACGACGGTGCGGGCCTGACCGAGGACGTGAAGAAGTTCCTGCATTACAACGCCAACAAGGCGCTGATGAATCTGGGCTATGAGGCCCTGTTCCCGGCGGAGGCCTGCAAGGTGAACCCGGCGATCCTCTCGGCCCTCTCGCCAAATGCCGACGAGAACCACGACTTCTTCTCCGGCTCCGGCTCGTCCTATGTCATCGGCAAGGCCGTGGCGACGGAAGACGAAGACTGGGATTTCTGAGCCCCGGCCAGAGCCAGCCTGATTTCAGGGCCTTACGCTTGCGCGTGAGGCCCTGTTCTTTTTCACGCGGCGGCTTGCTGCGTCACAAGCCTTCCCGGCCCCTGAAGCGGCGCTGATAGGCTGGATCGTAGAGCGCGCTTTCGCGGAATTCCTTGGCGCCAAGCCCATGGCCCACAAAGATCAGCGCCGTGCGCTCGATGGGGTTCTCCGCCACTTTTGCGCAGATATCCGCCAGCGTGCCGGAGACGATCCGTTCATCCGGCCAGGACGCCTTGACGACAATGGCAACCGGGCAATCTGCGCCATAGAGCGGGGTCAGCTCCGCCACCACCCTGTCAAGCGCATGGATGGCGAGGTGGATCGCCAGTGTCGCGCCAGTGGCGCCAAACCGGTCCAGCGTTTCCCCCTCCGGCATGGGTGATGCCCGGCCAGACACGCGGGTGAGGACAAGGCTCTGGGCCTCCGCCGGGATCGTCAGCTCGCGCCCGAGCGCCGACGCCGCCGCCGCAAAGGCAGGCACGCCCGGCGTCATCGTATAGCCGATGTCCAGCCGGTCCAGCCGCCGGATCTGCTCGGCCACCGCGCTCCAGACCGACAGGTCGCCTGAGTGCAAGCGGGCAACATCCTGCCCGTTTTGAGAGGCGCGCACGAACTCGGCCTCGATCTCGTCCAGCGACAGCGGCGCCGTGTCGATGATCCGCGCACCTTCCGGGCAGAAAGCCAGAAGCTCTTCCGAGACGAGAGACCCGGCATAAAGGCAGACCGGGCAGCTTTCGATCAGGCTGCGGCCCCGGACGGTGATCAGATCAGCCGCGCCCGGGCCTGCACCGATAAAATGGACCTTCATCATTCTTCCTCTTTGATTGGGTCTGCAGCCGCACCCGGCTTCGTCCAGCTCCATTGGGTAACGGGCATGGCCGGCCGCCAGCCGTGCATCGAGCCGATGGGTGAGGCGCGGGCGATTTCAATGCGCGTCAGCGAGCCGCCGTTGCGGGCATGCAGGGCAAGAAGCACGGCTTCCATCTCTGTCGTGACCGCATTGGCCACAAGCCGGCCGCCGGGCTTCAGCCGTTCGATGACCGTTTCCATGACGCCGGGGTTCGTGCCGCCACCGCCAACGAACACGGCATCAGGCGCAGGCAGATCCGTCAGCGCTGCTGGCGCCTCGCCCTCGATGACCAGCAGGCCGGGCACGCCGAAGCTTGCGGCATTGCGGCGGATGCGGGCCGCGCGTTCGCCATCGCTTTCAATGGCAATGGCCCTGAGTGAAGCATCAGCCAGCATCCATTCGATGCTGACTGAACCGGAACCCCCGCCAACATCCCACAGGAGTTCCCCGCGCCGGGGGGCAAGGGCGGACAGGGTCAGCGCCCTGACCTCGCGCTTGGTGATCTGGCCATCATGCTCGAACAGGCTGTCATCCAGCCCCGGTGCATAGGGCAGCACCCGCGCACCAGAACCTGCCAGCACCTCGATGGCGCAGACATTCAGCGCATGGAAATCCTGAGGCGCAAACGCCTCTGCCGTCTGGTGGCTAATGCGCTCCCTTTCCCCGCCCAGCGCCTCCAGCACATGGATGTGCGAGGCGCCGAAGCCATCCCCGCTCAGAAGGTGTGCAATGGCGGCAGGTCCGTGCTCATCCGAGGTCAGCGCAATTATGCGGGCGCCGGGATGGAGATGCGGACGGATCAGCTCTACGGGGCGGCCATGCACGGATACACAGACCGTCTCCGCCAGAGCCCAGCCAAGGCGTGAGGCGGCAAGGCTGAAGGACGACGGGTGCGGAATGACCCGCATTTCGCCGGCCGGTATCCGCCGCGCCAGTGTCGCGCCTGCACCATAAAGAAACGGATCACCTGAAGCCAGCACAACCACCGCCCGCCCGCGTTCGGCGGCAACGGCCTCCACCGAGCGCTCGAACGGGCTGAGCCAGGGGCGGGCTTCGCCGGTGATCGCCGCCCCGGCCAGATCGAGATGCCGGACACCGCCGAAGACCACTTCTGCCGCTGCGAGCGCTGCCTTGGCAGCCTCGCCAATGCCCGCTAAACCATCCTCACCGATGCCGATGATGGTCAGCCACGGGCGCACGGCAGATGAAAGAAGGTCAGGCTTGGGCATGAGACATATCCTCATTCTGGCAGGCACGGCAGACGCGCGGGCACTGGCGGAACGGCTCGTGCAGCACCCCGGTCTGACGGTCACCCTGTCGCTTGCGGGCCGCACGCTGGATCCTGCCGACCTGCCCGCGCCGGTGCGCTCCGGCGGGTTTGGCGGCGCGGAGGGGCTTGCCGCCTATCTGCGGCAGGAGAATATCAGCCTGCTCATCGATGCCACCCATCCTTTCGCCCGGCGCATGACGGCCAATGCGGTGGAAGCAAGCCAGCAGACCGGAATACCGCTGCTGAAGCTGGAGCGGCCCGCCTGGACGGCGCAGCCGGGGGACAACTGGACCCCGTTCCGCACGATCCGGGAGGCGGTGGAAGCCCTCGGCGCCGTGCCGCGCCGCGTCTTTCTCGCAACGGGGCGGCAGAGGGCTTCGGCCATCGAGGCCGCGCCGCAGCACCACTACCTGATCCGCAGCGTCGATCCCGTCGATCCGCCGCCTGCCGTGCCCTATGCCCGGAACATTCTGGCGCGCGGTCCCTTCACGGTGGAGACGGAGCTGGATCTTCTGACCGGCCAGGGCATCGACGTCATCATCTGCAAGAACAGCGGCGGCGAAGCGACCTATGCCAAGCTGGAGGCCGCCCGCCGCCTCGGCCTTCCGGTGATGATGATCGAACGCAGTGCTCATGAGGCGCCCCTCAGTGCCGGCAGTGCCGATGAAGCCATGACCCTGATCAGTCACTGGCTTGAAGATGCTGCAAAGCGCGGCGTGTAGACGAGATCCGGCAGGCCCTCACGCGGCACCCGCCGTGTCTCCGCCGAGCCGATGATGATGCAGGTGGCCATATCCGCCATTCCGGCCTGGGCCTCCGAGAGCGGGGCCACCACGATCCGCTCATCCGGGCGCCCCGCAGCCCGGCCGAAGATGACCAGCGTCTGAGCAGGCAGCACGTCGCGCAGCAGCTCGAAGGCCCGGTCCAGCTGCCAGGGCCGGGCCTTGCTGACCGGATTGTAGAAGGCCATGACGAACCCCGCTTCGGCAGCAAGGCGCAGCCGCTTTTCAATCAGCGGCCATGGCTTCAGGTTGTCGGACAGGGAAATGGCACAGAAATCATGGCCAAGCGGCGCGCCAATCCGGGCAGCAACCGCGAGCATGGCCGTGATGCCCGGCACGATGACGAGATCAACCTGCTTCCAGTTGTCCGGCCCATGCTCGATGGCCTCGCACACGGCAGCCGCCATGGCAAAGACGCCCGGATCACCGCCAGAGACCATACAGACCCGCTCGCCCCTCGCGGCTCTCTCCAGCGCATCGCGGGCACGGGCCAGCTCTTCCCGGTTGTCCGAGGCGATCCGCATCTGATCCGGCCGCAGGGTGAGCCGCTCCAGATAGGGCAGATAGCCGAGGAAGGCGGTTGAATCATCAACGGCAGCCTGGGCTTCCGGCGTCATCTGCAAGGGGTTGCCCGGACCGGTGCCGATCACATAGAGGCGCCCGCTCATCGCAGCCCGCTCCAGCCCGGCACGAGCACCAATGAGAAATAGGGCGCCGCGTCATCCGGCTTGGCAGCCAGACGCACCACCTTTTCCGCCGCCATGGTGCCGCGTTCCACGTAGATCGCGTCCTCAAGGCGCCCGCAAGCCGCCAGCGCCCGCCGGACCTTCGGCAGGTTGCGGCCGATCTTCATGATCACCGCCGCCTCCGTATCGGCAAGCCGACGCTGCAACTCCGCTTCTGCCATGGTGCCCGGCAGCACGGACAGAACGTCGTCCCCTTGCGCAATGGGAACGCCGGTGCGCGACCAGCAGCCGGACATCGCGGTGATGCCGGGAATGACTTCGACGGCAAACCGGTCCGCCAGCCGCACATGCATATGCATGTAGGAGCCGTAGAACATCGGATCGCCTTCGGACAGGACCGCGACCGTCCGCCCGGCATTCAGATGCGCGGCAATGGCCTCGGCAGACTCCTCGTAGAAGGCTTCAAGGCATGTGGTGTAGGCCGCCTCATGCTTGTCGATTTCGGTGGTGACCGGATAGTAGAGCGGCAGCTCCTCCACGCCCGGCCGGATCATGCTGTCCGCGATGCGCCGGCCATTGCCGGTGCGCCCGGCCTTGGCGAACCAGGCAATCACATCCGCCTCACCCAATATGCGCACGGCCTTGACGGTCATCAGCTCCGGATCACCCGGCCCGGTTCCCACGCCGTAAAGGCGGCCGGGGGCAGCGTTCTGCGCACTCATAGGCCGGGCCTCGCCAGAGCATTGACTGCGGCAGCGGTCATTGCGCTTCCGCCCAGCCGTCCGTGCACCGTGGCAAAGGGCACGCCCCAGGGGTTATCCGCCAGGGCGTCCTTGGACTCCGCCGCGCCGACAAATCCCACCGGCATGCCGATGATGGCTGCGGGCTTCGGCGCGCCATCGCGCAGCAGCTCCAGCAAGTAGAACAGCGCCGTCGGGGCATTGCCGATGGCAACGACCGAACCGCCGAGCCTGTCCAGCCAGAGCCGCATGGCCGCCGCCGAGCGGGTGTTGCCGATCTCAGCCGCCATCTCCGGCGTGCGCGAGTCGCGCAAGGTGCAGATGACCTCATTGTTGGCCGGCAGGCGGGCCGCGGTGACCCCGCGCGCGACCATTTCCGCATCACAGAACACCGGCGCGCCCGAAAGCAGCGCCTGGCGGGCCGCAGACACGAAATCCGGTGAGAAGCTGAAATGCGCGGCGGCCTCGACCAGGCCGCAGGCATGAATCATCCGGACGGCAACATCCGCTTCAGCCACGGAGAACCGCGACAGGTCCGCCTCTGCACGGATGATGGCGAAGGACTGCTCGTAGATGGCCGTCCCGTCCTTGATATAGTCGTAATGCATCATGCCCTTTCTGCCCCGGCCATGGCGAGGATGGCGGCTCCGCTTGCGCCGAGCACGTGCTGCGCTGTTTGCCCCGGTTGGCGGTTCAGTTCAATCCCGCGCTGCAGGCGGGGCAGAACTGTTTCCAGCCTCTGCGGAGAAAGCTGCAGGTCCGGCCGGCTGTCCGCCCGTCCGCCCAGCACGATGGCTGCGCCCTGCTCCGTGCCGGTGACCGTCAGCGCCGCCGCCTGCGGATGGGCGCAGCCCTTGGAACAGCCGGAAACATGAACGTGGCAGGAGCCATCGAGCACACCCGGTTCTGCGGCCGAAGCGGCGCTGATGAGACATTCTGCCAGCTGGCGGGTGTTGATCCTTGCTGCCGCACAAAAGCCGGTGCCGGGACAGGCGGAAATGAAATGCGCCGGATCAGACGGCGATGTGATGAGCCCTTGCGCCGCGGCAAGGGCTGCGGCGGCTTCCACCGTCTCTTCCGTCAGCCCCAGCACCAGCAGCGCGTGATCCGGCGCAAGCCGGATTTCCGTGGCGCCGAGGCGCTGAAGCCCGGCCATCAGTGCTTCCAGCTCATCCGCGTGGATGCGGCCATAGGCGAGCCGGAGCGCCAGAACGAGGAGAGCGCCGCTGCGGATCACACCGGCCGGCCTGACCGGCGCGGGCAAGCCTGCCTCAGGACCTGCGCCGTCCTCGCTCCCCTCAATATCAGGGGCAATATCCCGCCCGCGTGCGTGGCCGCCGCGCTGCGACAGGGCGCGCAGCAGATCCATCACCCGGGCCGCTGCAGCTTCCTCCGGCAAAAGGGCAACGGGCTTTGCCGATCCGGCATCGCCCGCCAGTGCAAGGCGCCAGAGCACGCCGCCCTCTGCCTTCACCGCATCGAGCCGGATGTCCGCGCTGGCCGTGGACAGGTTGAAACAGCCGCCGCCATTGACCGTAATTGCCAGTTTCGGCGCAAGGGCGAGCGGCGGAACATGGCCGGCAATGCCCTGCCGGATCGCTTCGACAAGCTCTGTGGCATCCGCCGTTTCAGATGGATCAAGCCCGGACAGGGGCGGAACCTCGATGGCCGTGCCCGTGCGAGTCACGATGCCGGCGGCCTGCAGCCCTTCGGCCAGCGGAGCGGCGCTCTCAGCCGTCAGGCCGCGAATCTGCAGATTGCCGCGCGCGGTCACTTCCAGAAGGCCATTGCCGGTGCGGCGGGCAAGCCCTGCCATCGTCATCCATCCGGCCGGGCTGAGGCCGGGCGCCTGCGGACGCAGCCGCACGAGAAGGCCATCACCCGTGGCCATGGGCGCGGCCAGCGACGGGCACGCCCCCCGCCGGACAGGAACGCGGGGGGCCTCAGCGGCGGCCAGAGCCGGTGTCTTCAGCGCGCTCATGCCGCATCCTCCCGGTTCAGGGGGACGGTTTCATCCTGCGCCGTCAGACCGGATGCCGGGCGGCGGATGAGATAGGTGTCCATGATCCAGCCATGCTTTGCCCTTGCGGCCTGCCGCAGGCGGGAAATCTCCGCCGCCACGTCTCCCAGCCGGCCCGAGACGAGAATTTCCATCTCCGTGCCCAGATAGGCGCCCCAGAATATCTGCGCGTCCGGCTCACCGGCGCCCTCATAGGCCTGAACCCCGTCGAGCATCACGGCCACATCCGCAGAACCTGTGGTCCAGCCCTGCGCCAGCCGGCGGCCGGTGGTGATCTCCACCGGCTGGCCGATGCGGTTGAGCGGAATCCTGTGCCTTGCGCACAGCACCTGCAGGCTGCTGATGCCGGGAATGACGTCATAGTCGAAGGCAATCCGCCCGCGGTCGCGCAGGTGCTCCATGATGCGGATGGTGCTGTCATAGAGCATGGGATCGCCCCAGACGAGCACGCCTGCGGTCCCTTCCGGGCCAATCTCTTCGGCCAGAAGCTGCTCGTAGATTTCGGCAATCGCCAGATGCCAGTCGTCCACGGCCGCCGGATAGTTGCTGTCCTTGCGGCGGACGGGCATGTCGAAATGCACGAGTTTCGGGTCTTTGCGAGTGATGTAGCGGCCGCAGATCTGTTCGCGCAGCCGGACGAGGAAGTCCTTTTCCCCGCCTTTCCTCGGCAGAAAAAGCGCGTCGCAGCTGTTCAGCGCATTGATCGCTTCCATGGTCAAATGCTCGGGATTGCCTGCGCCAATCCCGATGACCCGAACCCGTCTCGTCATCATTCCCCCGTGCGCCCTGCGCTCCCGGTCCGCGTCCCTGTATGGGTCCCGCGGGAAGTCATTGCGGCGCAGGAACTGGCCCGCGCCCTGAGCCGCGACATTAGCCTGCCCCCGCCGCGAAGGCCAGCCGCAAGACCTGCGGCAGTTTCCTCCTTTTGGCCAACAGGCTTGCCGGGAACAAGAAACCCCGGCCACAGTCTCCTGCAGCCGGGGCGCGAGGCATGCCTTTCAGGCTGCGGGATCAGGCATCCGCCTTGATCATGTCGGCAGCCTTTTCGGCGATCATGATGACCGGCGCATTGGTGTTGCCGGTGGGCACATCGGGCATGATCGAAGCATCGGCGATGCGAAGGCCGTCAATCCCGCGCACGCGCAACTGCGCATCCACGACCGACAGCTCATCCTCGCCCATCTTGCAGGTGCCGCACTGGTGGTGATAGGTCACCAGCGCCGAGCGGGCATAGTCTGCCAGCGCCTCATCCGACTGCGCCTCCGGCCCCGGATAGATTTCCCGCTTCACCCAGGCCTTCATCGACGGCTGTTCCGCCACCTCGCGCAGCAGGCGGATGCAATGGACAAGGGCGTCCACATCTTCCTGAGCGGAGAGAAGGTTCGGGTCCAGCAGCAATTCCGCATCCGGATCGGCTGAGGAAAGCTGCAGCGTACCGCGCGAAACCGGCCGCACACCACCGGCGTTGAAGGTAAAACCGTTGCTGACCGAGGCATCCTGCCCTTCCACATAGGTGGGCACGTGGAAGCCGAGCGGCTGCAGATCCGGCTCCGGCAGATCGGGCTTCGTCTTGGCGAAGAGCTGCACATGCAGCACGGTCATCCCCGGATCCTGCGGCGGCGGCACAGGCTGGGACGCTTCCCAGATGACCGGCAGCAGCGTGTGGTCATGCAGGTTCTCGCCCACGCCGGGCAGGTCGAGCTTCACCTCGATGCCCATCTCTTCCAGATGCGCCTTCGGGCCGATGCCGGAGAGCATGAGCATGCGCGGGCTTTCGATGGCCCCGCCCGTCAGCACCACTTCCTTGGCCGCCTTGACCGTATGGGTCTGGCTGTCCTGCATGTAGGTGACGCCGGTGGCGCGGCCGTTCTCGATCTCCACCTTCAGCACGCGGGCATTGGTGATGAGCGTCAGATTCGGCCGCTCCAGCGCCGGGCGCAGGAAGGCAACGGCGGTGGACTGGCGCTTGCCGTCCTTGATGTTGAGGTGGCAGTAGCCCGCCCCCATCTGGCTTTCGCCATTGCAGTCCGGATTGTCCGCGTGCCCGGCCTCGATGGCCGCATCGCGCATGGCCTTGCAGACCGGGTGCGGGGTGATCTTCGAGCGCACATGCAGCGGGCCGCCCTTGGCGTGATAGGCCGAGGCCTCGCCATCGTAATCCTCGGACTTGAGGAAATAGGGCAGCACGTCCTTCCAGGCCCAGCCCTCGTTGCCGAAGGAGGCCCAGCGGTCATAGTCGGTGGGCGCGCCGCGCACATAGATCATGCCGTTGAGCGAGGACGATCCGCCCAGCGTCTTGCCGCGCGGCCAGTCGATCCGCCGTCCGTTCGCATGTTTCTGCGGCACGGTGCGGTAGGCCCAGTCATATTCCGAACGCCACAGCTCGATCAGCCGGACAGGGGTGGAGATGGCTTCACTGTTGTCGGGGCCGCCCGCCTCGATCAGCAGCACCTTCGCCCCCGATTCGCTGAGCCTTGCGGCGAGCACGCAGCCCGCGCTGCCTGCCCCGCAGATGATGTAGTCAAAGCTGCCGTCCAGCGCTTCGGCGGTATTGATGGATGCGCCCGGCAAGCCGTTGGCCAGCACCAGCACACCGCTGGCGACGGCCACCTTGCCAATGAAACTGCGCCGGGTGAGCCCGTTGTTCATCTCTTTGGTCATGCCTGCCCCCCCTCAGAGAATCATCACCTGAATGTCCGTGTATTCGAGCAGCCCCTCCTGGCCGAACTCGACACCAAGGCCCGACATCTTCGTGCCGCCGAAGGGGGCGTTGGGCTGGATCATGCCGTGCTTGTTGATCCAGACGGTGCCGCATTCGAGCCGCGAGGCCACAGCTCGCGCCTTCTCCGGATCGGATGACCAGACCGAGCCGCCAAGGCCGGACGGGCTGTCATTGGCGGCGCGGATCGCCTCCTCCAGATCGGTGTAGCGGATGACCGGTAGCGCCGGGCCGAACTGCTCCTGATCAACCAGCGGATCCCCGTTCGACAGGCCGGTGATCACCGTCGGCGGGAAGAACAGGCCTTCGCCCGGAGCCCCGCCGGTGACGACAGTGCCCTTGGCCTTGGCGCTTTCCACCAGCGCTGCCACCTTGTCGAACTGCATCTTGTTGGCCACCGGCCCCATCACCGAGGTTTCCTCCAGGCCATTGCCGACCGGGATGTTGCGGATATAGGCGGCCAGCGCCTCGACCACCGCATCATGGATGCTGTCGTGCACATAGAGCCGCTTCAGCGCGGCGCAGGTCTGGCCCATGTTGATGAAGGCGCCCCAGAACAGGCCTTCGGCAATGGCCTGCGGATCGGCATCGGGCAGCACGATGCCCGCGTCATTGCCGCCCAGCTCCAGCGTCAGGCGCTTCATCGTGCCGGCGGCGGAGCGCATCACCTTCTGGCCGGTGGCCGTCGAACCGGTGAAGACCACCTTGCGGATGTCCGGATGGGCGGAAATGAGCCCGCCGAGGCTGGTGCCCTTGTCATCGCCCGTCACCACGTTGACGACACCGGCGGGGAGAACCTCGTTCATCAGTTCCACCATGCGCAGGGTGGAGAGCGGCGTGTAGGGCGAGGGCTTGCACACGACCGTGCAGCCGCTGCGGATGGCCGGAAGAATGTGCCAGACGGCAATGATCATCGGCCAGTTCCACGGCGTGATGGAACCGACGACGCCAACCGGCTTGCGGTGCATCTCGACGCGCCCGGCCTCGCCGTCCTGCAAAACTTCCACCGGCAGGGTCAGACCGGCCGTGTAGCGGCACCAGCCCGCAGCACCCTGCACCTCGAAACGGGAGCCGACACCGTTGAGCGGCTTGCCCTGTTCACGGGTGATGAGGCGCGAGAGTTCGTCCGCATGGGCTTCCAGCTTGTCTGCAATCGCATGGCAGGCGGCCACACGGTCCGCGTCCGGGCGTGCGGCCCAGCCCGGAAAGGCCGCCGCAGCTGCGGCAACGGCGGCATTCAGCTCCGCCTCGCCCGCATTGGGAGCAAAGCCGACGACCGCACCGGTGGCCGGATCATCAACCGCGAAGACAGTGTCCAGATTGACCTTCTGGCCATTGATGATGAGCGGATAGACGGGCGCGGATGCAGCGGCATCCGAAGCATGCAAGGTCATGTCAGTTCCCTCCTTCAGGATTATTATGAAGGAAGGTTAGGCGCGCCTGCCGGGTGCGGTCTTGGGCGCATGCGACAGATGCCTTGGTGTGAAGCGTCACAACAGAGACATCCGCCGCCCGTTTTCAGTGATGGCTGGCTGCCCCCGGTGCATGGCCGAAACGGCGGCGGTAGGCGCGGTAGAAATGCGACAGATCGCCAAAGCCCTGATCATAGGCAATATCGGCCACCGTGCGCTGCGGCTCGGCCATGAGGCGGCGCCGCGCTGCATCGAGCCGGATGGCGAGGATCTGTTCGCGCGGGCTGTCCCCGTGGCGGGCAAAGGCCCGCTGAAGCTGCCGGGGCGCAACCCCCAGAAGCGCGCAGAGGGTGCCGGCGCTGAAATCAGGATCACGGAAATTCTGCCGGATCAGCCGCAGCGCCTCGCCGAAAAGCCCCTCTCCCTGCACACCATGGTCCGCAGAGCCGCGGGCAAGATCATGCATGTAGCTGCCGAAGAGCGCGAACAAGGCCTCCTGCAGCGGCGTTGCCGCCTCTTCCCGGCTCTCGCACAAGCGGTTCAGCACCGCCTGCATGGCAATGGCGATGCTGTCCTCCCGGCGGATCGCAATTCCCCCGCCCGGCAGGCCCGGAATGCGGCGGATCAGGTCCTCCCGCGGCAGATGCACGGAGAGCTGTTCGCTGAAACCCTGCTCGAAGTTGAAGTGGCTTGGCCTTGCCGCATCCATCAGGAACATGTCGCCGGGACGCATGACCACATCCCCCTCCAGCTGGCGCATGCGGGCCGAACCCCGGTTCTGGATGGTCAGGACGAAGTGATCGAGATGATCCGTGCGGTAGGCCTGCCCGCTGCGCAGCACGCTGGCGCCCGCCACCGCCACATAGGCCAGCTCCAGCCCGTTCGACTGGCGCAAGGCCGTGCTGGCCTGAAAGGCCGGGCTGGCGGAATCCGTTCCACCCTCTGCTGCGCACACGTCAAAGCAGCCGCAGACCTTCGCGATCCCCTCCCGGAAGGCCCCGATGCCGGAAAAATCGTGTGCTGCGAAATGCTCCCTCATGGCGTGCCACGCCCCATCCGCATGTGAAGGTGGCTCCGGTCATTCCGGTCTGTGCCTTGCGCTTGCGGGCGGTTATCCGCCTCTACGCATTATTCCTGAGCCACCTTCATTGAGCCCTTGCGCAACCGCGCTGTCAAGCCGCTCCTGCGCAGAGCCCTGCGGCCCGGCTCTGCGCCGCGTCCCTGCGGGGCGCCTCACGCGGCTTTTTTCAGGAGGTCGGCGGCGCTGGTCCAGGGCTGCGGGGCGCCGAAATGAAAGCCCTGCGCGGTGAAGACGCCAAGCTCGGCGAGGCAAACGGCGGTGTCCTCATTCTCCACCGCTTCGGCGATGACCCTTGCCCCCAGCGAGGCGGCCACCAGCACGATGCCCTTGACCTGAACCCGCTGCACCCGGTCGCTCAGCAGGCTCGCCGTCATGCTGCCGTCGATCTTCAGCCACTTGAGGCCAAGGCCCTTCAGATGCGTGGTTCTCGGCCAGTTGCCGGCGAAATCGTCCAGAATGAGCGTCGCGCCATGGGCCTTGAGGATGGCGGCAAGCCGCGTCATGCCTGCGGTTTCGCGCGCGACCGCCAGCTCGGACACCTCAAAGGCCAGCCGTGTGGCGATGCCCCGGTTTCCAGCAAGAGCGCCATCCAGGAACTCCAGAAATCCGCCGTCGCCCAGCGCCTGCTCCGACAAGTTGATGGAGAATTGCCCGGCTGCGGCCCGTCCGCCCCGGCGCAGCCGCGCCAGCGCCAGTTCGACCACCCGCCGGTCGACCTGCGGCAGCAGGCCATGCCGTGCGGCGGCGGACAGCACGCCTTGCGGCTCCAGAAGGCCCAGCTCCTCATCGTCCACCCGCAGCAGCAATTCGGTCATCACCGTGCGGCCCGTGGCCGTGCAGCACACCGGCTGGGAAAAGAGCTGCAGGCGGTCAGCGGCCAGCGCCTGCTCGATCCGCTCCAGATTGGAGCGCGAGGCCTTGTAGGAGGCCAGAAGATGCTCATCAAAGCGGAACTGCAGCACCTTGCCCCCGCCCAGTGCCTTGCTGGAAATGCAGGCCTGATCGGCCCAGCGCAGCACATCCGCTGCCGAAGCATTGAGCGTACGGGCAAACTGCCGGTCCAGAACCGCAAAACCGATGCTGCCGCCGGTGCGGTAAACCGCGCCGTCCCAAGGGAAGTTGAGTTGGGCCAGAGAGGCTGCGATGGTGCCGGCAAAGCCATGGGCGCCATCCTCATCGGCGCTGAAGCGGATGATGGCAAACTCGTCTCCGCCGAGCCGCGCCACAAGCGCCGTTTCTCCGGCGATCTGACGGAGCTGGGCGGCGATACGCTCCAGCATGGCATCGCCTGCCATATGCCCGGCCCGGTCATTGATGATCTTGAACTGGTCAAGATCCACCACCAGCACCGTAATGCCGGCAGAGGCGCCCGCCCGCACCCGCGTCAACTCATCCTCAAGCGCCTGCTGAAAGGCACGCCGGTTGGCCAGACCCGTCAGCGGGTCCTCCATGGCGAGGCGCTCAAGCTCCCGTGTGCGCGCTTCCGGCTCGCGGCCTGCCCCGGCTCCGGCGGCGGTGCCCAAAAGCACCATCACCCCGTCGGCGCGGCCAACCCAGTCACGGCTGGGCGCAAAGGTCAGCACCAGATCCTTGAGCATTTCCGCCCCGCCTGACGTGCCGGCCTTGCGCTGGCACAGCTGCGCCAGCGCACCGGTCACCTGACCGGACGGCAGGGTGACATGGGTGCACTCGCCCTCCAGCGCGGCGGCAAAGGCCGGCTCCAGCGCCCGGCGGAAAAGCTCATGCCCGGCAAGCTCTGCCAGATGCATGCCGGTGAGGGCGCTCTCATCCATATCCTGAAGTGTGGCCAGCTGCGGGTCATGGTCGTCGACGGGGAGCACATCGGCCACCCGGCCATTGCGCCCCAGCATCAGCACCCGCCCGGCCAGCAGATGCGCCGCCTGCTGGGCAATGCGCATGCGCCGCTCGGCAGGACCAACAAATGCAAGCTCGCGCAACTCCAGAAACAGCAGCTGCGTCTGGCGCGGCGCAGCAGCGGTGCGCAAGGGGGTGCAGGTCAGCCGCATCGGCGCCCCGCGCCCCTCGTCAAAGGCAAACATGCCTTCGGCCATGGCGGGCTTGCCGCGAGCCGCCATCTCGATCAGAGGTCTCAGCCGGCGCAGGGCCGGCTCGTTGATCACAGCTTCAAGGGGACGCCCGGTCAGAAGCGCGCTGCTGCAGGCCAGCTCTTCCAGCAAGGCCTGATTGGCCAGCAGAAACCTTCCCCGCGCCGTGAGCAGGGCAGCCGGATGGCGCACGCTGTGCAGCAATGTTCCCGCCGCGCAGGCGAGATCAAGTTCCGTCAGCGGCCTGACATCTGCATGGGTCTGCGGAGAAATCGAGGTCTCTTCAGTCAAACCGTGTCCCTCAGCAAAAGGACCAGGCTTCCTGATCCTCTCTCCCCCCAAATCGATCTCCAGAAGTGGACCACCACCGCGCTGCGGGCAACCGGGACGCGGACAGTTTTCCCAATGGCGTTCCCCGTGACCTTAACAAACTGTTAACGCGCTGGCGAGGGTTTCCGCCGCACCCGGCCACGATGCGATCCGACGCAGCGTCACAATATGGCCCGATTGTATAGGCATCAGGCCGCCATCGACTTCCGGAGTCATCGAAGGTTTGGCTCCAGATGAACTGCTGACTATCCTGTGAGGGCTGGCTGTAGCCGCGTGCCCGTCCTGGCGGATTTACCATTCCGTTTCAGCCTTGTGCTGAACGCCGCCGCAGGAAGATCACCGGGGGATGAGACAATAGAGTCCGAATATGAAATGAAGACCAGCGCCTCGCGCGCGGTATACGCCAGGTCTTTGGCAGCATTGGCTTTTTCCATGGCAGCGGCCGCCTCTGCGACAGCTTCTGCCGCCACATCCGGCCAGTGCGGCATGGCATCCTGGTATGCAATGACCAGCAAGACCGCCAGCGGCGAGCGCGCCAATCCCAACATGCTGACAGCCGCCCACCGGTCCCTGCCCTTCGGCACCGTGGTCACGGTCATCAACCTGGACAACGGTAGGCAAGTAAAGGTCCGCATCAACGATCGCGGTCCCTTCATCCGGTCCCGCGTCATTGACGTGACCCGGCAGGCTGCGAACGAGCTGGGCTTCACCGGCAAGGGGACCGCCCGGGTCAAGGTCGTTGGTCCGCATGGTGAGCTTAAGGCCGGCAAGCACTGTTAATAATGCGGGTGCACAGGCGCCATTTTATCTTCCGCCGCAAGAGCGAAGCATTATTTATGAAGATCTCTGACATTAAGTAATGACAGCATCAGAGGCGAACGTTACATTTCGCCGTCGTGGTCGATGGGGCCATGTGCACAAAACTTGAGCCGCGCACCTTCGTCCGAAGGGCGCGGCTTTTTTCATCTGCTTCAGACTGCCCAGGAATTATGCAAAAGCTTCAATGCGCCTGGCTCAAGAGGGTCTGCTCAAGCCCCTGCGGCGCCTGAGCAATTTCTAGGCGTGAGGCGCCGGCCTCCCGCATGCCCCGGTGTTAAAGCGCCTTGAGAAAAGCGAAAGCCTGCCGGTGCAGATCGCGTTTGGCCTCTTCTCCCATCTTGTCGTAGGTGCGGAAGACCTGTGCCAGACGCGGATTGCCGCGCAGCTTTTCGCCATTGCGCACCAGAAAGTCCCAATAGAGCGCATTGAGCGGGCAGGCATCACGCCCCGTCCGCTGCTTCACGTCATACCGGCAGCTGCCGCAATAATCCGACATGCGGTTGATGTAGTTGCCGCCCGCCGCATAGGGCTTGGAGCCGAGCAGTCCGCCATCGGCAAACTGGCTCATGCCGATGGTGTTGGGCGCCTCCACCCACTCGAAAGCGTCGATGTAGACCGCCAGATACCATTCATGCACCTCGCGCGGGTTGATCCCAGCCAGCATGGCGAAATTGCCGGTCACCATCAGCCGCTGGATGTGATGGGCATAGGCTGTGTCGCGCGTCTGGGTGATGGCCTCGCGCAGACAGAGCATGTCCGTTTCGCCCGTCCAGTAGAAGGCCGGCAGGGGCCGGTGCGCTGCCAGCGCGTTTTCGTCCGTATAGCCGGGCATCTTCAGCCAGTAGAGGCCCCGCACATATTCGCGCCAGCCGATGATCTGGCGGATATAGCCTTCGGCCGAATTGAGCGGCACCCGCCCGGCCCGCCATTCGGCCTCCACCCGGCGGCAGACCTCCAGCGGATCGAGAAGCCCGGTGTTGAGATAGGGCGAGAGCACCGAATGATAGAGCCAGGCCTCGCCCTTGAGCATCGCGTCCTGATAGTCGCCGAAGCAAGGCAGCGCCTCGCGCAGGAACCACTCCAGCGCTGCTTGCGCGTCTTGCGCCGTCACGCCATAGGCAAAGCCCTCCAGCCGCCCGAAATTCTGCGCAAAGCGCTGAGCCACCAGCGCCAGCACCTCCTGCGTCACCGCATCGGGCACGGCCCGGAAGGGCCGCGGCAGAAACAGGCTGCCTTCCGCCGGCTTGCGGTTCTCCGCATCAAAGTTCCAGCGCCCCCCTGCCGGTTCGTCTCCCTCCATCAAAAGGCCGGTCTTGCGCCGCATCTCGCGGTAGAAATATTCCATGCGCAGCTGCTTGCGCCCTTCCGCCCAGGCGGCAAATTCATCCAGCGGGCAGAGGAAGCGGGTGTCCTCCAGCAGCACGGTTTCGCATCTGGTCAATGCGCCCCAGCCGCTCATGTCCTCCAGCACCCGCCATTCCCCGGGCTTTGTGGCGAGGGTCCTGCCGCAGCCATGGCGGGCAGCTGCCCGCTGCACCTCTCCGGCAAGGCTGCCCGTATTGTCCGGGTTCTCCAGCGTGATGTAGTCCACCCGCCAGCCGGCCTTGCGCAGAGCAATGGCAAAGTGGCGCATGGCCGAGAAGATGAAGGCGATCTTCTGCTTGTGATGACCAACATAGCTCGCCTCGCGCATCACCTCCGCCATCAGCACCACAGACCGCTCCCTGTCTGCGGCGGCAAGCGAGGGCAGGTTCAGCGACAGCTGGTCACCCAGCACGGGCACAAGCGTCTCCACCGGACCTGCCTGGACATGCGGTTCAGCAGCAAGGGCAGCGGCAAAGGCCGGAGCATCCGCAAAGGTAGAGTTACGGGCAGTTGCGGCGTCAGCTTCCGGCAGATGGGGCATGGGCAGCTCTTTTGTCCGGCAGGCCCTGCCGCCGCAGGGTGCCGGAGGGGGCATGGCGAGAGATCGGGCAAGCCCCCCTCCCTTTTCCACCTCTACGCAACCGGCGCAGCGCTGTATCACTGGTACGGGCGAAGAAACATCGCCGCATGGCCGGAAGATGGACACAAGCCTTTCCTTGCCGGCTTGACTGACGGGAGGAGCCCACCGCGCCGCCAACAGGGCCGCGTGCCGCAGGACAAGGGCGGCCTGAACCCGGCATATGCATGAGGCCGCAAGGTCTTGCCGGAACCTCGCAACTCTGCGCCTTCCTGCTATCCACGCGAGAGAACAGAAAAGCCGTTGCCGAGACGGTTTCATTCCTGTATCAGAACCGAACCGGCCGGTCCCAACCGGCGCCCGGTCAGCACCCGTAGCTCAGCTGGATAGAGCGCTGCCCTCCGAAGGCAGATGTCAAGTCCATTTGCGCTTGCGGCAACGCTAAAAAACGGAAGTAAAACAGTAACTTGCGAGTCTTGATTTTAGGGGTTAACACTCGCTCGAAAACCGCGTAAGCACTGCGTAAGCAGTAGGCACCCATAGCTCAGCTGGATAGAGCGCTACCCTCCGAAGGTAGAGGCCTCAGGTTCGAATCCTGATGGGTGCGCCACCCATTTTCCTTCAACTTGATTTTTGCTCCAGCTCGATCGCCATATTTCTGGCGATGCCGAGCAGATGCAGGGCTGCGCGTTTGGGATTGGTATCGAGCCAGACGGCGCTTATCGTGCCGATGCTGTCCGGTCCGACGATTGGCCGCCATACTGTGCCAGTGATATCGATGGCGTCGGCAAAGCTTTTCCCGGTGACGGTAAAGCCACTGCCAATCTGCACTTTCAGAACGATCGTGGCCTGACAGGCCTGACACTGTTCGATAACGGGTGCCCGTTCTCCGGCGGAGATGCGATCTGTAAGCCAAGGCTCGAGCAATGGACCGTCAGCGCCTTGCGGTACGAGCAGCCGGTCCCCAGCAAAATCGCTCCAAGTCAAGGTTTCCTTTCTGGCAAGGCGGTGATCGGCCGGCAGTAAAGCGACCAGGCCTTCACTCCAGATATCTTCACGCCGGCAGGGTCTAGTTTCATAGCCGCCGCACATAAAGGCTATGTCCAGATGGCGACGACGGATGGCGTTTGTATGGTTGCGGCATGAACCATCCTGAAGCGTGACGGCAATGCGCGGATAGCGCTTTTCGAACCGATCAATGAGACGGACAAGGAACTCGCGACCGAACGGTGTGCTGAGGCCGATGCGAAGTAGGTCGTTATGTTTTGTTTGCTGAGTGCCTTGGCTGAGCGCCGCCTCAAGCTCGCGATAATGTTCGCGCACGCCCTCGATCCAGTCCCGTCCGGCAGCGGTCAGTCTGACGCCGTTATTGTGGCGCTCAAACAAGAGCAGATCGAGGCGTTGTTCGATGGCGGCAATGTTTCTGCTAACGGTAGACTCCTGAACGCTCAGGGCGTGCGCGGTCTTCCGCATGCTACCCAGTTCGACGACCTTGAGTACATACTTCAAATGCCGCAGGGCAGCTTCGTTCATACAGCGAAATCCTCCCGCATGTGATTGAGACGGCGGCTGTCGGTCTGGCACCCTGTTGAACAGAGAGCAGGGCCTATCTCCTGCCGTCTTTTGTTCATGCTCTAGAGATGCACGATCTCAACGCTAGGCCATTTTGTTGCTAAGTGTTCTGCAACAAGTCGTCGGTGACAGTGGTGCGGCTTGTCCTCGCTGCACAACAGGCATCCACCTTCAATTTTCTCCTTGTCGATCATCTCGATCCGGCGTCGCGATATCAGATCCAGAAATCTTGCGGCATAACTGTTCCAGTCTCCCCCTCTTACCTTGTAATCTTCGAACATATCCTTCGTCGGTGCGAGTTCCGGCAGATGCTCATATTCCATTCCACACAGGGCTTCGGAAAAATATCTCAGGTCGTCACGCTTCGCGAAGCCTGATAACTGTGAAACATTATTGAGGCGAACATCGACAAGACGTTTGGCGCCAGAGTCTCTCAACCTCGTGAAGAAGTGCTGAGCCGATGACTTGGTGAACCCAATGGTGAATATTCTCATCGTCCTTATCTACCCGAGATCCCCAGCCTCACGGATCTGCGCTGCCGAAGCCCGCATTTGCGTCGGACGAACCATCGTTCCAGGAAAAATACCTCTTTGATCATGAATGAATGTACTTCAGCGGGTGGCCAGAACGCTTCAGGAACCGATCCACGTCTAATGTGATCATAGATAGATAAACTGGCCATATAGCTTGTCCAGGCGATGGCGAATCTCTTCCGCCAGTGCGTCGTCGCCGGTGTCGACGGCGGACAGCAGACGATGCTCCGCCTCGCCAATCCGATCACAAAGCTCCGAGAGGTTGGCACAGAACGCTTCCGAGTGAACTGAAGGTTCGGCCGCCGGAGATTGCTCGGAGGCGAGTTTTCGGATGGATGAAGAGGGGGTGACACCATGCTCTTCGTTAAAGGCAATCTGACGCTGCCTTCGATCGATTGTTTCATCCATTGCCTGTTTCATTGCCGGTGTCACCACATCAGCGTAAAGGATCGCCTTCCCGTTGACGTTCCTGGCGGCTCTGCCGATCATCTGAATCAGAGTCGGTGCCGTTCGTAGGAACCCTGCGCGATCTGCGTTGAGAATCGCGATCAAGGATGCCTCGGGAATATCCAGTCCCTCGCGCAAGAGACTTATGCCGATCAGGACGTCAAACTCGCCGGCGCGAAGGCCGTTTATGATCTCGATCCGGTCTTCCGTCTTAATATCGGAGTGCAGATACCGCGCCCGAACGCCCTTGCTTTCAAGGAAGGCATGAAGATTTTCCGTGGCGACCTTCGTGAGCGTCGTCACCAGCACCCGCTCGTTCCTGGCCGCACGCTCGGTAATCTCGCGCAGCAGATCGTTGATGTCTCCCTCGCAGGGACGGACTTCGACTTCAGGGTCCAGCAGGCCGGTGGGTCTCACGATCTGGTCAACGACGCGACCCTGCGAAATATTCAGCTCATATGCGGCAGGGGTTGCGGAAACGAAGATCGTCTGCGGCTTCATGGCCTCGAACTGCCTGAAGCTCAGAGGATGATTGTTCTTGGAGGACGGCAGACGGAAGCCGAACTCGATCAACGTGTCCTTGCGACTCTGATCGCCGCTATACATGGCCGAGATCTGCGGAATCATCACATGGGATTCATCGACGAACAGAAGGCCGTCCTTCGGGAGGTAGTCGAGCAAGGTGATCGGAGGAAGGGAGGGATCGCGGCCACTCAGATAGCAGGCGTAGTTTTCCATGCCCGAGCAGTATCCGACCTGCCGCAGCATTTCGGCGTCGTTCGTAATCCGCTCATATAGTCGTTCCGCTTCCACATGGCGGTTTTCGCTGTTCAACTGAGCGACACGCCTTTCCATCTCTTCAAGGATCGCCGTGGCGGCGGTTTCCACCTGGCTTGCCGAGGCTGCCAGAACCGTCTTCGGCGAGACAAGATAGTGAGCGATGCTCTCCAGTTGTCGTCCGGTAGCTGCGTCGATCCAGTCAAGGGTCTCGATAACGCCATTCGACAACCTGAGGCGAATGGCCTTGTATTCCGAATCCGCTGGAAAGACCTCGACCACATCGCCGGTAACGCGATAGGTTCCACGCTTCAGCTTGTGCTCGGTACGATCATACTGCAATCGGGCAAAGCCATGAAGAAGCTCGTTCAGGCTCAACCTCGCGCCCGGCGAGAGCGGAACCTGCAATGCCCGATAATCGTCGGGATCGCCCATTCCATAGATGGACGACACCGAAGCGACGACGATGGTGTCTCGACGCTCGATGAGCGATTTCGTCGTGGACAGACGCAGGCGCTCCAGATGGTCGTTGATCGCGGAATCTTTCGGGATGAACCGATCGCTGCCCGGCAGATATACTTCCGGCTGGAAGTAGTCATAGTATGAAACGAAATACTCCACCGCGTTCTCAGGAAAGAACTGCCTCATCTCGTCATAAAGCTGTGCGGTCAGCGTCTTGTTCGGTGCCAGGATCAGGGTGGGCCGCTTCAAGCGATGGATCACGTTCGCCATCGTGAAGGTCTTGCCCGATCCGGTGATCCCCTTCAGGGTCTGATGATGCGCCCCCTCTTCGATGCCTGAGATCAGCCGTGCGATGGCATCGGGCTGATCGCCCGAAGGGGTATATTGAGAGTGCAAAATGAACACGCCGGTAGACATTGGAAATCCTCCTGCCAAAATCAGGCTATGTTTAACGTGTGCTCGCTATTGCGGCCGCCAGGGCCGGAACAGTGCCTGGTGGCCGGGGCGAACCCCCGGCCTTTCGATGCAATCGCCCTGCACGCGCCCGTTACGCCAGAAGAAGCTTGTCGGGTCATATCTGATCCTTCGGGGGCGGGACTGCACGATCGCTGTGAGAATGCCTGATCTGCCGAACGGTCCACCAGATCGCAAGGACGACAACAGGAACCAGAAGGGTGAGCGCCAACTCGGGTGCCAAGACGTCGTGAAATCCTGGAATTCCCCTGATGAGATAGTAGAGCAGGCTGGTCACATAATAGGAGATCGCAGCGACAGACAGGCCTTCCACGGTCTGCTGAAGCCGCAGTTGCAGCCTGGCCCGATTGTTCATCGAGGCCAGCAGATCGCTGTTCTGGCGTTCGAGCTGCACATCGATCCAGGACCGCAGGAGCGTGGTGGCGCGCGCCAGCTTGTCGGACAAGCTGGCCTGCCGCTCCTCGATGGAACGGCAGGTCCGCATCGCGGGGGCAATCCTGCGATGCAAGAAGCTGCGCCAACGATAGCAACCGGGGACGAAAGTCTCGCCGAGTGCGGTTAGCCGTTCCTCGACGATTTCATAATAGGCGCGGCTGGCGCCGAAGCGGTAGAGGCTCGACGCCGTATCGGCCTCAAGCTCGGCCGACAGGTCCGTCAATCTGGAAAGCAACTCCTCGCTGTTGCGGCGTGCGGACGTGCGCATCTCATCCGTTATGGCGGTAAGACGCTTCTCGATGTCGCGGAGATGCGGTCCGCGCAGGCGGGTCAGCGGGATGCTGAGAAGGGCAAGCGTCCGATAGGTTTCGATTTCCAGAAGCCGCTGCGCCAGCGCGCCAAGCCGTATCGGCGTCAGTCCACGATCGAGGATGAGAATGCGCGTCAGACCGTCGCTATCCTGGCGAAAATCGGTGATGATATCGGCCATCCCCTCCTCGACAAGTGAGTGGCATCGGCTGATCGGATCGAAGCGATCTATGTATGTCGCGGTTTCGTCCGTCCACGCCACCACGTCCAGCCGTATACCGCACACGATCTGCCCAGGCGGCGCGAAGCCGTGTTTGAACGGATCCTCGCCCACCGGATTCCCGGTCTCAGGGTCAAGAGGTGCGCACCACAGGTAGGTGGAGAACTCAGCATGCTTTTCGCAATGCAGATCGCCCTGCTCGAATGTCAGGCCGTGAAGGGCAGTGCTCTGATCCGGCAGCGGCGCCCCAGTCCGCCGCGATATTTCCGCCAGCGTCTCGCGATCCTTCGTCATATTGCCTTCGTTCATGAAGGCGAGTTGCACCAGAGCACGCGGCGACTCGATTAGGAGATATGGGCGGGCATGAACCTCGTCGATGGCGACCTGCCTGTTTCCATAGGCTGGCATACCATAGACAGTCTGATCATCATGAGGAGCGCTGCCCTCTTCACTCATTTGACGGTCCTTCCTTGTCGCTCTTCTTTGCCGCTCCGTGACGATCGAAGTTGTTATAAGTAATCAGTCGGGAACCACGATATCCCATACCATGCGTCCACAACCAGCTTAGCGCAACACTAAGCCGGTTCTGCACTCCGATCAGGAAATAAATGTGAATGAGCTTCCACATCCACCATGCCAGGGTACCGCGCAGTTTGAAGCGTCCCATATCGACCACGGCAAGGCGGCTGCCGATCGTTGCCAGATTGCCCTGATGGCGGTAATGGAAGGGCGTTGAGACATTCACCCCCTTCAGGCGTTGGCGGATGAGCCGGGCTACATATTGCCCCTCCTGCTTGGCGGCCGGCGCAAGGCCGGGAACGAGCTTCCCATCGGCCCCCGTCGAGGCCGCGGTATCGCCGATCACGAAAATATCGGAACGACCTGGCACGGTCAGGTCCGGTCCGACGACCACGCGACCAGCGCGGTCGGCTTCGGCATCCAGCCAGCGCGCAGCCGGCGAAGCCTGCACGCCCGCCGCCCACAGGATCGTTCCGGCCGGGGTGGATTGGCCGTCGACCATGACGCCGTCGGCCGAGCATTCCGTGACCGGCGCGCCTAGCTTGACGTCGACGCCGAGCTTTTCGAGCGCCTGGCGGGTATAGGCCGATAGGTCTTCCGGGAAGGCTTGAAGGAGGCGCTGCCCCGCTTCGATCAGTACGACCCGCGTGGCGTTCGGGTTGATCGACCGGAAATCCCGCACAAGTGTCAGATGAGCGAGTTCCGCGATCGTGCCGGCAAGCTCCACGCCGCTCGGGCCGCCGCCTATGATGACGAAAGTTTGCAAGGCGGCCCGCCGGGCGGGATCGGTTTCGCGCTCGGCTTCCTCGAAAGCCAGCAGGACACGGCGACGGATGGTCGTCGCGTCTTCGAGCGATTTCAGGCCGGGGGCGAAAGGTCCCCATTCGTCATGCCCGAAATAGGAGTGCGTCGCCCCCGTCGCGATGACGAGCGTGTCGTAGAAGAGCGCCGAGCCGTCCTCCAGAATGACCCGCCGCCCGTCCGTATCGACATCCCGAACCTCGCCGAGCAAGGTGCGCACGTCCTTGCGCTTGCGAAACAGTGCGCGGATTGGCCATGCAATATCCGACGACGACAGCGAGGCACCTGCGACCTGATAGAGCAGCGGCTGGAAAAGGTGATGGTTGCGGCGGTCGACAAGGGTGACGTCGACACCGCTTCCGGCGAGCCTCTGTACGACTTCCAGTCCGCCGAAGCCGGCTCCCACGACCACCACATGATGGCGACCGGAGCCAGAGTCATGGCTGGATGCGATTTCGCGCATGGTCGAAGATGCCGGCGCGGTCATTGGGACAGCGCCGCGGCATGATGAGCGATATGATCGCCGATGAAGCTCGCGATGAAATAATAGCTATGGTCGTATCCGGCCCGCCGGTGGAGCGTCAGCGGATAGTCCGCAGCCTTGCACGCCGCCTCCAGCAAGTCGGGGCGAAGCTCGCGGTCAAGAAACTCGTCATCAAGCCCCTGATCGACCAGCAGCGGCAGGCGCTCGCGCGCCGTCTTGATGAGGTCGATGGCGTCATATTGCTTCCATGCGTCACGGTCGCCGCCAAGATAGGTCGCGAAGGCGCGCTGGCCCCATGGCACCTGACTTGGCGCTACGATAGGCGAGAAGGCCGATACGCTGCGATAGCGCCCGGGATTGCGCAACGCCGCGACGAGTGCGCCATGCCCGCCCATGGAATGTCCCGCTATCGCTCGCCGATCATCGGCCGGGAACACGCTTTCGATCAGCGCGGGTAATTCCTTGACGATATAATCATACATGCGGAAGTGCGCGGCCCATGGTTCTTGTGTCGCGTTGACGTAGAAGCCGGCCCCCAATCCCAGATCATAGGCGGGGTCGTCCGCGACGAACTCGCCGCGCGGACTGGTGTCCGGCGCGACGATCATGATCCCATGCTCGGCGGCGAAACGCTGCGCGCCCGCCTTGGTGATGAAGTTCTGCTCGTTGCAGGTCAGGCCGGACAGCCAATAGAGCACCGGCACGCTGCTCTCCTTCACCTGAGGAGGCAGATAGACGCCAACTTTCATCGAACAGCCCAGGCTGATCGACTCATGCTCGTAGACGTCCTGCCAACCGCCGAAGCTGGCGTGATGTTCGACACGTTCCATGTTTCTTTCCTTGCATCGACGGTTGGAGGGACGAACGAAGCCCTGTTGCTTTTGGCTGTTTGGGGCAAGGCGCGAGAGCGTCTTTCAGCGCCGGCGACAGCCAGTCATAGGGCGGCGAGTATCGCGCTCACCTTCCACGCTTTAGACAAAGCTGTATGAGCAGATCTTGTTGCCCGCGGGATCGCGCAGATAGGCCGCATAGGCACCCGGCAGGTGGCCGCGCGGGCCGGGCTGGCCCTCATCGGTGCCGCCAGCGGCGAGGCCAGCGGCGTGGAAAGCATCCACTTCGGCGGGAGTGGCAGCAGCAAAACCTACCGTCGCGCCATTGCTGGAGGGCGCTTCGCCATTGCCGGGGCGGGCAATGATGAAAGCCGGCTTGTCGCGACCGTACAGAACCCAACCGTTGCCGAAGGGGCCGAGATTGGTGATGCCGAGAGCGCCCAGAGCGGCATCGTAGAACGCGGCCGACTGGTCGATGTCGGCGGCGCCGAGGAAGACGTGCGAGAAGATGCCGTCACCCGAGATAACAGGACTGGTCATGTGGAATTTCCTTGATATCTGATGTTGATTGAAAAGAACGGGAGCGACGGATCAGTAGTGGATTACGGTGCGGATCGACTTGCCCTCGTGCATCAGGTCGAACGCCTCGTTGATCTCCTCCAGACCCATGGTGTGGGTGACGAAGGGCGCCAAATCGATTTCGCCCTTCATGGCGTCTTCGACCATGCCGGGAAGCTGGGTCCGTCCCTTGACGCCGCCAAAGGCCGATCCTTTCCAGACGCGGCCCGTGACGAGCTGGAACGGACGGGTGGAGATTTCCTGCCCGGCGCCGGCCACGCCGATGACGATCGACTGGCCCCATCCGCGGTGCGCAGCTTCGAGCGCGGCGCGCATTACATGGACGTTGCCGATGCACTCGAACGTGTGATCGACGCCCCAGCCCGTCATCTCGATCAGCACCTGCTGGATCGGCTTGTCATAGTCCTTGGGGTTGATGCACTCGGTCGCGCCGAACTGACGCGCAAGGTCGAACTTGGAGGGGTTGGTGTCGATGGCGATGATGCGACCCGCCTTTGCCTGACGCGCGCCCTGGACCGCTGCGAGACCGATACCGCCCAGGCCGAATACGGCAACCGAGTCTCCCGGCTGAACCTTGGCGGTGTTGTGGACCGCGCCGATGCCGGTGGTGACGCCGCAGCCGAGAAGGCAGACATGCTCGGGATTCGCCTCGGGATTGATCTTGGCGAGCGAGACTTCGGCGACGACCGTATATTCGCTGAACGTTGAGCAGCCCATATAGTGGTATAGGGGCTGGCCATTGTATGAAAAGCGCGTGGTGCCGTCAGGCATCAGGCCCTTACCTTGCGTTTCACGAACCGCTACGCAGAGATTGGTCTTGCCCGAAGTGCAGAACTCGCACTTGCCGCACTCGGCGGTGTAGAGCGGAATGACGTGATCGCCCGGCTTAACGCTGGTGACGCCTTCACCGACCTCGACGACGATGCCCGCGCCCTCGTGACCGAGAACGACCGGGAAAATGCCCTCCGGATCGTTTCCGGACAGCGTGAAGGCGTCGGTGTGGCATACGCCTGTATGCGTCACCTTGATCAGCACTTCGCCCTTACGGGGCGGCGCAACGTCGATCTCGACGATTTCGAGTGGCTTGCCTGCCTCGAAGGCAACAGCGGCGCGAGATTTCATCTTGGGAC
Source organism: Pannonibacter sp. CBAS1226 (assembly GCF_055685825.1). Classification (NCBI taxonomy): domain Bacteria; kingdom Pseudomonadati; phylum Pseudomonadota; class Alphaproteobacteria; order Hyphomicrobiales; family Stappiaceae; genus Pannonibacter; species Pannonibacter sp. CBAS1226. Next base: position 54,593 of record NZ_JBVOUO010000004.1, on the reverse strand, counting down.
TCCCCTCGTTGGTTGAATCTGACTGCCGGTCGCAAGGCCCGTTCCGACATATCGGTTCGCGGGTCACGCATACTGGCTTGGGGTATGGATAATATACTCCATGCCAGTATGCAAGAGGGTGTCAAGATCAAGGATTGCCAGCGAGCGACGGGGCGCGACGGGACTCGGAAAACCGCAGCATTTGACCGATGCTGCGGTCCGGAACGGTTTGGCTTGTCGATCTGGCGGGGGAGCTATCGGAAAGCCGAGATTGCCATTCTTGTATCAAGCCGTCCTGTCGGCCTGCGAATCCCGAATGTCTCCCGATCATGATCGGGAGACATTCGGGTTGTTCTGAGGATCAGTGTTTCACCGAGCCATGGGGATCGATGACGTACTTGAATGCGGATCCGTCATCGAACTCCTTGTAGGCCGCCGGGGCATCCTCCAGGGTGATGAACTTGATGTTCATCATGGGGGTCAGATAGGGCATCCGATCATTCAAGATCGCACGCATGAGGGCATGGTTGTAATTTGCCGTTGGCGACTGCCCCGCCGACATCCGCGGCGACTTGATCCAGCCACTGGCCCAATCGACTTCCATGGTGCCCTTTTTGGCGAGCGGATCCTTGGAGACCGGATTGGGGCAGTAAACGCCGACGGTGCTGGTCATCCCCCCGAAGCGGACATATTTCAGGAGCGCGTTTGTGACGGCGTTCTCCACGATCTTGTCGGAATCCGGCCCAAACCCGCGACAGTCGAGCCCCACATAGTCGATCACGCGATCGACCTCGCGGTTACCCGTGATACGTTCGAGATGATCCTCGATCGGCACCCCGTCTGAAAGATTGATGGTTTCGATGCCGTGGGGCTTGAGCAGGTCGAGCCGCTCCTGAATGAAGTCAGCAACGATGATGGCGCCGGCGCCGAGGAGTCTCGCGCAGGCGGCGCCCGCACGGCCAACAGGCCCGGCCCCGAAGATCAGAACATTTTCGCCAACGATATAGGCCGGTTGCGCCGGCCAGTCGGGCGCGGCGAAGCCGTGGAATGCGGTCGGCAGTACGTCGGAAAGAAGCGTCAGATCGCGAATCTTTTCCATGGCCGCATCCTTGTCGGGGAAAGCCAGCAGATTGAAGTCCGCATAGGGAACGAAGAGATAGTCCCCTTGCCCACCGGTCCAGCCACCAAGATTGAAGCCGTATGCGCCGCAATCGATCTCAGGATTGGTATTTTCACATACATCAGAGCGCATGTGCTTGCAGTTGTAGCAGCGCCCGCAGCCCACGTTGAAGGGGACGGACACGATGTCGCCGACCTTGATATACTCGACGTCGGGACCGACCTCGATCACCTCGCCGGTCATCTCATGGCCCATCGTCATCCCCTTGGGGACTTCGAACGTACCGCGGTAGATGTGAAGGTCGCTGCCGCAGATGTTGGTGGTGACGATCTTGAGAATGGCGCCGTGCGGGGCCTTCTTGCCCTGCGGGGTAATCAGCTCCGGGAATTTGAAGGTGTTGACCTTCATTTCCATCGGCTTCTCGAAGGTTACGATCCGGTTGCCGGTAGCCATCAGATATCTCCTACGTTTCTTTCACCGCCCCTCAGCATTGATGAGAATAAAAGTTGACGCGTCACGATCTGCCGAGTCGCGCAACTTCGACACCGCACAATAACGACGTTGAGGGGCTCATCACTAACGTAGAGGGAGGATGCCCTCGCATCTTCATCGCGGCAAACTCGAAGATTCTATCCCAGGATCAGAAATTTCTATGAACACGCCGCGGGATGATGACGGCCACGACATAATATAATGATATAACATCTCTCATACGCAGCGGCATAACGCCTGTCGAAGAGAAGGGGCAGTTAAGGTTCATCGGGCGCCTTCCACGCACATTCGTCCGGCATTAGTGTCAATCGGCGTTCAATCGGGACCCCCTATCGGCGCGCAAAAGGGACCCCCTTGCTGAGATGTTGGGTGGTTGATGCTGGGCGCGGTTTTCGCGCTGCTGGCGGCGTAGGGAGGGCGTAGCCCGACCGGAGGCGTCAGCAGCGCGAAGGCGGTTTTCTGGCTGGGTCAGCTGCGGTTTTTGAAGCGCCAGCTGTCGTTGCCTGTCTCGACGATATCGCAATGGTGGGTGATGCGGTCGAGCAGCGCGGTGGTCATCTTGGGATCGCCGAACACGGTGGGCCACTCGCCGAAGGCGAGGTTGGTGGTGATGATGACCGAGGTCTGCTCGTAGAGCTTGCTGATCAGGTGGAACAAGAGCTGCCCGCCGGATCGGGCGAACGGCAGATAGCCCAGTTCATCGAGCACCACGAGATCAAGCCGGCTGAGCTGCGCGGCGATGGCGCCGGCCTTGCCGATGCGGGCTTCTTCCTCGAGCCTGGTGACGAGATCGACCGTGTTGAAGTAGCGCCCGCGGGCCCCGGCACGCACGACGCTGGCGGTGATCGCAGTGGCCAGATGGGTCTTGCCGGTCCCTGTGCCGCCGATGAGCACGATGTTGCGGCGACCGGGTAGGAACGAACCTGCGTGCAGGGAGCGCACCAGCTCTTCGTTGATCGGGGTGCCCTCGAACGCGAAGGCGTCGAGGTCCTTGATTACCGGCAGCTTGGCTGCGGTCATGCGGTAGCGGATCGAGGCGGCATGACGATGCGCGGCTTCGGCGCGCAGCAGGTCGGTCAGGATCTCGTGGGTCGTGCGCTTGCGCTGCAACCCGGTGGTGACCGCCTCGTCGAAGGCTCCTGCCATGCCCTTGAGGCCGAGTGAGCGCATCGCCTCGATCATCTCATGCCGCTGCATGGAGGCCTCGCACCGTATCGTAGCGCGCGCAGTCCGCGATCGGCGGGTGGCTGAGCTTGAGATCGGCGACCACATCCAGGGGGCGCTCGGATGGCGGGTCCCGGTATCGGGCCAGGATGTTGAGGATCACCTCGTCGCTGACGGCACCGCTATCAAGCGCCTCCCGGATCGCGGCCTCGACCGCTTCCAGGCCATCGGTCATTACCGATGCCAGCACGCGCACGAAGCGGCGGTCGGCGTCATCACCGCCGCCCAGCTTGCGCCGCAACCGCGTCAGTGCCGGTGGCAGGTCCCACCCCTGGAAGGGTGCGCCGTTCCGCAAGGCCCCAGGCTTGTGCGCCAGCACTGGCAGGTAATGCCAGGGATTATAGATCGTCCGGTCGCGGCCGAAGTGCCGGGCATGCTCGGCGATTACCTCGTCGCCTAGGCGCACGACGATGCGGTCGGCATAGGCGCGGACCTGAACGGCCCGCCGCGCCGCCTTGGCCATGACCGAGTAGCGGTTGCGGTCGAAGCTGATCAGGCACGTGCCGGTCACGGCATGGGTGGTCTCGTGGAAGCCGTCGAAGGGCGCCAGCATCGGCTGCAGGGCTGGCCGCTCGAGCTCCAGCGCCTCGGCGACGGTCAGCTCCTTCTGCTCGGGATGGGCGTGCGTTGCGGCCCAGCGCAGGCACTCAGCTTCCAGCCACCCGTTGAGCTCCTCGATGCTGGCAAAGCGCAGGCGAGGCTGGAAGAAGCGGCCTCGGATGGTCTGCACCTGGTGTTCAACCTGACCCTTCTCCCACCCCGCCGCCGGCGAGCAGGCCGTGGGCTCGACCATGTAATGATCGGCCATGACCAGAAAGCGGCGGTTGAACACCCGCTCCTTGCCGACGAACACGGTGGTGACCGCGGTCTTCATGTTATCGTAGATGCCGCGCAGGGGAACGCCGCCGAAGAAGGCAAAGCCGCGCGCATGGGCGTCGAACACCATCTCCTGCGTCTCGCGCGGATAGGCCCTGACGTAGACCGCGCGCGACGCGCACAACCGCATCTGCGCCACCTTCACCCGCATCGGCTTGCCCGCGATCTCCACATCCTCGTGGCTCCAGTCGAACTGGTAGGCCTCGCCTGGCTTGAACATGAGCGGGATGAACGCGGGCGCCCCATCACCCGCATCCTTGCGCCTCGCTTCCGTCCAGCGCCGGGCGTAGCGCCGGACCGCGTCGTAGGATCCCTCGAACCCCTCACGGCAAAGCAGGTCATGGATCCGCGTCATCCGCAGTCGATCGCGTCTGTGCCGGGCCTCGTTCTCCGTCAGCAGCACGTCGAGCCGCTCCTGGAACGGCCCAAGCCGGGGCAGGGGTTGAACCGTGCGGCGATAATCGAACGCGCCTTCCGGCGCCCGGATCGCCTTGCGAACCACCTTGCGCGACAGCCGCAGATCGCGCGCAATCGCCTTGATCGCCTTCCCGCTCGCGTGCTCCCGCCGTATCCGAACAACCGTCTCCACCACCAACATCCCGATCTCACCACCTGGAAAACCAGGCAGCCTGCTACACCATCAGAATGAGGGGTCCCTTTTAGACGCCGATCACCCCGCTAACGGGGTCCCTTTTGCACGCCGGTCCACAGGCATTAGTTGTGTTGGCGGAATGCGGTCAGTCTAGTTATCATTCCCCAACAGAAAGGAGTCCCTATGAGGCGCGCGATTGTAACAGGAGGGTCTGGACTGATCGGTCAGGAGATATGTTCCGCCTTGTTGAGTGATGGATGGGAGGTCGCTTCCTTCGATCTGAAGGAAGGGGCGGTCGGCCAGCAGATTCATTGCGACCTTTCGAGCGAAAAATCCGTAACCGAGGCTTTTCGTACCCTTGGCTGGGATCAACTGGACTTGCTCGTCAACAATGGCGGGCTTGTCTACGACACATTCATGCAGTTCGGGGACACCTCACTCGAACAGTGGAACAACACTATCGGTAGCCATCTGACAGGGGCCTTTTTGATGTCGCGAGCGGCATGGCCCCTACTCACCGACGGCGGTTCGATTGTCATGATGGCTTCCACGCGCGCGCTGATGTCGGAAGGCGTCGACTTTGCCTATGCCGCGGCAAAGGGTGGCATGGTGGCACTCGCGCAGGCGCTAGCTGTGCAACTTGGCCCGAAAATCCGGGTCAATACAATCGCACCTGGTTGGATCACGAACGACACAAATCTGCGCGCCGAGGACGAGGCGCAGCATCCGGTCGGCCGCGTTGGCCGCCCCCGGGACATTGCCGAGGCCGTGCTTTATCTGGCGTCTGCCGGCTTTGTTACAGGGCAAACGCTTGTCGTCGATGGCGGGATGACCAAGAAAATGATCTACGTGGAATAGTGGACCGCACGACCGTTCATGCCACGTTGCGACGGCATGAACGGTCGGTCAGTTCCCTTCGGGTTGAAGCCGGCGATACAGATCCAGAGCGTCCTGTATCGAAGCCATTGTTTCGGGAGAGCGGACTATCTCCAAAAGTGCGGTCGAAGGCGTCGATTTCAGCTCATTTCTGAGCGTGGCCAACCCAACAGCGGCGTCCGCGCCTTCGTCTATGATTTCAACTGCCTGAATGTCGGGAATCCGCTTGAAATAGGTTCCGAGCGATTGTGGAAGAACGGTCGCATACCGGCCAGTCGCGATATGGGCGGCAAGAACATCGACATTGTTGGTCTTGATCGTCTTGGCAGCACAGTGCCCGAGTTTGGATTGCGCGGCTTTGGGTAGTGCGCAGTCCAAGATGCACAGGGGCAGACTCGCGACATGATCCCATGAGACCTGTCGCGGCAGCGGGTCTCTGGTCACCTGGAAAACGACGATCTGCTCTCGGTAGAGAAGGTGCGTATCGAAGTCCTCCTCTGTAACGTCTTCGAGATAGACCAGCGCCATGTCCATTTCATGCGCCAGCAAGGCTTTGGTCAGCGACGAGAGCTGGGTCGCGCAAATGGATTGTTCGAGAAGAGGCATCCTTTCAGCGAGGGCCAGGCTGAGGATCGGCGCCACGACCGACGTACCCGACAGAAGGCCTAAGCGGAATTGCCCTTCAAGCCCACGTTTGAGGGCCGAAAGGTCGCGCTCCAGCCCCTCGCAGTTGCTCTCGATCTTCTTCGCCCAAGCCAGCACGGTCTCACCTTCCAAGGTGAGCCCGTCATAACGCCGACCATGCCGCACGATCTCCACGCCCAAGTCTTGCTCGAGCTGCTTGATGCCGGCGGAAAGCGTGGGCTGCGATACGTTGCAGCTCTTGGCGGCTCTGCCGAAGTGCTCCTCGCGATACAGCGCAAGCAGGTATCCAAAATTTCTCACGATCATAGACACTTCCTATGCGGTATGCTGGAACGGCGAGAAGCACCAGTTGTCAAACTCAAAATCCCTTCGCAGAAACAGTCGACCTGTTGCAGGGCTGGAAGCCCCAAGCGTCTAATGAAAGCAAGCCAAATACTTATGTAAGAAGCGCAATTCGTAACGACAGGGATACGCTATTTGAGATAGGTTCGTAAGATCTTCATCACGCCTTCAAGGTCTTCGTCGTAATCAGTGGCTTTTGGAGAGACTTTGGACTTGATCTGGGGATCAAAGGTTTCCCGAAGATGGCTCTCCATCACTTCGGCCATCAAGCCGTTGGTCGCGCCACGCATCGCCACGATCTGCTGAAGCAATGCTGCGCAGCTGGTCCCGGCTTGGATCGCACGCTCAAGCGCTTCGGCCTGCCCCCTGATACGACGAATGCGAGTGACGGCCCGACTTTTCTCTTCTGGTGTGTATGGCATCAAATCTTCCTGTTCGGCGCTGAGGCATACTATACAGGAGATATGTTCATCTACGTGTGATGTCCACGCCTTTATCAGGTGGACGCCGACTTCCCGGTGCGAGGCCTTTGGATGCGGCCAAGCCACAGGACCCGTCTTGCACCTTCGCGCGAGAATTCCAGGCGGTTTAGAGAGCCATTCGGATCGATGGTTGACAGTCACGCGACCATGACAATCCACTTCCACCCCAGCAACCTGACCGAAAGCCTATCTACACCTCCGATTCAACGCAGTTGGCTATCCTTGTTGCCGCGGCGGTTGATCGCGGAGAAAGTTGGTCGTTTATCGCGTTCGCTTTGGCAAGCAATACATGTCCTGACTGCTGGAATGGCTTGGCGACGTCTCAGCGGGATTTCCTCTCCACACACCTCACATTCGACGGTACCGTCTCCCAAGGGAAGTCGAGAACGTGCCGCTGAGAGCGCATCCCTTACAGTAGCGTCAATCTGGTCCTGAACCCCGCCTTCGGGTCCCCATCCGTTCGCCATTTCCGGTTCCTTCAAAGCGTATGAGAGGGTCAATGATTGCATGGGCGCGCGGAGCCCGAATAACCCAGCTACGAACATTTAGGAATACCCCCTCCCAGTATCAAGAGCTCTGACAGTTGCCTGCTCGACTTCTCCAGCGGAGCTCGCCGTCCGCAGCACTGTCGGGCGGCGTCTCGACGATGCGCGCAACGAAAGGATGAGATTGGAAGGTTGCGCCTTAGAATACGTATACTATATAGTAGAACCCAGTATTGTTATTGTTGGCAAGCGGCTGGTGGATTCGGTGTGGCGTGCGAACGCTGCGCCATTCGATGCAATGACCCATGAGGCGATCTTGACTGACTTGTTCACGACAAAGCCCAGACCGCCTTTGGCGGAACTCCTGCGCCCCGGATCGCTCGATGAATTCGTGGGGCAGCGGCATCTGCTGGGTCCGGGAAAACCGCTGCGCCTCGCCTTCGAGTCCGGCAGGCTGCACTCGTTCATCCTCTGGGGACCGCCGGGCGTGGGCAAGACCACCCTGGGACGTCTGGCCGCCCGCGTGACCGACAGCCGGTTCATCGCCATCTCGGCCGTGCTTGCCGGGGTGAAGGACATTCGGCAGGCCATCGACGAGGCTCAGGCGGAACTGGACAATCATGGCCGATCGACCGTGCTGTTCGTTGACGAGATTCATCGGTTCAACAAGGCGCAGCAGGATGCCTTGCTGCCCCATGTTGAGTCGGGGCTTCTGACGCTGGTGGGCGGCACGACCGAGCATCCGGGACTGGCGGTCAATTCCGCGCTCCTCTCTCGTGCGCAGGTCTATACGCTGGAGCCGCTTTCCGGCGAGGAGTTGCAGCAGCTCTACGAACGCGCTCTGCCGCATCTTGAGGGTGTTACGCTGGATGCGGATGCGCTCGACTTGCTCAAAGGCTTCGCCGATGGCGACGGCAGGCGTTTCCTCAACCTGCTCGAACAGGTGGCGAACGCGGCGTCGGGCGCGGGCAAACCCGTGGTGGATGGAGAGTTTGCCAGGGTATCGACGAGCCCATCCCTACGCCGGTTCGACAAGGGGGGCGACGAGTTTTACTGGCAGCTCTCGGCCTTCCACAAATCGCTGCGCGGCTCGGACCCCGACGCGGCCCTCTATTGGTTGGCTCGCATTCTCGACGGCAGCGGCGACGTCAGCCAGGTGACTCGCCGCATGGTGGTGATGGCCAGCGAAGATATCGGCAACGCCGACCCGCAGGCTTTGCAACTGGCCCTCAATGCCGCGCTGGCCTATGAGAGGCTGGGTTCTCCCGAGGGCGAGATACCGCTTGCCCAGGCGGCGAGCTACCTCGCTTTGGCCCCCAAGTCGAACGCCGCCTATGCCGCCTGGAATCAGGCCAAGGCGTTCGTCAAGGACAGCGGCTCAAAACCCGTTCCCCTTCATCTGCGTAACGCGCCAACCAGGCTGATGAAGCAGATGGGATATCATGAAGGCTATCGTTACGCCCATGACGAGCCCGACGGTTACGCGGCCGGCCAAACCTATTTCCCCGAAGGTGTGACGCGGCCGGGCTGGTATCAGCCAACGGATCGGGGTGTCGAGCGCAGGCTGGGAGAACGGTTCGCCTGGCTGCGTTCGCTCGATGATGCGGCAGAACATGACGCGGACGCTCTGCCAACGACAGGACAGAAATAAGGCCATGCCAAACCCTTCTTTCGGCGAATCTTCTTGCACCGCAGCAGCGAGCGGCCTCGTGGAAGTGCGCGGCGCGCGCGAGAACAATCTCAAGGACGTGGATGTCTCCATCCCGCGCAATGCTCTGGTGGTGTTCTCGGGTGTCTCGGGTTCCGGCAAGTCTTCGCTCGCCTTCGGCACCATTTTTGCAGAGGCGCAGCGGCGCTATTTCGAGTCAGTAGCCCCCTATGCACGACGCCTGATCGACCAGGCCGGCGTTCCCGACGTCGATGCGATCGAGGGATTGCCGCCGGCGGTTGCGTTGCAGCAGCAGCGCGGTGCCAGCAACGCACGTTCCTCCGTGGGCAGCGTGACTACGCTATCGAGCCTGGTACGGATGATGTATTCGCGCGCTGGTGCCTATCCGGCCGGTCAGCCGATGCTCTACGCCGAGGATTTTTCCCCCAACACGCCGCAAGGGGCTTGTCCGACCTGTCATGGCCTGGGCCATGTATACGAGGTGACCGAGGCCATCATGGTGCCCGATCCCTCCCTGACAATCCGTGAACGGGCAATCGCCTCCTGGCCGCCTGCCTGGCAGGGGCAGAACCTGCGCGATATCCTGGTCAGCATGGGCTACGATGTGGACAGGCCCTGGAAGGACTTGCCCAAGGCGGACCGGGACTGGATTCTGTTCACCGAGAACACGCCCACGGTGCCGGTTTATGCGGGCTTTACACCCGCTGAAACCCAGGCTGCGCTCAAGCGCAAGCTGGAACCGAGCTATATGGGCACCTTCACCGGCGCCCGGCGCTATGTGCTTCACACCTTCGCCAACACGCAGAGCGCCTTGATGCGCAAGCGCGTGTCCCGGTTCATGGAAGGCAAGCCGTGCCCCACCTGCCACGGCAAGCGGCTCAAGCTCGAGGCCTTGGCGGTGACCTTCGCCGGGGTGGATATCGGCACGTTCATGCAAATGCCCCTGGACCAGTTGGCGGCCCTGATTGACCCCATCGTGCAGGGCGATTTCAGCGCCCATGCGGCGGGGGCAGCTGCGGACAAGGAGGCGACCCAGCGCGACCGGGCCGAACGGGCGGCCTCCGGCAGGGCGGTTCATGCGGTATCGCCCGACGTGCGCCGTACCTCCGCGCTCTCGGAAGAAAAGCGCCTCGCGGCGCAGCGCATTGCCGGTGGCGTGATGGCGCGGCTGTATCAACTGCGCGAACTGGGCCTAGGCTATTTGACGCTGGACCGGGCCACGCCGACGCTTTCGGCAGGCGAGCTGCAACGCCTGCGGCTGGCCACGCAGTTGAGTTCCCTGCTGTTCGGCGTCGTCTATGTTCTGGACGAGCCCTCTGCGGGTCTGCACCCTGCCGACAGCCAAGCCCTCTATGATGCTCTCGATAGACTGCGCGACGCGGGCAATTCGGTGTTTGTGGTGGAGCATGACCTCGACTTGATGCGCCGCGCGCAATGGCTGGTGGATGTGGGGCCGGATGCCGGAGAGCATGGGGGGCACGTGCTCTATAGCGGTGAGCCGGACGGCCTTCGCCGGATCGCGGAATCGCGGACTGCGCGCTACCTGTTCGATGAGATTTCCGCGCCCGGTAGTCGAGGCCGCGCGCCCTCCGGCTGGCTGGAACTGCAAGGCATCCATCGCCACAATCTGCGCGGGGTGGATGCGCGCATTCCGCTGGGCGTGCTGACCGCTGTTACCGGCATCTCCGGATCGGGCAAATCCAGCCTTGTCGCCCAGGCCCTGCCGGAACTGGTGCTGCTGCATCTGGGCCACGAACCCGAGGACGATGCAGCCGAAAGCGGCACTGGCGAAGGGGTGGCGATCATCGAGACCACCGGCGGTCATCTGGCCGGCGATGTGGACGCCGTGCAGCGTCTGGTGCAGGTGGATCAGAAGCCGATCGGGCGCACGCCGCGCTCGAACCTGGCGACCTATACGGGCCTTTTCGACCATGTGCGCAAGCTGTTCGCCGCCACCCCGGAGGCGCGGCAGCGCCGCTACGACGCCGGACGGTTTTCGTTCAACGTCGCCAAGGGCCGCTGCGAAACCTGCGAGGGCGAGGGGTTCGTCAGTGTGGAGCTGCTGTTCATGCCCAGCGTCTATGCGCCGTGCCCGACCTGTCATGGCGCACGCTATAACGAGGCCACGCTCAAGGTGCGCTGGAATGGGCGCAACATCGCCGAGGTGCTGGCCATGACCGTGGACGAGGCCTGCGATTTCTTCGCAGGCGAGGATGCGGTGGCGCGGCCGCTACAATTGCTGCATGAGATCGGGCTGGGCTATTTGCGCCTGGGCCAGCCGGCCACCGAACTGTCCGGTGGCGAAGCGCAGCGCATCAAGCTGGCGACCGAGCTTCAGCGGAGCCAACGTGGCCGCAGCCTCTACGTGCTTGACGAGCCAACCACCGGGCTGCACGCCTCGGACGCAGACCGGCTTTTAGTGCAATTGCAGCGCCTGGTCGATGCCGGCAACACCGTGGTCATGATCGAGCACGAGATGCGCGCGGTTGCGCAGGCCGACTGGGTGATTGATGTAGGGCCAGGTGCTGGCGATGCTGGCGGCAAGATAGTCGTGGCTGGCTCCCCCCAGCAGGTAGCCCGAACGTCCGGTAGCCGGACGGCGCCGTTTCTTGCGCAGGAACTGGCGCGGGCCGGGTAGTTCAGCGTGCCAACCATAGGCGCTTGCCCGTCTCGTTGGCGGGGAAGCGACTGCATCCCAGGACGCTGCCACTTACTCACGTCGCTGCGGCTTCACAAAGCTCCTACCGGTCGCCATAATCCTCTGGATCATCGGCGCGATGAGCTTGGCTGGATCATGGACGGGCTGGCCGGACTCCTGGGCCAGTACCTGGGCAATATCCAGACTCTATGAAGGTGTCTCACCGCTTCTTGTTGGATTACCGGCAAGAGTGGTAGCGCCACGTTGACGCGCGCCTCCCGCCTTTGCCTTCCGGCGGCGCAAGCCGCGATCGGAGCGGAGCAACGCTTCCAACATATGCGGGATCAATGCGGCGGTTTCCACGGGCTCATAGAGACGGCTGTGCTCGGCTGCATAGAGATCGAGTTCCTCTTTAAGCGGTTCTGACAACGCGATTGTCATCCGTGCCATACCCACCTTGGGCAAACTGCGCGAACAAGGTGCTGCCGATGCCGACGATGACGACGCGCGGCCGCCCTTGCTTCTGTCCTGCTTCAGCTTCCATCTTCTTCACACGCATGGCGACAGCGCGAACACCGCCGCGAAGGAAAGCATGGTCGAGGCGACGGCGGCAAGCGCGGCGAGATAGGCCGCCCGCGCCAGGAAGGATGCGCCCTCGCGCAGCATGACGGCAAGGGCCGCGCCCGCCGCGAGATGCACGAGCAGGATCGCGACGAGCTGCGCGCGCTGGAGCGAAAGCCCGGCGAAAAGCTCGATCCCGTCCCAGCCGAAACGGCAGCCGACAGACAGCATCGCATAGAGCATCACGAAGGCCGACGCCCAGACGGTGAAGCCGGCCCCCAGCATGAGCAGCGCGCGCCCGTTCATCACCCTGCCTCCACGCTGCCTGCGAGGAAGGCGGTCAGCGCGGTTGCAGCCAGCACCACGAAGCCGCTGATGGCCGCGTAGTCGTGCCAGAGGGAGCCGATCCGCAGGTCGAGGCTGCGCCGCGCGGAGAGATAGCCGGCATGGCTGCGCCACAACCCGTATCCGGCGAAGATGACGCCGATCCCCGCGCGGATGCCGCCATAGATCAGGATCACGAAGACGGTGGCGTTATGGGCGTGCGCGGTCGGCTCCGGCACGCCCGCCGCCATCAGCCCGAAGACGAGCACGGCGGCGGCCTGCGCGGCGGCGCTGGCGGCTAGCCATCCGGCGGGCAACGCGCCACCTTGTAGCACTGCCACTGCCTTGCGCCCGGAGAACGCCGAGGCGAGCAGAACCAGCGCGCACAGGATCGCGAGCGTGGCGTCGGGGCCGGCGGTCGACGGCGGCGGCCAGCCGGGCGCCACCAGCCACAGGAACAGCGCGCCGAACAGCAGCGAGGCGAACAGCGTTGCGTCGGCGGCGATGGTGAAGACCATCGCCCACCATGAAGGCGGCCGCTCGGTTTCCCAATGTGGCGGCAGGGTCTCGCCATGGCCGACGTGCAACTCGCCCATATCCTCGCGCGCGCCCATGCCCTTCGTCCAGGCGAGCAGCGAGGCCACCGTCAGAGCCAGAAGCACCAGCGAAAGCCAATAGAACTTGAACAGCAGGCAGAGCACGAAACCGCCGGTGGCAAGCCCGCTCCACAGCGGCTTGTAGGTCTGCTTCGGCAGGACGATCACCTGGTCCGGCTTTCCCGTCGTCATGTCGACGCCGAGCGTCTCCATCCAGCCATTGCGGGTGAAGGCGAGGTAGCCCCCGCCGCCGGCAAGCTCCGCGCCGAGCCTGCCGGGATCGACCCGGTCGGCGCGATCCTCGATCAGCGGCAGCGAGGCGAAGGCGTAGGAAGGCGGCGGCGTGGGCATGGCCCATTCCGGCGTCCTCGCGTCCCACGGGTTGCGCCGGAAGGCTGTGCCGAAGCGCACCTGCACCACGAGATCGACCACGAACAGCGCGAAGCCCGCTGTCATCACGAAGCCGCCGACAGAGGAGATCAGGTTGAGCCAGTCCCAGCCTGCTTCCACGGGATAGACGTCCACCCGGCGCGGCATGCCGAGCAGCCCGGTCAGGTGCATCAGGAAGAAGGTGAGGTTGAAGCCGATGAAGATCAGCCAGAAGGCCGGCACTGACAGCCGGTGGTCGGAGACGCGGCCGGTGAAATGCGGCAGCCAGTAATAGGTGGCCGCCAGCATCGGGAAGACGAAGCCGCCGACCAGCACGTAATGCAGATGGGCGACGATGAAATGGGTGTCGTGCGCCTGCCAGTTGAACGGCACCATGGCGAGCATCACGCCGGTCAGCCCGCCGATGACGAAGATGAAGAAGAAGCCGAAGAGATAGAGCATCGGCACGGAAAGGCGCGGCCTGCCCTGCGCCAGCGTCGCGATCCAGGCGAATATCTGCACCGCCGTGGGGATCGCCACCAGCCCCGAGGCTGCCGAGAAGAAGGCGAGCGCGAGATGCGGGATTCCAACCGCGAACATGTGGTGCACCCACAGGCCGAAGGACAGGAAGGCGACGGCGACGACGGCGACGACGATGGAGCGGTAGCCGACCAGCTCGTGGCGGGCGAAGGTAGGGATCATCATCGACACCGCGCCCGCCGCCGGCAGGAAGATGATGTAGACCTCCGGGTGGCCGAACAGCCAGAACAGATGCTGCCACAGCAGGGAATCGCCGCCACGCGTCGGATCGAAGAAGGGCAGGTCGAAGGCGCGCTCCAACTCCAGGAGGATGGAACCGAGGATTAGCGGCGGAAAGCCGAGCAGCATCATGAAGGCGGTGATGAGCAGATACCACACCATGATCGGCATGCGCTCGAGCCTCATGCCCGGCGCGCGCACCTTGAGGATCGAGACGATGATCTCGATGGCGGCCGACAGAGCCGAGATTTCCACGAAGGTGATGCCCAGCAGCCAGACATCGGCGTTGATGCCGGGCGTGTAGGTGGAGGACGACAGCGGCGTGTACATGAACCAGCCGCTGTCGGGGGCGACGCCCGCCAGCATCGCTGCGATCAGGATCGAGCCGCCGAAGACGTAGCACCAGAAGCCGTAGGCCGACAGGCGCGGAAAGGCGAGGTCGCGCGTGCCAAGCAGCTTGGGCAGGAGATAGATCGCGAAGCCCTCGAACATCGGGATCGCGAACAGGAACATCATCACCGTGCCGTGCATGGTGAAGATCTGCGCGTAGACATCCGGCCCGACGAAAGCGGTGGAGGAGGTGGCGAGCTGGACGCGGATCAGCATGGCGAGCAGGCCGCCGATCGTGAAGAAGACGAAAGCGGCAAGGATGAAGCGCTTGCCGAGCACCGTGTGGTTGACGGCCGAAAGCCGGCCCCAGCCAAGCGGCGTGTCCCAGATCGCCGCCAGTTCCCTGTGCAGCCGGATCGGGTTTGGACGGGGCGGCTCGGTGCTCATTCGCTCCCCTCCCCGTTTTCCGCCAATTCGGCCAGCAACGCCTCAAAATCCTCGTCGGCATGCGCCTCGACGGTGAAACTCATCACGCCGTGGCCGTCGCCGCAGAACTCGGCGCAGACCCCGCCATAGACGCCCGGCCTGTCGGCGCGCAGCCGCACCACGTTCTCGTGGCCGGGTATGGCGTCGATCTTGCCGCCGAGGCGCGGAATCCAGAAGGAATGGATGACGTCCTCGCTGGTGACGACGAAATCGACGTCGCGGCCTGCGGGCATGTGCAGCCTGTCCGCGGTCGAAAATCCGCCGGGATAGTGGAACTCCCATGCCCATTGGCGTGCGACGACCTCGATGCGCAGCGGCGCGGGCTCGCGCGGGATCGCCAGCAGGCGTTCCCCGAGCGCGAAGGCGGCCGCGACCAGCGCCGTCAGGATCACCAGCGGCACGATCAGCCCGCCCCACAGCATCGTGCGTTCCGCGCCGAAGGCGCGCAGCGGCGCGGGCCTGAGAAGCGCGAGCGCCAGCAGGGCCGAGACGACGAGGAAGATCGCCGCGCTTGCCGCGAGCATGATCCACCACAGCGTGGCGGCTCCTCGCGCGGACTGACCTTCGGGCTGGAGGGTCGACAACGGCCCCGCGCATGCGGCAAGAAGGAAAAGACCGAAGAAAACGCACAGGCGGCGGAACCACCCCGCTGCTCCGGCGCTTGCCGGCATCGAAGGAGAAAGCTGATGAACGAAACGCGCGACCGCACCAGCCCGGTGATCAAGCAGGTGGCGGACGAGTCGGTCGCGTCCGCCGTCGCGGTCGCGGGCCATCCCCTGCATGCCATGAGCGTGCATTTCCCGATCGTGCTGGTCATCGCCACGCTGGGCTGCGACCTGATCTACTGGTGGACGGCGGACCCGTTCTTCCTGCGCGCCGGGCTGTGGACGGCCGGCTTCGCCTTCGCAGCTGGCGTCGGCGCGGGCCTCGTCGGCACGGCGGAGCTGCTTCTGGTTCCGGGCATCCGCATCCGCGTGTCGAGCTGGACCCATGCCGTCGCCGCGATGACGCTGATTGCGATCGCCGGCGCGAACTGGGGCCTGCGATTGGCGGACGAGACGGCCGTGCTGCCGCATGGGCTGCTGCTGTCGCTGCTGGCGAGCATCTTCGTCGGGCTGGCGGGCTGGTATGGCGGCAAGCTCGTCTTCGATCACGGCATCGGCCTCATGATCTCTGAAAAGGATTGAGGCGCTCGACGACGCCTCGAAGCGCGCCGGGCTCCGACATCGCTTCGGGCAACGGGTAGGGCAGGTCCGGCTTGGCGAGGACGACGACGAGGATCGCCATGACGATGGAAACGGTCGTCGCGGTTACAGCCACGAAGCGCCAGACAGGATACACGTTGCCCCTGTCGAACAGGCGGATGATGACCAGTCCTGTCACGATGTGGATGGTCGTCATCGCGCCGACGAGGACGAGCTTGAGCGAGAACCACGGCTCGAAGGTCTGGCGCATGAATATCAAGGCCGTGCCACTGGCGATTGCGATAAAGGCGGCGGGCGAAAGCACACCGACATAATGAAAGCGTACGATCGCCTGAAGCCGGTGGATCGATTGCTTGTCCGGCAAATGCGCGCGCCGAACATAGAGGCCGGGCAGGCAGATCAGCCCTGCGCTCCAGACGGCGATCATCGCCAGATGCACCATCTTCATCCACAGCATCAGCGCGCGGTCCGCGCCGTGGGCCCGAGCCGTCCGGCGAACACGAGCAACGCAGCAACCAGCCAGGGCAGAGCCGCCGGCACC
Source organism: Pannonibacter sp. CBAS1226 (assembly GCF_055685825.1). Taxonomy (NCBI): domain Bacteria; kingdom Pseudomonadati; phylum Pseudomonadota; class Alphaproteobacteria; order Hyphomicrobiales; family Stappiaceae; genus Pannonibacter; species Pannonibacter sp. CBAS1226. The sequence continues at coordinate 38,002 of NZ_JBVOUO010000004.1, read as the reverse complement.
CACATGATCAGCCCGGCAAGTTGCTGGTCCTCCAGCGGCGACAGGCCGAACGGGCCTGTGGTCATAAAATGCGGACGGTAGAGCGGTTGTTGCGCGAAGGTGAGCAGCGCGCCTAGCATGCCCATCTGGATCACCGTCGCCAGAAGTGCAAGCAGAGCCGCGCCGGCCTGCCGCGCGGCAAGCACGCGCCGCCATAACAGGAAGGCGGTGCCGAGCAGGCTGATCTGCATCGCCCAGTAGGGCGCGGGATCATGGATCGCCGCCGCATAGACGTCGGGAACGTGCCAGAACCACAGCACGACGGCATGAAGCGCGACGGGCCAGGTCAGAGGAAGGTCGCGCCCTGAACGGGAAGGAAAGGCGAGCGCGAGCAGCGGGGCGGCGACGGCCACCAGCAGCACATGATGGGCGACACGGGCGGAAAACAGCGCCACCGTCAGCGCGCAGAGCGGCGAGATAAACAGGATGAGGAGAACGCCGATGCCGCCCGCAAGGAAGCCTCGCCCCTGCCGCTCGCGCGCCACATGCAGGCCTCCAAGCAGCAGGCACAGGGCGACGGCGTAAACATCCAGGTTCCAGGCCCAGACCAGCGAGGCCGGGGTCGGGGCCGGGCCGCAATAGGCTTCGTCCATGCATTCCCTCCGCCTTTCCGCGCGCCGCGCGCGAAAAGGCACGGTAAACTGATTTTGCCACATTTGGCACAAGAGCATCGGACGCTCAAGTTGAATCGCTTTGGAATCCGTTTGATCGTCGCTCGTGATTCACTTTGCTGAGGAGGTGATTTGCGATGCTGAAAGCCTATTCTCTCGATCTTCGCGAGCGCGTTGCGTGTTTTGTGGATGCTGACCAGATCTGGCAAGCCATCGGCGACATCTGCAACTTATACTCGCCAACAGAATGCCAGAACTACTTCAAAGCCGCAGGGTATGCATCAACTTGAAAGTCCGACGCTCTAGCGCAGATCGACCGCGATCCTAACCTGCTCGACACCATCCATTCAGACTATCCTTCTTGGTTCGATGTTGTCGAAAGCGTCGTGCTCGCAGGCGGGAAGACGCCGATCGGACGGTAGCCGTCCGGATGGGGCTCCTTGTCGAGCGCCGGCACGGCCGTCTATCGCGGAAAATCCGAAATGCGCTACGTCACATAAGTTCGTCGCAAGAGGTGTCGCAGGTGGCGAGATTTTCGTGACAGGTTGAATTACTTTCCAACACGAGAGCGGCGTTGCGCACTGAGTTGAACATGGCACAGAATATCTATTCTGATCCCTTTTTCTTCGCGGGCTACAGCCAGTTGCCCCGTCAGGTGCAAGGGCTTGACGGTGCCCACGAATGGCCAGCAATACGGGCGATGCTACCCGAGCTGTAGACCTCCGGAAACTGTTCAAGCGGTCTGATTTCTGATTTCGTTCCGGCATTGAATCGGCGGGGATGTCGGGATGCAGGGTCAGCGTGGGTTTTGGAACGTTGAGGATCGGCTGAAGGAGCTCTCGGCGGAAGGCGATCCGCTTGAGAAGCTCTCGGCGACGGTGGATTTCGAGATGTTCCGGCTGTTGCTGGAGAATGAATCCACCGCAGCGGCACCTCAAAGGGCGTCCGCCCCGGCTTTGACGTGGTGCTGAAGTTCAGGATGCTGGTGCTTCAGGCGCTGCACGGCCTTTCCTTGCAGCAGACCGACTATCTGGTTCGGGACCGGCTGAGCTGGATGCGGTTCTGCGTTCTCGGCCCCTCGATGCCGTTCGCGATGCCAACACGCTTTTACGTGCCGAGACGATGATCGCAAAACGCTACGTCGAGTGATGAAACTCGCGTCGACTTGTCACGATCTTCCTGGCTCCCGCTTCGCCTTTGCGAAACCGCGATCCGTGGCGATGAAGCGCTCCAGCATGGGCACGATCAGCCTGACGGGATCGGCGGCGGGCTGGCCGCTCTCGCGGGCCAGCACTTCAGCATAGGCGACCAGATCGCGGTGAAGCGGCGCGGGCAGCTCCACCGTCACTTTGATGGGCTTGTCGTCGGGGAGCGGGCCGAGTTTCAGCTTGGTCATGTTCAACCTCCTGTCGGCTCGAACACAAGGTCGCGGGTCACGATGACCCTGACCGGGAAACCGGGCCGGATGGTGAGCGTGGGTGCAACCTGCAACTGGCGCTGGACGATCTGCTGGCCGGCCTGATTGATGGTGTCCTGCGCCCCGTCGCGGATGGCGCGGATCAGCCGGTCCTCGTCGCTGGTCGCCAGCTCTGTGCCGGCTGCAAGCAAGGTCGAGAGGCCGGCGGCCTTCATCAGATCCCACCAATGGTAATCAACGCGATCTTCCAGCCCGGCATAGCCACTGGCGTCCGCGCCCGGCAAACGCTCCAGCACGATGGAACGGCCGCCCGGCAGGATCAGGCGGTTCCACACCAGCAACACACGGCGCTGGCCGAAGGTCACGCCATCATCGTATTGGCCGATGATGCGCGTGCCCTGCGGGATAAGCAGGAGGGAGCCGGTCGGGCTGTCATAGACGTTCTCTGTCACCTGTGCAGTGATCTGGCCGGGAAGGTCGGAACGGATGCCGGTGATGAGCGCCGCCGGGATCACGGCCCCGGCCTGAAGGATGTAGGGCGAAGCGGGCGGCGTGACGCGATCAGGGGCAACGGTCTGCCGGTCCACTTGCGCATTGAGAAACGCCGTGTGCCGATCCTGCGAGGTGGGCTGTCCTCCAAGATCGAGACCGGCAAGGCCGGACATCGTCATGCCAGGCGTTGCCCCGACGCGCGAACCTGTCTGGAAGAACACATTGCTCACTCGCGCGGCTTCTTCCTCGGCGCGGCGGCGTTCTTCCTCGGGATCGACGGCAGGCGTCGCCATGACGGGCGGCACGACTGGCTGCCCCCGGTTCTGCGCGTCGAGGATCGGGCGGCCGAGATCGCCCGGCAATGCCGGCCCCAAGACCGGGCCGGTGTAGTCACGCGGCAGGCCGGAGAGACCGTCCGCCGTGGGACGGTTCTCCGTCGAATAGAGTTCGTCGCCGCCCGGTCCTGCATCGCGGGTCTGGAGCGCGTAGATCAGCGCCCCGCCGATGCCGAGCAAGGCGACAGCGCCGACCCCCGCCAGCATCTTGCGGGACAGGCGGGTGACACGGGGCGGTTCGGCGCGCAACCGCATGGGCGCGGCGGTATCGGTGATGGTGTTGTCTGTCATGACGGCGAATCTCCGCTCGCGCTGGCGGGCTGCGCGGCGGCGGCCTGCGTCGGGTTGATGCGGATGATCCTGACGACCTGTTGGCGGTCGCCGCCGCCAAGGCGCAGCTCGGCCGCTCCGAACAGGCGGTCCACGATCAGGATGTTCTGGTGGACGCGGCTGTTGACGATCTGCGGTTCGCCATCGGAGCCGAGCACGAAGATCGGCGGCATCTCGCCCTGCACGATCCCGGCCGGGAACACGACATATACGCGGCGGCCATCGTCGAAGACGGAGAAAGGCCGCCATGGCGGACTGTCGCCGGTCAGGCCGTAGCGATAGTTCCGCGCGGCCTCGGCCGGGATAACGGGCGCAGCCGGAACGGTCTGGCGCTGGCCGGGCGGCGGAGCGGGATACGCCCAGGCGACGGCGGGCATGTAGAGCGCGTCGCGAGCGCGCAGCTCGATCATGTAAATGCGGCGGTCGGTGGTGATGACAAGATTGGTCGAGATGTCCGGCCGCGTTGGCTTCACCAGCACATGCACGCGCCGGCTCGCTCCTGAACCGCTTTCCGTGTCGCCGATGATCCAGCGCGCGGTGTCGCCCGCCGCAATCGGCCCCGCTCCGGTCAGGCTCTCGCCCGGCTCCAGCGCGATGGTGGTGATCTGCCCGACCGCCGCATAGACCTGATAGAGCGCGCCTTCCGACCACGGATATATCTGGATGGCGTTGTGGTAGCCTTCTCGGCGCGGCTCGACGCGGGCTGCGGCGTTGGCGTTCTCGACGCGGCCGGTCGGGGTTCCGGCTGCCTCGCCGCCTCGCGCGACGGTCCAGGCAGGCGGGACATGCAGCGGCCGGGGCGTGTCGTCGGTCGTGGTCGCCTGCACCACGGGCAGCGGCGGCACCTCGGCGTCATAGCTCCATTGCTGCGTGCGGTTGGTGGCGCAGCCGGCCAGCATGGTGGCCGAAAGCAACACGGCCGCAATCGCGGGGGCGTGGGTGATCGTCCTCATTGGTTCATCTCCCGCGACCAGGAAATTGCGTTGACGTAGATGCCAAGCGGATTGGCGCGCAGGCGTTCGGCGTTACGCGGCGGCTGGATCACGATGGTCAGGATCGCGGTCCAGCGTTCGGTCGTAGAGAGCTGGCCGTTCTCGTAGTGGCTTTCGGTCCAGGCAACGCGGAAGCTGGTCGGGGATGCCCGGATGACGCTCGACACCTCGACGGCAACCTGGCTCTGGCCGACGCGGGTGAACGGATCGTTGGCCCGCGCATAGTCGTTCAAGGCTGCCGCGCCCCTGTCCGTGGTGAACTCATAGGCGCGAAGCCAGTTCTGGCGGACAATGATGGCGTCGGCCGGGATCGCGCGGACCTGCTCGATGAAGCGGCCAAGATGCCATGCGATCTGTGGATCGGTCGGCCGGTAATCGGCGACGGCCGGCGCTACGGTCTGCGCTTGGCCGAGATTATCGACCTGCACCACCCAAGGCACCACGGTCCCGCGCGCCGACTGCCAGACAAGGGCGGCGGCGAAGCCAGCCGACAGTATCAGCGAGCCGAACGCCATGTAGCGCCAGTTTCTCGCCTGCACGCGGGCCGAGCCGATGCGCTCGTCCCACGCCTGCGCGGCCTTCTGGTAGGGCGTCTCGGGTTCCGGCGATTTGCCATAGTGGGTTGCGGGTCGTTTGAAGATGCTCATGAGCGGTCACTTTCGGAAAGGTTGATGGAAGAACCGCCGCCATGGCTGTCGCCGGAGCGAACCGCATGGGCGGCCATGGTGGTGCCGTGGTTCATGGCCTGCCGGCGCTGCATCCGCTGCGCCCAGGCCGGAGGACTGCCGGCCGGGCCGGAAGGCGCGGCGGCAGGGTCGGCGCTCGCGCCGCCGACCGTGCCCATGGAGGACGTGCCACCCGTCGCGCCGAAACCTGCGCGTGCGCCTTCGGTAAAGCTGGATTTGACGGACTCGCTGGCACTCGCGGAGGCGCGTTTGAGGGGCGAGATGGCGGCGGAGCCTGCCGCACGGGCGACACCGCCGAGGCCGGAAGCGACGCTTGCGGCCCCGGTATGGCCGAGCGAGCCGACGCTATAGGCTGCGGTCGCCGCTCCCGCGGCCGCCGCGCCTCCGCGGACGGCCGCGGCTCCGCCGGAAAGCGCGGTAGCGCCACCCCGAGCGCCGAGCATGGCCGTGCCGCCTGCCGCCGCCCCGCCCGCAAGCACCATGCCGCCGGCAGCGAGGCCCGTGCCAACGGCCGCGCCCGCGCCGAGCTGCGGGCCGCCCGAGACGATCCCGTTGGCGATGCCGGGGCCGAAGATGCCGAGGCCGAGCAGCGACAGCGCGGCCAGCACGATGGCCATGGCCTCGTCGATGGTCGGGGTCTGACCGCCGAAACCGGCCGTGAACTGGCTGAACAGGGTCGAGCCGATGCCGATGATGACGGCGAGCACCAAGACCTTGATGCCGGAGGACACTACGTTGCCAAGCACCTTCTCGGCCATGAAGGCGGTCTTGCCGAACAGGCCGAAGGGGATCAGCACGAAGCCGGCGAGCGTGGTCAGCTTGAACTCGATCAGCGTCACGAAAAGCTGGATCGCGAGGATGAAGAAGGCCATCACCACCAGCGCCCAGGCGAATAGCAGGCACGCGATCTGGATGAAGTTCTCGAAGAAGGCGATCCAGCCCATCAGGTCGGAAATGGAGTCGAGAAGCGGACGGCCGGCGTCGAGGCCGGTCTGTGCGACGCGGCCGGGCCGCATCAGGTCGGCAGCCGAAAAGCCGGTGCCCGAGGCCATGAGGCCGAGGCCGGCGAAGCTCTCGAAGACAATCCGCGCGAGGTTGTTCCAGTTGGAAATGATGTAGGCGAAGACGCCCACGAACAGGGTCTTCTTCACCAGCCGGGCGATGATGTCGTCATCCGCCCCCCAGGCCCAAAAGAGCGCGGCGAGCGTCACGTCGATAACGATCAGCGTCGTGGCGATGAACGCCACCTCGCCGCCGAGCAGGCCGAAACCGCTGTCGATGTATGAGGTGAAGACCCCGAGAAAATTGTCGATGACACCCGTGTTGCCCATGTGCCTATCGCCCTTCGCTGGATTGCGGCGTGACGGGCGCAGGCGTGCGGCCGAGGAAACGGTCGCGGGTCTCGGCCCAGACGCGCAGGCATTCGGCATCGCTCGCGGCGGCTTCGCCGAGTTGCTGGCAACGGCGCTGGCCTTCGCGCAGCGGGTCGGCCGGCGGCTGGAGGGCCGGCGTGGGACGGGGCGCGGAAGGTTCGTCCTTCCGCGCCATGTCGATTGCGGTCGCCGTGACGGCGATGGCGATGAACACCACGGCACCGAGCCGCGCCAGCATCTTGCCGTCCATGGCGAGCCTCCCGGTCAGTTGTTGCCGTTGTTGAACATCTGCGCGTTGCCCGGCTGATAGCCGGTGCCGGGCGTCAGGAACCGCTCGCGCTGGATGCGGCCCTGTTCGGCGGCGGTCGCGCGCTCGGCCTCGGTCAGCGCGTCGGCCCGGCCGTTCGCCGAGATGACCGCGATCAGGTCGGAAAGCTGCTGCGACTGGAGCGCGAGAAGCTGGTTGCCGGCCTGCGTGGCTTGCAGCGCGCCGGTCGCGCCTTGGCTCTGGCCGACAAGGGCGGCCATCTCGGCACGGTTGCCGTCGATATTGCCGACCGCTCCCGCCTGAACGCGCATGGCGTCCTGCAAGCCGCCGACCGTGTTCTCCCAGCGCGAGCGCGCATCGGCGACGAGCTGCTGTTCGGTGGCCGAAAGCGAGACGTTGCCGTATTGCTGCTGGAACGCCTGGTCGATCTGCCCGACCTCGAAGGCAATGTTCTGCGCCTGGCCGAGAAGCTGTTGCGTGCGCTGGACGTTCTGCTGAAGCTGCTGGAGCGAGCTATAGGGTAAGCTCGCCAGATTGCGGGCCTGATTGATGAGCATCTGCGCCTCGTTCTGGAGGCTCTGAATCTGGTTGTTGATCTGCTCCAGCGTGCGCGCGGCCGTGAGCACGTTCTGCGCATAGTTGCTCGGGTCATAGACGATGCGGCCGAAACCAAAGAGCTGGGCGTGGGCCGGGCTTGCCAGCATGGGCGACAGCGCGACGGGCACGGCGAGCGCCAGCGCGAGGGCCGAGGCCCCGACGATCTTGGAATAGGTCATGGAAGAATCTCCTTTGTTGGGTGGGTATTCGGCGCGGCGGATTCCGGCCGGTCTGCGAGATTGGTGAGGTTGGGGATCAGGTCGGCGGCCCAATCGACACCGCGCTCGCGCAGCCAGGCGACAAGGAAGCCATCGCTTCCATGCTCGGCATGGATGCGCTCGATGTCGGTCTGATCGGATTTGGCGGACGCGGCGCAGAGTGCGAGGCCGACTTCGGACAGGCCCAGCTCGAACAGCCGGTTGCCGCGCCGCGACTGGCAGTAGTAATCCCGCTTAGGCATGGCCCTTGCGAGGATTTCTATCTGGCGGTCATTGAGGCCGAAGCGGTGATAGATCGCCGTGATCTGCGGTTCGATTGCGCGCTCGTTCGGCAGCAAGAGCCGCGTCGGGCAGCTCTCGATAATCGCGGGCGCAATGTTGCTGCCGTCGATGTCGGACAGGCTTTGCGTGGCGAAGACGACGCTGGCGTTCTTCTTGCGCAGCGTTTTCAACCATTCGCGGAGCTGGCCGGCGAACCCCTCGTCGTCCAGCGCAAGCCAGCCCTCGTCGATAATGAGCAGCGTCGGGCGGCCGTCGAGCCGGTCGCCGATGCGATGGAACAGATAGGCGAGCACGGCCGGAGCCGCGCCGGTCCCGACCAGCCCTTCGATCTCGAACGCCTGCACATCCGAATTGCCCAGGTGCTCGCTCTCGGCGTCGAGCAATCGGCCATAGGGACCGCCGACGCAGAACGGGCGCAATGCCTGCTTCAAGTCGTTCGACTGGAGCAGCACGCTCAAGCCGGTGACGGTGCGTTCCTCGACCGGCGCGGACGCCAGCGATGTCAGCGCCGTCCAGATGTGTTCCTTCACCTCCGGCGTGATGGCGACGCCTTCGCGCATGAGGATGGCGGCGATCCAGTCGCCGGCCCAGGCGCGTTCATAGGTGTCATGGATGCGGGCGAGCGGCTGGAGCGAGACGGAAGCATCCGAACCTTCGGTCAGTCCGCCGCCGAGGTCGTGCCAGTCGCCGGCCATGGCGAGCGCGGCGGCGCGGATGCTGCCGCCGAAATCGAACGCGAAGACCTGGGCATCGGCGTAGCGGCGGAACTGGAGCGCCATGAGCGCCAGCAGCACGGACTTGCCTGCGCCGGTCGGGCCGACGACGAGGGTGTGCCCCACGTCGCCGACATGCAAAGAAAACCGGAACGGGGTTGAGCCTTCGGTCCTGGCGTAGAGCAATGGAGCGTCGCCGAAATGCTCGTCCCGTTCCGGCCCCGCCCACACCGCCGAGAGCGGGATCATGTGGGCAAGATTCAAAGTGCTGATGGGCGGCTGACGGACATTCGCGTAGGCGTGTCCGGGCAGGCTGCCGAGCCATGCGTCAACCGCGTTGACGCTCTCGGCCATGACGGTGAAGTCGCGGCCCTGAACGATCTTCTCCACCAGGCGCAGCTTCTCGTCGGCAAGGCGCGGGTCGGCATCCCAAACGGTGACGGTCGCCGTGACGTAGGCCATGCCCGCCATGTCCGCGCCGAGTTCCTGCAACGCCATGTCGGCGTCGAGCGCCTTGTTGGCGGCGTCGGTGTCCACAAGCGCGGACGCCTCGTTGGTCATCACCTCTTTCAGAATCGCGGCGACGCTCTTGCGCTTGGCGAACCACTGGCGGCGGATGCGGGTCAGCAGCCGGGTCGCATCGGTCTTGTCGAGCAGGATGGCGCGGGTGCTCCAGCGATACGGGAACGGCAGGCGGTTCATCTCGTCCAGCAGGCCGGGCGTGGTCGCGGTGGGGAATCCCACGATGGTCAGGACGCGCAGATGCGCGCCGCCAAGGCGCGGCTCCAGTCCGCCGGTCAACGGCTGGTCGGCCAGCAGCGCGTCGAGGTGCATCGGCACCTCGGGCACGCGCACGCGATGCCGGTTGGTCGAGATGGTCGAATGAAGGTAGGTCAACGTCTCGCCGTCATCGAGCCAGCGGCATTCCGGCATGAAGCCGTCGAGCAGCCCCAGCACGCGGTCGGTGCGGTCGATGAAGCCGCGCAGCAGCTCCCACGGGTCCACGCCGGATTGCTCGCGGCCCTCATAGAGCCACGCCTCAGTGCGGGCGGCTTCCTCGGCCGGCGGCAGCCAGAGGAAGGTCAGGAAGTAGCCCGACACGAAATGCGTGCCGGCTTCCTCGAAACCGGCTTTCCGCTCGGCATCGACCAACGCGGACGCGGCGTCGGGAAAGGTGCTGTCGGGATAGGTCGCGGCCTCCCTGCGCTGCGCCTCGACGAAGATGCTCCAGCCGGAGCCGAGACGGCGAACGGCGTTGTTGATGCGGCCGGCGACGGCAACCAGCTCGGCGGCGACGGCGGAGTCCAGATCGGGACCGCGAAACTTCGCGGTGCGCTGGAACGAGCCGTCCTTGTTGAGCACGACTCCCGTGCCGACCAGGGCCGCCCAGGGCAGATAGTCGGCGAGACGGGTGGCGGTGCGGCGGTATTCGGCAAGGTTCATCATGGCCGCGCCCTCACAACGCCAGATGACCGGGGATGCGCAGATGCCTGCGCCCGACCTCGACAAAGAGCGGATCGCGCTTCGCCGCCCATACGGCCGCGAAGTGGCCGATGGCCCAGATGGCGAGGCCGACCAGCCAAAGGCGCAGGCCGAGGCCCACGGCCCCGGCCAGCGTGCCGTTCATGATGGCGATGGCGCGCGGAGCGCCGCCGAGCAGGATATGCTCGGTCAGCGCCCGGTGGACCGGGATCGAAAATCCTGGCACCGCGTCGAGCTGTTCGAGGACGGCCGCCATCAGACGAGCGCCCCGCCGCCGAACGAGAAGAACGACAGGAAGAAGCTCGACGCCGCGAAGGCTATCGACAGGCCGAACACGATCTGGATCAGCCTGCGAAAACCCCCGCTGGTGTCGCCGAACGCGAGGGTCAGGCCGGTCACGATAATGATGATGACGGCGATGATTTTCGCCACCGGCCCTTCGATGGACTGAAGGATTTGCTGGAGCGGCTGCTCCCATGGCATCGACGAACCGGACGCATGGGCGGCCGGGGCGAGCATGAGGCTGATGACAAGGGTGGATGCGGCGGTGGCCATGCGGCGATAGCCGCGCGAAAGGGTGCGGATCATGAAGGTTCTCCTGTGTTCGTGGTTGCGGGGGTGATGCGGTAGTCGCCGTCCGACCCCAGCCCTTCGACGCGGGCGAGTTCGGCCAGCCGGCGCGCGGAACCGCGCCCGGCGAGGACGGCCACGATGTCGATGGTCTCGGCGATCAGCGCGCGGGGGACGGTGACGACAGCCTCTTGAATGAGCTGTTCGAGCCGACGCAGCGCGCCGATGCCGGTGCCGGCATGGATGGTGCCGATCCCGCCCGGATGGCCGGTGCCCCATGCTTTGAGCAGGTCGAGGGCTTCCGATCCGCGCACCTCGCCGATGGGGATGCGGTCAGGACGCAGGCGCAGCGAGGAACGGACCAGATCGGAAAGGGTGGCGACGCCATCCTTCGTCCGCATGGCGACAAGGTTGGGCGCGGCGCATTGCAGCTCGCGCGTGTCCTCGATGATGACGACGCGATCCGAAGTCTTCGCCACCTCGGCGAGCAACGCGTTGGTCAGCGTGGTTTTGCCGGTGGACGTGCCGCCCGAGACCAAGATATTGGCGCGAGAGGCGACCGCCGAGCGCAGCATCGCCGCGTGATCGGCGGTCATGATGTCGGCGGCCACATAGTCGTCGAGCGTGAACACCGCGACGGCGGGCTTGCGAATGGCGAAGGTCGGGGCGGCGACAACGGGCGGCAACAGGCCCTCGAACCGCTCGCCCGACTCCGGCAGCTCGGCCGATACGCGGGGGCTTCGGGCGTGAACCTCCACGCCAACATGATGCGCCACCAGCCGCACGATGCGTTCGCCGTCGGCGGCGGACAGGCGCTCGCCCGTATCGGCAAGCCCCTCGGACAGACGGTCGATCCACAACCGCCCGTCCGGGTTCAACATCACCTCGACCACGGCCGGATCTTCCAGAAACCGCGCAATGGAAGGCCCGAGCGCGGTCCGCAGCATGCGCGCACCGCGTTGGATCGCTTCCGGTCTGTGATGGTTGGCGGTCATGTCGGCCCCGGCTTCTGGCGGGGACGTGACAGGCGATCCCCGGATCGGGGTCGATTAAGAGAGGCCGAAATTGGGCCTGTTCAACAAGTATTTACGGCCGTGCTGGCATCGGCGGCTATCGGCGGTAAATAGGATGGATTGAAAACCTAAGCTGGATCGCCATCCGTGCCGGACTGATCTTGCGGCGGACTGTCGTGAAGCGAATCCATGTCGCGCGATAGCTCTTTCAGGAACCTGTCTCCGGTCGCCAGCCTGCGGCCGAGGTTCTGCATGAAACCTTCGAAACGCTCATTCCCCTTGATCCGTGCGGACTGCTTGGCGCTGTCTGGCAACGGCGGGGTCATCGTCAGCCAGAAGTGGACGAACAAGGAAATGGTCTCGCCAAGCACGGCGAGATCTTCGTCCAGCGTGCCGATCTGTCGGCCGATCTTGTCCAGGCGGCGCGACATCGCCGCTTCCAGCCGGTCCGACGTGTCGCCCGACAGGAAGGATGCGACGGCCGCCTCGATGATGGCGGACTTCGACACCCCCCGGCGCAGCGACAGCGCCTCGACCTGTTTGAGCAGTTCCGGGTCGAAATAGACATTCATGCGGGTGCGGGCTGTCATTGGCTCCCCCTCAAAGCTCGATGCCGTCATCGGGATTCATCGACGCCTGCCGGGCGATCATCCGCATCCGCGAGCGTAGCGCGCGCGCCTTGGCGGCATTCACGTCCGGCTCGTCGTCCAGAATGTCGAACTCCTGGGCGGGCGGTGTCGGCGGCGGGACGATTTCCTCATGCTCGGGCAATTCCGGTTCGCGGCGGATGCCGGCATTGTCGGGGTCGCCCTCCGCGCCGCTGGCAACACTCGTCACTGGCCTGTCCGCCGCTACGATGACGCGGCTCGTCCAGTCGTCGGTGGCCGGCCTCGTTGCCGGAGCGGATGGCAGCTCTGGCGGCGGCAGGATGCGCTCCTGAAATCGCCCGTCCTCGAAATAGCGGGCCTTCTTCGCCCGGATCGGCGGAGTGCCGGCGACCATGACAATTTCATCGGTGGGCGGTAGCTGCATGATCTCGCCCGGCGTCATCAACGGCCGCGCGGTCTCCTGCCGCGAGACCATCAAATGCCCTAGCCACGGGGCCAATCTGTGCCCGGCATAGTTGGTGGAATCGCGCAACTCGGTCGCGGTGCCGAGCGCATCGCTCACCCTCTTGGCCGTGCGTTCGTCGTTCGTGGCGAAGGCGACGCGGACATGGCAGTTGTCGAGGATCGCGTTGTTCTGCCCATAGGCGCGCTCGATCTGGTTGAGGCTTTGCGCGATCAGAAAGGATTTGAGGCCGTAGCCCGCCATGAAGGCCAAGGCGCTCTCGAAGAAGTCGAGACGGCCGAGTGCGGGAAACTCGTCGAGCATCAACAACAGGCGATGGCGCTTGCCGGACGTGCTCAATTCCTCGGTCAACCGCCTGCCGATCTGGTTCAAGATGAGCCGGATGAGCGGCTTGGTGCGGTTGATGTCGGACGGCGGCACGACGAGGTAGAGCGTGACCGGCTGGCGGCTCCCGACAAGATCGGCAATCCGCCAGTCGCAGCGCGCCGTGACGCGCGCCACCACGGGATCGCGGTATAGGCCGAGAAAAGACATGGCGGTGCTCAACACGCCCGACCGTTCGTTCTCGGACTTGTTCAACAACTCGCGCGCCGACGAGGCGATGACGGGATGAACGCCAGCCTCGCCGAGATGCGGCGTGTCCATCATGGCGCGCAAGGTGGCTTCCACAGGGCGGCGCGGATCGGACAGGAAGTTGGCGACGCCGGCCAGCGTCTTGTCCGGCTCGGCATAGAGGACATGCAGGATCGCGCCGACAAGCAAGCTGTGGGAAGTCTTTTCCCAATGGTTGCGCTTGTCCAGGCTGCCTTCGGGATCGACCAGAATATCCGCGATGTTCTGCACGTCGCGGACTTCCCATTCGCCCTGCCGCACCTCCAGCAGCGGATTGTAGGCCGACGATCTGGTGTTGGTCGGATCGAACAGTAGGACGCGGCCGTGCTTCGCCCGGAAGCCGGCTGTCAGCGTCCAGTTCTCGCCCTTGATGTCATGGACGATGCAGCTTCCCGGCCATGTCAGCAGCGTCGGCACGACGAGGCCGACGCCTTTGCCGCTGCGGGTCGGGGCGAAACATAAGACATGCTCGGGACCGTCATGGCGCAGGTAGTCGCGTTTGTGCCTGCCGAGCACCACGCCATCGGGGCCGAGCAGCCCGGCGGCGCGGATTTCCGTGTCCTCGGCCCATCGCGCCGAACCGTAAGTCGCGACGTTGCGGGCTTCCCGCGCGCGGATGATCGACATGAGGATGGCGGCGGCGATGGCGATGAAACCGCCGGACGCCGCGATGATCGCGCCCTCGACGAAGATCGCGGGCGCATAGGCGTCGAACGAGAACCACCACCAGAAGAAGGCCGGTGGATAATAGACCGGCCAGCCCGCCAGTTCGAACCACGGATTGCCAAGCTGGGGCTGGAAGCCGAGGCGGAAGGCGACCCATTGCGTCGCGGCCCATGTCATCACCATGACAATGGCGAAGACGACGGCAATCTGCCCCCAGAGTATTCGACCTCCGCGCATACAGGCTCCAATCGGCAAGAGAGGTGGAGCCGATCAGAAAATGGCCAAATTCGCAGGGATCAACAATAAAGATGCAGCCGTAGGGCGACCGGATACTGTCGGCGGTAAATCGGACGGGTCGCGCCGGCACTATTCCGGCACTCTCGTGAAATCAGTGATCGCGACTCGATCTGAACGTAAAAGCGATTTGCCTCTGGAATTACATTGAAGGGCGTCATGAGCGCGGAATTCCTCATAGTCCCATTCCTCGCTGCCGCCCCAGCTGCCACGATACCGATCCGCCCTGCACCATGCCCGCGACCTCGCGGCCGAGCTGCCGGTCGATAACAGGCCGCCATGGGACAAGGGTGAACTCGTGGCTCTGTTCGACCACGGCGAACTTGCCACTCGATAGATGCACCGCTCCGGTGAACTTGCCGCTGATCTTCTCGCCATCCGCCGCCGCCCGGAACGGAAGCGCCTTGCTCTCGGCCAGCTCCGTGCCGACGCGGGCAACTTCGCGCTCGCGCAGGGTGGCGAGAAGGCTGCGCCGGTAGAAAATGCGGCCGTCCCGTGCTCGGGTAGCGTCGCCCTGTTCGATATGATGTTCGCGGCGCTTGTCCATCGCCTCACGCACCTGCTGACCGAAACCGGCCGGAGCGAGATCCGATGCGTCAGGCGTCACCAGCCTCCGGTCGAGCCAGGTCGCGCCGTCAGAACCGATCTGGCTTTCCAGATTGAAGGTCGAGATGACGCGGATACTGGCCTGCCGGTTGCGGCCGGCGTCGTAGGTGGCGGCACGACTCTCGAAATCCTCGGGGATGCGCCATTGGTCAGCGTCGATCCGCTCGACTATGCCGGCGCGGCGCAACGCCTCTAGCCGCCGGACATGAGCATCGACGAACCCCTCATAGTCGCCACCCGGAACGCGGCCGTCAAACTTGGCCTGTTCCAGATGGCGGCTCGGCCGATAGGTGCCGTCCTCGGCGATGGCCGCTATCGCGCGGTCGGACGGACGGCTTGCGGTGTCGGCCTGGCCGATCTCGATAACGCTGCCGATCCGGGCATCCTCGACGCGGGCCGGGTCGATGCCCGGAACATGGTGTGTCCGGCCGTCGATGCCGTCCACCACGACGGTCAGGTTCTCGCCCATCTCGTCGGTGAGATATTTGTCCACGACCCGGCCGACGATGGGCGTTTCGGGCGCGGCATCATGAAGCTGGAAGGTCATCGGATCGCGCTCCAGCCCATCGGCCTTCAGCGCCTTGTGCATGTTGCGGATGATGTCGCCGCGCTCGCCCAACTCGCGCAAGGTCGGTTCCATCCGCTCGCTCAACTCCCAAACGCCCGGCGCGTGCTGCGTGGCGAGGCTCATCTGCTCCAGCTTGGCGAGACGTCGCAGGCGAAGCGTCCGGTTGAACTGCCGCCGCGCGTCGGTCGGCTCATGGCGCAGGTCGATGAAGCGTTCATCGGCTTCCTCGGCCATGGCGCGGTCAATGCGGGTGAAGCGGTCCTGGTCCACCTCGGCGGACAGCTTGCGGGTCTGCTCGATCTCGGTGACGGGACCAAGCTCAAGCGTGGTCAACTCACTCGCTCGCTCGCGGATGCCGTTGGCGAGATAGTCGCCGTTGATGACCAGATTCTCACCCAGGTCATCCTTGCCCCGGACTATGACATGAACATGGGGGTGGCCGGTGTTGTGGTGATTGACAGCCACCCAATCGAGCTTGGTGCCAAGGTCGGCCTCGATCCGGCTCATGAGATCGCGGGTGTGCGCCGTCAGGTCGGTCAGGTCAGCGCCGTCTTCCGGCGAGACGATGAATCGGAACTGGTGGCGATCGTCCTTGCCGCGCTCGACGAATGCATCGCCGTCGGCGCGATCGTGGGTGGCGGAATAGAGTCGGCCGCGTTCGCCGTCGCGTGATGTTCCGTCGCGCTGGATGTAACGCAGATGGGCGGCGGCCTTGCCGTTCTTGCCCGTCTGCTGGACGTAGCGGGCCTTGACGACGACGCGGCGCATGCCCGGCGTGCTGTGCTTCCAGCCGCCCGACAAGGTGCGGGCACGCACGAACGACGCGCCGCGTCCACGCTTGAGGCCCGGCCCGCTGCTCGTTCGCGATGCCTTGCTGCCCTTGGTCGCGGCTGATGATCTGGAAGGCGGCGCTGACGATGCGGATGACCGGGGCGGGCTGTTGCTGTGCTGGCGAGCCAGCTTCTTCGCCTGCGTTAGAAAACTCTTCGCCTTGCCGAGCTTGGGGTTGTCGGAACGAATGCGGCCGGGCTTCGGACGGAAGCGGTCCTCGTCATCGGCGCTCATGGCCGTGCTGTGCCCTGAAATGTCGAAAACGCCGGAAATCGGCTAAAATGCGCCTGTAGTGCCGGTCAAAACCCCGCAAGGCCAAGGCTTTGCGTGAATCTCCGGCACCATGGGGCGAAAACCATGGTGCCAGTCCCGGCTCCCCCAACCAGTGTGCAGACAACAACAAATTCAGAAATCGGGCCAACGTAGTGCCGGTTTCCTTTATCTTGCCCTCCGCCTTTACTGCCCATTCCGCCCTTCCTGCCGGGAATCCAGCCAGGCGAAACCCTGCATGACTGGACACCGGAACGTATCGCGCCGAGCGCGGGAACACGCCTGTCATGGCGCTCCCCCGTCGTCGGCGCGGGCCACAAAAATGCTGCCGGTCGGCTCCGTATCGGCGGCATCGCGCACCGGAACGGTCGCGCGGATGTCACCGGATTGCGCTTCGGATGACGGCGCGGCGGTAGTCCGCATGTCGGTCGAGCGCGTGACGAACAGCGGAGCCGCGCGCCAGTCGGGCGGCGGCGGCGGTGCTGGCGCGGGTATTTCACCCCCGGCCGAACTGCCCAGAACCGGCGCAAGCGCAGCGACATAGGCGCGCGTCTCGGCGGGCAAGGCACGGCCTGTCGTGCGATGTTCGTCGTAGCGGCCAGGACCGGCATTGTAGGCCGCGAGCATCGCGGCGAGGTTGCCGTAGCGGTCCCACATTTCGCGCAGATAAGCTGCACCCGCCATGATGTTGTCGCGTGGGTCGTAAGGATCGCGGCCGAGGCCATGGCTGACGCGCAGGCCCGCCCAAGTGTCGGGCATGACCTGCATCAATCCCATCGCTCCGGCCGATGAGATTGCGCGCACGTCGCCCGCGCTCTCGGCGCGCAGCACTGCGCGAATCCAGTGTTCGGGAATACCGAAACGTTGCGAGGCTTCGGTGATGAAGCCGGCATAGGGATCGGAGGGATTCGCGCGCGCGACGGGTGCGGCCTGCGCCGATACGGCGACCGGACAGGCTCCGACCGCGAGCACGCCAGCCAGCAGCAGACCGGCATATCGCACGATCTTCCTGTCTCCGTTCGACCTCCAGCCTGCCAGCGTGCTCGCTGCGGTTAAGGGCAAGGCGCGAGCGCCGGCGAGAGGCCGCCCCTGACCTTCGCTGTGCGCGCCAGCCGTCCGGTGGCCGAGCGGGACGACAGGATGAGACGGCCTTGCCGCGAACAACGGGATGAGGGTTTTGAACGCGGGGATGACGCGATAGCACATGGCTTTCAGTCCCGCCCGCCGCGCGGCTTCGGGCGGTTCCAGTGCAGTAACCACGCCGTCTTGTCGTTGCTGTTCTGGAAGAGGTTGGCGCGGATCGGTTGCGGCAAGGCGGGATCGTCGATCACCAGCGAAATGTAATCGCCGGCTTTTTCGCCGACCTCCTTCCAGCCCGCGCCGACCTCGGGGCCATCTTCGGCCCCGTGAAGGACGCGATAGGCGGGCGCGTTCTCCGCGTCCGATGGTTCGGCGGGAACAATGGTCAGTTCGCGGTAAAGTGTGAGCGTATGAACACGGCCCACGAAGTTTTCGTTTTCGGCGGTGAATTGACCGATCTGTGGCATGACAAGTCTCCAATGGTTGCAGGTTTCAGGGGGGATCAATGCGTCGGTGCTCGCCATTCGTAGCGGCCGTCGCCTTCCTCATCGGTCCAGAGCGGCAGCGCCCGGCCGATGACGGAACTTGCGGGGATGGGTCCGAAGTAACGGCCATCGAGGCTGTCACGGACCTCCCAATTCATGAGGAAGATTTCGCCGTCGCCGATGAGGCGGCAGCCCTGCCAGACCGGCAGATCGCGGCCGATCCGGTCACGGTCCAGCACTTCGCCCATCTCCACGCCATCGACGGTGATCGTGCGTCCGCTGCGGCAAACTCGCTGCCCAGGAAGGCCAAGGACGCGCTTCAGAAGCGGCACGCCACGCCCGACATAACCGCGCTCGACCATGAAGGCGGCGAGCGGTTCGGGCGGCATGATTGCGACCAGCTCGGGCACTTCGATCCGCTCGGCGGGTTCGACGGTGTAGAAGCCGATGGGCGCGCTGGCCGTGGCGTTCCAGATCAGTTTCGTGGGCGTCGGGATGAACGCGGCGACGGCAACGCCCATCGCTGCGCAATACGTCACCATGATGTAGCCGAACCGCGTCATGGCTCGATCCTCCGGCGATGGAGCCAGGCGGCGTGTCGTTCCGGCGTGTAGTCGCGCGGCTCCAGACCGGCGGTCAGGCGGTTGTGGACGTGCCGCCAGTGATCTGGCGCGGCGTCGGCCGGATCGAGGCCGAGCGCTTCCACCGCGTCGATGGCGGCCAGCGCGCGCTGCACCTTCACCCAGCTATCCAGGCGCAACAGGATGTCGCCGCCGGGACGAACGAAGGGCAGCGTTTGGAATGGCTCGCCGCGGCCAATGGCGCGCACGATATCGATGCGTGAAATCACCGTGCCGTGCTCGCCCGCCGCCCAGCGGACGAAGGCGAAGACGCTTTCCGGCGCGAAGCCGACAAGGCTACGGCGACGGTCGATGATCTGTTCGTAGCTCTTGCGGCCGAACCGTATCCGGCGCTCGACTTTGCGCTTGTCGAAAGTCAGTTCGACCAATGTGGTGAAGGGCGCAGGCCCGTCCGGCAACGGACGGCCGTGCAAGCGGCGGGCCGCGTTGCCGGTCATTTCGGATCTCCTTCGGAGGCGGAAAACTCGCGGGCGAGCAGGTCGCGCAGCATGTCGGTGACGGTGATGCCGCGCCGGAAGGCGGCGACCTTGATGCGGCCGCGCAGCTCGGGCGTGATGTCGATCGTCAGGCGGGCGGTGAACGCTTCGCCAGCGGCGTTGCCGGTCGGCGGTGTGTCGGCAGCCTTGATCCAGCTATCGGGATTGCCCGGACGGGAGGCGAAGCCGGGTTTGCGGGTGCGCCCGTTCATGGTGCGATCCTCCCGACGCGCAGCCGGTCGATCTCGGCGGCAAGCGCGGTAATCTCGTGCGTGGCCCGACTGTAGGCGTCGATCTCGGATGCGAGCCGGCCGGACTGCGCGGCATCGGCGAAGACGACGCGCTGGCCGATGGTGGCTGTGAGCAAGGGCGGATCGTGATCGGCAAGCGTCTCGGCCGTCTCGCGGGCGATGACGGTGCGGGCGCCGCAACGGTTGAGCACGAAACGGGCGGCGAGGTCTGGCCGGTAGATGCGCGCTTCCCGGAGAAGCGCCAGCATTTCGGCTGAGGCCCAACCATCGAAGGGGGATGGCTGCACCGGGATCAACACCAGGTCGGCGGCAAGCAGAGCCGAGCGCATCAGAGCGGCGACGCGCGGCGGCCCGTCGATGACGACGTGATCGGCGTCGCGGGCCAGCTCCGGCGCTTCGCGGTGCAAGGTGTCGCGGGCCAGGCCGATAGTGCTGAACAGCCTTGGCAGCCCCTCATGGCTGCGTGTCTGCGACCAGTCGAGCGCGGAGCCTTGCGGATCGGCGTCGATCAGGATGACGCGCCGTCCTTCAGCCGCCCAGGCTCCGGCGAGATGCAAGGCCAGCGTGGTCTTGCCGACGCCGCCCTTCTGGTTGAGGAGCGCGACGATCATGGCTTGCCTCCCGGTTCATCATCGAAGGGGAGTTGAACGGCGATCGGGGAGCCGGAAGTATCTGTCGAGGCTGGCCGGAAAGATGCTCTGCGGCGATTGTGCGACGAGCGATTATCGGCGTTGCTCGAAGATGTGCGCTCCGTTTTATCCACATCGCGCGCGCGCTCTTCAATGTTAGATTCTTGGTTAGATTCTAAGTTAAAGGAGCGATTTCTTTTTTCTTTTTCATCGGTTACGGCCTGTTTGAGTTCCCGATGGCACGTGCGCCCGGTTCCCGATGGCACAATGGTCGGGGTTCCTGATGGCACGACGCCATCCACGGCTTTTCCACAGGGTTTCCACGGCTCGAACGCGAGCAGGGTGCGGCCACTAACCTCGATCTCAAGGCAAAGCCAATATCCCGGAAGCGGCTGACGACGGATGATGTCGCGCAACTCGAAAGCAAAGCGCTTGAAGGGCGAGAGGCTTCCCGACTTCAGGTAGAGGTGGCGCAGGTCGAAACGCCAGCCTCGCCGCTGCTTGCCACCATGCTTTCGTACCAGACGATAGAGCCAGCGCTCGAGGCCGCCCGTCAGGTTGAAATAGGTCCGATCGATGGTGAGAACGAGCGCGTCGTCGAGGACTGCGCTGTAGAACCAGTCCGGCACGATCAGTTCAATGCCTGCCGACCTGCCGCGATGGTCGGTGCATTCGCGCCATTCGTTGATCCAAGAGAAACGGTGGCGGCGGCCCTCGACCGCCTGCCGAATCGAGGTCGACACCGTTGTCGATTGGAGCCGATCAAGCCCGGCTTTCAGACGCTGATAGTCGCGCGCGCCGACACCGCGCCAGATGAAAGTGAGTATTTCGTAGGGCGTGGCGGCCATCAGACGCGATGTTGGCAATCCTGCGTCGCGGGCCTCGACGATCTGGCTGGCCGCCCAGATCAGGATGTCGGCGTCCCAGATGGTGGCCATGCCATGGTCGGGTACGGCTTCGACACGGATCGCGACGCCGCCGGCGACAAAATCGATCGGGGCTGTCCGGTGAGATTTTGAGAGCGAGAAGAAGGGATAGGCCATGAGATCCTGCGCATCGCGAGGCGAGAAATCGCCCGGAAGCGCCCTGAACAGATCGAGCTGCCCACGTTCCGAAGTTGAGCTTTTGCGCATCGGCATGAGGGAGCCGCCTCGCGGCTATCGCGCACGACGGGCAACGGGTGCGGTTGCCTGCCGCTTTGCCGGCTGCACCGCGCCACGCGGATCGGATGTGGACCTGACCGAGCCGCTATCGGCCCAGGCCGTCAGGTCATCGACGGCATAGACGACGCGCCCGCCGAGTTTCCGGTAGGCGGGACCGGTGCCATAGGTGCGGTGCTTTTCTAGTGTGCGGGACGACAGGCTCAGGAATTCGGCGGCTTCCTTGGTGCGCAGGTAGCGTGGCGGAAGGGCGGCGAGATCGGGTCGCATGGATGGGGCCTCCGTGGGTGCGTTGAGGCCGCTGGCGAGCAACGGCTGACGCAGGCCACGATGGCGAAGGCGGGACGGCGAGTTGCAGTGGGAAGTAAGGGGGGCCTAAAACTCCACACCGGCTGCGAGGCTGGCGCGAATTATGATCGGCGACGATGCCGAAGAAGGCCGCGATAGCCACCGGCAATCATGGCCTCGGCCCCTTCCAGGAGGCTCATCACGGCATGTCGCTCCGAAGCCGCTTGCCATTCATCGCGGGTGAGTTTGCCGGTGTGGAAGATTACTTCGGCGATTTCCTTATGGGTGGCGCCGGTCTGCCGCCCATCGAATGCCTGCAACATGCGCCGCGCACGCGCACGTTGCTGACCCGTCAACCGCGTGTCTGGCGGGACGGATCGGTGGTGAAGCGAAGCAAGCAGACGGACAATCGCCTTGACGCGATCGAATCCTTCCAGTCCGAGCGGCACGATGGCGACGAGCCCTATATCGACCGGGGCGTCATTCGGCAGAACGAGATGGAGATGATCGCCGCCGCCGAGCGGATGCAGGATGTGATGCGCTTCAGGCCCGACTCTCTCGTGCGCGTCGGTCAGAGCAGTTGCCGCGATTGTGCCATGTGGCAGGATCGGGGGCGCCGGCGCGAGTATGACAGCGCCTGCGTCGTCTTCGGGAAGCCAGAAAACCGGAGTTTCAGTAGCGTTGAGGCTCGGTGGGACGGCGAAATCGCAGCCCCCAGCGGAGGCTCGCTCGTTTAATCAAAGCCGGGGTGTGAGTTGCGGCATTTTGCAGAGCATCGAAGTCGCGCTGATAATCCTGGTTGCGCCTCAACCACTCCCAGCCGACATCGGATGCGTTCAGATGGTCGGTGTAGTCATAATTCGACGGTGTTCGCCACCGGGATGTGTCGGGAGACATCCTGCCCTCCAGCCTTTTAGCGGTTCTGGTGTGTCGAGGCGAAGACGATTGCCGGCTCGGGCAAAAGGTGGAAGCCGCATTGCTTGCAATGGGTATTGCGGCCAGCGCATCACCAGATCAGTGGCTTTGTCCTTCACGAACAAGCTGGCGATAGCCATGGGTGGTCATCCAGCGGGCGCGGGCCAGGTGCCGGTCATGGACATGACGGGCACGTTCGGGGTCGCACTCGGGATCAAGGCCGAAGAGGACACTTACGGCTTCACGCCAGTCAGCACCGTCAGCTGCCGCATCCAACAGACGCAAGTAGAGCTTCATATGCGCTCGATCGTAGTCGGTGAGCGCAACGCTTTCCGGCGGCTCATCCAGAAAGTTGGAATCGGTCACGATGCCCCCTTTGGGATATCTCTATCCGAATAGAAGGAATTTATTAACCACGATGCGACCGAAATCCCAAGCCTGTTTTCAGGCGAGACCGGGACGTGAGTGCTAGAGTGGGGGTGGGGACCGTCGGTGTTTCTCATCGACCAGCAGCACTCCGATACCCTGGTCGGGGTTCAGGAAGATGATGCCGCTGCTCTCGAACGCCCTGCGAACCTGATCGCGCGTCGTCTCATACACGTCGAGTCTGCTTTCAGACTCAAGGCGTTTGAGCGCGGTCAGCGATATTCGGGCCTTGTCAGCGAGCGTCTCCTGAGTCCAACCAAGCAGCGCGCGTGCGGCCCGCGATTGTCGGGAGGTGATCATGCATGATCACCTCCCATTCGGACCAGCTCTCGCGCCAGAACTACGACTATAATAGTCGCTCTTCGTGGGTCTGGCCAGACAATTTGACAGGTTTGCGGGTGGGATAGATTGAACTGCTGCCGACTGATTCGGTTGCCCTCAAGCGCTTTGCCCCGCCCGGATCGTCCGGGCGGGGCATCTTCGCGCGACGGGCTTACTCGCCATTGCGGCGATTGGGCCGGGACCAGATCAAAGCGTAGCTCTCGCCGTCTTCGTCGTCGAAGAGGTTGGCGTAGATAGGTGCGGTGAAGCTCGGATCGTCGAGCTTGAGGCCCAGATAGTCGCGGCCCTCGTTGGAGCGCTTGGACCAGGCGGCGCCGATCTCGGCGCGGCCGACCAGGACCCGATGGCTGGGGGCGTTCTCGCCGGTGGCGCGCAGGTCGGGAACGATGCGCACGCCCTTGGACTGGACGCTGAGGGTGACGATTTCGCCGGTGAATTCGTTCGAGCCGGTCTTCTTGAAGGTGCCGATGGTTGCCATTTTAAGTCTCCGTTTTCCGTTTCCGAGCCCGCACCATTGCGGCCTCGATGGCGATCGACCGGCCGGAGACGAACGCTGGCGCACCCCAAAGGGGCTGGACAGCACAGGAGAAACTTTCTTGTTCCGCGCGGAATGGCGGCTCTGCCGGCAGGGGAAGAAAGTTGTGACGACGCTGTTGCGCTAAAGCGGTCGAAGCGCATCGCGCTGTTCTTCGGCCAGATCAGGCCATTGAAGAGGCCGTTTGGAGCGGTCGAGACACGGGGGCTGAACGGAGACGGTGGCAACCTTGGGACTCCATCAGGATGACCAGACCGGCCGTACCGGCTCTTTCGTCACCGCGCGTCTCAGGCCATGCGCATTTCTCTTTCCGGCCTATTCCAACCGGCGTCGCCCCATCGGTTTCTGGTCAGTCCACGAACGCAGGCGCTGACCGTCCTACGCTCCTATGGGGCGCGGCTGTGTCTCACGCTGATCCGATGCTTGCCCTCTTTCTACCGCCATATTCCTGACGAAGATGGAAGATGATCCTTATCCGCTTCTGGTCGCCATCAACGGATCACTGTGGTTCAAGTGCGTACAAAGCCGCCGTCCGCTGGGCCGGTCGCGGCCATGCCCGCAACGCGCAGGAAGGCTGTCACGCCCACCGCAACCGCTCCGATGACCGAGAAGATGAGTTGCCATGTCTCTGAGGGCATCATGTGCTTGACGATACCGAGGGTGGCGTAGAACCCCGCCATCCCTGCCGGAGCGACAAAGGCCAGAGCGATCAGCAGTCGCGCCCAGATCGGGCGGACCAGCATGAGCAGGCCCGTACCGACTGCCAGTGTCAGACCGGCGGAGAGAAAACCAATGAGGATGCCGCCGAGCCAGCCAGCCCCCGTGCCATAGGCCCAGGTTCCTGCGTTTATGCCGATAAAGAACGGAAGAGCAAAGACGGCAAGGTTGAACAGCAGCCAGCACATGGCGCTGATGGCTGCGATGGAAACAAGGATTCCGAGGACGATCATGGTGGTGTCTCCGTGCAAAATGTTGGACGGTTGCGCCTTCCACCACCACCACGGCGCACCGCGACCCTTAGCATGAACATGTCTGTCTGTGCGACATGGAATGATCGGCGTGCGCTATCGTCATGCTCATGATGAAGCTGGGAAGGCAGCGCTCACGCGCTGCCTGTCCCGAAGCGATAGACCGGGATGCCCATCTTGCGGGCCTTGTCGGCCAGGTTGTCCTGAATGCCCGTGCCAGGGAAGATGATGACCCCGATCGGCATGATGCCGAGCATCTGGTCGTTGCGTTTGAACGGTGCTGCCTTGGCATGTTTTGCCCAGTCGGGTTTGAAGGCGACCTGTGCGACCTTGCGGTTATTGGCCCATGTGGCGGCAATGCGTTCCGCGCCCTTGGGCGATCCGCCGTGCATCAGCACCATGTCCGGGTGCTTGGCGTGGACCTGATCGAGCTTGGCCCAGATCGTCCGGTGATCGGTGGTGTCACCGCCCGAGAAGGCGATCTTCGGACCTGCGGGCAGCAGCACCTCGTTGTCGGCCCGGCGTTTTGCGGCGATGAAGTCGCGGCTGTCGATCATGGCCGCGGTCATCTTGCGATGGTTGACCCGTGAGCCGGAGCGTTGCGACCAGGGCGTTCCGGTGGTGCGCAGATAGATGTCGGCGGCGCTATCGCGGAAGGTTTCCATGCTGTCGCGGCGCTCGATCAGGCTTTGGCCCGCGCCGATCAGGGTTTCGAGTTGGACGGATTTGACCTCGCTGCCATCCTGTTCACGCTGAAGACGCTTCTGTGCCTGCTCGTTATCGTCGAGTTTCGTCTCGATCCGTTCGACAGCGCGGTGGAAGCTGTTGACGGTGGACCAGAGGATCTCGTCGAGGTCGAAATCTAGGCTGGTGTCGGCCATGGTGGAAATCAGGGCGTCGAAGATGTCGGAGACTGCGCCCTGGATGACGTGATCTTCGGGTGTGATGCGGGGATCGGCCTCGTCTTCGGAGGGACGGTAGCCGTAGAGTTCGAGTTCTTCGATGGCGTGGCCGGTCGGGGACGTGCTGTGATCGGCCTCTAAATCTTCGTGCGCGTACATGGGATGCTTCCGTCAGTTGGACCGCGACCGTCGCGGCCTTCATGGCGACGAAAGCCCACGGGCGCTCGGGTCTGGCAGCGCGAGCCTCTGGCGAGGGCCTTGATGGCAAAGCCCGGCTGATTTGTTTCGCGCTGTAAAGGCGGCTCCGCCGCCGACGGAAATCAGTCGGGCGCCGCCATTGCCTGACCGGAGCGTTTGTGGGCCGCTCGCCCTCTCGGAAGGCCAAGACGCGGTCCTCTGCTGATGACAGATGCA
Source organism: Pannonibacter sp. CBAS1226 (assembly GCF_055685825.1). Lineage (NCBI taxonomy): Bacteria > Pseudomonadati > Pseudomonadota > Alphaproteobacteria > Hyphomicrobiales > Stappiaceae > Pannonibacter > Pannonibacter sp. CBAS1226. The sequence continues at coordinate 12,154 of NZ_JBVOUO010000004.1, read as the reverse complement.
GCCTATGCGCATAACAGGATCGGAACGCCCCGATCACGGACCCGTACCGGCTATGCTATCGAGGCCATGAAGCGGCTGACGTCTTCGGGAGCGATTTGCACCCGGATCTCTGCCTGAATGGCATCCAGCCCGCGAGTTGCGAGGTCTTCGTTGAAGTCCCCCATCATGGGCGAGAGCGTGATGGTCTCGATCCCGACCTCGTGCGCCCGGTCCACCAGGCTATCGCGGGCGCTGTCACCTGCCGGATCGTTATCGCGGACGATATAGAGCCTGCGCAGTTGTGGCGGGAACAGGATGGCAGCGAGGTGTCCGGCAGAGAGTGCGGAAACCATCGGCATTGGGGGCAGAGCCTGACGCAGCGACAGGATGGTTTCGATGCCTTCCCCCGCTGCTATGACATCCTGCGCATCACCGAAACGAACCGCATGCCCGAGCAGGTCGCCCATCGCTTTCCTCGGCGGGTCGAGTGGTGCCTTGCCGGAACCGTCCGGGGCAAGCCAGGTGCGGTGTGCGCCGGTAATCCTGCCATCGAGGCCGGTGACCGCGGCGATCATGGCGGGCCATGTCTCGGTCGGGCCATCGTCCTCGGGCCGCCAGTAGCAGTTGGGATGGAAGCGCAGATTTGCGGTTTGGCGTAAATCCGTAATGCCGCGTCCGTGTAAATACGCCTCTGCGGTACTGCCGATGAGCGGTTGCGTCATGCGCCAGAGGCGACGTGCCGCTTCGGACGATCCCGATGGTGCTGGCGTTCGAGACTGGCGGGATGGCGGATCAGGGTCAGGATGGGGCAGGCTGAGGAAGCGCCGGGCTTCTTCGGCAACGTCTGCGAAGTCGATCAGGCCGAGCGAGTCCCGGATCACGTCGAGCAGATCGCCATGTTCACCCGTGGCCGAGTCCTGCCATTTACCGGCAATGCCTTTCACGCTGTCGTGCAACCGGACGAACATGGAGCGCCCAGCCGTGTTTCGGACATCGCCAATCTGCCAGTAATTGCCCTGTTTGCGACCATTCGACAGATAGTGGCGGCACACCGCCTCGGCCTGTCGGCCGAGACGCTGCGCCAGTTCGGAAGCGTTGAGACGCGCCATTATGCGGCCTCCCGCTCACCGATGCGTTCAACCGGGAAGCGGTCAAGCAGTTTGCCGATGATCTCCGGCCCCGTTGCATCGACGGGCACGAAGAAGCGCAGTTTCCACGAGATGATCTCACTGAAGAGGCCATAGGCCCGCAGCCGGTCGCGCATCGCGTCGGTAAAGCCGGTCAGTTCGATCCGGTTGGCGCCCATCACGCGGACGCGGCGCAGTTGCAGCCCCTCGGCGAGATCAAGGATCGTGCGACCTTCGATCAGCGCGGCATAGGCGGCATCCGGTGACAGGTTGCTGGTAACGCCACCGGTCGAGGCATTGGCGGCCCAGGCCGGCGATACCCGGCGACCGATGATGCGTTCGCCCTCGTCGGTTTGGAGACGATAGACGCGGGAGGATTCCTGCGGCAGACGTTTCCAGATCGGCAGCAAGAGCCCCGTCACCATATGCAGGATGCTGTCGGTGAACTCCGGCACCTCGGCCAGTTCCGCCTTCCAGGCCGTCGTGAAGGCGGTTCGGTCGACCTCGACCCAATGAGTCTCGCCCATCATGCGGGTGGGGATATTCATTGCCTCCATGGGCCGGATCAGCCGCACGCGGCGCTCAATCTCACCATCATCCAGCATGACGCTGGTGGTCGGGATCTGCACAGATGCACGAGCCGACCGCTCGTTTATGAGCAGTTTCGCACGCGGATCATCCAGTTCCGCCAGCGCTGCATCGAGCGTGACCGGCTGGTTGCGCTTGCGCTCGGTGAGCGTCAGGAGCCGGGTTTCCGCCCCTGTGCCGGGATGGGTGTGGATGATCTGCCGGTCAGTGACGATGAAGCTTTCTGCCTTCAGCGTTTCCAGCCCCATATCATAGGTGCCAGAAGCTATCGCCCCGTCGATCCGGGCTTGCAGAAGCTGCTCGAAGGCGGAGAACAGGATGCCCTGCAATTCGATGGTCAGCGCCAGCAGGCGGTTGAGGAAGGTGGTGATCGGCGGTAGTTCGTCCTTGATACCGGTCGAATCCATCAGCTTCAGGCCGGTGGCGGATTCAAACCGCTCCAGCGAGCATCCCTCGACCTTGCCACGCACGATCAGCAGATAGAGTTGGCGCAGCGCATCGCGGGCATAGGCGGATTCCAGATTGTCCTCGGGACGGAACAGGCCTTGACCGCCGGTCTGGCGCTGGCCGCGTGTGATCGCCCCGAGCGTGTCGAGGCGGCGGGCGATGGTCGACAGAAAGCGCTTCTCGGCTTTGACATCCGTGGCAATCGGCCGGAACAGAGGCGGCTGCGCCTGATTGGTCCGGTTGGTGCGGCCCAGCCCCTGAATGGCGGCATCGGCCTTCCAGCCCGGTTCCAGCAGATAATGGACTCGCAGCCGCTGGTTTCGTGCCGAGAGTTCTGCGTGATAGCTGCGCCCGGTGCCTCCGGCGTCCGAGAAGACCAGAATACGCTTGTGGTCATCCATGAAGGTCGAGGTTTCCGCAAGGTTCGCGGACGGTGCGCGGTTCTCAACCGCAAGGCGTGCCGCTGCACCTTCGCCCTTGCGCACGATGCGGCGCGAACGTCCCGTGACCTCGGCCACCATATCCGTGCCGAAGCGCTGCACGATCTGGTCGAGCGCCCCGGGGACAGGCGGAAGCGAACCAAGATGTTCGAGCATCTCGTCCCGCCGGGCTACCGCTTCGCGACTTTCAACGGGCTGACCATCGCGGAAAACCGGCCTGGAGGAGAGATTGCCCTCGCCATCGGTGAAGGGCTCGTAGAGCTGCACCGGGAAGGAATGCTGCAAATACGAGCCTACGTACTCCCTCGGCGTGACGTCGACGGAAATGTCGTTCCATTCCTCGGTCGGGATTTCAGCCAGCCGCCGTTCCATCAGTGCCTCACCGGTCGAAACAATTTGGATGACGGCGGCATGACCCGCCACCAGATCGGACTCGATGGAGCGGATTAGCGTCGGGGTCTTCATGGACGTCAGCAGATGGCCGAAGAAGCGCTGCTTGGTGCTCTCGAAGGCGGAACGCGCGGCGGATTTGGCCTGCCGGTTTAGAGTGCCCTCACTGCCGGTGATATTGGCCGCTTCCATCGCCGCGTCCAGGTTTCCATGGATCACGGCAAACGCGCCCGCGTAAGCATCGTAGATGCGGCGTTGTTCGTCGGTCAGCTGGTGCTCGACCAGTTCATACTCGACGCCATCATAGGAGAGAGACCGCGCGGTATAGAGGCCAAGAGAGCGGAGATCTCGGGCCAGCACCTCCATCGCCGCTACGCCGCCGGCCTCGATCGCCTCGACGAATTCAGCGCGGGTCTGAAACGGGAAATCCTCGCTGCCCCAGAGGCCGAGCCGTTGAGCATAGGCGAGATTGTGAACGGTGGTGGCGCCGGTCGCCGACACATAGACCACGCGGGCATCCGGCAGGGTGTGCTGAAGGCGCAGGCCCGCGCGTCCCTGCTGCGAGGCGGCGACATCGCCGCGTTCTCCCTTGCCGCCACCGGCATTCTGCATGGCATGGCTCTCGTCGAATATGATGACTCCATCGAAATCGGAACCCAACCAATCGACGATCTGACGCACGCGCGAAACCTTCTCGCCCCGGTCATCGGAGCGCAGCGTGGCATAGGTGGTAAACAGGATGCCTTCCGTCAGCGTGATCGGCTTGCCCTGCGGGAAGCGCGACAGCGGTGTGACTAGCAGTCGCTCCATGCCGAGCGCCGACCAGTCGCGCTGAGCGTCCTCGATCAGCTTGTCGGATTTCGAAATCCAAACCGCCTTGCGCCGTCCGCGCAGCCAATTGTCGAGGATGATCCCGGCCGATTGGCGACCCTTGCCAGCGCCGGTCCCGTCGCCCAGCATGAAGCCCCGGCGAAAGCGGACAGCGCCGGCTGCATCCTCGGGTGCGGCGCTCACATTGTCGAAATGCGCATCCACCATCCAGGCGCCAGCGAGATGATCAGCATGGGCTTCCCCTGCATAGATCAGGGTCTCCAACTGCGCATCCGACAGGCGGGTGCGGATGTCGGCGGGAAGCATGGGCCGGTAAGAAGGCTTGGGCGGTGCGACCGAGGCCATGGCGGCCGATTGCACCAGCTTGGTCGGATGCGGCTCGGCGCAGGGGATGCGCAGCGATTGCAGCGCATATTCCTCATAAATGGCGTCCGACAGCCGCGCGCCTTCCGGCGGCGCCCAGTCCACGGTCTCATAGGCGAGTTCCAGGCCATCGGGATCGTTGGCGGGAGTAGCAACAGGGCGGGAGGATGCGGCACGGGCGAGATAGCCGCGCACCGTCTTCGGACCCTCGGCGGGCAATGCGATAGCGGCTTTCGGCAAGGAAACCGAGAGGCGTGTCGGAACCTGGCTCTCGATCCAGCCGATCAGCGTGGCGACGTCGGGCGCAATCCCAGGCGAGACCGGGAAGATGGCAGGGTCGTCGGCGGCCACCTTGTCGACCACCGTCAATCGTGTGTCGATGCTGGTGCCGTGCTTGGCATAGACCGCCCCGTCGATAGCAGCGGTGAACACCACGCGGCCACGCGCCTGCAAGCGGACGAAGGCATCGCGCCAGGCCGGGGCCTCGGGATTGAAATTTTCGCCGGTGATCGTGACCAGCCGCCCGCCGGGGGCCAGCCGGGCGAGCGCGGAAGCGACATGACGGTATGCGGCATCTGCCACGCGCCCGGTGACGTTCGCCATGACCGAGAATGGCGGGTTCATCATCACGACGGACGGCACGGCATCCGTGGCCAGATGATCGTCGATCTGGGCGGCATCGAACCGGGTGACGGGAAGGGCCGGAAAGAGGGAAGAGAGAAGATCGGCGCGGATTTCGGCCAGTTCGTTGAGGATCAGCGAACCGCCGAGGGTCTGGGCGAGGATGGCCAGCAGACCAGTGCCCGTCGAGGGTTCGAGCACTATATCGTCCGGGGTGATCGATGCAGCGGTCAGCGCAGCGAGGCCGAGCGGTAAAGGCGTGCTGAATTGCTGGAAGCTCTGGCTTTCTTCGGAACGGCGGGTTTGCGTCGGCAGCAGGCCGGCGATCTTCGCCAGCGGACCGAGCCGGGAAAGCGGAGACGCGGCTTTACGGAAAAGCGCCTTTCCGTATTTTCGCAGGAACAGAACCGTGGCGACCTCGCAGGCTTCATAGGCCAGTTTCCAGTCCCAGGCGCCGCTGGCGTCGGACGCACCGAAGGCGGTTTCCATCGCGCCGCGCAGGATAGCGGCATCGACGCGCTGGCCGCGTTCGAGATAGGGAAGGATGAGATTGGCGGCGGCCAGGATGGAAGGCGCAGCCGCCAGCGGCGCGACCGGCTCGGCCGCGGGAGACGAAATGTTCATTACGGAAAACCTCAGGAGAGCGGGAACGGGAAAGCCCGGAGGGCGCTCTCTCTCGACCACCCGGACTCAACCTGTCCCGGCACCTCTCTGCCTCTTGAGATGATGACAGTGGAAAAGCGCCCTGCCGTGACGGCGGGGCGCTTATCAGGATCAGCCGAAGCGGCGTCCCGTCTCGGTGAAGGTGTAGTCGTTGGCGATGATGGTCTCATCAACTGCTTCGTCTGAGGACAGATAGTCATATTCGCGCTCAAGCTGGCGATAGAGCCAGCGGGCGAGGTCACGCAGCGCCTCAATGACGGTTTCCTCGGCGTCGTCCGTCATGTCCTGCCAGGCCGGGCTATCGCGCTCGACGGAGATCGCCATGCAATACTCATGATAGTAATGACCGCGATGGGTGGCTTCGGCGCGAAGCTGATAGAAGTTTCGGCGCTGGATCGTGTGAAAGGCATCGGCGATGCGGTGCAGTTCGGTGTCCTGCGGGGCATATTCCCTGATACGGCGCGGCGCGGCCTTTCGATAGGAATACCGCGTTTCAAAGCAAGCCCCGTCGCCCTGCGACCAGAATCCCCGAAACCAGATGCGGGGCTCCTGCCGTGTGCTGCCGCCCATGAGCCGGACGGGCCGTGTCTTGAGGCCTAGGCCCAAGATTTCCGCGATGCGCTGGAAATCTTCATAGACGGCATCGTACCATCCGTAGTCGAATCCGCCCTCGCGATACCAGGCGCGAGCCTTGTCCTTGGCCGCATCGGACAGCTCGTCGAGCCTGTAGACCGTGGTTTCGATGATCTCAGGCATGAGGGTCACCTCCCTCCATCACGATGGACAGCCAGCCATCGGTATAGATCCAGTCCACAGTCTCGCCGGTGGCGAGATCGAGGACATGGGCGCCGCCGCCGAACCCATCGACGCGGGGTTTGGAACAGGTGTTGGCGTATTGCATGCCCCATAATCCGGTCAGGCCGAACTCGGCCGCGCAGCGTTTGACGAACTGGATGACATGCTCGGGATCGCCCGTGCCGTCATCGCGCATCCAGAGATGCGAGCCCCCATGCTCGGGCTGGATCGAGAGCAGAAATCCGTCCGAAGGCGGATCTTCGGCGGCGTTATCATCCGAGAGCGCATTATAGAGGTCGAGCGCGCGGGCGGCGTTTTCGGGGGTGCCCACTTCAAGCAGGCAGGAGAAATGGGTGAAATAGTCGGCCATGTCAGGCTCCTGAAACGAAAGCGCCCGGCGCGAGGCCGGGCGGAATTGTGAGGAAAGGTGGCGGTCAGCGTGCCGATGGATCGGGAACCGGACGCGGCGAGCCGCCGGTGTTCGGTTCGGTCTCCGCGGTCGCGGCGAAGGGATCGACCAGCTTGTGTATCGGCTGGGCGCGGCCCATCCATGGCTGGGGACGGATCGCGCGCACCCAATCGGCGAAGCTCGGTATGAAGCCGAAATCCTCCAGCACATGCTGTTCGCCGATCAACCTCACGGGCACGACGCGGCCGGTCGAGATGGTGATGGTGGCGCCGAACGTCCGCTCCAGTTCGAATATGCCCTGGGCATGGTGGCGGAGCGCCCTATGCCGGAAATCCGCGATGATCTCCTTGGACTCGTCGAACCATTGGTGCAGCGACAGATAGTCTTCCGCCGCGCCACCCCATTTGCGCGCCGAGGACAGCCCGTGATGATAACAATGTCCCATCATCGCCTCCCTCAAAAGCTGTGCATGTAGTTTTCGGAGGCGGTGTAACGCTCGTTGTAGTCAAGCGTGATCTCCCGCTTTGCGACGTCGAATATGACCTCACCATAGGCGCCGTCATTATTCTCCCAGCCGCCATGCCTTCGTTCGAGGACGTCATAGGCGAGATTCTCGACAGCCGTGGCGATGGTGACGGTCGAGCGCTCCGGCTCCGACTGGCCCCAGACGGCTCGTGCAAATTCGATCATGGCCCCCGGCATGGCGATGTTATCGTCGCTGCCCTGGACCTCGACGTCCTCGATCTGGCCGGAATCGCCATACCCATCGAAGGTGACGATGATGGTGGTAACGCCGGTGAAGACCAGAGCATCCAATAATGTCGCCTTGTTGATGCTGAGCAGATCGGCCTCGATCCGGGATTGAAGGGCGGCTTGCGCCTCCCAGTCGGAGAGCGGCGAGCGCGTTTCGGATGCGGTTTTGCTATTGTCGGCCATATCAGGCTCCTGAAATGAAAAACCCGGCGGGTGGCCGGGCGAAGTGGATGGCAAGGTTGGCGTGAGGTCAGGCCGCCTCAGGCGTGCGGAGCAGTTCGGTAGCGGTCTCGCGCCAGAACGGATCGACCAGCCGGGCTTCAAGCGTGGCGGCGCGGTAGCGAAACTCACGGGCCTCGTCAGGATCGGGCATTCGGAAGGCCATGCCGCGCAACCGGCTGGCCTCGGAGACGATCCTGCGTGCCTCGGTGTCCGATTCAACGGGCTGCTGCCAGAGAATGACGCCGGCACGGGTTTCGCCGGCGAGGACCAGGCGATGCTCGCAATCCTCGATGACCATGATCCGTGGGCGGAAGTGCGGGAAGCTGTCGGGGCCGGTGCAGATATTGCTCTGGGACAGGCGCAGGCAGGCAAAGCGCATGGCCTCTTCGGGAGATTGGCATTCCCCAAGCGGAATGGTGCGGTCGAACCGGTCGGCCTTGTCATTACCGTCATCGCTGGCGATGCCGAGGCACGAGATGCGCAGCGGCAGCTTCCGGGCGCGAAATAGCGCGGGCATCACCTCGGTTGCGAGAATCTGGCCGATGGGTCGGAAGGTATCGGATCGGAAATGGGTCATCGGGATCACTCCATGACGGGCGCCGGCGAGCCTCTCTCTCCGGTAACCAACCCGTCACGGCCGAAAGGACCGCACTCTTCCTCTCTGGCCGGGGCGTGTCCCCGGTTCCGCTGCCGGCGATGGGTGGTCAGCGCAGAGCCGGACGCCCGGTCGCGGGACGGCCGCGATCCGGGCGGTGTGGGATGAGGCGCTCTTGCGCCTCAGGCCCATGGGTCCAGTTCCAGCTTTACCATGTCGTCGTCGCCGTCGAACTCGGCGGCGGGGCAAGCACCGTGGGTTCCGTCCCCGGCCTGGAACACGACGATCTCGACCATCAGCGTGTCGACGAGGCTGGCGGCGAAGGCGGTGGCATCTGCGTAGGACATCGGGATTGGCTCCTGTCTCTGGAGGCGGGGGAGCACCCCCCGCGCGACAGGCGCCCGAAGTGTCTGACTGGATCTGCAATCACTCTCGTGCGTTCGGGCATGTGTCCCGAATCCGCGAGAGCGGCACGCGCGCGTAAGCCGACCCCTTGCGGGTTGACTGCAAAGAGACGGATCAGACCAAGGTTTGCGAATGGAAGCGGGGGTGGTGTTTTGCCTCTGACAGGATGCCGAAGACCCGTCGCAGATGTTTCTCCGCGCCAGCCTTGCCCTCATGCGGCATCAGGGTCGTGTTCCAGGCCGGGGATGGAACCCGTAGCCCAGACCGGATCATCGGAATCATGATGAAGCTGGTATCGGGACCATTGAGGCCGGCACCGGGTCCGTGACGACCTTCAATCCCAAAGTCCGTCAGCGATCTCGCGCGCGATCATGGCTTGCGCCTTCATCATCACGTCATCGCCGCAGGTGTCGATGTGATCGTAGAACCGGGCATCATCGCCCTGCGCGGTCCAATCCGCGTAGCGGCAATATTGGCGCATATCGAGACGAAAGGCGCGCATGTCGTCGGCCCAATGGGGCTTTGGCTCCACTACGACGGTAATGCCATCGCGGTTTTCCTCCCAGGGCAGCGAGCGTTCCGAAGGGGGGTTGGCGCTGTCCTCGCGGAAGATCTGGTCAATGTCGATATTTGCGGGCATCGGATATCTCCAAAGAAAAAGCCCGGTCACGAGGACCGGGCGAAGTGTGGAAACGGAACGGAGGAGACGGGGCAGCGGACGCCGCCCCGCCTGAGGATCATTCGGCAGCGACCATCGACTGCGCCTCCTCCTCCTCGTTGGCTTCTTCATCCTCGCCATCGTCGACAAGGAACTCGGGCAGATCGTCCGCCTCCGTATCGACCTCGGCATCCACCTCGATACTGGCATCACGGTCCACCATGCGCAGCGGCTCCGGCAGCCAGCCGGTTTCGGCCAGCAGGCGCTCGGCTTCTTTCGCCATGTCGCCTTTCTTCAGATGATCGATGAGTTGCGCCGCCCGGTCGCCGGCGCCTTCGCGCACCGCCTCGATGATCCGCGGTTTGGTCACGCGGCCGAGATAGTTCCCGACCGTGGGCCGCCAGCCCACCGCCACCATGTCGAGTCCGGTCGCCCGAGCGAGCCGGTCAGCCTGCGACAGGCGCACGTCGAGACCATGCTGGCTGACGCCCATGCCGCTATAGGGGTTGGGTTTCTCGTGCAGGGCGTTGACGCCGAAGCTGACGCAATGGGCGAGCAACTCCATCCGGGTGTCGTCGTCCTGATCGGCCAGCCAGTCCCAGAGCGCGGCATCGTCGGCCGGGATGTGATCGCCCCAGCGTTCATGCCGATCCTGGATGGACTTCGCAGAGGCGCTTTCGCCCAGATCTTCGGCTTGTGCCGGAAAGTGAACCTCCCGGACATGGGCCTCGAGGCACCCTTTGGTCGAATGCGGCAGGAAACAATCCGTGACCAGCCGGTGCAGCAACGTCGTCATCGCTACATGCGGGTTGGTGGCCACGGCATCCCGGAGCGCCAGGGTGCGATGCGCGGTCAACTCGCTGACAAGGCGATCGGGCAGCGGCCGGATGGACTCGACCTCTTCGTCCTCGTCGGTCTCCGGCGCCGCACCGCCCACGGTGATCACGGCGCGCTGGACACCGCCGGGTTCATCGCCTTCGGAGGATGCGACCTCAGCATTATCGCCCTCGTGACCTTCCACCACCTCGTCTTCGGGGCGAACATAACCCCGCTCAGCGGCGAGCTGGCCGTCGTGGCGGATGCTGACGAAAACACCGGCACGGGCCATTTGGTGCGTATCATAGCGCATCGGCCGGGATTCCAGGGCGTCAAGCGCTTCCTCGATCTCGCCAAGCCGCGCATCCACCTGGTCGGGCAGTTCGTCGGCCTCGGCATATTCCGCCTCCAGCGCGTCGAACTCGACGCGGAGCTCCTCCCGCTCCGCCCGCTCCTCATTGGTCAGGTCGATGGTGGTGCCGGCCAGACGGCGCAGGCCGCTGGTGTGGCCATAGGGGAAGTCCACCGCGATCTCGATCCATTTCCAGCCCTCAGAGGCGATGGTCTCCGCCTCGGCTCTCAGCTTCTCGCCTACAAGCCGGTCGAGCAGCACCGGGTCCTGGAGCCAGCCGCCATCGTCCTGCTGGAAGAGATCGCGCAACACGCAGCCACCGGCGTCCTCGTATGCGCCAACCCCGACGAAGAGCGCCCGCTTGTCCGCGGCGCGCACGGTGGTTTCGGTCAGAAGGCGGCGAATATAATAAGGTTCCTTTTGCCAGCCGTCCCGGATCGCTTCCCAAACCTGTTCCTGGCGGGTGTGATCCCCCGAGACGCTGAAGGCCATGAGCTGTTCCAGCGTCATGCCGTCCTCGGCATAGACATCAAGCAGCGAAGAAGAGACCGAAGCGAGGCGGAGACGCTGCTTCACCACCTTGGCATCGACGAAGAAGGCGGCAGCGATTTCCTCCTCGGTCATGCCCTTCTCGCGCAGGGTCTGGAAGGCGCGGAACTGGTCGAGCGGATGCAGCGGCGCGCGCTCGATATTCTCGGCCAGCGACACCTCGTCGATCAGGATGCCGTCGCCAGCCTCGGAGACGACGCACGGCACCGGCGCGGTCTTGTTGAGGCGCTTCTGCTTCACCAGAAGGTCCAGCGCCCGATAGCGCCGACCGCCGGCGGGCACCTCGAAGAGTCCGGTCTCCTTGCCCTCCGCATCCAGCTCTGGCCGGACATGCAGCGACTGGATCAGCCCGCGTCGGGCGATGGACTCGGCCAGTTCCTCGACCGAGACGCCGGCTTTCACCCGCCGGACGTTGGACTGGCTGAGCACCAGCTTGTTGAAGGGGATGTCGCGCGAGGACGACAGGGTGATTTTCTGAACGGCAATGGCCATGTCAGTTTCTCCATGACGGACGCCGGGGAGCCTCTCTCTCCGGCAACCAGCCCGTCACGAAGCGAAGCGCCGCCCTCTTCCTCTGAAGAGAGCGACGCCGAACCCGCACAGCCTGAAACCCGGAATTCAGGAACCACGGTTTTCCGTGTCGGAGGATTTCCGGTTCAAGGATTGAGCCGCGCGGTAGAGCACGCGCTCGGCATCACGGATGCTGCCGGTCTGCCGCGCGGTCTCGGCCCAGACCGAGATCGGGAAATCTCCGGTGAAAAGCAGATCCCGTTCGATGCCCATGCCAAAGGGCAACTGGAGGGATAGCAGCTCCTCGAAGCGCCATGAGCCCAGTTCGGGACAGCCGATATCGGCCAGGCCGAACATGGTGTCGCCATCCTCGTCGAGTTCGGTCGCAAGCCAGACTCCTGCACCGAACGGGTTGAAGAACTTCACGATCGGGATGTGATCGGCGTCCGGTTGGCGGCCATTGGCGAGAAGCTGCGCGCGCTGTTCATCTGTCAGGAGGATCATGCTGCGGCCCTCCGGTCGGTTGCCGCCGTATCGGCTTCTCCGGCATCGCCCTCCGGCAGATGCGCGAGAATCCAGTCGGCCGCCTTGCTCGCCTGCGAGGCGGCACGCACGATGGCGCGGTTATCGTCCCGCAGCAC
>NZ_JBVOUO010000038.1:0-617 GCF_055685825.1 Pannonibacter sp. CBAS1226 | reverse complement strand
ACCTGGTGGACCAGATCAATGGTGTCGCCGGTGTACGGGCCGAGTTCGACGAAAAGACCGGCTCCCTGTCGATCATCTCGAACGATGACGTCTACCTCCACAACACCAATGCCAGCGCTGCCACACCGGCTCCGTCCGATCTGATCAGCGTTTCTGCCGCAAACTTCACGTCAGGGTCGCAGCTGCTGAAGAACTCCGGCTCGTTCAACGTCGAGGACATCCTGACGCTGACCGATGGCAATGGCTATGAACTGGGCTCGCTTGAAGTCACCGACAAGACCTCCGTCAAGGATCTGACCGACTTCATCAAGCGCTTCAACGGCGTCAACGCTTCGTTCAACACCTCGACGGGCAAGCTGACCATCGAAAGTGACGTGTCTCTCAACCTGAAGAGCACAAACGCAGACTTTGCCGCCACGGGCTTTACCGAAGACACCGATGGGGTCAACGTGGTCGCCGCGGTCGAATCCGGCTTCGCGACGGATGAAGCGATCAACCAGACCATCGACAAGCTGAACAACGCCCTGTCGGTGCTGCGCTCGCAGGCCTCGGAATTCGGCACCAACCTGTCGACCGTGCAGATCCGTCAGGACTACACCAAGTCCATGATCAACACT
>NZ_JBVOUO010000037.1:0-617 GCF_055685825.1 Pannonibacter sp. CBAS1226 | reverse complement strand
CGTATTGATCATTGTCTTGGTGTAGTCCTGACGGATCTGCACGGTCGACAGGTTGGTGCCGAACTCCGAGGCCTGCGAGCGCAGCAGCGACAGGGTGTTGTTCAGCTTGTCGATGGTCTGGTTGATCGCTTCATCCGTCGCGAAGCCGGATTCAACGGCGGCGACCACGTTGACCCCGTCGGTGTCTGCGGTGAAGTTCGATGCCGCGAAGTTGACGTTGGTGCTCTTCAGGTTGAGAGACACATCGCTTTCGATGGTCAGCTTGCCGGTGCCGGTGTTGAACGAAGCGTTGACGCCGTTGAAGCGCTTGATGAAGTCGGTCAGATCCTTGACGGAGGTCTTGTCGGTGACTTCAAGCGAGCCCAGTTCATAGCCGTTGCCATCGGTCAGCGTCAGGATGTCTTCGACGTTGAACGAGCCGGAGTTCTTCAGCAGCTGCGACCCTGACGTGAAGTTTGCGGCAGAAACGCTGATCAGATCGGACGGAGCCGGTGTGGCAGCGCTGGCATTGGTGTTGTGGAGGAAGACGTCATCATTCGACGTGATTGACAGGGAGCCGGTCTTTTCATCGAACTCGGCCCGAACGCCGGCGACACCATTGATCTGGTCCACCAGGC
>NZ_JBVOUO010000036.1:0-739 GCF_055685825.1 Pannonibacter sp. CBAS1226 | reverse complement strand
TCTGCACCGTGGTGTTGGCGCCGATGGTGATGTTGGTGTAGCCGGTCACACCGGCGCCGCCGCCGCTGGCTGCGGTGCGCAGCTGCAGCACGTCGCCCACGGCAAGGCCCGTGGCATCCTGCAGGAGCGAACCGGAAGACAGGGCATCACCCGAGGCATTCAGGAAGGTTGCGGAAGACTTGCCGCCTTCAAGTTGCATGGAGGTGGCGCCGCCCTTGGCCTGTGCCAGGTCCTGCAGGTTGAGGCCCGTGGACAGGGTGGTGTCGGTGTAGTCAACGGCCGTGACGGTCAGCTTCGAGGTGTTGTCCTCGTTGAAGATGGCGGTCAGGTTGTTGCCTTCGCCGGCCAGCAGGTTCTTGCCCTTGTAGGAGCTGTCCTTGGCCATGTCCTCGATCTGCTTGAGCAGATCGTTGTACTGCTTGGCGTATTGGGCGCGCTCGTACTGGCTCTGGGTCTGCAGGGCCTGGTTGGCCTTGGCCTTTGCCGTCTCCGTCAGCTTGGTGATGTTGGTGATGCCCTGATCGGCAGCCTTCATCGTCTGCACAACCTGGCCCATGTCATCGAGCAGGGTGCTCAGATCCTTGGCGCGGTTGTTGAGGCCGGAAGCGGTGAAGAAGGAGTTCGGATTGTCGAGCGCCGAGTTGACCTTCTTGCCGGTCGCGAGCTTGTTCTGCACGCCCGACATGAAATCGGCAGTCTGCTGCAGGGTGAGCAGGTTCTGCCGTACGGCGGCGGACAG
>NZ_JBVOUO010000035.1:0-831 GCF_055685825.1 Pannonibacter sp. CBAS1226 | reverse complement strand
GGGCTTGTCGCAAACTTTCGGGCTTAACCGTATGTTGACCATAGGCATGGAATTTGCCGCTCCGAAAGTTGCGGAGCGAGCCCATGATTCTGAATGCTATTGCCGAGAAGCTGAAGCGCCAATCAAAGGATGACTTCAAAGGCAGGCATTTCGAGGCCTGGTTGATTGTACAGGCGGTTGCCTGGTACTTGCGCTACCCGCTCAGCTATCGTGACTTGGAAGAGATGTTTCGCGAGCGGGGCTTTGAGGTCGATCATAGCACGGTCAACCGCTGGGTATTGGCCTATGCGCCGATGATCGAAAAACGGCTTCGGCAGTTTAGGCGCCCCCATTGCGGCTCGGTCAGAATCGATGAGACGTACGTCAAGATCCGCGGCAAATGGCGCTATCTGTACCGAGCCATCGACAAGCATGGCAATCCGGTAGATTTCCTGTTGACCGCTAAGCGCGATCTCGCCGCCGCCAAGCGGTTTTTCCGCAAGATGCTCAAAGACGAACCCTTGTTGTCGCCGACCAGGATCGGGACCGACGGGGCCAACACCTTCCCGTCAACGATCAAAATGTCGGTTGATGATGGGCTCCTCCATCCCGATCCCGTCCACTATGTCACCAAGCACCTCCAGCAAGGCATCGAAAGTGACCATTTCCGGGTAAAGAAGAACATGCCAAAGATCGGTGGCTTCCAATCCTTCAACACGGCGCGGCGAACCATCGCGGGTTTCGAGGCAATGCTGTGGTTGAGGAAAGGCTTCAGCTTTTCCGGCGGTTGGACTGTCAACGATCAGAACGATTTTCTTGCGCGCCTCTTCGGACTGCAAAAGATTAACAAAG
>NZ_JBVOUO010000034.1:0-936 GCF_055685825.1 Pannonibacter sp. CBAS1226 | reverse complement strand
TTTGATTTTCCGCCTGATTGAGGCCTTGTCAGGATGGGAGCGGATGACGTTGAGGGCGATCTTTCGCAGGAGGGCGATGTTCTGCGGGCCGTTGTCCTTGCGGTTTCTGGCGGCGTCCTCGCAGAAGTGGACGTCGAGGACCCAGTGCAGTTTGTTTTCGATGTGCCAATGGGTTCTGACGGTTTCGATGAGGGCGTTTGGTGACATGATCCTGGACAGGAGGAAGAAGCGGACATGACTGGTCTGGGTGCCATCTGCATGAAGGCGGAAGGTCTCGACGGAGCCGACGGCCTGCAGCCCGGGGAAGCCGATATCCGTGGCGGCCACAACGCTGGCACGGCGTGTCTCGGTCCGGTCATGGGCGGTTTGCGGGGCGAGCAGGATGCTGTCGATCCGGTCCCCGTCTTCGATAAGGGCTTTGGCCTGCTTCAGGAGGCTGGGCTGGTTGTCCTTGAGGGCCAGAACATAGTCACCGCCGGTGGCCAGAATGGCCCGTGCCGTGTCAGCCCTGCAGTGGAGGGCATCGGCGGTGACGGTGGCACCGTCGAGCGTCAGCAGCGCGAGCGCGTCGAGAACGCCTTGCACTTCATTGCGGTTTGGCGCGGTCTTCTGGCCGATGACCAGACCGGCACCGGCAGCCCAGACGTTGACGAGGTGCAGCGGCGTTGCCTTGGCCCCGCGGCGGTAGGCGCCGCGCACGGCCTTGCCATCAATCGCCACCACCCCTTCGATCCCTTTGGCAAAGCTGGCCGTGAGACGTCGGAAGGCCGCCTCGAAGGCATCGGTGTCAAGGTGGCGGAAGACAGTGGAGAAGGTGTCGTGGCTGGGAATGCCATGGGGCAGCGGCACGATCGACTTCAGCCATCTGCGCTTCGAATGGCCGAAGTCCTCCATGTCGGTACAGCTTTCGGCCCCGCAGATGATCGCCGCGATGGC
>NZ_JBVOUO010000033.1:0-1030 GCF_055685825.1 Pannonibacter sp. CBAS1226 | reverse complement strand
CGTTCCGGGGGCTTTTTTCAGTCCGTCGACGAAGGCCTTGAGGGGTGTTCGTCCGCCCATGTTGCGGCCCTGATGGGGGCGCCTGGTGTTGTAGAGGGCGAGCCAGTCGTCGAGCACCGCCTGCATCTCCTCGATGGTGTCGAACCACGTTCTGCGGCCTTCGACGCGGAAGTGCTCGTCGAGTACGGTGCGGTGGAAGCGCTCGACGATGCCGTTCGACTGCGGCCGCCTGACCTTGGTCGTCCGGTGCTCAATCTCCTCCAGTTGCAGGAAGAGTTCATAAGGATGCTGGTCGGGCCGGCCGCAGAACTCGCGGCCGTTGTCGGACAGCACCGTCTCGATCCGGGCATCATGGGCCTCGAAGGTGGGTATGACATCATTGTTGAGGATGTGAACGGCGGTCACCGGCAGCTTGGACGGATAGAGCCGGGCCCAGGCGTAACGGCTGTGACAGTCGATGGCCGATTGCATGTAGATCTTGCCGATCCCCTTGAGCGTTCCGACAAAAAAAGTATCGACGGCAACAAGACTGCCCGTGTGCGGGGCCTCGATATGGCGCTCGCGGAACTCCGGCGAGAAGCGCTCCAGCAGCCGGGTCTGCTCCTCGCTCAGTTCGAAGGTCCGCTCGGCAGTAGCCTTCTCCAGCCTGAGCAGGCGCTCGTGCCTGGTGAGCAGGCCATGGCGCTGCCAGACCCCGCGTACGCCTCCGGCAGAGACGGCAAGGCCCTTGAGCCGCAACTCCTGCTCGACGCGCAGCGCGCCGTGACAGGGATGATCAAGGGCATGAGCCAGCACCGCCGCTTCGATCTCCGCAGGCATGCGGTTGGGGTGCGGGCCCTTCGCGCCGGGCAGCCGGTCGATCAGGCCTTCAGCTCCATAGGTCTGGAAATTGCGCCGGATCTCATAGAACTGCTGGCGCGAATAGCCCATCACCTTGCAGGCACGGCTGACATTGGAAAGTTCGCTCGCAAGGTCCAGCAGAGACAGCTTCCGCCGTGCTATCTTGTCCTTCGTGGTCATGTTCGTTGTC
>NZ_JBVOUO010000032.1:0-1716 GCF_055685825.1 Pannonibacter sp. CBAS1226 | reverse complement strand
GGCCTTGTGATCGGGGTGATCCCCGGTCTTGGCGGCATCGCCGGGCTGTCGCTGCTGATCCCCTTTCTCTATGGCATGAACGAGATCAGCGCGCTGGCGATGCTGATCGGGCTTGTCGCCGTGATCCCGACCTCGGACACGTTCTCCTCGGTGCTGATGGGCATTCCCGGCTCCTCCGCCAGCCAGGCGACCGTGCTCGACGGCTTTCCGCTGGCCCGGCAGGGGCAGGCGGCGCGGGCCCTGTCGGCTGCCTTCATCTCCTCCATGGCGGGGGGCATCTTCGGTGCCATCATCCTGACCGGCTTTGTCGTCATCGCCCGGCCGCTGATCCTCTCTTTCGGCTCGGCGGAGCTGTTCATGCTGGCGCTCTTCGGCCTGTCCATGGTGGCGGTGCTGGCCGGGCGCAGCCTTGCCAAGGGGCTGGCGGCCTGCTGCATCGGCCTGATCATCGGCTCCATCGGCGGGGCGCCGGCCACCGGCGAGTTCCGCATGATCTTCGGCTTCGACTATCTCTATGACGGCATCCCGCTGGTCATCGTCGGCCTCGGCTTCTTCGCCATTCCCGAGATCGCCGATCTCCTGCGCAAGAACTCCGCCATCGCCTCGGGCAATGCCCTTGGCTCGGGCTGGTTCCAGGGCCTCCGCGACTGGTGGGCCAATATCTGGCTGTCCGCCCGCTGCTCCGGCTTCGGCTGCATCATCGGCGCCATTCCCGGCCTTGGCGGCTCGGTCGTCGACTGGATCGCCTATGGCCATGCGGTCCAGACCGTCAAGAAGGACCCGCAGTTCGGCAAGGGCGACATCCGCGGCGTCATCGCCCCGGAAAGCTCCAACAACGCCATGCAGGGCGGCGCCCTGCTGCCCACCATGCTGTTCGGCATCCCCGGCTCCGGCGCCATGGCCGTCTTCCTCGGCGGCATGGTCCTGCTCGGCATCCAGCCCGGCCCCTCCATGGTGGGCGCGGACCTCAACATCACCTATTCGGTGATCTGGTCGCTGGCGCTCGCCAATGTCATGGGCGCGGGCATCTGTCTGGCCCTGGCCATTCCCATCGCCAAGCTGACCCAGATCCCGTTCCAGCGCCTTGCGCCCTTCATGATCGTGCTGATCTGCTTTGCCGCCTTCCAGGCCACCCGCTCGCTCGCCGATCTCGTGGCGCTGCTGTGCCTCGGCGTCCTCGGCGTGCTGATGAAGCGCTTCGGCTGGCCGCGCCCGGCGCTGCTGATCGGCTATGTGCTCGCCCCCCAGGCCGAGACCTATCTCTATCAGGCGCTGCAGTTCAACGGCTGGGACTTCGTCTTCCGCCCGGGCGTCATCGTCATCGCCGTGATGACGCTGGCCTCCATCTGGTTCGGTCTGCGCAACCGCATCGACGAGCACGGCCATGTGGTGCCCAACGAGGACGATGCGCCGGACGTGCCGTCCCTGCGCGCGCATCTGCCCCAGATCACCTTCGCCGTGGCCATGGCAGGGGCCCTGCTGATCGCCCTCAACGACGCGCTCAAGCATGACTTCCTCGGCCAGGTGTTCCCGCTGTCCGTCTCCATCATCGGGCTGGTGATGCTGGCCATCCTGATCCCGCAGCTGGTGCGGGGCAAGGCCGGGCATCATTCGCATTTCGATGCGGAACTGACGGGCGATCACGTCGGCCAGCCGGGCATCGGCAACCTGTGGGGCGGCCTTGCCTGGATCGCGGGCCTCGTCGGCCTCACCGCC
>NZ_JBVOUO010000031.1:0-1968 GCF_055685825.1 Pannonibacter sp. CBAS1226 | reverse complement strand
TCAATACTTCACATCGCGGCCCTCGCCCGTGCCACCTCCCCCGCCAACCCGGCCAAGAGTCGACATCTCATAGGGACATATCTCACCCTGGCTTTTGTAGATGTACGCCCAGCCCCAGAGAACGTAGAGCGCCTGTGGGCTGTCGATATAGGCGCCCCGCCCTCGCCTTGTGTCAGGGGCCCGTGAGGCTGGCAGGACCTATCAGGAAACTGACGCTCGGCATCCGCAGCAGGATCAAACGCATTGCCCCCCCCTGATGGGTCCTGGCCCATGTTTGAGATCGGGGGCCGGGCCGGCGTGATGAGTGGGGCTAGCGCACTGGACCCGGCTGACGCGGCACTCAATAGACAGCAGCGTTAACGTCAGCGCGCCCCTGTGCAAGTGAGGGGCACAGCACCTGCCAGCTCCCGCAAGCGGTCGCTTTGGCGAACAGGCCGCCGCCATGACCCTCCCCCAGCTTCCACGCCCCCACCCGCCTGGACACGGAATTTTGGTTGTTGAGGTAGGCATTGGCGTGAGAAAACGGGTATGCAGAGACGGCCAAGGGAGTTGAGGGAATGAGATGTTGGCGTTTCAACGATTCAAGACTGGGCGTTTACTGCTGCGGGCATGTGCTTCGGCATGAGAGGTCTGTGCTATTGGTGTCCAGGGAGGGAGGAGACTGGCAATTTTTATGCGGAGGCATCGATCACTACGATGCTCTTGAGCCATATCATGTAAGTGTCGGAATTTTGCTCGACGCTGATCAGACACTCAATCAGATTTCAGATCTTCCAGTAGACTGGGAAGCTGAGCGAACTGAGGTAGGAGGCGATTGGATCAGAACCTTTGAAGCCCAATAGCCTGAAGGCCCGCGCTGAAATTCATAGACTCCAGATCAATACAATACAATACAATACATCACCCCCCTAAAAAAGAATATCTTATAACAAGTCACTGAGATACTGACGCAACACGCCTTGAAATTGCTCAAGCGTCGCACGGGATTAACCAACACTCGACAAGTCAAGCTCATCGAGCATTGGTATTAGCCCGGATTTTACCTATCTAGAGCGTAATTCGATCACGTTGCATCATAGTGATGCGCCCGCGGTTTTCGGATCGTTCTAAGCTGGAATTTTCCATTCATAATCTTGTTGGCGGGAGAAGGAGAGTTTCATGAGGAAATCGAAGTTCTCGAAGTCGTGGATTGACCTTCATCCTGCGTCAGGCCAATGAGGGAATACCGGCCGCTGAAGTGTGCCTCAACGCCCACGAGGCCGTAGACTCATAAGCGCGGAGCCACAGGCGCATTGAGGCCAGTTGAACCATCGCCAGGAAGATTTCGGCCAACTTGCCGTAGCGCGTTGCGATGCGGTAGAAGTACTTCAGCTTGGAGAAGAAGCGCTCGATCAGGTTCCGCTCGCGGTACAGCTATGTGCTGAAGCATGGCTTCGACCGTCGGTGGCCTTGGGCGGGATATTGCCAAACGCTCCCTTCTCGCGGAGAGCTGCCCTGACGCGATCACCATCTTAGGCCTTGTCCGCCAGTACGATTGTTCCGGCGCCGACATGATCGAGCAGGTCGTCAGCGGTTTGGCCGTCAAAAGTTTGACCAGCAGTCAGGCTCAGCCGGATCGGAAAGCCTTGCCCATCGACGGCCGCATGGATTTTGGTGGTGAGCCCACCTCGGGAGCGACCGAGATAATGATCCCGCCCCCCCTTTGGCCGTCGCGGCCTGTTGGTACACCCTGATGGAAGTGCTGCCGATCATCTGGATGCCGCCATCATGTGCGGCGGCGATGACGTCCATCCTCTGATCCCACGCCCCAGCCTTCCTCCATCGCACGAAGCGTTGTAGCAGGTGGTGCGCGGGCCGTAGCGCCCGGGCAGGTCGCGCCACGGCGCTCCAGACCCCAGCCCCCTGAATGTCCTGAGACGGTAATTACCTGACAGTTGGCTCACCTTTAAGGGTGTGGCCATGCCGCGT
>NZ_JBVOUO010000030.1:0-2087 GCF_055685825.1 Pannonibacter sp. CBAS1226 | reverse complement strand
ATGCAGCAAAGGCATTCTCCAATTTACAGCGCCCTTTCGGCAAAGCTCCGCGACCGGCGTGTCAGCCTTGAGCTCTTTCGGGATACCGATGATCTGTTCGTCTGTGAAACGGTTCAGTTTCATACTCCGGCCCTCTCAATGGGCCGGAGGTTACGACAAGCAGGATGAGCTCATAGGGACTAGGTCAAATAGGGGAGATAAGCCGTTAGCCTAACAGTGCAACGCTGCTCACGGTACTTGCGCCGAAGGCCACCATCACCTGCATTGCTGCGATAATAATGCGGTTTTTAGTCTCGGACGTCTTTTCTGTGTTTGTCTCCATAGGCTTCTCCTTTCGCGCTTGGTTCTTATCAGCGAAGAATTGCATCCCGATCAACGGGAGTAGAAAGATGAGGCTTCCAGCACAGAGTACAGCGGCGGGAATTGCACCCACTCCTGTTAGGCCTAACTCTGCTAGGCTAACGGCTTATTTGATACATATGGGTATCGGCCAACTGCGCTGCAAGGGTTGCAAACGATAATCCGGTTTGGTGCGCTCGTGCAAACTCCGGTTGTTGATTTGCCTGTTCCTATGCGACGATAGCGCCATGGATGATCTTGCGATTTCACCGATTTCACTGACACGCTTCAACGCACTGGGAGGCTATGCTCGCCAGCCAGCCACTTTGCTGTATCTCGAAGAGCTGGAATATTTCGAGGTGAAAGGCGGCGGCGTCATCGGCATTGCGACCAAAGACATCACCGATCAGGATTTCGGTGGCATCGTCATGGCACAGGATCGCAACCTCCGTTTCCGCGGTGTCAACGTCACGGATTTCTGCCCCACGCCCGAAGCGGCTAAGGAGGCACTGTTTGCCGGCATGCGCGCAGCGACCAAAGCGCAGGTAAACGACCACTATCAGGGTGATGAAACAGGCGAACCGGTGGACTTCTTCACGCATCTGCATGAAGCATCGCGGCTCAATCCGTTCTTCGTCCAGCTGACGACCAATGAAGGATACTCCCCTGCTCGTTCGATCATCGAACCGATGATGCGCTGGTATGAGGATGCGGACGGCAATTTTATCGAACAGTTCCAGACCACCGGCTTCGATCAACGTATCTGGGAGCTGTATCTGTTCGCTATGCTGATCGAGGCGGGCTTTCTACTCAGTCGCGACCATCAGATTCCCGACTTCTGCGGTTCCGGTTTGCTGGGTGAGCTTTGTGTTGAAGCCGTGACTGTCGGGCCGACGATCAGGGATGGCCAGATCGTGCCACCGCCTCCGATGGATACGCCGGAAGCACGGGAAGCCTATCTCAAAGAGTATATGCCGATCAAATTCGGCAGCCCCCTCTTCTCAAAGCTGAATAAAAAATACTGGAAGCAGCCGCATGTCGTGGGGAAGCCGCTCGTTTTCGCGGTTGCCGATTTCTCGGCGCCGATGTCGATGGTGTATTCGCAGCCAGCCTTGGAGCGGTATCTGTGGGGATATGAGCATGCTGGTGCGCTCGATACGAATGGCGAGTTGGTGATTTCACCGTCACGGATTGAACAACATCAATGGGGCGAAAAGGTCATTCCGTCGGGCTTCTTCCGCTTACCTGACTCTGAGCATGTCAGCGCCGTCATCAGCACAAATGCCGGCACGATCGCTAAATTCAACCGCATGGGCATTCTGGGAAAATTCGGCTCGAAGCAAGTTTTGCTGGTGCGTGAAGGCCGAATGGTCGATCACAATCCCAATGCCATGCTCAACAAACTCTTCCGGGTTTTCGTCAATTCCGCCGGATATGCGGAGGAATGGATCGAGGGGCTTAACGTCTATCATAATCCCAATGCCAAGATCCCCCTTCCCGTCGAAATGCTACCGGGTGCTGCCCATCATTTCTGTGATGATACAGGTCAGGTCATGAGCCATACCCCTCACTTCCATCCGACCTCATCTGTGACACACCACTATTACCCCGTCGATGTGGATGCGATCTTGGCCGAGGTAGGCGACAAAACCCATACGGTCTGGACGCCGAACCCTAGTGAAGCTGTATGTACAGAGATGGTATTCACCTGACAGTGCCGCGTTTTGAAGCGAGTTCAGGCGGCTCGA
>NZ_JBVOUO010000003.1:0-530907 GCF_055685825.1 Pannonibacter sp. CBAS1226 | reverse complement strand
TGTGCTGTCCCTGTTCTAAGAATCAGTTCACGCACGACTCACAACCTGACAATCAGAAAAGGCCGGGCCAATCGCCCGGCCTTTTGCCCTTTCAACGTCTCCGGGCGCTCGGAGACATCAGTTTTCCCGTTTCAATTCAATCGGTTAAAAGAAACCACTTGGTAACTTCCGTAACCAAAATCTTAACGGGTGCAAATCGTATTTACTTTTCGTTAATGATTAGGATCAGATCATGTGAGCGGGGTGTTAAGTCGCATCCCATGTAGAGACCGGTGAGCAAGCCATGAGCGACATTGTCCTTTCCAGCCCCGTCAGGGATAACCTGCTCTCGCTCAAGAACACTGCAGACCTCATGTCCAGGACGCAGAACCGTCTGGCGACAGGCCTGAAGGTTAACTCGGCCCTGGACAATCCCAACTCATATTTTACGGCCGCCGGCCTGAATGACCGGGCGAAGGATCTGAACAACCTGCTCGACAACATGGGGCAGGCCGTTCAGACGCTGAAGTCGGCAGACACCGGCATCACGTCGATCACCAAGCTGGTCGAGTCGGCAAAGGCCATCGCCAATCAGGCCCTGCAGACCCAGAGCGAATACGAGCGCAAGGTCTACGCAGAGCGCTACAACGGTGTCCTGCGTCAGATCGAGGATATGGCGCGTGACGCCAGCTACAAGGGCAAGAACCTGCTCGCTGGCGAGGGCAACGATCTCTCGATCCTCTTCAACGAGGACAGCACGTCCAAGATGAAGATCCTGCCGGTTGACTTCACGAATGCCTCTCTCGAGGAGGGGCTGGCGTTGAGTGATCTGGCAACAGGCTCGGGTGCGACCGCTTCCTTTGCCTTGTCCGGCGGCGCCACAACCCTGACTTTGACCGGACTCCAGGCCTCGTCAGAACTGACGGATCTGGCCCAGTGGTCAGCGGGTGATGTGGTCTCCGTGTCGGATGGCGTCACCACCAGAACCTTCACCGTCGGCAGCGGGCCCGGACAGATCCGGACCGTCCAGGATTATGTCAACGCCCTCAACGACCTCGGGGGCATCAAGGCCAGCTTCGATGAAGTGACCGACCAGATCACCGTCACCTCCGGCCTCGGAGTGGGGCTCAACCTGACGATCTCCAAGGACGCCGCCGGTGGCGGCACCGCCACGAACGGCGGCATCGGAACGGGCACGACCACTTTGACTGCCGCTTCAATGACGGCCGATTCAAAGCTTGTGTCGTCGGGCAGCTACAAGGTGGGCGATGTTCTCAAGGTCGTGGACGGCAATGGCTATGAAGCCGCCTCACTCGAAGTCACCGCCAATACGACTGCTGACGATCTCGTCAAGCTGCTCAACAGCGTCAAGGGTTTGAAGGCGGGCTTCTCGGCCGGCCAGATCAGCCTGGTTGGCGATATTTCCTTCGACATCAAAAGCTCCAACAACGACTTCAACGTCACGGCGCTGGCGACGACAGATGGCACCGTGAAACTGCAGGCCACAGATTCCGATTTCAAGGATGATACGGATATCGAGCGCACGCTGCAGGCCATCAACGGCGCTCTGGCGACCCTGCGCTCAACCGCTTCGTCCTTCGGCACCAGCCTCTCGACCGTGGAAGTGCGGCAGAAGTTCACGACACAGCTCGTCAACACCCTCGAAGTGGGTGCAGGCGCGCTGACCATCGCCAACATGAACGAAGAAGGCGCAAACATGCTGGCTCTGCAGACCCGGCAGCAGCTCTCTTCCACGGCGCTGTCACTGGCAAACCAGGCCGACCAGAGCGTCCTCAGCCTTTTTGGCTAAGGCTGAGGCGAATTAAGGTTTTGTCAGCAATCGTTAACTCTTTGGTGAGTGTTTCTGAACGATGCTGTGTTTCGGAGGAAGCGCATGGCTCTCAAGGTTGAGCTGAAGCCGGGTGAACGGATTATTGTTGGCGACAGCATCATCACCAACGACAATCAGCGCACACGCCTCTTCATCGAGGGCCAGGCGCCTATCCTCCGCGAAAAGGACATTTTAACGCCAGCCACGGCAGATTCCCCGGCCAAGCGAATTTATCTGGCTGTGCAGCTCATGTACCTTTCCAAGGACATCGAAAAGATCGAGGATAACTATTTCAGCTTGGTGAATGACATAATACTGGCGGCACCAAGTACGATACCTTATATTACCAAGATCAGTAACTCGATATTGGCTGGTGCCTTCTATAAGGCTCTGAAAGAAGCAAAGAAGCTCATCGAGTACGAGAGGACGCTCATCGGTCATGTACAAGCAGGCAGCTCAAGCGTACCAGAAGACGAGCCAGGTAGCCGTCTCCCCTAGGGAGCTCGAGGCGACCTTGCTGATGAAAGCTGCGGCCCGTCTGCAACTCATCAAGGATGAGTGGGAGAGCTCATCGCTCGCTGAAATCGATGATGCCCTCACCTACAATCGCAAGCTCTGGACCATTCTGGTTACATCTGTGACCAATCCGGAGAACCCTCTGCCCGATCAGATCAAGAACAACATCGCCTCGCTCGGTGTGTTCATTTTCAAGCACACGATGGCGCTTCTTGCGGATCCGCATCCGGACAAGCTGAACACGCTGATTTCAATCAACAGAAGCATCGCGGAAGGCCTGCGCGCCCGGCCGGAGTGAAGGCCCGGAGCAAGAGCCCTGCCCTTGTCACCCCGTCATGTGACCGCGCATGTTCAAGCCGCCGCCAAGGCGGCTTTTTCGTATCTTGCACGAAGACAACGCCTCTCACGCGGCGCGCGCAAAGAAAAGCCGCCGCCGGTTAACCCGGTCAGCGGCCTTGTTCGATCACAACGACGCGCCGTCATACAAGTCTTCCGATGCTGACGCATCGCGCCTTGAAATTGCT
The DNA here is from genome assembly GCF_055685825.1 of Pannonibacter sp. CBAS1226. Taxonomy (NCBI): domain Bacteria; kingdom Pseudomonadati; phylum Pseudomonadota; class Alphaproteobacteria; order Hyphomicrobiales; family Stappiaceae; genus Pannonibacter; species Pannonibacter sp. CBAS1226. The sequence goes on along the minus strand of NZ_JBVOUO010000003.1, from coordinate 528,057 downwards.
CAGACGCCGCACGGCCTTGCCCCACTCAATGAGTTAGGCTCATTGAGTGGGGTATCAGATATAGTCAGCCAGTGACAGCTTCAGAACAATGGACGAGGCGCGGTAGGACGCCTCGATATTGGTTTGCAGTTGCAGGATCTCCACGGCCAGAAGCTCCTTGTCGACCCCCTCAATCTGGTCCACCGCCGACAGATAGCCAGACTTCTGGATCTGATGGCGCTCGGCCGTAAACTCGATCGACTTGAAAGCCACGGCGATTTCGGTCGTGATATCAACGATACCGGACCGGTCCGTCCTCTCAGGCTGAAGAATGTTCTTCATGCTGGTGGCCAGTTCGGAATAGTATTTTTCATCCGACGGCGTACCACCTGAAAAATCTGCTGCAATGAACGTAGCAAGCGTCTTGACCACATCCGTCAGGCCCTGCTCGTTTGCCCGCACCCCGTAGCCCAGGCGCAGATTGTCATCAACGGCTGCAATCTTGTCCTGACGCGGATCGTCCGTCGGCAGGTTCTCTCCGACATACCAGATCGTCGTGGTCCCGGCCCCGGAAACCAGTCCTGTCGCGGTGTCGAAGGGAGGTCCGTCGACACGGTTCGGTATCTTACCGCCAAAGGTGTCGAAAAACTCGCTGGACGCCCAGGTGTCCGAGGCAGCACGCAGGGAGGTTGCTGTCTGCTCCTTGATAGCGTCCTGAATCGCCGTACGGAGGTTGTCTGCTGTTTCGGCAAGATCAGCGCCGATGGTGAACTCGCCCGTCTTGGCGTTTGAAACAGCCGCCTTGAGTTCGATCGTGACCGACTTGGCACCGTCAGGCGGAAGCGCCAGCTCGATCGAGATCGTCTCCCCCGGTTGCGGCTGCCCGGTGAATTCGACGGCGAAGCTGTCCGGGTCAGCGCCCGTGGGAGCCGTCAGGGTCATGTTCGAGAGATTCGAGGTGACGGCAGAAATGTCGAAACCGAAGTCATGGGCTCCGTCTTCCGAAATCGAAAAGTCAGCGCTGACCGGAACGCCGGCCGACAGAACCGTGTTCAGCGGAGACACCGTCAGGCGCCCCTCGCTGCCGGCGGGCCCCTGGTTGGCCAGCCAATACTCGTTCATCACCTGTTTCAGGCCAGCCTTGCCGTCGGCGCCGTTGAGGATCTGCGACATTTCGAGAACGGGATTGGTGTTCGCATCGCTGCCGCCAAAGAGATAATGGCCGGCGACCTCGGCATTCAGCAGGCCGATCGTTTCGGCCAGCAGGATTTCCGCCGTTGCCTGCGTGCTTGTCTGGCCATCCGCCTGAAGCTGAAAGTTGTTCAGATCCATCGTCGCCTTGCTCTCGATCCGCAGCGCTTCCAGCCGCTGAAGATTGAGATTGAGCGTCTTGATGTGCAGCCGGCTCATGGTGATCGTTTCCTCATAGGCTTCGATCCGTTGTGCCTTCTGCTTCAACTCCATGCTCAAGAGGCGCTGACTGCCGACGCCGCCATAGGTGGTGGACACCTTGCCGGACGCAAGCTGGGATGTCTTTTCCGTCAGCGCTGAACTCAGGCTGTTAAGCTGCTGCGTCAGGTAGCCTCTGGATGTGGTGATCGTACTGATACCCATTGCCTGCCCCTTAGACCGAGTTCAACAGCGTTTCAAACATCTCCCGGGCCGCCTTGAGCACCCGGGCATTCGACGTGTAGGCATTCTGCAGCTGGATCAGGAACCCAAGCTCTGCATCGACATCGACCGAATATTCTTCCTCATGCCGGATCGCCAGGTTCTGGGTCAGGGCCGTGTGGGATGCGGCGGCCTGCTTGCTGGTCTGGGCCTGCTCACCCTGATAGGCGACAACCTGATTGACGAAATCGGAGACCGACCCGCGGAACGGCGAGCCCTCGGTGCCCAGTCCGGTCGACGAGGAGAAGAAGAAGTTCGTCTTGCTGATCGCATCGGCCAGAAACTGCGGACGGCTGCTGTCCTTTTCGGAGTTGCTGACCGGCGTGGTCTCATAGATCACCAGCTTGGAAGCGTCCTTGGGCAGTTCCGAATTGAGCATGATCGACCGGGCATAGCCGGTCTTTTGCCCGCCGGACTCCAGGGCACCGGTGTAAAGCGCCTCGCCTGCCCTGCCATCTGTAAAGAGCGCAAGGCCCAGTCCCTGATTGGAACTGCCGGTGACAGTCACATTCGCCTTCAGCGACGTTACGGAGGTGTTGGTCCCCGTGTCGCCCAGAATGCGCAGCTGGTCCGAGCCATTGTTGGCGACATCCAGATCCGTCGCGCCGAGCGCTGCAATCATCTGGGTGATGTAGTTGGCAGGATCACCGCTCGAAATGTCGATGCCGAAAACCGTGTCGGAAGGATCGGCCGTGACGTTGGGATCCAGCGGCAGCAGCGCCGGATCCTGAACGGCAACGAAGGTCACATTGCGCTGAACACCACCAGAGTCGCGGTAGCTGAGAGACACCGTGTTGCCAGGCTGAAGGCCCGAAACATCAAGCGTGAACCCGCTTTCAGGGGCGACAGTGGTCGCAGTGCCGGCCACATCCACGTTGGAAAATGCAAGTGACAGCTGCGAGGCAATCTCATCCAGCTGTGCCTGTGCCTCGACAAGCGTGTTGTCGCGCAAATCGACGAGCGCCATCAGCGAGCCGGAGCTGGACGTTCTGGACAGGTCCTGCGTAAGGCCACCGGGAGCTCTCAAGGTGATCTGGTTGCCGGACTGTCCAGGCAGAAGAGTGCTGGCCGGCGTGAAGCTCAGCGTCGAGGCCTTGCCATCCACAAACAGCGACTCGCCGTTGTTCGTGGTGATGTTGACCGTGTTGTTGTCGCCCTTGCTGATCCGGATATCCAGGTAGCCGCTCAGCTGCTCCAGATACCGGTCGCGTTCATCCAGCAGGGAAACCTCGGAAACACCCGCGGTCTGGGACCTGGAGATCTTGGCTTCAATGTCCTGCAGCTGCTTCAGCAGCTGATTGACCTCGCCCACCTGAGAGGCAATGGTCCGGTCTGCCTCCTTGCGCATGTCCTCGAAGACGCGATAGGTCGAGTTCAGCTCCTTGGCCATAAGGTTGGCGGTGCTGAGAACCTCCTGCCGGGCGGCATAGCTGTCGGGAGACGTAACAAGAGCAGCCAGAGACGTGTTGAGCCTGGACATCAGCGAAGGCAGAGACCCTGCATCCGCAAGTGTGCCGAGCGTGGCATCCATCCGGTCTGTGTAACTGGCCTTGGTGGTGGAATAGGCCGTATCTGCACGGCTGTTCCAATAGGCCATCTGGATGGATTCATTGACCTGGCGCGTGATGTCACTCGACAGGATGCCGGAGACATTGCCATTCTTGTCAAAGTAGACATTGGCCGTGATCCGCTTGGCCGTGTAGCCTTCGGTCTTGGCATTGGCCACATTGGCCGCAGTCAGGTCGATCTGCTTCTGATTGTAGTTCAGACCGAACAATGCCGTATTCAGCGCCGAAGTCAGACCCATTTCACGCCTCCGAAGTCCTTTGGAAGCGGCGGCGCACCTTCCTGGGCGCCGCCTGCACGATCAGTCAGCCTGATCAGCGGATCATGTTGAGAGCATCCGTCAGCATCTTGTCCGAGGAGGTGATGACCTTGGAGTTGGCCGAATAGGCCTGCTGGGTGATGATCAGCTTGGAAAACTCGGTCGCGATGTCCGAGTTCGAAGATTCGAGGTTATTGGCGAGAACTGCACCGCCTTCGCCGAATTTCGGCTCGCCGGACGTCGGCGTGGCCGCGAAGGCTGCACCATCGACGCGGCGCAGATTCTGCTCGGCCTGGAAGGTCGCAATCGGAATCTCGTAGACCGCGCGCTGCTGATTGTTCGAGTAGGACGCGGTGATCCGGCCGGCCTCATCGATCGACAGGCTGACAACCTGACCGGCCGGATAGCCGTTCTGCTGGATATCAAGGCTGCTGACGATACCGGCGTCATCGTTGAACTGGGTCAGCGAGCCATTGTCGAAGGACAGTTCCACGTTCCCCGCATTCACGCCGCCAACGGTAAGGTTGTCGATGGTGAAGCTGGTCGCCGATGCCGTGTTCGGGGCAGAAGGTGTCAAGGTGTTCATGACGCCCGAAGCGGTGAAGTCAACCTCACCGACGAGGCTCCAGGCGGTCGCCGTCGCAGGGGCGGTTTCGCCGGTGTTGTAATAAAGGTTCCAGGTGTTCGCCGAAGTCTGCGCCCAGCGGAGCGACACGCTCACCGGGGCACCGTTTGCATCATAGACGGTCTTGGAGCCGCCGGAGATGGAGGAGTCCACGAAGGCCTGCTGATCCGCCACGGTGATGTCGGACGTGGTCGTGATCGACGTGGAGCCGCCCGTCTGGAGGTACTGGCTGCCCGGGGTGTTACCGGCAGCGACCGCACGGTTTGTCTTGGGGAAGGTCGGCAGGTTGGCCTGATAGGTCATCTCCGTCGTTGCCTTCGACGGCATCGGCTTGTCATCAATCTGGATCACCGAAGGCGCATCACCGATGGCGTTGCCCGTCAGCGGATCCAGCGGGAAGCCCTTCAGGTAGTAGCCCGAGCTGTTGACGAGGTAGCCAGACTGATCCCGCTCGAAGTCACCGGCGCGGGTGTAGTACTGGGTGTCGGCAAAAGTGGTCTTGCCATCCACCACATCGGAAGCCTGGGTCACCACGAAATAGCCGGGGCCGTTGATCGCCATATAGGTATCGACCTGAGCCTGCACGATCGGGCCAGCCACCGTGTTGGTGGCACGCGAGGTGGCTGCGGTGGTGCCGCTCTGCTGCTTGGCCTGGGTACCGCCACCACCGCCGGCAACCATCTCCGAGAAGGTGGTGTCGAGGCGCTTGAAGCCCACGGTCTGAGAGTTGGCAACGTTGCCGGAGATGTTCTCAAGCGCCCTTGACTGCGCCGCCAGCCCGGAGATTGCTGCGTTGATAGCCCCGTAAATACCCATGATGAATCCTCGTCAGCACTGGAACCCGAAGGTTTTTCCTGCCCTGACTTGGCAAAGGCCGTGCCATTTCCAGTCAGAAACATAAGCCACTGTTTTTATTTCATATTTTTCTGACCACTGTTTCCGGAATAGAAAGTTGCCGGAACTTTCCTGCCGGTGAGGGAAGAAACTGCCGGGCGCAACCGGCAATTCCGTCCCTGCCCGGCAAGGCTTGCATGGGGACGGGCGCCCCCCTACTCTGCCCGCAACAGTCAGTTTGCGAGGCACGCATGCGCTTTGAGGGAACACGGGATTACATCGCCACGGACGACCTGCGGGTTGCGGTCAATGCGGCGGTGGCGCTGGAGCGGCCGCTGCTGGTGAAGGGGGAACCGGGCACGGGCAAGACCGTTCTCGCCCATGAGGTCGCCAGGGCTCTTGGTGCGCCGCTGCTGGAATGGCACGTCAAGTCCACCACCAAGGCGCAGCAGGGCCTTTACGAATATGACGCCGTCTCCCGCCTGCGCGACAGCCAGCTGGGCGATGAGCGGGTGCGCGACATCCGCAATTACATCCGCAAGGGCAAGCTGTGGGAGGCCTTTGAAAGCCCGGTGAAGCCGGTTCTGCTCATCGACGAGATCGACAAGGCCGACATCGAGTTCCCCAATGATCTCCTGCAGGAACTCGACCGGATGGAGTTCTTCGTCTACGAGACCGGCGAAATGGTGAAGGCCCGCCAGCGGCCCGTGGTGATCATCACCTCCAACAACGAGAAGGATCTGCCGGACGCCTTCCTGCGACGCTGCTTCTTCCACTACATCCGCTTCCCGGACCGGGAGACCATGGCGGAAATCGTTGCCGTGCATTTCCCTGGCCTCAAGGACAAGCTGCTGCGCGAGGCGCTGAACCTCTTCTATGACATCCGCGACGTGGCGGGCCTGAAGAAGAAGCCCTCGACCTCCGAGCTGATCGACTGGATCAAGCTGCTGCTCAATGAGGATATCGATGCTGACGCGCTGCGCGAGCGCGACCCGCGCAAGCTCGTCCCGCCGCTGCATGGCGCCCTGCTCAAGAACGAGCAGGACGTGCATCTGTTCGAGCGGCTGGCCTTCATGGCCCGGCGGGAGCAGCGCTGAGATGGCCTTCAGGGCGGCTCTGACGAGATGGCACCGCGTGGCGGCAATTTCTGCCGCGCTGGCTTTTGCCCCGGCCGCCCTGCCTGCCTCTGCCCAGACCGCGGCACCATCCGTGCAGAACGAATACGAGGCCGGGTGGATCAACGACGCGCAGGGCATGCGCCATTTCACCGGTTTCCGGTGCCCCAACGAAGTGGGCGGGCTGACCCGGTCAAAGGTGATGCCCACGGTCAACAGCCGTGTCGCCAGCTGCATCTATGTGGATGAAACGGGCGGCATTCAGGTTGTGGTCAGCGCCTTTCAGCAAGGCACGGCACGGCGGGAGGCAGGCAAGTTCAAAACCGGGTATCAGGCGGCGGGCTACAAGGAGCTTGCGCTTTCCGGCATCGCCGCCAGCGGCATCACTTTCACCACGGGCGGCGACCAGAGCCGCATGCTGTGTGAAACCCTGTGGCCCATGTCCGGTAAGCATGCCGACTACACCGTCTGGATCCATTACTCCTTGCCCTTCCATGAACAAGCCGTCGAGCCCGCCTTCAATGCGGTGGTGGAGATACTGAAGGCACAGAACTGATTTCCTACGTGGAACCACAGGGCTGCCTTGCCAGAGGACGCCGCCCCCCTCAGGATGGCTGCGACAAATGCCAACCGGAGACACGCCCTTGCCGCGACTGCTGCTTCTGCGCCATGCCAAATCCGACTGGAGCACATCGGGGCTTCATGATCATGACCGCCCGCTCAATGCGCGGGGCGAGGATGCCGCACGGCGGATGGCGCGCTGGATTGCGGAGGAAGGCCTCAAGCCGGATCTCATTCTCTGCTCCACCGCCCTGCGCACTCGCATGACGCTGGCCGCACTGCTCCCGGTATTGGGGCATGAGGTGGAAATCCGCCTGACGCGGCGCATCTATGAGGCCAGCGAGAGCGATTACATCAGCTTCCTGCGGGATGAGGGCGGCGAGGCGGAAACCCTGATGCTGATCGCCCACAATCCGGCCACCCATGACACGGCCTGCGAACTGGCCATTCCCGGCTCCGGCGTTGGCTGGGCGGCACTGGAAACCAAGTTCCCGACCGGCGCCCTCGCGGTGCTGGAAAGCCCTTCCCCCTCCTGGTCCGGCCTGCTGCCGCTGAGCTGCACGCTGCAGCATTTCATCCAGCCGCGCCTTCTGCCGGAGTGATCCGCTCTCCGGCGCATTTGCGCAAGGGGTCCGGCCTTCCCATATGAAGGCCGGAGACACAGGATAGACATGAAACTCTCTTCCCTTGCCGATGAGGCGCTGCTGGCGCTGGAGAACCTGGCCGAAAGCGCATCCGGTCTTGGCGTGCCCACCTTGCGGCTGGGCGTGACCGGCCTTGCGCGGGCCGGCAAGACCGTGTTCATCACCGCCCTCGTCCATAATCTGCTGCATGGCGGGCGCCTGCCGCTGTTCGATGCCGCAGCCGGGCGGCGCATCACCCGCGTGTCGCTGCAGCCGCAGCCGGACGATGCCGTGCCGCGCTTCGACTATGAGGCGCATGTGGACGCACTGGTGAAGGAGCGGATCTGGCCCCAGTCCACCCGGCAGGTGTCGGAACTGCGGCTGACCATCGAATATGAGTCCGCGTCCTTCCTCACCCGCAAGCTCGGGCGCGGCAAGCTGCATCTCGACATCATCGACTATCCCGGCGAATGGCTGCTGGACCTGCCGCTGCTGACGAAGGACTACCGCCAGTTCAGTGCCGAGGCGATGGCGCTGGCCCGCTCGCCTGCCCGTGCGTCCGTGGCCTTGCCTTATCTCTCGGAGCTGGCACGGCACGACCCGGCAGCCCCTGAAAGCGAAACAGATGCGCGGGCGCTGGCCAAGGCCTTTACCGCCTATCTCGCCGGCTGCCGGGCAGAAGAACATGCCCTCTCCATGCTGCCTCCGGGCCGCTTCCTGATGCCGGGCGATCTTGACGGCTCCCCCGCCCTCACCTTCGCCCCGCTGGCCCTGCCGGAGAGCGGACAGGCACCGGCAGGCTCGCTCTGGACCATGATGGAACGGCGCTACGAGGCCTACCGCAAGCATGTGGTGCGGCCCTTCTTCCGCGAGCACTTCGCCCGGCTCGACCGGCAGATCGTGCTGGTGGATGCGCTGCAGGCGCTGAACGCCGGACCTGACGCCCTGCGCGATCTGGAGACGGCGCTGGGGCAGGTCCTCACCTCTTTCCGTCCCGGCAAGGCAAGCTGGCTGGCCTCGATCCTCACCCGCCGGATCGACCGCATCCTCTTTGCCGCCACCAAGGCCGACCACCTGCACCGGGACGATCATGACCGGCTGGAAGCCATCCTGAAACGGCTGGTGACGCGGGGCATCGAGCATGCCGAATTCAGCGGCGCCGAGGTGGATGTGCTGGCACTCGCCGCCGTCCGTGCCACCCGCGAGGCGACCGTGCGCCATGCAGGCGAAGAGCTTCCGGCCATCCTCGGCACCCCGCTTCCGGGCGAGCGCGTCAACGGTGACAGCTTTGATGGGAAAACTGAAATCGCCATGTTTCCCGGGGACTTACCATCAGATCCGGAATCACTTTTCCAATCGCTTGAATCAAATTCTGCGAAAGTTCAGAGCCTTGAATCTGAATCAGAACATGAAGCACATGCACGTCTTGACTCATCACATGAAGACGGCCTGCGCTTCGTGCGCTTCCGCCCGCCGCATCTGGAGCGGACCGCCGAGGGGCTGACGCTGTCCCTGCCCCACATCCGGCTGGATCGGGCGCTCAACTTCCTGATCGGAGACCGCATCGCATGAGCGAGGAGACCCGCAAGCCCCGCCGCCCCACGGCCTTCCGCCTTGATGACGAGCGGGTGCGCTTTGACGATGGCTCGCTCGGCGCGCCCTTGCGCAACGAGGCGCGCATCGTGCCCAGCGGTGAGCCGGAGGAAGATGCCCTTCTGCCCGCCGAACCGCGCTCCGCCCCCTTGCGCTTTGGCCGCTGGCTGGCAGGCGGCCTCCTCGGCCTTGCCATGCTGGCCCTCGGCCTCTCGGTGGATGCGCTGATCCGTGACCTCTTCGCGCGCACCGACTGGCTGGGCTGGATGGGCCTTGCCCTCACCGTGCTGGCTGTTCTCGGTTTCCTCGGACTGGCGGTACGGGAGGTCTTCGGCCTGATGCGCCTGTCCCGCATCACCCACCTGCGGCAGGCGTTGGCCGATGCAGCAGAGGCGGATGACGCCAAAGCTGCCCGCGCCGCGCTGACGGATCTGATCGAACTCTACAAGGATAGGCCGGAGACAGCCCGTGGCCGCGCCGCCCTGAAGGCGCATATGGCCGAAGTCATTGACGGGCGCGACCTGGTGGTGCTGGCCGAACGCGAGATCCTGGCGCCGCTGGATGCCGCCGCCCGGCGCATCGTCAGTGACAGCGCCAAACGCGTCTCCGTCATCACCGCCGTCAGCCCGCGGGCCGCGCTTGATCTCGTCGTGGTGCTGTCGGAAAACATCCGCATCATCCGCCGCCTCTCCGCGCTTTATGGCGGGCGGCCCGGCACCGCCGGTTTCCTGCGCCTTGCCCGGCAGGTCGGCACGCATCTGGCCGTCACCGGCGGCATGGCGGCAGGCGACAGCCTCGTCTCGCAGGTGCTGGGCCATGGCCTTGCCGCCAAGCTCTCGGCGCGGCTGGGCGAAGGCGTCATCAACGGCCTGCTGACCGCCCGCATCGGCGTTGCGGCGACAGACGTTTGCCGCCCCGCCCCCTTCATCGGCCAGCGCGGCCCGCGCATTTCGGATTTCCTGTCCGAACTGACCCGCAGCAGCGCGGACCTGAAGGACGGCAAGGCGGAATGAGCGGTTTGGCAACCTGCCCCTGAACGGCCTTGCACTTTTCCCTTGATCCCGGTCAAGGCAGCACTTGATGTTTCTGTTAGCCTGCATCGGTTGAAATGGCTGAGGAGGCAAGCCCATGGACGATCGCACTGTAACCCGCAAGCCGCGCGGCACCCGCCCGGCACCTGCCGCGGATGCAGTTCTCCCGGTGACTGCAGACAGTGCTGAGGCCGAGGCAACGCCTTCCGGCGTTGCAGAGACACCGGCGGAAGCGGTGACGGCACCGCAGCCGGGCACCGAGCCTGTGGCAGCACCCGAAGCAGCCCCTGAACCGGCCATCGCTCCCGTTGCCGCCGCACCGCGCAAGACGCTCGCCGAAATGCGCCATGATCCGGCAGCCATTCATGAGCTGTTTGAAAGCGGCAAATACCCCTATGCCACGCCGATGCGCCGCGCCCCTTACGAGCAGCGCAAGGCAAAGCTTCAGGCCGAACTGCTGAAGGCGCAGCGCTGGATCAAGGAAACCGGCCAGCGTGTCGTCATCCTGTTCGAGGGCCGCGACGCCGCCGGCAAGGGCGGCACGATCAAGCGCTTCATGGAACACCTGAACCCGCGCGGCGCCACCGTCGTTGCCCTGCAGAAGCCGACCGAGCAGGAGGCCTCGCAATGGTATTTCCAGCGCTACATCAATCACCTGCCCTCCGGCGGCGAAATGGTGTTGTTCGACCGCTCCTGGTACAACCGGGCGGGCGTTGAACGCGTCATGGGCTTTTGCAGCGCCAGCCAGTATCTGGAATTCATGCGCCAGTGCCCGGAGATCGAGCGCATGATGGTGCGCGACGGCATCCGCCTGTTCAAATACTGGTTCTCCGTCAGCCGCGAAGAGCAGCGCCGCCGCTTCATGGAGCGCCAGACCGATCCGCTGAAACAGTGGAAGCTCTCCCCCATCGACATTGCCTCGCTCGACAAGTGGGACGACTACACCGAGGCGAAGGAGGCGATGTTCTTCTACACCGACACCGCCGATGCGCCCTGGACGATCGTCAAGTCCGACGACAAGAAGCGCGCCCGGCTGAATTGCATGGAGCATTTCCTCCACTCCCTGCCCTATCCAGATAAGGACACCCACCTCGTTGGCGTGCCGGACCCGCTGATCGTCGGCGCCGCCCATCACGTCATCAGCCACGACACCCACATTCTCGGCAAGACATTGCACCCGGAGATGAAGCCGGGCGGGTAATGCCAAGGCTTTCGATGCTGATGCATCGCGCCTTGAAATTGCCCAAGCGCCGCACGGGCTATGCCAAAAGCAATCTCGACAGGCGTGATGGACGGGCCTAACCTCTGGCCATGTTCATCACGTTCTTCTCAGAGCTGAAAAGCGCCGGGGTGCCGGTCTCCTTGCGGGAATATCTCGACCTGATGCGTGCGCTGGAGCTGGATCTGGCCGGGCGGCGGGTCGAGGATTTCTATTATCTCGCCCGCACTGCGCTGGTGAAGGACGAGAGCAATCTCGACCGCTTCGACCGGATCTTCTCTCAGGTCTTCAAGGGCCTCGACCTCCTCTCCGATGCACCGCAGGCGGAGATCCCCGAGGAATGGCTGCGCAAGCTCGCCGAAAAGCACCTCACCGAAGAGGAAAAGGCGCTGATCGAAAGCCTTGGCGGCTTCGACAAGCTGATGGAGACGCTGAAGCAGCGGCTGGAAGAGCAGAAGGAACGCCATCAGGGCGGCAGCAAGTGGATCGGCACGGCCGGCACCTCCCCTTTCGGCGCCTATGGCTACAACCCGGAAGGCATTCGTATCGGCCAGGCCGAAAGCCGCCACCGCCGCGCCGTCAAGGTCTGGGATAAGCGCGAGTTCAAGGACCTCGACGATACGGTTGAACTGGGCACCCGCAACATCAAGGTGGCGCTGAAACGCCTGCGCCGCTTCGCCCGCACGGGTGCAGCCGATGAGCTGGATCTCGACGGCACCATCCGCGCCACCGCCCACAGGGGTCTGCTCGACGTGAAGATGCGGCCCGAACGGCGCAATGCGGTGAAGGTGCTGCTGTTCTTCGACATCGGCGGATCAATGGATGACCACATCCGCATCTGCGAGGAGCTGTTTTCCGCTGCCCGGTCAGAATTCAAGGTGATGGAGCATTTCTACTTCCACAATTGCCTCTATGAGCATGTGTGGAAGGAAAACCGCCGGCGCCATTCCGAGCGCATGCCCACCATGGACGTGCTGCACAAGTACCCGGCGGATTACAAGGTGATCTTCGTCGGCGATGCCTCGATGAGCCCCTATGAAATCGCCTATCCGGGCGGGTCGGTGGAGCACTGGAACGAAGAGGCCGGCGCCGTCTGGATGCAGCGGATCACCAGCCTCTACAGCCGCGCTGCATGGCTCAACCCGGTGCCGGAAGCCCACTGGGACTACACCCATTCCATCCGCATGATGCGCGAACTGATGGGCGGGCGCATGTATCCCATGACCCTCGAAGGCTTGACGGATGCCATGCGCGATCTGGCGCGGTAGGGGCGCCTTCCGGCAGACCCGGAAAACGCCCCATCACGGCTGAAACCTCACTTCTCCGGACGCAGCACCAGCACCGAGCAGGGGGCGTGCCGGACAACGTGGGCGGCGTTGGAGCCGATGAGATAGGTGGCAAGGCCCGGGCGGTGGGATTCCATCACGATGAGGCCCGCCTTGATGAAGCGCGCTTCCTCGATGATCTCGTGATAGACGCTGCCGCTGCGCACCACGCCCGAGACACGCCCGTCCGCCAGTCCCATGCCCTTGGCCAGGTCTTCCAGCATGGCACGGGTTTCGCCCATGGCCTTGCTCTCGAAATCTTCCGGCAGGTAGCTGGCAATGAAACCCTGCGTCTGCGCCAGAACCGCGACGAGACGGACCTTGCTGCCATAGTCATTGGCAAAGCGTGCCGCAGCCTCCAGGGCCGGGGCGGAAAACTTCGGTTCAGCCGGATCCACCGGGACCAGAATGGTGTCGAACATGGCACGTCTCCTCTTTGCATATCATTGAGCCAAGAGAAGCTTGCCTCCCGGCTCGACTTCCTGCGTTGAGAAAGATCAAGAATTTTTGCGGCTTTTCGATGAAATGCTGCCCGCAGACGGCAAAACCGGGCAAGCCGGCTCATTTTGCCGAATACATGGTTCCAGCCTTTGCTGACCTTGCGCAGGAGTGCCGGATCTGTGCCTTGTAAGAACCACTGCCCCGCCACTGAAGACGGGCGCAAGATATCCTTCCCTTCTGGCATGGCCGATCATGAGCTTCTTCACGAAAACCGCAGACCCGATGACCGCAACCGGCTGGCGCTCGCCGCTGATGCTGCTGATGCTCATGGCCGGGGCGATGCAGCTGTCCTTTGCCGGATGGTGGAACCTCGTCAACAATTTCGCCGTGCACGAGCTGGAGTTCACCGGCCGAGAGATCGGCATCCAGCAGTCGATCCGCGAGATTCCCGGCTTTCTCGCCTTCACTGCCGTCTATCTGCTCCTGGTCATGCGCGAGCAGACGCTGGCCTATGTCTCCCTCGCCTTGCTCGGGCTCGGCGTCGCGGCGACGGGTTACTTCCCCTCAGCCATGGGCTTCTACCTGACAACCTTCATCATGTCGGTGGGCTTTCATTATTATGAGACCATGGCCCAGTCCCTGTCGCTGCAGTGGCTGCCCAAGGCAACGGCGGCAGCGGGCATGGGCAAGATCCTGGCCGTGGGTGCCTTCGCCCAGTTGATTGCCTATTCGCTGATCCTCGTGGGCTGGAAGGCGTTTGATCTCAGCTTCACCACCGTCTTTCTCATCTCCGGTCTCACCACCTTCGTGGCTCTGGCCGCGCTGCTCATCATCTTCCCGCGTTTCCGCGAAGGCGTGCCGCAGCACAAGAAGCTGGTGCTGCGCAAGCGCTACTGGCTCTATTACGCCCTCACCTTCATGGCCGGTGCGCGGCGGCAGATCTTCACGGTCTTTGCCGGTTTCCTGATGGTCGAGCGCTTCGGCTATGACGTGCATGAGGTGGCCGGTCTTTTCCTGATCAACGGCCTGATCAACATGCTGATTGCCCCGAAGATCGGATCGATGATCGTGCGCATCGGCGAGCGCCGGTCGCTGGCCATCGAATATTCCGGCCTGTTCTGCGTCTTCGTGGGCTATGCCTTCGTCACCAACGCCCATGCGGCTGCGGCGCTTTATGTGATCGATCACATGTTCTTCGCCATCGCCATTGCCATGCGAACCTATTTCCAGAAGATCGCCGACCCGGCCGACATCGCCCCCACCGCAGGCGTTGCCTTCACCATCAACCACATTGCCGCGGTTTTCATTCCGGTGGTCTTCGGCCTGCTCTGGCTGGTGTCTCCGGCGGCGGTGTTCCTGGCGGGCGCTGCCATGGCGCTCACCAGCCTCGCCCTCTCCCGCCTCATTCCGCTCAACCCGGATGCCGGCAACGAGGTCGACCTCCCCTGGCGGCGCACGCTGCGCCCGGCGGAGTGAGGGCTGATTGAGGCCGGGTGCTGGTCAGGCCGCCAAACCGTTCCCCCTCCATCGTCATCCCGGACGCAGCGAAGCGGAGATCCGGGACCGGTGAGCCGGGGCGACTGTTGATTGGAAGCGATGGCAGAGCCGAAAGGCCTTGGCTCACCGGTCCCGGATCGCGCGGAGCGCGTCCGGGATGACGATGGAAAGGCTGAAGGACATAAACAAAACGGCAGGCCTCAGGCCTGCCGCTGCATCCCTGTTTCCGGGCAGGCCTCAGGCCTGCCGCTGCATTCCCGTTTCCGGGCAGGCCTCAGGCCTGCCGCTCCGGCACATGCACCACGATGCCGTCCAGCTCATCGCTCATCTTGATCTGGCAGGACAGGCGCGAGTTGGGCTTCACGTCATAGGCGAAGTCCAGCATGTCCTCTTCCATCGGGTCGGGAGAACCGGCGCGGGCGGACCACTCCTCGTCCACATAGACATGGCACGTGGCGCAGGCGCAGGCGCCGCCGCATTCGGCCTCGATGCCGGGGACCATGTGCTTGATGGCACTTTCCATAACGGTGGCGCCGCTTGAGGCCTCCACATCATGGCGGGCACCGTCAGCGGTGATGAATGTGATTTTCGGCATGATGATCGCGTCCATCCTGCGGGGGGAAGATTGATCCACACGACATAAAGGTTCGGACGCAAAGGTCAAGAACCGCGCACGCGGCAAAAGAGCGGGATCAGCCCTCGATCAGTTCGCGGATGAAATCGTTCGTCTCGCCCACGAGGCTGACGAGCGTCAGGAAGGCAGGGGAACTCCCCTCCCGCAGTTCTTCTTCCACCGTGTCGCAGACATCGGCCAGGCGCAGCGCCCCGATGCCGCGCGCCGAACCCTTGAGGCTGTGCACCAGATCGGCCTGGTGCTGGCGGTCATCGGCGGCGGAGAGTTCACTGATCAGCGTCTTCGAGCGGGCGAGGAAAAGCTTGAGAACCTCCTGCTGGAGTTCCCGGTTGCCAAGGGTGTTCGTTGCAAGCTGCGCAAGATCGATCGGGGCATGCCCCCCGTGACGGACAAAGCGGTCCGTGCTGCCCTTGCTGGCCATATTCGCCATCCCAGCCACCCCGTTACTCATGAACACAGGCCGGGGCTCGGCCCGGCTTCCTCAGGTTTTGTTACCCGAATGAATGCCCGCCTGTCCGCAAAGGTGAGGTTAAGATCCCCAGCTCAAACCGTTGCCAATCCGCCTCTCTGCGCAACAAAGTGAATCTTTGGTTAACACGGATAAAGGAATTTTAGATATTCGCGCAGGCAAGCCTCCTCCACCCTGCCCTTCGCACACGCAGCTGACGTGAAATGGCAGGCGCTGCCGCCCTGCAGGGGCTATTTTCCGGAAGCGGCGAGGACGGCCTTGCGTCCCGCCTCCGTCAGGCGGCAGACGAGCCAGTCCGGCTTGATTGGGTTGGAAAACCAAGGCTCTGCCCAGCCTGCAGCCATGCAGGCGCGGATTGTGGCAGGGGGAATGGTGCGCCCCTCATCGTCAAAAAGTGGAAGTTTTCCACCGGCCTGCGCCAAGCCTCTGGCAAGCCACTTGAGCTGTGCCGCAGAGGGCTTTTTCGCACCAGCTGCCTCAGGTCCGGCGCTGTCTGCGGGCCCGCCTGAGGACGATCTTACGTTGCGTTGACTCATGGCTTCACCACCTCCGGCAGGCTGACTCACAATGGCGTTTCTTGTTCCTTAACGCAGATTGTGCCATTACGTTGTCTGATGCGGCAAGATGGGGAAAAGGCCGCCTGACTCAGCGTCAGGCAGCCGATGCGGCGGCACCCTGTCCTGTCATGTCCAAGCGGCGGACGGTTTCTGCGTCAGAATCGAGGCGGAGGCAGACCCGGAACGGCGCGGGAAAAAGTGCTCGGTGGCTCAGGCCTCCGATTTGTAATGAGTTCGGATGTGAGGCGATCCAGATGGCAAATCCCCCGAAGGTGAAAGACCCGGCGGAAGCGGCACTGTCGGCAGTTGAAGAGGCGCTGAAGCTCGACTTCGGCGGCCCCGCAACGGCAGCAGGCAGCGAAGACGGGGCCCGTGCGGCCCTTGGCGAAGCGGCACGCGCGGAAAGACCGGGCAGCGGATCTGCTGATGCAGCAGACAGCACGGCGTCCAGCGAAGGGCGCCGGGGCCGGGGACGCGGCGGACGACCGCCTGCGGCCAACGACGACCGCCGCACCATCGGCAACCTGATCTTCGCCCTGCAGCGCCGGCCCTCGGCTGCCCCCTTCTGGGTGGCGCTGGTGCTGAGCGTCGTCTGGGGCGCCATCGGGTCGATCCTCACCATCTCCAGCTTCGGCACGCAGATCGAGGCCCTGTCCAGCGGCGCGGGCCTTTCCGCAGCCCCCGGCCTGGTGCTTGCCGGCGTTGCCATTGCCGTACCGGTCCTGTTCTTCTGGGTCATGGCCATGATGATCTGGCGTGCGCAGGAAATGCGCATCGTCGCCCGTGGCATGACGGAAGTGGCCCTGCGCCTCGCAGAGCCGGAAGACATGGCCAAGGAATCGGTTCTGTCCGTCGGTCAGGCCATCCGCCGCGAAGTCGCTGCGATGGGCGACGGCATCGAGCGGGCCATTGCCCGCGCCAGCGAGCTGGAAGTCCTCGTCCATAACGAAGTCTCCTCGCTCGAGCGCTCCTACAACGACAATGAGCTGAAGATCCGCGCCCTCATCGAGGAACTGGTCAGCCAGCGCGAGGCCATCCTCGCCAATGCCGACCGGGTGCGCGATTCCATTTCCGGCGCTCACGAGAGCTTTGCCGGCCAGCTGTCCGCCACGTCGGAAGAAATCGCCCGCACCGTCGAGACGGCCACCTCCCGTCTGGTGGGCGCCGTGGAAGACCGCATCAACGAGCTGACCAGCTCCGTCGACAGCCGCATCGACGCGCTCAGCTCCTCGCTCAATGCCTCTGGTTCCGAACTGGTCGACGCCCTCACCGACCGCGCCGGCGACTATGTGGCCCGCCTCACCTCTTCGGGCAGCGAACTGGTCGACAACCTGTCGCGCACCGGCAATGACATGTGGGAGACGCTGACCACCCGCGGCAAGGAGGTCAACGACCGCTTTGCCGAAACGGCCAGCAGCTTCGTCGAGACGCTGGATGTGCGCGGCGGCGAAATCACCACCACCCTCACCCTGCGCACGCAGGAATTCACCGAGGCGCTGGAGCGTACCGGCAATTCCGTCGGCGAAACCATTGCCCTGCGTGGTGATGAGATCAACGCAACCCTGTCCCTCACCTCGGGCCGCCTGATCGACACCATCTCCGCCCGCACCGACGAGCTGATCACCACCGTCGACACCCGCGTGTCGCAGCTGGATGCTTCGCTCAGCGACACCGGCGAGCGCGTGGTCAGCAGCATCACCGAGCGTGGCCAGGCCGTTACCGACGCGATCTCCTTCAAGGGCGCCGAGATCGTCGAAACCCTCGCAGAGCGCAGCTCCGAGGTCGCCGAGATCCTGCGCGGCACCGGCGAATCCATCGTTGTGGACCTGTCCCTGCGCGGCGGCGAAATCGCCTCCAAGCTCGATGCAACCTCCTCCAGCCTCGCCGAGACCATCACCGGCCGCGGCGGCGATCTGGCGGACCGCCTTGGCTCCATCAGCGAGCGCATCGAAACGGCCATCACCGTGCATGGCGCCGAACTCGACACCCGCCTTGGCGCCCGCGGCACCGAAATGGCCCTGCTCATCGAGAGCCAGACCATCGGCTTCCGCGAGACGCTGCAGGCAGCTTCCTCGGAAATCTCCAGCTCGCTCGGCCAGCGCACCACCGAACTTGCCCAGAAGCTGGCCGAAACCGGCACCGAACTCGCCCGCCTCATCGGCACCCGCGGCGAGCGCGTCAGCGCCGACATCGGCTCCGTGGGCGACCGCATCGCCGAGACCATGGAACTGCGCGGCCAGGCCCTGCAGGAAGGTCTTGCGACCCACCTCACCGAGCTGGAAAAGATCGTCACCGAGCGCGGCTCGCAGCTGGTCGAAAGCTTCGACAGCCGCTCCACCGTGCTGGCGCAGACGCTCGACAGCCGTCTGGAAACCCTCGACCAGACCTTCGAGCACCGCGTTGGCGGGCTCGACCTGGCGCTCGACAGCCGCATCAGCCGCATCGACCAGACCTTCGATGCACGCATCGGCGGGCTGGAGACGACCCTCAGCGACAACATCAACCGCTTTGACCAGACCTTCGAAGCCCGGGCCAGCAGCCTTGACGCTGCCCTCGACAGCCGCCTTGGCCGTCTGGACCAGACCTTCGACAGCCGCATCACCACGCTGGACACGGCGCTGGGTGACAGCATCCACCGTCTGGACCAGACCTTCGAAATCCGCGCCAGCGGCCTTGATGCCTCGCTCGACAGCCGCATCAACAGCTTGGATCTGACGCTGGAGCAGCGCACGGCTGCCTTCGAGGCGGCGCTGGAAACCCGCACGGTCATGCTGTCCGACGCGATCAGCACCCGCACGGAACTGCTCAGCGAGACGCTGGAACAGAAGTCGCGCACCATTGCCGACGTTCTGGCCGACCGCTCCGACGCAATCACCTTCGAGCTGGCACGGCGCGTGGAAACGGCTGGCGAATCCCTCGCCGACAAGGCCGACACCGTGGGCCGCCTCATCGGCGAGCGCGTGGATCAGGCCGCCGAAGCCATCTCCGAGAAGGCCGATCATCTTGCTCAGAGCATGATTGCCGGCACCGAGCGGATCGACCAGACCCTTGACAGCCGCGCCCGCCAGATCAGCGAAACCCTGATTGCCCGCACCCGCGAGATCGCCAAGGCCTTCGTCGATGGCCAGACCGAGATGGCGCAGGCACTCGACAGCCGTCTGGACGAGGCAGGCTCCGTTCTGGCCCGCCAGAGCGCGGAACTGACCGAGTCCCTCTCCGAGCGGATTGCGGAAATCAACGTGTCGCTGGGCGCCAAGGTCTTCGAAGTGGCCGAAACCCTCGACAGCCGCGCCAGCCAGCTGGAAACGGTGCTGACCGACCGACTGTCCTCCATCACCGGCACCCTGTCGTCGGAGACCGAGCGCGCCCGTCTGGTTCTGACCGAAGCCATGCAGGATGCCACCTCGACGCTGAGCGGCGAGAGCACCCGTGTCCGCGAGATGGTGCTTGACGCCGTCACGCAGGCCGCTTCCGCCCTCTCCGAAGAGCGCAGCCGCACCGTCGAGACGGTCAGCACGACCTTCTCCGACGTCACCGGCAAGCTGTCCGGCGAAGGCGACCGCCTGCGCCAGCTGGTGCTGGGCGCCGTGGGCGAAGCACGCGGCGTGCTGGTGGGCGAAAGCCAGCGGGCCGCAGAAACCGTTACCAGCGCCATGGCACTGGCCACCGGTTCGCTGTCGGGCGAAGGCGAGCGCATCCGCGACATGGTTCTGACTGCAGTTGGCGAAGTGCGCGGCGTGCTGGAAGGCGAGAGCCAGAAGGCGGCCGAGAGCGTCACCGGCGCCATGACCGTTGCCACCGGCTCTCTCTCCGGCGAAGGCGAGCGCATCCGCAACATGGTGCTCGGCGCCGTTGCAGAAGCGGCCCGTTCCATGGCCGTGGAAAGCGAAAAGGCCCGCACGCTCTACGTCAGCACGCTGGCCGAATTCTCCGGTTCGCTCACCGGCGAAAGCGACAAGGTGCGCGGCGACCTCGCCCGCACGATTGCGGAAATCTCCGGCAACCTCAACGCCGAGAGCGAGCACGCCCGCGTCACTCTCACCCGCACCGTGGAAGAGATGCGCAATCTCATCTCCGGCGAGGCGGATTCGGTGCGCAGCCGCGTCAGCGGTGCCGTGCAGCAGGCCGCCGAGCTGCTGTCGCAGCGCGGCCATGCCGTTGCACAGGAAATGCTCGAAAAGGCAGCAGCCCTCAACGAGGCCTTCTCCTCGCAGAGCGCCGAGTTCAGCAAGCTGGTGGGTGAGGACGGCAACCATCTGGTCGCCGCCATCGAAACCCGCGCCAACGAACTCACCGGCCGTGTGTCCGAGATCCACCGTGCCATCCTTGACGCCATCTCCGTCAAGGGCCGCGACGTCACCGAGAGCTTCGCGCAGCGCGGCCTCGAGGCGACCCGTTCGCTGGTGGAAGCGGGCGACCGCATCATCAACGGCCTCGACGAGCGCAGCAACCGTGCCGTCAATGTGCTGGAAGAGACCAAGCTGCGCCTGGAAGCCGACGTTTCGGCCATCCTGGACCGCCTCGACCAGTCGAACAGCACGCTGCATCAGGTGATGGCCGATGCCGGGCAGAACCTGTCGGACGTGGAAACGAACCTGGCCCGCCGGGCCAGCGAGTTCCGCTCCGCCGTGGACCGTGCCGTCGCAGAAACCAGCTCCTCCACCGGCCTCATCGATGGTCAGGTCGGCGCGCTGCGGGATATCTCGACCACGGTTCTGGCCGACATCAAGGCCCTGTCGACCCGCTTCGACCAGCAGAGCCAGGATCTCATCAGCGCGGCCCGTCACCTCGAGGAGACGAACCGTCTGGTCGAGGGCCGCGTGGCCGAGCGCAAGACCGCCATTGAACAGGTGGCCGACACGCTGCTGGCCAAGACCGAAACGGTCGACACGCTGATGCGCACCTTCACCAGCACGCTGACGGAAACGCTGGACACGGCCGATGACCGGGCCCGCGAAGCCGCCACCATGCTCTCGGCCTCTGCCGAAGCCGCCTCGCGTCAGGTGGCCGAGCAGTTCGAATCCATGCGCCTCACCGCAGGCATGGAAGGCCAGCGCGCCCGCGATGCCATCCGCGCCGTGCAGGACGAGATCATGAAGGAAATGAGCCGCACCGTGACGGAAGCACAGGAGCGGTTCGGCGAAGCGGCAACCCGCATGCGGGACGTCGCCCGCGAAGTGCACCGCGAGTTGGAAGCAACCCGTCAGGAGTTGAAGCAGGGCGTTCTCAACCTGCCGGAAGAGGCGGAAGAGTCGTCTGCCGCCCTGCGCAAGGTCGTCAACGAGCAGATCCGCGCACTCAGCGAGCTGTCGGACATCGTTGCCCGCCAGTCCAACGCGCTGGATATCTCCCGCCCGCAGGAGCGTGCCGTTGCAGCCAGCGCAGCCCCGGCTGCCAGCTACAGCGCCCCGAGCCGTCCGGCCGCCCCTGCCCCGCGCAGCGAGCCGGAACCGCGGCCTGCCGCAACCCGCCGCCCGGCCGCAGCCCCTGCTCCCGAGCAGGCGCCGGAAGCTGACAGCGGCAAGGGCTGGGTGAGCGATCTGCTGCGCCGCGCCTCGCGTGACGAGGATGGCGGCAAGGCAACCCGCACGCCGCTGCACATGGTCGAAAGCCTGAACTCGCTGTCCATGGACATCGCCCGGGCCATCGACCATGAGACCTTCATCGACCTGTGGGACCGCTACAAGCGCGGTGAGCGGCATGTCTTCACCCGCCGTCTCTACACCCTGCAGGGTCAGCAGACCTTTGATGAGATCCGCCAGAAATACGGCCGCGATCCGGAATTCCGCACGGCGGTTGACCGGTACATCGCCGATTTCGAGCAACTCCTCACCCAGGTCTCGCGCAATGACCGTGACAACATGCTGGGTCAGACCTACCTGACCTCGGACACGGGCAAGGTCTACACCATGCTGGCCCACGCAAGCGGCCGTCTGGACTGAACCAGTCTGACCTGAAACAACAAAGCCCGCCGGAGCGATCCGGCGGGCTTTTTGTTTAGGGCCGATGAGCACCCAGACGCAGCAGAGCGGGATCCGGCCGAAGGTTGCAGAACCAACAGGCAGGAAATCCCTGACAGGTCCCGGCACAAGGCCGGGACGGCGCGGTGGGGATGTTCAGGCAGTGCCCGGTCACTTCGGGTAGAGTGGCCGGAATTTCCTGCGATAGGAGATAAGCTCTCTCCGCCGTCCCGGCCTTGTGCCGGGACCTGTGAGGTGGGCACTGCTTCCTGCTCTTGCCACAACCTTTGAGCCAAGGTCCGCTCGTTCGCAGAGCGGTGAGGTTGAGGTCCGGCGCAGAGGCTTGCTGCCGAGGGGAGCTTGCCGCCCGGCAACAGACAATTTCATTTTCTCTTCAAACGAGCGGGCCCCGGCTCGCGCTGCGCTTGGCCGGGGTGAATTCACACCAAGGCTCAGAGCTGCTTACGCATCACGCCTTGCAAAGGCTCAAACGCCGCACGGGCTTGACCAACTCCCGATGAGGCAAGCTCAGCTGGAGTTGGTATCAGTGCCGGTTACCAGTCCCCTGCCCTGCCTCGAGCCCTGCCTCAGGTCAGACCTTGGAAATGACCCAGGCCGCAAGTTCGGCGAAGACCTGCCCTGCGGCGGTGTTCATGGCGCGCACGGCCTGATCGACAGACTGGCCGCCGGAGGCCACCTCGGCGCGGAAGACCATGCTGTCCACCGTCCGGCCGTTGCGGTCGTTCACGAGCCGGGCTGCAATCTCGACGACGCCGCGCGCACTGCCGGCGATATTCAGTTCAAAGGAGCGGATCTCGGTCTGGAGCTGATAGTCGATCAGCAGGCCATCCCCCGGCATGCCGACGCCGCGCAGGCGGCGGGTGTTCTCCAGTGTCCGGACGATTCCGGTCTGCACCACATTGCCAAGCTGATCGGCCCAGGCGGCCTGCGGGAAATAGGTGTAGACCGGCCCCTGCTGCACCACCGCAATGTTGCTGCTGTCGAGCGCCTGCAGCGCCTTCGGCACGGCGACCAGCACCTGCACGGGCTTGCGTGCCCCTTCTGCAGCGGCTGCCGCCGGAGCCTCAATGCCATAAAGCGCATTGGGAGCTGTGGAGGCACAGGCAGACAGGCCGGCCGCCAGGGTTCCAAGCCCCAGAAGCGTCAATGCGCGGCGGCGGTTGATCAGCGTTACAGCGTCGGTCATGCCCTTCGTCTTCCCGGCCTCTGCCGTTCCTTGCCAAGCCGCAGCGCCTCAACGCCATGGCCCTGTTTCGTCAGTGCTTCATCAGCCGGACTGCCCGGCAGGGCAGCCCCCGGCCTCAGCGCCGCTGCCCGCCGTTGAACCGCGGCACATCGTCCCCGCCAAAGATCACCCGGTTCGGCGCGCGGTCAAAGTTCTCGATCGCCCGCTGCAGGGTGATGAAGGTACGGTTGACCTGTCCCAGCGTCGCCGCCAGATCAGCCGAACCCTGCGAAGCAAACTTCGACAGGCCGTCGGCGATACCGCCCGCACGGCTTTCAAAGGCCTCCGCCACCTTGCGGATGGCCGTCATCGCCTTCGTCGCCTCGGTGATCAGGCCTTCGCCGTCGCCATCCACCATGGTGTTCACCTTGTCCATCAGGCCATTCAGCTTTTCGGACGAAGTGTTCAGGTTGGCGGCAACCGTCTTTGCGTCCGTGATGATCTGGTTCACATCGTCTGTGCGAGCGGAAAGGTCAGCCGACATGCGCTCCACATTGGTGGCTGCGTTGCGCGCCGAGGCGATCGTCTCGGCAATGGCGTTGCCCTGCCCGGCAATGGCGCTGACCGTACGGTCCACCGCATCGACAATCGAGGATATGCGCGCCGGATCGATCGCGGCGACCACCTCACCGGTGTCATCCACGGTCTTGATCAGGCCGGCGAGCAGCTTTTGCGCATCCCCGATCAGCGTGACGATATCGTCCTCGCGGCTGCGGATCGTCTGCGCCACCTGGTCCACATGGGCCATCGTGCTGGTCGTGCTGCGGATCAGTTCGTCAATGTCGGACGAGCGGTTGGACAGCACATCGCCAAGGCTCGCGGCACCTGCCACCACACGCTGCACCTCTTCCGGCTTCACCGCATTGACCACCGCCTCGACCTGCGTCAGGGAGGAGTTCATGCGCTCGGTGAATTGCTGAACATTGGCCACGGCGGAGCTGGCATCGCCCATGATCTGGCGGATTTCAGGCGCTGCGGCCTTCAGTGAATCCGAGAACTCGGTGATATTGACCACCAGTTCCTCAACCTTGTCATCCGGCACTGCAGCCAGGATACGTTCCCCCTGCATCACCAGCCCTTCCAGCTTGCCGGACAGCGAGCTGAAGGCGACCGTGGCCTCGCCGATGGAGGCCATGAAGTCCTTCACGCCATCGGAGTTCTGGGCCAGCGCTGCAGAGAATGTCTCGACATTGCGCATGGTGGAGGCGATGACCGGCTGGTTTTCGCGCAGCACATCGTTGATGGCTTCCAGCGTGGTATCCGCCTTGCGCAACACATCGCGGCCATTCTCCAGCACGTCATCGAAGAAGGAGCGGTCGGCATAGATCACCGGCTCCTTGCCTTCGTTCAGCGCATCCAGAAGCAGCCCGGTGTCCGTCGTGCCGCCCTTCAGATCCACATAGGCAACGCCGGTCAGCCCCTGGAAGCCGAGAGTGGCCCGCACATCCTTGCGCAAGGGCGCATTGGGCGAAACGCGAATGGTTGCAATGACGATACGCGGATCCTGCGGGTCAAAGTCCAGACCCGACACATCGCCCACCTTGATGCCGTTGAACAGCACCTGCCCGCCGACGGGCAGGCCGGTCACGGCGCCCGGAAAGACGACCTTCACATTGATGCTCTTGCCGGAATCGGCCGCAGCCGCCAGCCAGTAAATGAACAGGAATGCCGCGACGAGAATGCCGAGAACGAAGCCGCCGATCATCACGTAATTTGCACGGGTTTCCATCAGCTGCCTTTCAAACCCTGCGCAGGGCGCGTTCGCCCCGGAAGTAGGATTTCACCCAAGGGTGCTCGCTCTTCATCATGTCATCCACTGTGCCGGCCAGCAGAACCCGCTTCTCGCCCAGAACCGCAATACGGTCGCAGATCGAATGCAGGCTATCAAGGTCATGTGTCACCATATAAACGGTCAGACCCAGGGTTTCACGCAACTTGGCGATCAAACCGTCGAAGGCCGCAGCGCCAATCGGATCAAGGCCCGAGGTCGGCTCGTCGAGAAACACCAGATCCGGATCCAGCGACAGCGCACGGGCAAGGCTGGCACGCTTGACCATGCCGCCGGACAGCTCGGATGGATATTTATCCGCCGCATCGCGCGGCAGGCCCACCAGCTCCAGCTTCAGAAAGGCGAATTCATCCATCAGCCGCTGCGAAAGCCCTAGATATTCGCGCATCGGCACCTGGATGTTCTGCTTGACCGTCAGCGAGGAGAACAGCGCGCCCTGCTGAAACAGGACGCCCCAGCGCCGCTCGATCCAGTTGCGCTCGTCCGGAGTGGCGCTGTCGAGGTCCTGGCCGAACACGGAAATGCGGCCAGCACGCCGCGGGGTAAGGCCGAGGATGGCCCGCATCAGCACCGACTTGCCGGTTCCCGACCCGCCGACGAACCCCAGCACCTCACCCCGGTAGACATCAAGATCCAGCTTGTCGAGGATGATCTTCTTGCCGAAGCCCACCGTGACGCCGCGCGCAGACAAGAGAACCTCCCGCTCCCGCGCAGGCTGAACCGTCTCATCCAGGGCGTCGGCAGTGCTCATCATGGCCCTTATACGTTGATGGCTGCAAAGAAGATGGCAAAAAGACCATCAACGACGATGACAAGGAAGATCGCCTTCACAACAGACATGGTGGTGTGACGGCCAAGGGAGTCAGCCGAACCGCCGACCTTCAGGCCTTCCACACAGGCAATGAGGCCGATGATCAGCGCCATGAACGGTGCCTTGACCATGCCAACGATGAAGGTCTGGACGGTGATGGCTTCTTCCAGACGGTTCAGATAGGCCGCTGGCGGGATCTCCAGATACCACCAGGTTACAAGCCCGGAGCCAGTCAGCGCCGCAAGATCAGATACGAAGGTCAGCACGGGCATGGCCGCCATCAGCGCCAGAAGGCGCGGCAGAATCAGCACCTCCGTCACATTGAGGCCAATGACCTGCAGGGCGTCGATTTCCTCCTGCATCTTCATGGAGCCAAGCTCTGCCGTAAAGGCGGAGCCGGACCGGCCGGCCACCATGATGGCGGTCAAAAGAACGCCGATCTCACGCAGAACCAGCACGCCCGCCAGATCGACGACAAAGAGGTCTGCGCCAAATTGCCGCAAATAGAACCCGCCCTGCTGGGCGATGATGGCACCGATCAGGAAGCTCATCAGCGCAACAATCGGCACGGCCCCAATGCAGGACTTGTCGAATTGCACCGCAATGGCAATGCCGCGCAGGCGCTTGGGCTGAAACAGAACCGTGGCGACAACCGTGCTGAGCGAGCCCAGGATGTGCAGCATGGCGATGAAATCCTGCCATGCCTCAACCACCGACTTGCCGGTCGCTTCCATCAGATTGATCAGCATGCCCTGCCGCGGCTCATGGCTGGGCGGTGGCGGATGGTGGGCATCCACCTCGTTCAAGAGGATCTGCTGCTCCGGCCGCAGCCCTTCGACGCGCACACGCGTGCCTGAAAACTCGATACGCCCGCGCAGCCTGTGAATCAGCCAGGCGCCCGCCGTATCCAGCGCGCGCAGATCCGTAAGATCCAGCACAAGCTCAAGCTGCCCCTGCTCGCTGACAAGACCCTCCACGATCGCCTCGGCTTCCATGGCCGTGCGGATCACCCAGTCACCGGACAGGGCAACGGTCACGGCCTGTCCGTCATGGGTGGCCGTGCATCTGGGAGCGAGCAGTTGAACCTGTAATGTCATGCGTGCTGACGCAACCCCTTGCCGCTTCGAAGGACTACCCCCTATACCTGAGAGAAAGGCAGGCCGTCCAGACGCGCGGCCGGTGACAATCAATAGAGGCGGATCACATAATGGATATTGCGAACCCTTACCTGATGTTCCTTGGCGACGTGCCGGATGCGCTGGCGGCAAAGACGGCGCTCGGCGTGGTCGACTGGCGCCGGGACTGGTGCATCGGGCAGAATCGCCTGCCGGGCTGCCAGGCGGATGCCGGCCTGCCCGATATGACGATCCCGGCCGCGGCGAAGGCCGGCGCCAGGACCATGATCGTCGGCGCCGTGAATGCAGGCGGGCGCCTGCCGGATCACTGGGTTGCCTCCATCGTGGAAGCGCTTGACGCGGGGCTGGATGTGGCCAGCGGGCTGCATGTGCGCCTCGGCTCCATTCCCGCGATCAAGGAAGCGGCGGAGCGCAATGGCCGCCAGTTGTTCGACGTGCGCCACTCCGACATGACCTTCGCCACCGGCAAGGGCTCCAAGCGCAGCGGCAAGCGCATCCTCACTGTCGGCACCGATTGCTCGGTCGGCAAGAAGTACACCGCCCTCGCCATGGAGCGCGACATGCGCGCCCGCGGCTATGACTGCGACTTCCGCGCCACCGGCCAGACCGGCGTGTTCATTTCGGGCCGCGGCGTTGCCATCGACGCCGTGGTGGCCGATTTCATCTCCGGCGCCGTGGAATGGATTTCCCCGGCAGCGGACGAAAGCCACTGGGATGTGATCGAGGGTCAGGGCTCCCTGTTCCATCCGTCCTTCTCGGGCGTGACGCTTGGCCTGCTGCATGGCGCGCAGCCCGATGCCTTCATCGTCTGCCACGAGCCAACCCGCCGCACCATGCGCGGTGTGCAGACGCCCCTGCCCTCCATTCAGGAGGTCATCGACCTGACGATCCAGTGCGGCAAGCTGACAAATTCGGACATCCGTTGCATCGGCATTGCGGTGAATACGGCTGCCCTTGGCGATGCGGAAGCACAGGCCTATCTGGTGGAGCTTTCCGCAAAGTACAGCCTGCCCGCGACCGACCCCGTGCGCTACGGCATGGCCAAGGTGGTGGACAAGGTGGTTGAAATCTACGGCGAAGCCTGAGCCATGACATCGCCCCTCACCATCACGGCTGCGCATGAGCGCTTTGCCATCGAAGGCGGCTTCGCGATCTCGCGGGGCAGCCGCACCCATGCGGATGTGGTCACCGTCAGCATCAGCCGCGGCGGCCTCACCGGCCGCGGCGAATGCGTGCCCTACGCCCGCTATGGCGAAAGCATCGCCAGCGTGATGCAGCAGATCGAGGAGGCGGCAGCGCGCTTCGGTCAGGACATCAGCCGCACGCAATTGCAGGCGGAAATGGAGGCAGGCGCGGCGCGCAACGCGCTCGACTGCGCCCTGTGGGACCTTGAGGCCAAGACGGCCGGCACCAGTGCCGCGGCGCTCGCCGGCCTTGCCGGCCTGAAGCCGCTGGTGACCGCCTATACGCTCAGCGTCGGCACGCCGGAGAGCATGGGGGCAGCCGCAGCCAAAGCGGCCTCCCGCCCGCTGCTGAAGGTGAAGCTGGCCGGACCGGGAGACGATGAGCGCATCGCCGCCGTCCGCGCCGCAGCACCGGAGGCAAGGCTGATCGTCGATGCCAACGAGGCCTGGGACGAAAGCTGCTTCGCGGTCAATATGGCGGCCTGTGTGGCCGCAGGCGTTGAACTGATCGAACAGCCCTTGCCGGCCGGCGATGATGGGCTGCTGGCCAGCGCAGAGCGGCCGATTGCGGTCTGTGCCGATGAAAGCCTGCACACCCGGCATGAACTGGCGAGCCTGCGCCAGCTCTATGATGCGGTCAACATCAAGCTCGACAAGGCCGGTGGCCTGACCGAAGCCCTGGCGCTGGCTGCAGACGCCAGAGCCCTGGGCTACAAGATCATGACCGGCTGCATGCTGGGCACCTCCCTCGGCATGGCCCCTGCCCTGCTCGTGGCCCAGACGGCCGATTTTGTCGATCTGGACGGCCCGCTGCTGCTGACCGCAGACCGGGACGGCGGCCTCACCTATGAAGGCAGCCTCGTCTATCCGCCACAGGCCAGCCTCTGGGGCTGAGCCCCCGGGAACCGAAGCGTCTCATACCAAGGCATTCGATGCTGACGCATCACGCCTTGAAAATGCTCAAGCGCCGCAAGGGTTTAACCAATGCTCGATGAGAAAAGCTCATCGAGCATTGATATCAGTCCGCCGCCCGTGTCTGACAGCCGGGGTGTCGGGCAAGGAAGAGAAGCCCGATCAGGGCCGCCGCCGCCATCACCGACATGGCGTAAAAGGCAAAAGCAGGCGCTGCCGCATAAAGCGGCCCGCTGAACCATGTGGCCGTCGCCGTCAGAAACCCGGTGGACGTTGCCATCAGGCTCTGCCCTGTCGCAGACCAGCGCATGGGCACGGCCTGCGCAATCAGCGCAACGCCTCCCAGATGCACGGCCCCAAAGGACAGCCCGTGCAGGGTCTGCATCGGCACGATGAAGGCCGGATCCTGCACATGAGTGAAAAGCGCCCAGCGAAGCACCGAGCCTGCGGTCCCGATGATGATCAGGCGCATGGGCGTCAGCCAGGCCGGCAGCCTTGCCGCAAACAGGAAGAGCAGGATCTCCGCCGTCACGCCGACGGACCAGAGCGGCCCCATCAGATGCTCCGGCACGCCCGTCTTGGTCCAGTAAATCGTTGAAAACGCATAATAAGCCGAATGCGCCGCCTGCGAGAGGCCGATGAGCGTGACCAGCGCCAGAAACCAGGGCTCACGGAAAACGGCAGGCTTCTTGTCTGCCGCCTGCGCCGCTGCGGAGGCCTCCCGGGCTTCACGTTCAGGATTGCGCATCGGGGGCAGCGTCCCGGCCACGAGCACGGTCGCCGCCATCGAGCCAAGGATACCGGCAAGATAGGGCATTTCCGTGTGCGGCATCATCAGCCATCCGGCAAGCACAGTGCCTGCCACGAAAGCCGCAGAACCCCAGAGACGCATGCGCCCATAGGGGGCGCCGGTCTGGCGCACGACATCCAGCGCATAACCATCGGCCAGCGGCACAATCGGTGCCCAGCAGACCATCAGCCCCATCACCGCAACCACCGCCAGAACATAACTTGACGTAAAGGCAAATAGCGCAAGAAAAGCCATACCCATCAAAGAGTAAAAGCAGATCGAAAGACGGCGCAGGCCAGTCTTGTCGGAGAGTCCCGTCAGAAATGGAGAGGCTGCAATCTTTGCGTAGGTGCCAATTGCGAGAGCAAATGAGACTTCCGTAACTGAGTATGATCTATTTGCAAGAATGATCGGAAAAAATGGGAGGAATAATCCCGTACCGACAAAATTGACACCATAGAGAGCACTCACCCGGGGGGCGAGCCCAACTTGGAACATCTTCATGAAGGATCGAACCTTGACGGCCTAAAGGGATGTTAACTTCTTGGGCCTACTATACCGCATGAGTTGGAGGAACATTCGAATCGAATGTCCGCTGCAGCGAATAGGACGCCGAGACGATACGATGGCAGAAACCGAACCGCCAGTCCTGATACCGGAGCACGAGTATCTCACACTGGAGCAGACCCTTTCGGAATCGGATCGCGGCCGCCGCTTTCTGACCGAATATCTGCGCCGCCACCGCAGCTCCGAAACAAATTCCATTCTTGATGCCATCGCCCGGCTTGAGAAGATGATGCGCCGGGAACGCAGCGTTCCCGATCTCAACCGCATCCGCCTCGACATTGCCGACATGCATGAGGCGATCGAACGCACCAAGCGTGAGATTTCCAACATCAAGAAGGAAGATGAGGAGAGCAACCGTTTCACGGATGCCTCGCACGAACTGGATGCGATCATCACGCAGACGGAAGGCGCGACGCAGGACATCCTGAACGCTGCGGAAAAGATCCAGGAATATGCCTGGACCCTGCGCGAGAACGGTGCCGACGAATCGGTCTGCGACGATATCGATGCCAAGGCCACCGAAATCTTCATGGCCTGCTCCTTCCAGGATCTCACCGGCCAGCGCACCCAGAAGGTGGTGCATGTTCTGCGCTACCTCGAAAGCCGCATCAACCTGATGATCGGCATCTGGGGCATCGAGGACGTGAATGCCGACGATACCGCCGGCCCGGTCGATTCCCGCCCGGATGCGCATCTCCTCAACGGCCCGCAGCTTGCCGGCAAGGGCGTCAGCCAGTCTTTCGTTGACGACGTGATGGGCGGAGAAGCAGAAGACCAGAGCAGCGGTTTCTTCAGCGTCGAATTCGGCAATGAGCCAGCCGCTCCGGCTCCTGCCCCGGCGGCCAAGGCTGCAGCGGCCCCGGCTGCAAAGCCCGCTGCCAAGGCAGCTCCTGCCCCCGCGAAGATCGAAGAAGACCAGCATGTCGATCAGCTGGATGCAGCCACGATCGACGCCATTTTCGAGCAGACAGACGAAGCCTTTGCTGGCGAAGCCGGTTTCGATGACCCGGAACAGGAAATGGGTGAGGACGACATCGCCAAGCTGTTCGACATGGGCGGCGGTGATGAGACCCCGGCGGAAGAAACCCAGGCAGATGCCGAATGGGAAGCGGCCGAGGAATTTTCCGAGGACGAAGACCCGCTGGCCATGCTGACCGAGAGCGAGCGTCAGGCCCTGTTCAGCTGACCGCTCCAGAAACAGCACAATCCAAGGAAAACCCCGGCCACACCGGGGTTTTCGCATGTTTGAGACCTGATGAACCTGCTCAGACAGCCAGCGCCCTTGCAAGCGTTTCCGGATCGATGTTGCCGCCGGACAGGATCGCAACCACAGGGCCGTTCCCGGCGGGCATCTTGCGGAAGAGCACCGAAGCAAGCGCCACCGCTCCGCCCGGCTCCACCACCAGCTTCAGTTCACGGAAGGCAAAGGCAACAGCGGCCAGGGCTTCGTCATCGCTCACCACCAGTCCGCGCGCCTTGCGGCGGGTCAGGACCTCGAAAGAGAGTTCGCCCGGGCTTTCGGTGAGGATCGCATCGCAGACCGAGCCGGAGCCACTGGCATTCACCTCGCGCCGCCCGCTGGCGAGCGAGCGGGCATAGTCGTCAAAGCCTGCCGGTTCGCAGGTATAGACCACGGCACCGGCCAGCCCCTCTTCCAGCCCCAGCGCCACACCGCTGGTGAGCCCGCCGCCGCCCGTGCAGGCTGCGACGGCTTCGATATCAAGACCGAGCGCTGCGGACTGGCGGACGATTTCAAGACCAATCGTCCCCTGCCCCGCAATGACGCCCCTGTCGTCATAGGGGTGTACAAAGGTGGCGCCGTTTTCCTCACAGATGGCCTTGGCGATGGCGATCCGGTCTTCGACGCCGCGCTTGTAGGTGACGACCCGGGCACCCATCTCCGCCGTGCGCTTCAGTTTGATGGCAGGCGCATCCTCCGGCATCACGATGACGGCAGGCATGCCGAGGATGCGCGCCGCCTCCGCCACGCCTTGCGCATGATTGCCCGAAGAGCAGGCCACAACGCCGGCCGCACGCTCCCCCTCCGGGATCTGCGACAGACGGTTGAAGGCACCGCGGAACTTGAAGGAGCCCGTACGCTGGAGATTTTCAGGCTTCAGCCAGACCTTCTGCCCCGCCGCTTCATCCAGCACCTTGAAGGACAGGAGCGGCGTTTCAAAAGCATGGCCTTGCAGCCGTGCGGCCGCGGCCTTCACATCATCAAGCGAGAGGGTACCTGTCATGGCCGGTCTCCGGAAATATGCGATTTCCGAGACCTAGCAACAGCTTGGCCATGCGGCAACGAAAGGCTTGTCACCGTGGCAATGCAGGCCGGGACAGGTTCAGGCGGGGACAGGCTCTGGCAGCTTGCCATCGTGGCGCGAACTATAGGCGTCGATGGCATTGTCCAGGAACTGGCGGGAGCTTGCCTCCCAGCTGAAGCCAAGCGCCACCTGGCGGCAATAGCTGCGGGGAATATCAAGAGCGGCAAGGGCTGCCGCCTGCAGGTCCGTATCGAGAACCCCTGCGCCGCTGTCGCCGATGACATCCAGCGGCCCCATCACAGGATAGGCCGCAACCGGCACGCCGCAGGCCAGCGCCTCCAGCAGCACATTGCCGAACGTATCCGTCAGCGAGGGGAAGACGAAGACATCGGCCGAAGCATAGGCACGGGCCAGATCTTCGCCCGTCTTGGGACCTGTGAAAAGCACGTCCGGATAGGCCTTGCGCAATGTCTCCAGCTGCGGGCCACTGCCGACGACCACCTTGCTGCCGGGCAGATCCAGATTGAGGAAAGCCTCGATGTTCTTTTCCACCGCCACCCGGCCCACATTCATGAAGATGGGGCGCGGCAGATCCGGCGGCAGGACAGAGCCCTCATAGGGACGGAACAGCTCCGCATCCACCCCGCGCGACCAGCGCATCAGATGGGTGAAGCCACGCTCGGCCAGATCCTTCTCCAGGCTGCCGGTCGCCACCATGCAGCCCTGGCCGGCATTGTGGAAGCGCCGCAGCCACCTGTAGGTGACAGACACCGGCACCGGCAGGCGCGCCGCCAGATATTCCGGAAAGCGCGTGTGATAGCTCGTCGTGAAGACCTTGCCCTGCTTCAGCGCGACAGAGCGGGCCATCAGACCCAGCGGGCCTTCGGTGGCAATGTGCAGATGGTCACAGGCGAACCGGTCCATGATCGCTGCCACGCGTGCGCGGGTGGTCAGCGACAGACGGATTTCCGGATAGGTGGGGCACGGCAGGGTGCGGAAGAGCTGCGGCGTCAGAAACTCAACGCGCAGACCCATGCGCAGCAACTGGTTCGCGGTCAATTCCAGAGAACGGACCACACCATTGATCTGCGGATGCCAGGCGTCTGTGACGATGAGAATAGATGTCATGCCGCGACGGAGCGCTCCCCCATCCCCTGTTCCGCCTGCTGTTCGGCCGGACGCTGCACCCATCTGATAACCTCGAACGTTCCGTCGTGATGCTCGGCAACCGCCGTGCAGCTTTCGACCCAGTCACCGGTGTTGATGTAGTGGATGCCGTCGATATCATGACTGGCGGCATGGTGAATGTGGCCGCAGATGACCCCGTGAACGCCCTTGCGGCGGGCTTCATCGGACAGGGCGTCCTCGAAGCGGCCGATGAAGTTCACGGCATTTTTCACCTTCAGCTTTGCCCAGGCCGAGAGTGACCAGTAAGTGAGGCCGAGACGGCGGCGCACAAGATTGAAGCCGGTATTGAGCGCCAGCGCCGTCACATAGGCCTTGTCGCCGAAGAAGGCGAGCCACTTGGCATGACGGATGACCACGTCGAACTGGTCGCCGTGGATGACCAGATACTCGCGCCCGTCGGCTGCCGTATGCACGACACTGTCCGCCACCTCGACGCCGCCGAAATGGGTCCCGAGGAAGTCCCGCAGGAATTCGTCATGATTGCCGGGAATATAGAAGATGCGCGCACCCTTGCGGGCCTTGCGCAGGATCTTCTGGATCACGTCATTATGCGCCTGCGGCCAGTACCAGCTGCGCTTCAGCCGCCAGCCGTCGACAATATCGCCGACCAGATACACGGTCTCGGCGTCATTGTACTTCAGGAAGTCGAGCAGAAGATCTGCCTGGCATCCGCGCGTCCCAAGATGAACATCCGAAATGAACAGGGCCCGGTAATGCTGGCCCTCCTGCAGAGCTGTCATGTCTGGCGCTCCCGATTACCTTTTGCCCCCTTAGACGCGATTCAGGTATCAGGATTATGACAGCAAAGTTTTTCACAAGCAGACGCCCAGTTTTCTGGCGAAATTTATTATTGAACAAAAGACATTTACGGAAAAATGCGACAGTTCAATGAATGACCGGAACGGACGTTTGTCCCGGAAATGCAAACGGCCGGCACCCGCAGGTACCGGCCGTCTTTGATACCGCTGGATAGGCGGTCAGAAGCGGTAGCGCATGGCAGCGCTGACGATGTTGACCGAGGCATCCGCCTTGCCGGCGAACACGATGGGCGCAGCCGCGCTGTAGTCCTGGTGCCCCGGCGCGATACGAATATTCGCATCGCGGCCGATGATGTGGGTGTAGCCCAGGTCGAAGGCCAGATTGTCCAGCACCTTGTAGCTGGCACCCGCGCTCAGCCAGATCCGGTCACTGTCCGGCAGGCGGGCGGAGCGGATCTTGTCGTCAATGGGCGACCATTCATAGGCCGCACCTGCCCGAACAGTCAGGTGCTCGTTGACATCATATTCCGCACCCAGAGCCGCGAACCAGCCGTCGTTGTAGTTGAACTTCAGCGTGGTCAGCGTGGCGCCATTGGCCTGAAGCGTGACCTTGGGCGACTTCAACCGGCTCCAGTTGGCCCACTCCACGGTGCCAAGCACGCGGAAGCTGTCGGTGATGCGCTGCTTGGCAGACAAGGTGACGGTTTCGGGCGTAATCAGCGAGGCATAGATCGGAACTGCAGCGGCCGACGTGATCGTCCCGTCAAGATCGTGAGCCACACCCGAACGGTAGCCGAGACCGAACTCGGTACCGGCAAAGGGCTTGTAGATCACGCCTGCGGTAACACCCACGCCGATGTTGTCGCCTTCAAGCGTCGTGACGGGCGGCGTGGTGGAAGCATTCGTACCTGTTCTCAGCCGCACGCTGAAATACTGCACCTGCACACCCGCGCCAAAAGCCAGCTGGTCATTCACCTTATAGCCGACCATCGGGTTGGCGTTGATCGAGAACGCCTTCGAGCCCGCATTGTAGGTCTGGCCAGCCCAAGGCACGCCGCCATCCGGCTTGGTGGACAGACCGAAGGGCGCATTCACGGCAAGACCAAAGAATACCTGATCGTTGACGTTGTATGCCGTGTAGCTGGAGCCGATCCAGGCATCGGACGCAATATCGCCGCCGTTGCCATAGGCGCGCAACGTGGAGGTCGAATCAAGATTGATATTGGCCTTGGGCGCAATCAGCGCGTGATGGGACTCGGTGGTGATGCCCAAGCCTGCACCTGTGATCGCCGCCGGGTTCCAGAACATCGACGAGATCGACGGACCGGTCGTCGCGTTACCGGCGAAGGACATACCTTGATAATAAGCGCTCTGCTCACGCAGCGCAAAACCGCCTGCATAAGCCTGCCCCGCAACAGAGATCATCCCGATGGCGGTGGTGCACAGAGCCAGCGTCTTGCTGATACGAACCATGTTGCTCAAACCCTCCCAAGCATTCTCAAAGCCCTGCCAAGCTTTGTTCCTCAGGATCAACGGTCAGGCAAAATTCAGGATAGATCAATTGCAAAAGAATGCATGGCCGAGAACTTGGGATTTATGCTGCATTGCATCAATCCGGAAAACCAGCCTGCATTCCCTTTGGGAAGCTCAGCCCTGAATGACGGAAATATGTCATATTCAGCAGGATTGAGCGCTTCAAACCCCGCCTGCATTTCAGTTGCACATTTTTTAGTCAGATTTTCAATGATTTCACGCCGTTTCGTTTTCCAATGCCATGTTGCAGGATAGCAACAATTTGAGCTGCTAGACGGCAGGTTGCAGATGCCGCATGGCTCACACCAGATCCCAGAGAGGCTGGCGCACTCCCTGAAAATGCTCAAGACGCGCAAACCCCGGGCCTAAACCGGTAGTCACTCCCGGTGAGTCACTTCCAGTGAGTCACTTCCAGTGAGTCACTTCCAGTGAGTCGGGGCCTGCCTGGAGCCTGTCAGGCCTTGTCAGCGTCGCGCGCGGCAAGGAACCGCTGTACGGAGACCCGGCTCCAGGGCGCCAGCCGCGCCAGCGCCTTGCTGTAGCTGGCGTGGATGCGCGCTGTAAGCTCGTCCTTGGCCGCAAGCTCTCCCAGCACCAGCTCTGTTTCGCGGCGCAGCGCATCCAGCACGTCTTCGGGATAGAAGCGCAGCAGCACCCCGTCGTCCTTCTGCAGGCTCTCAAGGCTGCCCGCATTCATCCATTCGCTTTCGGCCAGCGAGCGCCCGTTCTCGGCCTTGCAGGCCTCCAGAACGATGGTTCTGAGATCTTCCGGGAGCCCTTCCAGTGCATTCCTGTTGAACAGCGCCTCGCCAGTGCCGTTCGGCTCATGGAAGCCGGGGGCGTAGTAGAACTTGGCCACCTTCTGGAAGCCCATGGCCTGATCGCTCCACGGCCCCAGAAACTCGGTTGCGTCGATGAGGCCGGATTGCAGCGCCGGGAAGATTTCCCCCGGCGGCAGAGCGACCGGCGTTGCCCCCAGACGGCGCATGACCTCGCCGCCCAATCCGGGCATGCGGATCTTCAGGCCGGCAAGATCATCGAGCGTATTGATTTCCTTGCGGAACCAGCCGCCCATCTGCACGCCGGTGTTGCCCGCCATCACCGGCTTGATGCCGAAGGGGGCGTAAAGCTCGTCCCACAGCGCCTGCCCGCCACCCTGCTCGATCCAGGTGATGTGCTCGAGCGGCAGAAGACCGAAGGGAATCGCCGTAAACCAGACGGCGGCCGGCATCTTGCCCTGCCAGAAGAAGGAGGCCGTGTGCGCCACCTGTGCCGTACCGGCTGACACGGCATCGAACACACCGAGCGGCGGCACCAGTTCGCCGGCCGCAAAGAGCCGCACGCGCATGCGCCCGCCCGACATTTTCTCGATCCGGTCGCAGATCGTCTGGGCGGTCGTGCCCGGCCCCGGCAGGTTCTTCTGCCAGGAGGTCACCATCTTCCACTCGATCACCGCAGCGCCCGTGCTGGCAAGCGCAGGCGCGGCCAGCAGAGAAGCGGCACTGGCCGCGCCCAGCTTGAGGGCATGACGGCGCGAGGCGGACGGGCTGGTCTCAGTTGACATGGCTTGTCTCCCAGAGCGCGTGGAAATGATGCACGGGTCCATGGCCTTCTCCGACATGCAGGTCATCGGCCGCACGTATCGCATGGGTAACATAGAGTTTGGCCCCGGCAACCGCATCCGGCAGCGAAAGCCCCTTGGCAAGACCCGCTGCAATGGCGGACGACAGGGTGCAGCCCGTGCCGTGGCTGTTGCGCGTGGCGTGGCGGGGGGCGGTGAACCACTGTTCGCGCCCGTCGCGGGTCAGCAGCAGATCCTCGCTCTCCGGCCCCTCCCCGTGGCCGCCCTTCAGCAGCACGGCCCTGGCGCCCAGATCCAGCAGCGCCTGCGCCTGAGCGCGCATGCCCTCCCGGCCCTGTGCGATCTCGGTATTCAGCATGCGGGCAGCTTCCGGCAGGTTCGGCGTGATCAGCTGCGCGCGCGGCAGCAGTTCCGCAATCAGCACGGAGACCGCTTCCGGCACCAGCAGCGGGTCGCCGGAGGCTGCGACCATCACCGGATCAAGCACCACATTGGAGGCTTCATGCGCATCCAGACCTTCGGCCACGGCACGGATCACGTCCGGACGCGACAGCATGCCGATCTTGATGGCATTGACCTTGAGATCGGACAGCACCGCATCCATCTGCGCCCGCACGAAGGCAGGGGGAATGTCATGAATGGCGCTGACGCCGAGCGTGTTCTGTGCCGTCAGTGCGCTCAGCACGCTGGCGCCATAGACACCGAGCGCCGAGAAGGTCTTGAGATCGGCCTGGATACCGGCTCCGCCGCCGGAATCCGAGCCTGCGATGGTCAGGGCAATGGCAGTCATGGTTCCTCCTGAAATCAGGCTGGCAGCAGCTCAGGCGAGCCGCAGGTGCGCGCCAATCTGCGGCGCATCAAGCCCGTAAAGGGCATCAAGGAATGCCGGGACGAAACTGCCCGGCCCGGTGGCTGTCACGGCAGCCATTTCTCCGGCAATCGCCATGATGGACAGCGCCGCAGCCGCAGCCATCACCGGATCCGACTCCACGGCAAGCGCAGCAGCCGCCACCGCCCCGGCAGCACATCCGGTCGCCGTCACCTTGCCCATCAGCGGATGGCCATTGGCAAGGCGCAGGCCTTGCGTGCCGCTGCTGATGTCATCCACAGCACCCGTCATTGCAACGGGAAGCCCCAGCTGGCGGGAAAGTTCCAGAACGGACGCCCCGCCGCCAAGAGCTGCAAGCTCCCCGGCGTTGATCTTCAGCAAGGACGGCTTCAGAGCCAGCAGGCGCCGGGCCTCACTCAGGCGCGGCGGCGAACGGTCGGCAAAGACGGGATCCAGCACCCAGGGCTTGCCCTCGCCAGCTGCAATGCTGATGGCGCGGTTTGCGGCTTCCTTGCGCGCTTCGTCCAGCGTGCCGAGGTTGACCAGCAGCGCCTGCGCAGAAGCCGTGAAGAAGGGCACTTCTTCCGGCGAAATCGTCATGGACGGAATGGCGCCCAGCGCCAGCAGCACATTGGCGGTGAAGGCCTGCGCGACGGCATTGGTGAGGCAATGCACACGGGGCGCGGACGCGCGGATCTTCTCCAGCACCTCCGCCGTGCGCAAAGCCAGCTGATCTGCAGTGATGTGAGACCTGGCAGCAGCATCCGCTGCGCCGCGTGCCGTTTGACCGCTCATCATCCCAAATCCCTCCGCCGGTACAAGCCGGATCAGGTTCAAGGAGTTGGCACCATCGCCTCTCAGCCCGGCGCATCCGGCGGGCACCCCCATGAGACGGCAAAGAGCTACCAAGCCCGGTCCGGCTTGGCAAGCATGCTCTGCCGGCGGCAAGCGAGCGCAGCGATTGACTGGCGGCGGCGGATCGGCCATGTCCTTTGACAGGACAGCCCTCAGGAGCACGCCATGAAGCCCTTCTTCATCATGATCAAATGCCACCTCGGCGAGACCTACAAGGTCGCCAATGCCATTGCGGATGCCGAGATCGCTTCGGAAATCTACTCCACGAGCGGCGACTATGACCTGCTGGTGAAGGTCTATATCGAGGATGGCGAGGACATCGGCCACTTCGTCAACGAGAAGCTGCATTGCCTCGAAGGCATCCGCGACACCCGCACCATCATCACCTTCAAGGCATTCTGAGGGGGCTCGCACAAAGTTGCAGCCGTTGTTTACCCGGCACGGCCTATCTGTCCCCCTCCCCCTTGAGGGGGTGGGGGTAACAGGCTGAAAACACGGGGTATTTTTATTGAAATCTCTCTGTGCAGAGACGAGAGCCAGTCAAGCAGCGCTCCTGCGTGAAGACCCCCACCCCTACCCCCTCCCCTCAAGGGGGAGGGGAAATGAGAGGCCTCATCCGGAGATACAAAACTCTGAAACTGCTTACTTTTCCAGCATCAAAGCAACGTCCGTGGCGTCTTCCTGCAAGACATGTAAATCCGGCAGGCCGTATGAGCGGGGCGCAGACTGAGGGTCAGGGCCGCAGCGGCGAGGAGGCCTTGCGCGCCCGGCTGTCGTCCTTGCCCAGCGCCCGTTCGCGGTAGATGACGAAGAGGCCCGCCGCGACCACGATCAGCGCACCGGCCACCACCTGCCACACCGGAATGTCGCCAAAGATCGCCCAGCTGAGCAGCACCGCCCACAGCAGGTTGGCATAGTCGAAGGGCGCGATGGTGGAGGCATCCGCATAGCGGTAGCTCTCGGTCATGACGATCTGGCCGACGCCGCCCGCAAGCCCGACGAAGACGAGCAAGGCTGCCGTTTTCGCATCCGGGATGACCCAGGCGAAATCGGGGAAGATCCAGCCAAACGGGATGGTCAGCAGCGAGATCAGCGAGGCACAGCCGGAAAACCAGATGACAATGGTGCTGGTGCGCTCGGTCTCGCAGAGCTTGCGCACGAAGATCATCGCCATGGCCGTGCAGAAGGCGCCAGCGGCCGCAGCTGCCGCGCCGAACCAGGCATCGCCGCTCATTTCCGTGCCGCCCATATGCGGGGACAGGATGACGACAATGCCGAGGAACCCGATGATGACCGCCGTCCAGCGGTAGATGCGCACCGTCTCGCCAAGGAAGAAGAAGGCCAGAACCACCGTGAACAGCGGCGCGGCAAAGCCGATGGCGGTCGAGTCGGCGATGGGCAGATATTTCAGCGAGGTGAAGGCAAACAGCATGGCCGCAATGCCCGCCATGGCACGCCCCACATGGCCAAGCGGCTGGCGGGTATGAAGAGAGCCGGTCAGCTCACCGCGCAGCGCCACGAGCAGCAGCACCGGAAACAAACCGAAGAAGTTGCGGGCAAAGACGATCTCGCCGATCGGCACGCTTTCTGTGGTGATCTTCAGGGCCACCGCCATGCTGGCGAAGGTGAAGGTGGAGCACAGCTTCAGCGCAATGCCCAGGACGGGCCTTTGTGACGTCAGCACTGCGGCTTGCGGCGGAACGGAAGCACCCTCACCGGAAGCCAATACGCGGCTTTCCGCCTCGCCCTCGTCAGGAGCGTTCGAATCCCTCATGGCCATGTGATCGTCCAAAGGTCCGGCGCCGGGGCGGGCATGAAGAGACGGGGCGCCGGTCCCAAGCCTCATCTCAAATCTGCGGGTGCCGTGGCAACTTCGCCGTGCGCACCATGCATGCTACTGTATACAAGGGTAGCAAACCGGTCTCGAAATTCCAGACCATATTGCCGCAGCTTACAGAATTTTACGCTGCCGGGCGGAAGAGGCAACCGGCGATGGTCCAAATGAGGGGACAGCGCAGTCACCTGCGCTGCCCGGTTTCGCATTGCGTTGTCAGACGCGGGCGGCCTGAATGGCCTGCCAGACCCGGTGCGGGGTGGCGGGCATGTCGATATGCTCCACCCCTGCCCCATCGCGCAGCGCCATCTGCAGGGCATTCATCACAGCCGCGCAGCCGCCGATGGTGCCCGCCTCGCCAGCGCCCTTGATGCCAAGCGCGTTGGTGGTGGACGGCACGTTCTTCGTCTCGAAATGGATATCCGGCAGGTCCGATGCCCGGATCAGGCGGTAGTCGAGCAGCGAGGCCGTCAGCAGCTGACCGTCAGCATCGAACACCGTTTCCTCGCACAGAGCCTGACTGATCGCCTGCACCGTGCCGCCGATGACCTGCCCGGCGAGCAGAACCGGGTTCACCGTGACGCCGAAGTCATCAACGATGGTGTAATTCAGCAGCTCGACATCGCCCGTCTCCGGGTCCACTTCCAGCTCGCAGACATGCGTGCCGTTGGGATAGGTGGCTTCGGCCTGCTTCACCTCTTCCTGACCGGCGAGCTTTTCACCCGCTGCAGCGGCAACCGCAGCCAGCGAAACGGAACGGTCGGTGCCGACGACACGGACCTCTCCGTCCACCAGTTCCAGATCATCAATGCCGGTTTCCAGCTGATCGGCGGCCTTTTCCTTGATCTTGCGGACAAGGCTCTTCGAGGCTTCCAGCACCGACGGCAGGCCGAGCGGAATGGAGCGGGAGCCGCCCGTGCCGCCGCCCTGACGCACCCGGTCGGTATCGCCCTGGATCACCTCGATCTGGCCGATATCAAGCCCCAGCTGTTCGGCGATCACCTGCGAATAGGCGGTGGCATGGCCCTGACCGTTGGTCTGGGTGCCGATCAGCAGCGTCACCGTGCCATTGCCGTTCAGTTCCACCGTCGCCTCTTCCCCGCCGGGGAAGGCGCAGGCCTCGATGTAGCTGCAAAGACCGATGCCACGGTACTTGCCCTGCGCCGCGCTCTCTGCCTGGCGGGCGGCAAAACCGCTCCAGTCCGACACCTCAAGCGCCTTGTCCATGTGCCCGGCGAAGTCGCCGGTGTCATACATGCGGCCCGTCGCCGTGGTATAGGGCAGCGCGCTGGAAGGCACGAAATTGCGGCGGCGGATTTCCGCCGTGCCAAGGCCGGTCTCAAGTCCTGCCTTCTCGATCAGCCGTTCGATCAGATAGGCCGCTTCCGGACGGCCCGCACCGCGGTAGGCATCGGTCGGCACCGTGTGGGTGTAGACGCCGGTCGCCGTGACGAAAAGCGCCGGAATATCATAGAGCCCCGTGGACATGGACGTGCCGACGAAGGGGATGAACGGGCCATACTGGTGCAGATAGGCACCCATGGCCGCCAGTACCTGGATGCGCAGGCCAAGGATGCGGCCATCGGCATCCAGCGCCAGGTCGGCGGTGGTGATGTTGTCGCGGCCGTGCGCGTCGGTGACGAAGTGGTCCATGCGTTCGCCGGTCCATTTCACCGGACGGCGCAGCTTCTCCGCCGCAAACAGGCAGAGCGGATATTCCCGGTAGACGAACATCTTGGTGCCGAAGCCGCCGCCCACTTCCGGGGTGATGATGCGCAGCCGTGCCGGATCGATGCCGAGGATGTCCTTGGCGATGACGTCCCGCTGGCCATGGCCGCCCTGCGTGCCCGCCGTCAGCGTATAGCGGCCAGTATCCGCATCATATTCGGCAAGGCAGGCGCGCGGCTCCATGTAGTTGGCCACGAGCCGGTTGTTGACGAGACGGATAGAGGTGACATGCGAGGCGTTGCGGAAGGCTTCTTCCGTCTTCGCCTCATCGCCATGGCCGAGGCGGAACGCCTTGTTGGTGCCATGCTCCGGCCAGACAAGCGTTGCCCCGTCCTGAGCCGCCTCCTCGATATCGACGATCACATCGAGCGGCTCATAATCCACCTCGATCAGTTCCGCCGCCGACTTGGCCGCATTGACGCTGTCAGCGACGACGAAGGCAATGGCATCGCCCACGTGGCGGACGGTATCGGTGCAGAGCACGGGCCGCACGGGGCAC
Source organism: Pannonibacter sp. CBAS1226 (assembly GCF_055685825.1). NCBI lineage: Bacteria > Pseudomonadati > Pseudomonadota > Alphaproteobacteria > Hyphomicrobiales > Stappiaceae > Pannonibacter > Pannonibacter sp. CBAS1226. Next base: position 484,593 of record NZ_JBVOUO010000003.1, on the reverse strand, counting down.
CAGTGCATGGTGCCGTCCAGCTGCTTCATCACCGCCTTCACCGGCATCGGCTTCATGCCGCCCAGGTCAGCCCCGGTCAGCACCATCGCCACGCCCGGATGGGCGCGGGCCTCATCGAGACCGGAGACGGAAATCCGGGCATGCGCCATGGCGGAGCGCAGCACATAGGCATGCAGCGTGCCCTCGGGGGCAAAGTCATCCGTGTAGCGGCCTGTGCCGGTGATCAGGGCAGGATCTTCCTTGCGGCGGACCGGGGCACCGATCCCGAATTTCTTCGGCGTCATCTGGTTCATCTGGAAACGGCCTCGATTGTTATGGGCTGATGCAGCCATGCGGCGCGTGGGGATTGGCCTGAAGGGGCTGCGAAGCTTGTCTTGTCAGACAAGAATGTTGTGCCGGACCGTGAAACGTCAACCCCGAATTCGAGGCAGGGCATCCGATCCTCATATCCGCAGGAATGACGAGGGCCTGCCGGTGGCATCCGGCAGGCCCTGCAGAGAGAGGCGCAGGCTTCAGGCCGCAGGCTTGCTTGCCGCTGCAGCCGCGCGCTTGGCAGCTTCTTCCTCGACCAGTTCCTTCTTGGACAGCTTGCCCACCATGGTCTTTGGCAGCGCATCGCGGAACTCGATCTCGCGCGGCAGCTCAATGGCAGAGAGGTGGTCCTTGAGGAAAGCACGCATTTCCTCCTGCGTGACCGTGGCACCGGCCCGCAGCTTGACGAAGGCCTTGGGCGCCTGCCCCCGGTACTCATCGGGAACCGCGATCACGATGGCCTCTTCAACACCGGCGTGCTGATACAGCGCTTCCTCGATCACGCGCGGATAGACGTTGTAGCCCGAGCAGAGGATGAGGTCCTTGATCCGGTCCACCAGATAGATGAAGCCGTCCTTATCCGCATAGCCCACGTCGCCGGTGTGCAGGAAACCGTTCTCGATGGTGCGCGCAGTCTCCTCGGGCCGCTTCCAGTAGCCCTTCATCACCTGCGGCCCCTTGATCACCAGCTCGCCCTTTTCCCCCAGAGGCACGGTGCGGCTCGGGTCGTCCAGAGCGCGGAACTCCGCCTCCGTGCCCGGTGCCAGCTGGCCGATGGATCCGGCACGGCGGCGCTCATCCAGCGGATTGACCGAAGCAACCGGCGAGGTTTCCGTCAGGCCGTAGCCTTCCACGAGGATACAGCCGGTGATCGTCTCGAACTTCTCCTTCACTTCGACCGGCAGCGGCGCGCCGCCGGAGATGCACAGCTTCACGCTGGTCAGATCATAGGAAGGCGTCAGCGGCGAGTTGTTGATCGCCGTGTAGATGGTCGGCACGCCGGGGAACAGTGTCGGGCGCGTGCGCTTGATGGTGTCGAGCAGCAGTTTCATGTCGAAGCGCGGCATCAGAACCATCTGCGCGGCCAGCACGACGGCAAGGTTCTGCGCCACCGTCATGGCAAAGACGTGGAAGAAGGGAATGACGCAGAGCATCCGCTCCTTGCCCTTCTCCGCCGCATGGAAAATGTCCTTCATCTGCTCGATGTTGGCGGACAGATTCGCGTGCGTCAGCATGGCGCCCTTCGGCACGCCGGTGGTGCCGCCGGTATATTGCAGCACCGCAACGTCCTCGACCGGATCAATGGCCACGGGCACCGGGCTGGCGCCACGGTTCAGCAGGGCCGCATAGGGCACATGGCCACCGTCAGCCTTCCAGGCGGCCCGGTCCTTGCCCTTGAACAGGGTGAACAGCGCCCGCTTCACTGCAGGCAGGATATCGGCCATCGGGCAAACGATGAGCCTGTCCAGGATGCCATCCTTGCGCACCGCCTCGACCTTGTCATAGATGACCTTGAGGTCGAGCGTGACCATGATGCGCACTTCCGCATCCCGCGCCTGAAAGGCGATCTCGCGCTCCACATAAAGCGGGTTGAAATTGACGACCGTTGCCCCGGCCTTCATCAGCGCGAAGTAGAAGACTGTGTAGTAAGGCGTGTTGGGCAGGCACAGGCCAACCTTCGTGCCTTTGGTGACCCCCAGTGCCTGCAGGCCTGCGGCAACGCGGTTCACCAGGGCACCGAGCTCACCATAGGTCCAGGTCTTGCCGAGAAAGTCGACAGCCGGGCTCCTGCCATAGGCTGCGACGGTTTCCTCCAGATATTCATGCAGCGGGCGGGGCCTGAAAGCCGCGACCCATTCCTCCACTTTCGCCATGGCGGTCTCCAATCGAGATTCTGCGCCACCTGGAAAACCCCGGCCCGGGAGCCCAACTCCCGGCTTGCGCTCACCAGCGCAACCTCCCTGCCTGCGGCATTCCAGGTTGATACCCCTGCCTGGGGCGTCCTCCTACAGATTTGACGTTCCTTCCGTTTACGTCAACCTGCGACGTAACGGCACCTGCGACTTTTTTTCTGAAATGTCTGGAGAGGCGGCCTTCAACCTTACCTGAACGCGATTTCGGATTTCACATTTCGGATGGCATTTCCGGCACCCGGGGAAGATTGCTTCAGCACATTACCCCTAGTTGAAATTGCCGTCTCCTCAAAACGTGTAAGGGAATCTAATATCCCAGAAGCTGCAGTTTGACGCAGTGCAGCAACGAAAATGGTTGACTGCACGCCTTAAGCATCAAATAATTAAATCAACAAAAATTATTCGGTGCTGGCGCGGCTTCATATCGGCCACCAGGGAGGACGCTGAATGGCAGGAAACGTCACAAGCGGGAGAGGCAGCAATTCGGCGCAACTGCGCCGTTACAACGAACGTATCGTGCTGCAGATCCTGCGCCGCGCCGGGGAAGCCTCCAAAGCAGAGCTCGCCCGCGCAGCCAACCTGACCAATGCGGCGATTGGCGCCATCATCCAGGAACTGGCCCAGGACGGCCTGATCGAGGAAGTCGGCAAGCGGCACGATGGCGGACGCGGCCAGCCGGCCACGATCCTGCGCCTTGCCACACGCGGCGCCTTCGGCTTCGGCGTCCGCCTCGGCCGCGCCGGGATCGAGACCGTGCTGGTTGATTTCGCCGGCCGCATCATCGGGCGCAGCTACCACGACATGATCCTGCCGCTTCCCTCCGTTGCGGTGGACATGATCCGGCAGGACATCGAGAGGCTGCAGGACCTTCTGTCCCCGGCCGAGCGCCGCCGCCTGACCGGTATCGGCCTTGCCCAGCCGTTCAATCTGGGCGCGTGGTTGCAGCAGCTTGGTCTTCCTGCAGAGAACTTCAAGCCGTGGGACGAGGTGGACTTCGCTGCAAGCCTTGAGGCGGCCACCGGTCTTCCGGTTTTCGCCGAGAATGACGGCACGGCAGCGGCAGTCGCCGAGCTGTTCTACGGGCTTGGCCGCCAGGAAGACAATTTCCTCTACCTGTTCATCGGCCCGGCCATCGGCGGCGGGCTGATCATGAATGGCGATGTGGTGCGCGGCGTCACGGGCAATGCGGCCGACGTGGCTGTGATGCCGGTGACGCCAAGCAAGCTGGCCGGCGCCCCGCGCCCGAAAGGCAGCTGGGACATCCTTCTGACCCGCGCCTCGCTCGGCGCGCTGGCACGGCACCTGACGCAAGGCTCCGGCCTGCGCCCGTCACGCGCCGAATTGGAACAGGCGGTCATCGCCGGGCGGCCCGAAGTGGGGGAATGGCTGGAGGATTGCGTGGATGCGCTACTGCCTTCGGTCCGCGCCAGCCACGCCCTGCTCGACATGCCGCTGATCGTGATCGACTGCGACATCGACAGCGGCATGCTGAGCCGTCTGATCGGGAAACTGCACCGGGCGCTCGTTGACGAGGCTCCCGAGGCACGGACAGCGCCGCGTGTGGAACACGGCAGCTTCGGGCAGGACGCAGGCGCGCTCGGCGCTGCCAGCCTGCCCATGTTCTTCAATTTCTCGCCGCGGGCAGAAATCCTGACCGGCGGCCTGAAGGGATCGGCGGGGGTGGGAGCCCTCCGTCTGGAAGCCCCCTCGACAGCTTGAGGGGCAGCCGTTCTGGCCTGAACCGGCCGGGGCCAGAACGGGAGGAGACAAACGGCCAGGGAGGATGACGACAATGATCCGCAAGATGCTTCTCGCAGGTTCCGTACTCGCAGCCATGGGCGCCGTTGCCCCGGCACAGGCCGACACGGTCAACGCCTGCCTCATCACCAAGACGGACACCAACCCCTTCTTCGTGAAGATGCGCGAGGGTGCTGCCGCAAAAGCCAAGGAACTGGGCATCCAGCTGAATGCCTATGCCGGCAAGGTGGACGGCGACAACGACACCCAGGTCGCAGCCATCGAAACCTGTATCGCCAACGGCGCCAAGGGCATCCTGCTGACGGCCTCCGACACCTCCGCCATCGTTCCGGCCGTCAAGCAGGCCCGCGATGCCGGCATTCTCGTCATCGCACTGGACACCCCGCTCAACCCGATCGATTCCGCCGACATGACCTTCGCCACCGACAACTTCCTGGCCGGTGAGCTGATCGGCCAGTGGGCCGTCAAGACCCTGGGCGACAAGGCGGCAGACGCGAAGATCGCCATGCTGGACCTCGATGTGTCCCAGCCGACCGTGGACGTGCTGCGCAACCAGGGCTTCCTCAAGGGCTTCGGCATTGATCTGGGCGACCCGAACAAGTGGGGCGATGAAACCGATCCGCGCATCGTCGGCAATGACGTGACCCAGGGCAACGAGGAAGGCGGCCGCAAGGCCATGGAAAGCCTGCTCGCCAAGGACCCCTCGGTCAATGTGGTCTACACCATCAACGAGCCGGCAGCCGCTGGCGCCTATGAGGCCCTGAAGTCCATCGGCCGCGAGAAGGACGTGCTGATCGTTTCCGTCGATGGCGGCTGCCCGGGCGTTGCCAATGTGGAAGCCGGTGTCATCGGCGCCACCTCCCAGCAGTACCCGCTGCTGATGGCCGCCAAGGGCATCGAGGCGATTGCCGCCTGGGCCAAGGACGGCACCAAGCCGCAGGCCTCCGATGGCAAGGACTTCTTCGACACGGGCGTGTCGCTCGTCACCGGCCAGCCGGTGGATGGCGTCGAGTCCATCTCCGTCGAGGAAGGCAAGAAGCTCTGCTGGGGCTGAGACCCCGCGCATGCGGATCGGGCGGCAGGCCCGCCTGATCCCTGACGTCACAAGAACCAGAAAACATGCCGGAGAAGATCCGGGCGCCCCGCGGCGCCCGGTGTCTCTCTCACAGCGGGAGGAGGCTTGGCCGTGAGCAAGACCGACAACTTCGAGGATGCGGTAAAAACGCGCCGGGAAGAGAATTTCGCCGAGTTTCAGGATCCGAAGAAAGGCGTCCTGCAGCAGTTTCACCATGCGCTGCACACGAACACGGCGCTCGTTCCGCTGCTCGTTCTCCTCGCAGCCATCCTGTTGTTCGGTGCCTATCTCGGAGAGAGGTTCTTTTCGCCCTTCGCCATGACGCTGATCCTGCAGCAGGTGCAGATCGTCGGCGTGCTGGCGGCGGCCCAGAGCCTGATCATTCTCACCGCCGGCATCGACCTCAGCGTCGGCGCCATCGCGGTGCTGACGTCCGTCATCATGGGCCAGTTCACCTTCCGCTATGGCATTCCGCCCGCCATTTCGGTGATGATCGGCCTTGCCTGCGGCACGATGATCGGCGCCGTCAACGGCTGGCTGGTCTCGCGCGTCAAGCTGCCGCCCTTCATCGTCACGCTCGGCATGTGGCAGATCGTTCTGGCTGCCAATTATCTTTACTCTGCCAATGAAACCATCCGTGCGCAGGACATCGAAACCCAGGCGCCCTTCCTGCAGTTCCTTGGCACAACGGTGAAATTCGGCGGCGCCAGTTTCACTTACGGCGTCTTCCTGATGATCCTCGTCGTGGCAGTGCTTGCCTATGCGCTGCGAAGCACCGCCTGGGGACGGCATGTCTATGCGGTCGGCGATGATCCGGAGGCGGCGAAGCTTGCGGGCGTCAACGTGCACCGCACGCTCATGTCGGTCTACATGCTCGTCGGCTTCATCTGCGGCCTGGCCGCCTGGGTCATGATCGGCCGGTTCGGCTCCGTCTCGCCCTCGGCCACCACCGGCGTCATCGGCAACATCCAGGCAATTACGGCAGTGGTGATCGGCGGCATCTCGCTCTTCGGCGGGCGCGGCTCCATCGTCGGTGCCTTCTTCGGCGCGCTGATCGTCGGCGTGTTCGAACTGGGCCTGCGCATGTCCGGTGCCGATCCGCAGTGGACCTATCTTCTCATCGGCGTGCTGATCATCGCCGCCGTCACCATCGACCAGTGGATCAGAAAGGTAACGGCATGACCGAAGCAATTCTGAAGGCCCGTGGCCTCGTCAAACGCTATGGCCGCGTCACCGCCATGGATCATTGCGACTTCGACCTGATGCCGGGCGAGATCCTCGCCGTCATCGGCGACAATGGCGCGGGCAAGTCCACCCTCATCAAGGCACTGTCCGGCGCCGTGACGCCGGACAGCGGCAGCATCTATCTGGATGGGGAGGAAATCCGCTTCACCTCCCCCAATGATGCGCGCATGGCCGGGATCGAGACTGTCTACCAGACGCTCGCCATGTCCCCTGCCCTGTCCATCACCGACAACATGTTCATGGGCCGGGAGATCCGCAAACCTGGCCTCATGGGCAAGCTGTTCCGCACCCTCGACCGCAAGGCCATGGAAGACTTCGCCCGCAAGAAGCTGGCGGAACTCGGCCTGATGACCATCCAGAACATCAACCAGGCGGTGGAGACGCTTTCGGGCGGCCAGCGCCAGGGTGTCGCGGTGGCCCGCGCCGCGGCCTTCGGCTCCAAGGTGATCATCATGGACGAGCCGACAGCCGCCCTCGGCGTGAAGGAAAGCCGCCGCGTGCTGGATCTCATCAAGGACGTGAACTCGCGCGGACTGCCGATCATTCTGATCAGCCACAACATGCCGCATGTGTTTGAAGTGGCGGACCGGATCCATATCCACCGGCTCGGAAAACGCGCTGCGATCATCAAGCCCGCCGATTTTTCCATGTCGGATGCGGTGGCGATCATGACCGGCGCCATGGAACCTCCCGTCGGCCTAGCCGCCTGATTTGAAAAGGCTTTCGTCTCCGCCCCACAAAAAGACCGAAACGGGCGGAGACGTTCCGGAGAATGCGTGTTAGCATTGCGGCCCAACCCATTTTCCTTTATTTAACTCATCGAAATAAATCAGACGGCCGTTGGGGCCGCACTCCAAAAGGGAGACGAGGAGCATGGCCGTTCGCGTGATCGCAGTGGATGATTTCGATCTGGTCGTATTCGGCGGCACCGGTGACCTCGCGCACCGCAAGCTGCTCCCGGCCCTCTATTTCCGCGATCTCGACGGCCAGATTCCAGATGCGGCCCGCATTCTGGTCACATCGCGGCGCGAATTTTCCTCCGGTGAATACCGCACCTGGGCGGAAGAAGCCCTGCGCGAGCACATCAAGGATCTCGACGATGCCGCGCTCACCCGCTTCCTTGGCCGCCTGACGTATGTCGCCATCGATGTGGCCGCCGACGCCGGCTGGGCGGAACTGGGCAAGATCCTGAACGAGCGCCCGGATGTGGTCCGCGCCTTCTATCTCGCGGTGTCGCCGGATATCTTCGGCACCATCTGCGCCGGGATCGGCAAGGCTGGCCTCGTCAATGCCAACACCCGCGTCGTCATCGAAAAGCCGATCGGCAAGGACGGGCAGTCGGCCAAGGCGCTGAACGAGACCATCGGCAAGGTGTTCCAGGAACACCAGATCTTCCGTATCGACCATTATCTCGGCAAGGAGACGGTGCAGAACCTGATGGCGCTGCGCTTTGCCAACGCCCTGTTCGAGCCGCTGTGGAATGCCGCGCATATCGATCATGTGCAGATCACCGTGGCCGAGTCGCTCGGCGTCGGCGGGCGCGCCGGTTACTACGACACGGCCGGTGCCCTGCGCGACATGGTGCAGAACCATATTCTCCAGCTGCTGTGCCTCGTCGCCATGGAGCCGCCCGCCTCGATGGATGCGGACAGCGTGCGCGACGAGAAGCTGAAAGTGCTGAAGGCGCTGGCGCCCTTTACGCCCGAACTGGTGGAAAAGCACATCGTGCGCGGCCAGTACAAGGCCGGCGCCTCCTCCGGCGGTGCCGTGCCGGGCTATCTGGAAGAGCTGGGCCGGGACGACAGCCTCACGGAAACCTTCGTCGCCATCAAGGCAGAGATTGCCAACTGGCGCTGGTCCGGCGTGCCCTTCTACCTGCGCACGGGCAAGCGCCTTGCCACCCGCGTGTCGGAAATCGTCGTGCAGTTCCGTCCGATTCCCCACTCCATCTTCGGCTCGGAAGCCGGTGTCATCACCGACAACCGCCTCGTCATCCGCCTGCAGCCGGATGAGGGCGTGAAGATGGAAATCATGATCAAGGACCCGGGCCCCGGCGGCATGCGCCTGCGCCGGGTTCCGCTGGACATGAGCTTTGCCAACGCCTTCAAGGTGCGCAATCCGGATGCCTATGAGCGGCTGATCATGGACGTGATCCGCGGCAACCAGACCCTGTTCATGCGCCGCGATGAAGTGGACGCGGCCTGGCAGTGGATCGATCCGATCCTCGAATCCTGGTCGGCCACCAAGGACCAGCCCAAGGGCTACACCGCCGGCACATGGGGCCCTTCTGCGTCGATCGCTCTGATCGAGCGCGACGGACGGACCTGGTCGGAAGAAAACGCCTGATCCACGGCGAGCTTGGACAACCGTGCCGCCCGCCCCTGCTGGCGGCACGCTGACCGGGATCGAAAATGACATGCCGGAAGCAGTTGCCGCTTCGGCTTAAATCGATTAAATCCGCAGGGCGGCGGGATTGTGATCTGCTCTGGACGCCTGATGCGCCCCTCCCGCCCCGGAACTGAGGGAGAGAAAGTTCCATGACCGTGCATGCCCGCATCGCAGAGGTGACCGAGCGCATCGTCAAGCGCAGCCACGACAACCGCTCCCGCTATCTGGACCGCATCCGGGCCGATGGCGGGAAGGGGCCGCGCCGCTCCACTCTGGCCTGCGGCAACCTCGCCCACGGCTTTGCCGCCTGCACCGTTTCCGACAAGGCCGCCCTCGCAGGCGATGTGGTGCCGAACCTCGGCATCATCACCGCCTATAACGACATGCTGTCGGCCCATCAGCCCTACGAGACCTATCCGGAACTGATCCGGCAGGCCGCGCGGGATGCCGGTGCCGTTGCCCAGGTGGCAGGCGGCGTTCCGGCCATGTGCGATGGCGTGACGCAAGGCCAGTCGGGCATGGAACTGTCGCTGTTCTCCCGCGACATCATCGCCATGTCCACGGCCATCGGCCTCTCCCATGCCATGTTCGATGCCGCCGTCTATCTCGGCATCTGCGACAAGATCGTTCCGGGCCTCGTCATCGGCGCCCTCTCCTTCGGCCACCTGCCCGCGATCTTCATCCCGGCCGGGCCGATGACCTCGGGCATCACCAATGACGAGAAGGCCAAGACGCGCCAGCTCTATGCCGAAGGCAAGGTGGGACGGGCGGAACTGCTGGAGTCGGAATCGAAGTCCTATCACGGCCCCGGCACCTGCACCTTCTACGGTACAGCCAACTCCAACCAGATGCTGATGGAGATCATGGGCCTGCATATGCCGGGCGCCTCCTTCATCAATCCGGGCACGCCGCTGCGTGAGGCTCTGACCCGCGAAGCGGCCAAGCGGGCGCTGGCGATCAGCGCCCTCGGCAACGAATACACCCCCGTCGGCGAGGTGATCGACGAGCGCGCCATCGTCAACGGCGTCGTCGGTCTGCATGCCACGGGCGGCTCCACCAACCACACCATGCACCTTGTCGCCATGGCCAATGCGGCCGGCATCAAGCTGACCTGGGATGACATTTCCGAGCTGTCCGACGTGGTGCCGCTGCTCGCCCGCGTCTATCCGAACGGCAAGGCGGACGTGAACCATTTCCAGGCTGCAGGCGGCATGGGCTTCCTCATCCGCGAGCTCCTGTCCGCCGGACTGCTGCACAAGGATGTGCGCACCGTCAACGGCACCGGCCTTGATGGCTACACCGTCGAAGCCAAGCTGAACGATGATGGCACCGTCCGCCGTGATGCCGCGCCTGCCGTGTCGGGCGATGAAAAGGTGCTGGCGCCGATGCCGAAGGCCTTCCAGGCCAACGGCGGGCTGAAAGTGCTGGACGGCAACATGGGCCGCGCCGTCATCAAGATTTCCGCCGTGGCCGCGGAGCGCCACATCATCGAGGCCCCTGCCCGCGTCTTCAATTCCCAGGACGACCTTCAGGCGGCCTTCAAGCGCGGCGAGCTGACCGGCGACGTGGTGGCCGTGGTGCGCTTTCAGGGCCCCAAAGCCTGCGGCATGCCGGAACTGCACAAGCTGACGCCCGCCCTCGGCATTCTTCAGGACAAGGGCCTGAAGGTGGCGCTGGTCACCGACGGCCGCATGTCCGGCGCCTCCGGCAAGGTGCCGGCCGCCATTCACGTCACGCCAGAGGCTTGCGACGGCGGCCCCATCGCCCGTATTCAGGATGGTGACGTGATCCGCGTCGATGCCGTCAAGGGAACACTGGAAGTGCTGGTGGATGCGGCGGAGTTCAACGCCCGCCCGCTCGCCACCTATGACCTCTCGGCCAACCAGACCGGCACGGGCCGCGATCTCTTTGCCCCCTTCCGTGCCCTCGTCGGCACGGCAGACACGGGCGCTCATGTTTTCGGCAGCTGATGCTGCCACGACCGGAAGGACCAAGGAATGCCGCAGGATACCGCCCGCATTGAAGCTGTCATGACCGCTGCGCCGGTCATCCCCGTTCTCATCGTCGAGGACCCTGCGGCAGCCGTTCCCATGGCTCAGGCCCTGGTGCGCGGCGGCCTCCCGGCCACCGAGATCACCCTGCGCACCCCGCGCGCTCTGGAGGCCATCAAGGCCGTTGCCGACAACGTGGAAGGCGCCATTCCGGGTGCCGGCACCGTGCTGGATGCCGCCCAGTACGAAGCCGCCGTCAAGGCGGGCGCCAAGTTCATCGTCTCCCCCGGCGCCACGCCGAAGCTGCTGGATGCGGCGGAAAACTTCGACGTGCCGCTGCTGCCGGGCGCTGCCACCTCTTCGGAAGTGATGGCCCTGATCGAGCGCGGCTATCTGCGTCTCAAGTTCTTTCCCGCAGAGCAGGCGGGCGGTGCTTCCTATCTGAAGTCCCTGTCCTCGCCTCTGGCACAGGTGAAGTTCTGCCCGACCGGCGGCATCACCCTGGAAAAGGCCCCTAGCTACCTTTCTCTGCCGAACGTGCTGTGCGTCGGCGGCTCCTGGATCGCCGATGCCAAGGCCATTGCCTCGGGCGACTGGGCCGGGATCGAGGCCCGCGCCCGCGAGGCGGCCGCCATCAAAGGCTGATGCACACAAATATTCTGTATTTTCGGGACCTAATGAACCGGCGGGCTTGAAAAACCCGCCGGATCTTCTTAAGTGCGCCGGGATTTTCCGGACTGTTTTCCAGACAGTTGTGATTTTTGGTTCCGCTCGTCTCTCACGGCAGAGCGAACACGGCCGGCCGATCCGGCACCTGACAGAAGGACGTGGTTTTATGGCATTGGATCTGACGTATCTTGCAGCCGGTCTCATCCTTCTGTTTTTGGGCGGTGAAGCGCTCGTGAGAGGCGCGGTCTCCATCGCAGCGCGATTTGGCATGCCGCCTCTGATCATCGGCCTGACGATTGTCGGCTTCGGCACCTCCATGCCGGAACTGCTTGTGTCGCTGAAGGCGGCCTTTGACGGCGCGCCCGACATTGCCGTCGGCAATGTGGTCGGCTCCAACACAGCCAATATCCTGCTCATCCTCGGCGTTGCTGCCGTGATCTGCCCGATCCCGACCGCCATTCCTGGCATCCGCCGGGACCTCGCCATGGTTACCCTTGTCGCCGCCTTCACGCTGGTGCTGGGCTATCTCGGCCATGTCTCCCGCCTGATGGGCGCGGCGATGTTCGTCACCCTCTGCGCCTATCTTTTCTATGCCGCCGTCTACGGCAAGAAGGAGGAAGCAGAGGAGGACGACGAGCACGCGCCTGTGCCGATGCCGCTCTGGATGCAGCTTGCCTATATCGCCGGCGGCCTTGCGGGCCTTGTCATCGGAGCGGATCTGCTGGTGCGCGGCGCCACATCCATCGCCCGCGGCTATGGCATCTCCGAAGCGGTGATCGGCCTCACCATTGTTGCAGTCGGCACCAGCCTGCCGGAACTTGCCACCTCCGCCATCGCCGCCTTCCGCCGCCATTCGGAAATCGCCATCGGCAACGTGCTGGGCTCGAACATCTTCAACATCATCGGCATTCTGGGCGCGACCGCCGTGTTCCATCCGGTCGCAATCGCCCCCAGCATTGCCAGCTTCGACATTCCGCTGATGCTGGGCGTCACCGTACTGCTGGCGCTGATGCTGCTGGGGCTGAAGTCGATCAACCGGCTGGCTGGCGCCGCCTTCCTGGTGTTTTACACGGGCTACTGCGGCTATCTCTTCACCCAGATGCCGGGCGTCTGAGGTTCGGGCACATCGCAGCAAGACGCGCCGGGTTCAGGCGCGTCTTGCCATTTGCTCAACGGCACCGCCTGCCGTGGCCCAGGCCGCAAACCCGCCCTCAAGGTGCACGACCGTTTCCAGACCCATCTCGATGGCCGTCCGTGCCGCAAGCGCAGAGCGCCAGCCTGCCGCGCAGAAGAACACAAAGGTTGCATCGCTGGCGAAAACCGGCTTGTGATAGGGGCTCGCCGGATCGATCCAGAATTCCAGCATGCCGCGCGGGCAGGAAAAGGCGCCGGGAATGGCCCCTTCCCTCTGGATCTCGCGCACATCGCGCAAGTCAACAAAGACATAGCCATCACGGCCAAGCAGCAGCTTCGCCTCTTCGGCGGAAATCACGCTGACCAGCTCTGCCGCCTCTGCCAGAAGCACATCGATACCGCGCGATATTCTGTGAGCCATGCCAAAGCCTCCCGACAAACCGGACGGCCCAATCATGCCACTGTCCGCCGCAGAAGGCGACCCATCAATGGCACAAGAAGATTTCACGCCGTCATTCCGCTGCCCGGAAACTGGGGCATGGCACTGTCATGCCCGCGTGCTATACCATTGCCATGATTTGCAGTATGCCTGCGCAGTCAGGATTTTAAATCGATTAAGGAGCTTTCATGTTCACTCCGGACCACTGGCAGTCGCTGAAGTCTCACGCCAATGACCTGAAGGCCACCAGCCTGCGCAATCTGTTCGCGGCAGACCCCAAGCGGTTCGACAAGCTGAGCGTGCGCGACGGTGACCTGCTGATCGATTTCTCCAAGTCGCTGCTGACGGCCGAGACTGTTTTCCTGCTGTGCCGCTTTGCCCGCGAAGCCGGGCTTGAGACGCAGCGTGCCGCCATGTTTGCGGGCGAAAAGATCAACCGCACGGAAAAGCGCGCCGTGCTGCACACCGCCCTGCGCAACCAGTCGGACGAGCCTGTGCTGGTGGATGGCGTCGATGTGATGCCCGATGTGCGCGAAGTTCTCGCAGACATGGGCGAGTTTGCCGAAGGCATCCGCTCGGGCGACATCGCCAGCGCCTCCGGCGCGCCTTTCACCGATGTGATCAACATCGGCATCGGCGGCTCGGACCTTGGCCCGGTGATGACGACGCTGGCGCTCGCCCCCTATCACGACGGCCCGCGCCTGCACTACGTGTCCAACGTGGACGGCGCCCATATCGCCGACACGCTGAAGGACCTGGACCCGGCAACAACGCTGGTGATCGTCGCCTCCAAGACCTTCACCACCATCGAAACCATGACCAACGCCCGCACGGCCCGCGCCTGGATCGCCGAAGCGCTGGGTGAGGCCGCCGTTGGCGCGCATTTCTGCGCCGTCTCCACCGCGCTGGACAAGGTGGCTGCCTTCGGCATCGGGGAAGACCGCGTGTTCGGCTTCTGGGACTGGGTTGGCGGGCGCTATTCCGTCTGGTCTGCCATCGGCCTGCCGCTGATGATCGCCATCGGCCCGGATGCCTTTGCCGAATTCCTCGAAGGCGCCCATGCCATGGACGAGCATTTCCGCACCGCACCGCTGGAGCAGAACCTGCCGGTGCTGCTGGGCCTGAGCGGCGTGTGGAACCGCAATGCCATGGGCTACGCCGCCCGCGCCGTGCTGCCTTACGACCAGCGTCTGTCGCGCCTGCCCGCCTATCTGCAGCAGCTCGACATGGAATCAAACGGCAAGCGCGTGACACTGGATGGCACCACGGTGGAAACCGAGACCGGCCCGCTGGTCTGGGGCGAACCCGGCACCAATGGCCAGCACGCCTTCTATCAGCTGCTGCATCAGGGCACGACGGTGATCCCTTGCGAGTTCATCGTCGCTGCAAAAGGCCATGAACCGGAGCTGGCGCATCATCACGAGATGCTGGTGGCCAACTGCCTCGCCCAGTCCGAAGCCCTGATGCTGGGTAAAACGCTGGATGAAGCCAAGGCGCAACTGAAAGCCACTGGCATGGCGGCAGACGAAGTGGAGCGGCTGGCTCCGCACAAGGTGTTCCCCGGCAACCGGCCGTCCATCACCATTGTCCATGACCAGCTGACGCCCTTTGCGCTCGGCCGCCTGATCGCGCTCTACGAGCACCGGGTGTTTGTCGAAGGCGTCATCTGGGGCATCAACTCCTTCGACCAGTGGGGCGTGGAGCTTGGCAAGGAGCTGGCAACGGCCCTGCTGCCGATGGTCAAGGGCGAGGCTCCGGCCGATGGCAAGGACGCGTCCACACGCGGTTTGCTGGCCGCATTACGTAGCGCTTGACGGAACTTGGCTGCGAAGTCACCTTGTCAGGCGGACGGTGCGATTTATTGGAACCAAATCAGCGCTGATGGGTTACAAAAGTGACATGGATCACCGCAATCTCGTCACTTTGGACTAATATCGGTGGCGGTCTTGGTTGCGGAATCATATCCGCAATTTCGGGAGAAATCAGATGAAGAGATTCGTTGTTCTTGCTGCGGCCGGTCTGCTGCTCGCAGCCTGCCAGTCCGACAGCCAGCGTGACCGCGCCCTGGTCGGCGGTGGTCTTGGTGCTGCAACCGGCGCCGTGATTGGTGCTGCGGCGACGGGCGACGTCGGCGGTGCCCTCGTGGGCGGCGTCATCGGCGGTGCCGGTGGTGCGATCGTCGGTTCGGCAACCACGCCGAAAAACTGCGTGGCCTATGACCGTTACGGCCGTCCGTACCGGGTTGTCTGCCCGTAAGCTTCAGGCTTGACTTGACAGGCAAGGCCTTCCCCATCCATCGGTGGGGGAGGCCTTCTTGTTTTGTGAGAGATCCGTGCCACAGTTCCCCTTCCCCGCCGCAGCGCTGCTGCTTGCATCCGGGCTTGCACTTGCCGCCTGCAATTCGGCAAGCCAGACCGAGCGGGCCGTCGCGGGGGCAGCTGTTGGCGGAGCGGCAGGCACAGGCGCAGGCTGGCTGCTGGGCGGCAATCCGGGCGCAGCCGTTGCCGGAGGCGTTGTGGGCGCGGCGGGCGGTGGCCTGATTGGCGCCCTCACTCCCGGCAAATGCGTCAAGCGCGGGCCGGACGGCATCTATTACCGCATCCCCTGCCCCGAATGAATAAACCCATGACAAGACCCATGACAAAACCCCGGCGCCTTGCGGCACCGGGGTTCATGTCATTCAGTCCGTGAAAGCCTTAGGCCTTCAGGGCTGCTTCCGGCGCGACATAGTCATAGCCCAGAGCCTCGGCAACGGCCTGACAGGTCACCTTGCCCTTGTAGACATTGAGGCCCGGCAGGAAGGCCGGATTGGCCAGCAGCGCAGCCTTGGCGCCCTGATCGGCCAGCGCCAGCGTGTAGGGCAGCGTCACGTTGTTGAGGGCGAAGGTCGAGGTGCGCGGCACGGCGCCCGGCATGTTGGCGACGCAGTAATGCACCACGCCGTCGACGATATAGGTCGGCTCGGCATGGGTGGTGGCGCGGGAGGTTTCGAAGCAGCCGCCCTGGTCGATGGCAACGTCCACGACGACAGAGCCATTCTTCATGCGGCGGATCATGTCGGCGGTCACCAGCTTCGGCGCTGCAGCACCGGCCACCAGAACGGCACCCACGACGATATCCGCATCCAGCACATACTGCTCAAGCGCAGCCTTGGTGGAATAGACGGTACGCAGGCCCGATCCGAAGGTGCGCGACAGCCCGGCCAGCACATCGACGTTGCGGTCCAGCACGGTCACATCGGCGCCGAGGCCCAGCGCCATGGTGATGGCATGGGCACCGACGACACCGCCGCCGATGACAACGACCTTGGCAGGCGCCACGCCCGGCACGCCGCCGACGAGAATGCCCGAGCCGCCAGCGGCCTTCTGCAGGGCATTGGCGCCAGCGGTGATCGACAGACGGCCGGCAACCTGGGACATCGGCGCCAGCAGCGGCAGGCCGCCACGGCCATCGGTCACGGTTTCATAGGCAATGCAGGTCGCACCGGACTTGACGAGGTCTGCGGTCTGCTCCGGATCCGGAGCCAGGTGCAGATAGGTGAAAAGCGTATGATCGGGGCGCAGCATGGCGCGCTCAACGGCCTGCGGCTCCTTCACCTTGACGATCATTTCGGCAATGTCGAAGACTTCCTTCGCCGTTGCACAGATCTTGGCACCGGCCGCCACGTAGGCGGCATCTTCAGCGCCAATGCCTGTGCCTGCATTCGTCTCGACATAAACTTCATGGCCATGAGCCACAACTTCCATGACGCTGTCCGGCGTCAGACCAACACGGTATTCATGGTTCTTTATTTCTTTTGGCACACCAATGCGCATCGTTTATTCCTCTCTGGTAAGGATTTATGCGATGACACTAGAGGAGATGTGATCGAATAGGCTTGCGTTCTTTGCAGCGTAAGCGGCATTTTTCCATTACAATGCGAATTTCAGCGGTATAATCCGCATATTCTGCGAGGCGCGATGAAATTAGACCGGATCGACAAGCGTATTCTCACCCTGCTCCAGCAGGACGGGAGGATGCCAAACGCCGATCTGGCACAAAAAATCGGCCTCTCACAATCTGCCTGCCTGCGCCGCGTGCGGGCGCTTGAGGATTGCGGCATCATCAGCCGCTATGCCGCCCTGCTTGATCAGCGCAAGCTTGGGCGGCGCATGGATGTTTTCGTCGAAATCTCCCTGACGGGCCAGTCCAACGAGGTCCTTCTCGCCTTCGAGCAGGCCGTGGGGCAGTCCCCCGAGATCATGGAATGCTACCTCATGGCCGGCGATGCGGACTATCTGCTCCGGCTTGCGGCGGAGGACCCCAACGACTTCGAGCGGCTGCACCGCGAAACCCTGGCACGGCTGCCCGGCGTTTCGCGGATGAAATCCTCCTTCGCCATCCGGCCCATCGTCCGCAAAACCGCCTTTCCACTGGACAGTACCCACCGAAGCACCGACTGACCACAGCAAGGTCGACGCCTGCAGCTCCTTCCGCCTATAGTGCGCGCAAACGACGCATCCACGGATCTGGAGCCTTTCTTGACTGCCGAAATCACCTGCCTGCTCGATGGCCGCTTCGCGCTGGCCGAATGTCCCACGTGGGATGAGCGCCGCCAGAAGCTTTTCTTCACCAATATCAAGGGCAAGACCGTTCACGCTCTCGACTGGCAGAGCCGTGAGCTGGAAACCTGGACCTTCGCCAATGAAGTCGGCTCCTTCGCCCTGTGCGAGGATGGGCGGCTGATCGTGGCCGTCTGGGATCAAGTGATCCTGTTCGATCCGCAAACCGGCGCGCAGCAAACCATCGCCAGTATCGAGGCCGGCAATCCGCACACGCGCCTCAACGATGGCAAGGCCGGGCCGGACGGCGCCTTCTGGGTCGGCACCATGGACAACCGTTCGCCGCGCCAGCCGGTTGCGGGGCTCTACAGGGTGGCTCCCGACGGCAAGGTGACTCAGATCCTCGACGGTGTGCATGTCTCCAACGGCCTCGCCTGGTCGCCGGACGGCACGGCCATGTATCACGCCGACAGTTCCCCCGGCTGGGTGGACCGCTGGCGCTTTGATCCGGCAACCGGCGCCGTGTCGGAGCGCACCCGCTTTGCCCAGCTCACCAACGAGACGGGCCGCCCGGATGGTGCCACGGTCGATTCTTCGGGGAATTACTGGAGTGCAGGCGTGTCGGCCGGGGTGCTGAACTGCTTCTCGCCGGCAGGCGCACTTCTGGCGAAATTCACCCTGCCCGTGCCCCGCCCGACCATGCCCTGCTTCTGCGGGCCGGAGCTGGCCGATCTCGTCATCACCAGCCTGCGCCCGGATGATGCCGCCAGCATCGAAGCCGCGCCCCAGTCCGGCAGCCTCTTCCACCTGCGCCCCGGCCTGACAGGCCTGCCCGCTTACAGGTTTGGGGCGAAGGGCTGAGGCCAAAGTCTTGGGCGAATGAAGATGCCCCTTTACGGCGGGAGCGCTCCCACGCCCTCTTGGGAGGGTGATTTATTCATGAGCATTGGTTAAGCCCCGTGCGGCGCTTGAGCATTTTCAAGGCGTGATGCATCAGCATCTCAGCGCCTTGGTATAAGGGCTACATACCGGTAGGATGTTATCTCGAGCCTGCGATGAGAAGTACAGGGTCGCCCCGGCCAAGCGCAGCGCGAGCCGGGGACTACTCGTTCGCAGAGAAGTACCGTGACCTCAAGACGGGCGGCAGGCTCATACCAACTCTTGATGAGCTTGTTTCATCGAGAGTTGGTCAAGTCCGCGCGGCGCTTGAGCATTTTCAAGGCGTGATGCGTCAGCACCGAAAGCCTTGATATCAGCTACGCTTCAAGCCTCTGCGCTGCGCACATGCCTCACCGCTCTGGAAACGAGTGGTCCCCGGATCTCCGCTCCGCTTCGTCCGGGGCGACGCAGAGCGTGTGGCGCGGCTATGCCTCTGTCTCGGCCTTCGTCTCCACGTCCGGCTTGCGGACGAAGTCTCTGGCCTCTTCGGGGATGTTACGCCCCCAGGTAGCCTTGAGATTGTGATCAACGGCGATGCGCTCGTCAAAGACGAAGCATTCGCCGGACCACAGGCTGTTCTCTTCCGGCATCTTTTCCAGATAGTTCAGGATGCCGCCATCGAGGTGGAAGACATCCTCGAAGCCCATGTCCAGCAGCAGCGAAGTGGCTTTTTCGCAGCGGATGCCGCCGGTGCAGAACATGGCGACCTTCGGCTTGCCCTCCAGCGCCTGCTGCGCCTTCAGCCACTGCGGAAACTCGCGGAAAGACCGGGTCTTCGGATTGAGCGCCCCCTCGAAGGTGCCGAAGGCGAATTCGTAGTCATTGCGGGTGTCGATCACGAGCACGTCCGGGCTGGAAATGAGGCCGTTCCAGTCCTCCGGCGCCACATAGGAGCCGACACGCTTGCGCGGATCGACGGTCTCGACGCCCAGCGTGACGATCTCCTTCTTCAGCCGCACCTTCATGCGCCGGAAGGGTTTGCGTTCGGCCCAGGATTCCTTGTGGGTCAGATCGGCAAGGCGCGGATCCTGACGGATGACACCGAGCACATGGCGCAGGTTTTCCTCTGCCCCGGCAATGGTGCCGTTGATCCCTTCGGCCGCCAGCAGCAGGCTGCCGCAGATCTCATTTTTTTCGCACAGCTCCAGCAGTTGGCCGCGCAGATCGCGGAAATCTTCCAGAGGAACGAACTTGTAAAGGGCGGCGACGAGATACATGCGATTAACCTGAGTGATCCGGCGCGCATCTGCCGCCGTGCTGTCTTCTGATCCGCCTTATAAACCCGCCCGGCGCCAAAACGCAAAAGGGAGCGCAGCCCTTCCCGCAAGAGAAGGACAGCGCTCCAGTGATCCCGGCTCCTCAGGTCCGGGAAAGGGCTCAGCGGCCGCCGCTGAAAGCGTTCAGCACGGTCAGCAGGCTGGTCAGGTTGTCGGCAACGCCGGTCTGGGCCACCTTTTCGGTCGCACCGGCCGCCGCCGTCGTGTCCAGCGTGTAGATCTGCATGATGCCCTGGTTCGCGGCGGCCTGCGCCAGCGAGTTCTGCTGCTGCTGGGCGGCAACGGCATTCTCGAACAGGATGCCGGTCGAATGCACCATCGACTGATAGAGGGTGCTGATGGCGACAGCCGGAGCTTCGCCGACAACCTTCACGTTCGACTGCGTGACGGCATCGGTGATCATCGGATTCACGGTGGTAGGATCAGCCATGTAATTCACTCCTTCAAGCAGGCCTTCGAAGCTTCAGGCCCGTTACACCCCTTAGGACGCCATCCCGCCGCCAGTGTGAGGCAGACCGGGTTCTTTTCAATCAGAGACTGTGGATGCCGTGAGCATTTTCTCCCGGCGTCGCTCTCAAGATCCGCCTTTGAAGCTTTGGAGCACTGTCAGCAGGTTGAGCAGCGGGTCCGGCACGCCGCTCTGCGGCGCGATCAGTTCAGGGCTGAAGCCGATCGGTACCTGATAGAGGCTTCCGGAAGCGTCTGTTCCCGATCTGGCAGCCCGTTCCAGAGCCCTCAAGTTCTCTTGCGCGCTGTGGGCGTTCTCAAAAAGCACGCCGGTCGAGTGATAGGTGGATATATGGAGCAGATTGCGCAGGGAAGCAGGATGCTCGGGCACGGGCTGGGCGGTGTTGACTGCCTCCCAGGCGGAAATGTCCGGCCCATCCGCTTCAGCACCTTCCATCTGCCTCTCCCCGATAACCTCACGGCCAACAGAGGTTTAGAGTATCCCCGCTCCACCGCGTTTCAAGCGACGGCTGCGTGCAGCCGGGATGCAAAGCAAGGGCCGGCATGAAGCCGGCCCCAGTTTTGGCAGACGCCGGCAACAGCGCCAGCGGGAGGCTGCCCTATCAGCGGCCGGTCCCGCCCAGCGCGCCGAGAATGGTCAAGAGGCTGGTGAGATTGTCGGATACGCCCGTCTGCGCCACCTTTTCCGTCGCGCTTGCCGCAGCCGTGGAGTTAACGGAATAGATCTGCATGATGCCCTGGTTGGCTGCCGCCTGGGACAGGGTGTACTGCTGCTGCTGGGCGGCAACCGCATTCTCGAACAGGATGCCGAGCGAATGGGCCTGCGACTGGTACAGCGTGCTGAGCGCCACGGCAGGTGCATCGCCAACGACCTGCACATTGGACTGGGTTACCGCATCGGTGATCATCGGGCTCACGGTGGTGGGATCGGCCATCTCTTTTTACTCCTTGAGGCGGGCCAGCACCGCATGCGGCCCTTCACATCTCATAGGACGTCAATCCCAGACGCCCGTGAGGGAGCGTGCCGGCATTTCGCAGGTCCGCACATGACAAAAGGGCCGGCATGAAGCCGGCCCCAATCTGGTCTGGTCTGTGCGTCCCTGCGGTCTGCGGTCAGCTGAAGGACTGCAGCACCGTCAGAAGGCTGGTCAGATTGTCGGACACGCCCGTCTGGGCCACCTTCTCGGAAGCACCGGCAGCGGCCGTCGTGTCGACGGAATAGATCTGCATGATCCCCTGGTTGGTTGCGGCCTGGGCCAGCGAGTTCTGCTGCTGCTGGGCGGCGACCGCATTCTGGAACATGATGCCGGTCGAGTGGGACATGGACTGATAGAGCGTGCTCAGCGCGATCGCCGGCGACTCGGCAACAACCTTGACGTTGGACTGGGTCACGGCATCAGTGATCATCGGGCTCACGGTAGTGGGTGCGGCCATATTCATCTCCTTGATCTGCGGCGTGGCCGGGATCAGCCAATCACCTGCACAAGAAAAGACGCCAACCACCACCCCGCGTGACAGATTTCATGAAATTAAAGAACATACGCGAAATATAAAGCGCAAAGCCTCCGCGATTTCATCGCGAAGGCGCAAGTTCTTCATGATGTTCAGCATCAATCAGCGCGATGAGCCGGTGAGATGCTGCTTCATCTGTTCGATCTGATACTGAAGCCCCTGCCGCACGGTCGGGTTCGACAGTCCGGCCTTCTGGGTCGCCAGATTGTGGCCGATCTGCTCCATGACGCTCAGGGCCTTCACCGCATCCTGCGGCAGCTTCACCAGTTCCTCGTTGTTGGCGAGCAGCTTGGCCAGCGTCTCCTGCTCACCCTGGATCGAACTGGAAAGGTTTTTCGCCGCGTCGCGGGCACTGCTCAGCACCTTGACGGCAACAGCAAGCCCCTCTTCATAGGCCTGATCTGCGGCTTTCTTGCGCTGCCCCGCCTCAATGCCGGCCGCCAGCACTTTCGGCAGGGCCTGGGTCACCTGGGCATAGCCCGACTGCAGGGCTGCGACCTTCAGATGCTCGATGAGCAGCTGGCGCAGCAGCTGCGCCCCTGTGGCGGCCCCTCCGGCGCCGGCGTCCTTGCCACCTCCACCGCTGCCGGCAAGATCGCGGACGAACTCGCCGGTGGCGGCAGCGGACGACTGATCCGCCGCACCGGCCTCATCCTCTCCGCGCCCCGCACCACGGCCTTCGCCCCGCCCGGCGTCACGCCCTTCCCCCCGAACACTCCCGGCGCTGGCAGCAGCGGCAGAAGAGGGTTGAGCCGCCGGTGCCGTCATCACCGGAACCGCGACTTCAGGCACAGGCACTTCGGGCACAGGCACCTTCGGCACATCAACCTGCGGCGCCGGAACAGCCGGAATCTCTCCAGCACTCTGCGCCGGGGGCTGGGCGGCGGCCTGCGCGGACGCCGTTTCAGCCTTGGGCTCAACTCCGGTACCGGTCTCTACGTCCGTCATTTTCGCTCTCCTTACGGGTCTTGGCCGAACGGCTGGTGCTGCGCATGGACTGGCTGATGAAGGCAAGCGCATCGCGCATCAGGCTGTCGGAACTGCTGTCCGGGACCGGAGGACAGCATGAAGCTGCCCCTGCCCCATCCGCTTCGAACACGGCCGCCATCTCGCAGGTGGTGACGGCTGTCACCTCTCCGGTGCTGGACAGCTGCAGCAACTCACCCGCCTGCCCCAGCGCGGTGCGCGCCCAGGACAGCTGCGTGATGACCTGAGGATAGACGTTGAAGAGCCTGCTCTCTCCCGGCGCGCCACAGGTCTGGCCGATTTCCTCGGCCCAGTTTTCAAGAAAGCACTGGATCAGTACATCCAGATCGCGGCACAAGCCATCCGTACTCAGTTCCATGACACACCTTCCCAACGGCCGGAGCTGATCCAGCCTCTGCGGCACGCTTGCCGTGCCTGTTCTTCAGGATTTCATCAGCCCGCGGCCCCTCAGGACACGGCCGTCTTCAGATCACCGATCACCGTGGAGGCCGAGGTTCCGGCGGTGGTGCTGACACTGCCATAGACAGCGACGGCGGCCTGCACCATGGCCTGGATTTCCGCCATCAGCGGCACGGCGATCAACTCGCCCGCAGGCCCCTGCGCCGCCTTCTTGATGGCCACCGCCTGCCCGGCCACTGCGATCTGCATGATGGCGTTCATGTAGCTCTCGGCATCCTGCACCGCGATGGCGGTCGTCTGGCCGACGCTCATCTCCGGCGGCGTGATGACCATGGCGGGCGCATTCGCCAGATTCTGATAGTTGGTGAAGTTCACCGCCTGCACGATCTGCTTGTTCAGCGCCGAAGTGTCAGGCGGTGTCGCGCCCACCGGGGCAGTCGGATCTCCAGGCATTCTCTTCTCCTTTGACAGGTCTTTCTCAAGCTGCGGGGCAAAGGCCGCCTCAAGGTTTACCGGCCTGCCGTTGACGGGGGGCCCGTTCACCGGACGCAAGGTCTGGGGCGAGGACTGAGGCAAGCCCCCTGCCCGCCCGGACGGGCTCGTGTTAACGTTAACGGAGCCCGGCGAACCTTCACCGGCATTTCCGGCCGCCCGGCCCCCTGCCGGAGCAGACCGTGAAACACCCGGAGCCCCCGGCTCAGGCGCCGGCTCAGACGTCCTTGCGGACAGGCGGGAAGCCGGTTTCGCCGTGGCCGGAGCTGTGGCTGGCGCATGTCCGGTCACCGAAGGCTTCGCCTCAATGGGCGCCGCTCTGCCTTGCAGGCTGACCTCCCGCGTATCCGGCTGCCCCTTCCCGCCTGCCACCGGCTTTCCGCCGTGGATCCAGTCGGACAGCCAGCCATCCCGCCAGGCTCTTTGCTTACCCGTCCCCTCCGCCCCGCTCACCGCAGCGGTGGCAGACTGGCGCAGGCGGTCCAGAAACGTTTTCGTGGCCATGGCACCACTCCCTCATCGCACTCCGGCCGGACCGGAGCGTCCCTGAGCACGTCAGGACGGACTGGAAAGAAAACCCGCCGCCCTGATGTTACTGGCCCACTTCCATGATCAGCTGCACCGCCTTGGAGACGACCGCCGTCATGACCTGGTTGAGCGCCTGCTGGCTGTGAACCGCATTCTGGATCGACAGGCCCGTCGCATGGCTGCTGACCTGATAGAGGCTCGCGATGGCCTGGGACGGCGCTTCGGCCACCACCTTCACATTGGTCTGGGTGACCGCATCGGTGATCTGGGAATTTACAAGCTGATCGGCCATTTCCTGTTCCTGTTCGGTTTGCGATGACCCGACATAAATCTGGACGCGTCAGGCTTTCGTCCGTGAGGGCCGCGAGGGGGCGGTTTTTGTGGCCCGCTCTTGCGGCTGGTTCCAGTGCTCCTGCCCGGTTTCACCCAGGGCCGCCCTCAGCGTCTGGCGCAGGGTCTGCACGCGCTTGCGCGCCAGCGCCTCGGAAATGCCCAGCACATCGGCGATGTCCCGGTAGCTCTGCTCCTCGCAGAAGCGCAGCTCGAAGATCCGCCGGTGCTCTGCGGACAGGGAATTCATGACCGCCATCACCCGGCGCAGGATTTCCTGCTGCCAGAGCAGGTGCTCCTGCGAGGGGCGCACATCCGCAAAACCCGTGTCGTTGTCCTCATAGATGTCAGCCGAGAAATCCCGCACCTGACGTTCCGAGTTCTTGCGGCGCAACCTGCTGATGTACTCGTTCTTGAGCGCAAAGAGCAGGAAGGCACGCGGTTCACGGATATGCGTCTCTGCACGCTCCACGTGTGAAATCGCCTTGATCAGGGTGGATGACAGCAGATCCTCCGCCTCCTCCCTGTCCCCTTTCGTCAGGCGCAGCGCCCGGCGCCGCAGCACGGGCGCGTCATCGATCCAGCTGGTCCATAATCCGTTTGCAGGCAAAACACTCGTCATTGCGCGATTCCCGGTTTCAACCATGAAAGTCTTCGACGCAGACCCTCTCACCCCATGGGCTTGTCTGGATAGACGCAGAAGAAATTCCTTCGTGACAACCTTAGCGGGATTTTTTATAGCCACAAATTAATAATTTAATACTTCATTAACCACGATATTTTTGCGTATTAAGGCTTTAATCTTGAATTCAGAAAAACGTCTTCGGGCAGGCCGGAAAACGGAATCAGTCTGAACGCCTTGCACGCATAAGATGAAGTGACAGAGCACACCGCGCATGCAACCTTGAATACGCAAAGCTGCGGAGGGCATGGGCACCCTCCGCATGCGCCAGATCTTTGCAACCAGATACAACCGAGGATTTAATTCACAGCTGCGGGCAAAAATTACGCCCGGACAGGCGGGCCTGACCGGGCGCAAGAAAAGTCATTGATCACACTGCGCAGGCTTACCAGCGGCTCTCGCAGACGCAGGAAGGCACGTCATCATGGCGCACGGTGATCTTCACGCCGTCCAGATGGGGCAGCAGGACCTCAAGGGTGACTGGCCCCAGCGCGGCCAGAGGCGCGAAATCCAGCGTCGAAATCCCCTTCGCCGAGCTGACATTCACATGCATCAGACCGGCGGGATGGGGAACGGATGCAATGATGGAGGCCAATGCCTTGCGGCTGTCCTGATCCACCAGCTGATCCGGCAGCCCCTCAGCCTGTCTGGTCAGCATCTGCTTTGCGGCCTCCACCGCGCTTTCGGGCGTATCGCCGTAGGCGGGATAAAGGAATGCGATCCAGACCGCCGACATGGATTCAAAGAAGCCGCCGTTCTCGATCTTGAAGTCCAGTTCATGCAGCCGGATCTGCGCCGGCTCGGCCAGCAGCGCCGGCTCGGCCAGCAGCGCCGGAAGATCAAACGCCTCAAGCCGCGCCGCCGTTCGCATCCGGGTGCCGCCGCCCATGTCGATTTCCAGCCGGTTCAGCGCCAGCTGCTTGCGCTCCGGGTCCAGCTCGTAGTCGAGATGAACGCTGCCGGGGTTCCTCTCCCCAATCAGCCGCATCTGATAGATCGACTCCTGCATGCCCTCGAACATCGGGATGTTGCGCGCGCCGGTCATCTTCAGCACGAGCTTCTGCGGCGCGCTCTCCCGGCCGCCCTCGCCCCATTGCGCGGTCCAGGCCACCTCGTCCGCCTCGATCGTGTAGCTGACCATCCCTTCGGTCAAAGGCAGGGAAACATCCCGCAGAATGCAGCGGCCATTCTCCTCCACCGGCGTCATCGCCGAAAGCGCCGCACCGGCGCGCTCAGTCGCGGCCTTTTCGAGAACGGAAGCGGCATAGGCCACATCGGCAGCGCAGTCAGTTTCCGCAGCCTGCGCACTGCCGGCAGCAGAAACGCAGCCCGCAAGGATCAGGGCGCCAGTGGCGAACAGCGATTTCATGGGAGCTCCACATGCGTGTCATCAGAACCAGAATGCCGGAAAGCTCCGGCCTGTCCTGACAATGCACATCCCCGCCCTGCAGATCCGTGATCTGCATCGCATTTTTACGGATGGCGAGGACGAAGACCGGCGACTGGTCAGGGAAGAACGGGTTCATGCCTTGCGGAGATCGTCGCGCCAAACCTCTGCAATATAGATGCTAAGGGTTCAACTTTCGCATCATCCGTGTACGCATTGATCGCACGGCTTTCGTTCAAAGCATCGCTGAAAAAGAAACCCTTTTTGAAACCAATTTTCAGATGCATGACACCTTCGGGAGCCGGAATCATACTAATCATCGACAGCAAAGCCGACAGGCTATCCTCATCGATCACATTATCCGGCAGCTCCTTCACCTCTGCAGTTAATTCGCCTTTTAGCCAGTCCAACATTGCATCCGAACTCGATTGGAAAGCCAACTTCAGAATGGCAGTATTTTCGTCGATCCACTGTTGCAGATATCCTTCGTCCTGAAGCCGCAGCTCGAACTCCTTGATTCCCAAAAGGTCCCGAGGGGCAACGTCCTCTGCATTCAACTGTTCATCAGCAGGTTCGACGAATTGCAGCCGCCATGATGACAATATATGGGCGCCATTGCTACTGGTGAAATCATAGCGGTTCATCAGAAGTACAAGCCGGTCTTGATCAAACTCAAAATCAACAGAAAGGCTCCAGAAGCCTTTTTTCGGATCCTGACGAGGTTTGAACCCTTTGATGCCGAACCCTCCTAGATCCGGCCTGCGCTGGCCTTTAGGTACATCCAGCATGACCTTCAGCGGTATAGATTCACGCCCATCCTCACCCCACACCGCTGTCCAGCTTACTTCTTCCATTAACTGCAGATAGGGCATGCTGTCGGATTTAAACGAAAAGACACCCCCACGCAGCACGCAACGCCCGTCTTCCTCAACGGGAACCGCGCCCGGACGCAGTTCAACCCTGGGCCAGAACTGCTGCCCGTTGAGCAGTGTCACAGCATAGGCGAGATCGGCCGCACAATCCGGCTTTTCGGCCAGCGTGTCAGCGGCAGCAGAAAGGCTGCCCAGAACAATCAGAGCAGCGGCTGCAAGAGAGGATTTCATAGGGACTCCGCGCGAAACCATGGCCGGAACGAGCGCGATAGTCACAAGCAGGAAGATGCAAGCACACGCTCCGGCGATCCATTCAAGGCTGCATCAAAGAGGCCATGCAACCCTTAAGTCATGGCCTGATAAGTGCCGGGGCTTGCGCGGAGCTTGCTTCAGATTTTCAACGGAAGGAGATGGTGGGTGCACAAGGATTCGAACCTTGGACCGTCTGATTAAGAGTCAGATGCTCTACCAACTGAGCTATACACCCATCTCGTCGCGGCGGCGTCAGCGCCTGTCCGCTTCGGATGAGCGGCTTATACCCAGCACCTCCCGGACATGCAAGAGGGTTCGATGAAGTTTTTGTGGCGCCTGTGTAAAACTTTTCAGAGGCCGTGAAAATCCGCAGAAATCAGCCCCTCCGGGAAGCCACGCGCGCCCTTCCGCAACTTTCGGCAACGCAAACGGGCTTTTGCGAAATAATCAGAATTTCCGCTTGACCAACCCTCGGCACCAATACTAGTGTGCAGCGCAACTGCAGCAGCTGCCGAAGGTGGCCTGCGGGATTTGAACTTGTCATGACCGGCCTTTACAGCAAGACCGGCAGTCAGGAAGCGGGACGCCCGATGGCGAAGCAGATTTTCGCAGCTTCTCAGCTGCTTCTGGTAGTAGGAACGCGCGCGGCCTGAACGGTAGACCCGTTCGGAACAGGCTGGCGCGCAGCAAGGGCTCCTCGGGAGCCCTTTTTCGTTCCAGCCCTCCGGACACACTTCAAACACGGCAAGATCAAGAGATTTCGGATCAAGAAGCCAAGGCAAGGAAGCAGACGATGACACGGGAGATGACCGGAGCCGGCATGGTGCTCCAGGCGCTTAAAGACCAGGGTGTGAAACATATCTTCGGCTATCCCGGCGGCGCGGTACTGCCGATCTATGACGAGATCATCCAGCAGGACGACATCGAGCACATCCTCGTGCGCCACGAGCAGGGCGCGGGCCATGCGGCGGAGGGCTATGCCCGTTCCACCGGCCGTCCCGGCGTCGTTCTGGTCACCTCCGGCCCCGGCGCGACCAACATGGTCACGGCGCTGACGGATGCGATGCTCGATTCCATTCCGCTTGTCTGCATCACCGGCCAGGTTCCGACCCATCTCATCGGCACGGACGCCTTCCAGGAATGCGACACGGTCGGCATCACCCGCAACTGCACCAAGCACAACTGGCTGGTCCGCGATGTCAACGACCTGCCGCGCATCATCCATGAGGCCTTCTATGTTGCCACCTCCGGCCGCCCCGGCCCGGTCGTGATCGACATTCCCAAGGACGTCCAGTTCGCCACCGGCACCTATCAGGGCCCGACGGCCAACCCGGCAGCGGCGCACAAGAGCTACCGCCCGCAAATCAAGGGCGACCTC
Organism: Pannonibacter sp. CBAS1226; assembly: GCF_055685825.1. Taxonomy (NCBI): domain Bacteria; kingdom Pseudomonadati; phylum Pseudomonadota; class Alphaproteobacteria; order Hyphomicrobiales; family Stappiaceae; genus Pannonibacter; species Pannonibacter sp. CBAS1226. The sequence continues at coordinate 455,625 of NZ_JBVOUO010000003.1, read as the reverse complement.
AATGCCGTGCGCCAGGCCATCGAGCTGATGGCCGGCGCGAAGAAGCCGGTCTTCTATACCGGCGGCGGCGTCATCAACTCCGGCCCGCATGCCAGCCAGCTTCTGCGCGAGCTGGTCCAGCTCACCGGCTTCCCGATCACCTCGACGCTCATGGGCCTTGGCGCCTATCCGGCGTCCGGCGCGAACTGGCTCGGCATGCTGGGCATGCACGGCACCTACGAAGCCAACATGACGATGCATGACTGCGACGTCATGGTCTGCATCGGCGCGCGCTTCGATGACCGCATCACCGGCCGCATCGACGCCTTCGCCCCCAACGCCCGCAAAATCCACATCGACATCGACCCCTCCTCCATCAACAAGGTCGTCAAGGTGGATGTTCCGGTCATCGGCGATGTCGGCCACGTGCTGGAAGACATGGTCCGCCTGTGGCGTTCGTCCGGGGCCAAGGCCGATCCGGCCGCGCTCAAGGCCTGGTGGGCCCAGATCAACCAGTGGCGCGCGCGCAACTGCCTTGCCTACACGCCCAACAACGACATCATCATGCCGCAGTATGCGCTGCAGCGCCTTGCCGAACTGACCAAGGGCCGCGAGACCTATGTCTCCACCGAAGTCGGCCAGCACCAGATGTGGGCGGCGCAGTACATCGGCTTTGAATCGCCCAACCACTGGCTCACCTCCGGCGGCCTCGGCACCATGGGCTATGGCCTTCCCGCCTGCATCGGCGCACAGGTTGCCCACCGCGATGCGCTCAGCATCTGCGTGGCGGGCGATGCCTCCGTGCTGATGAACATGCAGGAAATGTCCACGGCGGTGCAGTTCAACCTGCCGGTCAAGATCTTCATCCTCAACAACCAGTACATGGGCATGGTGCGCCAGTGGCAGCAGCTGCTGCATGGCAACCGCATGTCCCATTCCTACATGGAAAGCCTGCCGGACTTCGTGAAGCTGGCCGAGGCCTATGGCGGCGTTGGCTTCCGCGTCGAGAAGCCGGGCGAGCTGGATGATGCCATCCGCGAGATGATCGCCGTCGACAGGCCGGTGCTCTTCGACTGCCGTGTGGCAAACCTTGCCAACTGCTTCCCGATGATTCCCTCGGGCAAGGCCCACAACGAAATGCTGCTTCCCGATGAAGCCAATGACGAGGCGGTGGCCAATGCCATCGGTTCGGCAGGCAAGGCACTGGTCTGAGGCAAGGAACCGTCATGAACGCACAGAACGTCAACGCCCCTTCCGCCTATTTCATGGCCGAAGTCAGCGACAAGATCGAATCCCACACCCTATCGATCCTGGTGGACAACGAGCCGGGTGTGCTGGCCCGCGTCATCGGCCTGTTCTCGGGCCGTGGATACAACATCGACAGCCTCACCGTTTCGGAAACCGAGCATGAGGCGCATCTGTCGCGCATCACCATCGTCACCACCGGCACGCCGATGGTGATCGAGCAGATCCGCCACCAGCTGGACCGGCTGGTGCCGGTGCACCGGGTCACCGACCTCACCGTGCAGGCGCGCCTTGGCAGCAATGACAAGCCGCTGGAGCGGGAACTGGCGCTGGTGAAGGTGGCTGGCCATGGCGAGAAGCGTCTGGAGGCCCTGCGCCTTGCCGATGCCTTCCGCGCCACGGTGATCGACGCTACGACGGACCACTTCGTCTTCGAGATCACGGGCCGCACCTCCAAGATCGAGCAGTTCATCCAGATCATGAAGCCGCTCGGCCTCGTCGAAGTCTCCCGCACCGGCGTCGCCGCCGTCCAGCGCGGCGCCGAAGGGCTGTAACCTTTCCTCGAAAGGCCCTGTCAAACCCTGCAAGGCCATAGACGCACGCGCCGCAACGCAATATACGGTCACCGGCTCCGGCCGGTGACCGTTTTCCGTTCCGGCCCGCCCCTCTCGGATTGCTGACCGCAAGGTCCCACAAGGAAGGCTTAGAAGCCCATGAGCAACGGTTTGTCCCGGCCGAAGAATCAGATCCGCTGGCTGCTGCTGGAGGGCATTTCCCCCACGGCGAAGGCCGTGCTGGACGCCAGCGGCTATCACAATGTCGAAATGCTGCCGAAGGCGCTCGACAAGGAGGCGCTGATCGAGGCGCTCAAGGGTGTGCATGTGGTGGGCATCCGCTCGCGCACGCAGCTGACCCGTGAAGTGATCGAGGCGGCTGGAACGCTGGTCGCCATCGGCTGCTTCTCGGTGGGCACCAACCAGGTGGATCTGGCCGCCGCCCGCGAGCGCGGCATCCCGGTGTTCAACGCCCCCTTCTCCAACACCCGCTCCGTCGCCGAGCTGACCATTGCCGAAATCGTCATGCTGATGCGCGGCGTCTTCGAGAAGTCCACCGCAGCCCACGCCGGCCGCTGGATGAAGACGGCCACCGGCTCGCGCGAAGTGCGCGGCAAGACGCTGGGCATCGTCGGCTACGGCAACATCGGCACCCAGCTGGCCACACTGGCCGAGGCCATGGGCCTCACCGTCATCTATTATGACAAGGTGGACAAGCTGCGCCACGGCAACGTGATGCCGGTGGACACGCTGGACGAGCTGCTGTCGCGCTCCGACATCGTGTCGCTGCATGTGCCGGACACGGCCGAGACGCGGAACATGATCCGCGCCGAAGAGCTGGCGAAGATGAAGCCCGGCAGCTTCCTCATCAACAATGCCCGCGGCAAGGTGGTGGATATCGACGCCCTCGCCGCCGCGCTGAAGAGCGGCCACATCGCCGGTGCAGCCATCGACGTGTTCCCCTCCGAGCCCAAGTCGAACAACGACGAGTTCCTCAGCCCGCTGCGCGGCTTCTCCAACGTGATCATGACGCCGCATGTGGGCGGCTCGACGGAAGAGGCGCAGGAGCGCATCGGCGAGGAAGTCTCCCGCCGCCTCGTCGAATATTCGGACGTGGGCTCCACCGTGGGTGCGGTCAACTTCCCGCAGGTGCAGCTGCCGCGCGGCACGGATGCCACCCGCTTCATCCAGGTGCACCGCAACGTGCCGGGCGCCATGCGCACGCTGAACGACCTGTTCGCCCGCAACAATCTCAACATCCACGCCCAGTTCATGCAGACGGTGGAAGAAACCGGCTATGTGGTGCTGGATGTGGACGGCAAGGTGGAGAATGCGGTCGATATCCTCGAGGAAATCCGCGCCCTCCCCGGCACCATCCGCGCCCGCCTGCTGAACCGGGTATGATGGTTCAGATCTGATGAGACACGAACGGCGCGGGGCACGGCCTCGCGCCGTTTGTCGTTGGGGGGTGCTCCGGTCCCTCCGTTGTCATCCCCACGCAGGTGGGGATCCAGTATCCCCGGCACCGGCTCTCTCCTGAACCGGGTGTACCAGATCCCGGTCTTGCCGCTTTGCGCCAAACCGGGATGACAGTGGAGAGGCTTTGCCCCCTCAACAGCCCCAATAAATTCTTGTCACCGCAGCAATATCCGGTTTGACAGGACCGCCGTTTCGGCCAATTTTCTTCGTCCTGCGGCACGAGCCGCATCATTCAATTGCCGGACGCCCGCCATGACTGCCTCCCGCCTTTCCGTGAATGTCAACGCCATCGCCATGCTGCGCAACCGGCGCGATCTGCCCTGGCCGAGCGTCACCGGCATGGCGGCGATCGCGATGGAGGCGGGTGCCAAGGGCATCACCGTGCATCCGCGCCCGGACGAGCGGCACATCCGCAAGAGCGACGTGTTTGATCTGGCGGAGCTGATCGAAGACCGGTTCCCCAACAAGGAACTGTGCCTTGAGGGCTATCCCACGCCGGAGTTTCTGGACCTGGTGGAAAAGGCCCGGCCCGATCAGGTGCTGTTCGTGCCCGACGCGCCGGAACAGACCACCTCGGACCACGGCTGGCAGTTCGGCGCGGACAAGGCGCTGCTGAAGGAAGCCATTACGGCGGCGCGCGAATGGGCGGTCACCGTGTCCCTGTTCCTCGATCCGGACCCGGCGCTGGCGCCTGAGGCTGCCGCCATCGGGGCGGAGCGGATCGAGATCTACACCGGCCCCTATGGCGCCTGCTACGACAGTCCGGAGCGGGCGAAACTGGAGCTGGACAAGGTGGCAGCCACCGCAGAAGCGGCCCGCGCGGCTGGCCTCGGCGTCAATGCGGGGCATGACCTGACGGTGGAGAACATCCCGGCGCTGATTAGCCGCGCCCCCTTCATCCGCGAAATGTCCATCGGCCACGGCTTCACCGCCGACGCCCTGATCCACGGCTTCGCCGGCAGCGTTCAGCGCTTCCGCAAGGCGATGGGGGAAACATAGGTCTGCTTGGCCTTATGCATAGATGCAGCCATAGCTTGTGACAAAGTCTGAAACGCCCTAGCTTTAATCAGGATAATTCTGGGCGATTCTGACCATGACCACCCCATACACAAACCTGCCGCAGTCCAGTTTCTGGAAGACAGGTATCACGGAGCATGAAAGTTCAGTGGTCTACAATGACCTCTGGCAGCCCCGGTTTCCCATTGCACAAGACGCGCGCATTCTCACCGCAGGCTCCTGCTTCGCGCAGCACATCAGCCGCTGGCTGACCGCAAATGGCTATAGCTGGATCGATACGGAGCCTGCGGATGACAGCCTGACGGAGGACATGCGCCGCGACCGACAGTATGGCGTCTTCTCGTTCAGAACCGGCAACATCTACACTGCCGCTCTGCTGCGTCAGTGGCTGGAAGTTGCGCTGGATATGCGTCCGCCCATCCTCGACATTGCAGAAGACGGCGGCCGCCATTTCGACCTTCTGCGGCCGGTAGTGCCAGTCAGCGGATACGACAGCGAGGAAGCTGTCCGTCAGGCACTTATCAAGACGCATGGCGCCATCCGTACGGGATTGGAGGAGGCTGACCTTTTTATCTTCACTTTGGGCCTTACGGAATCATGGGTACACCGCGACGGCCATGTCTACCCCATGTGCCCAGGCACGCTGCGCGGGACGTTTGATCCCGGGACGGTTCGTTTCGTCAATCAGACTTATGAAGATGTGCGCCGGGACATGGCCGAAGCCATCCGTCTGGCCCGCACGGTGAACCCGGATCTGAAGTTCCTGCTCACGGTTTCGCCCGTCCCGCTGACAGCAACCGCCAACGGAGATCATGTGCTCAGCGCCACGATCTATTCGAAATCGGTGCTGCGTGCTGTGGCCGGTGATCTGTGCCGTGATTTGGCTGGCGTCGACTACTTCCCTTCCTATGAACTGATATCAGCCTTCCCGGCACGCGGGCGTTTTTATGAAACGAACCTGCGGAATGTAACGGCAGAAGGTGTTGCCCATGTCATGTCGCATTTCAGTGAGGGCATCCAGAAATCCGGTGCAAGCTTGCAATTGGCCGCAGCAAGAGCCAATTGCGTCCGCGATGCAACCGCGGACAGCACGAAGGACGCCGACGAAATCCTTTGCGAAGAAATCGCTCTGGAGTCCTGGGCTCCAGCCGCCTCCGGCGCCGGGAATGCCTCCTTGTGCCTGATAGGTGACAGCCATATGGGTAATCTGTCAGCCGCCTTCCAGCGACTCGGCCTGCCGCACGCAGGCGGGATGATCATGAATGGCAAGGCATGGACTTCTAACGAGCTAGCACTCGACGACGAAGAGCTCTGGGTGCCGCTTGAAAATGCCCTTGCCCGCCGGCGCTGGCAAGAAACTCTTCCTTTCATGAAGTCCGCCGCCAGCGGCCCTGCCGGACAGAAGATCATTCTAACCAACATTGGGCAGCAGACGCATCGCAGTGTTGCATTTCTTTCGGCTTGGCTTCAGTCCGAACACAACAACAAGCTAACTAATGATCTGTTCTTTGAATATTTCATGCAGGAGAATCGCGACAAGATGATTCTTCTCAAGAAAATTATAAACCTTGATTTCAAAGTAATAATTGTCAGTGATCCACCAAGCCAGCATCTCGGAGGATATAAAAACACACAACTCTGGACTATTTATGAAAATCTCTCCGAAAAAGTTTATTTGGAGTTGGGGTGCAAATTCTTCAACGCACGAAATTACATAAACACCATTGGATTCGAAGACAGATTCATCTCGGAAAAATTCAAGCAAGGTGTGAAACATGACTGGCTGCATGGCAGCGCAGCCTACTATGAAGAAATCGGCGAGGAATTGATCCGGCGTTTCAACTTGCGAAAGTAACCCCCCTTCGCGTTCTTACCCCCCCCCGCCTGAACCGGCCTCAGACAGCCGGTCCAGGCGCGGATCACCGGATCACTTTTCCAGAATGAACCTGCGGCCGATCGGCTGCAGCGGGCGGGCGTTGGCGGCGTAGATGGCTTCGAATTCCTTGATCGAGGCCTCGGACACCTTGATCGGCTCCTTCATCACCGTCCAGACCACGGTTTCCGAACAGGGCGGCGTCGTGAGGGAGCCTTCGTAGCGGAAGAAGTGCCTTGTGTCGGGCAGCATCGTTGCCGCATCCGCTGCGCCAACCTTCACTTCCTCACCGGCTTTGGCAGGCGCCTTGTCCATCACGGCCTTGAATAGGTCATTCTCCCCGCCCGGCTCGATCAGCGCGCCGACAACGGCCAGCGTGCCATCTTCGGCCTGATGCACGAAATGGGCTTCCATCGGCGCCTTTTTGCCGTCGATGGCGTGTTCGGACGGCGTGTGGAAGTGGAACTGGCGCAGCACGTAGGACTTGCCATCCAGATCAATGGTGCCGCCATCATCGGTGTTGGCCTGAATGGTGTGGCCATTGTTGACCACGGTCCAATGGGCATCCTTGTTCCAGTGGAACATGATATCCGCAGGCTCGGCCTTGACCGCATGAGTCAGATCGACGGGGGACTGCTCGTGCCCCGCTTCGCAGACCTCGAAATTCTTCGCAAGATCCGCCCAGTGGGCAGGCCCTTCGGCGCCCTCGTAGGTCCAGTGCGGCGAGCTGGCAGCAAATGCCGATGTTGAAATGAGGGCTGCAGCAGCAACTGCAATCAGAAAACGGCTTTTCATCCTGGTCTCCTTGACCACCTCTCAGTCAGCGCTGAGGTGACACTGGGGTAAACCCGAAGAGGAGCCGCGCAAAGTTACGGATAGGTCATGACAAAGATGTAATCCGCCGCCAATCAGAGCGCGCAGAGAGAGGCAAATGCTTCGCATGGGGCTTGCCGAACACCCGATGAAGCACGCCCATCGGGTGCTGGTTTCACTCCACCTTTGGCAGGGATTTGTCCTTGTCGCATTGCGCCAGTTTGAGCTGGCGGAAGGAATAGACGGCCGTGATGAACTGCGTTCCGTCCTCCTTTTCGGTTTCCACCTTCATGCAGCCGCAGGCATAGCCATAATTGCCGTTTACAGCGCGGTAATCGCCGGCGGAGATATCGCCGATATTCTCCATACCCAGCGCTTCCCGGTCCGAGCCCTGCGTGGCCAGAATCCAGTCTCCGTCCCGATCGGTCAGCCACCAGTTGCCCGGTGTCGGATTGACGATCCAGCCACAGCGGTTCTCAGGCGCGGCAGAGGCGGGAGCCGCAAGCAGAGAGGCTGCAACAGCGCAAACAAGTGCATGCAAGGGAGCGATGCACATTTCCTGTCTCCTGATACCAAGGCTTTCGATGCTGACGCATCACGCCTTGAAAATGCTCAAGCGCCGCAGGGGCTTAACCAATGCTCGATGAGAAAAGCTCATCCAGCATTGGTATAAACCGGGGATCAGTTGTTGATCGAGACAATCGCCCAGTAGCTCTTCGCGCAGGCATTGTCCTCGCACACCGGGCTGAGCCAGACGGCCCCATCGCCGATGGCGACGCCCTCATCGGTCACCAGAAGATCCTCATAGGCCGCTTCCGCAACGACGGCCTTTGTCTCGTCGCTCACCAGCCGGGGGTAGGCAGCGATGAATTCCTCTGCCGTTTCAACCGAGTGGAACGTGCCATTGTTGTTGACCGGCAGGGGGAAGGCCGCAAGTGCGGCCACATCTTCTCCCGTGCCCGTCACCAGCGCACGGCGCACGTCTTCCAGAAACGGATCGAGCCCCTTGGCATCGCCGAGGATGGTCTCGACCCGTTCATAGACATCTTCCGCGCTCGCCGCCGCTGCGGGCATGGCGGTCAGAAGGGCAAGACACAAGGTAAGACACGGGGCAAGAACAGGCGTCTTCATCGGCAACTCCAGGGAACAACCGGGCTGAAGAATACCCGTTTCCGCATCTGTGCGCCTGACAAACTTTGGGCTAAATAATGGCCCTGACCGGAACCGGAAGCGCTTTCCCGCGTTTCCTGTTCCGCAAAGTCCGCTCTGCCGCTCATCCTGACGGCACGACACCAGCCGGTGGCGGACAAAACAGCAGGGGTAGTGTCAGCAATGACCCCAAGCGACGGCCCTTTAGAGGGCGAGGCAAGTCTTCCTCAACATCATCTCCCCAAATCCGGCCACGGCATGCTCATGCTGGGCGCGGCCGGTGTGGTCTATGGCGACATCGGCACCAGCCCGATCTATGCCCTGCGCGAGACGCTGCGGGCAGCGACGAATGGCGGCACCGTGCCCCCCACAAGCACCGAGATCATCGGCTCCCTGTCGATCATCGTCTGGGCGCTGACGGTGATCGTCACCCTCAAGTATGCGCTCATCGTGCTGCGTGCGGGCAACAAGGGCGAAGGCGGCACCCTGTCACTCGCCATTCTCGCCCAGTCCGCCGCCGGGCGGATGCGCCTTGCCGTCGTCTCCCTCGGCGTCATCGGCGCGGCGCTGTTCTTCGGTGATGCGGTGATCACGCCCGCCATCTCGGTTCTGTCCGCCGTCGAAGGTTTTGAACTCACCGTGCCTGCGGTCGAGGACTACATCATTCCGATCACCGCCGGCATTCTCATCGCGCTCTTCGCGGTCCAGCGTTACGGCACGGGGCGGGTGTCGGCCGTCTTTGGTCCGGTCATGCTGATCTGGTTCGCCTGCCTCGCCGCCGCTGGCGCGGGGCATGTCATGGATGATCCGGCCATCCTGCGCGCCCTCAATCCGCTGGAGGCCGTCGCCTTCGCGCAGGCTCATACCGGCGTTGCCCTGGCGGTGGCCGGTGCTGCCTTTCTGGCCGTGACGGGCGCCGAAGCGCTCTATGTCGATCTCGGCCACTTTGGCCGCAAGCCGATCATCCACACCTGGTTCGTGCTGGTGTTCCCCGCCCTTGTGATCAACTATCTGGGTCAGGGCGCCTATCTGCTCAAGACAGGCGGCTCCATCAGCCAGCCGCTGTTCGAGATGATGCCCTCCTGGGGCCAGACCCCGCTTGTGGTGCTGGCGACCGTGGCGACGGTCATCGCCAGCCAGGCGGTGATCTCGGGCGCCTTCTCCATGGCGCGGCAGGCCGCGCAACTGCATCTGCTGCCGCGCCTGACGGTGATCCACACGTCCGAAACCCAATCGGGCCAGATCTACCTGCCGCAGGTCAACTGGCTGCTGCTGGCCGGCGTGCTGGCGCTGGTGCTGGGCTTTGGCTCGTCGGACGCCATCGCGGCGGCCTATGGCATTGCCATCTCAGGCCAGATGCTGGTGACGACGCTGCTGCTGGCGCTGGTGATGCGCGGTGTCTGGGGCTGGCCGCTGCCGACGGTGCTGCTGGTGACACTGATCTTTGCCGCCATCGACGCCACGTTCCTCACCGCCAACATGCTGAAGTTCCTGGATGGCGGCTGGGTATCGATCTTCATGGCGGCGGTGCTTCTGGCCGTGATGACCATCTGGACGCGCGGCAGCCGGAAGCTCTTCGAAAAGACCCGCCGGATGGAAATCCCGCTGGCAGACCTTGCCGCCTCGCTGGAGAAAAGCCCGCCGCACCGGGTGCCGGGCACCGCCATCTTCATGACGGGGGACCAGGAAAGCGCGCCAACCTCGCTGCTGCACAGCCTCAAGCACTACAAGGTGCTGCATCAGCAGAACCTGATCATGACCGTGAAGACGCAGCCGGTGCCGCATGTGGAGGAAGACGACCGGGTGGAGATCACACCGCTGAACGGCGACTTCAAGCTGCTCACGGTCAACTTCGGCTACATGGAAGACCCCAACATTCCCAGGGCCCTCAAGGCCTGCCGGAAGCAGGGCATCAAGTTCGACATCATGTCGACCTCCTTCTTCCTGTCGCGGCGCACGCTCATTCCCGCCGCCGCCCCGCCCCTCACCAGCCTGACAAAGCGGGTCTTCATCCAGCTGGCCCGCAACGCTGCCGACACCACCAGCTTCTTCCGCCTGCCCACAGGCCGCGTCGTGGAAATCGGCACGCAGGTGGTCATCTGACCATGGAGACGGGGCGGGCCGGAAAGGGCCCGCCCCACTTTCCTGCCCCCTCCTCCTCTTCCCCTCTTGACGGCACATGCGGCCTCGCCTAGAACCATGAACCGTACGGTACGGTACAGAAATTCCGGAGTGGTTCCTTGGCCAGTGCAGACCTTCACGACAGCTTGCCGGATGAGGCAGCCGCCTTTTCCCCGCGCCAGCAGGCCGTGCTGGAATGCGCGCTGAAGCTGCTGGTCGACGGCGGCGAGAAGGCCCTGACGACCGCCGGCCTTGCCCGCAGCGCCAATTGCTCCAAGGAAAGCCTCTACAAGTGGTTCGGCGACCGGGATGGCCTGCTTGCCGCCGTCGTCGCCTATCAGGCCAGCAAGGTTCACTTTGCTTCCGAGGCCGCCGCCACTGATGCCACGACCTTCAAGGCCCATCTCACCGGTTTCGTGCGCGAGCTGCTGGAGGTTCTCTCCGGCGAGACCTCGCTGGCGCTGAACCGGCTGGCCATCGGCCAGTCCAACCGGGATGATTCCCGGCTCGGGCGCCTGTTGCTGCTCAAGGGCAAGTATACCATTTCCGCCCGGGCCCGCAGCCTGCTGGAAGCAGGCCGGTTCCGCGGCTTCGTCAAGTTCGATGATGCCGAGGAGGCCTATCAGGTGCTCTACGGCCTTGCGCTGCGCGACCAGCATATCCGCCAGATGCTGGGTGATACGCTGCGCCCGCGCGAGAAGGACATCGAGGCACAGGCCGCTCTGGCCGTGGACAGGTTCTACCGGCTGTTCGGCGCCTGACGCTGAAAGCCGGAGAAAGCAAAACGCCGCAGCCGGCACCGGCCTGCGGCAGGGATAAACGGGAGAAAGGAAGACCCATGCGTGTTTATTACGATCGCGATGCCGATCTGAACCTCATCAAGTCCAAGAAGGTCGCCATCATCGGTTACGGCTCGCAGGGCCGCGCCCATGCGCTGAACCTGAAGGACAGCGGCTGCAAGGACATCGTCGTTGCCCTGCGCCCCGGCTCCACCACCGCCAAGAAGGTCGAGGCCGACGGCCTCAAGGTCATGAGCGTGGCAGAAGCTGCCGCCTGGGCCGACCTGATGATGATGGCGACCCCGGACGAGCTGCAGGCCGACATCTACAAGGACCACATCGAAGCCAACATCCGTGACGGCGCCGCCATTGCCTTCGCTCACGGCCTCAACGTCCACTTCGGCCTGATCGAGCCGAAGTCCACCGTTGACGTGCTCATGGTCGCTCCGAAGGGCCCGGGCCACACCGTGCGCGGCGAATACGAGAAGGGCGGCGGCGTGCCGTGCCTCGTGGCCGTTCACCAGAACGCTTCGGGCAACGCCCTTGACCTCGGCCTGTCCTACGCCTGCGGCGTTGGCGGCGGCCGTTCGGGCATCATCGAGACCACCTTCAAGGAAGAGTGCGAGACCGACCTGTTCGGCGAGCAGGCCGTTCTGTGCGGCGGCCTCGTCGAGCTGATCCGCGCCGGTTTCGAGACCCTGGTGGAAGCCGGCTACGCTCCGGAAATGGCCTATTTCGAGTGCCTGCACGAAGTGAAGCTCATCGTCGACCTCATCTATGAGGGCGGCATTGCCAACATGAACTACTCCATCTCCAACACCGCCGAGTGGGGCGAGTATGTCACCGGCCCGCGCATCGTGACCGCCGAGACCAAGGCCGAGATGAAGCGCGTCCTCACCGACATCCAGACCGGCAAGTTCACCTCCGACTGGATGCAGGAGTACCGTGCAGGCGCCGCCAAGTTCAAGGCAACCCGCCGTCTGAACGACGCCCACCAGATCGAGGAAGTCGGCACCAAGCTGCGCGGCATGATGCCGTGGATCAAGAAGGGCGCGCTGGTCGACAAGACCCGCAACTGATCCTGAAGTCAGGCCATAGCGAACAAAATGATGGGCCCGTCACTGACGGGCCCATCAGACTGCTGCCCCCCCTCGATCGTCATACCGGACGTAGCGAAGCGGAGATCCGGTACCGGTGGGTCAAGGCCTGCCGGCTCTACGAACTCATTGAAACAACTTGCACCCCGGCTCACCGGTCCCGGCTCGCGCTACGCTTGGCCGGGATGACGCGGAGAGGTCGTGTGATTGTCATCAACCTCATGGGCCCGTTGCTGGCGTGAAGTCCGGCAGCTGAGATCAGTTCATCAGGCTCGCAGTGCCAGAAGCGAAATACCGCTCGAACAGCGCGGTCACTTCCTGGTCACGGGCAGCTTCCGTTGCCCCGCCGATGACCACGACCATCAACTGGCGGCCGTTGCGGCGGCCGGTGGCGACAAGATTGTACCCGGCCATGTCGATGTGGCCGGTCTTCAGGCCATCAACGCCCGGAACCTTGCCCAGCAGCTTGTTGGTTGCCTCGATGGTGCGGCCGCGGAACTGGAAGGACTGGGCGCTGAAATAATGCATGTGCTGAGGGAAACGGCGGCGCAGGGCCTGCCCCAGCGTAGCCATGTCGCGCGCCGTGGTCACCTGCCGGGTGTCGGGCAGGCCGGAAGCATTGACGAAGCGGGTGCGGCTCATGCCGAGTTGCAAGGCCTTGCGGGTCATTTCGGCAGCAAAGGCGTCCTCACTGCCCGCCAGCTGTTCGGCAACCGCCACCGCCATGTCATTGGCTGAGCGAATGGCCAGCGCCTGCACCGCCTCTTCCACCCTCAGCGAGCCACCGGCACCGACGCCCAGCTTGGCAGGCGGTCGGGAGGCGGCACGGGCAGAGACCGGAAGCTGGCTGTCGAGGGAGATTTCCCCCCGGTCGATCGCCTCGAACAAGAGATACAGCGTCATCATCTTCGTCAGCGAGGCCGGATAACGCGGTGCGTCGGCGTTGAAACTGTCCAGCTCCTGCCCCGTTGCCATATCCACCACCAGCACCGACTTGCCGCGCACTTCGGCCTTGGCAGGCGCCAGTGACACCGCCAGCGGCGCAGGAGCTGCCGTGGCCTGCACTGCGGGCACGGCGGCAACAGCGGCCATGGCGGGCGGGCGCGAGGCCTGCTGCGCGCTCTGGCAGGCGGCCAATGCAAGGATGGCAAGACCAGCCAGCCCGGCGCGCAAAACGCGCAGGGCGGCCGTCGAATGGGAAACGGATGCAGTCACGCCGGGCACTCTCTCACCTTGTCAGCCGGATCATGACTTGAGGCGATAGCCGGTCCTGAAGATCCACGCAATCACCCCAAGGCAAAGCACCAGGAACAAAAGCGTCATCGCCAGCGATAGCTCCACCCCAACGTCCGCCTGACCGTAGAAGCTCCAGCGGAAACCGGAGATGAGATAGACGACCGGATTGAACAGGGTCACCGTCTGCCAGAACTCCGGCAGCATGCGGATCGAATAGAAGCTGCCGCCGAGGAAGGCGAGCGGTGTGACGATCAGCAGCGGCACGAACTGCAACTGCTCGAAATTGCGCGCCCAGATGCCGATGATGAAGCCGAGCAGCGCGAAAGTGACGGATGTCAGCACGAAGAACAGCACCATCCAGACCGGATGCTGGATGTGCAGATCGACGAAAAGACTGGCCGTGATGAGGATGATAGCCCCCACCAGCATGGCCTTGGTCGCCGCCGCCCCCACATAGCCGATGACGATCTCCAGATAGGAGACCGGCGCCGACAGCACTTCGAACACCGTACCGGTGAAGCGCGGGAAGAAGATGCCGAAGGACGCGTTGGAAATGCTCTGCGTCAGCAGCGACAGCATCGTCAGCCCCGGCACGATGAAGGCGCCGTAGCTGATGCCGTCCACCTCCTGAATGCGCGAGCCTATGGCGGCACCAAAAACGATGAAATAGAGCGAGGTGGAAATCACCGGCGAGACGATGCTCTGGAAGAGTGTCCGCAGGGTGCGGGCCATCTCGAATGTATAGATGGCCTGAATGGCACGAAGGTTCATTGGGACTGCCTCACCAGATTGACGAAGATTTTTTCAAGCGAATCCTGCCGGGTCTGCAGATCGCGGAAGGCGATGCCGGCCTCCCGCAGGTCATTCATCAGGCTGGTGATGCCGGTCCGCTCACCCTGGGTGTCATAGGTATAGACCAGCTCCCTGCCCTCATCCTCCAGCGCCAGATCATGGGCACAGAGGCTTTCCGGGATCGCTGCCAGCGGCTCGTTCAGCTGCAGGCTCAGCTGCTTCTTGCCGAGCTTGCTCATCAAGGCGTTCTTTTCTTCCACGAGAACGATCTCGCCCTTGTTGATCACGCCCACCCGGTCGGCCATTTCCTCGGCCTCCTCGATGTAATGGGTGGTCAGAATGATGGTGACACCGGACTCCTTCAGCCGCCGCACCACCTGCCACATGTCGCGGCGCAGCTCCACGTCGACGCCTGCCGTCGGCTCGTCGAGGAACAGCACCTGCGGCTCATGCGCCAGCGCCTTGGCAATCAGCACGCGCCGCTTCATGCCGCCCGACAGGGTCATGATGCGGGAATCCTTCTTGTCCCACAGGGACAGGTCTTTCAGGATCTTTTCGATATGGGCCGGGTTCTTCGGCAGGCCGAAAAGCCCCCGGCTGAAGCTGACCGTCGCCCAGACCGTTTCGAAGGATTCGGTCGTCAGTTCCTGCGGCACCAGCCCGACCAGACGGCGGGCGGCGCGGAAGTCGGTGACCGTGTCATGGCCATTGACCAGAACACGGCCGGATGACGCGCGCACAAGGCCGCAGACGATGGAGATGAGCGTTGTCTTGCCGGCCCCGTTGGGCCCAAGCAGGGCGAAAAGCTCCCCCTTTCCGATGGACAGATCGACTGACTTCAGCGCCTGAAAGCCGCTGTCATAAATCTTGGAAAGGGCTTCGATGGAAATGGCCGGTTGCATGGCGGGGTCCGTGCAGGAGGGAATGGCTGTGGCAGGATGACGCAGGATATGAGTATGTTGTGCTCATGTTTAAACCCCTCTGCCGCAATTTGCAGCACTTCACCGTTCACAGCGCCGTTCACTCAGGCTGAACACTGTGTATGGATACGCGCCCTTGGCCCCTGCCCCGGCGCGGCCTATCTTCAGGACAACTTCACAAGATATCCGGAGGCTGCCATGTCCATCCGTCCCGTCCGCCAGATCTCTGGCACCACCCCTGCGCTGGAAGGTGCAGGCGTCCATCTGCACCGAGTGTTCGGCTTTCAGGACCCGTAGCTGACCGATCCGTTCCTGATGATGGACGACTTCCGCAATGAAAACCCGCGCGATTATCTCGCCGGCTTCCCCTGGCATCCGCACCGCGGCATTGAAACCATCACCTATGTTCTGGCCGGAACCGTTGACCATGGCGACAGCCTCGGCAACACCGGCACGCTGGGGGCTGGCGATGTGCAGTGGATGACCGCCGGGCGCGGCATCATGCATCAGGAAATGCCGAAAGGTGACGCCAAGGGCCGCATGCACGGCTTCCAGCTTTGGGCCAACCTGCCCTCGAACCTGAAGATGACGGCGCCGCGCTATCAGGATGTGGAATCCAAGGACATCCCCGTCATTCAGGATGATGACGGCACCATCGTGCGCGTTGTCTGCGGCGAGTTCTGGGGCCGCCGCGGGCCGGTGGACGGCATTGCCGCCGATCCGCAGTATCTCGACATCACCATTCCGCCGGGCCGCGCCAAGCGCCTGCCGGTCGACACCCGCCGTCAGGCCTTCGCCTATATCTTTGAAGGCGCAGGCCGCTTCGCCGATGCTTCCAAGCCCTTCGGCGTGCTGACGGAGAAGGAACTCGACAACGAGGAAATCTACATCCGCGACGAAACCGGCAACCGCACGCTGGTGATCTTCGGGGCGGGTGACGAGGTGGTGGTGCAGGCCGGCGAGGAAGGCATGCGCTTCCTGCTCGTCTCGGGCGCTCCGATCCGCGAGCCGATCGCCTGGCACGGCCCCATCGTCATGAACACCCGTGAGGAGCTGATCCAGGCGGTGACGGAACTGCGCAACGGCACATTCATCAAGCCGTAAGAGCGGGCATCAAACCGTAAGAGCGGGCATCAAGCCGCAAAGGCAGGCCGCCACTGACGGAAGAAACAGATCCCGCCCTTGCGGGACACAAAAGGGCACGCTAGCCATAGTGTGCCCCTTTATTCTTTTCATCCGTGGATTTCTCCAGTGTTTCCAAGCCTCAGCCTGCGCCGCGCCCGTTTGTCCGATGCTCCGGAACTGACGCAGATCCTGCACCGGGCCAAAGCCTCCTGGGGCTATCCGGCGGCGGTGATGGATGCCTTCCGCGCCGAACAGCGCATATCTCCGGCCACCATCACCTCGCAGCTTCTGATCGTTGCAGAGCGCGAGGGGCGCACGGCTGCCTTTGCGGGCGGAGAAATGCGGCAGGACCATTTCTATCTCGGCTTCCTTTTCGTTGCGCCGGAACATCAGGGCCAGGGCATCGGACGTCTGCTGCTGTCGGCCATCGAGGATCTGTCGCGCGATCAGGAAATCTACCGCATCCTGCTGGAGAGCGACCCGCATGCGGCGCCCTTCTACCATCATCTGGGCTACAGGACCTTGAGCGAGCGCCCCTCCACCATGGTTCCGGATCAGCCCATTCCGATGATGGAGCGCAGCTTCGAGCCGCAGTACCTGCCGTTAAGCGGCATTGCCATGCATCTGTCGCGTGCGCAGGGCTGGTCCTTCGAAGCGAGCGAAGCCAAAGCCATCGCCGCCCACTGGCAGAGCCTCACCAGCGCCAATCCGAACCTGTGGAACGGGCGCAAACTGCATACGCTGCAGGTGCAGCATGACAGGGGCACCCTCACCGCCCGCTGCGCGGAGGTGAATTACGCCTCCTTTCTGGCCTGGCGTGACTGGGGTGCTCCGGACCGGGAGGCCTATAACCTGTTCGGTGCGGCCATCGTGCGCAGCAGCGACGGCGCGCTTCTTTATGGCGTCATGGGGCCGAAGACCGCCAATCACGGGTCCTGCTATCCGCCAGCCGGCAATCTCGATCTGAACGACTTAAGGCCTGACGGCAGCGTCGATGTGGAAGGCTCCATCGCCCGCGAACTGCTGGAGGAGACGGGCCTGGACATCAACTCGGCCCGGAAAGGCGCCCTCTTTGCCCTGTTCGACGGTCAGCGCATCTGCATCGGGCAGGAACTGACATTTGCTGCCACCGCGCAGGAACTGCGTGCACGGATGCTCGCCCATGCGGCCACAGACCCGGAGGAGGAGCTGGCCGATATCGTCATCCTGCGGAAGGCGGGGGATCTCAAGGGGCTGAAAGTGCCCGGCTATGCCCGCGTCATTGCACGCCGCCTGTTGCCTCGATCGTAAATTTTCCATTCACCAAAGATGAAAAAGCCGGGCTGGCGAAGCTGCGGAAACCGTGCAAAAGTCCGGCCTCATCTTGAACCGGCCTCTGCGCGCCGGGGGAACTTGCAGGAGACATTGCTGATGGGACGCCGTTACGCTGTGCTTGATGTGTTCACGAACAAGGCGCTGGCCGGAAATCCGCTGGCCGTGGTTCTGGACTCCGAAGGCCTCGAAACCGCGCAGATGCAGGTGATTGCCCGCGAGTTCAACCTCTCCGAAACCGTCTTCGTCTTCCCGCCGGAAAATCCCGGCCAGTCCGCCTCCATCCGCATCTTCACGCCCGAATCCGAACTGCCCTTCGCCGGGCATCCGACCGTCGGCACGGCTGTCCTTCTTGCCATCGAACGCTTCGGCGAGGTGAAGGGCGAACAGGATGCCGTGGTGGTGCTGAAGGAAAAGATCGGGCCGGTGCGCTGCGCCGTCATCCTGCGCGAGAACGCGGCCGCCTTTGCCGAATTCGACGTGCCGAAGCTGCCCGAACCGGCCGGTCCCACAGTCAATCCGGAGCTGATCGCCGCCGCCCTGTCGCTGGACGTATCCGAGATCGGCTTCGAGAATCACACGCCCAGCCGCTTCAAGGTAGGCCCCGCCTTCACCTATGTGCCGGTGCGGGATCTGGAAGCGCTCGCCCGTTCCAAGCCGGACCAGAGCCGCTGGGCTGCCGCCTTCGGCCATGACGACCACAACAACACCTATGTCTATTGCCGCGAGACCCGCTCGCAGGAAAGCGCCTTCCACGCCCGCATGTTCGCCCCGGGCATGGGTGTGCCGGAAGATCCGGCAACGGGCTCGGCAGCTGCTGCCTTTGCCGGTGTCGTGCAGTTCTACGACGCGCTTCCCAACGGCACCCACTTCATCCGCATCGAGCAGGGCTTCTTCATGGGCCGCCCGTCGCTGATCGATCTGGAGATCGACATTGCCGCGCGCAAGCTCCATGCCGTGCGCATCGGCGGGCAGGCCGTTCTGGTTGCAAGGGGCGAGCTTTTCGTTTGAGGTAAATGGAGGGGAAAATGGAGAGTGACATCCAAGAAAGCATTAAGCACCTAAAGAAAAGCCCAATACACTTTGCATCACTTGCAGGGTTTGAGTTATTTCATAGGAATATTTTATATTACATTCTAAATAATAACAAGAAAAATCCTCAAATTATTACATCAATAATACAAGAATGCCTGGATGAACTTAAAATAAATGAGGTTCTAAAAGAAAAAAATCATTTTGACATCTTAATAAAGGCAGAATCCCCAGAAGGGGCAGTAAATATTATATTAGAAATTAAAGCTAAAACTCTCCCAGACAAGAATCAATTAGAAAAATACAATAAGACGATCGAAAGCAAATATAGAGAGAGAAAAAATTATAAGATATACATTACATTATATAATACAAAAATATTAGAAGAAATACATCTAGATAAATTTCTAGAATCAAACGGATGGAAATCAATCGATCTAATTGGCATGCACAAATTAATTGAAGATTACAGCGATATTAATAATGAAGCATACAAAAACTCATTCGCAGATTACAAGACAACACTCCAACACCAATGCAACGTAATAAATTCAATCCTGAAACACCCAAACGAAATAAAAAAAATTAAAGAAATTGAATTAAATTCGATATGCGAAAAAATACTCGCAGCTAAAGCCTGCGCAGAAATTATGAATAATATTAAACCACACAATTCAAATGTAAATAATATAAGTACAGAAAACATTAACTTCAACGTAATACATACACGCGGAAGAATTGGCATGGAGTTATTCATAAACAAACCGCACGAAAGAAAATCAATACGCGCTGGAGTCCAAATACAAGGTGACGCAGTTAACGTATTTTTTGATCACGGTGATGATTTCTCAGTAAATTACGCGGAGAATTTCATAGATAAATACATTAAAGAAATTAAACTACTTGGGGAAAACATTAACTTTACAAAAAACAAAAAATCAAAATACAGATATAGACCGAATTTTTTCTACAGGAAATTTAAACTACCAAATAACATGACGGCTTTGGATGTAATTAACCAAATCAATAAAGACGCAAAAGACTGCTCAGAGGAAATCCAGCGCATTATCTCCGATTTGGCAGAAATCATGGACGGCTAGTTTCTGTCTCAACAGCTTGATCTGGAACAATGGATCTGATATCGAGCAAAAAAGGCTAGGCGTCATCGGCTAGCCGTTCAATCGAGACTCAGGCCGGTTACAACCAGCCGCAGATCTGAAGAAAAGGCCGAAAGCCAGCATGATCGCCGCTTGCGACATGACCGTAGCTTCCCACACCGCGCTTCTGCGTGGCGGCCTTTCCGCGCGCGCCCTTCTGCTTGGCAAGCTGCTTCTGCTTAGATGCCCCTGAGCGTCGGCTGCCCCATGCGCGGGCGGGCTCTCAGGGGATAGCGAACTCACCCGATTACGTCTGATCGCTCCCGTCCGAGACCCCGCTACCAAGGGTATGACATCAGGGCTGGCGGGAGACACCAAGGGAAGGAACACCCATGACCACCACCGGCTCCAAGGACCAGGTCCTCATCTTCGATACCACCTTGCGCGATGGCGAACAGTCGCCCGGCGCGTCCATGACGCTGGAAGAAAAGCTCCAGGTGGCAGAGCTGCTCGACGACATGGGCGTCGACATCATCGAAGCCGGTTTCCCGATTGCCTCCAACGGTGACTTCGAGTCCGTGCGCGAGATTGCCAAGCGCTCCAAGCGCTCCGTCATCGCCGGTCTTGCCCGCGCGATCCACGCCGACATCGACCGCTGCGGCGAGGCTGTGCGCTTTGCCGAGCGCGGCCGCATCCACACCTTCGTCTCCACCTCGCCGATCCATCTGAAATACCAGATGAACAAGACCGAGGACGAGGTGCTGGCCATCATCAGCGACACGGTGGCCCGTGCCCGCAACCTCATCGACGATGTGGAATGGTCGGCCATGGACGCCACCCGCACGCCGATCGACTATCTCTGCCGCACGGTGGAAGCCGCCATCAAGGCTGGCGCGACGACCATCAACCTGCCCGATACGGTCGGCTATTCGACCCCGGACGAGTACCGCGACATGTTCGTCCAGATCCGCAACCGCGTGCCGAATGCGGACAAGGCCATTTTCTCCGTCCACTGCCACAATGACCTTGGCCTCGCTGTTGCCAACTCGCTGGCCGGTGTGGCTGGCGGCGCGCGCCAGATCGAATGCACCATCAACGGCCTCGGCGAGCGTGCCGGCAATGCGGCGCTGGAAGAGATCGTCATGGCGATCCGCACACGCTCCGACATCTATCCCTACGGCTGCAACGTCGAACCGAAGTTCCTCACCCGCGCCTCGAAGCTGGTGTCGGCCGTGTCGAACTTCCCCGTGCAGTACAACAAGGCCATCGTCGGCAAGAATGCCTTTGCGCATGAGAGCGGCATCCACCAGGACGGCATGCTCAAGAACGCCGAGACCTACGAGATCATGCGCCCCGAGGACGTCGGCGTGAAGGCGACCTCGCTCGTCATGGGCAAGCATTCCGGCCGCCATGCCTTCAAGGACAAGCTGAAGGAACTCGGCTACGAGCTCGGCGACAACGCGCTGCAGGAGGCTTTCCGCCGCTTCAAGGACCTCGCCGACCGCAAGAAGAACGTCTATGACGAGGACATCGAGGCGCTGGTCGAGGATGAAATCTCCACCTCCGGCGAAGGCGCCAAGGTGATTGCCCTCACTGTGATTGCCGGCACCGGCGGTCCGCAGAAGGCCATTCTCACCATGGACATCAACGGCCGCCACGAGACCCGGGAAGCCACGGGCGACGGCCCGGTGGACGCGACCTTCAAGGCCATCCGCGCCATCTGCCCGCACAACGCCACCCTGTCGCTCTATCAGGTGCATGCGGTAACCGAGGGCACGGATGCGCAGGCGGAAGTCTCCGTCCGCCTCGAAGCCAATGGCCGCATTGCCACCGGCAAGGGCGCCGACACCGACACGCTGGTGGCCTCTGCCCGCGCCTATGTGGCGGCGATGAACCGCCTCAACCTGCGCCAGCAGTCCAGCAACCCGGGCGCGCTCAAGGCCAGCTGATCTGTTGCCAAGCCTGACTTTCTGAAAGCCCGGCGCCGCATCTGCGGTGCCGGGCTTTCCGTTTCATGCTCTCCCGCAGGGAAAAACTGCTGTGCCCGTTCCAGCCTTGATCCGGCTGCAAACCGTGCCATGCTCGCAGGCCAGAGCCAGCCGGGAGGAGCCAGCCATGATTGCCGTGATCTTTGAAGTCGAACCGCATGCGGATCATGTCTCCGCCTATTTCGATCTTGCGGGCGCACTGAAAAGCGAATTGTCAAAGATCGACGGTTTCATCTCGGTGGAACGCTTTGAAAGCGTGACCACACCGGGCAAGTTCGTCTCCCTGTCCTTCTGGCGCGATGAGGAGGCCCTTGCCGAATGGCGCAGCCTTGCCCGGCACCGGGCCGCGCAAACCGCCGGACGGACCCGCATGTTCACGGGCTACCGCCTGCGCGTTGCCGCCGTCATCCGCGACTATGGCCTCGAAGACCGCACGCAAGCCCCCGAGGACAGCCGCGCCCTGCACGGGTGATGTATCACCCGTTCGCCACCAGCCACCACAGCGAAGGATTGAGGATCTGATAGGCATACAGGGGTGGCCTGTGCAGAACACCAAGGCCTGAGATGCTGACATGTCTTGCCTTGAGAAGACCCAAGCATCGATACGTATACCCAAGCCCCGAAGAGACCAGTTCATCGAAACTTGGCATAACTCAATCTGCTCAAAGTTCGATTACAATGCCCAGCTCCCGGGCCAGCCGATAAGCTCGCCCGGTTACGGAGCCGGGATGCGAAGTTACTTGACGAATTTTCCAAGCATCGCAAATACCTTGTTTGCAGTGGTACGAGGTGAATGATCAAGAAGCTGGACCTCAACTTCTGTATCAAGACCCGGAACCCCAAGCGGCAAGTCAAACTTGAGCTCCGCGACACCTCCGCCGGAAATGGACTCAATCTTCGACCCGACCGCAACCTCAGTTACGATGAAGTAGGGCTTGTTCCGCTCGAGCACACCAGGACAGTTCTCATACACATTGTCGAGGATATATTGCTCGGCGGTCTCCGATCCGCCAGATGGCGCTCGCAAGACATCGTAGCCGGACACCCGTAACTTCTTGTATGGAAGCTCATAGGGCTTACCAAGAACTTTAACCTTGATCTTGAAGGCAGAGAGACTGTCCTCAATGATCTCGGGCACCCTTTCAGTCTGGACATCTCGCTTCATGTCAAGGAGCGCTGTCTGCGTATTGAAGTCATTCTCGCACAGTTTAACATAGCGCCCAGACTCTCTGACCGCATAAATCCCCGGCGTTGATATGCCTGAGCGAGTAAACGGATCAACAAAATAGGCCTCAGGACCGAGCGCCTTTTCTGCTACTGATACGTCGACCTTTTGCGTCAACCTCGAAGAAACATCACTAAGTGTTGGTTTGTCTGGGTCACAACCAGCAACTAAGAACAAAGCCATTAAGAAACAGGATTTTTTCAGCATATCGCCCCCCGGCTGCAGACACTGGAGAAGCAACCTAGCATTAGGGCGTCATATTTGTAAAACTTGAAATTTAATCCATAGGAATATGACCACACCGGGCAAGTTCGTCTCCCTGTCCTTCTGGCGCGATGAGGAGGCCCTTGCAGAATGGCGCAGCCTGGCCAGCCACCGGGCCGCGCAAACCGCCGGGCGGACCCGCATGTTCACGGGCTACCGCCTGCGCGTTGCCGCCGTCATCCGCGACTATGGCCTCGAAGACCGCACGCAAGCCCCCCGAGGACAGCCGCGCCCTGCACGGGTGATGTCGCATACCAAGGCTTTCGATGCTGACGCATCGGCCTTGAAATTGCTCAAGCGCCGCACGGGCTTGACCAACTCTCGATGAGGCGGGCTCATCGCGAGTTGGTATCATCCGTTCGCCACCAGCCGCCGCAGCGACGGGTTGAGGATCTGGTAGACGTCACAGGGCAGACCGCAGGACCAGCGGGTTTCCCGCCAGTTGAGCCCCGCCCGGTGCAACACCTTGCGCGCCGCCGCATTGCCGCGGGCAACGAGGCAGATCAGGTGGCTGTAATAGGTGTTGAGGAAGAACCAGTTCACCAGCGCCGGAGACAGCTCGCTGGCAAGACCCTGCCCCCAGTGCGGACGGCCGATGACGATCTCCATGCTGATTTCGGAGGTCGGTTCATGCGGTTCGAAGCCGGCCCGGCCGATGAAGGTGCCGTCCTTGGCCAGAACCTTCCACATGCCGAAGCCCTGCAGCGCATGGCTGGTGACGTAATCCACCAGACGGCTCGCCAGCCAGATATCGTCCGGCACACGCCGGGAAAAGCGGCGGCTGATGTCGAGATGAGCGTTCACTTCCGGATCTGCATGAAGCGTTTTCAGCTCATCCAGATCGTCCGGCGTGAAGGGTACGAGGCGTAAACGGCGTGTCGCCAGTACGGTATCCTGCATTGCGCATTCTCCCTTCGTCCTCATCGTTATTTTTGACGGGACGAGGAGATAGAGAGCGATTGTGCGCTTTAAAGGGCTGTTTGACGACAATCCGGCGACAGTTCCCTGACAGTTTGACAACCATCAGAAATCATTGAGGATTTCACGCGCCAGCAAAGCCAGGTCCTGCGCCTGCGGATCCTTGCGCGGCCAATCGGACAGTTGCCCGCGGAAAAAGGTCTCCTGCCGCTTGGCATACTGGCGCGTCGCCACCGTCAGGGCGAAATGCGCCTCCTCCCGGCTGCACTCCCCGCGCAGCAGCGCGCCGATTTCGGCAATGCCGATGGCCCGCATGGCCGGCAGCGTATCCGGCAGCCCCAGCGCCAGCAGCGCCTCCACCTCGGCAAGGCCTTCGGGGGCCAGCATCATCTGCGCGCGCAGCGCAATGCGTGCATGCAGCCAGGGGCGCGGTGGGGCGAGAACCACCTTCACCAGCCCTTCCGGCCCCAGCAGCGGCGTCCCGTGCGCCTCGGCCTGCCAGTCTGCCAGCGTCCGGCCGGTGCCCAGCACCACCTCCAGCGCCCTTGTCAGGCGCTGCAGGTCCATCAGCCGCTCTGCGGCTTCTGCATCCAGCGGGGCAAGCTCTGAGCGAACGGCTGAAATGCCGCCTTCAGCAGCCAGCGTCCGGCATTGCTCCCGGATACCGGCGGGAATCGGCGGCACTTCGGCAAAGCCCTGTGTCAGCGCCCGGAAATAGAGCCCCGTGCCACCCACCAGCACCGGCAGCTTGCCCGCCGCCCGGACGGCTTCAATCTCACCGCGCACAAGATCGAGATAGGCACCGGTGGAAAAGGCCTCGCTGGCAGGCAGGCAGCCGTAAAGCCGGTGCGGCACCAATGCCTCGTCTTCGGCGGAGGGACGTGCCGTCACCAGCCGCAGTTCACGGTAAAGCTGCATGGAATCGGCATTGATCACCACGCCATTGGCGGCACGGGCCAGCTCAATGGCCAATGCCGACTTGCCGCTGGCCGTCGGCCCGGCTATCAGGATCGCGGTTTTTGCTGTTCCGGCCATGTTGCTCCGGCCTTCTGCCCGTTCAAGAGGTTCCACGATGCCGTCTCTGGTTGCCACGCTCGTTTCCAATCCGGCTTCACCGGCCCTTGATGACACATTTCTGGCCGAAGCAGCCCGCCTGCTGAACAGTGCAGCCGCCCCTGCCCTTCTCTCTCCCGGCGTTGCCGCCGATCTCTCCGTGGGGCTGGACCTGCCCGCCCGGGACGTGGAAGCCCGCCTGCGCGCACTGGCCGGCACCCGCCCGGTGGACGTCTTTGTGCAGCCTGCGGAAGGCCGGCGCAAGCGGCTGCTGATCGCCGACATGGATTCCACCATGATCGGACAGGAATGCATCGACGAACTGGCCGCAGAACTCGGTCTGAAGGACCATATTGCCGCCATCACCGAACGGGCAATGCGCGGTGAAATCGAGTTCGAGCCCGCCCTGCGCGAGCGTGTTGGCCTGCTCAAGGGCCTGCCGGTTGCCGCCGTCGCCGATGTTCTGGACAAGCGCATCACCCTGATGCCCGGTGCTGTTGCGCTGGTGCGTACGATGAAGGCCAATGGCGCCTATTGCGCACTGGTCTCAGGCGGCTTCACCCTGTTCACCGGCCCGGTGGCAGAGCGCATCGGCTTTGACGAGAACCGCGCCAACATTCTGGAGCATGCGGACGGCCAGCTGTCCGGCACTGTGCGTGAGCCGATCCTTGGCCGCGAAGCCAAGCGCGAGCGGCTTGAGCAACTGGTGGCGGAGAAGGGGCTTGCCTTCGGCGAGACCATGGCTGTGGGTGACGGTGCCAATGATCTGGCCATGATCGCCCGTGCCGGTGTGGGCGTTGCCTATCACGCCAAGCCGAAGGTGGCGGCGGAAGCGGACATGCGAGTCGATCACGGCGACCTGACGGCGCTGCTCTTCATTCAGGGATACCGCTTGCAGGACTTCGCCGCCTGAGGCGTATCTTGCTCAGGCGGGCCTTGTTCAGGCCGGGATACGCACCGGCATGCCGCTGGCCTGCTTTTGCGGCGTGTCACTCGCCTTGAGGAGTTGCAGGACATCAGCCGCAGGCATGGGGCGGCCAATGAAGAAGCCCTGTGCCTGCGAACAGCCTTCCCGGCGCAAGGCCTCCATCTGGGCTGCCGTCTCCACCCCTTCTGCAGTCGTTTCAATTCCGAGACTGGCGCAGAGACTGGTAACGGCCCGCACCACGGCCCGCTTGTCTTCCCCCTCATGAATGTCCTGAACAAAGGCCCGGTCGATCTTCACCTTGTCAAAGCGGAACTTCTGCAAATAGCTGAGGCTCGAGTAGCCGGTGCCGAAGTCATCCATGACGATACGCACGCCAAGGCTCCGCAACTCTTCAAGAGTCGTAAGCGTCGCTTCCGTATCCTGCAACAGCACACCTTCGGTGATTTCGATTTCCAGACGGCTCGCCGGAAGGCCCGATGCGCCAAGCGCCGCCAGAACATCGAGGACCAATGTGCGCGTGCGGAACTGGACCGGAGAAATATTGACGGCCACCCGCACGTCCGAGGGCCAGGAGGAAGCCTCACGGCAGGCCTGTTTCAGGACCCAGGAGCCAATAGCGCTGATCAGCCCGGTTTCCTCGGCGATGGGAATGAACTCACAGGGCGGAATGTTGCCGCGTTCAGGATGCGGCCAGCGGATCAAAGCTTCGAAACACGCAATCTGACCATGGTTGAGGCCATAAAGCGGCTGATAATGCAGCTGGAACTGGTCCTCCGCGAGGGCCGAGCGCAGGTCGAGCTCCAGTTCCCGGCGCTGCTGGATCTGGGCATCCATCGCCATCTCGAAGAAACGGTGGATGTTGCGCCCGTCCTGCTTGGCCCGGTACAGCGCCATATCCGCATGCATGAGAAGCGTGTCCGCGTCTTCCCCATCCTGCGGAGAGATGGCAATGCCGATGGAGACGCCGACAAAGATGCACTGTCCGCTGATATCGAAAGGCTGGCCGATGGCATCGATGATCCGGTCCGCCATGTCCGCTGCCTGCGCCGGACTGCGCCGTCCGTGCAGCACGATGGCGAATTCATCGCCGCCCAGCCGGGCAATCAGGTCCTCTTCGCCAATCGCCTGCCGCAGCCGCACGGCAACCTCGACCAGAAGCCGGTCGCCCACCGGATGCCCCAGTGTGTCGTTGACCGTCTTGAACTGGTCCAGATCGAGATAAAGCAGCGCCGTCGGCTGGCCGGTTGCAAGGCTGCTGGCAACATATTCCTCGGCCTTTTCCCGGAACAGGATGCGGTTGGCAAGGCCGGTCAAGGAGTCATGATGGGCAAGATGGGCAATGCGCTGCTCCTGCCGCTGGCGCTCCGTCACATCTTCGTAGACCGCGACTGACCCGCCTTCTTCCGTCCTGGCAATGGTGACCACGATGGTGCGTTCGTCCCGCACCTGAACGATACGCTTGCGTGTCACCTGCAGCCCGGCCGCCAGCCTTTGATCCTGCGGGCCTTCGTCGGCAATCACCTGCGCCCCCTGCCCGATGCAGGCTGAAACGACCCCGGCCCGGGTGGTGCCGGGCTGAACCGCCGCCTCCGACAGATCAAACAATGCACGGAAGTTGCCATTGGCAAGGATCACCCGGTCATCCGGCCCGCACATCAGGATCCCTTGCGGAATGCTCTCCACCGCCGAGGACAACCGGTCGAACTGCTGCTTCACCTCCTGGCGGGATGAGGCCAGCAGATCCTGCCGCGCAGCCTCCAGTGACTGCATCAGGCTGTCAAACGCCGCGCCCAGTTCTCCGATCTCGTCCGGACGCCTGATCAGATCCTCCGGCACCGGATGGATGGCATCGCCCGCATCCCGCAGGGCTCTGGCATGGCGCGTAAGCCGTTCGACCGGCCGCGCCACAGCAGCACCAAAGGCAAGCACGGCTCCGATACAGGCGAGGCAGGCAAAGGCTGCCACCGCGAGAATCGTGAACATCCCGGCATCGATGCGCCGGGTGATCATCGCCGTGGTATCCTCATTCTGCTCCCGCGCCCAGATGGCAAGTTTTTGCACCGCCTTCGTCAGCCGGTATTCAGAAAGCCGCAGCAGGCGCATCACATCCGTCCGGGCCCGGTCGATGGTAATTGCCTGTTGCAGAACGGCCTCCAGCGGACCGCCGGCATCCACCTCGCTGGATACGGCGCGGATTGCATCGCGCAGCGGCCGTGTCCGGGGAAAAGAAGACTGAGCCTCCAGCCAGGGCATCAGCTGGCGGGAAATCGCTCCAATGCCCTGTGCTGCGAGATTCTGATTCTGGATCGCTTCGCCAAGATTGCGCGTTCCTGCCGCATACCAATCCCCCAGAAGACTGGCATCGAACCGCTCCACTTCCTTGCGCAGGTCATAGGCAAGACGAATAACCGGCCAGTTCTCCACCATGGCTGAACCGAGCCGCGCCCTCTCAGCCTCAAGACCATCAGCTTTGCCGATCATCTCGCGCATGCTGCGCTCGTCAAGCGCGACTGCGCCATCCACCTGTTCCAGCAGCCTGTCCAGCGTCGCATTCATGCGCTTGAAGTTGAAGCGGATACGCTCCTCGACGCGCCTGCGCTCCTGAGAGTTCAGAATATGCTGGTCGCAGACGGCCAGAACCTCGCCCTGAATTCTCTTGAAATCATCCCGCGCCCGGATCGCATCCTGGCCCAGCGTCTCGAGATTGCGCTGCCGGATCGACATATCAAGCGCATCAAGCTCGGAATAATCGACTGACCGCAGATTGAAGGCTGCAAGCGCCGGATCTCCGCCCGTGCGGAAGAAACACTCATCAATCAATGTCCGCGACAGGCCGGCAATCTGCTGGACGCTGGCCGTTGCGCGAAGGGCGTCCACATAGAGCGGGCCTGTCGCCTGGCTCATCAGATGCATGCCGCCGGACACCGCCTGCATCTGCCGGATGCTGACAAGACCGAGGCTCAGGATAAGGAGAACAAGGACGCCGCCGAAACCGGCAACAGCAATGCGCAGGCGCTGAAATCGCAGGAGCACAGGCAATGAAAACCAAAAGCGCATCCAGAACCTACCCCATCTGGAGTTCCTGCCTCAGACAAACAACACTCAAAACACCACCTGCGCCGCCCCAATCCATGGCAGCGGATAAAGCGAGCCCCTGACCAGGATAACACTCGTATAAATTGCTATACGTTTCGTAAAAAACATACGTCAAACAAGAAAATAACGTAGCGTCATTAACAACACCCTTCCGGAACAGAGGCACTCAAAGGTTGCATATCAAAAGCAAGGGGCGCGGAACATGTCCGCGCCCCGATCAGGTAAGATAAGACAAGAGCCTGATTTTACTTCTGTTCCTCAATCCGCACCGGAATGAAGCGCAACTCTCCGTTCGGATTGGCCAGCAGAAGCAGGGCTGACTTCCGGCCGCTCTTTTTCAGTTTCTCGACCTGGGCAGCAACTTCTTCAGGCGTCTTTACCGGCTCCTGGGCAACTTCCTTTATGGTATCACCTGCCTGGATCCGTTTCTCCTCTGCGGAACTGCCAGAGATCACTTCGGTCACGACAACGCCTTCAACCTCGGCGTTGATCTGGAACTTTTCGCGCGAGGCATCGTCGAGAACCGCCAGCTTCATGCCCAGAACTTCGCTGGTCTTCTGCTCTTCCTCTGCCGGCTTCTTCTCTTCTTCGGCCGCACCTGCGGCATCTGCCTCTTCAAGACGGCCAAGCGTCACCTTCAGGGTCACCCGCTCGCCCTTGCGCAGCACGACAACATCCACTTCCTTGCCGATAGCCGTGTCGGCCACCATACGCGGCAGGTCGCGCATCGCCGGAACCGGCCTGCCGTCGAACTCGACGACCACATCCCCCGGCAGGATCTTGGCAGCAGCAGCCGGGCCGTCATCGGACACACCGGCAACCAGCGCACCCATGGCCTTGTCCATGCCCAGGCTTTCCGCGATTTCGTCGGTCACTTCCTGAATGCGCACACCGAGCCAGCCGCGGCGGGTCTCGCCGAACTCACGCAGTTGCGCTATCACAGCCGTTGCCGTGTTCGAGGGAATAGCAAAGCCGATACCAATGGACCCGCCTGACGGGGAAATGATGGCCGTGTTGATGCCAATGACCTTGCCGTCCATATCAAACAGCGGGCCGCCCGAGTTGCCCCGGTTGATGGCTGCATCCGTCTGGATGAAGTTGTCATAGGGCCCCGCATTGATATCGCGCTTGCGGGCGGAGACGATGCCGACGGTGACCGTGCCGCCGAGGCCGAAGGGATTGCCGATGGCCATCACCCAGTCGCCGACGCGGATCACCTCGCTATCGCCAAACTCGACCGCCTTCAGCGGCTTCACCGGCGTCACCTTCAGCACGGCAATATCGGTTTTTTCGTCAACGCCGATGACTTCCGCCTTGAGCTTGGAGCCATCGTTGAAATTGGCGGTAATTTCGTCCGCATCCTCGATCACGTGGTTGTTGGTGATGATGATGCCTTCGGTGCCATCAATAACAAAGCCGGAGCCAAGGGACTGTACCCGGCGCGGCGAACCGCCCCCCTCACCGCCCTCGCCTTTGTCCTGCCGGTTGAAGAACTCGTCAAAGAACTCCTGGAAGGGAGAGCCTTCCGGCAGCTTCGGCATGGGGATCGACCGGCGGGCCTGAACGGTCTGCTCCGTCGAGATGTTCACCACCGCATCGGCAAGGCCTTCCGCCAGATCGGCGACGGAAGCGGGCCCCTGCGCAAGCGCGACTTGGGCCGGCGACACTGCAACAAAGGCCGCCAGCATCGCTGCGGCTGCCGTCCGGGCTCCGCGGGAGAAGGGTTGAGCTTTGAAAATACGGGCCATAGGCCGCTTTCCTCCATACCATCGGGCGGGCAGGTGCCCGGGTCACGAAATCACTCTAACGATATATGCAAACATGGCGCCAGTTCGACAGCAATCGGACTGGCGCCATGACATTTCCGAGAGGCAAAGAAGCCTTTCAACCGCGAACCAGCCAGATGACGAAGACACCGGCAGCCAAGGCAGCAAGGCCGACGCCGCGCAACACGCTGTCATCCATATCGAGCACGCTGCGCAGCATCGCTTTCATGCGCCCTGGCGCCAGCGCATAGAGGGTTCCCTCCAGCGCCAGCGCCAGGGCAATGGCTGTTATCAGATCGCTCATTGCCCCGCAGGTGCAGCACCGGCGGCCGGTGCCTGGAGCGGCATCTGCACAGGCGCAGCCGTTGCTGCCGCAGCCCCGGCCGGATCATTGAAATACCGGAAGAAGCTGGAGTCGGGCGACAGCACGAAGCTCGTCTGACCGGTCTTCAGGCCTGCTTCATACGCCTGCATGGAGCGGTAGAAGGTGAAGAAGGACGGATCCTCGCTGAAGGCCTCGGCAAAGATGCGTCCGCGCTCCGCGTCACCGTCACCGCGCAGGATTTCTGCATCACGGCGGGCTTCGGCGATCAGAACCGTTGCATCACGATCGGCACGCGAACGGATGCGGCGGCCCTGCTCTTCACCCTGGGCGCGGATTTCGGTCGCTTCACGCTCACGCTCGGTCTGCATGCGCGAGAACACGGCCTGGCTGTTGGCTTCCGGCAGATCAGCACGGCGAATCTTCACATCCACCACCTCAAGACCAAGATCAGCCGTTGCAGCCGACACGAGCGTGCGGATGCGGGTCATGATCTGCGAGCGGTTGTCACGCACCACGGCCGTGAAGGTCGAACGGCCGAGTTCGTCACGCAGCGCGCCCTGCAGCAGCGTCGAAAGGCGCTGGTTGGCGGCGTTGATGTTGTTGACGCGCTGATAGAACCGGACCGGATCGGAGATGCGGTAACGGGCAAACGCATCCACCACCAGGCGCTTCTTGTCCGAGGCAATGGCTTCCAGCGGCGGCATGTTGAAGTCCAGGATGCGGCGGTCGATGTAGACCACGTTCTGGACCAGCGGGATCTTGAAATGCAGGCCCGGCTGCTGGGTGGCGGAAACCACCTTGCCGAACTGAAGAACAAGCGCCTGCTGCGCCGGGTTGACGATGTAGATGGAGAGATAGAGGACGGTCAGCGCGAGTGCGATGATGACCCCGAGAAAACCGAGAACACCGTTCTTCATTACTGCTGTCCCCCGCCGTTACGCACTGCCGGCTGCTGCGGCTGGCTGGTTCCGCGGCCCAAGAGATCGTTGAGCGGCAGGTAAGGCACCATGCCCTCGCCCGCCTTCTGGTCGATGACGATCTTGGCATTGCTGCCAAGCACCCGCTCCATCGTTTCCAGATAGAGGCGTTCACGCGTCACATCCGGCGCCTTGCGGTACTCTTCATAGATCTTGGTGAAACGCTGCGCCTGACCGGTCGCCTCGGCGATGACCTGATCGCGGTAAGCGTTCGCCGCTTCAATGACACGGGCCGATTCACCGCGCGCTTCCGGCACGATGCGGTTGGCATAGGTCTGCGCTTCGTTCTGGATACGCTCCTGGTCGGCACGGGCGGCCTGAACGTCGCGGAAGGCATCAATGACCTGCTGCGGCGGGTCAACCTTCTGCATCTGCACGCTGACGATGTCGATACCCGCCTGATAGTCATCAAGCGTCGTCTGCATCAGGTTCTGAACGGCAACCTGGATCGGGGCGCGGTTTTCCGTGAGGATGGCGTCGATGTCCGAGCCGCCCACAACTTCACGCATCGCGCTTTCGGCAACCGCCTTCACGGTGCCTTCGGGATCCTGGATGTTGAACAGATAGTTGGCCACACCCTCGGTCGTCGTCTTGATGCGCCACTGCACCTTGAAGTCAGCGTCGACGATGTTTTCATCACCGGTCAGCATCAGGCTTTCTTCCGGCACGTCCACCGTGCGCAGCGTGCCGCCGGAGACGCGTTCCTGCATGCCGATCGTCATTTCCTGCAGGCGCAGGACTTCCGGCTTGTAAACCTCACCGACCGGATAGGGCCAGTTGTAGTTGAGGCCCGGCTGGGTCTGGCCCGAGACCTTGCCCAGCACCAGTTCCACGCCCACCTGATCCGGTGCCACGCTGTAGAAGCCCGTCAGCATCCAGCCGCCGACGAGCACGACGCCTGCCAGCAGGATGCCCTTGACGCCGAAGTTGCCGCCACCGCCCGGCAGAACCGTCTTCATCCGGTCCTGCGTCCGGCGCAGCAGTTCTTCAAGATCGGGAGGATTGCCGCCACCACTGCGATTGGGGCCGGAACCCCACGGTCCGCCGTTATTGCCGCCACCGCCGCCGCCCCAGGGACCGCCGTTTCCGCCGCCCCCCTTCCAGCCGCCACCGCCACCGCTCTGGTTGCTCCAAGGCATCAAGACATCCTTCTTCGGGGGGCAGGTTTCCTGTCCCCTGGTTGAACTTGTTGTATCTGACCTGCTGGGGGTTATAGGAAGGTTAGCGGCCGCTGACAACGCGCAGCCTCCGGTGCCTCCCAAACTCAGCCGGATTCAGGTTTATCACCCGGGACATGGGTTCCATGACCCGGATTTTCAAGGCTTTGCGACGCCTAAGGTTACGCCGCGGGCGCGGCAGGGCGACGCATATCCACATGCGAAATTCCATCCTCCAGATAGATTTCGCCGGTGGGCTCAAACCCGTGGCTGCCATAGAAGCGCTGCAGATGCGCCTGGGCAGAAAGTTCCACGTCAGCCTGCGGATACAGATCCCAGGCCCAGGCAAGCCCTGCCCGCATCAGATGATCGCCCAGCCGCAGCCCCCTTGCATGCGGGGCAACGACAATGCGCCCCAGCCGCGCGAAAGGCTCTTCCGCAGAAGGCGCAAAGGCGCGCAGATAAGCAGCAAGACGCCCCTCAGCGTCCTTCAAAAGATAGTGAAGTGCCTCGGGGTCGCGGCCGTCGATCTCCGGATAGGGGCAGTTCTGCTCCACCACGAACACGTCAACGCGCAGCTTCAGCACCTCGTAGAGGTCCACAAGCGGCACGTCCTTGAAGGCGAACCAGCGGCAGGACCAGCCCTCCGGCAACGCCCGTGCCGACGTCATGCTGCAGTCCTCCGCCGGTAAGTCTGGAAGGTCACATTCGCGCTGTCCTTGTCACTGCGCTCTGCGGCCCGCTCTGCCACCAGGTCCCACTGGCCGGTGCTGAATGCCGGGAACACCGTATCCCCCTCCGGCGTGGCGTGAACGCGGGTCAGCTCCAGCCGGTCTGCATGGGCCATGGCCTGCGCATAGATCTGGCCGCCGCCGATGATCATCACCTCTTCCGCCCCGCTCTCTGCCGCCAGCTTGCCGGCAAGTTCCAGCGCCGCTTCAAGGCTTTGCACCAGATGCACGCCTTCCGGCAGTTCAAGCGCCTGCCGCGAGATCACCACATGGGGGCGTCCCGGCAGCGGCTTGCCGAGGCTTTCAAAGGTCTTGCGGCCCATCACCACCGGCTTGCCCAGCGTCAGCGCCTTGAAGTGCTTCAGATCAGACGGCAGACGCCAGGGCATGGCATTGTCGGCACCGATCACCCCGTTCTCCGCCACCGCCGAGACAATCACCGTTTCCAGCATTTTTCCGCCTGCGCTGATCATAGGTTCACCGCCCCAGTGCCTTCAGGCCGAGATCCGGCTGATCGGTGAAGAACCCATCCGCCCCGGCCTCCGTCACCGTCAGGCGCACCAGTTCCCCAAAGTCCGGCGCAAAGGGCGGCAGGCGGTCGGCGCGCAGGGTGTAGGGATGAACCGCAAGGCCAAAGGCCTTGGCATCGCGCACCAGCGGCGTCACCTCGGCCACGCCGTCCTTGTTTTCATCCGTCAGAACCTGCGTCAGCGACGGCCCGATCCCATCCGCCACTTCGGCAATGGCTGCCAGCCCTTCCGGCGTCTTCAGCCAGTCGTAATCCGTGCCCGGCGCCATGTTCCAGCTGTTTTCCCCCAGCAGCTGCACCAGCTTGCCCTTGTAGCCGAGCTCCTGCCGGACGCGGCGGATCTCGTTGAAATCAAAGGACTGGAGATAGACCTTGGCATCGGCCCCGGCGAGGTCATGCGCCGCCAGCACGGCAATCACCGCCCTGGCGAGATCCTGGCCTTCATCCCGGTGGAAGGCAGGAGACTTCAGCTCCGGATAAATGCCCAACACCCAGCCGCTTGTCTGCGCAAGGCCCTTCAGGAAGACGATCTCTTCCTCCAGGGTTGGCACCGTCAGGCCCATTTTTACCCGGGGAAACCGGCCGGGAAAGGCAAGACCGCCGGTGCGCCCGGCCCGTTCCAGCACCTGCAGCCGGCGGATTTCCTCAAGGGTGAAGTCGATGGCATAATGCAGGCCATCAGCCCGCGCCCGGCCCGCGAACACCTCGGCCACGTCCGTCGTCGCATCCAGCGTGATGTCATGCAGCACGATGGGCACGCCATCCTTCGTCAGCACCACATCCTGTTCGATGTAGTCTGCCCCCATGCCCACGGCCAGCGCCTTGGCGGCCAGTGTATGTTCCGGCAGATAGCCGGAGGCGCCGCGATGGGCGATGACGAGCGGTTCTGCCATGGCAGTGCCCGCCATCAGGATGAGACCGAGCAGGGAGGCAGGCAGAAACTGGCAAGGACGGCGCATGGCGTCTCCTTTTGTGTGGCTGGCAGAACGTGGGCGAACCGCCGTCCGGTCAGACGGCAATCGGTGCCTTGATCGCGGGATGCGGATCATAGCCCGACAGCTGGAAATCCTCATAGCGGAAGGCGAAAAGATCGGTCACGGCGGGATTGAGTGTCATCACCGGCAAGGGCCGCAACTCACGGCTCAGCTGCTCGCGCGCCTGATCGAAGTGATTGGCGTAAAGATGCGCATCCCCCAGCGTGTGGACGAAATCGCCCGGCTTCAGCCCGCAGACCTGCGCCACCATCATGGTCAGCAGCGCATAGGAGGCGATGTTGAACGGCACACCGAGGAACACATCCGCCGAGCGCTGGTAAAGCTGGCAGGACAGGCGCCCGCCGGCCACATAGAACTGGAACATGGTGTGGCACGGCGGCAGGGCCATCTCGTCCACCAGCGCCGGGTTCCAGGCGGAGACGATCAGGCGGCGCGATTCCGGGTTCTTGCGGATCATCGCCAGCACATTGGCAATCTGGTCGATGGACCGGCCATCGGGCGCAGGCCAGGAGCGCCACTGCGCGCCGTAGACAGGGCCCAGGCCGCCGTTTTCATCGGCCCATTCATCCCAGATGCTGACGCCATTGGCCTTCAGGTAGCCGATGTTGGTGTCACCGGCGAGGAACCAGAGAAGCTCATGGATGATCGACTTCAGATGCAGCTTCTTCGTCGTGACGACCGGGAAGCCCTCTTCCAGATTGAAGCGCATCTGGTGGCCGAAGACCGAGCGCGTTCCGGTGCCCGTCCGGTCGCCCCGGTCGATGCCCTCATCCAGAATGCGCCGCATCAGATCATGATATTGCTGCACGTGGTTGCCCGTCCGCTGTCCTGTTCCGGCTGTCTGCCTGTTCTGGCCCGCTGAGGGCCTGGGCGCAAGGATTCATTGCCGGTGCGCGGCTCCTGACAGCCACTCCATCCACAGGCGCCCTGCCCCCCTTTCAATCGGCAAGCGAAATGCCTATATTCCAACTGCCGGTTCACCGGCTACGGCGATAAATTGACTGTGTAATAAGCCTATCGGACCCGGGGGCGGTACCCGGCGCCTCCACCCAAGCCCACCCCAGCGGTGGGTTTCGGCGGGGGCGAAATAGGATCGACGAGGGTGTAAAGACTGCTCTTTCGCTCGGCATGGTACCACCGATATCGGACCAAATCTGTAGTTGCAAACGACAACTATGCTCAGGACGTCGCTCTCGCCGCGTAATGCGGTGCGAGTTGTCCACCTAAAGCCCTGACGGGTAGCACTGTCAGGCGGGGTTCGGAGGCACCTGGCAACAGAAGCCTCCACTTAACCCCCCAAAGCAATCCAGAGATTTCCGCTGTTTTTCAGCGCCGCCAAGGCATTGCCCCTGCGTCATGCTCTTGCCACAGCGCCGCAGCATGCCCATTATTTCCCGCATGCGCCCTTTCCGGCATCCGGAGCGGAAGCGGCGTGGAGGACGGGTCTGCGAAAAGCCGGGATTACGAGCCTTTCAACAGGGCGATATGTGACGCGAGGGGCTTTTCTTTTGACCGGCAAAGGGTCAAGGTGCCCGAAATTGATTTGATTCCGGCGGACAATAAAGAATGGCAGAAGACCTGCTCCGTTATGACATCATCGTGCAGGACGCCCTGCGGGCGGCGGTGAAGAAGATCCTTGCCGAAGTTGCCCGGACGGGCCTTCCCGGCGAGCACCATTTCTACATCGCCTTCGACACCAATGCTCCCGGCGTGCGGATTTCCTCGCGCCTGAAGGAGCGGTATCCGACCGAGATGACCATCGTTCTCCAGCACCAGTTCTGGGATCTGGCCATCGGCGAGCACGCCTTTGAAGTGGGCCTGTCCTTCGGCGGCATTCCGGAGAAGCTGCTGATCCCCTTCAGCGCCATCAAGGGCTTCTTCGACCCTTCCGTCCAGTTCGCGCTGGAGTTCGAGCCGGGCAAGACCGCAGAACCCATTCCGGACGATCTGGTGGAAGCCGTCGGCGAACTCGCCAATCTGGAAGCTGCCGCTGCCAAGTCCCTCGAGGACAAGAACGTCAAGCCGGCCACGCGCAAGACGGCGGCAAGCGCCGGCAAAGCCGAGAAGGCTGAAAAGGCCGCCAAGGCGGACGCAGCAGAAGAGGGCTCCAAGGACGAAAAGCCGGCCGAAGGCGGTGAAGTCGTCTCGCTGGATGCCTTCCGCAAGAAGCCGTAAGATTGAGATCTGCGGAGGATCCGGTCACAACGTCCGGGCCTCCCTGTTGGATCAGATATCAGGGTGGAGGCTGAGGCATGGGCGCCGACATCATCAACCTGCGGCAAGCGCGCAAGGCCCGCGACCGGAAGGCGCGGGAGAGCGAAGCGGAAACCAACCGCCGCCTCCACGGCCGCACCAAGGCGGAGCGCAAGCTCAAGGACGCGCTCGACAGCAAGGCGCAGCAGGCGCTGGATGCCCATCAGCTGGAACGCAAGGCCTCCGCTAAAACCGAAGATCCGGACCGGGATGGTCAGGCGTGACCTTCGTCAAGCGCTCCCTCAGCCTCAAGGGGCACCGCACCAGTCTGGCGCTTGAGCCCGATTTCTGGGCCGAACTTGACCGCATCGCCGCAGACCGCTCCCTCTCCCTCGCCGCCCTCATCGGCATGATCGACGCCGAGCGCGCACCTGATCAGCCCCTCTCCTCTGCCGCCAGAGTATTCGTGCTGAGAGCCCTCAGGACTGTGACGGAGCAAGGGTGACGGAACGCCGCAAGCCTGGGTGCCGATTGAGAAACCCTTCTTGCGCCGTCATTCCTCCGCCCTGCCATGACCTGATCATGACATCCATGCCGTTCCAGCGCACATCCGAAGCAGGAGGTCCGGCAATTTGCATCTGTTTCCGCAACGACCGCCACGGAATGGATGCCATGGTCGAGCCATGGCATGACGAAACGGTTGAATTCTCCCGAGATGCAGGGCGTGCACTCATTTGCGAGCAGCGTCCGGACCTGCATTTCGAACATGGCCAGTCCGCCGCCAGTCCGCCGCCAGTCCCCCACCATTCCGCCGCCACTCCTCCGTCATGCCATGATTTGATCATGGCATCCATGCCGTTCCAGTTCGCCTCCGAAGCAGGAGTTCCGGTAATTTGCATCTGTTTCCGCAACGACCGCCACGGAATGGATGCCATGGTCGAGCCATGGCATGACGAAAAGGTTGAATTCTCCCGAGATGCAGGGCGTGCACTCATTTGCGAGCAGCGTCCGAACCTGCATTTCGAACATGGCCAGTCCGCCGCCAGTCCCCCACCATTCCGCCGCCACTCCTCCGTCATGCCATGACTTGATCGTGGCATCCATGCCGTTCCAGCGCACATCCGAAGCAGGAGTTCCGGAAATTTGCATCTGTTTCCGCAACCACCTCCAAGGAATGGATGCCGTGGGCGAGCCATGGCATGACGAAACGGCTGGGGTCTCTCAAGATGCAGGGGCTCTTACCCGGAGGGATCAGTTGGCGGGTGCCGGATAGGTGACCACGAGGCCGCTGGGCATGGTGACCAGCACCGGTTGTGCCGGCATGTTAGCCGGGATGCCGTCAGCCGGCCTTCCTGCCCCTGCATCGGAGCGCTGACCCTGCACACGCGGGGCAGCGGGAATTTCCTTCGCAGGCTCCAGCGGCGGCAAGGGTGCAACGCTTCCGGTCGCCTCCGGATCACGGCCTGCGGCACCGCTGCGTCCGGCGTTTCCAATGGCAGACTGGATCTTTTCCTCGAAGGTCAGAAGATCGCCGATAGCATCCCCATTGGCGGGCTTCGCTCCCCCATGAGCGCGCTCACTGCGCGAGGGCGCGGTGCTCTGCGCATTTCCGCGCTGATCGGGCGCAGGAGCGGATTCAGGGGCCTTTTCCGGCTCACGGCCTGACGCGTTCCCGGCCGCGGCTTTTTCTGCGGCAGCCTTTTCCGCAGCCGCTTTCTCTGCAGCCGCCTTCTCGGCTGCGGCCTTTTCGGCCGTCCGATGCTGATCTTCCGCCTCGCGGAAATATTTCATCTCGCGGGCCAGCCGGTCACGGTCGAGGATATCGGCCTGCAGGCGCTCCACCCGCTCCACTTCCTTCTCGAAGGCGCGCAGCGTGAGAAAGGCCATCAGCGGGCCAGTGTCGATCCGCCGTTCCGGGTTGCCCAGAGGGCCGGAGAAGATCACGCCCGCCTGAGGTTCTGCTCCGGCAACCGCGTCCTCGCCCGCATCGGCTTTCAGCGAAAGGTCGGCCTGCACGGTCCAGTCATTCAGATTGATCTGGCCGGAGCCGAGCAGAGCCGCCGCGGTTCCCTCAGCACTGAGATTGCGCAGACTGACTCGGCCGGCCGCCATCGACAGGGAGCCTTCGAGAGACGCGAAGGGCAGCGTGCCCGCATCCAGCTGGCTGGCAAAGAGGCTGCGGATCTTGTCTTCTTCCAGCTGCAGGCCGGAGTCGGCTGCGCGGATGATGAGGCCGAAGGCTTCCGGGTTCAGCGCCCGCAGCTCACCATCCTTCAGAGCCACCGTACCGCCGCCGCTGAGCCCGGCGGTCAGGGCCGCGATGGACCGGCCGCTCGTTTCAAACTGCGCATTCACATCCAGCGTGCCGGTTGCCACGGCCCGGCCAGAGCGCTGCCAGACAAGGTCTTCGGCCTGCGCGCCGGTCAGTTGCAGCGTTCCGGAGAAGCCCGCCTCGCCCGCATTGCGGGTCAGGGCCACCTGCCCGCTCAAGCTGCCGCCGCCATAGCGGGCCTCAAGCCCCTCCAGCCGCAGACTGTCCGGCACGATCCGCAGCTTCGCGGAAACCGTTTCGATGGCCGTCAGGTCATCCAGCCACAGTTTTCCGGCCTTGAGATCGAGACCCAGATCCATGTGCCCGGCAAAGGGTGTTCCAAGCGCCTGCCCCGGCCAGACGCCATTCCCCTCGGCAAGCGCCCATTGATCAGCACCCAGCATGACTTCCGACAACAGGCGGGCGTCGAGGGCCGAAAGGTCCAGCGCGCCGGAGATCCGGTAAAGGCCCGATCCTGCGGCTGGTGTCAGATCCCCCGTCAGGCGCCCGGCCACGGTCACACCGGCCATGGCGCCCTTGATGTCGCTCAAGCTGAGCTTGCCGCCTTCACCCAGCAGATCAAACCGCAGGTCCGCCGTCAGATCCCCCGCCAGTGCAGGCAGAACCTGACCGGTCATCAGCACCGCAGGAGAAAGGTCCTGCGATTTCAGGGTCACCCCGGCGGTGTAGCGCAGCGGCACGCCATCGCGCGGCAGTTCCATGTCGCCGACGGCTTCCAGACGGCTTGTTCCCGCCTTCGCATCGAGGCTGAGGGCAAGGCTGTCGCCCGGCTGCCCGTTCAGTTTCAGCGCCAGTTCCGCCGCACCAAGCCCCTCTTCCGAAGCCACATCGAAGCCGAGCTGGCGCAGCAGAAGCGCGCCTTCCGGCCCGGACATGTTCAGCGTCAAGGCCGCATCGCCATCGCGCCAGGCGTCCATCCGCCCGGCGAAGCGGCTGTCGAGGCCAATCTTGTTGCCGTTGACCTCGCCCGACAGCACCAGCCGCATCTCACTGCCCTTGCCGGAGGGCTTGGCCTCAATGCGCCCGTCCAGCTTGGCCGGCACCAGATAGTCACCGCCGATCTGCAACCGCCGGGTCAATTCACTGTCCGGCGCGGCATTCTCGATGAGGGCATAAAGCCCGGCCAGCGAGCTTGCCTCCAGCGTTGCGTTGAGCGAGCCCGAGGGAACGGTCGTCAGATCCCGGATGGTGCCGATGGCGTCGATGCGCGCACCGGCCAGATCATTGGCGGAAAGTTTCGAGATCTTCAGCTGCTCGCCGTCATATCCGGCTTCCACCGTCAGGGCCTTGCCCTTGATGCCCCGGATCGACACTTCACGGGCGTGAAGCTTCACGTCAATCTCGGCCCCGGCGAGCATCCCGCCCAGCGCATCAGCGCCAAAGGCCGGAGCCAGGCCGGACACAAGATCCAGATCCAGCTTTTCCGCCTCAAGGCCGAGCGCGAACACGGACTTGCCATTGCGCTCATGGGTGTAGGCGATGGAACCGGCAGCCTTCGCCCCGTCAATATCAAGGCGCGAGACGGCAAAGCTCACGCCGCCGCTGCCCGCATCCAGCTTGCCTTCAAGCGCAACCGGCAGGCCGGTGAAGACAAGCCCGTTGTGCCCCTGCAGCCAGCCCGTCAGCAGGCCCGGCTGCGCAGAATTGAGCACCAGCGTTCCGCTGTAGGACGGCGTGCCTTGCAGGGACAGGTCCCCTTGCGTGGTCACCTGCGTGCGGCCCGGCAGGCGGCTTGCAAGCCGCAGCACTTTCCAGCCGCCCGCTGCCGTTTCAAGGTCCAGGCGCGTGCCCTGAATGATCTCGCCGCCAGCCACAATGGCCGGAAGGTCAAGCGAAACCTCGCCCTTGAGCGTGTCAGGCGCCAGCGCTGCAAGACCGGAAAGAAGGCTTTGCCCTGCCGTGCGGATGGCCACAGGCTGCTGCGGGCCCTGCCCCAGCATCCGGTCCAGATCCAGCTGCCGCGCACCGGCCTTGACGAGGAACCGGCGCGAATCCGCCAGATCAAGATTGCCCTCGCCCGTCAGCGTCACATGCCGCTCGTCCGGGCCATAGCGAAGTTCAAAGGAAGGCACCGTGATCGCAGCCGGGCCGGCCTTCACGTCACCCTGAACCCGCCACTCCTGCATGGAGGGATCATCGGAGGCAACGGAGGCGAGCGTGAAGCGTCCGTCAAGCTCCGGTGCACCGGCCTTGTCGCTCAAAAGCGCATCAACGCTCAGCTGGGCGGGCGTCAGTGCCGGGGTCAGGTCTGCCTTGACGCGGATGCCGCCGCCGGGCTGGCGCTCACCCGTGGCAAGGCGCAGGGACATGGGCTCGCCATTGCTGGAGAGACTTCCGTCCACCTTGAACGGGCCGTTGAGCGAGCGGGCGCTCACCAC
The DNA here is from genome assembly GCF_055685825.1 of Pannonibacter sp. CBAS1226. Classification (NCBI taxonomy): domain Bacteria; kingdom Pseudomonadati; phylum Pseudomonadota; class Alphaproteobacteria; order Hyphomicrobiales; family Stappiaceae; genus Pannonibacter; species Pannonibacter sp. CBAS1226. Next base: position 413,151 of record NZ_JBVOUO010000003.1, on the reverse strand, counting down.
CACATTCACATTCTCGATCTTGCGCGAGCCGCCATCGCGGGCATCGGACAGCGTCACACTGCCGTTGTTCACCTCGATCTGGTCGAAGGCGACGTTTTTCGGGTCCACCCGGGCAAGGCCCGCCTCGCTGCGCTCCATCAGCCAGTCAAGGCGGCCATCCTCATCAAGCGCAAGGTTCACCTGCGGCCGGTCCAGCCGCATTTCGACGACGCGGATCTCGCCCTTCAGCAGGGACGGCAGTTCGACGCGCATCTGAAAACGGGAGACGGACAGCAGCGGATTTTCCGCATCTCCCACCCGCACATCGGTGAAGGTGAGCGCCGGGGCGGGCAGAAGGCTCATGTCGGCCTTGCCCAGCACCGTCACCTTGTGGCCCAGCGCCTCGCCGGCATAGCGCTCGAAGGTCGAACGGTACGCTGTCCAGTCGACAAAGAGGGGCCCGACCAGCGCCGCCAGCAGCGCCAGGATGATGGCCACACCCGCCGTGATATAGACCGAATTCAGCGTCATTCTCCTGTTCTTGGGCACCTGTTGCGTGCGGCCCCTGCCGTTACACGAGCACGATCTTGCCCGGATTCATGATGTTATCCGGATCAAGGGCAATTTTAAGGGTACGCATCACATCCAGTGCGTCTCCATGCTCTTTTTTCAGATATTTCATCTTGCCCTGCCCCACGCCATGCTCGCCGGTGCAGGTGCCGCCCATTTCGATGGCGCGCCAGTTCATCTGCTCGATGAAAGCCTCGCTCTCCGCCAGTTCCTTCGGATCGTTGACATCCACCAGCACCAGCGTATGGAAGTTGCCGTCGCCCACATGGCCGACGATGGGCGCCAGCAACCCGCGCCGCTCGATATCGGCCACCGTCTCGGCCACGCATTCGGCAAGGCGGGAGATGGGAACGCAGACATCCGTCGACACCGCCTTGGAGCCGGGGCGCAGGCCCTGAGCTGCGAAATAGGCGTTGTGGCGTGCGGTCCAGAGCTTTGTGCGCTCCTCCGCCTGCGCCGACCAGCGGAAAGTGCCGCCGCCACAATCAGCTGCAATCGCCTCGAACAGTTCCGCCTGCTCCTTAACGCCCGAAGCCGTGCCATGAAATTCGAGGAACAGCGTCGGTGTTTCCTCAAGATCCAGCTTGGAATAGGCGTTGCAGGCGCGCACCTGCATCTTGTCCAGAAGCTCGATCCGCGCCACCGGAATGCCGGACTGGATGGTCATGATCACCGCGTTGCAGGCCGATTCCACATCCGGGAAGGGGCAGACGCCGCCGGAAATGGCCTCCGGCTGGCCGAAGAGCCGCAGGCTGATTTCGGTGATCACGCCCAGTGTGCCTTCCGAACCGACGAACAGCCGGGTCAGATCATAGCCGGCGGAGGATTTGCGCGCCCGCCCGCCCGTGCGGATGATGCGGCCATCCGCCGTTACCACGGTCAGCCCCAGCACCACATCCTTCATGGTGCCGTAGCGCACCGCGTTGGTACCCGAAGCACGGGTTGCCGTCATGCCGCCGATGCTGGCATCCGCGCCCGGATCAATGGGGAAGAACAGGCCCGTGTCGCGGATATAGGCATTCAGCTGCGAGCGCGTCACACCGGCCTGCACCACACAGTCGAGATCTTCCGCGTTCACTTCCAGAATGCTGTTCATGCGGCTGAGATCGATGGAGACGCCGCCGCCGGGGGCATTCACGTGGCCTTCCAGTGACGAGCCGGTGCCAAAGGGGATGACCGGCACCTTGTGCTGGGCACAGAGCCGGACAATCTCCGCCACCTCTTCCGTCGTCTGCGCAAACACCACAACATCCGGCGCCTGATTCGGCAGCCATGTGGTGGTGTGGCCATGCTGCTCGCAAACGGCTGCGGAGGTGAGGCACCGCTCGCCAAAACCGGCAGAAAGTGCAGCCTTCACGGCGGCGATGCCGTCCTCGTTGCGTTTCACCTGAACCTGCATGGCCGCCAGAGACATGGCGCATCTCCTCATCCTGTCATGAGGGCCTTGGTTTCCGGCCCTCTTGTGCTGGCGCACACTATCAAAGATGCCCCGCCACCCAAAGCTGTCTTGTGGGGCAAATCCCGGTTCTGTTGTCTCACCTGTTTCCTCCCGGCAAAAAGCCGTTGAAACGGGTCCAGTTCTGACCGGGATTGCGGTAAGAAGGAACACGCGTGGCCAGCGGCCGCAGCATTTGCGTTCCCGGATGTGGAGAGCATCACGCCATGGCCAAAGGCCCCTCCCCGCTGTTTCCCCTCAAGATTCCCGTCAAGGCCGGGATTACGGCCATCGCCGCCGAGTTGCGGCTCAACGTCCGGCATTTCCGCCACAGCAAGGCACCGCTCATCTGGGTGCTGGCCCTGTTCATCGGCGCCATCGTCTCCTGGGCGGCCATTTTCTTCCGCGAGCTGATCGGCCTCGTCCAGATGCTCTGGCTCGGCACTTCCAGCGAGGCAGTGGTGACGGCCGTTGCACAGGTGCCCTGGTATGTGGTGATGCTGGCCCCTGCGGCCGGCGGGCTGGTGGTGGGGCTGCTCCTGCATTTCGTCCAGCCCATGCAGCGGGCCTCCAGCGTGGCCGATGTGATCGAGGCCCGTGCCAGCGCCGGGCGCAGCCTGCGCTTCTGGCCGGGCATGTCCTCGGCATTGATTGCCGCCCTGTCGCTCGGCTCAGGAGCGAGTGCCGGGCGCGAGGGGCCGATGGTGCATCTGGGCGCGACCATCGCCACCAGCCTGGGCCGCCTGTTCAGCCTGCCGGATTCATCGCGCCGCATGCTGCTGGCCTGCGGCGTCGCCAGCGCGGTTTCCGCCTCCTTCAATGCCCCCATCGCGGGCGTGCTCTTCGCCCATGAGGTGATCCTCGGGCATTACGCCCTCTCGGCCCTGCCCCCTGTCGCCATCGCCGCCGTCACCGGCACCGTGTTCTCCCGGCTGTGGTTCGGCGATGTGGCGGCCTTCATCATCCCCGCCTATCAGATCACCTCCTACTGGGAGTTTCCCGCCTTCGCGCTTCTGGGGCTGGCCTGCGCCATCGTCTCCATCCTGTTCCAGTTCGCCTTGACCGGGACGGACTGGGTGGCACGCAACATTCCCCTGCCGCTGTGGCTGCGCCCGGTCACGGGCGGGCTGGCGGTCGGGGCCATCGGGCTGATGTTCCCCCATGTGCTGGGCGTTGGCTACGAGGCGACCGATGAAGCGCTGAAGAACCAGTTGCCCCTGACGCTGCTGCTGGCCCTGCTGGTGGCCAAGACGGCGGCAACCGCCATCACCCTGGCGTCCCGCTTTGGCGGCGGCGTGTTCTCGCCTGCGCTCTATCTGGGCGCCATGACGGGCGGGGCCTTCGGCATCATCGCCGCCGCCGCCGTGCCGGACATGGCCTCCAGCGGCGGTCTCTATGCCATTCTCGGCATGGGCGCGGTCGCGGCTTCCGTGCTGGGCGCCCCTGTCTCGACCACCATGATCGTCTTTGAGCTGACCGGCGGCTACGGCCTGTCCATGGCGCTGCTGCTCTGCGTTTCCATCGCCACCGGTATCACCCAGGCGGTGCATGGACGCTCCTTCTTCCAGTGGCAGCTGGAAATGCGCGGCGTGCCGCTCAAGGACGGGCTGCACCGCATGCTGGTGCGGGAAGTGCGAGTGGATGATTTCATGACACCGCTGGCGCCCGGAGACACCGGAGAGACCGGCCCGCTGACGCCGGACATGCCCGCGCTTTTCACGGACGAAACCCTCGACAAGGCCTTGAGACGATTCGATGAAACCGGCCAGACGCGGCTTCCCGTGGTGCGCCGCTCAGCCCCGCTGGTGCCCGTCGCCACGGCCTTCCACGTGCACGCACTGGCACATTACAACGCCGTCCTGATTAAAGCGGCAGAAGAAGAACACCGGTAAAAGCTATATTTTTCAGTGCGTTAACCGGAAAGCCGGAATCAAGCCGCAAGGCAGGGAGAGCGCCATCTCAGCGGCTTGAATCAATGTGTGAAGAACCGCCTCATCCGCAGACCAGGTCTCTCCCTCGTCATCCCGGACGAGAGCGAAGCGAAGATCCGGGACCGGTGAGCCCCGGCCTGCCGGCTCTATGGACCAGTTGAACCAACCTGCACCCCGGCTCACCGGTCCCGGCTCGCGCTGCGCTTGGCCGGGATGACGATGGAGGGGCGCAGGCCCGTAAAAGCCCCACAGCCGGATCAAACCGGCTCCGTTGCCTGTTCCAGCCAGATGCGGGTCTTCCCGTCGAGGTGCGGGCCGACTTCGTGGCGGACGCGGGCGTGGTAGGCGTTGAGCCAGTTGCGCTCGGCCACCGTCAGCAGGTCCACATCCACCAGCCGCCGGTCGATGGGCGCCAGCGTCAGCGGCTCGAAGCCCAGCATGGGCCGCTCGCCACCGGGAATGTCCCGCGCTTCCGTCACCAGTTCCAGATTCTCGATGCGGATGCCATATTCCCCGGCCGGATAATAGCCCGGCTCGTTGGAGAGGATCATGCCCGGCTTCAGCGGCTGGCTGCCCGTCTTGGCAATGCGTTGCGGCCCTTCGTGGACGGACAGATACGCCCCAACCCCGTGGCCGGTGCCGTGGTCATAATCAAGGCCCGCCTGCCACAGGGCGATGCGCGCCAGCGTGTCAAGCTGTGCCCCCGTTGTGCCCTCCGGGAAGCGGGCCGTGGCGATGGCGATATGGCCCTTCAGCACCAGCGTGAAGTGGCGCTTCATCTCCGCCGTCATCTCCCCCACCGCGATGGTGCGGGTGATATCGGTGGTGCCGTCCTCATACTGGGCGCCGGAATCGATCAGGAACGGGCGGTTCAGCGGGACCGGCAGATTGCTCTCCCGGTTCACCCGGTAATGGCAGATCGCCCCGTTCGGCCCGGCGCCGGAGATGGTGTCGAAAGAGATGTCCTTCAGCACGCCCGTCGCAGCACGGAAGGCTTCCAGCTTTTCCGCCGCGCCAATCTCATCCAGCGTGCCCTTGGGCGCTTCTTCGTCCAGCCAGCACAGGAACCGGCAATAGGCCGCCGCATCGCGCAGATGCGCCGCTTTGGCCCCTGCAATCTCCGCCGCATTCTTGATGGCCTTGGGCAGCAGCACAGGGTCAGCCGCCTCCACCAGCTTGCCGCCGGCCTCCGTGATCTTCGTGGCGATGGCTTCACCGGCAAGGTCCGGGTCCACCATCACCGTCAGCCCCTCCTTGCCGAGGCTTTCCAGCGCGGGCAGGAACTGATGCGGCTCGGCAATATCGGCATAGGCCGAAAGCTCGCTGCGGACCTCGTTGGAGAGCTTGCGCCCGTCGATGAACAGCACGGATGGCTGCGCCGCCTTGAGCACGGCAAAGGACAGCGGCAGCGGCGTGTGGGACACATCAGACCCGCGGATGTTGAAGAGCCAGGCAATCGAATCGGGCTGGGTGATCACCACCGCATCGGCGCCGCGCTCCACGACGGAGGCCATGATGCGTGCGGCTTTGTCCGCAACGGCCTCTCCTGCCAGTTCCAGCGGATAGAGCGAGACCGCACCCAGCGGCGCCTCGGGACGGTCTTCCCAGACCGCATCAACCGGGTTTGTCTCGACAGCCACCAGTTCTGCCCCCGCCTTGGCGCAGACTTCGCGCAGGCGGCGGGTTGCGTTGAGCGTATGCAGCATCGGGTCAAAGCCCAGCTTCATGCCCTTGGAAAGATTCGCCTCGATCCACTTCAGCGGCGGCTCGTTGATGAGATGCAGCGGGGTGAAAACCTCGCAATCCACCTGTTCGCGCACCTGCAGCGTGTAGCGGCCGTCCACAAAGATCGCCGCCTTGCCGCCCAGCACGGCGGCCACGCCCGCCGAGCCGCCGAAGCCGGTCAGCCATTGCAGGCGGCAATCGCAGGGCGGCACATATTCGCCCTGATGCGCGTCGGCGCGGGGGATGAGGAAACCGTCGAGGCCACGGCGGGCAAGCTCTGCCTGAAGGGCCTGAAGCCGCGGACGGCCAACGGAAGGATCGGTGGGGGTGTCAAAAGTCTGGAACATGGAGCGGAGCCTAAACCCGCCGCCCCGGCCAGACAATCTCAAAGGCAGCGCCCGTCCACATGCAGCAAGGTTAAAAAGCCGTTTCCTTTCGCACTGCGGCATAGTCTTTTCGCACATGCAATAAACGCAAGGCAGTCATGCGGTTCCATGTCTTTTCGGAATGGCCGGATGAGGCCATATTCAACCCGTGACGAGGGAGGAACCTAGCCACACCGAATTTATGGAGAAATCCAAATGGCACTTTCGACTGTTACCTCCACGATGATCGCCGCTGATCGCCGTTCGTCCCGCAGCATCATCCGCCGCGCTTTCGATCACATGATCGCCGCGCGTGAAAAGCAGGCCCTGCGTTATGTCAACGGCTACCTGCTGTCGCTGGACGATGCCACGCTGGCAGCTTACGGCTACGATCGCGAAGAACTGCGCCGCCAGGGCTCGCTCACCAGCGCGATCTGAGACGGAAACCATATCGCAGCCGCGGCGGAGTGATCCGCCGCCCGGACTGCGGGATGACAAGGCTCCTTCGGGAGCCTTTTTCCGTTTCTGGGCAATGGTTTATGGCGCGTGACGGAATCAGGCGGGCAGCGGGTTGAACGCCATACGTCAAGACGGTCAGCAGTGGATGGCCGCATGGCCTTGCCGTTCTCTGACGCGGTCACCCCGGGCCGAACACAGTGAGGACCCGGGGACCACTCGCTTGCAGAGAGTTGCAGATGTCCTGAAGCTTCGCGGCAAGTTCCTGTCCGAAACCTGATGCGCCACCGTAGCCAAGTCTTACCGTTCTGGAAGCGAGTAGCCCCCGGGTCTGCGCTTCGCTCCGCCCGGGGTGACCGCCCTGGGAGCGCCTCGCTCTGACACCAACCCATGCAAAAGGCGGGCACAGGGCCCACCTCATCCTCATCCGATCTGCCCTCAGCCGCGCCCGCGCGTCAGGGTAAGCGTGATCCAGCCGTTCTTTTCGAAGCGCCGCACAAGGCGGAAGCCCTGCGTGCCATAGGCGAAGAGGATGCGCGGGCCGTCCTCGATTCGCAGGCCCGAAAGCACCAGCATGGCATCGCCGGTCATGCGGGCGGAAATGCTTTTGGCCATCTGCATCAGCGGGCGGGCCAGAATATTGGCAATCACCAGATCAAACGGACCGTACTCGGCAAAGCGCCGGTCTTCCACGCCAGCCGCCGTAAAGGTGCGCACGAAATTGCCCACACCGTTCAGCACAGCATTTTCAGCTGCCGTCTGCGTTGCCACCGGATCAATGTCGCTGGCAATCACCTGCTGGCGGGACAGCTTGGCCGCCGCAATGGCCAGAACGCCGGTGCCGGTGCCGATATCAAGAATCTTGTCGAACCGCCAGTGGCTGAGCAGCCGGCTGATTTCCCGCAGGCAGCCTTCCGTGGTGGCGTGGTGCCCGGTGCCGAAGGCGAGCGCGGCTTCAATCTCGATGCCGATGCTGCCCGCAGGAACCGTGCCCCGGTCATGGCTGCCGTGGATGAGAAAACGCCCGGCCGGCACGGGAGCCAGCCCTTCAAGGCTCTTCTCCACCCAGTTCAGGTCTTCAAGAATTTCAGCTTCCACAGGCGCAGCAAAAGCATCCGCCCCGACCCTGTCCTTCAGCTCATCGGCAGCCTCGTCCGGCTCCATGCCGAACATGAGGATTTCGACCGCCCAGACCGAGCCGTCCGGCACGAATTCATAGACCGTGACCGGATTGCCATCGTCCTCATAGGCCTGTTCCACGATCCCGTAGATACGCTTGGCTTCCAGTTCGGCGGCACAGATCCGCACTCTCACAGTCTGCATGAAATCCTCGGCAGCTTGGCAATGACGTGGCCGATATAACGCCAGCGGCCCCAAACAGCCAGCCTATTCGGGCGCTGCTGGAGCGAGCGGCAGCGTTATGCGGGCCGTGAGCCCCCCACCGGGCGTATCAAGCAGCTCAAGCTGCCCGCCATGGGCTTCCACGATGGAGAGCGTGGTCGACAACCCGAGGCCAAATCCGGTCCCCGCCTCAGAACCGATGGACCGGGCACTGTCCCCTCTCACGAAGGGCAGGAGCATGCGCTCCTTCTCGGAAGAGGAAATGCCTGGTCCATGATCGATGACGTCGATGACGGCGCTGCCATCCCTGGAAGTGAGCATCACCGTCACTTCGCCCTGTCCGTCAGCCGCATAGCGCAAGGCGTTGCCGGCCAGGTTTTCGACAGCCCTGACAAGCTCGCTGGGCCGGGCCAGAACCTTGATGTCACCCTCTGCCTCAAGCCCGATCACATGGCCTGCATCCTCATATTCATCCCGAATGCCTTGCAGCAAGCTGGGAACATCAATGCAGACGGAGGCTTCGCCGGTGCGGCCCTGCCGCAGAAACGTCAGCGCGCCATCGATCTGGGCTTCCATCACCTTGAGATCAGCAAGGCTGCGGCGGCGCTGGTCTTCATTTTCGATCAGTTCGAGCCGCAGGCGCAGACGGGTCAAAGGCGTGCGCAGGTCATGGCTGATTGCGGCCAGCATCTGGGTGCGGCGCTCGATCAGGTCGTGGATCCGCTGCTGCATCCGGTTGAAGGCAAGTGCCGCATCCCGCACTTCCTGCGGCCCGCGCGCGGCGAGCGGCGCCAGGATTGTGGTATTCTCGCCAAAGCTGGTCACCGCCTTTGACAGGTCGGACAAGGGCCGCACCAGAGTGCGCAGGGCCCAGATCAGCAGCATGGAAACACTGATGATCAGGAAGATGAGCAACTGGAAAAGAGGATCACCCAGGATCGGTGGCCTGTCCCTCGGCAGCATGTCACTTTCCACCAGCGTGCCGTCGGACAAGCGGAAAACCAGTTGCGGAACCCGGCTGTCATTGGCCTGATCATCCGGTCTCCCGCCGGATCCGTCCGCCCCGTCCCCATGCAGCAGGACACCGAGAAATTCGACTCCCTTTGTCACAGCTCCGGGTGCGAGCGGCCAGAAAGGCGGCAGCCGCTCCGTCATCTGATCGACCTCTGCCGAAGCAGAGATCGTCAGCTTCAGCTCCGGATAGTCAGCCCTGACGTCCTCCAGAATAGCTTGCCGGACAGCCGGATCAGCCTCATCAAGACGGACGGCCGCCGCCGCAGCGCGCATGGCATGCAGCGACAATTTCGCATTCGGCCCCTGAGGCCGGATCAGAGTGATCGCAGCGACTGCAAATATGACAAGAACCGCAAGAGATGAGATCATCACCAGCAGCATCTGCGGGGCAATGCGCTTCGGCCATAACCATGCCAGGGCCCGTATCAAGCTGGCTTCACCTCTCCAACGAACTCGTAGCCACCGGCACGGACAGTCCTGATGAACTGCATCCGCGCGCCGGCCGCATCCATCTTGCTGCGCAGGCGGCTCACCAGAATGTCAATGTTGCGGCCCGTCATACTGACGTTGATGCCCTGCGTCAGTTCCACCAGCTGTTCGCGGCTCAGGACACGGCCATGGCGTTCGCACAGCACCTGTAACAGATCAAACTCGGCCGGCGTCAGGCTGACCAGCGCGCCCTTGGGGTTGAACAGATGGCGCGTCTCGCAGTCAAGCACCCAGCCATCAAAGCCCAGCTTCTTGCCGGAGACAGCCGGCGTCGCCGCCCCCATTTCGACACGCCGGAACATGGCCCGGATGCGGGCGATCAGTTCACGCGGATTGAACGGTTTGGGCAGATAATCATCCGCCCCAACCTCCAGACCGATCACACGGTCAAAGTCATCGGCCTTGGCCGAAACGATGATGATCGGAATACTGCTGGTGCCTCTCAGGCGGCGGCAGATGCTCAGGCCATCCTCGCCGGGCAGCATGAGGTCCAGCACGACGAGATCGATCCGCGCGCTGTGCAGCACACGCTCCATCTCGCCCGCATGGCGCGCGAGGCTCACCTTCCAGCCCTGACTCGTCAGATGCTGGTCAATCAGTTCGCCGATTTCGGGGTCGTCCTCGACAACGAGGATATGTTCAGTCTGTTTCATGAGCCGCAATATGACTCAACTGCGCCGCATTTCAATTATTTTTCGTCGGTTATTTCTCTTGATTTCAGTAGTTTCTTTAGAAAAATAAAGAAAAGAACGAGAAATAATTCATTAATTTCGCATTAACCTTTGCCATTCACTGTTCATTATATTGCAAGCAAAAGGAAAGGCTGCAATCATGATGTCCATTGGTGCATCGGGCATTCAGTCTCCCCAGCAGTATTTTCAGTCCAAGCTGACGGAGCAGGTAAGTTCCGGAGAAATCACGTCCAGCGACATGGACGCAATGCTTTCCGCGTTGGAAGCAATTGACAGCGAAATGGGGCCTGGCGGCTCCGCGCCATCAGCTCCGCCCAGCCAGGAAGAGATGCAGGCAAAGCTTGAGAGCCTGCTGTCTGAACAGGTGGAAGCCGGCACGCTGACACAGGACCAGGCGGACGAACTGGCGTCCCTGTTCGAAAGCGGTGAAATGGCCCCTCCCCCGCCTCCGGGCGGCAGCGGCGGCATGCCGCCCATGACCGAAGATGATGACACCACTGAGGACATTCTGGCGAAACTGCTGGAAGAACTTCAGACAAAGACCGGCTATTCAGCGTCCGGAACAAACACGGTAGCGTCTTCCACATCCCTTATCGTCGACTATACCGCCTGAAACTCAGCATGCGGCGTCAATAACAGGGGCAGGGTTAGGCCAGCGCATGACAGGGCGCTGGCCTTTTTTCTGCTGATCCGGCGTACGGCGCCTGATCCACGACAAGGCGCGATTCGTCGGCATCGAAAAACTTGGCGTCAATGCCGCTCGACGAAACTGTCGATCACCCGCTTCTCGCCGGCCTTCTCGAAGTCGATGGTCAGCTTGTTGCCCTCGATGGCCCGGATCGCGCCATAGCCGAACTTGATGTGGAACACCCGTTCGCCAATCTCGAACTCCGAGGGCTTGTCCGCCACGGAGCGGGCCACCAGTTCGCCCTCGATGGTCAGCGGCCCTTGCGCCCGGCTGCGGGCAGAGCGCATGTCGCCACGCCGCCCGTAATCCTCGCCGCCCGCCCGCGCCTTCTGCGCCCGCTGCCAGCCCGGCGTCGAATAGGTGTTCTGGAAGGCATCGCGGCTGTCGAAGCGTGACACGCCGTAGCTGTTGCCGCCGCCATAGCCGCCGCCGCTGTAGCCGCCATAGCGGCTGGAGCTTTCGACCACCTCCACATGATCCTCCGGCAGCTCATCGAGAAACCGCGAGGGAATGCTCGACTGCCAGGAGCCATGAATGCGTCGGTTGGAGGCAAACCAGATCTTCGCCCGCTGCCGTGCCCGGGTGATTCCCACATAGGCAAGCCGCCGCTCCTCTTCCAGCCCGGCCCGGCCGCCGTCGTCCAGCGCCCGCTGATGCGGAAAGAGGCCCTCTTCCCAGCCCGGCAGGAACACCGTGTCGAACTCCAGCCCCTTGGCCGAATGCAGCGTCATGATGGAGACGGCATCGGCCGCCTCGGCCGAATCCCGGTCCATGACGAGGGCGATATGCTCGAGGAACCCCGGCAGGGATTCGAACTCTTCCATGGAACGGGTGAGTTCCTTGAGGTTGTCGAGCCGGCCCGGCGCCTCGGCGGACTTGTCCTGCCGCCACATGGCCGTGTAGCCGCTCTCGTCCAGAATGATTTCCGCCAGTTCCGAATGCTTGACGCGGGTGAGCTGCGCCCGCCAGCGGTCGAGATCCGCCAGCAGATCCGTGAGCGCCTTGCGTGCCTTGGGCTTGATTTCCTCGGTACGGCACAGCTGCGTTGCCGCTTCGATCAGCGGAATGCGCTGCGCCCGGGCCAGTTCATGCACGATCTTCAGCGTCGCCTCGCCAAGGCCGCGCTTCGGCGTATTGACGATGCGCTCGAATGCCAGATCATCGGCCGGCTGCACGACGCAACGGAAGTAGGCCATGGCATCACGGATTTCGAGCCGCTCATAGAAGCGCGGGCCGCCGATGACCCGGTAGTTCAGCCCCAGCGTGATGAAACGGTCTTCAAATTCGCGCATCTGGAAGGACGCGCGCACCAGAATGGCGATCTGGTTGAGCGAATGCCCCTTGCCCTGCAGCGCCTCGATTTCATCGCCGATGGAGCGGGCTTCTTCCTCCGAATCCCAGGCGGAAGCGACCGTTACGGCTTCGGCTTCCGGGTCCTTGTCGTCGGTGAAGAGCGTCTTGCCAAGCCGTCCCTCGTTGTGGGCGATCAGATGCGAGGCCGCACCGAGAATATGCGCCGTGGAGCGGTAGTTCCGCTCCAGCCGGATGACGAGCGCGCCGGGAAAATCGTGCTCGAAGCGCAGGATGTTGTCCACCTCCGCCCCGCGCCAGCCATAGATCGACTGGTCGTCGTCACCCACGCAGCAGATATTGGCATTGCCCTGCGCCAGCAGCCGCAGCCACAGATACTGGGCGACGTTGGTGTCCTGATACTCATCCACCAGCATGTAGCGGAAGCGGCGCTGAAAATCCTTCAGCACATCCGGCTGGGTCTTGAACAGGGTGATGCAGTGGAGCAGCAGATCGCCGAAGTCCGCCGCATTGAGCACGGACAGCCGGTCCTGATACTCCTCGTAAAGCTTGCGCCCCTTGCCATTGCCGAAGGAGCGTGCCTCGCCTTCCGGAATGTCCTTCGGCGTCAGGCCACGGTTCTTCCAGCTGTCCACCTGTGCGGCAAACATGCGCGCCGTCCAGCGCTTTTCATCCAGCCCCTCGGCCTGGATCACCTGTTTCATCAGGCGCAGCTGATCGTCGGTGTCGAGGATGGTGAAGCTGCTCTTGAGGCCCACCAGCTCCGCGTGGCGGCGCAGGATCTTCACGCAGATGGAGTGGAACGTGCCGAGCCACGCCATGCCCTCCACGCCTTCGCCCACGTAACGGGCGATGCGCTCCTTCATCTCGCGCGCCGCCTTGTTGGTGAAGGTCACCGCAAGGATCTGCGAGGGATAGGCCCGGCCGCTCGCCAGAATATGCGCGATACGGGTTGTCAGAACCCGGGTCTTGCCGGTGCCAGCTCCTGCCAGCACCAGAACCGGCCCGTCGGCGCTTTCCACCGCCAGCCGCTGTTCCGGGTTGAGGCCTTCGAAATACTCCGGCGCCCCGCCCTGCTGGCCAGCCCCCTGCCGCGCCGCCAGAGCCCGCGCCGCAATGCCGCCGCCCTGCGGCCTGTGGGCCGCAACAGGCGCAGATCCCGGCCCAAACCCGGCATCATACTCAGCGTCAATATCGCTCCAGTCGTCGGAAAAACCGGGAGGCACAGTCATTCATCCAGCCAGGGTTCGGGTGCATTTCATGGAGAACAATATAGCAACAATCACGGCAAGAGCGAGGCTTTGAGGGGAATATAATGGGGGAAAGGGTGCCTCATCAGAGGCCCGCTCAAACCTGTCGCCCTTCCAAGGCCGCCGAAATGCTGGGCCGTCTCACGCTTGGATTGCAACGAATCTTATCGAGACGCTGCAGTCTTGCGTAGCCGGAATCAAGGCGGCAGAGGAACGTTCTGTTCCTCAAAAGTCATAAAAGCCTGCTGCATCAGAGATTTGGTCACCTAGCAATCAAAAGGTTGCAAAAATTATGTATCACAATTAAATTCTGATAACTTTACGGAAGATTGGCACTCTACCGGCATGGAGGAAGCCCATGCAAAAATTCAGAGCCTTTCGGATGGCCATTTGTCTTGCTATGGCTCTCGCAACAGTGCCAACAGGTGTTCTGCATGCGCAGGAACAGACTGGCGTCGTCCTAAATCGACTGCTAGCCGATACTCGCGATACACTGATCCGGGTGAAGCGTGACACCGACGGCACACTGAAGCTGAAACAAGCAACCTTGCAGTTGCAAACCAGCCTGCAAAGTGAAGCAAGTGGCAAGATCAAGCTCGTCGTCGTATCTTTCGGCAGTTCTGTTGCCAGCGAGGCTGTACAGACCCTGAAGCTGGTGCTTGCACCACCCGGCGATGGCGACACCACGAAGGTGTCCTCAACCTCTGACGGCCTCGCTGAGGCAATTCTCGCCGGCTACACCGCAAGCCTTGGTGCGCGCAACGCCACGCCGCCCCTGCACCTGAAAGAACTGCAAACCAAGGTAAAATTCGTCGTCAAGGCAGAGGCTGGCGCAAGCGGTGGCCTAGTGTTCTTACCCGTTACTGTCGATCTGGCGGGCAAAGTTGCCTCCAGTAACATTCAGGAGATCGATCTGGTCTTCTGCGTTGATCGCTGCTGAGCAAAGGAACCGCATCGACAGGCCTGCACTGACGGTAACGGGCAACAACCGCAGCACGCATGGAGGGCAACCATGAATGTTACCACCAGTTTGAAGCCGAACTGCGACCATTGTGCAAAGACTGACCTGCGGCACCGGTTCGCTCTAGCCGCAGCCTTCTTCCTGACACTCGCATTTTTCTGCCAACCTGTAGCAGTGAAGGCCCAGCCAGCCTGTGGCACAGAACTAGGATTAGACTTCGGCCATCCGCAACTGGGCCAAAGTGAATGGCGGGATCTTGCCCATGCCTTGCTGAGAGTGGAGAACGGCACCAGTAATGGCACAGGCCATGGCACAGCCTTCCTAATCGACAATAAACGTGGAATTTACCTCACTGCCGCCCATGTAGTCGAGGTGATTGAAGCCGGAGAGATGTCAGCCAACGGCCGTGCCCCGCTTGCCGGGCGCAATCCTATGCTGGCCAGAGACCCGCTGCCGCTCCGTGTCCTTGCCAAAGTCATGACAGAAGCACCGCAGGGTCAACTTCACCCCTTGCATGAGGACTTTGCAGTTCTGCAACTCATCGATCCGACACCAGTTACTAGCATCACGCCGTTCGAACTGGCATTCGAGCGGCCGGGCCGCAGCACTGGTTTCAGATTCTACGGCTATGGCCTGTCGAATTCGCAGGACTTGACACCACGAGCTTCTGCTGTGCCACAAAATTTCGATCCCCATTCGCCAGCTCCCTTGTACCGGCTCGCTGGTGAAGTGCGCGAAGGCGATAGTGGAGCTCCGGTCTTTGATGACAAAGGTATCGTCTACGGCATTGTCATGGGAGCGCAAGGACACAACTTCGCGCTGTTCCATCCTCTGCAGCTCTATCTCGAGCATCTGTTCGCCCTGCAGCCGCCCCCCGGCGATGACAGGCTCGATACGACCGCCTTCGCCGAGCAAAGCTTGGAGCAGCGCCGCAGCAGCCTGACCCTAATGCTCGACGCACGCCCACGCTCCAATCGCATCACTAACATAGCTCTGGTAAACTTCATCGCTGAACTGGATCGCACGGGCAGGCTGCTGGAGATCCCGGCGGAACTAATTGACTGTCCGCTCTACTATGCAGTCAGCGAAAGAATGATCACCCAGCACGCATTGCCGCTACTGAATCATCGCGTCCGCATCAAATACACCAACCTGTCCCCGGCGATGACTGTGCAACAAGCACTACGTCAGGCACAGATCCTGGAGCAGAGTGGAGAGATAGCCGAAGCATCAGCCTATTTTACCGTAGCCGCTGAAGCCGCTAGCGCCCAGGTGGCTGCGATCGCCAGCAGGCCAACCGGACAGAAGGCGCTTTTCGCATCGATCGGCCGTGCCAAAGCATCCACAGATTCAACCACCGGCTGGCTGGCCTCCGACGGAGCGGGCACACCGGTTGAGTACTTAACGCTGCTGGAAGACACTATGTCTAGCCTCAATGTACCCGCCGGAACGCCAAACCTGGCAATTGCCCAACTAGATTCACGTCGGCTGACTGGATATGGTTCCGACAGCTTTGCAGTCAGTCTCCACGACTATTCACTGGCGTTGGCTGGTCAAGCGCGCATGGCGCAACAACTGCAACTGAACGAGTTCGACAGCACCGCTTCGGCGGCTTTACGGGCCGCGACACTGTCAGCGGCAGTGGCGCATAATCCAAACTGGCAAACCCGTGCCCTCGACACGCTGGCCACAAATGCTCTCACCTTTGACCAGCCAGACCTTGCCAGCCGCGCCTTCGCAGAGTTATGGGCACGCGGCATCAAGAACAAGGCCGTGCAGCAAGGCTTCGAAAACAGTACCGCACTAGCGCCTGCATCGCCCAACCGGTCTCTGACCATCCGGCAGGCCACAGGATTGAGGCCTATCGACATGCTTGGCCTGTCGAGTGGCCGGGTAGCACTGGAACGGCCGGGTGGAAGCTGAAGAAATAGCAGGCCAACCAGCTAAGCCGCAGGTCCATCACTTTCGAGCAAAATTTGACACAGAAGGGCCGACGCAGCTCCGCCCCAGAGAACAGAACTGGATGGCACGTGGAGTAAATGCCGCTGGCGCGAAGCTTGGGCCTTCGATGATCTCACTCACCCGCCAACCAGATCGAACCAGCCGTCTTCCGTGATCACCTCGATGCCCAGATCCTGGGCCGTCTTGAGCTTGGAGCCGGCGCCGGGGCCAGCCACCACGAGATCGGTCTTTTTCGAGACAGAGCCGGCCACCTTGGCGCCCAGCCGTTCGGCCATGGCTTTTGCCTCGTCGCGGGTCATGCGCTCCAAGGAGCCGGTGAAGACGACGGTCTTGCCTGCAACCGGCGAGCCTTCGGCGCTGATCTTCTCGGCGTCCTGCGGTGTCACTTCGGCCAGAAGCGCGGCAAGGGCCTCCCGGTTATGGTCTTCCCCGAAGAACTGCACCACCGCCTCGGCCACGGTTTCGCCGATGCCGTCGATGGCATTGAGCTCTGCCCAGGCCTCGCTGCTGCGGTCTTGCGCGGCTTCCATGGCTGCGGAGAAGGCTGAGAAGGAGCCATAGGCGCGGGCGAGAAGCTTGGCGTTGCCCTCCCCCACGTGGCGGATGCCGAGGGCAAAGATGAAGCGGTTGAGATCAATGCGGCGGCGGGCGTTGATGGCCTCGAACAGATTCTTCGCAGAAACGGCACCCCAGCCTTCACGGTTGCGCAGCTTGGTCAGCGCCAGCTTGTCACGCGCTTCCAGCGTGAAGATCTCCGCCGGACTGCGCACCAGCCCCTCGGCAAAGAAGGCGTCGACCTGCTTGTCGCCAAGGCCCTCGATGTCGAAGGCGTTGCGCGAGACGAAGTGCTTCAGCTTTTCGGAAGCCTGCGCCGGGCAGACGAGGCCACCAGTGCAGCGGCGCACAGCATCCGGGCGGCCGGTCTTCGCATTGATCTCCCGCACCGCATGGCTGCCGCAGGCCGGGCACACATCGGGGAAGACAAAGGGCATGGCATCTGCCGGGCGGCGTTCCAGATCCACCGCAATCACCTGCGGGATCACGTCGCCTGCGCGCTGGATCTGCACCGTGTCACCGATGCGCAGGTCCACCCCGCCCCGGATCGGCTCGCCATCGGTGCCGATGCCCTTGATGTAATCCTCGTTGTGCAGCGTTGCGTTGGAGACAACGACACCGCCCACAGTCACCGGCTCAAGCTTGGCAACCGGCGTCAGGGCGCCGGTGCGGCCGACCTGAATCTCGATATCGCGCAGGATCGTATAGGCCTTCTCCGCCGGGAACTTATGCGCAATCGCCCAGCGGGGCGAGCGGGAGACGAAGCCGAGCCGCTGCTGCAGGTCCAGCCGGTCCACCTTGTAGACGACCCCGTCAATGTCATAGCCAAGGCTGGCGCGGTCTTCCTCAATGCCGTGATAGACGGCCAGAAGCTCCTCGACGCTGGAGCAGCGGACCATGCGCGGGTTGATGGCAAAGCCCCAGTCGCCGAAACGGCGCACCATGTCAAACTGAGTGTCACAGGGCACCTCGCTCATCTGCCCCCAGGCATAGGCAAAGAAGCGCAAGGGGCGCGAGGCGGTGATCTCCGGGTTGAGCTGGCGCAGCGAGCCGGCCGCCGCATTGCGCGGATTGGCGAAGACCTTGCCGCCGTTGCCGGCCATGCGCGCATTCAGCGCCGCAAAGTCGGCATGGGACATGTAGACTTCGCCGCGCACCTCCACCACCTCCGGCACACCGGCAGGCAGTTCATGCGGGATATCGGCGATGGTGCGGGCATTGGCGGTCACGTTCTCACCCACCGAGCCATCACCACGGGTGGCGGCGCTGACGAGGACGCCCTTCTCGTAGCGCAGCGACAGGGACAGCCCGTCAATCTTCGGTTCGGCCGTGACAGTAAGCTCGCCCATCAGCGGATCGAACTTCAGGAAGCGGCGGACGCGGCCGACGAAATCGCGCACATCCTCATCGGCAAAGGCATTGTCGAGGGAAAGCATCGGCACCGCATGGGTGACCTTGCCGAAGCCATCGGCAGGCGCAGCCCCCACCCGTTCGGACGGGCTGTCCGAGCGCATCAGCTCGGGAAAGCGGGCCTCGATGGCGGCGTTGCGCTGGCGCAGGGCATCATAATCCGCATCGGAAATGACCGGCGCATCCTCGCCGTGATAGCGCGCATCGTGGAAGGCGATCTCACCGGCAAGCCGCTGCAATTCGGCTGCGGCCTGCTCGAGCGTCAGAGCCTCGACGGCGGTGTTGGCGTTGGAGCTGTCAGTCCCGGTCATGGCTGTCATCCGCAATGCAGCGGTCCCGCCTCAGCCGCAGGACCGCAAAAAAATCAGAGCCGGGACGGAACCGGAAGCAGGGCTGCCGAGTTCTTCTCCCGAACAGACCAGCCAAGCCCCACGGGGGTCTGAGTGGTCTGAAGGCCGGATGCGTCAGCATCCCAGCGCCTTGGTATTAAAGCCAGAAGAAGGAGAGGCCAAGATGCCCGCAGACAACAATTCAGCAAAGCTTCGTCCCGGTAGCAATGCAGGTTGGTTTGTGGCAGGCGCCCTCGCCGTGGCTCTGGTCGGCGTCGCGCTTTATGCGGCGGAAGGCGGTTTCGCCAAGCAGGACAAGGCCGTGATCGAGCTGAATATCCCGAATGTGGGTGATGGCAAGATCGAGCTGCCCAAGCCTCAGGAAGGCCCGATGACAACGCCGACGACGCGGGAGTAATCCCCGTACAAGGCAGAGACAAGACACTCCAAGTCAGGTGAAATCCCCCCGCACCTGACCGTCATGGCCCACGCTCCACGCAAGCCCCCCAACTCAGCCCGGAGCGTGGGCCATGAGCTTTTCAGCCGCCGCACGGGCTTCATCGGTGATGACGCTGCCAGCCAGCATCCGGGCGATTTCCTCGCGCCGGTGCGCATCATCAATCGGGGTGATGCGGGTGGCCACCCGGTCCTCGGCAACCGCTTCCTTCGAAATCAGGAAATGACCATTGGCGCGGGCCGCCACTTGCGGCGCATGCGTCACCGTCAGCACCTGCACGGAGCGGGCAAGCCGCGCCAGGCGCAGACCGATGGCCTCGGCCACGGCACCGCCCACGCCCGTGTCAATCTCGTCGAACACCAGCGCCGGAACGGAACCGCTGTCCGCCAGGGACACCTTGAGCGCCAGCAGAAAGCGGGACAGTTCGCCGCCTGAGGCAACCTTCATCATCGGGCCGGGGCGCGTGCCGGGGTTGGTCTGGACCCAGAATTCCACCGTATCGACACCGCTTGCCGACCGGTTCTCCGGGTCACTGGTCATCTCGACGATGAAGCGCGCCCGCTCCAGCTTCAGGGCCGGAAGCTCGGCGGCAACAGCCGCCTCCAGCGCACGGGCGGCCGTGGCACGGCGGGCGGAAAGGCTTGCAGCAAGGCCATCAAAGGCCTTGCGCGCCGTTTCAGCGGCCGCCGCCAGCGCGTCCAGCTTTTCCTCGCCTGCATCCAGATCATTGAGGTCTGCCGCCATTTTCTGGCGCAGGGCCGGCAGTTCATCCACCTGAACGGAGAACTTGCGGGCCGCAGCGCGCAGGGCAAACAGCCGCTCCTCGGCAGATTCCAGTTCACGCGGATCAAAATCCGTCTCGCGGATGGCAGCTTCGAGACCCGAACGGGCTTCCTCGAGGTTGTCGAGCGCTGTTGCCAGCGCCGCCACCGGGCCGGAGAGCAGCTTCGGCGCCTGATCGGCCTTGCGCTCCAGACGGCGCAGCAGACTGGACAATTCCGGGATCGGCGACGCGCCGCCGTTCAGCGTTTCATAAGCCTCGTTGAGATCGGTGGCGATCTTTTCCACCTGCATCATCTCGGCCCGGCGCAGCGCCAGCGCCTCTTCCTCGCCCTGCTTCGGGTCGAGGGTCTTCAACTCATCCACGGCGGAGCGCAGGAAATCGGCTTCGCGGCGGGCAGCCTCAATGCGGGACTTGTGATCGCGCAGCGCCTTCTCCGCCTTGCGATAAGCGGAATAGGCAGCTTCAACCGCCGTCAACTCGCCCTGCAGCACGCCAAAGGCGTCCAGCAACAGGCGGTGGCTTTCAGGATCTACGAGCGCCCGCTCGTCATGCTGGCCATGCACCTCGACCAGCATCTGCCCCGCCTGCCGGAGCAAACCGACGCTGACGGGCTGGTCGTTGATGAAGGCCCGGCTGCGGCCATCGGCCGTCTGGATGCGGCGCAGGATGACATCGCCATCGTCGGGCACGTCGTTTTCGCGCAGCAAAGCGCGAACGGGATGGGCGCCCGCAACATCGAAGACGGCGACCACCTGCCCCTGCGCCTCGCCGTGGCGCACAAGCCCGGCATCGCCCCGCCCGCCAAGGGCAAGGGTCAGCGCGTCAAGAAGGATGGACTTGCCCGCACCGGTTTCACCGGTCAGCACAGTCATGCCGCCGGAAAACTCGATGTCGAGCCGGTCGATGAGGACGATATCGCGAATGGACAGCGTCGCCAGCATGTGAAATTGCCCCGCCCTGATGACCCGGAATCCGGATCAGAACACACTCACCCCCTGGAAGGCGCGGCTGATCCAGCTCGACTTGTTCTCGGAGGGCTCATATCCGCCCTTCTGCAACAGCGAGAAAGCGTCCTTGTACCACTGGCTGTCAGGATAATTGTGACCGAGGATAGCCGCAGCGGTCTGCGCCTCGTTCACCACGCCCAGCGCGTAATAGCCTTCGGTCAGACGGAAGAGGGCTTCCTCGACGTGGCGGGTGGTCTGATAATTGATCACAACCGTCTTGAAGCGGTTGATCGCCGCGATGTAGTTGCGCCGCTCCAGATAGTAGCGGCCAACCTGCATTTCCTTGCCCGCCAGCTGATCTTCCGCCATCAGCAGCTTGGCCTTGGCGTCCGGCGTGTATTCGCTGTTGGGATAGCGCTGGATCAGTTCGCTGAAGGTCTGAGCCGCCTGCTCGGTGATCTTCTGGTCGCGGGTGATGTCCGGGATCTGGCGCTGATAGGACTGGCCTTTCAGATACAGCGCATAGGCCGCATCTTCACTGCCCGGATAGAGCGTGATGAAGCGGTCGGCTGCATTGATCGTCTCGGCGTAGCGGCCCAGCGAGAAATTGATGTAGGCAAGGTTGATCAGCGACTTCCGGGCGTACTCGGAATAGGGGTAGGTCTTGTCGACCTCGGAGAACTTCTTGCCGGCATCGCTCAGGCGGCCTGCATTGCGCAGCGCCAGGCCCTCGTTGAACAGCACTTCGGCCGGGGTATCGTCCAGCGCCAGGTCGTCATCGTCCTTGGATGCGCAAGCCGACAGGGTCAGTGCACATACCAGCATGATCGAGCCAAGAAGGGCAGTCTTTCTGCCGGAACGCTTGCCAGCCTCTGTTGCCATGTTTCGCAGCACGCCTCACCACTCCTTGCCCGAGTTATGCATGAGCCCCCTGCCCAGGGGCCACAGTCCGGTTACCAAACACGTTCCACGCTAAGGCTTTTAGCGGAACCGGACGGCATTCGTCACGCCGTGTGTCGTCTTTTTTGAGCTTTTTTGTGACCGTAGACAAAGAGCGGGCGCCTCTCGGGCGCCCTCACTCGAATGACTTGTGCAAAAAACTCAGGAAACCTCAGGGCCGAAGGCTGCAGCCGCCAGGCCGGAACGCTCGACATTGCCATGTTCGCGCCATG
Organism: Pannonibacter sp. CBAS1226; assembly: GCF_055685825.1. NCBI lineage: Bacteria > Pseudomonadati > Pseudomonadota > Alphaproteobacteria > Hyphomicrobiales > Stappiaceae > Pannonibacter > Pannonibacter sp. CBAS1226. The sequence goes on along the minus strand of NZ_JBVOUO010000003.1, from coordinate 391,328 downwards.
CCGGAGCCTCGACAATTTCGAACACATCCTGCCCGGTCTTGCTGAACAGTTCAGCCAGAATGGCCACATTCATGCGGTGACCGGCCTTGTAGGAGCGGTAGAGGCCGAGAATCGGCAGCCCGGCCAACGCCAGATCACCAACCGCATCCAGCGTCTTGTGACGGACGAATTCGTCAGCCCAGCGGGTGCCTTCCGGGTTGAGTACCCGGTCGTCGGCCACGGCGACGGAATTTTCCAGCGACGAGCCACGGGCAAAGCCCATCGCCCACAGCTTCTCGACTTCCTTGACCTGCCCGAAGGTGCGGGCCCGCGACACTTCCTTGCGGAACACATCCGGGGTCATGTCGCTGGCAAAGGTCTGACGGCCGATCAGCGGCGTCTCGAATTCGATGGTCACCTCGAAACGGGTGCCGGAATAGGGCAGAAGCTCGCACCAGGCGCCATTCTGCTCAAAGCGGACCGGCTTCTTGATTCGCAGATAGCGGCGGCCACGGTCGAGGCGCTTCAGGCCCACCTGGTCGATGGCTTCCACAAAGGCGGCCGCGCTGCCGTCCATGATCGGCATTTCCGGGCCGTCCATTTCGACGATGACATTGTCAACGCCGAGGCCGCGCAGGGCTGCCATCAGATGCTCCACCGTGGACACGCCGTTGCGGGCAGGATCAGCCATCACGGTGCAAAGCGCCGTCGCCGTCACATGATCCCAGCGGCCCGGAATGTCCGTCTGCAGATCGTCGCTCACGTCCGTGCGGTGGAAGACGATGCCCGTTCCAGCATCTGCGGGCAGAAGGGTCACCGAGGCCGGCGTGCCCGAATGGACGCCAATGCCTGTCAGTGTCACCTGATCCGCCACAGTGGTCTGGAAATCAAGACGGTTGGTCATTCGGGTCTGCCTATGCCGGTGCCACGGTCGGAGTGTCATTCCGAAAACTGAAATGACTTTAGCTACCGTGCGTTAACGCTTCTGGAACTGGCAGCACAATAGCCCCGGAGAGGCCAAGTCCGAAATAAAGCTTTATTACGGTTTGTAACGCGAATTACGGCATCAACATATTGAATTCGCTACGGAACCCTCCAGACACAAGGAAACGGCCTGACACATTCCGTGTCAGGCCGTCCAAGGGAAGAAGGGTCAGGGGAGACTCAGTTCGACTGACGGCGCAGGAACGCCGGAATCTCGAGCTGGTCTTCCTCGCTGTGCACCTGCGGACGCGCCGGAGCGCGGCCCTGCATGTCGAGCTGACCGGCAGCACCGGCCGGGCGGCCCTGCTGGGCGGGAGCCATCTGTGGCATGCGCGGAGCCGGACGCATCTGCGGCTGGGGAGCGGCAGCCGGAGCACGCGGGGTCATGACGGGAGCAGCCTCATGCGCGGCATGCTCGTCATGATCTTCGCGGCGGGACAGACCGCTGGCCAGACGGCGCAGCAGACCCATCGGACGGCGGTCGTCGCCATGCTCTTCCATGTCGAGCGCGGGCGCTGCCATCGGCTGCGGCGCGGGAGCGTGAGCCGCCGGGGCAACAGCTTCGGGGCGCTGCGGCTGACGGGCCATCAGCTCACGCTGGGCGATCGGCGGGAAGTCTTCCACGCGCGGCATGCGCGGGGCAGCCATCGGCTGTTCGGCCGCCGGGGTCTCGAACGGAACCGCGGCCTGGACCGGCTGCTGAACCATCGGCTGCAGCGGAGCTGCCGGCATTTCGGCCTGGACCGGAGCGGGGATTACGGCTTCGGCTGCGGGACGAAAGGATTTGGCTTCCACAGCCTCGCTCACCTGAGCGGCCGGAGCCGGCTCGTTGATCGCCAGTTCACGCTCAAGGCTGGCCAGAGCGCGGGAAGCTGCATCCTGCTGGAAGCTGGTCACGGCCGGACGCTCAACGGGACGCTCGGGCTGACGCGGAGCGGTGTTGATGACCGGACGGGCGACAGGCTCGGTCTTCGGTGCCGGAATGGCATCGAATTCACCGTTTCCCATCAGCAGTTCCTTGTCGATGCCGGTGGCGACGACGGAAACGCGGATGATGCCGTCCATGCTTTCATCGAAGATTGCGCCCAGGATGATGTTGGCGTCGGCGTCCACTTCCTCGCGGATGCGGGTGGCTGCTTCATCGACTTCGAACAGGGTCAGGTCGTTACCGCCCGTGATCGAGATGAGCAGGCCCTTTGCGCCCTTCATCGAGGTCTCGTCGAGCAGCGGGTTGGCAATGGCCGCTTCGGCTGCCTGCTGGGCGCGGTTCTCGCCCGATGCCTCGCCGGTGCCCATCATCGCCTTGCCCATGCCGCGCATGATCGAGCGCACGTCGGCAAAGTCGAGGTTGATGAGACCTTCCTTGACCATCAGGTCGGTGATGCAGGCCACGCCCGAATAGAGCACCTGGTCAGCCATCGCGAAAGCGTCGGCGAAGGTGGTCTGGGCATTGGCGATGCGGAACAGGTTCTGGTTCGGAATGACGATCAGAGTATCGACATTGCGCTGCAGTTCCTGGATGCCGGCTTCGGCGATGCGCATGCGGCGCGCACCTTCGAACTGGAACGGTTTGGTCACCACACCTACCGTCAGTATACCCTGGGCGCGAGCCGCCCGGGCAATGACGGGGGCAGCGCCCGTACCGGTGCCACCGCCCATGCCGGCGGTGATGAACACCATGTGCGAGCCGGACAGGTGGTCATTGATTTCGTCGATGACCTCTTCGGCAGCAGCGCTGCCGACTTCCGGCTGGGAGCCGGCGCCGAGGCCTTCGGTGACAGCCACGCCCATCTGGATCAGGCGTTCTGCGTGGTTCATGGCAAGAGCCTGCGCATCCGTGTTGGCTACGACAAAGTCGCAGCCCTGCAGGCCGGCCGTGATCATGTTATTGACGGCGTTTCCGCCCGCGCCGCCGACGCCGAAAACCGTGATCCGCGGCTTCAGCTCCTGAATGTCGGGCATCTTCAGGTTGATGGTCATTCTATCCTCGCGACCCTAAAGGAGCACCCGGTTCTCGGGGGCTCCGCATTCTTCCCTTTGAAGTTCGCCGTTTCCGGCAGTTTCCCCTGACGCGGATGCCGCGTCAGAAGCTGTCCCTGATCCACTGGCCGACACGGGCCAGGTAACCCGTGCTGCCGCCCCATCCAGACCGCCTGTGTTTCGGTTGAAACTGTTCGATCTGGGAGACCTGCGGATAAATCAGCAACCCGACCGAGGCGGCGAATGCCGGCCCCTTGGCTGCATCCGGCAGTCCGGCCACCCCGAGTGGCCGTCCAAGCCGGACATTGCGGCCGATCACCCGGCGCGCAACTTCACTCAATCCCGTCAGCTGGCTCGCCCCGCCCGTGAGGACGATCTGCTTGCCGACGCGCCCGGCAAAGCCGGAGGCCGTCAGCCGGTCACGGACCAGCTCCAGGATTTCCTCTACCCGCGGACGCACGACCCGGATAAGGGCCGAGCGCGGGATCTGGTTCGGAAGGTCACCTTCCACCGGCGGGATCGTGAGCATCTCACGGTCATCCACGCTGGTCGGCAGGGCCGAACCATGAAGGGTCTTCAGACGCTCGGCGTCCGAAAGGCGCATGGCAAAGGCCCGCGCAATGTCAGTCGTCACATGCTGGCCGCCAACGGCAATGGCATCCAGATGCACCATCTGCCCCTCGACGAAAACGGACAGTGTCGTGGTGCCGCCGCCCATGTCGACGCAGGCAACGCCCAGTTCGGCTTCGTCATCCACGATGGTGGACAGGCCGCTGGCGTAAGGCGTCGCCACCAGCGTCTCCACATGCAGGTGGCCGCGGTTGATGCAAAGCTCGAGATTGCGGACCGGCGGCACTTCCGTGGTGACGACCTGCATGTCGACGCCCAGCTTCATGCCCAGCATGCCGCGCGGATCGCGGATGCCACGGTTTCCATCCAGCGAATAGGAGATCGGCAGCGCATGATTGACCGCCCGGCCTTCCATCACCGTATGCGAGGACCCGGCCACCAGAACGCGCTGGATATCGGCTTCGCTCACCGCATCACCGGCCAGCGGCACGGTGGCGCTGAAGATCTCGCTCTGCAGACGGCCGCAGCTGACGTTGGCAATGACGGATTCCACCGTCACGCCGGCCATGCGCTCGGCTGCATCCACGGCCAGGCGGATCGCCTGCTCGGCTGCGTCCATATCTACGACCACGCCGGACTTGATCCCGCGCGAGCGCTGGTAGCCGTAGCCCAGAACCTCGATGGCATGGGACCGGCCGGCCAGAACGGAACCTTCGGCACGCGGGGTCAGCTTGGCGATGAGGCAGCAGATCTTGGTGGAGCCAACATCAAGCACGGACATGACAACGGCGCGGCGCCCCGGAAGGGGGCGCATGCGCGGCAGGTAGAGGGTGGAACCGGTGCGGCTCATGTGTTGGCACCCCCTCTTGCAACTTTCTTGTTTCCATCCAGCGCGTCGCGGCGGCGCTGCGCGGCTTCATCCGTCAGACGCACCACCACACGGTCGGGCAGGCGCAGATCGATGGCGGCAATGTCGCGGGCCAGAATGGCGCTTTCCTTGTCCATCTTCACAAGGGCAGCCAGCGCCGTGGCCGGATCTTCTTCCGGCAGGCGGATGGTGATGCCGTTCTCGAGCATGAGATCCCAGCGGCGCTGACCGATGAGATAAGCGGCGCGCACACGCGGGCGCAGCTCCGGCTCACTCTCAAGCGCCTTGAGGATTTCACCTGCGCGGGTCTGGGCCCCGTAGTTCACCACGAGCAGCAGATTGGCGTAGCGCCCATCCACATCGTCGGTGATCACTTCGCCCTGCTCGGTCACGATGGACACGGTATTGCCGCGCTGCCACAGGGCGTAAGGCACCCACTCGTCGATCGTGACCTTCACCGTGTTCGGGTAAAGCTTCATGACCGAGGCGGACTTGACCCAGGGGTTCTGCTTCAGGCGCTCGCGCGCGGCATCCGCATCGAAGAGCACCAGCGAATCACCCTCTTCCAGCGCGAGAGCATCGAGGATCTGATATTCGGCCACTTCACGCTGCCCGGACAGCTTCACCGCCTCGACACCCAGACCGGCCGCGCTGATGAGAGACTGCGCCACCATGCGCCCATGACCGCCCAGAATGACACCATACGTGATGGTGGCAGCCAGGAAGGCCACGGCAGATACGGTGCCGGTCCAGCGGGGAAGATCGGCAAGCCAGCCCGCCTGCCGCCAGATGGGACGGCGCCGCAGCCGCGGGACACCACGCCCGCGCGGCGCCAGCTCCGCTTCCAGCGGATAAGCACTGACCATCCCGGCTTTGCGCCTCAGCGAGAGCAACTTGCGTCCTCCACCATCCAGGTGACGAGATCCCCGAAATCACGGCCAGTGTAGGCGGCAAGTTCCGGAACCAGCGAGGTTGGGGTCATTCCAGGTTGAGTGTTAACTTCCAGGCAGATCAGGGTACCCGACCCATCCGGACGCTCATCGAAGCGGAAATCCGCCCGCGAAACACCCCGGCAGCCGAGCGCACGATGCGCTGTTAAGGTAAGTTTCTGTACTTCTTGGTAAATAAAGGGTGAAATTTTCGCAGGAAGGATGTGAACAGAGCCACCTTCCGCATATTTCGCTTCAAAATCGTAGAAACCGTGCCCTTTTGGGACAATGTCGATAACTCCAAGCGCCTCATCTCCCATCACCGCGCAGGTCAGCTCGCGGCCAGGAATGTAGGTCTCGCACATCATTGTGTCCGGATATGGCCAGTCATCGCGCGTCAGCTCCTGCGGCGGATGCAACTGGTCTTCCTTAACGATCAGCACGCCGAAGCTGGAGCCTTCGTTAATCGGCTTGATCACATAGGGCGGGCGCATCGGGTGCTCATGCCCCACATCCCGCCGGTTGATGATCAGATGTTCCGTGACTGGCACCCCATGCGCCGCCATCACGGCCTTGGCCTTCACCTTGTTCATGGCAAGGGCAGAGGCCATCACGCCGGAATGCGTGTAGGGAATGTTCAGGATCTCGAGGAGGCCCTGGATGCAGCCATCCTCGCCGAAGGGGCCATGCAGGGCATTGAAGGCCACATCCGGCTTCAGTTCGGCCAGACGGGCTGCGATGGAACGGTCAACATCGACGCGCGACACCCTGAAGCCGCGCGCTTCCAGCGCATCGGCGCAGGCATTGCCGGACGAAAGGCTCACCGGCCTCTCGTGCGCCCACCCGCCCATCAGTACCGCGACATGCTTACCCGTCATTTCCACCGACTCACTCAAACAAATGTGAGCCCCTAAGATGCTGCCCAAATTGGTAAGGAAACGTTAACCAAGCCGTTAAGGAATGCATTAACGTCTTGTGGCCTGCACAGTGTGATTCAAAAGCAACAGCGGCGGGGTCCGAGGCTGTGGAAATCCTGTCCGGAGCATGAACTGCGTGCGGATGGCCATGCGGGAGCGAGATTCTGCGCAAGCCTTTGCATTGCGTCTCACCCTCGCCGCTCTGCAAGCGAGTGGTTCCCGGATCTCAGCTTCGCTTCAGCCGGGACGACACCGAGTATGCGTTGGGCTTCGCCTCTATCCGCCCACCCTCAATCCAGGAACGGACTGATTTCTTCGCCGGGGAGGAACTGCCCGAGGCGTTTGATCTCCCATTCGAGTTCAACACCCGAATGCTCGCGCACGCGGCGGCGGACGGTTTCGCCCAGAAGCTCCAGATCATGACCCGTTGCCGTGCCGGTGTTGATCATGAAGTTGCAATGCATTTCCGACATCTGCGCCCCGCCGACGGTCAGCCCGCGGCATCCGGCAGCGTCGATCACCTTCCAGGCGGAATTGCCCGGAGGGTTCTTGAAGGTGGAGCCGCCGGTCTTCTCGCGGATCGGCTGCGCCCGCTCACGGTGAGCAACCACTTCCGCCATTTCGGTACGGATCTTCGCCTCATCCTCCAGCGGCCCCTCAAAGACCGCGCTGGTGAAGACAAGACCGGGGGCTGCAGAACTGTGACGGTAGCTGTAGCCCATGTCCGCGTTGGTCAGCACATGGCGCGCGCCCTTGCGGTCAATCGCGGTCACTTCCACCAGACGGTTGCAGGTTTCCGTGCCATGGGCGCCAGCATTCATGCGCAGCGCGCCGCCAATGCCGCCGGGAATGCCGGTGTAGAAGGCAAAGCCACCGATACCGGCGTCTGCAGCGGCTTCCGCCAGCCGCTTGTCCGGCACCGCAGCGCCCGCACGGATGCGGCCGCCGTCCAGCACCTCGACAGCGCCGAAGCCGCGTGCGCCAAGACGGATCACCACGCCTTCAATGCCCCCGTCCCGCACCAGCAGGTTGGAGCCAAGGCCGATCGTGAGCACCGGGATTTCTTCCGGCAGAACGGACAGGAACTGCGCCAGATCCTCTTCGTCTGCGGGCTGGAACAAGAGCTGCGCCGGGCCGCCTGCCCGCAGCCAGGTGACGGCGGACAGCGGCTGATTGGCCGTCAGCTTGCCGCGCAAACCCTCGAACCGGGAGCCGAGGCTTGCCAGAAGATCGGGAAAGCTCACGCCCCCTCTCCCTTGCCAAGGGCCTCCAGCTGGCCCGGCAGCGCATGCGCCCACTGGGTGATGTTGCCAGCACCGAGGCAGACAACGTAGTCACCCGGCTTGGCAAGGTCCGCAATGACACCGGCGAGAGCCTCCGGCCCCTCCAGCGCGATGGCGGAGCGGTGGCCGTGGGTCTTGAGGTTGGAGACGAGACTGTCACGGTCGATGCCTGCGATGGGCTGCTCACCGGCCGCATAGACAGGAGCCACGATCACCGTGTCCGCATCGTTGAAGCAGGTGGAGAAGTCCTCGAACAGGCTGGCGAGGCGGGAGTAGCGGTGCGGCTGCACCACGGCGATCACCCTGCCCTTCGCCGATTCCCGCGCGGCCTTCAGCACGGCGCGGATTTCCACCGGGTGGTGGCCATAGTCATCGAAGAACTCGGCGCCGTTCCAGGTTCCCGTGTGGGTGAAGCGGCGCTTGACGCCGCCGAACCCGGCCAGCCCCTTGCGGATGGCATCGGCGGAAATGCCCAGACGGTTCGCCACCGCAATGGCGGCCGTTGCGTTGGAAACATTGTGCAGCCCCGGCATGGGCAGCACCAGATTATCCATGACCTCGCTTGCGCCCGAGCGGCGGTTCTGCAGGATGACGCGGAAGCTCGACTTTCCACCCGCCATGGACACATCGGCAAAGCGCACATCCGCCTGCGGATTGGCGCCATAGGTGACGATGCGCTTGTCCTCGATCTGGCCGACGAGCGTCTGCACTTCCGGGTGGTCGAGGCACATCACGGCAAAGCCGTAGAAGGGCACGTTCTCCACGAAGTGGCGGAAGGCCGCGCGCACCCCGGCAAAGTCGCCGTAGTGGTCGAGGTGCTCCGGATCGATGTTGGTGACGATGGCGATATCTGCGGGCAGCTTGACGAAGGTGCCGTCGCTTTCGTCCGCTTCCACCACCATCCATTCGCCATCGCCCATGCGGGCGTTGGTGCCATAGGCGTTGATGATGCCGCCGTTGATCACGGTCGGGTCCATGCCGCCCGCCTCCAGCAGCGCCGCCACCAGCGAGGTGGTCGTCGTCTTGCCGTGGGTGCCGCCGATGGCAATGGCCTGCTTGAAGCGCATCAGCTCAGCCAGCATTTCGGCACGGCGGACCACCGGGATCAGCTTCTCGCGGGCGGCGATCAGCTCCGGATTGTCGCGCTTGATAGCGGAGGAGACGACCAGAACTTCAGCACCGCCAAGGTTTTCCGCCTTGTGGCCGATGAAGACCGGAATGCCCTTCTCGCGCAGGCGCAGCACATTGGCGCTCTCGGACATGTCCGAGCCCTGAACGGTGTAGCCGAGCGTGTGCAGCACTTCGGCAATGCCGCTCATCCCGATGCCCCCGATGCCGACGAAATGCACCGGCCCCAATTCACGCGGCATCTTCATGCGCGGTCTCCTTTGTCTGTTGTGTTTGCGCCAGCGGTCTCTTCCACCAGATCGGCAAGGCGGGCAACCGCATCGGGCTTGCCCTGCCCGCGCGCGGCGGCGGCGGCGGCTTGAAGGGTGGATGGCTCATCCATGAGCCGGGTGAGTTCTGCGGCAAGGCGCTGCGGCGTCAGATCCTTCTGCGCCACCGGCCAAGCCCCGCCCACAGCTTCCAGCACGCGGGCATTGTTGCTCTGGTCCTGATCCAGCGCATTGGGCAGCGGCACGAGGATCGACGGGCGGCCGATGACGGACAACTCGCTGACGGAGGACGCGCCGGAACGGCAGATGACAAGGTGCGAAGCGGCAATCCTCGCCGGCATGTCGCGGAAGAAGGGCGCAAGCTCCGACGAGAGCCCAAGCGCTTCGAAGGCGCTCTTCACCCGGTCCATGTCTTCCTGCCGGCACTGCTGCACCAGCTTCAGCCGGGCGCGGTGTTCCGGGGACAGAAGCTTCACCGCTTCCGGCATCACGTCCGAGAAGAACCGTGCGCCCTGTGAGCCGCCGAACACCAGGAGGTGAAACGCGCCGCCTGCCTGTGGCACCGCATAGGGCACGCTGGCGGCTTCCACCACCGGCGGGCGCACCGGATTGCCCGTCTCACGGATCTTCGGGGCAAGCGCTGCATCCGGATTGACCAGCGTCAGGCTGGTGGCGACACGGGTGACGCCCTTGGCCAGCATCCGGTTGGCCCGGCCCATCACGGCATTGGCCTCGTGCAGGATCGACGGCACGCCCGTCAGCCGCGCAGCCATCATCGGCGGAAAGGTGGGATAGCCGCCAAAGCCGACGACAACGGCAGGCTTGATCTGCCGGATGACACGGCGGGCCTGCAGCGTGCCGCGCGCAAGGCTCAGAACCGTCTTGAGCAGGGCAACGGGCGACTTCGAGCGCAGGGTTTCGGAGGCGATGATATGCACCTCCCGCGCAGGAAAGCTGGTGCCGTAGCGGTCGGCCCGCTCGTCCGTCGCCAGATCCACGGTCCAGCCCCGCCGCACCAGCTCATGCGCCAGCGCTTCGGCAGGGAACAGGTGACCGCCGGTGCCACCGGCCGTCAGGAGAATGGTCTTGCTCATTGAATACCCGGCTGAATGAGCTGCGACGTCGGCACACGGGCCACCGTCACGCTGTCACTGTGCAGCGGCCGCGGCTTGCGGCGCGACAGGGCCAGAATGAAGCCCGCCGTCAGCGCCGTCGAAAGCAGCGAGGAACCGCCGTAGGAAATGAAAGGCAGCGTCATGCCCTTGGCAGGCATGAGGTTGAGGTTCACCATCAAATTGATGGTCGCCTGCAGGCCGAACATCAGCGTCAGCCCGGCCGTCGCCAGCCGCGAGAAGGCATCCTGGTCCCGGCCCGCATTGCGCAGGCCCCGCAGGATGATGAAGGCGAAGAGCGCCACCAGCAGCATGCAGACGATGATGCCGAATTCCTCGGCCACCACGGCAAAGATGAAGTCGGTGTGGCTGTCCGGCAGCCCGCGCTTGACGATGCCCTCTCCCGGCCCCTTGCCGAACCAGCCGCCCGAGAGGAAAGCCTCACGGGCGCGGTCGATCTGATAGGTGTCGCCGGAATCGGGATCGAGGAACCTGTTCACACGCGTGGTCACGTGCGGCAGCAGGAAGTAGGCCGAGGCAAGACCGGCAACGCCCACCCCGCCCAATCCGATGATGGCGATCCATGGCAGGCCGTTCATGAAGAACAAACCGCCCCATACGAGGCCGATCAGCATGGTCTGGCCGAAGTCGGGCTGCGCCACCAGCAGCGCCGCGCACATGGCGAAAAGCAGGGCGGACAGAACCATGCCCGGCACTTCGCGGCGGCGTCCGCTTTCCGACAGCAGGAAGGCGACCAGCACGACGAAGGCAGGCTTGAGGAATTCGGAGGGCTGCACCGAGAAACCGGCAATGTTGATCCAGCGGCGGGCACCCTTCACTTCGGCGCCGACGAAGAGCGTCGCAACTAGAAGCGCAAGCGACACGCAAAAGAGCAGCAAAGCCCCCCGGCGCACCATCCGCGGCGACATCAGCGAGACGCCGAACAGCACGACGACCGCCAGCGGCAGGAACATGGCCTGCCGCTTGACGAAGTAATAGCTCTCCACACCGATGCGCTCGGCCACCGGGGGACTGGCCGCAAAGGACAGCACGACGCCGCCGATCATGAGCAGGACGAAAAGCGCGAGAAGGATGTGGTCAACCGTCCACAGCCACTCGGCCAGCACACCACGATCAGCGCGAGAAACCATCAGGCATCCTCCGTCTTTTCCGGCACCGCCAACAGGGCCCGGACGCTTTCGGCAAACGCATCACCACGCACTTCAAAATTCGGATACTGGTCGAACGAGGCACAGGCCGGAGACAGCATGATCACCTTCTCGGCCTGCGGATCGAGCGCGGCATCCGCCGCCGCCCGCTGCACCGCCACGTCCAGCGTGCCGCTGATCTCGTAGGGCACCTTGCCGTCCAGCGTGCGGGCAAACTCCTCGGCCGCCTCGCCGATCAGATAGGCCCGGACAATGCGCGGGAAGAACTCGCCCAGCGGCTCAATGCCGCCCGACTTCGGCTTGCCGCCCGCGATCCAGTAAAGCCGGGGATAGCTCGCCAGCGCCCAGGCCGTGGCATCCGCGTTGGTCGCCTTGCTGTCATTGATGAACAGCGTGCCCTCATGGCGGGCGATGATCTGCATCCGGTGCTTGAGGCCAGGGAAGCTCTCAAGCCCTGCAGCAAGCTCCTGCGGTGCCACGCCAAGCGCCAGCAGTGCAGCACAGGCCGCCGCCGCGTTCTGGGCATTGTGCTGGCCGCGAAGCGACGGTGCACGCGACAGATCGGCAATGACCGTCTCTACGCCCTTGTCCGCGCAGATCAGCAGGCCATCACGGGCAAAGACGCCATGGGTCTGCGTCTGATGGCCGGAAATGCGGCGCACATCGTGCCCGGCAGCTTCCAGCCGGTCCGCGATGGCAGCACTCATTTCATCATCCACGCCGACGATGGCGGTGCGGGCCGCAGCAACGAGCCGCTCCTTGATGCCGGCATAGTTCTCCATGGTCCCGTGCCGGTCGAGATGATCCGGCGACAGGTTCATGTGAATGCCGGCCGTCGGGGCGAGACCGGGAGCAAGATCGATCTGATAGGACGAGCACTCGATGACATAATGCCGGTGCGGCGCCAGAGGGGCGAGGTCGAACACCGGCGTGCCGATGTTGCCGCCCATCTGCACGTCGCGGCCCAGCGACTTCAGCAGATGCGTGGTCAGTGCCGTTGTGGTGGACTTGCCATTGGTGCCGGTGATGCAGATGACAGGGGCGTCCGGGCACACGAGCGCCCGTTCGCGCGAAAACAGCTCGATGTCGCCAATGACTTCGACGCCCGCCTCACGTGCGAGCTCCACCGTCCAGTGCGGCTCGGGATGGGTCAGCGGCACACCGGGTGACAACACCAGCGCCGACAGCCCCTTCCAGTCGAGTTCGGCCAGATCGCGGGCCTCAAGACCTTTGGAACGGGCAAGATCATTGCGCGCAGGCGCATCGTCCCAGACAATGACATGCGCCCCGCCTTCCTTCAGCGCCAGCGCACTGGAAAGGCCCGAGCCGCCAAGCCCGAAGAGCGCTACCTTTTTTCCCTTGAAGCAGGTGACCGGGATCATGACCGCCTTACCTCAGCTTCAGGGTGGCAAGGCCGACGAGGGCGAGAACCACGGCGATGATCCAGAAGCGGATCACCACCTGGGACTCGGTCCAGCCCAGCTGCTCGAAATGATGATGGATCGGCGCCATGCGGAACACACGCTTGCCGGTCAGCTTGAAGGAGGCCACCTGCACGATGACGGACACCGCCTCCAGCACGAACAGCCCGCCAACGATGGCCAGCACGATCTCATGCTTGGTGACGACCGCAATCGCACCGATCATGCCGCCAAGGGAGAGCGAGCCTGTGTCGCCCATGAAGATGGCGGCCGGAGGCGCGTTGAACCAGAGGAAGCCAAGCCCGGCGCCGATCACAGCGCCGCAGATGACGGCAAGTTCGCCCGTGCCGGGCACGTGGTGGATCTGCAGATACTCGGCAAAGACCGCGTTGCCCGACAGATAGGCGATGAGGGCGAAAGTGGCCGAAGCAATCATCACCGGCACGATGGCAAGGCCATCGAGCCCGTCCGTCAGGTTCACCGCATTGCCTGCGCCGACAATGACAAAGGCGGCGAAAGGAATGAAGAAGATGCCCAGATTGAGCAGCAGGTCCTTCACAAAGGGGAAGGAGATGGACGTGGCGAAAGTACCTTTGTCCAGCATGGTTACGGCAAAAGCCGCGCCGCCTGCAATCAGGAACTCGATGCCAAGGCGGGCCTTGCCGCTGAAGCCCTTGTGGGTGGCTTTCGTCACCTTCAGATAGTCATCATAAAAGCCGATGGCACCGAAGCCGACGGTGACCCACAGCACGATCCAGACATAGGGATTGCGCAGATCCGCCCACAGCAGGGTGGAGACGATGAGGCCGGACAGGATCATCAGCCCGCCCATGGTCGGCGTGCCCTTCTTGGTCAGAAGGTGGCTCTGCGGCCCGTCTTCACGGATCGGCTGGCCCTTGCCCTGACGCAGGCGCAGGCCCGCAATGATGCGCGGCCCGAACAGGAACACGAAGAACAGCGCCGTCATGATGGCACCGCCCGTGCGGAACGTGATGTACTTGAAGACGTTCAGCGCAGAAATCTGGCCGGACAGTTCACCGAGAAGATAGAACATTTGGATTCCTCAGGCCGAAGCCATTTCATCCGCTGCGGGATATTCCTGCTTGAGCGCGTCCACAAGGGGGCCCATTCGGCTCCCGAGAGAGCCTTTGATCATGATGATGTCGCCAGGGCGCAGCTCATCCTTGAGGCGCTCGGTCAGCGCTTCGGAATGCTCGGCATAGACGGCGCGCTTCTCGCGCGGCAGCCGCTCCCACAAGGCGCGCATCAGCGGGCCGGAGCAATAGACCAGATCTGCGCCGCTGTCTTCGACGGGCCCAATCAGATCGGCATGCAACTGCCCCGCTGCATCACCCAGTTCCAACATGTCGCCAAGCACAGCAATCTTGCGGCCCGGCGCGGCCGCCTGCATGCCGCCAAGCACGCTGAGGGCCGCGCGCATGGAGGCCGGATTGGCGTTGTAGCTTTCATCGACCAGCACGGCCTCGCCGCCCGGCAGCTTCAGCCGCGTCTGCGCGCCGCGCCCCTTGGGGGCCGAGAGCTCGGCCAGTGCCAGTCCGGCCAGCGCCAGATCGCCGCCGAGTTCGCAGACGGCCAGCAGCACGGCGAGGCTGTTGCGGACAAGGTGCTTGCCCGGCGCGCCGATCTTGTAGGTGATCTCCTGCCCCAGCACCCGCGCCTGAATGGAAGAGGACCCGGTCTGCACCGCATAGTTCTCAAGCAGCGCGTCACTGCCCTCCGCTTCGCCGAAGGTCTGGATACGCTCGACACCAGCCGTCTTGGCAAGGAAGGTCAGCAGGTCGAACTGGTCATTGTCCTGATTGAGAATGGCAAGGCCGCCCGGCTCCAGCCCGAGGAAGATCTCGGCCTTGGCCTGTGCGATCTTCTCGACCGAGCCGAAAAACTCCAGATGCACCGCCTGCACGGTGGTGATGATGGCCGCATGCGGGCGGACCATCTGCACCAGCGGCGTGATTTCTCCGGCATGGTTCATGCCGATTTCGAAGACACCGAATTCGGTATCCTCCGGCATGCGCGCCAGCGTCAGCGGCACACCCCAGTGATTGTTGAAGGACGCGGCCGAGGCATGGACCTTGCCGGAGCGGCCAAGCGCGAGGCGCAGCGCCTCCTTGGTGCCGGTCTTGCCGACCGAGCCGGTGACCGCCACGATCCGGGCGCTGGTGCGCGCGCGGGCGGCACGTCCAAGATTGCGCAGGGCCTCAAGCGGATCATCCACCACAACGTAGCGGCCATCCTGCGGCAGATCGACCAGCTTGTGCCGAGCAACCAGCGCCAGCGACGCGCCAGCCTCGAGGGCCTTGGCCACATAATCATGCCCGTCCAGCCGGTCACCGACGATGGCGACGAAAGCTTCGCCCGGCAAGATGGTGCGGGTGTCGATGGAAATGCCGGTGATTTCAGCCTGCGGCTCTCCGCGGGCCTCGCCGCGCGTTGCGGCCAGAAAGGCATCGAGGGTCCAGAGCGGTGCGCTCATGACCGGGCTCCTTGTGCAAGCGCGGTGCGAACCGCATCATGATCCGAGAACGGGAGCACCGTCTTCCCGACGATTTGGCCCGTTTCGTGACCCTTTCCTGCCACACACAGGACATCCCCGCTTTCCAGCATGGAAACAGCCGTTGCGATGGCCTCTGCCCGGTCGCCGATCTCCAGCGCACCCGGTGCACCTGCCATGACGGCCTTGCGGATGAGTGCAGGATCTTCCGTCCGGGGGTTGTCGTCTGTGACGATGACCACATCGGCGCGGCGGCTGGCAGCTTCCCCCATCAGCGGGCGCTTGCCTGCGTCCCGGTCGCCACCGGCCCCGACGACCACGATGAGGCGGCCGGTGGTGAAGGGGCGCAGTGCGGCCAGCGCATTGTCCACGGCGTCAGGTTTGTGCGCATAGTCAACGAAGCACAGAGCGCCGTTGTCCTTGCGGCCCACCAGTTCCAGACGCCCCGGCGCGCCTTCCAGCGTTTCCAGCGCCCGCATGACTGCCCCCGGCGCCTCGCCTGCGGCAATGGCAAGACCGGCAGCAACAAGCGCATTGGACACCTGAAAATGCCCGGCGAGCGGCAGGGACACCTTGTATTCCCCGCGCGGTGTATCGATCGTCAAAACCTGGCTGAAACCGCTGAACTGGACATTGCGCAGGTGCAGGTCCCTGCCCCGCTCGCCCACGGTCAGCACCTGCTGGCGACGCTCTTCGGCAACGGCCAGCACACGGTCTGCCTTGTTCTGCGCCGGGTCCACGACCACCGTGCCGCCGCTGGGCAGAAGCTCGCGGAACAGGCGCAGCTTGGCCTGCAGGTATTCCTCTTCGGTGGCGTGATAGTCCATGTGATCACGGCCAAGGTTGGTGAAACCGGCGGCCACCAGTTCCACCCCGTCCAGCCGGTACTGATCGAGCCCATGGCTGGACGCTTCCATTGCGGCATGAGTGACACCGGCATCGGCCAGCTTCGCCAGTTCCGCATGCAGGGAGACCGGGTCCGGCGTCGTCAGCCCGCCATAGCTGGTGCCGGAGGCTGTGACGGTGCCAAGCGTGCCGAGGCTTGCCGCATTGTGGCCGCAGCGCTGGAAGATCTGGCGGACGAAATAGGCGACGGAGGTCTTGCCGCTGGTGCCGGTGACGGCCACCATGGTTTCCGGCTGACGGCCATGGAAACGGGCGGCCATTTTCGCCAGCGCCAGACGCGGATTCGCGGCAACGATCACCGGTGCCGGCACACCGCCGCCGGCCTCGATCAGCGCTGCGCCCTCTGCATCGGTCAGAACAGCGGCCGCGCCCTGCTCCACCGCCTTTGCGGCAAAACGTGCGCCATGGGCCTGTACGCCGCCAAGGGCAAAAAACAAAAAGCCCGGCCCAGCCGCCCGGCTGTCCGAGGTCAATCCCCCGATCATGAGGGTATCATCAGGAACGGCGATGCCTGTGCCCGCCGCAAGTGTTCCTAGCTGCATTGTCTGCCAAATCCGGTAGTGCGCCGTCACAAGCCGGTGCGGAACCCTTTTTCAGCTGCGACCCTGATGTCCCGCTCCGGCGCTTCGATCACGTCTCAATAAGATACTTCGATTGCCTTTGTCCCATCAGTCTGTTTCGGCATGACGCCCAGCATGGGTGCCGCGCGGCGGATGATGTTGCTCACCATCGGCGCCGTGTTGAGACCTGCCGTCGCAGCCATGCCCGGCTTTTCCGGCTTCGGCTCATCGAGCACGACCAGCACCACATACTGGGGATCATCCATCGGGAAGGCCGAGAGGAACGAGTTGCGGCGCTTGTTGGGCGTATAGCGGCCGTTTTCGACTTTTTCAGCCGTTCCCGTCTTGCCGCCGACAAGATACCCCGGCACTTCCGCCCGGCGGCCGGAGCCGCCCTGCTGCACCACGTTGAGGCGGAAGAGATAGCGCATCTTGCGGCTGGTCTCTTCGGAAATCACCTGCTTGCCCAGAGACTTGGCAGTTGCTTCATCCCGCGGCAGGAAGGTCGGCGGAATGAGATAGCCACCATTCACAAGAGCAGCTGCCGCCGTTGCCGTCTGCATCGGCGTCACCGAAATCCCGTGACCGAAAGACGCGGTAATGGCCGCCAGTTCACCCCAGCGGCGCGGCAGCAGCGGGGCTGCATTTTCCGGCAGTTCGTTGGACTGGCGCTCGGTCAGGCCGAGGCGCGCATAGAACTCGCGCTGATAGTCGACGCCTGTCGTCAGCATCATCTTGGCCGTGCCGATGTTGGACGAATAGATGAAGACTTCCGGCACCGAAAGGATGCGTCTTTTTCCGTGGAAATCGTTGATCGTGCGCCCGCCGGCGCGGATCGGACGGCTCGCATCGAAGCTGTCGTTCATGTCGACCTTGCCCGAATCGAAGGCGCTGGCGAAGGTGAAGGTCTTGAAGACGGAGCCCATCTCGAACACGCCGCCGGTGGCACGGTTCAACCGGTCCTTGTCGAGGGCCTGGGCGCGGTCGTTCGAATCATAGTCCGGATAGGACGACATGGCGACGACTTCGCCCGTATGCACATCCAGAATGATGCCGACACCTGCAATGGCGTGATAGCGCTCGACGCCTTTGACCAGCTCATCCCGCACGACGAACTGCACACGGGAATCAACTGCCAGCTTGACCGGCTCCAGCGAACGGTCTGTGGCAAAGCCAAGTTTCTGCAGTTCGGACAGCCAGGAATCGTCGAGATGCTTCTCGAGGCCGCCAATGCCCTGATTGTCGATATTGACCGATCCGATGATATGCGAGGCCAGCGGCCCGCCCGGATAGAAGCGCTGCTTTTCCCAAAGGAAGCCGATGCCCGGAATGCCAAGCCGGTGAATGGCCTGCTGCTGGGCAGGGGAAACCTCACGCTTCAGCCAGATGAAGCCTGCGCGGCTGGCGAGCCGCTTGCGCATGCTCTCGTTGTTCAGCTCCGGGAAAACGCTGCCGATGCCTTCCAGCGCCTCATCCACATCGATGATCTTGCGCGGTTCGGCATAAATGGAGGCCGTCTTGATGTCCGTTGCGAGAATTTCGCCGTTGCGGTCGATGAGATCGGGGCGGGAGGCAGCAATGGAATCCTGCGCCGAGATGAAAGCAGCGTTGGGCGCCTCTTCCGTCTGTGCGAGATGCACGAGCCGGGCGCCAATAACCGTGTAAAGCAGAGCGAAGGCCGCCATCGCAAAATAGATGCGGGTTCTGACGGTGCTGGTGGACACCGAGCCATAGGCCGGGCGGGCCGCCGCACGGGGCTGGCTGCGCTGGAACTGCAGGAAGGAGGAGGGCTCGCTTGCCATTGTCATTGCAGCGCTCCTATCGGATGGACGAGGTGGAGGCAGGTTCCCGCAGGGCCGCAAAGCCATCAAGCGGAGCCTCACCACCAACAGGGGGCAGCATGACCGGACGCATCGGCAGATCCTGCAGCTGCACGATCTGCTTGCCCGGATCCATTTCCTGGAGCTTCAGAAACTCGTCATAGCGCTCGGTCAGCCCCTGCAGGCGGGCAGGCTGATTGAGAACGCTCCATTCGGCACGTAGCACCCGGATGGCTTCGTGCTCTTCGTCGATCTTGACCTTGAGCGACGCCACATATTCGGACGTGTGCTCGGCCTCCATCTTCATGTCGTACACGACACCTGCGCCCGTCAGCACAGCAAGGACACAGACGATATTGAGATAACGGCTCACCATCGCTCAGCCTCCAAGTCCCTTGAATTCCGCCAGATGCGGAACGCCAATGGCGTGAATATCCAGATCGCGCGCCGGAGCATCCGTCCGCCGCCCTGCCCTGAGGCGGGCCGAGCGGGCACGCGGGTTCGCCTGCGTCTCGCTCTCGTCCGGCTCCTGACCGCCCTTGACCACCAGCTCGAAGGTCGCCGGCGGCACATCCTCTTCCGGCATATGCCGGGAACCGCCACCGCGCGTGCGCGTGCGGTCGGCAAAGAACTTCTTCACGATCCGGTCTTCGAGGCTGTGGAAGCTGACGACCACCAGCCGCCCGCCGGGACGCAGAACCTTTTCTGCCGCCCCCAGCACGGACGCCGCCTGATGCAGCTCGCCGTTCACATAGATGCGCAGCGCCTGAAACGTGCGCGTCGCCGGGTGGATGTGCATCTTTTTCGGCGAGCGGCCGACGACCTTCTCGATCAGCGCGGCAAGATCACCGGTGCGGGTGAAGGGCTGCTCCTTGCTCCGCTGCTCGATGGCGCGTGCCACCTGCCCTGCCCGCTTTTCTTCACCCAGAAGACCGATGATCCGGGTCAGATCCCTGGCAGGAAGCGTATTCACCACATCGGCAGCCGACGGCCCGGCCTGCTCCATGCGCATGTCGAGCGGCCCGTCGCGCATGAAGGAGAAGCCGCGATCGGCTTCATCCAGCTGCATCGAGGAAACGCCCAGGTCCAGCACGACGCCGTCCACGGCCTCGACGCCGAGCGACGCCAGATGCGTCTCGATATCGGCAAAGCGCCCCGGCACCAGCGTCAGCGCGCCATTCGAGGCTTCCACCAGCGGCTGACCGCCCGCGATGGCATCCGGATCCCGGTCAACGCCGATGACCTTCGCACCCGCAGCTAGAAACGCGCGGGAATAGCCGCCAGCCCCGAAGGTGCCGTCCACGACAACTTCACCCGGCTTCACGGACAGCGCCGAAAGAACCCCGTCAAGGAGGACGGGCACGTGGCGGACCAGTCCGCCAGCGCCTTCAGTCTCGTGACCTTCTGCGCGACCCGCCGTCATGCCGGTCCTCCTGACGCAGCAGCCGGGCTCATGCCCGACAGCATCGCAAGCGCGCGCTTCTGGGCCTCTGCGCGATGCTCACGAAAACGCTCCGGCTCCCAGAGCTGAAACTTGTAGCCCAGACCCGCGAAGGTGATCTGATCGGTTACACCCGTCTGCTCGCGGATCATGTCGCTCAGGACGATGCGGCCATCGGTATCGATCTTCGGCGTTTCACTGGCACCAAAGAGCGCAATGGCCAGCGCATCATGATCCGGCGACAGCTTGGCAAAGGCGGCAAGGCGCCCCTCGATCTCATTCACCAGCTCATTACCGCCTGCATCAACCGCGGGTGCATGGGGAGAGGCAATGCAGTAAAGGCCCTCGAATCCGTCGCGTGCCAGCACGGCCCGGAACGGCGCAGGGATCGAAACACGCCCCTTCGCGTCCAGCCGGTTGGTAAAATGCGACACAAAGCCGGCCATGATCCCCTTTCAACACGCCATCCTGGCGCCTGCTGCACTGGCAAAGTCTGAAACTTGCAAAACGAAACCGAGCGTCCCGGCACTCACGGGACAGCCCCTGAAAACAGCCGCCTCGAACGGAACCGGAGGCAGCTTCATGGGTTAATATGGGATAGCATGGGAGATCATGGGCGTCAATGGAATCAGGCGGATTCCACGGCTCGATGCCCTGTGCAATTGCCCCTTCCTCCACAAACATCAACATGGTTAATAAAATGCTGCCGGCGGCAGAAATGCTCCGGTTTCCGCGCAAGGCGGTGAACTTGATCCAAGGAGAGGAAAAGGTGTCAGCCGGCCTGTAAGCCGGGTTCTGTAAGGCACGGAAGCAAGCTTCCATACGCGACGGTCATTCATCTGGGACGCCTGTTGCCAGACGCCTCACGCAACCTACCCGGATGGCTGGCCAGGAAACCAACCCGGACCCGAAGGCCCTGTGCCATCCCTATTCGGTTTTGCTCCCGGTGGGGTTTACCGTGCCGCGTCCGTTACCGTCCGCGCGGTGGGCTCTTACCCCACCCTTTCACCCTTACCCCTTGCCCGAAGGCCGGGGCGGTTTGCTTTCTGTGGCACTTTCCCTGAGGTCGCCCTCGCCGGGCGTTACCCGGCACCGTGTTTCCATGGAGCCCGGACTTTCCTCCCCCGCGGCCTTTCGGCACTTGCGGCAGCGACCGTCCGGCCAGCTGACCGGCTCCCCTTACGGAGGAAACGGCAGCCGGTCAAGGACGCTTCTTGCAGGTCCCCTTCATGCAGAAGGCGGCTTGCGGGCAATCATGCGCTGGTAGAGGTAGCCGATGGCGATCAGAACCGCGCCCAGCCCCAGGAAGGACAAGGCCCTCAGCACGCCCTGCAGCGAGGACATGTCGAACAGGAAGACCTTGACCACCACCAGCGCAACAATGGCGCCGGCCACCTGCCGCAGGCGCAGGCTGTCGCGCCAGAGCCCCGCCACCACGCCCGCCACGCCCAGCACCAGCCAGACGATGGAATAGACGTAGTTTTCCAGTTCGCTCACGGGTTCCGTGGTGAGGATCAGCGGGCTGAAGGCATGGCGGATGGTCAGGTTGACGAAGAAGACGCCCATGAGGCCTGCAAAGACCGTCACCAGCCAGACATATCCGGCCGGACGCACCGGGCGCGCCGCATAGGCCAAAAGGGCATAGATCACGAAGGGAGCGCCGTAGCCGAGCGTGACCCAGTTCAGCACCGGCGTGTAACCGACAGGGGCGCCGGTCCAGAGCGGGTTTTCGCCTACGAGCGCCAGCCCGCCCGTCAGCATGCCGAGCACGCTGACCGTCATGGCTCCACCGGAGAATACCAGATTGCCCCTTGCCCCATCCGTGCCCGGCAGGATGCGGGTGAGGCCCAGGGACACCGAGCCGCCGGTGATCACCATCATGGCCGCCGCCTTGAACCGGCTGGCATCGGAGTAGAACATGAAGGTGGGATCGATCGCATGCAGCGCCAGCATGGCCAGCGTAATGCTGACCCCGGCGATGGCCATCGCCTGCAGGATGCGGGCCCACAGATCATCACGGGTGCGGGTCAGCGCCCATGCGGCCAGAACCAGCCCCAGCGCCGGGATGCCGTAGCCGTAGAGCAACTGGTTGAACACCGGCGTGATGCTGAGCTGACCGCCCGCGATGAACGGGTCCCACAGCAGACGGCAGACATACGGCAGGATGGCGACGGGTGCCAGAACACGCAAGCCATGCACCGGATAGCGCAGATAGACGAACACGAAGGCAGGCACCAGAAGGCCCAGCGCCGTGGTCAGGAAGCTTCCCTCCAGAACGATGGCGATGGACAGGGCAAGGCCGCAGAGTGTTCCGGTGAACCAGGCCGCCACCGCTCCGGCACTGCCCGGATGCGTGTCCGCGACATCATCCCCGGCCTTCGGCCCGCGCACGGCAAAGAGCGCGGCCAGCCGGTCGCCGAAGAGCAGGAAGGCCGCGGACAGGGCAAGTCCGGTCACGGCAAACAGCGGCGATGCAGCAAGGCCTTCCACCCGCCACCAGGCAGCGGCAAGCAGGGCAAGGCTGCCGGCTGCAGCCAGCGAGGCCAGAACGGCACGGGAGGCGGATTTCAGGCTGCCCGCAACACCAGCGGCCAGCAGAATGGCCCCGGTCACCAGCCCCAGCATGCCGAAGCGGGACAGCATGGCTTGCGTTTCGGCAGGCACCGGCGAAATTACCGGGCCGTAAGGGCCATCCACGCCGGCATAGGCGCCAAGGTCCCTGAGCGGCAGATCAAGGCCGGCATAGGCAGTCACCTGCACCAGCAGCGGCACCACGGCGGCATAGCGCAAGGCGCTGCAGCCATAGGCGAGCGCCAGCGGCACGGCAGTGAGAAGCAGTGTCTCCAGAACGAAGAGCGAAGCACTGTCCGACAGGCTGACATGGGCGAGGAAGGGCAGCGCCAGCGCGCTGAGCGCGGCCGTGGCGTACCAGTCCGGTTTTTCGGCTCTGTCCGGTGCAAAGTCATGGAAGCGCCAGACGAAGCCCGCCGCCGTGATGACATAGGCGCCTGCCAGATAAAGATCGAGCAGCAGCCGGTCTCCGGCATCGGCCGCCATTTCGAAAAGCAGCGCCCAGCCGAAGAGACCCGCCGCCGCAAGGCCCGCGAGCCACAGCCACAGCCGGATGCGCCCGACTGCCACCGCGGCAGCCGAAACGGCCAGCACATAGAGGACCGCCGGAAGGATCTGCGCACTGCCGGAAGACACAAGCATGGGCACCGCATAGCTGCCCGCAAGCCCGAGCGCGGCGAGCGCGGGCCCGTGCAGCAGGGCGGCAAACATGGTGAGGAGCGAGACGGCTCCCAGCAGCACGAAGGCGCCAGCCGGGCCGATCAGATCGTAGAGCGCATAGGCAGCGTAAACATCCGCAAACAGCGCCAGCGTGCCTGATGCGGTCAGAACTGCAGGAATATTGGCCGTGGCAAAGCCCGGCAGGGAGAAGGTGCCAGGCCGGCGGCGGGTCCACTCGCCAAGCCCCAGCAGGATCAGGCCCAGCGCCGCACCGGCGAGAATGCGGGCAAGCGGACCGAGGAGATCGTTCTCGACCGCAAACCGCACGAGGAACACGGCACCGGCGGCCAGGGCAATGCCACCGGTCCAGATGGTCCATTTGCCGCCGATCTGCTGTTCGCGGGCGGCGGCTGCGTCTCTGGCGTCCTGCGCCTCCTTTGCGTCATCCGGAGCGGTGGCCGCGCTGCGGCGGGCGGACGATGTGCGCGCGGCAGCCGCAAACGGGCCTGCGGGACGTGCAGCTTCCCCGCTTTCGGGCTCTTCTGCGGGTCCGCTTTCCTCTGCCGGACCTGGGGTTTCCGGCTCATCCGCTTCTACAAAGAAATCATCAGCAGAAGGCTGTTGCGGGGCGGTTTCCGGCTGTTCGGGCACTGCCGATCCGGCATCCGTCTCCGGTGCGGCCCTTGCGGCAGCCTCATTCAGCTCCAGCCGCCGCTGCAGGCCGGTGACGATCTGCTGCAGCGCGGAAATCTCGCGTTTCTGCAGATCAATCTGCCGCTGCAGGCCGCCCGTCGTGCCATAGAGGATGAGCGGCAGAATGAAGCTGACGAACAGGAAGACCAGCGCGAAGCCGATCAGGAGCGTGAATTCCATATCCAAGGTTCGTCTCCGCAGACATGCAGATGCACAAAGTCAGCCTGCATCCTGACGCAGACTGATCAGATTACCTAGTCTCATGTGAAAGGCTGACCTGTGACTTGCGCCACAGCCCGGAGCTTTTTGAGGACGCAGCCGCCCTCAGGCTGTCTGCTCTGCGGGCTCCCGGGCACCGGCCTCTTCCTCAGAAACTGCCGGAAGGGTGCGCTCGTCGATGACTTCCGGGCCTTTGACGGCGCCGGGACGGCCAAAGAGATAGCCCTGCACCAGATCGCAGCCGGCTGCGCGCAGCAGCACCACCTGGTCCTGATTTTCGACGCCCTCCGCCGTAATCAGCACGTCGAGCGAGCGGCCAAGGCCGATGATCGACGTGACGACGGCATCGGTGCCCGCATCCTTGCCGAGGTTCTTGATGAAGCTGCGGTCGATCTTGATCTTGTTGAAGGGGAAACGGTTCAGGTAGCTCAGCGAGGAATAGCCCGTACCGAAGTCATCCATGGCGATGGTCACGCCCATGGCGCTGATGGCTTCCAGCGTTTCCACGACCGCTTCCGTGTCGGCGATCAGCAGGCTTTCGGTGATCTCGATCTCAAGCCGCTTCGGATCAAGGCCGGATTCCTCCAGCGCTCTGGCCACCTTGCGCTGGGTTTCCCCTGCCTTGAACTGGGCCGGGGAGAAGTTGACGGCCACGCGCAATGTCTTGTCATGCCACTCGGCCGCCTCACGGCAGGCCCGGCGCAGCACCCAGTCACCGATGTCCTCGATGAGGCCGGTGTCCTCAGCCACCGAGATGAACACGTCCGGGGAGATGGTGCCCTTGGTCGGATGCTCCCAGCGGATCAGCGCCTCATAACCCTTCAGTGTGTTGTCATGCAGCGAGAACTGCGGCTGGTAGAGCAGGTCGAACTGATCATATTTCAGCGCCTTGATCAGCCCGGCTTCCACTTCCTTGCGCCGCTGCGCTTCCGCGTCCATTTCCGGCTGATACCAGAAGAAGGTGGAGCGGCCGGAGTGCTTGGCCCGGTACAGCGCCAGATCGGCGCAATGCAGCATGCGCGAGGAGCGCCAGTTGCCGTCATTGGCCCGGGCGATGCCCATGGACAGGGAGATCTGCAGCTCGATACCGTCAATGATGCAGGGCGGCTTGGTGGCCGCGATCATGTCGCTGGCGAGTTTGGTAATCCGCGCCACATCGGAGATGGATGTCACCATCACGGCGAATTCGTCACCCGACAGGCGCGCCACCAGATGTTCCCCGAAGACCGCACGCAGCCGGTCGGCGATCACCTGTAGGAAGATGTCCCCCGTACCGTGGCCATAGGTGTCGTTGACCGACTTGAACTTGTCCACATCGATCAGGATCACCGCCATGTTGCTGGCCTTGGCGTGGGTCACGCGCAGGGCTTCCGTCAGCTTGGCGCTGAACAGCGCCCGGTTCGGCAGCGACGTCAGCGGGTCATGATGGGCCAGGAATTCCATGTTGCGGCTGATGCGCACCACATCCCGGTAGCGGAACCAGAGCAGCAGGCCCACCGCAAGAGCGGAACTGACGGTGAGCAGAGCAAGAAGGACCGTTGCCAGAAGAACCGTCCGGTTCGCCCCCGCCAGAACAGGGGCAATGTCGAGCGCCAGCAGATCAGCGGAGGTCACTGTGCTGCCATCGGCAACCGGAACAGTCACCAGCGCCACATCCTTTGCAGCGCCCCACCAGCTGTAGAATATGGTGACACGCGGCAGACCGCCGTCCTGGGCCAGTTCCAGCGCGCGGCGGACCGCCCCGCTGCCGATACCAGCCTCAACAAGGGCGGCAGGCACCTCCTGCGGCAGGATGCTGCCATTCTCATCCACCAGCGGCACCCTTGCATGGGCGCGCCTGGCAGACGAACCCAGATCCGCCGTCACGGCATCTGCAAAGCGCGTCAGCTCGAAGATATGCAGGGTGCCGTCATCAACCCCGGCAATATGCGGCACGAAGCTCTGGCTGAAGCTGCGCAGCCGCAACAGCGCGCTGGACAGATCTTCCGTTTCACGCCCCTGCCTCGCATCAAGGCGCAGATCCGATTCGGTCCAGTTGCGCAGCGAGGATTCCAGCGCGTCGCCCACCAGCCAGCTGGACAGCAGCCGGTTGCTGACGAAAATGCCCAAAGACAGCGCAAACACGACAGCAAGCATGGTTGCTGCGGCCATCAGTTCCTGGCGGCTGATCGTGCGTTTCATAGCTGTCTGGACTACCCTGTTTACCAATGTCCCGGCAGCACCATACGCAGATGATGGTTTAGCCCAGGTGAATGAAAATCTGCCCTTACGTTATTTTGCCAACAGTGCGCCGGTAGGGGCTTGCGCGCCCCGTGCCGGTGCCTGTACTCGGGTGGGGAAGAAGCACCGGTGCCCGCCTTTGGCCAGACGGACACCCCGATCCCGGAGCCTGACGCGGTGAACATCTGGTCCAGCATTGGCGCCATCGTCACAGCCATCGGCTCGGCCATTGGTTCAGGCGGCGCGCAGCTGATCGACCGGCTGGTGCAGCTTGTCCTTGCCCGGCCGGAAGGAACATGCACGGTCGGCTTCACCGTCGCCATGATTGCCCTGTCGGCGAAAATGGCCAAGGCAGACGGCGTGGTGACGACCGACGAGGTCCTCGCCTTCCGCAAGCTGTTCGAGATCCCCGAAGGCGAGGAACGCAATGTCGCGCGCCTGTTTGATCTCGCCAAACAGGACATTGCCGGCTTCGATACCTATGCCAAGAAGCTGGCGGATCTCTTTCCCTATGACCGCAAGACCCTCTTCGACATTCTCGACGGCCTGTTCTTCATTGCCAAGGCCGACGGGCTGATCCACATGCAGGAGCTTGAGTTTCTGCGCGAGGTGGCACGGATTTTCGGCCTCGATGAGCGCGAGTTCAACAAGGTGGTTGCCCGCCATGTGCGCGACCGCAACGACCCCTATGCAGTTCTGGGCATCCATCCGGATGCATCAAACGAGGACGTGAAGGCGCATTACCGCCGCGAGGTGCGGGAAACCCACCCGGACGTGCTGATTGCCCGCGGCGTGCCCCAGGAATTCGTCCGTATCGCCAATGACCGTATGGCCGCCCTCAATGCGGCCTATGCCAAGATCAGTTCGGAGCGTGGCCTGTGAGTGTGAAGCCTGATTGCGGCGTGCCCGCCAGAGTGCACCCCTCCCCCAATCACAATGAACGCCGGGACGGCGCAGCGGTTGACATGATCATCCTGCATTACACCGGGATGCAGACCGCCGATGAAGCCCTGCAGCGCCTGTGCGACACGCGCTCGGAAGTCTCCGCCCATTATTTCGTCCATGAGGATGGCCGGATCCTGCAATGCGTGCCGGAAGCCCGCCGCGCCTGGCACGCGGGCAAGTCCTTCTGGAAGGGCGAGACGGACATCAACTCCCGCTCCATCGGCATCGAGATCGTCAATCCCGGCCATGAGTGGGGCTACCGCCCCTTCCCCGAGGCACAGGTCGAAGCGGTTCTGCACCTGTGCCAGGACATCATGCTGCGCCATCAGATGAAGCCCTGGCGCGTGCTGGCTCATTCCGATGTCGCCCCCGGCCGCAAGGAAGATCCGGGCGAGCTGTTTCCATGGAACGTTCTGGCCGCCGGCGGCGTTGCCCATCATGTGGACCCGGTTCCCGTGACCAGCGGCCGGTTCTTCCAGGAGGGCGAAAGCGGCCAGCCCATCGAGGCGCTGCAGTCGATGCTGGCAATCTACGGCTATGACGTGCCGGTGCAGGGGGAGTTCGACGCCCGCACCAAGGCGGCCGTCACTGCCTTCCAGCGCCATTTCCGCCCGGAAAGGGTCGACGGCATCGCCGATGCCTCCACCATTGCCACGCTGCACAAGCTGCTCACGGCCCTGCCCGAACTCTGACCTGCAGCCGGCGGGCAGCGGCAATGGCCGGAAACAGCCAGCATCAACCGGCAAGGCACGCTATTGTGCGTAGCAACATCCGGGGCAAATCCTGAGATAAAGACGGGCGCTTTGATGGCTGAACGCTTCTCACCAAACAAGCGCCCCGCTTTTGCCCAGATCTGCATGATTTACCTATAAAACGCTTAAATATTTAACGGGCTACCCTTAATTTCCGTAACATTTCGTGATGATAGCGGGCCGATTTTGGCCCAAGCTGGCGGTCATTTCTCCCCCATCGAACCGCGGCAAGCCGCATTGACCTCAGCCGCGGGCAGCCCCCGGAAGACACTCACGGAGCCACATCACATGACCCAGACGCGCACCTCCCTGCGCCGGGCTTTCTATTGCCTTTTTTCTGTTGCGCTGACCCTGACCATGATGCCCGGCGAAAGCCTTGCCAAAAGCCGTGCAGCCGCTCCATCTCCCGAAGCCAGCGAGGCAGGCAGCGAAAACGCAAAACCCGAAATGCGCGAGGTCCTGGTCATGGTCGGGGGGCGTCTGACGCCTGCCCTCCGTCCCGTCACGGATGAAACGCCCGGCGGCCTGGTCGTCAAGCGGAGCAAGACCGCCGCAACCGAAGCCAGAACACAGGGCACCAGCGAAAGCGGCAAGGTGGCCGCTGCAAGCACTGCCGATGATGACAGCAGCGTTGCCGGACACAGCGCCTATGATCATCTGATCGCCGCTGCCGCCAAGCGTCATGGGGTTTCCGTGGAACTGGCCCACGCCGTGATCCGCGTGGAAAGCAACTACAACGCCCGCGCAAGGGGCCGCCATGGGGAGATCGGCCTCATGCAGATCAAGCCTGCCACCGCGCGTGGTCTCGGCTTCCGGGGCAAGGCGTCGGCACTCTATGATCCGGCAACCAATCTGGAATGGGGCATGCGCTATCTGGCCGGTGCTCAGGCCCGCGCCGGCGGCGACACCTGCGGCACGATCCTGCGCTACAACGCCGGCCATTTCGCCACCCGGATGAACGCCCGCAGCCGCCAGTATTGCGGCCAGGTCAAGCAGATCATCGCCTCGCTGTAACCGGATACGCAGAAGAAGGGCGGCCGGATGGAGACCCAAAGCCCCATCCGGCCGCCTCTTGCATTCATTACATGGCCGCAGCTGCCCGTGCCGCCTGATCGTAGGAGCCGGAGACAGAGCGCAGGATGGCCGCAAGACGCGACAGTTCCTTCTCGTCAAAGCCGATGGCCTTGACCGGCTGCACCAGCAGCGCCTCGCGCAGGCGGCGGTATTCGAGACAGGCCTTTTCGCCTTCAGGCGTGATCGCCACCGTCTTCTCCTTGCCCCGCCGCCCGGAGACGATCAGCTTCGCGGCTTCAAGCTTCTTCAGCGCATAGGACACGGTGTAGGTATCCTCGATATTCAGCACGAGGCAGAGATCGGCCAGCGTCTTGGCCCTGCCCCGGTGATTGATCGAGTGCAGCACCTGCACATCCAGCGGGCTCATGCCCGGCACACCGGCAGCGGCCATGCAGCGGACCATCCAGCGGTAATAGGCGTTGATCATCATCGTCACGCCGAATTCCACCTCCGACAGCGACGGCATGGCGCCAGAAGCCAGATGGGCGGCGGACACGACCGGACCAATCGGAGCCAGTTCCTGCGGTTCTTCTTTTTCTGTCATTGGTCCAGCACATCTCCCCGGTGCGAAATCCCACAATCAAACGCAGCTGCAAACTACCCGACAGATACGCGCCCCAGCAACAGACCCAAAGCCGGCCGCTTGCGCAGATACGACATGCACCTGCTGTTTTACCGGGCACTTTGCCGTCCCGATAATGCACCGGCATGAAAAGACCGCGCATTCCGGCGGCTTAACCGCAGATATTATGCTCGCAAATTCGTCAGGACAGCACCAGCCAAAACGGCGATGATTTATTGACATTTTATAGGCGTCAATTAACGTCCCGGCAGGGACTGTGAGTTGGGAGGCTTTGCAGCATGACAGGAAGATCAAGCAGGCCGTTTGAGGCCGTTGCTGCATGAGCGTTTCCGGCCCGATTGCCGTCATCGGGGCAGGCATTGCCGGTGTATCGGCCGCCGTCTGGCTGGCCCGTGCAGGCGCCAATGTGATCCTGATCGACCGGCAGGAGCCGGGCGAGGCCACCTCCTTCGGCAATGGCGGCGTGCTTGCCGCCTGCGCCATTGTGCCGGTGACGGTGCCGGGCCTCATGCGCAAGGCGCCCGGCATGCTGATGGACCCGGACAGCCCCCTGTTCCTGCGCTGGCCCTATCTGCCGAAGCTGCTGCCCTTCCTCACCCGCTATCTTGCCAATTGCCGGGCCGACCGGGTGGAGGCGATCTCGCGCGGGCTGGCCCTGCTCAATGCCGACAGCCTCGCCCAGCATCAGGCGCTGGCCGGCGGCACGGAAGCCGAACGCTGGCTGGTGCCTTCCGACTATGTCTTCCGCTATCCGGACCGCGCTGCCTTTGAGGGCGACAGCTTCGGCTGGGGCCTGCGCCGTCAGGCCGGTTTCGAGTGGGACGAGATCGAAGGTCAGGCCCTTGCAGACTACGATCCTCTATTCAGCCCGAAGAACAGCTTTGCCGTGCGGCTGAAGAACCACGGCCGGATCAGCGATCCCGGCCGCTATGTGAAGGCTCTCGCCGGGCATTTTCTCTCTCTGGGCGGAGCGTTCCGCAGGGCCGAGATCCACGACTTCCGCATTGGTCCGGACTGTCTGGAAGGCCTTGAGACAAGTGACGGCTTCATTGCCTGCGGCAAGGCGGTTCTGGCCACCGGTGTCTGGTCGAAGCCGCTGATGGCAAAGCTCGGCCTGTCCGTGCCGCTGGAAAGCGAGCGCGGCTATCACCTCGAACTCATCGAGCCCAGTGCCATGCCGGCCGCACCCACCATGATGACATCGGGCAAGTTCGTGGTCACGCCGATGGAAGGCCGCATCCGGCTGGCGGGCATCGTCGAGTTCGGCGGGCTGGACGCAGGCCCGAGCGAAGCGCCCTTCGCGCTGCTGGAGCGGCAGGCCCGTGCTGCCATGCCCGGCCTCACCTGGCGCGAGACCAGCCGCTGGATGGGCCACCGTCCCGCCCCTTCCGACAGCCTGCCGCTGATCGGCGAAGTGCCCGGCTGCCGCGATGTGATCGCCGCCTTCGGCCATCATCACATCGGCCTGACCGCAGGCCCCAAGACGGGACGCTTCGTGTCTGGCATGCTGATGGGCCAGAAGACCAACTCCGATCTTTCCGCCTTTGATCCGGCACGGTTCGCCTGAAGGAAAAAGGCGCAAGACGCAAGAAGAACCAACCGGCCCAGGCAACGCATCCTGAGGCCAGAACCTGAGGGGAAGTAAGGATGACACGCATGATGAAGACCGCCATTCTGGCCAGCGTCTGCAGCGCAGCACTGGCTCAGGCCGCCATGGCTGAAAAGTGGGACATGCCGCTGGCCTATCCGGCCAGCAACTACCACACCGAAAACGTCGTCGAATTCGCCGCCTGCGTGAAGGAAGCCACCGGCGGTGAGATCGATATCGTCGCCCATCCAAATGGTTCGCTCTTCGGCGGCGCCGACATCAAGCGCGCTGTCCAGACCGGTCAGGTGCCGATCGGCGAGCGTCTGCTTTCCGCCCATGCCAACGAGAACCCGCTGTTCGGCGTGGACAGCATTCCCTTCCTCGCAACCTCCTTTGAAGAGAGCGGCAAGCTGTGGGACGCGGCCGGCCCGGCCGTCGCCGAAGCGCTGGACGAACAGAACCTCGTCCTCATCTACACCGTGCCGTGGCCGCCGCAGGGCCTCTATTTCAAGAAGGAAGTGAACTCGGTTGCCGACATGAAGGGCACCAAGTTCCGCGCCTATAACGCCGCCACCTCCAAGATCGCCGAGCTGACCGGGATGGCGGCCGTGCAGATTGAAGCTGCCGAAGTGCCGCAGGCCTTTGCCACGGGCGTGACCGAGTCCATGATGTCCTCCGGCGCCACCGGTTTTGACAGCAAGCTCTGGGAGAGCGGTGTCACCAACTTCTACGAAGTGAATGCCTGGCTTCCGCGCAACGCCGTCCTCGTCAACAAGGACAGCTACGCCGCCCTGACCGACGCCCAGAAGGCCGCCTTCACCGATTGCGGTGCCAAGGCTGAAGCCGCTGGCCTCGAAAAGGCCATTGCCTACACCACCAAGACGCTGGAAGGCCTCACCGCCAACGGCGTGAAGGTGGCCCCGCCCTCCGATCAGCTGAAGGCGGACCTGCAGGCCGTGGGCGAGACCATGACCAGCGACTGGCTGGCCGCCGCCGGTGACAAGGGCAAGGCCGTCATCGACGCCTACAAGGCCAAGTAATCCCTGAACCACGCCTGTCCGAAGATGCACGGATAGGCCCATTCCCCCCCGCCTGTCCGGATATATCCGGACAGGCCCATTCCCGAAGTCTTGCGGATGGCAGGTTCCCGCACGCAAGGTTTCCGGCATGGTGCCTGAAGGGGCAAAAAGGCTGGTGCTGCAAGGTGCCGGAAAGCCGGACCCTTTCAAAAAGGAAGGGCAGGCGCCATGGCGAAGAGGGGAACCTGATGCTTGAAAGATCCGGACACGCGCTGCTGCGCGTCCTTGATGGCCTGTACCGGGCCGGAGCCGTGCTTGCGGCAATCAGCCTGGTGATGATCCTTGTCATCATCGTTGCACAGATGGGCGCCCGCTGGCTGGGCATCACCTTTCCAGGAGCCGCCAATTATGCCGGCTATGCCATGGCCTCCGCGTCTTTCCTTGCCTTTGCCCATGCGCTGAAAAGCGGCACGCACATCCGTGTCGGGCTGCTGCTGAACCTTGCCGGGCGGCATGTGCGCTGGGTTGAGGCCTGGTGCCTTGCCATCGGCTCGGCGCTTGGCTGGTATCTGACCTGGTATGCGGTGAAAGCCGTCTACTGGTCCCGCAAGCTGCATGACATCAGCCAGGGGCAGGACCAGACGCCGCTCTGGATTCCCCAGTCGGCCATGGCTGCAGGCGCTGCCCTGCTTGCCATCGCTCTTACTGAAAGCTTCTTCCGGGTGCTCGTCACCGGCCGCACCGGCATTGCTGCCGGCACCGGCGAACAGTCCCACGCGGAGTAAGCCCGATGGAAGCCATTGCTCCGATTGTCATTTTTCTCTTCGTCCTGTTCCTGCTGCTGGGCACCGGCGTGTGGGTGGGCCTTGCCCTGCTGGGCGTCGCCTATGTCGGTATGGAACTCTTCACCTCGCGCCCGGCCGGTGACGCGATGATCACCGTCATCTGGGCGGCCTCATCCTCCTGGACGCTGACGGCCCTGCCGCTGTTCATCTGGATGGGCGAGATCCTCTACCGCACCCGCCTGTCGCAGGACATGTTCCGCGGCCTTGCCCCCTGGATGGGCGGACTGCCCGGCGGGCTGATGCACACCAATGTTGCGGGCTGCACCGTCTTTGCCGCCGTCTCCGGCTCCTCCGCCGCAACGCTCACGACCGTCGGCAAGATGACCATTCCGGAACTGCGCAAGCGCGGCTATCCGGAAAAGACCATCATCGGCACGCTGGCAGGCTCCGCCACGCTCGGCCTGATGATCCCGCCGTCGCTGACGCTGATCGTCTATGGCGTGACGACGAATGAATCCATCACCCGCCTGTTCATGGCCGGCGTCATTCCCGGTCTCGTTCTGGCCGCCCTGTTCATGGGCTATATCGCCGTCTATTCCAAGGTTTCGAAGGACTATAATCCAAAGCCCGAACCGGTGATGTCCTTCGGCGAGAAATTCAGGAACTCCCGCTTCCTGCTCCCCGTCCTGGCGCTCATCGTGGTGGTCATCGGCTCCATGTATGCAGGCCTTGCCACGGCAACGGAAGCAGCCGCCCTCGGCGTCATCGGATCACTGCTTCTGGCACTGGCGCAAGGCTCGCTGACGTGGAAGTCCTTCGGCGAAAGCCTGATGGGCGCCACCCGCACTTCGGCCATGGTGGCCCTCATTCTGGCCGGTGCCGCCTTCCTGTCGCTCTCCATGGGCTTCACCGGCCTGCCGCGCGCGCTGGCGGGATGGATCGGCGGCATGGAGCTTTCCAAGTTCCAGCTGCTGCTGGCGCTGCTGGTGTTCTACATCGTCATCGGCTGCTTCCTGGATGGCATTTCCTCGGTGGTGCTGACCATGGCTGTGGTGGAGCCGATGATCCGTCAGGCCGGCATTGACGTGCTGTGGTTCGGCATCTTTATCGTCGTGGTGGTCGAAATGGCACAGATCACGCCGCCTATTGGCTTCAACCTGTTCGTCTTACAGGGCATGACCAGCCATCCGATGTCCTACATCGCCCGTGCCGCCCTGCCGATGTTCTGCATCATGGTGGTGATGGTGATGCTGCTGATCGTGTTCCCCGAACTGGCCACCTGGCTGCCCATGAATATGGCGAACAGGGGGTAAGCCCTTCGGGCCGCGATGCGTCAGCGTCGCAAGGGCCCGGGGCGAAGGACAAACGGCAAGCTGATTTCAAAAATAATTTATCGACAAAATGTCGATAAAAACATAATTTGAAATCCAGCCATGGAAGAACCGTACCCAGAGGGACGAAAATGAACGGTCAGTGGGATTTCTGGATTGATCGCGGCGGCACCTTCACCGACATCGTCGGCCGCACGCCCGATGGGACAATCCGCGCGCACAAGGTGCTTTCGGAAAACCCGGAAGCCTACCGGGACGCCGCCGTGCAGGGCATCCGCGAATTGATGGGCCTGGCCGCAGGGGACCCGATCCCCTCCGGCGCCATCGCCACGGTGAAGATGGGCACGACGGTCGCAACCAACGCCCTGCTGGAGCGCAAGGGCGAGCGCACGGCGCTGATCACCACCAAGGGCTTCCGCGACGCGCTGGCCATCGGCTATCAGGCCCGGCCGGACATTTTCGCCAAGGAAATCATCAAGCCGGAACTGCTCTACGAGAGCGTCCACGAGGTGAGCGAGCGCCTGCGCGCCGATGGCACGCTGGAAACGCCGCTGGACGAGGCGGAAGCCCGCGCAGCGCTGGAAGCAGCGTGGAACGATGGCATCCGCTCCGTCGCCATCGTCTTCATGCACGCCTATGCCTATCCGGACCACGAGAAGCGCGTTGCGGCCATCGCCCGCGAGGTGGGCTTCCCGCAGATCTCCGTCAGCCATGAAGTCTCGCCGCTGATGAAGCTGGTGGGGCGCGGCGACACCACGGTGGTGGACGCCTATCTCTCGCCGATCCTGCGCCGCTATGTGCGGCAGGTGCAGGAAGAGCTGGGCGAAGGCCCGCGCCTGATGTTCATGCAGTCCTCCGGCGGCCTGACGGCGGCAGACCTCTTCCAGGGCAAGGACGCAATCCTCTCCGGCCCGGCGGGCGGCGTTGTCGGCGCGGTCGAGACCTCGCGGCTTGCGGGCTTCGAGAAGGTCATCGGCTTCGACATGGGCGGCACCTCGACGGATGTCTGCCATTTCGACGGCACCTATGAGCGCGCCTTCGAGACGGAAGTGGCCGGTGTGCGCATGCGTGCCCCGATGATGATGATCCACACGGTCGCCGCTGGCGGCGGCTCGATCCTGCATTACCGGGACGGACGCTTCCAGGTTGGCCCGGATTCAGCTGGCGCCAACCCCGGCCCGAAGTGCTACCGGCGCGGCGGCCCGCTGGCCGTGACCGATGCCAATGTCATGACCGGCAAGCTGATCCCGGATTTCTTCCCGAAGATCTTCGGCCCCAACCGGGACGAAGCGCTGGACGCAGATGCCGTGAAGACGGCCTTTGCGGAGCTGGCGGACAGGATCGGCGGCGGGCGCAAGCCGGAGGAAGTGGCGGACGGCTTCCTGCGCATTGCCGTCGAGAACATGGCCAATGCCATCAAGAAGATCTCCGTGCAGCGCGGCTATGACGTGACGGGCTATGCTCTCACCTGCTTTGGCGGTGCGGGCGGCCAGTCCGGCTGCATGGTGGCCGACAGCCTGGGCATGGAGACGGTGATCCTGCATCCCTTCTCCGGCATTCTGTCGGCCTATGGCATGGGCCTTGCCGACATCCGCGCCAGCCGCCAGCAGGCGGTGATCAAGCGGCTGGAGGAGGCACTGATGCCCGCGCTCGACACCCTGCGCGCAGAGCTTGCCGCCCAGACCGAGGCCGAGCTGAAGGCACAGGGCGTGACGGGGGATGATTGCGAAACGCTCGCCCGTGCCCATCTGCGCTACGAGGGCACCGACACGCCCCTGCCCGTGCTGCTGGCCAGCCCCGCAGAAATGATGGCCGCCTTCGAGGAAGCCCACCGCAAGCAGTTCGGCTTTGCCTACGAGAACAAGCCTGTGGTGGTGGAAGCCCTTGAAGTGGAAAGCTCCGGCGGCGGCGCCGGCATCACCGAGCCGGATCATCCGCTCAGCGAAGGCACGCCGGAGCCCGCCCGCACCACCCGCGTCTATGCGTCCGGCCAGTGGCATGAGGCAGGCGTCTATCTGCGTGCGGGGCTGAAGCCCGGCATGAAGGTGCCCGGCCCTGCCCTCGTCATCGAGCCGCATGCCACAATCGTCGTGGAGCCGGGCTGGCAGGCAGAGATCAACGTCAAGGACCATGTGATCCTGCGCCGTGTCGTGCCGCTGGAGCGCTCCGCCGCCATCGGCACCCATGCCGACCCGGTGATGCTGGAGGTGTTCAACAACCTCTTCATGTCCATCGCCGAGCAGATGGGCCTGACCCTGCAGAACACCGCCTATTCGGTGAACATCAAGGAGCGTCTGGACTTCTCCTGCGCCGTGTTCGACCGCAATGGCGCACTTGTTGCCAATGCGCCGCACATGCCGGTGCATCTGGGCTCCATGGACCGGTCCGTCGAGACGGTGATCAAGCTCAACCATGGCCAGATCCGTCCCGGCGACGTCTTCGCCCTCAACGCCCCCTACAACGGCGGCACCCACCTGCCGGACATCACCGTCGTCTCGCCGGTGTTTGACGATGCGGGCAAGGAAATCCTGTTCTGGTCCGCCAGCCGCGGCCACCATGCGGATGTGGGCGGCTCAGCCCCCGGCTCCATGACCCCGCTTGCCACCACGGTGGACGAAGAAGGCGTGCTGATCGACAACTTCAAGCTTGTCGATCAGGGCCGGTTCCGCGAGGCGGAGCTGATCGAGCTGCTGACTTCCCATCCCTATCCCGTGCGCAACGTCCACCAGAACGTTGCCGACCTGAAGGCGCAGATCGCAGCCAACGAGAAGGGCATTCAGGAACTGCGCAAGATGGTCGCCCACTTCGGCCTCGACGTGGTGCAGGCCTATATGGGCCATGTGCAGGACAATGCCGAGGAAAGCGTGCGCCGGGTGATCTCGGCCCTGAAGGACAGCGCTTGCGACTACCCGACCGATCAGGGGTCGGTGATCCGGGTGAAGATCACCGTCGACAAGGACAAGCGCGAGGCAACCGTTGACTTCACCGGCACCAGCCCGGTGGCGGCCAACAACTTCAACGCACCGGAGCCGGTGACCCGCGCAGCCGTGCTCTATTGCTTCCGCGTCATGGTCGACGGCCACATCCCGATGAATGCTGGCTGCCTCAGGCCCATCCGCATCATCCTGCCGGATGGCTGCATGCTGAAGCCGGAATATCCGGCAGCGGTGGTGGCGGGCAACGTGGAGACCTCGCAGCACGTCACCAACGCGCTGTTCGCGGCACTGGGAGCGATGGCCAACAGCCAGGGCTCCATGAACAACCTGACCTTCGGCAACAACACCTACCAGTACTACGAGACCATCTGTTCCGGCTCACCCGCCGGGCCCGGCTTCAACGGCACGGACGGGGTGCATGTGCACATGACCAACTCCCGCCTCACCGATCCGGAAGTGCTGGAATTCCGCTTCCCCGTGCTGCTGGAGGACTTCCACATCCGCAAGGGTTCGGGCGGCAAGGGCAAATGGTCCGCAGGCGGCGGCACCCGCCGCACCCTGCGCTTCCTGGAGAAGATGGATCTCGCCATCCTCGGCTCCCATCGCACCATCGCCCCGAAGGGCATGGAAGGCGGCGAGGACGGGCAGCTTGGCCGCACGGAAGTGCGCCGTCTCGACGGGCGCATCGAGGTGCTGAAGGGCTGCGACCAGACCGTTCTGGAGCCCGGCGAGGCGGTGACCATGATCACCCCCACGGCCGGCGGCTGGGGCCGCCCGGACTGAGCATCACGAAAGGGGCGAAGCCGGATGGTTCCGCCCCTTTTTTCATACGCATAAGCCACACACGCAATAGTCATTTGCACTGGTAATACGGCCGCCATACTCCCATATGACGAGGGTTATTCTCGACCTAAGCCTATTGGAGGAAATGCCTGATGCCTGCTGCCGCCCGCCGGATGCGCAAGACGACAGCCGCCCTTGCCCTTGGAATCGCGACGCTTTTTGCCGCCGTTGAATATGCCGAAGCCCGCCGGGCCGGCAGCAGCGGCTTCGGCAGCCGTGGCAACCGCACCTATTCCGCCCCCGCCCCGACCAACACCGCCCCCGGCACCGCCGCCCCCATGCAGCGCACCATGACGCCGCAGCCTGCACAGGGCCAGCAGGCGGCACCGGCCGCAGCCGCACGGCAGCAGCAAGCAGCCCAGCCCTCACGCGGGCTTTTCGGCGGCATGGGCGGCGCGCTGCTCGGCGGCCTGCTCATGGGCGGCCTCTTCGGCATGCTGTTTGGCGGCGGGCTGGGTGGCTTTGCCGGTTTCCTCGGCCTGATCCTGCAGGTTGCCCTCATCGGCTTCATCGCGGTCATGGTGATGCGTTTCCTTGGCGCACGGCGTCAGCAGCCGGCAACTGCTGCAGCGGGTGGCGCACGCCCGGACCTGCGCACCAGCGCAGGCGGCAATGCGGGCAACCCCTTCAGCTTCGGCGGCAATGGCGGCGGCAACGCCAGCCCGGCAGCAGCCGCACCGGTGCAGGCTCCTGTCATGGACACGCCGCTTGAGCTGGAAGCTGCCGATTTCGACCGCTTCGAACAGATGCTGGCCGAGGTGCAGGAAGCCTATGGCCGCGAGGACTATGCCGCCCTGCGCCGTCTGGCGACGCCGGAGGCCATGTCCTTCCTCGCCGAAGAACTGGGTGAACTCGCCTCCTCCGGCAAGCGCAACAGCGTTTCGGATGTGAAGCTGCTGCAGGGCGATCTTTCGGAAGCCTGGAGCGAGGGCAACGACGACTATGCAACGGTCGCCATGCGCTTCTCCGCCCTCGACGCCATCCTCGACCGCAACTCCGGCACTGTGCTCTCGGGCAGCCTGGAAGAGCCGCAGGAAAGCACCGAACTGTGGACCTTCCGCCGCCAGAATGGCGGGGAATGGGTGCTCGCCGCCATTCAGGGCACCGACTAACACCAAGGCTCTGAGATGCTGACGCATCACGCCTTGAAAATGCTCAAACGCCGCACGGGCCTGACCAAACCTCGATGAGCCAAGCTCATTGAGATTTGGTCTAACACCCCGCAGCTGACCCAACTGTCTCGAAGAAGCCGCCCCGCACCGGGCGGCTTTTTTTTTGTGATCCCCCCTCTCCAGAAACGTCTACCGCCCCACTACACTTCGTCACCATGGCGCTGATTTGCATTTTACATAAGCAAAACTACTCAATTGGCATCAATATCGATATTTCATAGCGTAATTTTTGACAATGAAACCTTGGGTAAGCAGAAATATTTCCGAAAACAAAACGCAACCAAAGGTTATTTTTATATTTTTGTTAATTCACTAACCGAAATATCAGGGCACACCAAATAATGACGCAGAGTCAGATACACAACCTGACCGATTGACGAACTGAAGCCGTTTCGCAGCACAGGATTTAAAGATGACATCCTCGCGTTCCCACATCAGCCGCTTCCGTTCAATCGCGGCAAAAATTTTATCCCTCGTCGCATTCCTCGGCGCAATGATGATCCTCATTGCCGCGACAGGCATTCTGCAGATGCAGAAAATCGGCGGAGAACTGACTGAAATTGCAGAGGAGACTATTCCGCTGACGGTCAATGTCACCAATGTCACTCTGCATCAGATGGAACAGGCGCTGCTGCTCGAACGGCTTCTCAGAGCGGCCGGCCTGGCGGCCTCCGACGCCACCGGCACGGTTTCAAATCTCACGGCAAGCCTGACGAAGCTGGCTGAAACCGTCCAGAAAGAGATCCTTGAGGCAGAAGATCTGGCTCAGCACGGCATAAAGCTCGCGACGACAGCCGAGAACCGGCGCAAATACGAAACCGTTCTCGAACAGCTGAAGCGCATCGAAAAGGAACATGAGACTTACGACGATCACATCGGGGAAGTGGTCGCCCAGATCAGCGCCGGCGACCTCGGCAAGGCCTCGGCATTGGCCGTGGAAATTGAACGCGAACAGCACGCCTTGAACGCGGAGCTGGCGGCACTGACGGCAGATCTCAACAGTTTCACAGAAGCATCCGCGCGCGAAGCCAAGGAGCATGAGTTGCACGGGCTGAGGCTCATGGCGATTGTGTCCCTCATCGCCATAGCTGCAGGCACTGCTATAGCGCTGCTGATTTCCATCTTCGGGATCAGCCGCCCGCTGCGCAATGTCGTCCACGCCCTCAACCGCCTGGCACAGGATGATACAAGCGTCCAGCTCAAGGTGCGCAGCCGCGACGAAATCGGCGCACTGGCCGTTGCCTTCGAAGCCTTCCGCGAGAAAACCATCGAGATCAAGCGTCTGCAGGCCCAGGCAAAGGAGGAGGAGGAGCGCATCGAGCAGGAAAAGCGCGACGCGACACTTCGCCTTGCGGATAACCTGGAGGCGACGGTCAAGGGCGTCTCGGACAGCATCGCCACTGCCGTGAAGGAGCTGGAAGCCACCGCACAGATGATGGCCAGAAACGCCAACGACACATCCTCCACGGCCAACACGGTGGCGGCTGCAGCAGAAGAATCGAGCCGCGGCGTGCAGACGGTTGCTTCCGCTGCCGAAGAACTCGCCGCCTCCATCGGCGAGATCAGCCGCCAGGTGACAGCTGCTCTGGGAGCAGCCGGCACCACCACCGAGAACGCGCGCAGTTCCAGCGAAACGGTTGGCGTATTGGCTGCCTCCGCACGCAGGATCGACGATGTGGTGAAGCTCATCAACGACATCGCCGCCCAGACCAACC
This sequence comes from Pannonibacter sp. CBAS1226, assembly GCF_055685825.1. Classification (NCBI taxonomy): domain Bacteria; kingdom Pseudomonadati; phylum Pseudomonadota; class Alphaproteobacteria; order Hyphomicrobiales; family Stappiaceae; genus Pannonibacter; species Pannonibacter sp. CBAS1226. Next base: position 350,374 of record NZ_JBVOUO010000003.1, on the reverse strand, counting down.
TGCTCGCCCTCAACGCCACCATCGAGGCCGCACGGGCCGGAGAGGCAGGCAGGGGCTTTGCCGTGGTTGCCGGCGAAGTGAAGGCACTCGCCACTCAGACCGGACAGGCGACCGAAGACATCAGTCGCCAGGTCGGCGAAATGCAATCCGGCGCCTCCCTCACCTCCTCCGCCATCGAGGCGGTGGTGACTGCCATCAGCCAGATCAACGGCCAGATTTCGGCCATCGCATCGGCCATCGAGGAGCAGAATGCGGTGACCTCCGAAATCGCCCGCAATGTGCACGAAGTGGCACAGGGCAGCGATGAAATCACCCGCAGCATCGGCGCCGTCCGGGAAAGCGCAATGGATTCAAGCTCCGGCGCCCGTCAGGTTCTGTCCACCGTGGGCGTACTGTCCGAACAGTCCCGGAACCTGCAGAACGAGCTCGGCACTTTCCTGCGGAACATCCGGGCGGCCTGACGGACCTCGGCAGGGCTTCAGTGGCAAGCGGGGCAGCCGCAAGGCTGCCCCGTCAAGTTTCAGGCTGGAGCCCGCCGGTCGAAATGCATCGAGACCGGCTTGTGATCGCTTGTCATGGCAAAGGCTGGCCGCGTTCCCGTGATGGCGTGATGGACGTCATGCTCCACCAGCCCTCCCCCCTGCCGCGCCCGGAAGCTGTTTGCCGTTACCTGCCGGTTGCCGGTGAAGGTCTGGCTGAACAGGATGTGATCCAGCAGGATCCGCGGGCTGCGGCCGGGATCCAGCCTGTCGCGGAAGAAAACCGACCAGCGTTCCTCCTCCGGCGCGTCAAACAGGGCGTGGTTGAGGAAGCGGCGGGCAAAGAAGATTTCGCCCTGCAGCGTGCTGATCAGGTCGTGATAGAGAAACCGGCGCTCGATCCGCTCCTTGCCCGGCCCGTCATTCAGATCGCCCAGCACGATCAGCGGCGCGCTTGCATCTGCGGCAAAGCGGGCATCGATATAGTGCCGGACATCCGTGCACTCAGTCGTGATCTTGACGCGGGAGTTGATCAGGTCAGCCACAAGCCCCGGATTGTTGTCGAAGAAGGCGGCATCCGTCACGTCCCCCCTGCCGGAAGTGCGGGTGATCTTGCTCTTGAGATGACAGCCGATGAATTCGATGCTCACCCCATCCACATTGGCCAGCAGCACCTGCGGATGGCGCCAGTGGCTGTGATTGCGGGTGATGCGGAACAGGAGCTGGCCATCCCGGAATTCCGGAAAGGCGACATCCCAGCTTCCAGCCCTGTGTTCTCCGCCGGAATTGGCCTCGGTCAGGCGCTTCCACTGGTCCAGATGAAGCAGTGAACCGGAAAGGGCGGGAATGTCCCGCAGTAGGAACCAGATCCACTGGCGGCCGGTCACCGCATCCGTGCCCTGCATGCCATAGGTCCTGCGGTCATCCGAGCCGCGCGTGACAAGCTTGTAGCCGGGCGCCGCCCTCTCGAAAAAGCGCTTCGCCCGGTCCTCTCCATTCGGTCCCTCGCTGATCATCAGCACATCGGCCGCAAGGGCGGTGATCTCGTCGCGCACTGCGGCAAGGCGGGCCTCGGCCTTCTCCCGGACACCGTCTGAGGCGGCCTCCAGATCATCGAGCAGCTTGTCCGCATGCTCGATGTTCCAGCACGTCACCTTGAAACTCTGGATCCTGTTGTCTGTCATAAGCACCTCCCTTGCCCTAACGGAAAGCAATTTAGGCGGGAATTGCAACACTTACGCAACAGTCATTTCAGGTTTCAGAAGGTCTCACAGCCATGGCAGGCCTTCAGGCCGGCGCCTTCGCCCGCGCCGCTTTGGCAAGCTCCACCAGCTTCTCACGCAGGGCCTTGGGCTCCGTCAGCGGTGTGTCGAACCACAGGCGGCAGGCACGGTCACCGGCCGCAAGATCGAGCCCCTCGGGATCAAGGCCCGTCAGGCGCCAGTTCGCCTTGGGCTGACCGCACAGAACCTGCGCATAAAGGGCAAGCGCATCCGCGTGGTCCTCATTCATGTGGGCGACGGCACCCGCCTCCCATCCGGACAGCGGCGCACAGAGATCCGCCGGCAGCACGAGATCTGCTGCACTCAGCGCATAGGCCTTGCCGAAGCCGCCGTTGAGGCTGGCCCGTGCCACTTCCAGCCGGAAGAAGCTCATGTCCGGGAAGTCCACGTAAAGCCCGGCCTTCGGATGGCGGGCGAGATGGCGGCGGCGGGCCTCATCATGATCCGGCGAGCCGCGTTCGATCTCCCGCGCCACGGCCATCACCGTCATGCGCGGATGGGCCAGCGGATCGCCCTTGCCGGGCTCTCCCACAAGCAGCGAGCAGCGGCTGTCTGCCTGCATGGCCGGTTTGTGAGCCGCGAGCTTTGAGGCCAGCACGACCGGCGTTCCATCCATGGCTGCAACAGGTGTGACCCGCGAGACCAGCGGATGGCCGGTCTCCACCTCCAGAACACCGAGGGCGGCGTGACGGGCGAGGCGCAGCAGTGAGCGGGCCTGACGGCGCACCTCATCACCCACCTCTTGAAGAAGAGCTTTTTCCTTTCCGGCTTCAGTCACCAGAGTTCTCCGAACAGCAATCTCCCTCCCCGCCATTCTATCCGCCCGGCCGTCAAAAGACAGCCCCGGCCCTTCCGTAAAGCTGCCGCTGCAGCCGTCGCCAACATGAATGGCAGATGAACGGGCATCTCAGAGTGCATTCAGTCCCCCCATGGCAAATTGGCACCATCGGAACACAGAGGAACGGGCCACACGGATCGAGCCCCCTCACGCGAAGGAGACGGAAGATGAACACCCTGACCAAGCGCATTCTGACTGCCGCCCTTTCGGCCAGTCTGCTGGCGCCGCTGGCAACCGGCGCGCAAGCGGGCGGCTGGGGTGACCGGCACGGCGGCTGGGGCCATGGCCGCGGCTTCGAGCGCGGATATGACCGCGGCTACGACCGGGGCTGGGAAGACCGCAACCGGGTTGAGCGGGGTCGGCACGAGGAGCGCGGCCGCAAGCGCAACAACACGGACGCAGCCCTTGCTGCCGGTGTGATCGGCCTTGCCGCCGGAGCCATCCTTCTGGGCACCATGAGCGGCGGCGCCAGCGCCTCCACGCCTCCCCCGGCCTATTACCCGCCGGCTCATGCTCCCATTCCGGCTCCTGGCCCGGTCTATGGCGCACCGGTCTATGGTGCACCTCAGGCATCGCCCGGCTATCTGCCGTGGAGCCCGGCCTGGTACGACTACTGCAGCTCGCGCTACCGCAGCTTCAATCCGCGCACGGGCACCTTCACGACCCATGGCGGCGAGCAGCGCTTCTGCCAGTAATACCAAGGCTTTCGATGCTGACGCATCGCGCCTTGAAGTTGCTCAGGCGCCGCACGGGCTTGACCGGCTCTTGATGAGTCAAGCTCATCGAGAGCCGGTATAACACGGACCGTCAGTCCAATCCCCAGAGGGAGCCCACACTGCGGGCTCCCTTTCTTTTTTCTGTCAGACGCCGTCAGCCCCACAATCCCACTTGCAAAGTGCCCTGCGCCGTGGCTGGCTTCTCCCGCTGGCGGAAGCCGGGCATGTTTCGGAAGGATTGTGGAATGACGATTGAACTCTACATCGCCTATGTGGCGGCCACTCTCGTTGTGCTCGCCATTCCCGGGCCAACCATCCTGCTGGTGATCAGCTACGCCCTGTCGCATGGCCGCAAATCGACCGGGGCCTGCGTCCTGGGTGTCGCCCTGGGAGATGCAACAGCGGCCACCGCCTCGCTGCTGGGCCTCGGCGCTGTTCTGGCTGCGTCTGCAACGGCCTTCACGGTGCTGAAATGGGCCGGAGCGCTCTATCTGCTGTGGCTCGGCATCAAGATGTGGCGGCAGCCGCCGTTCATTCCTGCAACGGACCAGATTGACATGGCAGCACCCGCCATGGAGCCGCGCAAGATCTTCTGGAACACCTATGTGGTGACGAGCCTCAATCCGAAGGGCATCGCCTTCTTCATCGCCTTCCTGCCCCATTTCATCGCCCCTGCCGCCCCTGTGGCGCCGCAGCTGGTGCTGATGGGCGTGACCTTCGTGGTGCTGGGCGCCTTGAACGCGGGCGTTTATGCGCTCGCCGCCTCTGCCCTGCGCAAGCAGATCCGTAAGCCCTCGCTGATGAAAGCCCTCAACCGGCTTGGCGGTTCCCTGCTGATTGGCGCTGCAGCCATGACGGCCGCCCTGCGCCGGGCTGCAGCCTGATCTGAGGCGTCACGTCCCTCGTCAGGATGCCTTTTTCGCGCGCTCCCGGATCACGGCGAGCGCGCGCATCGCTTCAGCCCTCTGCATGCGGCCATAGCGCAGGAAGGCATCGTTGATCTCCTGACCGCTCATCTTCAGCCGCTGGGCCCGCAGCTTGACGATGTTCTTGTAGGCATTGTCCGTCACCCCGTTGGCGCGGCACAGGATGATCAGCGGTGCGTCATCCGTGTTGAAGACCACCCGGGCCACCATCGCCGTGGGCAGTTCGCTTACCTCCGCCAGCAGATGGGCAAGGTCCACAGGACGGTCCGTCTTGGAAAACTGGTTGACCGCATCGTCAATCGGGCGGCGGCGGGCCTTCACGTCGTCAATCAGCATCTTCGCGCGCGACTGGGCGCTGCCCAGATCACGCACCTGAGCCTGCACCTCCTGCGCGGCCCGCTCCGCCAGGATCTGCACCAGCGTTCCATCTCCCCCCAGATCAAGGATACGCTTCTTCAGCTCCTCGGAGAGGTAGGGCACGAGATTGCGGGCGCCCTCGGCCGGAAGATCCTCGCGGCCGATCAGCGCTTCCTGGATCATCGGATCATGCCGGGCCTTTTCCAAGAGCATTTCAAAGGCATTGGCGGTGAACCGGGCCTGCTCGTTGCCGGCGACCGTTGCCAGAACCTCGGTGTTTCCCCGGCTTACGATGACACTTGTCACCGCCTCGTTCAGGGGCCGCCGGTCTGCGATGACGCCCAGATGATCCATGCTGCCAGTCTCGGCAAGGGACACAAGATCATCGGTGGTCAAAACCGGTGAACCGGCCAGAACCGGCGCCGCAACGTTAATCCGGTCTGCTGCAAGCGACATGATCAAGTCACGCGGGGCGGCCTCGGCCTCGCAGATGCGCACGGCCAGCGCCATGCGGGCTTCTTCCTCAAGCTTGCCGATCACCTTGAGCACGATATCGCCGAACAGCAGGCTGATATGGTCGACCTGATCGGATGCGGCGGTCATGAACATGTCCGTCACCGCATCGACGAGCGCACGCCGGCCTTCCGGGGTGTTATCCCTCGCAAGTTCCGCCAGCCTGCCGAGATTTTGCATTTTTGCCCGCCCAAAGCATGCATCAGATCAAGAAACTACATTTTGCAGAACTTGTTACCTTTTTATTAAGGTGATGATAATTCTTACAAATAGATTTTCAACCACAAATATTTATCTTGCCGCACCTGTGTCTCGATAAATCGGCCCTGCACCCTTGCCAAACACAGCGCCAGCGCTCCCCAGCGCCATGCACAGCCTATAGGCAGGACTACGGTCCCGGCGGAAATCCCTGTCAGACAAGAACTGCCATTCATGCGCTCAATCAACGGCTTACATCTTTGCATCAGAGAAATTACGCAACGGCTTTTGCAGTGCAGCACATTTTCTGCTTTGCGCAGGCGGCCACCTTGCCTACATTAATGAACGTGCAGGAAAGGACATCGGGAGGCAAAACAATGTCGATTGTCCGCAATCTTGACGTGATAGCAGTCTGTGCAGCTTTCGTCTTCCTGGGCGCCATTGTGATCGGCGCACTGTAGGAGACTTGGAGGACTGCAGATCTGATGCTGGCTGGGTAGAAGATATGCATCAGATGGAAATCCGGCAGGCCGGAGCAACCGGCAGCCGCGCTGGAAAAGCGTAACCAGAAAATATCAGGGATCCAGTTGGAGCGCCCGCAGGATGATGATCCGGCGGGCGTTTTATATCAAGGCGCCGAGACGCTGACGCAGCGCAGCTTGAAGGTGCTCAAGCGCCGCACGGGCTTGACCACCTCCCGATGACGCAGGCTCATCGGGAGCGGGTATCCTGTCAGGACCTCCGGATGCCTGAACAGCAAACCGGCCGCCCGGATCATAGGCGCGGCCCAGAAACAACACAGCCGCCCTTTCGGGCGGCTGCGGAACTCTGCCTTGGGCTAAAGTTTTGCCTGAACTCAGGCGGCCTTGGCGACGAGAGCGTCGATGGCTTCGTTCGCGGCCTTGATGCTGCCCTCAGCGTCCATGGCCAGCTTGTCGGCAGCCACGACTTCCACATCGGTGATGCCGAGGAAGCCGAAGACGTGACGCAGATAGGTGGTGGCATAGTCATAGGACGAGCCGACCGGGGTGCCGCCGGAAGCTGCAACGATATAGGCCTTCTTGCCCTTCAGCAGGCCTTCCGGACCGGCTTCGGTGTACTGGAAGGTTTCGCGGGCGCGGGCCACCAGATCGATCCAGGACTTCAGCGAGGCCGGAATGCCGAAATTGTAGACCGGAGCGGCGATGACGATCACGTCAGCAGCCTTCAGTTCGGCAACGAGGCTGTCGGACAGGGCGAGCTTCGCCTTCTGCGCATCGGTGCGGGCTGCCGGGTCGGTGAAGTTGGCGCCGATCCACTCTTCGTCGACCAGCGGGAAACCGGCGGCCACGTCGCGGGTCACGGTCTTGGAGCCAGCGATCTTGGCAGCGAGGCCGTTCACCAGCTTTTCGGTGAGGTCACGGGTTGCAGACCCTGCCTTGCGGGCGGAAGCGTCAATCTTGAGAATGGTCTTGGACATGAATGCTCTCCTTGGAGATGAAGTGCCTGGGAGGTGAGGCACCTGTTGTTCGTGGCCCTACACATAAACCCGCACCCCTAGGAGAACTAGGTCACCGCAGGTGAACAGTGTGTTCGTTCCTTCCGGAAAACACGTTGTCTGAAGGCGCTGGGACACTAGCATGCGTGCAGGCAACAGCGTTTCACCAACTCGAACAGCCATTTTCACACCTTTTTCCCCGTTGCGTCCCAGTCTTTGCCAGTCACCCTCTGACAAGGAGTCATTTCATGAACATCATCTGGGGCGTCGTGAACGCCGACGGCACCATCGCATCCGGCAGCGGCGGCGCCGGGGATTACGAATTCGCAGTCATCAACGAAGGGCCGGGGATCTATCAGATCTCGTTCAACGGCAACTTCGAAGGCGTGCCGGCCATCACCGGCTCGCAGGTCATGTACGGCAGCATGAGCCAGAGCCCGCTCGACAACGTGGTATTCCCCTACCTCACGGCCGCCAGCGCCATAGCCATCACCGGCGCCTCGAATGGCGCACCGCAAAACCGCAGCTTCTCCTTCATCGCCATGGGCGAGTCGTCCAGCGGCCGCTGAAACAACGCGAGGGGCAGGCAGCAGAATGGTGCCGCCTGCCTCTCAGATGCCGTGCCTCACTCTGCCGCAGCGCGGCGGCGGGGGTCGTAGTTGAGGATCGGAGCAAGCCAGCGCTCCGCATAGGCGAGGTCCCAGCCCTTGCGCTGCGCGTAGTCTTCCACCTGATCGTGCTCGATCTTGCCGACGCCGAAGTAGTGGCTGTCCGGGTGGCTGAAGTAGAGGCCGGAGACCGACGACCCCGGCCACATGGCATAGCTTTCCGTCAGGTTGATGCCGGTCGCCTCTTCCGCGCCGAGCAGATCGAACAGGGTGCGCTTTTCGGTGTGGTCCGGCTGGGCCGGATAGCCCGGCGCCGGGCGGATGCCCTGATACTTCTCCTCGATCAGCTCCTCGTTGCTGAGGGTCTCATCCGCCGCATAGCCCCACAGATCCTTGCGCACGATCTGGTGCAGCTTTTCGGCAAAGGCTTCCGCGAGACGGTCGGCCAGCGCCTGGCTGAGGATCTTGTTGTAGTCATCCCCCGCCTTCGCATAGCGGGCGGCAAGATCATCCTCGCCGTGACCGGTGGTGACGGCAAAGCCGCCCACCCAGTCGGCAATGCCGGAGCCTTCCGGCGCCACGAAGTCGGACAGGGCCACATTCGCCCGCCCGCCTGCGGTGCGGGCCATCTGCTGGCGCAGGGTGTAGAAGGTGGCGACCGGGCTCGTGCGGTCTTCGCTGCCGAAGAGCAGGATGTCATCGCCCCGCGCCTGCGCAGGCCACAGGCCCGCAACGCCGCGAGCCGTCAGCAGCTTCCCTTCCACGATCTCGTCCAGCATGCGCCGGGCATCATCGTAAAGCGCCTTGGCTGCCGGGCCGTAGCGGTTGTCGGTCAGCACCGCCGGATAGCGGCCCTTGATCTCCCAGGTGGAGAAGAAGGGCGTCCAGTCGATCACCGGCACCAGTTCTTCCAGCGGGAAGTTGTCGAAGCGGGTGATGCCGGGCTTGCGCGGCGCCTGCGGCTTGCAGGTGAAGTCGCAGGTGAAGGCATTGGCACGGGCATCAACGATGGACACGCGCGCGCCGGAACCGCGTGCATTCGCATGCGCCTCGGCAATCTCCACATATTCCTTGCGGACCTCAGCGTAATAGGGATCACGCTGGCCTTCGCTCATCAGGCGCGAGGCGACGCCCACGGCACGACCGGCATCGGTCACGTAGATCGCCTGTCCCCGGGCATAGTTCGGGTGGATCTTCACCGCCGTATGAATACGGCTCGTGGTCGCTCCGCCGATCAGCAGCGGCACATCCAGCCCCTCGCGCTCCAGCTCGGCGGCCACGTGGCACATTTCGTCCAGAGACGGGGTGATGAGGCCGGACAGGCCGATGATGTCCACCTTCTCCGCCTTGGCCGTCTCCAGGATCTTCGTGGCAGGCACCATGACGCCAAGGTCGATCACCTCGAAATTGTTGCACTGGAGCACGACGCCGACGATGTTCTTGCCGATGTCATGCACATCGCCCTTCACCGTCGCCATCAGGATCTTGCCCGCAGAGGACGAGCCCTCGAGGCCGGAGAGGCGCTTTTCCTCTTCCATGAAGGGCATCAGATAGGCCACGGCCTTCTTCATCACGCGGGCAGACTTCACCACCTGCGGCAGGAACATCTTGCCCGCACCGAAGAGGTCGCCCACCACATTCATGCCGTCCATCAGTGGCCCTTCGATCACATGGAGCGGACGCTCCACCGTCTGGCGGGCAGCTTCCGTATCCTCAACCACGTAGTCGTCGATGCCGTTGACCAGCGCATGTTCCAGCCGCTTGGCCACGGGCCACTCGCGCCAGCTGAGATCAGCTTCCTTCTTCTTGCCGCCCTCGCCTTTCCAGCGCTCGGCTGCTTCCAGCATGCGGTCGGTCGCTTCCGGCGAGCGGTTGAGCACCACATCCTCGCACAGGTCCCGCAGTTCCTTGTCGAGGTCGTCATAGATGGCGAGCTGGCCGGCATTGACGATGCCCATGTCCATGCCGCGCTTGATCGCATGGTAGAGGAACACCGAATGCATCGCCTCGCGCACGCCCTCGTTGCCGCGGAAGGAGAAGGAGAGGTTCGACACGCCGCCCGACACATGGGCGTGGGGCAGGTTCTCGCGGATCCAGCCCGTCGCCTCGATGAAATCGACGCCATAGTTGTTGTGCTCCTCGATGCCGGTGGCCACCGCGAAGATGTTCGGATCGAAGATGATGTCTTCCGGCGCAAAACCGGCCTTTTCGGTCAGCACCTTGTAGGAGCGGGCGCAGATTTCCGTCTTGCGCTCGAAGGTGTCGGCCTGGCCCTTCTCGTCAAAGGCCATCACCACGACGGCCGCGCCATAACGGCGGACGAGCTTGGCCTGCGCCAGAAACGCCTCCTCGCCTTCCTTCAGCGAGATGGAGTTGACGATGGGCTTGCCCTGCACGCATTTGAGGCCTGCCTCGATGACGGTCCACTTGGAGCTGTCGATCATCACCGGTACGCGAGCGATATCCGGCTCGGCAGCGATGAGGTTGAGGAAGGTGACCATGGCGGCTTCCGAATCCAGAAGCCCCTCGTCCATGTTCACGTCGATGATCTGCGCGCCGCTTTCCACCTGCTGGCGGGCCACATCCAGCGCTGCCGAATAGTCGCCTTCCTTCACCAGCTTGCGGAAGCGGGCAGAGCCGGTGACGTTGGTGCGCTCGCCGACGTTGACGAAGTTGATTTCCGGCGTCAGCACGAAGGGCTCCAGACCGGACAGGCGCATCAGGCGCGGCACATCGGGCAGCACGCGCGGTGCCTTGTCGGCCACGGCTTCAGCAATGGCGCGGATATGCGCCGGTGTCGTGCCGCAGCAGCCGCCGACGATATTGACGAGGCCGGAAGCGGCAAACTCGCCCACGAGCCCCGCCATATGCTCCGGGCTCTCGTCATATTCGCCGAATTCGTTGGGCAGGCCCGCGTTCGGATAGGCACAGACCAGCGTATCGGAAATACGGGCAAGATCCGCCACATGGGCGCGCATTTCCTTGGCACCCAGCGCACAGTTGAGGCCGATGGAGAAGGGCTGCGAGTGGCGGACGGAATACCAGAAGGCTTCCGCCGTCTGGCCGGACAGGGTGCGGCCGGAAAGATCGGTGATCGTGCCGGAGATCATCACCGGCAGGCGGACGCCCTTTTCCTCGAACACCTCGTCAATGGCAAAGAGCGCGGCCTTGGCATTGAGCGTGTCGAAGATGGTCTCGACCAGCATGATGTCTGCGCCGCCCTCGATGAGGCCGCGTGCGGCCTCGGCATAGGCCTTGCGCAGGTCGTCGAAGCTCACGGCACGGTAGCCGGGATTGTTCACATCCGGCGAGATGGAGGCGGTGCGGTTGGTCGGGCCGATGGCACCGGCCACGAAGCGCGGGCGCGACGGGTCTTTGGCGGTCACCAGATCGCAGGCCTCGCGGGCAAGGCGGGCGCTCTCGAAATTCAGCTCATAGGCCAGCGCCTCCATGCCGTAATCGGCCTGGGCGATGGTGGTGGAAGAGAAGGTGTTGGTTTCAACGATATCCGCCCCGGCCTCCAGATAGGCCACATGGATGGCGCGGATATCATCCGGGCGCGTCAGGCTCAGAAGATCGTTGTTGCCCTTGAGGTCCTGCGGCCAATCGGCAAAGCGGCTGCCCCGGAAGGCCGCCTCATCCAGCTTCAGCGTCTGGATCTCCGTACCCATGGCGCCATCCAGCACAAGAATGCGCTTGGCGGCGGCAGCGTGGAGGCGGTCGAAAACGTCAGACTTCTTCAGCATGGATGTGATCCGGTTCCTGTCACACAAAAGGTCCGCCACGCGGACCTGAAGATCATTCCCGTCCGGCGCAGACCTTCCGCTCCGCGCCTGACATGTTCGAGAGTGCCCTTCCCGGCAAGCGGTCAGGCACATGTTCGAGGTCTACTACATGCACACATCCCGTCTGAAACCGTTAAGGTCATGGCGGAGGGTGGCAGTTTCGTTTCGATATCCCGGCGTCTCAGCCCCCCTCCCCCTGGTGGGGAGGGGTGAGGGGCGGGGGGAGAACCTCTCCTCTCGGCACGAAGTTTGAAGATCTCCGCCGCCCCCTCACAAGACTGGTTAGGAAACCTGAGCCCCAGACACTTTCAGGCTCAGAGCCCCCCACCCCTTACCCCTCCCCACCAGGGGGAGGGGAGCGGAGAGACCTCAATACAAAGCAAATGCCTCACTGCGGGCCATGCCCTCACGCCACCTGGCGCGCGGTCTCGCCCTGCCCCAGCCCCAGCATGTGGCAGAGGGCAAAGGTCAGCTCGGCCCGGTTCATGGTGTAGAAGTGGAAGTCGCTGATGCCGCGGTCGACGAGATCCATCACCTGCTCATAGGCAACGGCGGCGCCGACGAGCTTGCGGGTTTCAGCGTCATCATCAAGGCCGGCAAAGCGCCGGGAAAGCCAGTCCGGAATGGTGGTTCCACAGCCCGACGAAAACTTCACCACCTGATCGAAGTTCAGGATCGGCAGGATGCCCGGCACCACCGGAATGGAGAGGCCCGCCTTGGCGATGCGCTCCAGATAGGCTTCGAACAGATTGTTGTCGAAGAAATACTGGGTGATGACGCGGCTCGCGCCAGCATCGATCTTGCGCTTCAGGTTGTCGATCTCGACCTGCCAATCCGTGCTTTCGGGATGGCGTTCCGGATAGCCCGAGACGGAAATCTCGAAATCACCGATGGCCTTGATCCCGGCCACCAGATCACTGGCATAGGCATAGCCGCCCTCACGCGGCACATAAGCCGTGCCGACACCCTCCTGCGGATCGCCGCGCAGGGCCACGATGTGGCGTACGCCGAGGTCCCAGTAATCCTGCACCACCGCGTCCACATCCGCGCGGGATGCCCCGACGCAGGTGAGATGGGCTGCCGGAAGCATCGGCGTTTCCTTGAGGATGCGCTCCACCGTGCGGTGGGTCCGCTCACGGGTGGAGCCGCCCGCGCCATAGGTGACCGATACGAAGGAAGGCGACAGGGTCTCAAGCTTCTGGATGGTCGACCACAGGGTCGCTTCCATCTTGTCCGTCTTCGGCGGGAAGAACTCGAAGGACACCTTGACCGGTGCGCTCTCGCTGCTGTGCGAACGGCGGGCGTCGGTGGAAGTGGACATGTTACGCAACCTCGCGGGTTAGATCGGCGAGCGGCAGGTCCGTCACGACCCTCGGGTCGCGCGCCAGCCACAGGGTGACAGTCAGTGCTGAGTGATTGCCTGCAGATGCAGGCACAAGATCGGTGACGTCTTCCACGTCGAGCCCAAGCCCCTGCAGCCAGCGGCCCATCTGCTCGCGGGAGAAGCCGAGACGGCGGTGGGCATGCTCCTCGCGCAGGAACTCAAGCTCATGCGGGGCAAAATCGACGATCATCAACCGCCCGCCGGGGCGCAGCGCACGGGCAGCCTCCGCCAGGGCACGGGCCGGATCGTCCAGGAAATGCAGCACCTGGTGCACCGCCACCACATCAAAGGAAGCCGGCGGCACATTGAGGGCGTAGATATCGCCATGGCGCACCTGCGCCTGTGTCAGCCCCTGCCCTGCCAGATTGGCGCGGGCGACGGCCAGCATGTCATGCGAGGCATCGACGCCCAGCGCCGTGGTGTAAAGCGGGGCAAACAGCTCGAGCAGACGGCCGGTGCCGGTGCCAAGGTCAAGGAAAGACTGGAACGGCTTGTTGCCCAGCGCCCGGAGCATCGCTGCTTCCACATCGCGCTCGGCCACATGCAGCGAGCGCTCCTGATCCCACACCTGCGCCTTGGCCGCGAAATAGGCCGCCGCCTCTTCCGCCTTGGCCTTGCGCAGGCCGTCAAAGCGGGCCGCATCGGCTTCCAGCACATCATCGGAAGGCGTGAGCCGGGCGACAAGATCACGGGCCAGATCCCCGGCAGCGTCTTCCGCCAGCCGGTAGAACACCCAGGAACCTTCCGGATAGCGACGCACGAGGCCTGCCTCTGCCAACAGTTTCAGATGCCGGGAGATGCGCGGCTGGCTCTGGCCGAGAATTGCCGTCGCATCCTTCACCGTCAGCTCGCTGCGGGCAAGCAGCGCCAGAAGCCGCAGACGGCTCGGCTCACCGGCCGCCCGCAGGCCCGACAACAGGTCTTCGATGGAGAGATGCTGATCGCCGCTCATGCCGTCCACACCATACCGCCGCAACCGGCGCTTCTTCATATAAAGATATCTTTATACCACGCCAGACGTACGTGCAAGCCCTGAGGCGCCTCATGTTCCGGCACAAGGTGAAGAAAGGCTTCATGTGAGGGATAAAATGAAGCACCGGACTCAGAGCATCAGCCGCCCCGGCCAAGTGATTCTGGCGACTCGTTATTCTGCCCCGCAAACGGCTTGATGCGGGCACGGGTCACGTCCGTGCTCAAGCTTTGGCTCTTCCGCCAAATCCTTGAAAAAAGGCCCGGATCTCTTTCGAGCCGGGCCAGGTCAGCTTGAGGCGCTGTAGAAACTCAGTCTGCAGGAAGATCGGACCGCAGGGCAAAGCGCTGACGGGCGTCCTCAACCCGCATGGCGTCGAAGCGCGCCAGCGCCTGCGCGCGGGCCTGAACCGTGAGCCGGTGGCGCCAGGGGCCGACCTTCAGCAGGGTCGCCACCGTCAGTGACGACAGATTGTTGGCCTTGGCCACGATGAGGAAAGGCTCCACGTCAAGGCGGACCATCCAGTTGCTGGCCTCGGTGACGCTGACCTTGGTCAGGGAGGCGAAAGCCACCACCGCTTCGGCAAACCGGTCATCGGCTGCCAGCCAGCGCAGGCTGCTCTCGTTGAGGCGCCCGTCGCGCATCAGGGTCAGCACCCGGGTGCGCGCCGCTTCAAAGTCGTAACGGCTCAGCCAGTAGTCATTCGACATGCGCTGTTCGGCAATGCGGGCGGCCTGCGGCAGCTGCTCCGCATCGGCCAGCGCACCGGCAATCACCAGCTTCTGCCGGACGGATTCGGTGGCCACTTCCACCAGCCGGGCGATATGCGCATCGGCAAGATCGCGGCGCTCGCTCAGCGCCAGCTGCAGGGCATGGTCCTCAGCCGCAGCATCCAGCAGCCCCTCGAACCCTTCCAGCGAGAACGCGGCCCCCGGGTTGGCGGCGACACGGCGCTTGACGCGGATGTCACCGCGGCGGACCAGAACGTCGGTGACTTCCTCGGACAGAACTTCACGCTGGGCGATGGCAAGGCGGTGGGCATTGCTGTTGACATCGGCAATCCCGGCGAGTTCGGGATCCTTCAGCACACTGGAACGGCGCAGCAGAGTTTCGGCGACTTCGATCTCATCGCCAGCCAGCTGGCGGATGGTGCGCTCGGGGCCCCGGCGAAGTTCGGCCAGCCGCTCGGCCACGAAGCGCCGGACCTCCACTTCCACCATGTTCACCAGCCGCAACAGGACCGAGTCATATATGTCGACCTGTTCGTCGGAGCATTTGTCTGAGGTCAGAGAGAAGAGTACGGCAACATGACGGGCGAGTTCCGCCTTCCGGTCTGCGCTGGCTTCGGACGATAGTCCGCCAAAATTCACAAGCTCCGTCTGCAACGCTTCTGTCATCTCTCAACCCACATTCGAGGACACGCCAGCACTCTAATAGCGATTCTTGAAGATAAGAGTAACGCCAAAACGTATTCTCTAAGTATGTTTTACCAACTATCGTTTAAAATTTTAATCAACTCATTTTTCTTTGTTACTTCAACAATTTGAAGCTCAAGAGAACCAAAGCCACCCGATCACACCAGCCTGCGAAGCTTGCGCGAAGCTTGCCAAACGGGGCACCGGAGGGAAATTACGTAGCGTAATTTATTGATCAAATAAAAAAATGGGCGGCCCCAAAAGAACCGCCCAGTCTGGCACCAGTAGCTGGAAACTACTCACAGAGCCATGCTGGCGGAAATCGGACATCAGGTCCAATAGGATTGATTCGGCTTTTAAATAAGATAAACTGATCACATGATCTCACTCCGCCAGCTTCGCTATCTCGACGCCCTCGCCACCCACCTGCATTTCCGCAAGGCGGCGGAGGCTGTCGCCGTCACACAGCCTGCCCTGTCCATGCAGATCAAGGAGCTGGAGGAAAGCCTGGGCGTCATGCTGGTCGAGCGGCGCTCCGGCCTTGCCCGGCTGACGCCGGAGGGCGAGGAAGTGGTCAGGCGCGGGCGGCGCATCCTCGCCGATGTGCGCGATCTGATGGACTACGCCCGCCACCGGGGCCAGCCGCTCACCGGGCCGCTGCGTCTTGGCATCATCCCTTCGATCGCGCCCTATCTTCTGCCCCGCGTCCTGCCCAAGCTGCAGAGCGGCCATCCGGACCTGCGGCTGACCCTGCGCGAAACCCTGACGGACGTGCTGGTGCAGGAATTGATGGCCGGAGAACTGGACGCCATCATCGCCGCGCTGCCCCTCGGCCAGCCGGAACTGACCACCCTGCCCCTCTTTGAAGACCGCTTCCTTCTGGCGGTGCATAACACGCCCGATCTCGACGAGCGGCGGCGGATCGGCATTGACGAGATCCGCCAGGAGGAACTGCTGCTGCTGGAGGAAGGGCATTGCCTGCGCGACCAGGCGCTCAACTACTGCCAGATCGTCACCTCGGGCCGCCGGTCCTCTCTGGGGGCGACCAGCCTTGCCACGGTGATGCAGATGGTCGCCGCCGGTTATGGCGTCACCCTGCTGCCGGAAATCTGCGCCGATGTGGAGGTGCGCGACGACCGCGTTGCCCTGCTGCGCTTTCAGGATCCCCAGCCTGCCCGCATGGTGGGCCTTGCCTGGCGGCGCACATCCCCGCGGCGGAAGGATTTCGAGATCCTGCGGGATACACTGGCGGTCACACTCAGCGGGCTTGGCGTGGCTGCAACGCCGCTGGAAATTAGCTAGGGCACTCCCTCAGGCAGCAGCCCGCTCGCGAATGCGATAGACACAACGCCGTCCGCCGGACAGCAGATGCTCGCAGCGCTCGATTTCGGCCTGCGGCCCGAGGACACTGGCAAAAAGCGACAGTTCCGACCGGCAAAGCCCCTGACAAACGGACGCCGCCGCGCAGATGGAACAGTGGTTCTCGATAAAGAGCCAGCTGCCGTCCGCGTCCCGCTCGACTTCGGCCATATAGCCCTCCCGGTTGCGCAGATCCGCAAGACAGGACAACCGGTCGGACAGCGCTGAAGCTCCAGCCAGTTCCTTTTCGTAAGCCACCTGCATTTCCTTCTCGCGGAAGGCAATCAGGTCCTCTACCCCTTGCGCGCCGTAAAGCTCCCGTAGGCCGGAGAGCAGCGACAGGATCAGGGCCGAATGGTTGTCCGGAAAACGGGCATGGCCGGCAGCACTCAGCGCCCAGACGCGGCGCGGACGGCCCACGGCCCCCTTCATGTCCTCGAAGTCAACCAGTTCCTCCTGCAGCAGCCCGTCCAGATGCTGGCGCACGGCAACAGGCGTGACGGAGAGCGATGCGGCGAGTTCCGCCGCAGTCTGCGGGCCGCCAGCCTTCAGGGCGTTGAGAATACGGGTGCGGGTTCTGTCTGACATGGGCTGAACATAGCACGGGACCGGCCATATAAAAAGATTTCACTTTTCATATTCCGGAATCTAATTTAGAAAGAAAAAACTTTCTTTATAGAGTCAGCCATGTTCCTCGATCGCGCTTTCCAGTTTGCCAGCACCCTTGCCGTTTTTGCTGCAAGGCACATCACGCGTCCGGCCGGCAGGCGTGGGTGCCACCCGCAACTGCGTGACTTGCCCCCCGAACTCCTTGACGACATTGCACTTCCCCAGAAAGTTCGCGAATTGCTGCAGTGCGAAGAAAACCGGCAGCAACGAAGCCTGCCCCTTCTTTTCCGGCGATGGAAAGATCACGGTGGAACTCAACAATTCTAAAGAAATGCCGCCACCGGAGATGAATGTACCCTTGCGAGATCATCGCAAAAAACGCTAGGGCATGTTAAATGCAGGTTATTACTTTGACCTCATACTCTGTAGAAGAGGAGAGTTCGAAGAGTGACAACGATGCGCCGATTTCTTGACTGGATGACTTTGTCAGGCCAGCAACCGGAAATCCTTCTGGCTCAGTTCAGGGAACTGCGCCGGCAGGTGCCGCTTCTCTATGCCTTGCTGATGGTCAACGCGGGCGCCGTGTCTTTTACACATTACGGTCTGGCCCCGGACTATCTGACGATCTGGCTGCTCCTGCCGCTTTTCATCATCTGTTCGGTGCGGGCCGTGGCCTGGCTGCGCCGGTCTGCTGATGCCGTGTCTCCGGAGGAAGCCCTTTACCAGCTGCGCCGGACCCTCTTTCTGAGTGGCGTTCTGGCGCTTGCATATGTGACCTGGTCGCTGGCGCTCGACAGCTATGGCGGACCGCTGGAGCGCGGGCATGTCGCCCTCTTCATCGCCATCACGGTGGTCGGCTGCATCTTCTGCCTGATGAACCTGCCTCAGGCTGCGCTTCTGGTGATGGCGCTGGTGACAGTGCCCTACATTGTCTACTACAGCCGCCTTGATCTGACGGTCTTTCACGCCATCTCGATGAATATTTTCCTCGTCAGCCTTGTGCTGATCCAGGTGCTGTTCAATGGCCACAAGGCCTTCACGAACGTGATCCAGGCGCAGCGGGCACTGGCGCAGAAGCAGCAGGAGACCGAGCGGCTGAGCGAGGAAAACGCCATCCTCGCCCATACGGATGTGCTCACCGGCCTGCCGAACCGCCGCCATTTCTTTTCTGCCCTGCAAAAGCGCATCCAGGACGCCTCCTCAACGCACACCAGCTTTGCTGTCGGCGTCCTTGACCTTGACCGGTTCAAGCCGGTGAACGACACCTATGACCACCATTTTGGCGACCTTCTGCTCGCAGAAGCGGGTGACCGGCTGAAGGGACTGGTCAGCAGCGGCACCCGGCTTCAGATCAGCCGCCTGGGCGGCGACGAGTTCGGCATGATCATCGAGGCTCCGGCTGAGGATCTGGAGGCGCTTGGCCAATCGATCTGCGACATCATCGCAACTCCTTATGAAATTGAGGGAATTTTCGTCCGGATTGGCTGCTCCTGCGGCCTCGCGGTTTTCCCGGATGCCGGGCGCACGGTCCACGAACTGTTCGACCGTTCTGACTACGCGCTTTACAACTCCAAGACCGGACGGCGCGGTCAGGCGACACTTTATTCCGTGGAGCACGAAAGGCAGATCCGCTCTGACCGGGCAATCGAGAGCGCCCTGCAAGGCGCAGATCTTGAAGAGGAATTCGAGGTCTATCTGCAGCCGATCCTCGACCTGCAGAAAGGCAGCATCACCGGTTTTGAAGCGCTTGCCCGCTGGCACAGCCCCCTTCTCGGTCAGGTCCCGCCGGATCAGTTCATCCCGCAGGCGGAGCGCTCCGGCCTGATGCGGCGCCTCACCATCTCGCTTTTTGGCAAGGCGCTGGCGGCGATGAGCCAATTGCCGCCGCATCTCTCCCTGTCCTTCAACCTGTCGGCCCACGACATCACCAGCAAGGAAACGGTGCTCACCTTGCTCGCCCTGCTGGGGCGCAGCAGCATCCAGCCGCACCGGCTGATATTCGAGATCACGGAAACGGCGGTGATGCGCAGCTACGAGAGCGCCGAGCAGTCCATGCGCCTGCTGCGCCAGACAGGCGCAAGGCTGGCTCTCGATGATTTCGGCACCGGCTATTCGAGCCTTGGCTATCTGCACCGGCTGCCGATCGACCGGGTGAAGATCGACAAGAGTTTCGTGTCAGGCATCAATGACCCGAGCGGCCACGGCATCGTCTCGTCGATCATTGCCCTGTGCCGCTCCATGTCCTTGGATTGTGTGGTGGAAGGCATCGAGACCGAAGCCCAGCGCGACCGGCTGCACAGCCTTGGCTGCCGGTATATCCAGGGCTACCTGATCGCCCGGCCCATGCCCGCCAGAGAAGCAGCCGCATGGCTGGAACACGCGGACTATCATCAGCCCGCAGCCCGGCAAGGTGTGGTATCCCTGCCTCTGAACTGAGGATCAGGAGACACGGCCGGTGCCGGATGAAACCGAACCTGCGGTGCCCCGGACCGGAGGCACGCGCCGGCAGAAAGACATGCGCAAGGCGCTGCGCCAGCTGGCCCCGCGCATTCCCTTGTTTGATGCACAGGCCGTTCTGTTCGGTGCCATGGCCGGACATCTGCGCCACCTGCCGCCATCCATTGCCGTGCAGCAGGCCCTGACCTCCCACATCCGCCACACCGCTACCGAATATGACACCCTGCTTGCCGAAGGCTACGACCGGGACTCGGCCCGGCATTTCGTGCTGGATGATATCAATGACCAGCTCGCAGACTGGGGCTCCGGCCTGCGCATCACCGAAGCAGACGGGGAGTGAGCCCCGCCTCATATCAAGAGCCCGGGAACTGACGCTTCACGGCCGCCGCGCGACGAGATCGATTTCCACCAGCGCATGAACCGCGAGACCGGTGACGCCGATGCAGGTGCGTGCGGGCAGCTTGCCCGGCGCGAAATAACTGCTGTAGGTCTCGTTCATCAGCGCATAATCACGGTGGAAGTCCGTCAGATAGACGCGGGCCATGGTCACATGCTCCAGCCCGAGCCCCACGCCCGCCAGAACCAGCTTCAGGTTCTCCATCACCCGCGCCGTCTGGGCGGCAATCCCCTCCGGCAGCGGCGCATCCGGGGCAGCCGGATCTGTCGGCATCTGCCCGGTGATGAACACCCAGCCATCGGCCTCGACGGCATGAGAAAACGGCGCCACGGGACGCGGCCCGCCGGAAATCATGTGATGGATCGGCAGCAAATCAGTCCCCCTTGTCTGTTATCTCCGCTGCACCGGCAGAATCCGGACAGTCCGGCGCGCCCTTTGACGCATTCCGGACGACGATCTAACAGGGATTCTTCACGCTGGGCCAGAGCCTCGGCACAGAAGAGCGCTACGGAACAACTTGCGCATAACCCGCAAGGCAAGCACAGCTTCAAGACACGGAACTGCCAGAAGCCACCATCATCGGTATTTTTCCAGACGCAGCGGCACCCGTCCGCGCAGCTCATGGAGAGACACGTCAACAGGACTGACAGTGATCTTTTTCGTTTGCATGCAAATAAAAAGAATGCAGCCTACCCCTCACTCAAATCAATCTAAATACTTCAAAGAAAGCGCCGGAAACAAAAATAACTCTGCGTATTTTTCAAACTTTAAAAACAAAACTCCGAACCACAACAAAGCTTCCAATTAATTTCATGTAAAGATTCTGATGTTTTGATCCGTAACACTTTCACGCGAGGGGCGGACGAATGACGATCAAGCAGAAGATGCTCGTTTTGTCGCTGATGGCACTCAGTGCCGTTTTGCTGACCGGGCTAATACAGATTTTTTCACTGCGCAGCACGATGCTCGAAGACCGGCGCGATCTGATCCGCTCACAGGTGGAGACGGCACAGAGCGTCGTGAAGGCCATTGCCGAGGAAGCCAAGGCAGCCGGTGTGCCGCTTGAAACGGCCCAGGCCAATGCAAAGGCCGTGCTGCGCACCATGCGCTTCAACGGCAATGACTATTTCCTCGCCATCGATGCCAGCCCGGCCAATCAGGGCCTCATTCTGGCGCATCCGAGCGCATCCGTCGAAGGCAAGAACCTGTGGAACTCCAAGGACCCTGCCGGCAATCTCTTTGTCCAGGGCGAAATCGAAGCAGGACGCAAGGGCGGCGGCTTCTCCGAATTCCTGTTTCCCCGCCTGAACGAGACGGTGGCAGCTCCCAAGCTTGCCTACACCATGAACTATGACCCGTGGCAGTGGGCCATCACATCCGCGCTCTACATCGACGACATCAGCGCCGCCTTCTATTCGGAACTCTTCACGATGCTGATGTGGATGGTGCCGCTGATCCTGGCGATTGCCGCAGGCACATTCGTGCTCTCCAACAGCATCACCCGCCCGCTGGAGGCCATCACCAGCGTCACCCGGCAGCTGGCCGACGGCAACATGACCGTTACCATCCCCGGCACCGGCCGCAAGGACGAGATCGGCCATATGGCGGAGGCCACGGAAATCTTCCGCGACACGATGATCCGCGCCCGTGATCTGGCTCAGTCGCAGGCGGCAGAACAGACCCAGCGTGAGGCACGTGCCCTGCATATCGAGGAACTGACCCGCAGCTTCGATGCGAGTGCCGCAGCGCTTCTGCAGGCGGTTACCCAGTCCGCCTCCGGCATGGAAGGCAGCGCCCGCAACATGGCCCGCATTGCCGAAGGCACCAACTCCAGCTCGACCGCCGTTGCCTCCGCTGCCCAGCAGGCCGCTGCCAATGTGCAGACGGTTGCCTCCGCAACGGAAGAGCTGAGTTCTTCCATCTCCGAAATTGCGTCGCAGGTTTCCCGTTCCTCCCAGATCGCCATGCAGGCGGTGGATGAGGCCCGGCGCACGGACGGCCAGATTCAGGGCCTTGCCAACGCAGCCAACAAGATTGGCGAAGTGGTGGACCTCATCCGCGCCATCGCCGAGCAGACCAACCTCCTTGCCCTCAACGCCACCATCGAGGCGGCGCGCGCCGGTGAAGCAGGCAGGGGCTTTGCCGTCGTGGCGGCCGAGGTGAAGGAACTGGCCTCGCAGACCTCCAAGGCAACCGAGGAAATCACCACGCAGATTTCGGCCATCCAGTCGGAAACGCGGGTGGCCGTGGACGCGGTGCAATCCATCGGCAAGACGGTGGAAGAGATGAACCACATTGCAGCGGCCATCTCGGCATCCGTCGAGGAACAGGGCGCCGCCACCAGCGAAATCGCCCGCAACGTCGAGCAGGCCTCGCGCGGGACGCAGGATGTGACGGACAACATCCTCGAAGTCTCCCACGCGGCCAGCGAAACCCGCGGCGCCGCCACCAGTGTGGAACAAGCCGCAGCAGCGGTGACGCGCGACGCGCTGGCGCTTCGCACCGAGGTGGAAAGTTTCCTCAGCGGCGTCCGCGCCGCCTGACGGACAGAACAAGCGTTCTGGCTGAAAAGGCCGGGTCCCCGTGGCCCGGCCTTTTCGTTGCCACAGGACGGGCACAATGAGGCCGCACTATCCCGGCACAAGTTGCATCCGGAACACTTTCACGCTTGCATTTCCTTCGAGGTCATCATGAAAATCAGGCACTTGCTGGCAGTGGCCCCGCTGCTTCTCTCCCTCGCTGTCCCCCCTGGATCTGCAATGGCCGAAAACAGAATAGATACCATCCGCCCCGATGCCCCCGTGCTTGCGGCCTATGGAAGCTATGGGGTTGGCGTGACGACCATCGAGCTGACCAATCCGGGTCAGATCGATGTGCTGAACTCGGAACCTGGCAAGGAGCCTGTCCTCTATGACAGGCCGCTGACGGTCGAGGTGTTTTATCCGGCTGCCGCCGATGCAAAGCCCACCCCGCTCAAGGCGATGATGCGGGACGGCAGCACGATGATCGAACTCAGCGGCCGCGCCTCGCGCGCCGCCGAACCGGACCTGAGCGGCGCGCCCTATCCGCTGGTCATCATCTCCCACGGCTATCCGGGCAACCGCTTCCTGATGAGTCCGCTGGCGGAGAACCTTGCCAGCAAGGGCTTTGTCGTTGCCTCCATCGACCACACCGAATCCACCTATGACAACAGGGCCGCTTTCATCTCGACACTGGTCAACCGTCCGCTGGACCAGATGTTCGTGCTCAATGCCATGGATGAGCTGGGCAAGACGCCGGGCGGCCCGCTGGAGGGGCTTCTGTCCACCGAGCGGACCGGCCTCATCGGCTATTCCATGGGCGGTTACGGCACGCTGATTTCGGGCGGTGCAGGCCTTGCCGATTTTGCCCGCGAGGCTTCATGGGCTGATGGCAAGGGCGCGTTCCTTGAGCGCCATCTCGCCGGAAGCGAGAGCCATGAAGCGCTGGTCGATCCGCGCCTCAAGGCCATTGTCTCCGTCGGCCCCTGGGCGCGCAAATCCAATGCCATGAATGCCGACGGTCTTGGCGGCCTGCGCGTTCCGGCCCTGATCGTGGGCGGCAATCAGGACGAGATTTCCGGCTACAGCGACGGCATCCGCAAGATCTGGCAGGAGGCCAAGGGCACCGACCGCTATCTGCTGACCTTCGTCAATGCGGGCCACAATGCCGCCGCCCCGATGCCTGCCCCCGCAGAAAGCTACGCCTTCAGCGAGGCCATCGGCTTCCCACCGTTCCAGCATTATGCCGATCCGGTGTGGGACAGCGTGCGGATGAACAACATCCTCCAGCACTTCACCACCGCCTTCCTCAACATCAACCTCAAGAGCAAGACGGACGAGGGCAAATACCTCAAGCTCCTGCCCTATGCGGAGGATGGCGTCTGGTCGATGAATGCGGATGGCAAGCCCAACGCGGACCACACCTACTGGGAAGGCTTCCCGCAAGGCAGTGCCATCGGCCTGCGCTTCGAGCACCTGGAGAAAGGGGAGTAACCCCTTCCCCCCAATCAGCCCGGATAGATCCAGTGCTCCGGCAGATGCGCCGTAATGGCATCGCCCGGCAGGACGCGCCCCGGCAGTTCGACGAAAGCGACAAGGCCGCGCAGATATTGCGCGGTCTTCGGGAACAGCAGATCGAGCCCTTCGCGCTCCGGCACATGCTCCGCAATCTTCCGGCCAGCCGCCCGGCAGGGTGAATTGTAGCCATCCACCCGCAAAACAGCCCCGCTCTCAAACACGAGCCGGGTGCCCGGCGGCAGCAGGCTGAGGCTGGGGATGCCTTGCGTCACCACATTGCCGCCGATCCAGCCGGCGGGCAGCGCATCCAGTTCCATCCGCGAGGCAATCAGCGCCAATTCCTCAACCGACAGGATGGACAGCTGACGCTCGTTCACCATCACCGTGCCGCGGGGATACCAGGGCTCGCGCCCGCCCGAGCGCCGGGTGCGTCCGCCATGCCGGTCGCCTTCGATGCCGTCAAAGCCAAGATCCAGCGCCGCGCAGGTTTCCGTCGCAAAATCCGACTTCTTCGCCGTTCGCAGCACTTCGGCCGTCTTGCCGGAAATCTTGCGCGCAGGAACGCGCTGCAGCCGCGCTAGCCTCTCCTCAAGCGCCGCATGCCCGGCCTCACCTGTCTCCACACTCATGACGCCTTGCCCCTCAAGTTTTCCGGCTTCACCCAAGGCCGGATACTTAGCGCATGCAGGCGGGAGCGGCCAATGAATTGGCGTGAAGTGAGTATCACGCAAATTGCACGGCGAAGGCGCACAATCTCGGCCGCATTGCGTCCTGCCGGAGGAGGAACAGACCCTCCAAGGAGATCCGAATGAGCACCAGCAGCGTCACCCTGAATCTCGTCAATCTGCGCGGGAAGCCAACGGCCCCAGACGAAGATATCTACATCCTGCTGACCGGCGAGGACGTCACAGGTCTGACCGGCATCACGCTTGGCGCGGTTACGTCCCTGTCGCAGATCACGAACGCCGCCATCAGCTTCACCACCATCAAATCCGGACGGCTCTATGCGGGGCTTGGCCCGTTCCCCAATCCGCCCACCCCGACCGGCGGCTTCTACTACGGCTGGATCGAGTTCAGCTGCCTGACGGCGGGGGACAACCTCTGGATCAACATGTCGAATGTGGATCTGCTCGGCCTGCCGCTCGCCATTGCGGGCACGGAGGCCGGAGGGGGCAGCTTCTCGCTCGGCTACAAGGACCCGATGACCCCTACCCTCATCAACACCATGAAGAATTCGGTGCTGACGAAACATGGACAGGGCGCGGTGATCACCACGGTTTCCGGCCAGCAGCTGGTGATCGGGCCCACCATCATACCCTCAGCATATCCCGACATGACCCCCTACGTGGTGAGCCTCGTCAAGGCCAATGCCCCCGTCACCATCGTTTCCGACACCCCGCCCGGCGGTTCTCCCGAGACCTTCACCGGCAACTTCCAGGCAGCCGATCCGAAAACCGGCGTGATCCTCTCCCTCAAGGGTGACCAGGGTGACACATTCGAGCTGACGGCGATCAACCTCAGCAGTTCGATCATCTACCGCTGCGATGGCGGCACGGTCATATTCAATGGCCACGTCGTGCCGCAGAACCGCACGTCAAAGAATGACCCATCCGGCCAGCCCGCCTCCCAGATCATCAGCAACTCGGTGTTCCGCAACCTGATGATCGGCTTCAACGAGGGCTATTTCACCCCCACAGGGCCCAACAACTCCAGCCAGTTTCCGGGCCAGACGCCTTTCGCCGGCGGCAATGGCAACCTCTATGCGCAGGCGGTCCACAACGGCACCAATTCCTATGGCTACCCTTACGCGGACAGCAATCTGAAGGTGCTCATCCAGGCGGACCCCACCCAGCCGGTGACCGTCTCGGTCCTCGCCGACAGCATGGCCTATGGCTACACGGACAATCCGGGCGGCGGCAGCAATCAGCCCTCCAGCGGCACCTATCAGTTCGGCATCGGGTCAGGCAGCGGCGCGCTGGGGGCGATCCGCATCGGCAACTGGGTTTATGAGCCTTCCGCCAACACGGCCGGAAGCCCGGGAGGCGCCTACGGCGGCTTCCTGCCGGACCTGACGGAGTGGACACAGATGCAGTTCACCGGCGCCGGTCCAGGCGCTTACATCTGGGTGAAGAACGGCCAGGTCGAGACAGGCGGCTGCCTGAATACCGCCGGCAGCTGGAATGACAGCAAGACCGTCTACAGCTGGCCGGCCAACCTGCAATGGGTGCCGGGAGCCACGGCACCCGCCAAGCCCACAAGTTGAGACACCGCCTGCCGCAGCAACAGCCCTCGGCTGCGGCAGGCCTTCAAAAAGACAGCAGACGTAAACACTCTGGCATTACCATGCGTCCCCAACGGCATGCTGGGGCAGCCTGTAGGGACTGGGGGCGTGGAATGATGGCGTTTGCGGACAAAGTTGGACACGGGTTGACAGCGGCAGTGCACCGCTTCTCCAGCATGATCCCGTGCGTGAGCCTGGCTGGCGCCCTCACCGGCGCCGCAGCTTCAGGCCCCGCCTCAGCCCAAGACACGGCAACAGGCAGCAGCGCGGCAGCCATCGCCATGAATGACGCGATGCAGGAGAGTTTCCAGCTGCGCGGCGCGCTGCAGCAGCTGGCCGCAGAACTGCCCACCCTGCCGGGAAAAATGGCGGCAACGCTCCGCGCCATGTCGCCGGATGGCTCGCTGGACTGGCTCTGGTCCGCCTTTGCCCTATTGGCAGCAGCGCTGGTTGCGGGCATAGCCGTGCAGGCCCTGTTCCGCCGCTGGGCAGAGGCGGTTTATCTCCACCGCTTTCCCCCGGCACCCGAAACCCGCGCGGGCAAGGTCGCCTTCCTGCTCGGGCGCGGCACGGTGATGCTGCTGGAACTGGCTGTCTTCCTGATCACCGCCTGGCTGGTGGCCGTGCTGCTGCATGAGGATCTCCATGCCTCCCGGGTGACCGTGCAGACCGGCATTCTGGGCTTCACCGCCTGGAGCCTGATCCGGCTGATCCTGTTCAACATCATTGCGCCGGACACCCCGTCCTGCCGCATGCTGGCCTTTGACGATCAGTCCGCCGCAAGGCTCAACACGGCGCTGGTCACCGGGCTCGGCCTCTCGGCCTTCGTCATCTCGCTCTCCATCTGGATGCGCGCCCTCGGGCTGGAGGCCAGTGCGCACAAGGTGGCGCTTGTCTTTTCCGCCGCCCTGTCGACCTGCATTCTCTCCACCATTGCCATTGTCTGGCGCAAGAGCGTCGGCAAAGCCATCATGGGCGGAGCGCCGGACGAAAGCGCAGTGCACCCCGCCCTCCACTTCATCGCCAGCATCTGGCACGTGATGGCGATCCTGTATTTCCTCTTCGCCTTCGGCACGGCCAGCTTCCGCATCCTCCTCGACCGGCCTTTTGCCACCGGCCTTGTCAGCGCGCCGGTGCTGGTGCTGGTGGCCGCGCTGCTGCTGCAGGCCGTGCTGATGCTGCTGATCGACCGGCTGCTGCCGCGCCTCGACACGCGCAGGGCCAAGGCCGTGCTGATGGATGACCTTGCCCGCGCCGAGACAGCGGCCGGAGAAGCCCCAGACACCACCGCCAATGCCTCACAGGCCGAAGCCGAAGCGCTGGAGGCAGAGGCCGCCCGCGCCCCCTACCGCGCGCTTTTCGACCATGGCGCGGCCATCCTCACCCTCGTCTTCTCCGCCTGGCTGCTGCTCAAGGTCTGGGGCATCTCGATCCACGACCAAAGCTCCATCCTCGGCAATCTTGTGGAAGTCGCCATCGTCGGCTTCCTTGGCTACATGGCCTATCAGGCGGTGGAAATCGCCGTTGCGCAGGCGGTGCGGCGGGACC
The DNA here is from genome assembly GCF_055685825.1 of Pannonibacter sp. CBAS1226. Classification (NCBI taxonomy): domain Bacteria; kingdom Pseudomonadati; phylum Pseudomonadota; class Alphaproteobacteria; order Hyphomicrobiales; family Stappiaceae; genus Pannonibacter; species Pannonibacter sp. CBAS1226. The sequence continues at coordinate 322,737 of NZ_JBVOUO010000003.1, read as the reverse complement.
TCCAGCGCCCGGATGCGTCCACCCACGCGCCCGGAGAAATGGAGATAGGCGGCACCGGCGACAGCCGCCTCTCCACCCTGCTGCCGATCTTCCGCAACTTCCTGCTGATCACCATCGTGGTGATCTCGGGCATGCTGATCCTGTCGCAGATCGGCATCGACATTGCCCCGCTGTTCGCCGGCGCCGGTGTTGTCGGTCTTGCCATCGGCTTCGGCGCGCAGACGCTGATCCGGGACATCTTCTCCGGAGCCTTCTACCTGATCGATGACGCCTTCCGCAAAGGCGAGTACATCGACATCGGCAGTGCCAAGGGCACCGTGGAGAAAATCTCCATCCGCTCCATGCAGCTGCGCCACCACCGCGGCGCGCTGACGACCGTGCCCTTCGGCGAAATCAAGCACGTGCAGAATTACTCGCGCGACTGGGCCATCATGAAGCTCGCCTTCCGCGTCACCTATGACACGGACACCGAGAAGATGCGCAAGATCATCAAGAAATTCGGCCAGGAACTGCTGGATGATCCCTATTACGGGCCGATGTTCCTCGATCCGCTGAAGTCGCAGGGCATCCTCTCCATGGAGGACAGCGCCATGATTGCACGGGTGAAGTTCATGTCAAAACCCGGCAAGCAGTTCGAGCTGCGCAAGGTGGTCTATGCCGGGCTGCAGGACCTGTTCGAGAAAAACGGCATCCGCTTCGCGCACCGGGAGGTCACCGTCCGCGTCGCCGATGCAGGCGGCAACCTGCTGCCCGCCCCCACTCCGGCCCAGATCGCCAGCGCTGCCGCCGGCGCCCATGCAGGGCTTGCAGCGGCAGAAGCCGGCGGCCAGGGACAGGATCCACAGTAGCAGGGCCGCCCCCTTCCGGCGAAGCCAGTTCAGAAAGCCTTGCCTGCGAGCAGCATCTCCCGCGCGGCCAGGAATGCCTCCCGCAGCGCCTTGTGGCCCTCCAGACCCTCCAATGCGTAGCTGTTGAGAAACTGGCGTCCCGCAAACAGCCTCTGATCAACGGGGCTGAGTTCAGCCTCAGCGCAGGCTGTCTGCCAGTTCCCGGCGATAGTGTTGATCTGCTGTTCGATCAGCGCCGCCGCCTCCGCTGGCTTGAGATGAAAGTCCTGAGCTGTGGCCAGCGTGCTGGCACGCGCATCGCCCTTGATCAGCATGGCCTGCGAGGCTTCGTTGCCCGTGCGCCCTTGCGGACAAATGTCATAGGCCGGTGTCAGGGTCAGCATTCTGCCATCCCAGAAGGCGGCATGATTGCGGGCGTGGTCGTCCGTGTTGCCGCACAGCACATTGAAGCACATCCGCCCGTAGAGTTCCCGAAGCGTGGCTTTTGGATCTGTAAAGCGATGACGGATCAGTTCGGCAAGGTCTTCATAGGACGCATAGCGGGCCATCATCTCATCAAGGCCCAGCATCGTCAGGCCCGAAACCATGGCATGCCTCGTCCAGCCATCTTTCGCCGGGGTCCTGTCGAAGCGCTCGATCAGCAATACGTCCTTGTGGGCGGCACGGGTCAGCGAGACCGGCGCTGCATTCAAGCCGCAGGCTCTTGCCAGGGTCATCGCAATGAACTCGCCTTTCACAACGCTGTAGGTATCGTTGCTGGCCGAGAATTTGGCGATGAGCTTCTTCGCCCCGTCATCAATCATTGCCTTGGGCCGCGCCCCGCCGATCGACGTGCCATGCCGGAGCGCCTGATCGAGCGCAGGAGGCAGTGGCCTGCCTTTTTCAATGAGGCCAGCCGCCTCCATCAGCTCATCAAGCGAGGCCCCTGCTGAAAGCCTTGGAACAAACTCGGTGGCCGATGCCTGAAAATCCAGAGCGCCAATACGGTCTGATCCTGACTGGAGGAGAAAGGTCAGCTCGCTGAGTTCAGGCACCCCATCCGCATCTGGCTTCATGCCTGTCAGCCTGTTGATGATGACCCGTCGTCCCCAGGCATCGGGTGAGCCATCACGAATGCAGCTGGCCATCTGCAGACCCGGCGCAGGGGCAATCACACCTTCCTGCAGCGGCAGTTCGGGCTCATAGATGGCAACGGCATTCCTGCGGGCGCGGTAGCTGGCGCCATAGGTGAAGAACAGGCGCCCGCCGTCCTGATCGAGGCGGCCGGCCACCACCGGCTCCGTTGCACCCGGCAGCCAGATCCAGACAAAGGCTTGGCTGGCTGCCGCCCTAGAAGTCATCATCAGGCTCCTTCACCTTGGGCCGCACACTCTTGGGCAGCAGGGTCAGTTTCTCGTCAAGACGGGCATTTTCCCTCTGCAGACTATGCTCATCAGGGTCAAACAGGCGAACCCCGGCGAGCGCAGCGACCTCGAAGACGATGCCGATTTCAGGCCCTGCTGCACCCTTCTCGATGCTGGAGAGCGTTGTGCGGCTGATACCGGCCCGTTCCGCCAGTTCCTGTGCGGTCATGCCGCGCTCGATGCGCCCGGCACGGATCAGCTTGCCAAGCATCGCAAGCGCCTGGCGGGTCCCCCTCGAATAGCTTCTCTGACGCGGCATGGAGATCGCCTGTTTGTTCATTTGAATAAACACAAAGGGCTTTATGTTCATAATTATGGACATCCTGCCTGATCTTTCGAGCCACATCAAGTCACGTCCAGAATTCTGGCCGCCAGAGCTGTTCACGTCCATAATTTTGGACACGTTTCACACTTAACGCCCCCAAAACAAAAATCCCCGGACCATCGGCCCGGGGATTTTCCTTTTTGCAAAACCGCAGCTTGAAACCACTTTACACCAAGGCTTTCGATGCTGACGCATCACGCCTTGAAAATGCTCAAGCGCCGCACGGGCTTAACCAGCTCTCGATGAGTCGAGCTCATCGAGAGCTGGTATTAGTCTCAGCGCGTCAGCGGCTTGTACTTGATGCGGCTCGGGTCGGCAGCGTGGGCGCCGAGGCGGCGGACCTTGTCCTTCTCGTAGTCCTCGAAGTTGCCCTCGAACCATTCCACATGGCTGTTGCCTTCAAAGGCGAGCATGTGGGTGGCGAGACGGTCGAGGAACATGCGGTCGTGCGAGATGACCACGGCGCAACCGGCGTAGTTTTCCAGCGCGTCTTCGAGGGCGGCCAGGGTCTCGGTGTCGAGGTCGTTGGTCGGCTCGTCAAGCAGCAGGACGTTGGCGCCCTGCTTCAGCACCTTGGCGAGGTGCACGCGGTTGCGCTGACCGCCGGAGAGATCGCCCACCTTGGCCTGCTGGGCCGGGCCCTTGAAGTTGAAGGACGAGCAATAGGCGCGGGAGTTGATTTCCTTGCCGTCGAGATAAATGATCTCGTTGCCGTCGGAGATTTCTTCCCAGACCGTCTTGTTCGGGTCCAGCTTGTCGCGCGACTGGTCCACATAGCCCAGATGCACGGTCTCGCCGATGATGACTTCACCGCTGTCCGGCTTTTCCTGACCGGTGAGCATCTTGAACAGCGTGGTCTTGCCCGCACCGTTCGGCCCGATGATGCCGACGATGCCGCCGCGCGGCAGCTTGAAGGACAGGTCCTCAATGAGCAGGCGGTCGCCGAAGCCCTTGGAAACGTTCTTCAGCTCGATGACGTTGGCGCCAAGGCGCTCGCCCACCGGAATGAGGATCTGCTCGATGGTCGGCATACGGCCTTCCTGCGCCGCCACCAGATCCTCATAAGCGCGGATACGCGCCTTGGACTTGGTCTGGCGGCCCTTCGGCGACATGCCCATCCACTCGCGCTCGCGCGCAATCGCCTTGGAGCGGGCCATGTTCTCGCGGCCTTCCTGCTCCATGCGCTTGGTCTTCTTCTCCAGATAGGCGGAGTAGTTGCCCTCGTAGGGGATGCCCTGGCCGCGGTCCAGCTCCAGGATCCAGCCCGTGACGTTGTCGAGGAAGTAGCGGTCGTGGGTGATGATCAGCACGGAGCCCTTGAACTCGCGCAGGTGCCGCTCCAGCCAGTGGACGGTTTCAGCGTCCAGATGGTTGGTCGGTTCGTCGAGCAGCAGCAGGTCCGGCTCGCTCAGCAGCAGCTTGCACAGCGCCACGCGGCGGCGCTCACCGCCCGAAAGATTGTCCACCGGGCTGTCGGAGGGCGGGCAGCGCAGGGCTTCCATCGCCATCTCGACCTTGCTCTCAAGGTTCCACAGGTCTTCCGCGTCGATGATGTCCTGCAGCTTCGCGCCTTCCTCGGCCGTCTCGTCCGAGTAGTTCATCATCAGCTCGTTGTAACGGTCGACGATCGCCTGCTTGTGGGCGACGCCTTCCATCACGTTTTCCAGAACGGTCTTGCCCTCGTCGAGCTTCGGCTCCTGCGGCAGATAGCCGACCTTGGCACCTTCAGCGGCCCAAGCCTCACCGGTATAGTCCTTGTCGAGACCGGCCATGATCTTGAGCAGGGTCGACTTGCCGGCGCCGTTGGGGCCGAGAATACCGATCTTGGCATCCGGGTAGAACGACAGGTGAATGTTGTCGAGCACCTTCTTGCCGTTATAGGCCTTGTTGAGGCCATGCATGTGATAGATGAACTGGCGCGCCATGGGGCCTCGCATCTCCGTTTTGGAATTGTGCCGGGAATCTGATCGACATCGGATCGAAACTGGCCGCCCTTTTACGCCATGCAGCGGGCCGGGGCAATGGCGGTTGGTGAACAGGCCTTCCCTATAGACCTGCTCTCCCTTCACCCCCAGCGGTCCTTCAGCCCGTACCACCAGTAGGCCATCTGCAGGTAGTGGCGGCGCAGGGCGGGCAGCGGGAAGCGGCGCAGGGGCGTGCGGACCGGCTGCGGCAGCTGCCAGGGGGAGCGGGCCTCCAGTGCCAGTTCCGCCACCAGCGACCCGGCATAGGAGCCCATGGCGACGCCGTTGCCGTGATAGGCGAGCGCTGCAAAGACGCCGGGCATGGCCGGTATGGGGCCGATATAGGGATTGAGATCCAGCGCCAGGCACACCCGCCCGGACCAATGATGCGTCGCCTCCACATGGGCAAGCGCCGGAAACAGCCGGTCGAACCCCTCACGGATGGCAAGGCGCAGCCTTGCTTCTTCCCCAGCCGTGCCGAAAATGCCGCCGCGCATGCCGAACAGCATCCGCCCGTCCGGCAGCAGGCGGAAGTAATGCAGCAGCGTGCGGGCATCGGAGGCCATCACCGGGCTGGTCCAGCCCTGTGTCACCATCTCCACAGCCGTCAGCGGCCGGGTGACCATGACATTGGACAGCACCGGCAGCAGCCGCCCTTCCAGCCAGGGCAGCAGGCTCTCGTCCGTATAGCCGTTGCTGGCGAGGATCACGCGGCGGGCATGGACGGTGCCCTTCGGCGTATCCAGCCGCCAGCGGCCCAGCTCCGGCCGGATATCCGTCACCGGCGAGCGGGCAAAGATGGGCTGGCCCGCCGCACGCAGCGCCCTTGCAAGGCCGCGCACATATTTCAACGGATGAAGGCCGAAGCCGTGAGGATAGAACAGCCCGCCATATGTGCCCGACGCCCTCAGCCCCCTCGCCTCCAGTGCGGTTTCATCCAGCAGCTGCGTGCCGAGGCCGAAGCGGGCATTGACGAAGGCGCCCTCCTCTTCCAGCGCCTTCAGGGCAGAGCGCTTGTGCGCCAGCACCACCTCGCCACTGCCGGAACGGTCCGCATGGATGGAATGCGTGTCCAGCAGCGCTGCAACATGATCAATCGCCTCACGCTGCATGTGGGAAAAGCGCTCCGCCTCCCGCCCGCCATAGCTTTCCACCATGTCTTCGGGCGAGCGCTTGGAGCCGCCAAGGCAGCAGAAGCCGCCGTTGCGGCCCGAGGCGCCGAAGCCCACGTGATGGCGGTCCAGCACCACGGTGGAAGCGCCCAGCGCCTGCGCCCGCAAGGCCGCGTTAAGCCCGGTGAAACCCGCACCGATGATGGCCACATCCACCGCCAGTGCCTCTTCCAGCTCCGGATCCGCATGATCATACGGGGCGGCACCGGCAGCGCTGTCTTCCCAGTAACTGCCGGTGGGTCCGCCGCCGTCTGCCTGCATGGTTCAGAAGCCCAGCCGGTCGCGCAGGGAAAACCAGGTCATCGCCAGCACCAGCAGCGGGAAGCGGAAGCGCGAGCCGCCGGGGAAGGAGGGCACCTTGATCCGCTCGAACACCTCGAAGCGGCCCGTCTGCCCGCTGACGGCCTCGCCGATCAGCCGCCCCGCGAGGCAGGCCATCGCCACCCCGTGGCCGGAATAGCCCGAGGCGGTAATCACGTTGGGCGAAAGCCTTGCGAAGAAGGGCATGCGCTTGGGCGTGATGGCCAGCGTGCCGCCCCAGCCGAAATCAATGCCGATGTCCGCCAGCTGCGGAAACACCTTGGCCATGGGCTTGCGCACGAAGGCCGCAATGTCCGAGGGGAAACGGTAGCCGTAATTCTCGCCGCCGCCGAACAGCAGCCGGTGATCGGCGCTCATGCGGAAATAATTGATGACGAACTTGCTGTCCGCCACCGCAACGCCGTCCCGGATCAGCGATTGCGCCCGCTCTGCCCCCAGCGGCTCCGTGGCGATGATGTAATTGTTGATCGGCATGACACGGGCCGACACCTTGGGCTCCAGCCGGCCGAGATAGCCGTTGCAGGCGAGCACCATGTGGCTGGCGGTCACCTCGCCCGCTTCCGTCTTCACCACAACGCGGGAGGGGCTGGCCGTGTAGCTGGTTACCCTAGTGCGCTCGAAGATCTGCGCCCCGGCGGCGACCGCCGCCGCGCCGATGCCCAGCGCGAAATTCAGCGGATGCAGGTGCCCTGCGCCGCGATCGAGGATGCCGCCGTGATAGAGCGGGCTCGCCAGCCGCTGGCGCACCGCATCGCGCCCCAGCACCTCGTTGCCCTCATAGCCGTAGACCTGTTCCAGATGCCGGGCATAGTCCGCATGGTCACGGGCAATGTCAGGGCGGTGGTCCACATAGAGGATGCCGGGCCGGTAATCGCAGTCAATCGCATGATCGCGGATCAGGTCCTGCACGACGGCCTTGGATTCCTCGGCCAGATCCCACAGCAGCCGGGCATCGGACTTGCCGAGCATGTCCTCCAGCGTGATCTGATCGAGCCGCTGGCCCGAGCCAACCTGCCCGCCATTGCGCCCCGAAGCGCCCCAGCCGATGCGGTTCGCCTCCAGCACCACCACCGAATGACCGGACTGCGCCAGCGACAGAGCCGCCGAAAGCCCGGTAAAGCCTGCGCCGATCACCACCACATCGGCCTGAACGGAGCCTTGCAGCACCGGATGATCGCTCCGCCGGCTCGCGGTTGCGGCATACCAGGACGAGGGGTGATGCCCCAGGCGGTCATTGGCGGTCAGAAGATCAAGCTGCGGCAAACTGAAGACCCCGGTTGGCACATCCGCACCCCTCCTGCCCTCGAAGGTGCCATGCAACCGTAAGACAGGCCGAAGCCCTTGTGAAGCTTGCCATTACGGCATGGGAGAAGAAAAAATGCGGGGTTGTCCGCCCTCACTTTCCCAGGCTGGCCAGAAGGGCACTGATTTCGGCGAGGACCGGACCGGTCGCATCGCCAAGGCTGTTGCCGCGGCAAATGGTAATGCTGAGGGTTTCGGTCAGGCGGCGGCTGGCGAGCGGGCGGAAGACAAGGTTGCCGGCTTCGACATCGGCGCAGACGTCGATCCAGGTGAGAAAGCCGATCCCCTTGCCGCGCCGGAGCATGTTCAGCAGCGCGCCGATGGAATTGCTGTTGAACCTGACGCGCGGATTGACGCGCACGCTCAGGATTTCGGCCAAGAGCCGGGTATGCATGGACAGCGCGGCACTCGGCAGGCACAGCGGCCATTGCAGTGCCTCGGACAGGGAAACCGGCCCCTCCCCTTCCGGGCCGGAGCCGGGGGCATAGACGACGCCCAGATGGTATTCCTCGCTCTGCACCACGGCGAGGCGGGACAGCCGGGGCATGTTGAAGGCGACGATCAAATCCAGATCCAGCGCCTCCGCCCTGTCGATGATGTCCCGTGTCGTGCCGACCGTCAGTTCCAGTTCCACCACACCGAAAACCGCCTCCAGACGGTCCATGAGCGGATGCACGAGTGTGGGAACCAGCCCTTCCATCACCCCCATGCGCAAGCGCAGGTCCATTGCCAGCTTGGTCTGCTGAAGACGCTGGCTGAAGTTGGTGTCCGCCTCCATCCAGCGCAGGGCCTGATTGCGCAATTCCTCGCCTGCGGCCGTGAGCGCAACCCCGCTCGTGCTGCGCACCAGCAGCGGCGCGCCATAGCTGCGCTCAAGTATCAGCATCTGCCGGCCCAGCGCGGGAGCTGAAATATTCAGCCGCTCGGCGGCTGCGCGGATGGAATCCGACTGGGACACCACGATGAAGGATCTGATCTCACGCGAGAATGCGGACATGGCGCCTGCCTGACGAGCCCGTGGAAAGTTTTTTGTTCCACGATGCAAAATTCTTTGTTCTTTTTTTAACACCGGTCAAGCCGCTACGCTCCCTCCATCATCAGGAAAAACACGGACGCAAGGCGGATGACAGTGGCTGGCGATGACATTCTTCTGCTGCGGGAAACCATCAGGATCGCGGGCGAGGCACGCAAGGCCGGCAATCATCCCTTCGGCGCCCTGCTTGCCTCGGCAGATGGCGCGGTGCTGCTGACGAGCGGCAACACCTATCTGGAGGATCGCGGCACCGGCCATGCCGAACTCAATGTCGCCCGCGCTGCCGCCCGGTCCTATGAACCGGAATTCCTGGCCGCCTGCACGCTCTACACCTCGGTGGAACCCTGCAGCATGTGCGCGGGCGGCGTCTACTGGGCGGGCATCGGCCGGCTGGTTTACGGCATGTCGGAAGCCCGGCTTGGCAAACTGACTGGCAGCAACCCGGAGAACCTCACCATGTCGCTGCCCTGCCGCCATGTGCTGGCCGCAGGCCAGAGAACCGTGGCGGTCGAAGGCCCCTTCCCCGAACTCGAAGACGAGATTGCCGAGGCCCACAAAGATTTCTGGTGAAACGGGTTTCTGGTGACACAGCACCCTCTGAGGAACAGGCAACGCGCGCCAGCCTCCCTGGACGCAGCAAAAGGACGGAACGATGACACAGCGCAAGACAGGACTTTCCAGCCTTTCCATCGCCCGCGGCCTTAAGGCCTCCGCCATGCTGACAGGCACCTTCCTCGCCGGCATCAGCCTGTCCGGCGCGGCACTGGCGCTCGACAAGGTAACCTATCAGCTTGACTGGCTGCCGGGCGGCGACAAGGCCCCCATCTACGTCTGCATCCATGAAGGCTTCTGCAAGGACGCAGGTCTGGAAGTCACCCTTGAGCCGGGACGCGGCTCGTCCGAAGCCATCACCAAGCTGGCGACCGGCACCTCCGACATCGGCAGCGCCGGCATCGAAGCGCTGATGGCCGCACGGGCCACGGAAAAGGTGCCCGTGACGGCCGTGATGAACGTCTTCAACACCGGCCCTCATGCCTTCTACACGCTGCAAGGCTCCGGCATCACCTCGATCACGGATGTAAAAGGCAAATCGGTCGCCACTTCGCCCTTCACCTCTTCCAACGTGTTCCTGCCGCTGGTGCTGAAGGAAAACGGCATGTCGGAAGATGATATCACCCTCACCAAGGCCGATCCCGGCGCCCTCGGCCCGCTGCTGATGACCGGGCAGGCCGATGCCATCATCGCCTGGCTGACGGATGTGTCGCGCTACACCGGACAGGCGAAGGAAGCGGGCAAGGAGCTTGTCATTCTGCCCTGGGCAGATGCCGGGCTTGAGCTTTACTCCGCCTCCCTCGTTGCCTCGGATACCTTCCTTGCCGAGCGGCCCGATGTGGCGAAGCGGTTCCTGGCAGCCTTCCAGAAGTCGCTGATCTTTGCCCATGACAACCCGGACAAGGCGGCAGAAGCCGTTGCAGCCGTGGTGCCGGAACTGACGGCTGAGGACGTCAAGGGCTCCTGGCTCGATGCCTCCAAGCTTGCCTTCAACAGCAACACGGACAAATACGGCCTCGGCGCCTTCGACAAGGACAGGCTTGCCGCCACCTGGAGCCGGGTTGCCGAAGCCCAGGGCCTTGATCCAGCAGCCCTCGACCCGGAAACCATCGTCGACCGCTCCTTCCTGCCGGAGTGACGCCCGTGGCCCTCGTCAAGGATGCCATCTGCTTCGAAAATGCCGGTCAGACCTTTCTGACCGGCTCCGGCCCTCTCGTTGCGCTTGAGGACGTCAACCTCAGGATCGACCAGCATGAGTTTGTCGCCGTTCTTGGCCCCTCCGGCTGCGGCAAGTCCACGCTGCTGCGGCTGACGGCCGGGCTGATGAAGCCCACCGGCGGACGGGTGTCGGTTTTCGGGCTGGAGGTGACGGGCCCGCGCGAGGACATCGGCATCGTCTTCCAGAATGCAACCTTGCTGCCCTGGGCCAGTGTGGAGGACAACGTCGTCTTTCCGGCCCGGCACATGCGCGGGCGGGTGGATGCGCAGGACCGCGAGCAGGCACGGCGCATCATTGCCGCCGTGGGGCTGGCGGGGTTTGAAAAGCGGCTGCCGGGCGAACTCTCCGGCGGCATGCAGCAGCGCGTCGGCATCGCCCGCGCCCTGTTTCTCAATCCGGACATCCTGCTGATGGACGAGCCGTTCTCGGCCCTTGATGCCCTGACGCGCGACGCCATGGGCTACGAGTTGCTGCGCCTGTGGCAGGCAAGCCCGAAGACGGTGCTCTTCATCACCCATTCCATCCCCGAAGCGGTGCTTCTGGCCGACAGGGTGGTCGTGATGAGCCGCCGCCCCGGCCGCATCATCGCGGATCTGCCCGTACCCATGGGCCGCCCGAGAGACGAGAACGCGCTCAGGACAGCGGAGATGCAGGATTACATGGCCCATCTGCGCAACTTGCTGATCCACCGGGAGGCCGCCTGACATGCGCGCAGAAACGACCAGCCTCGCAGGCAATACGCCCGCTGCCCGCCATGGGGCGCAGCAAGCCCCGCAAGGCCTGAACCTGCGCGAGCGGCTTGTGCAGATGCCTTTCGCACTGCCGCTGCTCACCTTTGCCGCCCTGCTGGCCTTGTGGGAGGCAGGCACCTGGCTCTTTGCCGTGCCGAGCTACATCCTGCCTGCCCCCAGCCGCATTCTCGGCGGCTTTGCCGCGCTCGACATGAGCCGCTGGGTCACGCATGTCTGGGCCACCTTGCGGGTCGCCCTGCTGGGCTATGCAGCGGCCATCCTGATTTCGCTTCCCATCGCCATCAGCCTGTCCCGCTCACCCCTTGCCTCCCGCTCTCTTTATCCGCTGCTGGTGGTCATCCAGTCCGTGCCGGTCGTGGCGGTGGCGCCGATCATCATCGTCGTGCTGGGCACGGGTGATGCGCCGCGTGTGGTCATCACCTTCATGATTTCCTTCTTTCCGCTGGTCGTGTCGATGACCACCGGCCTGATGGCAACGCCGCCGGAACTGATCGAACTGTCGCGCAGCCTGCGGGCGCCCCGGCGCCGGGAAATCCTGCAGATCCGCATGCCCTATGCCACGCCGCATATCTTCTCGGGGCTGAAGATCTCCATCACCCTGGCCGTCATCGGCGCCGTCGTCGGTGAGTTCGTCGCCGCAGAACAGGGCCTCGGCTTCTTCATCCAGTTCTCCACCTCGATGTTCAGGCTGCCGCAGGCCTGGGCCGGTCTGGTGGTTCTGGTTGCCATGTCGCTGCTTCTGTTTCAGGCGGTCAGCCTGATCCAGCGGCTGTTCTTCCCCTGGTCCCTGGCAAAGGCAGACAGATGAGCCTGCTGATCACCAACATAGCCCATGGCTGGACTGGCGGCGCCGCCGGAACCCGCCTCTCCGGCGCCATCCGTATCGAAGGCCAGAAAATTGCCGCCATCGGCGATCTTGCCCCGCTGCCGGGCGAAGAGGTGATTGATGCCAGCGGCTGCGTGGTGACACCCGGTCTCGTCAACACCCATCACCATCTGTTCCAGTCGGTCATGAAGGGCGTGTCCGCCGGCATGAACGTGCCGCTGGACGACTGGCTGGCGCAGGTGCCCTACCGCCTCTGGCCGCTGCTGGATGAACACACTTTCCGCATTTCGGTGCGTATCGGCCTTGCCGAACTGGCTCTCAGCGGCGCCACCACCGTCTGCGATCATCACTACATCTTCTCCAGCCAGTATGACTATGACCCGGCAGCCGTCCTCTTCGAGGAAGCGGCAAGGCTGGGACTGCGCTTCGTGCTGGCACGCGGCGGCATGACGCGCGGGCGCAGCTTCACCGATCCGGACATGCCGCCTGCGCCGATGGAAACCCTCACCGGATTTCTCGACGGCATCAGCCGGGCCGCCAGCCTGTGGCATGATCCATCAGACATGGCGATGACGCGGGTTGCCTGTGCCCCGGCAACACCGAACTTCAACTTCGATGCGCAGGCCCTGCCGGAGATCGCCCGGGAAGCGCGGCGCCTTGGCCTGAGGCTGCATGCGCATCTGTCGGAAAACGAGGCCTATGCCCGCCAGACATTGCGGGACTTCGGGCTGAGGCCCGTGCCCTGGCTCGCCCAGAACGACTGGCTGGGCGAAGATGTCTGGTTTGCCCATCTCGTTGACCTCAGCCCTTATGAAGTCTCGCTTCTGGCCGAGACAGGCACAGCCATGGCCCACTGCCCGCAGGCCAATGCAAGGCTCGGCTCCGGCATCGCCCCGGCAGCGGCCCTTCATGCGGCCGGTGGCACCGTCTCGCTGGCCGTGGACGGGGCCGGCGCCAACGAAGCCGCCGGCATGGGCATGGCCATGTACACGGCCTTCGCGCTGCACCGGGCCGCCCATGGCGTAGAGGCCCTGCGGCCGGAGACCGTGCTGCACTGGGCGACGCAGGGCGGCGCCCGCACGCTCGGCCTTGGCGGCACCGGCCTGCTGGCCCCGGGCATGGCGGCGGACATCACCCTGTTCGATCTCGGAAGCCCTGCCTGTTTCGGCCTGCATGATCCGGCCCTTGCCCCGATGATCTGCGGCCCCTTGCAGGTGCGCCACAGCCTTGTTGCCGGCAGGCCGGTGGTGCAGGACGGGCGCCTGCCCGGCCTCAGCCTGCCGGATCTTGGCCTCGCCGCCGCGGAAGCAACCGCCCGGCTTGCCAATCAGAAGGAGGTTCTACCTGCCTGATCCTCTCCCGCAGGGGAAGGATCAGGATTACCCCGGAGTAGAAGCTGTCAACGCCATCCCGGCGTGGGTCATTGCTCCTCAATCTCAAAGGAGACTACAGCATGACAACGGCACAAACTTACGGCCTTGCCGAACTGAACAAGGAAACCGGTTTCGGCGGCTATGGCGAGGAAGTGGAGCGCGACATTCCCCGCGTGGACATGTCGGACTACTTCAACCGCAAGGACGAGATCTCCGATGCCCTGTGGGATGCGGCCACCGGCATCGGTTTCTTCCAGCTCACCGGACACGGCATTCCGCAGGCCCTCATTGACGAGGCTTTCGCTCTGTCCGAGGCCTTTTTCGATCTGCCGGCAGAGGTGAAGGGGAAATACCCGCTGCGGCCCGGCACCAATTCGGGCTGGGAATACAAGGCGCAGGTGCGCCCCTCCACCGGCACCCCGGACAACAAGGAAAGCTACCAGATCACCCTGCCGCGCATGCGCGATCTCTGGCCCACCGGAGAGGAGCTGAACGGCTTCAAGGAAATCATGCTCGCCTTCGAGCGCCACAACTGGTCGCTGGCCATGAAGGTGCTGGACTGTTTCGCAGGCCGCCTCAACTTCCGCCCCGGCTTCTTCACGGATGGCCATGATCCGGACCGGGCCGAATACCAGTCCACCCTGCGCCTCATCCACTATCTCGGCATGGAAGACGCCAAGCCGGAGGACTTCAAGTTCTGGCGGGCGGGCGCCCATACGGACTTCGACTGCCTCACCCTGCTGCACCAGAAGGCCGGTCAGGGCGGCCTGCAGGTCTGCCCCGGCAAGGACAGCATGGGCCGCGCCATCGCCTGGACCGACGTGCCGCCGCTGGAAGGCGTGATCACCTGCAACATCGGCGACATGCTGATGCGCTGGTCGGACGACAAGCTCCTGTCCAACCTGCACCGGGTGCGCATGCCCAAGCCCGGCGAATATCTCGGCCCGCGCTACTCCATGGCCTATTTCGCACAGGCCAACATGGACACCGTGCTGGCCGGGCCGGAAGGCAAGTACGAGCCCATGACAGGCCACGACTACATCCAGATGCGCCTCGGAGCGAACTTTGGCAAGAAGTGACGCGGGGCCTCCGATACCCGCACATCAAGCCTTCAAACATGCAAGTGCGGCAAGGGCCTGAGCCGGTCAGAAAGATCTGACCGGCATTTATACCAAGGCGCCGAGATGCTGACGCATCACGCCTTGAAAATGCTCAAGCGCCGCACGGGCTTGACAGGCTCTCGATGAGTCAAGCTCATCGAGAGTTGATCTTACAAGGCAACCGAGGCGCCGCCCGTTCCATGGCGGGCGACAACATTCTGACACACAAGGTGGGAGCCAAATTTGATATCCAGCGCCCCGGCAAGGCCCGAGCGCAGTTCCTCCATCGTGACAAGTGTGTTCGACTCGACCTCGCCGTCGATGCAGGTGGGTGTCCAGCCGCGCGGCAGAAAGAGATCGTAGACGGACAGAAGCTCCTGATGAAAGCCCTGGGCGCTGACATAGCAGACCGGCTCATCGCTGATATGGCGGGCATGTTTCATCAATTCAGCCTCTATGCCAGCCTCTTCCCACGCTTCCTTGACGGCGGTTGTGGCTGCATCGAGATCGTGGGGCTGACCTCCGGCGACCAGGGTATCGAAATAGCCAGGAAAGGCGGTGGAATGGGCCGCCCGAAGCGAAAGCCAGATTTCCGGAGCTTGATCGGCTCCGGTCGCGACCAGACCATTGACATGCACCTTCGTCGCCCAGAGGCCCAGAATCCGCATGGCGCTTCTGTCGATGATGGCGATGGGCTCTGCATCGAAGCGATGGCGCACCGGCATCATCTCGCCGCGTCTCGGCCCGATCAGCCCGGCCTCGAGCAGCAGCAGGCGTGCCCGTTCCAGCCGTTCGGTGAGATCGCCATCATGCGGCATCGATAGCGCCGCGCCGTCTGTCATCATCAACCCGCCATCCATCAGCACCCGCGCGCAGCGGCTGGGAAGGAAACCGAGCGGCGCGGCATGGCCGGCGAGGAAAAACGGGCGGAATGCAACAGGCCAATGGCCCTGTCTCGGTTCGTCTTTATGCGTCATGCGGGAAACACCACCACTGCGTCTGGTCTGAAGGAAATCCGGGCCGTATCGCCGACGGCAAGTCTTGCCGGCGACATCAGGGAGAGGCTGCCGCCGACCACATCAAGAACGGTCCGCCACAGGCGGCCCTCGTAAAGGCAGTGGGTCACAGTGCCGGCCAGCGTATTGGTATCGGGTTTCTCCCCGCCATCGCCCATATCTATGCTGGCAGGATGCAGCATCACGGTAACGGCGCCGCGATAGGCGGGGTCGATGCCGGCCGGTTGCGGAACGGTGATGCGCTGATCGCCCACCAGCACACTCCACCTGCCCTCCGGGTCCGCCTCAATCACCTTGCCTTCCATGCGGGTCTCGAAGCCTGCGAGCGTGGCAATCCATCGGGAGCGCGGCGCGGCAAACAGGGTTTCCGGCGAGCCAACCTGTTCGATCTCTCCGCTTTTCATCACCACCAGCATGTCGGCAAAGGAACACGCCTCGAGCGGGTCATGCGTAACATAGAGCACCGTCTTGCCCACCCGCTTGAACAACTCACTAAACTCCTTGCGCATTTCCAGCCGCAATTGCACATCGAGGTTGGAAAGCGGTTCGTCCAGCAGCAGCAGATCCGGATCGGTCGCCAGCGCCCGGGCAATGGCGACCCGCTGTTGCTGTCCCCCGGAAATCTGGGAGGGCAACCGGCCTGCCAGCGGTGTAATCTGCATCAGGTCGAGCAGGCTTTTCACCCGGGCGTCACGTTCAGCGGCGCCAAGCTTCTTCAAGCCGTAGCCAATGATCCTTTCCACCGTCATATGCGGCCACAGGGCATAGTCCTGAAACACCATGTTGAGCCCGCGCTTGTGGGCTTCCAGCGCCCAGCCGGCCGAGGAGATCACGGTTCCGCGAAGCCGCACCTGTCCGTCGTCGGGCCGGTCCAGACCCGCAACGAGACGCAGCAGGGTGGACTTGCCGCAGCCGGAGGGGCCGACCAGACAGGCGACCTTGCCAGTGGGGACTTCCAGCGAAACGCGGTTCAGCACGGTCTGCCGGCCAAAGCGACGGACCACATTGTCGATACCGAGCATGGGTGAAACCTTTCAGGTCCGCTCCACCGGGGCAACCAGACGGCGGATCGCGACGGTAGAAAGAAGGTTGACGATGACGATGATCAAAATTGTTGCGGTGCCAGCGACAAGGGTGGCGGCCGTTGCGGCGCCGAACTGGCTCTGCTCGAAGGCGCGATTGACATAGACCGGCAAGACATTCAGCCGGGGCGGCCGCAAGATCGAGTTGATGGCAAGGTCGAAGATCGCCGAGCCGAAAGCGGTCAGTGTGGCCGAAACGAGGGCTGCGGCAACCAGCGGCGCGGCGATGGTAACGATCCGCCGGGTGAGCCCCGCTCCCTGCAGGGCGGCAGCCGACAGCATGCTGACTGGCACCTGCGCCATGGCACCCAAAAGCACCCGGATCGCAATCGGCACGGCACCCGCAATGCCGGCCAGCACCAGGATCGACTGGGTGCCATAGAGCGATATGCCCAGCCGGTCGAACAGGGGAGAATTCCACATGAAGATATAGCCAATGCCGAGAACGACTCCCGGAACGGCAAGACTCAGCGTGCAGGTCACGTCGATAAGCCGGTTCAGACGAAAATCGGAGAAGGTCAGTACATAGGCCGCAGCAGCCGACAGGAGGCCGCTGCCCAGGGCCGCTGCCGCGGCGATGCCCAGCGAGGTGCGCAGGGCGCTGACGAAGGCACCGCCGGTGTCGAGCACATAGGCGTAATTCGCAAGCGTCAGGTTGGCAAAGGAGAAGCCCGCCGAAATCCGGTCCGTGAAGGATACCAGCACGCTGGAACCGATCGGGATGATGATCGCAACAGTCAACGCCAGCAGGACGAGGCCATTTGCTATCAGGCCAAAGCGTGGGCCATTGGCCTGGCGCATGCGGGCCCGGCCGCTGAGAAAATCGAAGCGGCGGTTTCGCAGGATGGCGAAATAGACAAGCACCGCCGCCAGCATGATGACGGTGACATAGAAGGCCAGCACTCCCGCCAGGTCGAAGCGGATCGGCGACTGGTTAATCGCGACATAGATCGCATAGGTGAGGGTCGGAAAACGGTAGGTGGTCGCCAGCGCCGCCGGCAGGCCGAAATCGCCCAGCACATCGATGAAGATCAGCACGGCGCCCGAAAGCACAGCGGGCAGCAGCATGGGAACCCGCACCGTAGCCAGCACGCGCAACGGCGACGCACCGCAAAGCCGAGCGGCATGGGCATAGTCGTCCATGTCCCAGCGCATCGCCGCTGATACGGTGATGTAGGCGAAGGGAAAGGCCTTCAGGCTCATGATCACGGCGAGCCCCCACGGGTTGAAAACCATGTCGGGCACGGACGTCAGGCCGAACCACTGGTTGGCAAGGCCGCCACGGCTGGCAAACAGGATCCAGCCCTGGGCGAGAATGAAGGAGGGCAGAATGATGATCGCCCAGGCCGCGATATCCAGCGCCGGGCCCAGCACCATCCGCGAGGAATGCCGTATGATGGCAAGTCCGGTGCCGGTAAGGCCGCCGATCACCGCCGCGATGCCGGCCAGAAACAGGGAGTTCATAAGGGACCGCTGCCACAGCGGCCGCTCGAAGACTTCCAAAAGGCCCGAAACACCGATGGCCCTGACCTGCCCGGAAAACAGGCCGGGCACGAAGGCCTGGACGATGACGGTCGCCATCGGTGCGAGCACGAGGATAACAAGCGCAGCGACGACGCAAAGCCCCAGCCAGTCCTCGGATCGCAGGAGGGCTCGTCGTGTGCGGACACCGGTTGCATTGGGAGGGATCGCGGTCAGTTCGCGCATAGCATACTCACAGGATATCCTGGAAGGGAAACCACCCCGGAGCACAAAGCTCGGGGGTGGCGGGACAATCCTTATTGGAGCGCGCGGTCGGCGAACCAGGTCTTGATCTCGGCCTCGTTGGCCACAGAGAAGTCATCCGGTGCGACCCGGTAGACGGCACCTTCAGCCGGTCCGTCGGCACGGCGGGTGGCGCCTTCTACGGTCGGTTCGAACAGGCCGTCGGCGGCGGCAGCTTGCGACAGATAAGTCTGCGTTTCGGGCTTGAGCAGCCATTCTACGAATGTACGGGCCGCTTCAGACCGCTTCGTCGAGGCCTGGATACCAACGCCGCGCACGACGCCAGGCGCCCCCTCTTCCGGCCAGACCACTTCGACAGGCGCCTCGCCCGCAGCTTTCAGCGAATAGGCGACCTGTGAAGTGATCAGCGCGAGATCGAGTTCACCCGACACGATGGCGCGACCGACCGGGCCATTGGTCCGGAACACGCGCATGCCGTTGTCAAACAGGCTGGTGAAATAGGCCTCGGCATTGTCCTTGCCGAGCGAATGGAAGAATTCCGCAACACAAGGATAGGCCGGTGCGGCAATCGCCGGATCGGCCATACCGAACTTGCCGTTGAAGCGGCTATCGGCCAGATCGGAGAATTTTGCCGGCGGGTTGCCGATCCTGTCGGTGCGATACAGCATGACGCAGGAGGCGGCCATGCCGATCGGGAACCATGAGCGGTTTTCCGGCAGATAGGTGCGCCCCGTCTCGTTGAGATTGCCGATATTGGCCGGCTCGACGCCGCGCAGCAACTGGTTCTGGCCGTCCAGCATCTTGAAGCTGTAGGAACCGTTGAAGATCAGCACATCCCATTGGGGATTGGCCGCTTCGGCTGCGATACGGGCGAGGATCTCACCGCCGCTCATCTGTACCACATCGATCTGGCGGCCGGTATCGGCCTCGAACCGTTCGGTAATCACGCCTTCGAAATCATTGGTGTAAAGCACCAGCGGGCCCGGTGCGTCCTCGGCAGCGGCAGGCAGGGAAATGGCGGTAGTAACTGTCATGGCAGCTACGCCGAAGGCTTTCAGAAAGGGTCTCATCGCAATCTCACTCTCAGCCAGGGTCAGGGTTGCCACACCGCTCTCGTCGGCGCGCAGACCCTCGCTAGGGGAGGCTGATGACAGTTCCATGAAATGAACCCGGCCCGGTTTCAGCACGCCCCATCCCGGATTTGGAACAGGCTGATTTCCCTGGAGAATCACGGTTTTGACATAGGCACCGAGTTCGTCGGCAACGCGCCGCAACGTCGTGTTCATCAGGCGCCGCGGAGGGCTGAGAAGCGTCATGGTGAGGGCCGGCCCGACCCAGCCGGGGATGACGGGGACCAGCGCGCCCTCCCTCACGGCGGTGCGGGCGGCGAATTCCGGCAGCAGCACAAGTCCCGCGCCCGACAGCGCAAGCGACAGCAGGACCTCCACGTTGGTGGTGGTGAGCCTCGGGGTGCAGGACAGGATTTCGGCCTCTCCAGCTTCGGACTGAAAGCTCCAGCTGGCCGTGCCGGCATCCAGGCCGTGAACGAAGACATCCGGGAAATCGAGAGATGCGGGTCCTGGCGCCCCGGCTACACGCGCCGCGACGTCAGGGCTCGCGACCAGAAGCAAAGGATTGCGGCAGATGCGCCGCTGAATCAGGGGCGAGTCTCGCAGTGGCCAGTGATGCGCGTAGAGATAGAGATCGGACGTATCGCTGGTCTGGTCCAACACCCGGTCCGCCACGTCCACGACAAGATCAAGACCGGGATGGGCCTGCGTCATCGCCGCGATATACAGGCCGAGCGATGATGCCAGCAGAGGCGAGACATTGATGGAGACGCGGCCGGAAATCGCATCTGTGGAGCGCATGAGCCGGTCTTCCGCATGCTGCGCGGCCTCCACCATGGCAAGACCAAGCCTGTAGGCTTCCTCCCCGGCAGCCGTCAGCCTGAACTCGTCGCCGCTTCGGATGACAAGCCGCGCCTTCAACTGCTCCTCAAGGGCCGCCAGCCGGCGGCTCATCGTCGATTTTGGCAATTGCAGCGCGCGGCCCGCTCTCAGAATGCCCTGGTGTTCGACGATGTGCACGAAAAGACGCAGGTCGTTGAGATCCAACATGGTCGGCTCCTCTGACCAGATCCGGCGTCCTGTGCACGCCAGATATACCCAAGCTGTCCGCCAAGCGCAGAGCGGCTGCAGGACTGCTAGCGGAGTTAGGTGACAAATTTGTAACAGCTTCGCTGGCGTTCCCGCCAGCAACACGCCGGGACAGGATCAACGCATCCCGGATATCATCCGCGATCGCCTTTGACCGCAAGGATCATGCTTCTCATCAACGAGTGCATCCATCTGCCGGCACTCAGGCCGGAGGTAGAAGCTCTCACGGAAGAAGGGATTGCCGTCCTTGCCATATATGCCCCAGCTATGCGACCGTTGCCCCTGCAGGTGGCCGGAGCCCACTGCTGGGTACCAATCCGTTCGCATTCGGATGGCCGCGCAAGGGCGCCAACCCTTGCATCTTCGATTTCGCCACCTCCGTTGCCGCCCGCGGCGAGATCGAACTGTATCGCCGGGCCGGCAAGCTGCTACCGCGAGGTTGGGCCATCGACACGAACGGCACCCCGGCGACCGGCGCCGGAGCGGCACAGGCAGGTGCGATGCTGTCCTCGAAGGTGCCATGCAACCGTAAGACAGGCCGAAGCCCTTGTGAAGCTTGCCATTAAGGCATGGGAGAAGAAAAACTGCGGAGCCATCGTCCGCAGACCGGAGGAAGGGCATCGGTTGGCGAACGTGGCGGGCCTCACCCGGGTGAAGCAGCATGGGCCGCACCATCGCCTGGACCGATGTGTCGCCGCTGGAAGGCGTGATCACCTGCAACATCGGCGACATGCTGATGCGCTGGTCAGACGACAAGCTCCTATCCAACCTGCACCGGGTGCGCATGCCCAAGCCCGGCGAATACCTCGGGCCGCGCTACTCCATGGCCCATTTCGCACAGGCCAACATGGATACCGTGCTGGCCGGGCCCGAAGGCAAATACGAGCCGATGATCGCCCACGAATTTATCCAGATGCGGCTCGGAGCGAACTTCGGCAAAAAGTGACGCAGGGGGCTGCCCCGTTCCCGGAGTTTCAGCCTCTCCGGAAACCGGACAAATTTCCAGTAAGGTGCGTCAGCATCGAAATGCAGACGGCAGCGCTGATCTACCCGGCGCTCTGGGATGTCGCCCGGCTATTCCAGTTCGAGGGCACGAACGCAGTCGAGGGAAGCAGTAGTGCTCGCATTGTCACCTGCACCATCGCGCCCGGACCGTAGCAGTGCCTGCCATCTGCGCGGCCAACCAGAGAACGGAGAACGGGCTCAATCCCGCTTTCCGTGGGTCGCGGCCGGACCGCTCAAACCGATGAAGGCAATTTCGACTTCAAGGAACCCCAAGCTTTCATAGCATGTTTGGCAGCCGCAGCAGATTTTGATGGCTCGCGTCCCAGAACCTCCAACAAGTCTCTCAGCTCAACGTCTATCAAAATTGGGTGAACCTTTGCAGCATCCAGCGCGGCAAGGCAAGCCCTTGCCCTCGCCGGTTGCTGGAGCGCTGGGATCGACGTATCGAGTTCATGAATGACCTCGCAGAGGGACACTACATCATCGGCAAACCGAAGGTCGAGCCAACTTCCGAGATCAGCTTTTTTATCAGCTAGAAGTTGTTTTTTGCCACATAAAAGTTTGATCTTCAAGTGGATCGCCACAGAAAGGGCTTTCCGAAACCGATCAGTCGATACGTCGAGATCAGCTAGCCATTCAGACGAGAGTGCACGTGTTAATTGCAGCTGCGCCCAGCCAGCTCCGACGAGAGCGGCAGCACCGCCAGCACCTCCGAGAACAAGAGCCCCAGCAGGACCAAATGCAAGCAGTCCAAGTGCTTTTCCTGACAACCCTCCAGCAGCAGCAAGTCCGCCTTTAACGCTTGCCTCCATGACGACCGAGAACGGCAAGTCGGACAGCGGCATACGGCCCCGCCAGACTCGATGCAAATTCCGGGCCGTGGAAACGGCCATGGCGAAGTACGGAACATTGAGATCGCCAAGCGTCTCCCCGGCCTCCAACGACGTGTGCATGATGAGGTCCGCGATGCCCCGGTCGAAGCCGTCGACATAGAATACCTTGTTAGCCCATGCAGCACCGCTTTCGATCACCGCCTCGGCCAGTTCGGAATTCGCGAACACCGGCATGTCGGGATACGTCGAGAAATGCTTGTGAAGACCATCCAAGCTCAGAAGGCACTTAACCTGGAAAGGCATGCCGTCAACGAGCAGATCGAAGCAGGGATTGTTGGCTGAATCGGGGAATGACACTACATGGCCGACTTGGGTGAGCCTCGCAGCGACCAGTTGCTCGGAAACATATCCCCTCAGGTTGTTATACGCTCCGTCGGATGCCGCAGCGGCCATCGATCCAATCCTCTTCGCGAAAACGCCAAACTGAAAAATGTCGCCGATGTCCTCGGACCTTGAGAAATCGGCCGCGCTGATCACCAAGGGGTCGATCGAGACCGCGTTGTAAATCATGTCTCCTGCAGTTAAGCCAGACACCACCGCAACCTCTGCAGTGTCGCCCATGGTGCGCGACAAAGCGCCATCGAGCAGAGAAGCAAACTGATTGGCCGCCGCAGTAGACAACACAAAGTCGCCAGGGGCTTCCGGGATGCGGCCGCCCATCATCACTGCGATAGCCGCATGGCGGCAGAGCGTCTCCTGTTTCAGCTTCGCGGGAAGCGTGCTGAAGTCACCGTCCGTCACCGCCCTGAAATCGTTTAGCGTGACCGCCAGTCCGGTTAGCTCCGCAGACAGACCGCGCAAAGCAAACTGGACCGCCACAACGGCCGCGAGTTTAGCCGCATGCCCGCTATTGACGTGACGGGTCGTCATATAGCCGATGCCGACGACAGCAGGAACGCTGAAGAGCGGATTGGCAAGCATGAAGAGTGTGGAGACAACGGCGGGTCCGCTCATCAGCGGAATGAATGCCGATGCCTGTGCCGCGAGGATGTAGGCACTGAAACCGGCAAGGTTAACCCCCATGCCAATCGTAATTGCAGACGCACCAGTTGCCAGGATCGCCAGCGCAGCCTTGTCACCTGTGGCCACCGTATTGCGCATAGCCTCATCGCGCAATTCAGGAGGCAGATCTTCGATGTATTCACGAACCCGCTTTTCGATGGCTTTCCGGTTCTCCCCGGACAACTCACCGGACTGTGCGGCCTCGGCCACGGCGCGGGCAACCAACTGGGCCTGCTCGGCCACCAAGGACGAGAAATCCTTTTTCTCCTGGCCGCGAAGGGAACTCACTTTCCGCCACATGGCCCCAAGCACCGTCTCGCCATCGTCAGCTTCGCTAACGTCGACAGGCAATGCCATGACTGCCGCGGCCTTATAGGCCATGCCAGCACCACGCATGTTCGCGCTTCTCTTCGAAAACGGTAGAACAGGGTCGAGTTCCAAAGCCTCGGACATCGCGGTCCAAAGCCTAATACGAAGAGCACGATCTGTCGAAGGCGAGGCAAAGAGCGTCTCGGAGGCCGTTTTTAGCCGGAGCGCGAAGGCTGTCGTATCTGAAACGCCTTCAGTTCTTTGAAACCGGGCCAGGATATCTGTTGCTCGATCCAGCGACATCGCGAGGAATGTCGTCGCTTCAAAGCTGGCGAGGAGATTACAGAGTTCCTGACGGTCCGCTGCGCCCAATCCTGCGAGGATTGTCCATGGTGGTACGTACAAATTTTCCCCCGTCGGTTCCCAAGATCCTCCTGCTGGAATGCAGGCTGCTTGGTGAGCGGTTTGCAGGATGAAGCCCCCTACTGCAAGGATCCTGTCATCTTTGCATGCTTCGCCACGCGCTTGCTGCTCTCATATATCTCCCTGTCAAACTCACTGAGAGGACCGGCAGCGTTTATTTCGGCTTTGACCTCATTCAACAATCGCCGGAAATGCTCGATCAATACGCCTCTAAGCTCTTCGTAGCGCATACCGTATGCCATTCCCCGATCGTTCAGCCTGTCACCTATCTGGCTCAGGGAGCGGGACAAACGCAATGCTTTTCGTGGGTCGCGGGTCTGTAGAGATAGCTTGAGCGTGGAAGCCTTTTTCTCGGGGTGCAGCTGCTTCGGTATCAGCCAGCGCAGATAGAAAACGCCGCATCGCGACTTCATGAGATAGGCCGGATTGAACAAACCAATGTTCCCCTTGGATGTCTCCCCAAGAAAAACCGGCTTCTAACTAATTGATTTTAAACGAAATGGTGGGCCCGGAGGGACTCGAACCCCCAACCAATCCGTTATGAGCGGACGGCTCTAACCATTGAGCTACAGGCCCTTGCCCGTGGTGCGGGCTGGAGTGTGGTATACCAACTCAGGCGGGGGCTGCAATTTTTTTTGTAGTCCAATATGGACTACAAACGCAGCAACTGTGAAATACCAGCGCGGGCGGGGGCTGCAAGTGTCTTGAGGGGGCTCTGCCCGCAGTTTCCGGCTGAAAATGCGAGCTGAAGGCCAGACCGAGGCTGGCACCTTCAGTGGGCAGGTCCGGCCGGTCCGGTCAGCAGCTTGATGCCTCGCGCGCCCAAGCCCCCGGGATGCTGGCGCCTCAAACCCTGCCCTTACTCAAACCTTGCATGCGATCAGGTCAGGGGCGGGCTTCACCGCAGCGCTACGGCTAGATGCGCCGGGATTTCAGCAGGGCCTTGCATGGTGCTGTCCGGGTGGCTTTGCGGCATGGCATGAGCGGACGGGTCCTGAGACCGGATTTGTTTCTGAAGGCTTCTCACGCCTTGTGCCTGCCTTATTTCCGGGCAAATGTCGGCTTGCCTTTTGGTTCTCAAGGGATTTTTTCATCCATGACCTTGCATTCGCGCCCCCTCCGCTCCGCGCTGTCCCGCCAGCTCGCCTTCTCCCGTGCTGCCGCGCTGGCGCTTGTCCTGCCGCTGGGCCTTGCAGCCGTCAGCACTGCGCTCACTCCGGCCTTTGCCCAGGAAGCTGCGGTGAAGAACGAGCGTTTCATCACCGTGCAGGGCAGCGGTTCCGTCAGCGCCGTGCCCGACAAGGCCACCCTTTCGGGCGGTGTGACCACCGATGCCGAAACCGCAGCCGATGCGCTGGCCAGCAACTCCAAAGCACTCAACGCGGTGCTGGTGGCGCTGAAGGATGCGGGCGTCGAGGCCAAGGACATCCAGACCAGCAATTTCTCGGTCCAGCCCCGCTATGGCGACTACACCAAGTCCGGCCCCTCCGGCCTGCCGAAGATCGAAGGCTATCAGGTGTCCAACACGGTCAGCGTGCGGGTGAATGACCTGGAACGCCTCGGGCCGCTGCTCGACACCATGGTCACCTCCGGCGCCAACACCATCAATGGCATCAATTTCGAGGTCACCGGCGCCAATGAAAAGCGCGATGCGGCCCGTGAAGCGGCCGTGACGGATGCCCGCCGCAAGGCCGAGCTCTTTGCCAAGGCCT
Source organism: Pannonibacter sp. CBAS1226 (assembly GCF_055685825.1). Lineage (NCBI taxonomy): Bacteria > Pseudomonadati > Pseudomonadota > Alphaproteobacteria > Hyphomicrobiales > Stappiaceae > Pannonibacter > Pannonibacter sp. CBAS1226. The sequence continues at coordinate 297,221 of NZ_JBVOUO010000003.1, read as the reverse complement.
CCGGAGCCAAGCTGGGCCGGGTGATGTCCATGTCCGAAGGCGGCGACGGCGGTGTGCGCCCGATGTACCGCATGGCCACCATGGCGATGGAAGCGGCCCCGGCTCCGGCGCCTGTCATGGCGGGCGAGGAAACGCTCTATGCGAGTGTCACCATCGTTTACGAACTGGTGGACTGAAAGACACTGAGGCTCCGGTCACGGCCGGAGCCTCAAATTGCAGATAAGCCTGCAACCTCTCCATCGTCATCCTCGGCCTTGTGCCGAGGATCCAATTAAATCAATGGCTTGCAGATGTCCGGGACAAGCCCGGCCTTGACGAAGGAGACGAAAGTGCAGTTTGTCACCGGCCTTGAGGCTCCGCTCATAGCCGGGCCTCAAGGCAGATTGTGTCAGATGCGCAAGCCTCGAGACCTGAACACAGCTTCAACGCTCTGCAAATGAGTAGGCCCCGGATCTCCGCTTTGCTTCGTCCGGGGTGACGCCGAGTGTGGGGCGCGGCTCTATCATAGCCTGCCGACCAGCCCGTCGTCTTCAGGCGGAGCAGACCCCGCTCACAGATACCGCAGCCACACCTGCATCGGCTTTTCGGTTTCTTCCGTGTCGCCCATGTCCTTCCAGGGGAAATAGACGGTGGCGCCTTCCAGCGGCTTGTAGCCGCGCTTGGTCCAGAAGCCGTCGAGTGGGCGGTAGTCCGCCGGCCGTGCCGGATGATCTGCCGGGCGCACCACGGTGCAGAAACTCGCCTTGGCAAAGCCGAGCTTGCGGGCGTGGGCCTCGCGCTCGTCGAAGAAGCGGTGGCCGATGCCCTGGCCCCGGTACTGCGGCAAGAGGACGGATTCGGCCAAATAGAAGATTTCCTTGAGGTTCAGCCCCCGGTCCTCGAAAGGCTGGCGGAACTGGATCACCTCCTGCGCCAGCGGTTCGCCCGTCGCCGCGCCGATGATGCGGTCTCCGTCGAAGGCGGCGACAATCAGGGCGCCGGGCGTGCCGGCATAGCGGCTGATGTAACTGCGTTCATAGTCCATGGACCCGTCGTAGAGGTAGGGCCAGTCGCGGAACACTTCGATGCGAAGCCGCGCCAGATCGTCCAATGCGTCCTGAAGTTCTCCTCCAGTCAGGCTCTTCACGGTGACCGGCATATTCTCTCCCATATGATTTATGTCTGTTCTTGTGGCCACACGATGCGGGCGTGGACGGCAAAATCAAGCCCCCGCCCGCATGAAATCTGCTTTGCAGAGCTGCCATGCGGCCGGTGCAGGGCTTTCCTCACCTTGAACCCCGCCCGGCCCAGATAAGCCCGGCCCGGACTGGCAGCTTCAGTCGCGCGCTTCCAGCCAGATGCGCGCCGTATCCACATCCCCTCCAATCAGCCCTTCGGCGATCTTCTGCCCCACCACGGCGCCGAACTTGTAGCCATGGCCAGAGCAGGCGGAAACGATGACGGCCCGCCCATCCTCCCGGGCATAGAAGTGGTTGTCCGCCGTGAAGGTGTAGGCGCAGGTCACCACGTCGCTCACCTGATACTCGGAGATGCGGCCGAAGGGCGGGGAGAAGTGATTGCGCAGCCGCTCGCCCTCGCCCGGCACGATGCCCCGGTTCTGGTCCGCATCCGCGTTCTTCACCTTGTGGATGCCGGCCCCGAATTTCAGCCCCGTGCCCGGCACTGGCGGCAGCACATAGCCATCCACCTTGCCGCCCACATCCAGAATAACCGGCGCAGCCTCCCATGATGCCTTCAGGTCCGCAGGCGGCTCCAGATAGACCACCGCCGTGCGGTAGGGCGTGAGATCGGAGTCCAGTTCCGGCGCCAGCTTCAGCACCCAGGCTCCGGCACTGATGACCACGCGGTCGCCCGTCAGGTCTTCGCCACTTTCCAGCGTGACGCGGCCCGCGGCCCGGTCAACGGCCACCACCTTCGTGTTTTCCAGCAGCCTAGCGCCCTTTGCCAGAAGGAAGGCGCGCATGTCTGCGGCGATCTTCTGGCACAGCAGCACGCCGCCTTCCGGATGCACGGCCACAAAACGCAGGCCCTCGGGCGACAGGAAGGGATAGCGGGCGCAAGCCTCCTGCGGGCTCATCTGGTCAAGGCTGTAACCGGCCTCCACCATGCCGCGCCAGTAGTCTTCGCCCTCATCGCCCTCTTCCTGCGAGATGACCATGAAGCCGGTGTCCACGAGATGACGGGCGCCGAGATCGTCCCACATCTCGTCCCAGGCGGCATAGGCATCGCTGATGCGGCGCTGATAGCCGCCCTGCCCGCCATAGGCGCGGCGGATGATGCGGTGCTGGTCACCGGAGGCAGACAGCGGATTGGGGATGGGCCCCTGCTCGATCAGCGTCACCTCCACTCCGCGCTTGATCAGCGCCCAGGCGGTGGAAAGACCGGTGACACCGGCGCCAACGATGATGACATGCATGGTCCCGCTCTCCTGCGGGCCCCTGCCCGCACGTCTGTGTGTGGCATGAGGCTCCGGCGCGGATCAGGCGCCGACCTGGGCGATCCAGTCTTCCAGATTGTAATAGGTGGTGATGCGGGCGATCTTGCCGCCCTTCACATCGAAGAAGGTGCCGGCCGGCAGGCGGTAGGTCTGTCCGGCAGCTTCCGGCAGGCCCTCATCGGTGCTGAGATAGGTGCCGTTGACGATGAACTCGGCCGCGGCACGCGTGCCGTCCTCACTGGCGAAGATGACGATGTCCGTCAACTCTTCCCGGTAGCAGCGGGTCATGTGGGCGTTGAACTCGGCGAAGAGCTTCTTGCCCGTGCGGCGGGAGCCCTGATTGACGTCATGGGCCACATCCTCGCTCACCATATCCAGCATGGCGTCCGTCTCCCCCCGGTTGAAGGCGGCATAATAGGCGTTGATCAGAGCTTCGGTCTGGAGGCGGGCAAAGGTCATGGCAAAACTCACGAGGACAGGATTCGACTGACGCATCTGAGCGCATCGGCCGGAGTTGCGCAAGATGGGGGCAAACGCAAACGCCGCAGCGCGGGGCTGCGGCGTTGCAGAATGCCGTTTGCGTGAGAGGCTCAGCGCGCGCCGCGCATGGCGTCGATGCTCCAGCGCCCGCCGCCCGCTGCAGCCAGATAGAGGAAGACGAAGCAGTAGAGTGCAGCCAGTTCGCCGCCGTTGAGGATCGGATAGAAGCTCTTGGGATAATGGGCAAGGAAGTAGGCCACCGCCATGGTGCCGGAAGCGATGAAAGCCGCCGGACGGGTGAAGAGGCCGAGCACCAGCAAGACCCCGCCCACCAGCTCGATGGCACCTGCCATCCCGGACAAAGAGGTGATCGAGGCACCATTCATCGGGCCTACGGGAATGTTGAGGAACTTGGTGGTGCCGTGCTGCAGAAACAGCAGGCCGGACATGACGCGCAATACGCTCAGAAGGTCAGGCGAAAAGCTGGTAAGAAAACGCATGGGTGCCTCGCATGTATCTGATGAACGGCTACCGGCCATTCTTCTGGAATCACGCATAACCGTTTCATATTCGGCATGCAATTTCATTCCCGGATAGCACTCTGTTCACATTTTGGAGAGGCTTCATTTGACAAGGGTGTCCAGATGATCTGCCGCAGCGGCACGAACGGCTTGCGTCAGCCGCTGCAAGCCCGGCGCGGCGGAGCGGCTGATGTGCCAGTAGAGCGGCACGGTGAGCGGGGTGCCGGGCACCAGTTCCTCAAGGCGCCCGTCCATGAGATGCGCCCTGACCAGAGGTTCCGGGTTCATACCCCAGCCGATACCCGCCGCCGCCGCATCGACAAAGGCATGGGTGGAGGCGATGTAGTGGGCGGGCAGCACCACATCCTGATCGAAGCTCTGGCGCACCCATGCGGCCTGCAGCCCGTCCTTCAGATTGTAGATCATGGCAGGGGCGCGGGCGAGGCTCTCAACGTCCACACCTCCGGCAAACCAGCGCCGCATGAAGGCCGGGCTTGCAGTTGCCCGGTAGGCCAGCGCGCCCAGCGGCACCACATCGCAGCCCTGCACCGGTGCCGGATCGGCACTGACGGCTGCCCGCACCTCGCCCCGGCGCAGCCAGCCGGCGCTGTGGTCCTGATCATCGATCTGCAGATCGAACAGCAGATCCCCGGCGCCCTGCATGGCCGCCACGAACCAGGTGGCGAGGCTGTCGGCGTTGATGGCCACCCGCACGCCCGGCATGGAGCCACCGCCCGCATCCGGCAGGCTGCTGCCGATGTCCTGCCACAGGTCCTGCTCCAGCAGCGCCACGTCCTCCGCATGGCGGGCAAGGCGCTGGCCGGCGGGCGTCGGCAGGCAGGGCTGGCCGCGCACCACCAGCACCGTGCCCAGCCGCTCTTCCAGTGCGCGGATGCGCTGCGACACGGCGGAAGGCGTCAGATTGAGCTGACGCGCCGCCTTTTCAAAACTGCCGAGCCGCAGCACGGCGGCCAGCGCCTGCAGATGGCTTGCCTCAAGTCGCATTAGAAACTCTTCATCAGGATCAGAAACTTTAAATTTTCTAATCCCGCGCAAACCGCTAGTCAAACAGCAGCACACGCCCTCGCATCCCGGAGTCTCCCTTGTTCACTGCTGCCCTTGCCGGTTTCTTTCTCTGCCTCGGCCTCATCGTCGCCATTGGCGCGCAGAATGCCTTCATCCTGCGGCAGGGGCTGAGGGGGGAGCACGTGTTCTGGGTGTGCCTCACCTGCGCCATCTGCGACGCCTTTCTGATCACGCTGGGCGTTACCAGCCTCAAGGCCATCTCCGCCGTGCTGCCGGGCATCGAGCCGGTGCTGCGGTATGGCGGGGCCGCGTTTCTGCTGGCCTATGGGCTGCGGTCCATGCGCTCGGCCTGGCGCGGCGGCAATGCGCTGGATGCAGGCACCGGGCAAGGCGCCTCGTTGAAGGCGACGCTTGCCACGCTGCTCGCCATCACCTTCCTCAACCCGCATGTCTATCTGGACACGGTGATCCTGATCGGCTCCATCGCCACCAACTACCCCGGCCATGAAATGGCCTTTGCGGCAGGGGCAAGCCTTGGCTCCATCGTGTTCTTCTTTACGCTGGGCTATGGCGCAAGGCTGCTGCGGCCGCTCTTTGCCAAGCCCGCCTCCTGGCAGGTGCTGGACGGGCTGATCGCCATGGTGATGACCGGGCTGGCGGTGAAGCTGGTGGTGTAACCCGCGCGCCCGCCTCAGTTTCCCTGCCTCAATTGACCGGCAGGCGGCGCTTGGCCCAGTCGGCGCGCGGAACAGGCCCGCCCACTTCAAAGGCGAAGCTGACGACCCGCGTGATGCCGGCATCCAGCTCGCAGCGCAGGGCGAGATTGTACCACTGCCCGCGCTCGCGGAAGGCCGTCTGCGGCGTCTGCAGCACAGTGCCGGAGGCCAGCCGGAACGAGGGCAGCAGCTCCGGCACGCGCGGCGGATTGGAAAACAGCAGCTGGGCGCGCAATTCGGTCATGCACAGCACATCCGCCCGCTCCTCCCGCGGCATGCCGCGCATGGCCGTCTGAGCCCGGACGCCGCCATTGCTGCGCGTCGAAAAAAGCTGGCGCGCCATGTTGAGGGGCACACCGCCCGCGACCACCTGCCCGGCGCCCCTGCCTGCCCCAACGGGCGGCTTGGGCTGGGGCGCGGCAAGCGCCACGATCGGGCCAACGGTGCCGAAATCCTCCGGCGCCGCTTCTGCCTCACCCGGCGCAGGGGAAGCCAGTTCCCCATCGGCAGCCACCGGCGCCTCCACGGCAGGGCCTGGTTCCAGCCCCGCTTCATCGGCAGCGGCTTCCGCCAGCGCGGCCAGCTCCGCCAGTGCATCGGCTTCCGCTGCCTGCGTTTCGGCCTCCGGCGCCGCCTCTGCCGCTTCCGTGGCCTCTTCGGCCATCTGGTTTTCAGCCTTCGGCCCGGACTCTGGCCCATCCTGCGGCTCAGCCTCACCCTGCCGCTCCGGCTCGGTTTCGGGCGCTTCCACCGCAGAGCCATCCAGCGACACTTCGGGGCCGGTATCTTCCTCGCCAAACTCCGTCACCGGCTGCAAGACCGGATAGGGCTGCTGCGGCACCACGGGCAAAGGCGCCTCGGCCACCTGCGGCTGTTCAGGCTCCGGTTCGGGTTCGGGCTGCGCCTGCTCCGCTTCAGGGGCAGGCTCAGGGACCTCTTCAGCGGCCTCTTCCGGCGCAGGCTCCGGCACCGCTTCAGGTTCCGGTTCGGGCTCTGGCTCAACCGCTTCCGGCTCAGGGGCGGGCTCAGGTTCCGGAGCCGCCTCCGGTTCGGGCGCTGCCTCAGGTTCAGGTTCTGGCGTTGCTTCCGGCTCGGGCTGCACCTCCTCCTGCGGCGGGGGCACAAGCGCCACCTCCACCACCTCGGGCTCAGGCGTCATGTCCGGAAACGGCTCGCTGACATTGGTGAAAAGCACCAGCGCCAGCAGCCCGTGCAGGGCAAGCGACAGCATCAGCGCCAGCGCCGGACCATCCCGGTCCTCACGCCCGCCCGCCCTGCGCTCCGTGCCCCTGCCGGCCCTGACCTTGTCTGCCGCGAGCTTGTCTGCCCTGACCTCTTGCTCCATGCCCCCTTCCTACCCGCTCCCGCAGGCAAAAGGGAGGCATGGCGTGACCGGATGGATCATCTTTTTGGGAAGAAGAAGTGGGTGTCCGCATCAGGATAAGGATAAGAGCAAAGCCAACCCTTCACGCCGTCCCGGCCCCCATATCCGGATCTGAGCCGAGACCTGTCATGGGCGCAGGGCGTTTAGCCTCTTCTGCCAACCGAACTTCCAGAGCGCCGCAAGACGTCCAGAGCACCAAGGCAGCAAATCCCTTACAGGTCCCGGCACGGAGGCCGGGACGGCGCGGTGGAGATGCTTGCGTGCCGCAACTGCCACGGCAAATGCAGCAGCTCCTCCACCTCACCATCGTCATCCCGGCCTTGAGCCGGGACCGGTGAACCCCGGTCTCCCGGCTCAAAGGCGCAAGCGCAAACGACACATGCCCCTGCCTGGTTTTCCGAAGAGCAAGCAACACCCACCCCGGCTCACCGGTCCCGGCTCGCGCTGCGCTTGGCCGGGATGACGATGGTGAGGTGTGGTGTGCGAGGGGAGAGGTGTTGGAGGAGAGCAGAGAGCAGATGGAGAGACGCCGGGCGGCGGGGGCTTGCGCGGTGCGGCTTGGCGTCCTATCAAGAGCTGCCGTCATTGCGGTCGTAAGCGTTTACGTGAGGCAACGCATCCAGACCTGAAGCCGTCCGCAAGGGCGCTCCCCCAAAGGTTAGAGATGCGATTTTGTATCTGCCCTCACGGCGGCTTTCTCCACAAGGAAGTACCAATGCAGCTTACGCGCTTTCCGGCCCGCTATGCGGGCATCCTCATGCCGTTTGTCCTGTCGATCCTCATGACCATGGTCGTATCGGCCGTGGCCACGGCGAAGAACCTCGGCCTTGGACCTGAGTTCCTGGCGAACTGGCCTTCCACATGGGCCATGTCCTGGGTCATCGCCTTCCCGGTTCTGCTCATTGCCCTGCCGCTCACACGCCGCCTCGTCCGCCTTCTGGTCGAACCGGCATAAACAGCAAAAGGCCGGAGCGTTACCGCTCCGGCCTTTTGTGATTGCGTTGAACCGCCGCGTCCTCAGCTGTCGAGGAAGGAGCGGAGCTTGCGGCTGCGGCTCGGGTGCTTGAGCTTGCGCAGGGCCTTGGCTTCGATCTGGCGGATACGCTCGCGCGTCACCGAGAACTGCTGGCCGACTTCTTCCAGAGTGTGGTCGGTGTTCATGCCGATGCCGAAGCGCATGCGCAGCACGCGCTCTTCACGCGGGGTGAGCGAGGCGAGCACGCGGGTCGTGGTTTCGCGCAGGTTCGACTGGATAGCCGCATCGATGGGCAGAACCGCGTTCTTGTCCTCGATGAAGTCGCCGAGGTGGGAATCCTCCTCGTCGCCAATCGGGGTTTCCAGCGAGATCGGCTCCTTGGCGATCTTCAGGACCTTGCGGACCTTTTCCAGCGGCATCTGCAGCTTTTCCGCCAGCTCTTCCGGGGTCGGCTCGCGGCCGATCTCGTGCAGCATCTGGCGCGAGGTGCGCACGATCTTGTTGATCGTCTCGATCATGTGCACCGGAATACGGATGGTGCGGGCCTGGTCGGCGATCGAACGGGTGATCGCCTGCCGGATCCACCATGTCGCATAGGTGGAGAACTTGTAGCCGCGCCGGTACTCGAACTTGTCCACCGCCTTCATCAGGCCGATGTTGCCTTCCTGGATGAGGTCGAGGAACTGCAGGCCGCGGTTGGTGTATTTCTTGGCGATGGAGATCACGAGGCGCAGGTTGGCCTCCACCATCTCCTTCTTGGCGATGCGTGCTTCACGCTCGCCCTTCTGCACCATGGACACGATCTTGCGGAACTCGGTGATTTCGAGGCCCGTTTCCGTTGCCAGCGTCTGGATATCCTGACGCAGCTCGCGGATCATGTCCTTTTCCTTGGCGACGAAGTTCTTCCAGCCGCGCGTGGCAAGGTTAGCCACCTTGCGCAGCCAGTTCGGGTCCAGCTCCGCGCCCTGATACTGCTTGAGGAAGTCCGTGCGGTCGACGCCATGGCTGTCGGCAAGGCGCAGCAGGCGGCCCTCGTAGCCCATCAGGCGCTTGTTGATGTCATAGAGCTGCTCGACCAGCGCATCGATGCGGTTCTGGTTGAGCGACAGGCTCTTCACATCGGCGACCAGCTCTTCCTGGATCTTCTTGTAGCGGCGCTCCTGGCTCGGCGACAGGGTCTTGTTGGAGAGCTTGTTCTCCACCAGTTGATCCTGCAGGCGGCGCAGCTTCTTGTAGCTGTCGGCGATGCTGTCGAAGGTTTCCAGAACCTTCGGCTTCAGCTCGGCTTCCATGGCGGACAGGGAGACATTGGACTCGAATTCGTCCTCTTCCTCCTCGCCTTCCTCGGGCAGGCCCTCGGGCGCGCCGTCCTCACGCGGGGCGCTGCCGGCAGCCGGGCTGCGCGGCTCGCCGTCCACATCCTCTTCCTCTTCGCCCTCACCGGCCACCGGGCCGCCACGGGCATCCGGGCCGGCATAGGTGGCTTCAAGGTCGATGATGTCGCGCAGCAGAACCTTGCCTTCGTTCAGCTCGTCGCGCCAGATGATGATGGCCTGGAAGGTCAGCGGGCTTTCGCAAAGCCCGGCGATCATGGCCTCGCGGCCAGCCTCGATGCGCTTGGCGATGGCGATTTCGCCCTCGCGGGAGAGAAGCTCGACCGAGCCCATCTCGCGCAGATACATGCGCACGGGGTCGTCGGTGCGGTCGGTCGGCTCGCGGCCGGAACTGGCCTTGGCAAGCGCCGTCGGGCTGGCAACGGCGATTTCGCCGCCCTCTTCCGCGTCGTCGGTCTGGGCTTCTTCCACCTCGTCGCTGTCGATCACGTTGATGCCCATGTCCGAAAGCATGGCCATCGTGTCTTCGATCTGCTCGGAAGACACGTGCTCGGAGGGCATCACCTCATTCAGCTCGTCATAGGTCACATAGCCGCGCTTCTTGGCGGCCTTGATCATTCGCTTGACGGCAGCATCAGAAAGATCGAGCAGCGGGCCATCCTGACCTTCTGCTGCCGCTTCCTGGGTTTCTTCCGTCTGCGTCGCTTTCGCTACCATATTCTGCTCCAGAACCGCCGCATGTCTGCGGCGCCGTGCCCGGCTGTTCGCCCACATCCGAACCATCAGACTGCCTTCCGGCGCGCGGGGAACGCGCAGCTCTCGAAGACCTTGCGATGATTCGGCTTTTAAATCGGTGTCCCTTAAGTCCTACTTAACCGTACCGGAAAGCCCTGCAGCCGCAGGGTGGAAACCGGACAAGTGACGCCACACCGCCCCGGCAAAGCCAGACCGGCAGACAATTCCTCAGGATATGCAGCGCGACTGAATGTTCCGCTCGTGGCTCTTGCCATCATGAACGCTGTGGGCTGCCTGAATTCCCCTATTTAGCTCGACGCCACCGATTCGCAAGTGTGATTCGCGAATCGTCAATGTGATTCGCGAAATAGCCACAGTCAGAACGCAGTCTGGGCCGTGAATGCGGTCCTTTGCCGGGTTAACAGCCCATCCCGAGGACTTGCCTCGCGGCTAATGTGGGGACGAGGCCGCCTGATTGCCATGGCCAGGCACCATGGCCGGGCCTGCATGGCGCAGTTTTTTCGCCCGTTCAGCCAGTTCCCCCTCTTCACGGGCGCATTCCTCGCGCCGGCGGGAAAGGTCCTGCGTCAGACCGCGGATGCGGTTCCAGGCCAGTTCGTCAAAGGCGTGCTCGGCAGCCGCCAGTTCCTGCTTCAGTTCCTGCTCCAGCGCCATCAGCTCGATCTGGTCGAGGAAATGCAGGAAAGCCGCTTCGATGAAGTCCTCCGGCGGCGTCGCCTTCAGCAAGGGGAAGCGCTGATAAAGGCCGGAGAAGTCACCGTGCTTCTGCGCGCCCGCCTCGTCCGCCGTCATCACCTCATGCAGGATCTTGTAGAAGCTGTCATCAACCCCTTCGGCCAGCTGCGCGGCCGTCAGGCTGTTGAAGTCCCGCGCCACACGGCAAAGCGCATTGCGGAAGCCCGCATGCAGCGGATCGGCAAAGGGAAGGCTGGCGACGCGCTCGATGTGCTTGTCCAGCAGATCGGGGAATTTCACACACATGCCGCAGACCAGCCGCTCGGTGCCGAACAGCGGCCCCTGCGGCGCGGTGATGGCCTCACCGCCCGGCCCGCGCGTCAGAAGCTGCAAGGCAACTGCCGCATCGCCCGGCCGCCCGCGCCCGCGCTCTCCGCCCTGCCCCCAACTCTGTCTCTGGCCCTGCCCCTGCGCAGCGCTGCGCTGGCGGCGCGAATGCTCGTAGAAGAGGTTGGACAGGCGCAGACGGAAATCCAGCTGATAGCGCTTGCGCACCCGCTCGTCGGCAATGGTGCCGATCAGGTCCTCGAAGCGCTTTTCCAGCGCGGCCTTGCGCTCGGGCGTGTCCAGATTGGCGGCGCTGATCTCCCGGTCCCATACGGCCTCGAACAAAGGCTGCGCCTTGGCGGCCTCCTCATGGAACCCGGCGATCCCGCGCGCCTTGATCAGATCGTCCGGGTCCTGCCCGTCCGGCAGGAAGCAGAACTGGAAGGAATGGCCGCTGCGCAGCACCGGCAGGATGCGGTCAATCGCCCGGTGCGCCGCAGAAATACCCGCCGCATCGCCGTCGAAACACACAACAGGCTCCGCCGCCAGCTTCCACAGCCGCAGCACCTGATCTTCGGTGAAAGCCGTGCCAAGCGTCGCCACCACATGGCGCAGTCCCGCCTGCCACAAGGCGATGGCATCGAGATAGCCTTCCACGACAAAGGCCTGCCCGCTCTTGAACGCAGGCTCGCGTGCCCGGTGGGCATTGAACAGCATGACGCCCTTGTGGAAGAGCGGCGTTTCCGGCGAGTTGAGGTATTTCGGCTGGCCATCGGGGTCGAGCGTACGCCCGCCGAAGGCGACGACCCGGCCGCGCTCGTCGTGAATGGGGATCATCAGCCGCCCGCGGAACCGGTCATAAGAGGGGCGGCCATCGTCCGGCTTGATCACCAGACCGGCCTCCACCATCACCGGCTCCTCGACGCCCTTCTCCGCCAGAAAGCGTTTCAGGCTGTCACGGGTATCGGGCGCAAAACCGAAGCGGAACTCGTTCAGGGTTTCGGCACTCAGCTGGCGGCGCTGCACATAGGCGCGGGCCGTCTGGCCGCGCGGGCCGCCGAATTCCATCTGGAAGAATTGCGCCGCCATCTCACAGACCTCGGCAAGGCCGGCCTTCTTGCGCTCCTGCCGGGCAATCTTCGGGTCCGCAACGGGAAGAGCAACGCCGGCCTGCTCCGCCAGCCGCTCCACCGCTTCGGGAAAGCTCAGGCCCTCAGTGTCCGTCAGGAAACGGAAATGATCGCCGGATGCACCGCAGCCGAAGCACTTGTAGCGCCCGCGCCGGTCATCCACGTGAAAGCTCGGGGATTTTTCCTGATGGAAGGGGCAGCAGGCCCAAAAGTCCCCCCGCCCCGGCTGCGTCTTGCGCCGGTCCCAGCTCACGCGCCGGCCCACGATGTCCGAAAGGCTCAGCCGTGCCTTGATCTCGTCCAGTAGCCGGTTGTCGAAACGCATGAAACCTGTCCGGAAGCCGGGAATGGCCCGCAGGGCCGGAGGCATCCGGCCATGGCGGCAAGTGGATTACATTAGCCTTGAGTGCCCCTTTGAGGGAAGCAGTGACTTAAGGCGCGGGGGCGCCGCCTGCAAGGGCCTCCCCGCAAACCGGGCCGGGCGGGCCGTCTTTACCAGAGCGGAACCCGGCCCTGCGCCCCTCAGCTGTCCCCGGGCCGGGTGCGCAGCAGATCCTTCACCAGGCAGGAGGCCTGCACGAAGTCCATCTGGCCCGGATAGCGCTCCTTGAGGGAGTTCATGCAGCGGCCGATGTCACGCAGGCCCTGCGCCTCGATATCGGCGATGGTCTCGGCACAGATGCGGCGCATTTCATCCTCGCCCATCTGCCGGGGCAGAAACTCGCGGATGATCTGGCTTTCTTCCTCTTCCTGAACCGCCAGTTCCACCTGTCCGGCCTCTTCATAGGCCTGACGGGATTCCTCGCGCTGCGCCAGCATGCGCTTCAGGAACTGATGCACCTCTTCGTCGGTGATTCCATCGCGGCCGCAATCACGCGCCGCCGCTTCCCGGTCCTTGATGGCAGTCAGGATGAGGCGCAGGGTGGCAGCGCGGCGTTTGTCGCCGGCCTCAAGCGCATCCTTCAAGGACGCACTGATGTCATCGCGCATGTCTTGCCCCTAATAACCACGAATATGACCGCTGAAAGACGCCCTCTTACCCGGCCATTTGCCCACATGCAATGTACCAAGCGAACAAGCCCTTGATTCAAGGCCTTTTTATTCCCGAACACCAATATTGACCTGCCGGGACGCTTCCCCTACATTCCCGCGATTGAAGCACGGGGCTAGCGCCTGGCTCGGGTTCGGCATATCCGGGCGTTCGGTGCCCATGATGTCATCAACAACACCGAGATTGCAAGACATGACGACCGCGACTGCAGACGCGTGGGCCATACCGCCTGCCACCGCACTTCTGGTGCTGTCCGATGGCACCGTGATCGAGGGCCAGGGCCTTGGGGCCGAAGGTGAGGCCGTTGCAGAAGTCTGCTTCAACACCGCCATCACCGGCTACCAGGAAATCCTGACCGACCCCTCCTACGCCGGCCAGATCGTGACCTTCACTTTCCCGCATGTGGGCAACGTGGGCGCGAACGAGGACGACATCGAGACGCTGAACATGGCGTCCGCCTCCGGCGTGCGCGGCACGGTGCTGAAGGCCGATGTCACCTCTCCCTCCAACTACCGCGCCGCCCGCCGCTTTGACGAGTGGCTGAAGGCACGCGGCATCATCGGCATCAGCGGCATCGACACCCGCGCCCTGACCGCCCGCATCCGCGACCTCGGCGTGCCGAACGCGGTCATCGCCTATCATCCGGATGGCAAGTTCGACATCGACGCGCTGAAAGCCAAGGCCGCCGCCTGGCCGGGCCTCGAAGGCATGGACCTTGCCAGGGACGTGACCAGCGGCCAGAGCCAGAGCTGGACGCAGACCCCCTGGGTCTGGGATGAAGGCTACGGCGAGCAGCAGGACAAGGAATTCAACGTCGTCGCCATCGACTACGGCGTGAAGCGCAACATCCTGCGCCTGCTGGCCGATGCGGGCTGCAAGGTGACCGTCGTCCCGGCCGAAACTCCGGCAGACGAAATCCTTGCCATGAGCCCGGACGGGGTGTTCCTGTCCAACGGCCCCGGCGATCCGGCGGCCACCGGCACCTATTCCGTCGCCACCATTCAGGCGCTGGTGGACAAGGGCCTGCCGGTCTTCGGCATCTGCCTTGGCCACCAGATGCTGGCGCTGGCGCTCGGCGGCAAGACCATGAAGATGCATCAGGGCCATCATGGCGCGAACCATCCGGTCTTCGACCACACCACGGGCAAGGTGGAAATCACCTCCATGAACCATGGCTTTGCCGTGGACAAGGAAAGCCTGCCGGAGAACGTTGAAGAGACCCACGTCTCCCTGTTCGACGGCACCAACTGCGGCATCCGCCTCAAGGGCAAGCCCGTGTTCTCGGTGCAGTATCACCCGGAAGCCTCACCCGGCCCGCGTGACAGCCACTACCTGTTCCAGCGCTTCACCGAGGTGATGCGCGAGGCAAGGCAGGCAAGCGCCTGACAGGCCCACACGGCAGATCAAGAAAACGCCCCGGCAAGCAGCGCTTCCGGGGCGTTTTTTTTGGATCCTGAGCCCTGCCAGCGGCTGCAGCCCTTTCCCAAAAAGAAACAGAGCCCGGCCTGCCGCCCGGGCTCTGTTATCTTTCAATTCCGGTATCTTGCAATTCCGGAAGGTCTGCAGCTCAGGACACGGCGATCAGCCGGTCGAGGGACTGCATCACATGATCCACTTCCGCCACCTGCTCCTGCAGCAGCGCGTGCTGCTCACGCAGCATGTCCTGCTGGCTGGCGCAGATGCCGCGCAGTTCTTCCAGCTGGCTGCGGCGGGGCGTGCTGCTTTCAACAAGCTTCAGCACGCGGCGAATCTCGGTCAGGGTCAAGCCGATCTTCTTGGCCTGCAGAATGACCCGCATCCGGCCGACGTCACGGGCGGAATAGAAGCGGCGCGCGCCTTTACGCACCGGATTGATGAGGCCCTTTTCCTCGTAGAAACGCAGGGTCCGGAGCGTCACGCCGAAATTCTCCGACATCTCGGAGATCGCGAGGAGTTTCGGCTCGCTGCCATCATCCACGACCGGACCTGCGATGTCCGGAATGACGACCATATTGGGTGCTAAGCTGTTCATCGTTTTCTAGCCTGGTGGTTGAACAGGGCGTGACAAATGAATGCGCCAGCGCAGATCCCGGCCTCCTCCCACCTTGGAAACCCGGATCTTTGGGGACACCTTCCGCATTTCGCGTCATGAAGAGAACTCCTTTGTAAGAGAGGCTCCAAACACAACGCTCATTTACGTCACGGGCACTAATATGCCACCCATTTCACGTATACTCCTTCTCATAAGGCGCCAATTTTCGATCACTCAGCACTTAAGTTGCCCTAAATGCACAGAAATTCTTCCAGAAAACAAAAAAGATTTCAGAGAAACAACTGAAGATCCATCAAAAAACAGAAGAAAACCGATAAATAAATTCATTTGAAAAACACCATTTACATATTATCGATATATAAGAATACAAACAAACCACAAAAACAGCACAAGCAACGACGCCCGGCAAAGCCCACAGCCAGGCCGAACGCCCCTGCAATAAATATCTAATTCTTAAGACTGTGAAATCGATATCAATTGCAGGAAGAAATCTGCACTTAACAACATTGTGCAGCGCAAACACGCAAAGCTTGCGAGGTTGAAAAATCCGGAAAGTTGATTCTCCACGTCACGCAGAAATTGGAGAGTTCCGCCACATGGTCAGCCGGGGCCTTACTTTCCTGAGCTTGAATATTCAACAAGGGGACAAACTGCGCGTGTAGCTGCCTCTGAGGCACACACGTCTGCGCCGGGTCTCCTCCCCTGCACGGTTTGGCGAGCGGCAACGCGATTCTTTCAATCCTGACGGGCAGCGCTGCAACTCACCCGGCACCTGCAGGCACGGCAGCATTGGGCCTGTCAGCGGCGGGCCTCAGTCCTGCGCCATTCGCTCGGTGTCATCCCGAACCAGCGCTTGGCTGCGCGGGTGAAGTTCCCCACCGCCGAGAACCCGAGGCGGAACGAAACCTCGGAGATTGGCAGTCCCGTTGTGCGCAGCAGATCGGCCGCGATGCCGCGGCGGACATCATCATGCAACTCGTGGAAGGTCACCCCCTGCTCGCTCAGCCGGCGCTGCAGCACCCGGCCACTGACACCGACGGCACGGGCAACACTCTCGAGAGACAGGTCCTTTTCCCCCACACGCCGGGCGATTTCCTCACTGACCAGCGCGGTGATCCCCGACAGCCGCCCGCGATCCGCGAGCCGCCGCATTGCCAGTTCCACCAGGGCCTCGAAAAGAACCGGATACGCTCCCGGCAGCGGCTTGTCCGCCAACTCAGCCGGCAGGCTGATCGCTGAATGGTTCTGATCAAACAGCACATTTGGCCCAAAACACTGCCGGTGCAGCCGCGTATCCTCAGGCTTGCCCCGTTCAAGCCGCACTGCGACATTCTTGAAGCAATCTGGCCCCGCAGCCAGAGACAGGAACATGCAGGCCAGGACGGCAATACAGTCATTGAGCTGATCCCGCAGCACCACCCGCGGAACATGGCGCCAGATCACCTCAAGCCGTCCGGAAACCTGCCGGACCTCGCAGGCCTCCAGATCAACAATTGAGGCATGCGCTTCCCCAAGCACCTCGAAGAGGCGGCGCAATGTCGGGGCATAGGGCAAGGCGAGCACGAGCGCATGGGTGGGAACCACCGGTTCCATGACGGACGAGCGCAGCCCGATCAACGGATCATCCAGCAACTTCCCCGCCTGTTGCAGCAGGCAGGCAACGTCATTCATCGGAAGATAACGGTCGTAACGCCCATTTGCGGGCGGCAGCATCACACCGGCCTTGCGCGCCACCTCTTCAATCGCAAGGCCATTGCGTTCCAGGTACCGCGCAAGCGGCTCAATGATCTGCCCGGCAACTTCTGCCACTCCGGATGAAGAGCCCAACTTTCCCTCGCGCAGCATGTCTATACATTCCAGAAGTGTAACACGGGACAGAATCCTGAAATCTCAACAAGAATCTGTTCCAGAAGGGCCTCTGTATAATCACCAATGCCCCCCGGCGAGAACCTCGAAAACAAGATATCACGCCGGGTTCCATATTAACGTTATCAATTCGAAAGGAAATTAATCACGATTTTCCTAAATTGTATTTTACCTGCCGGTAACCATCCCGATACAGGCAGGATGCAATCAAAAACGTATGAAGGCGGCAGAAAGATCGCAGAAAGTGCATAGCCGTCAGAAAAGCAGCCCCCGCCAGCCCACCCCGCGGCTGGAGCCGCAGAAATTTGCCGGACAGACGCGGCTGAGCACTTCCAGAGGCGCAACAAGTGCGCTATCCGCCAGTCAGATAATCAGCATCAATCAGGATAACAGCGATGAGCGGCAAGAAGACGGCAGGCATGACACCGGAGCAGTTCCGCGACTGGCGGCGCGCCCTCGGCCTCAAACAGAAGGACGCGGCGGAGCGGCTGGGCCTGAAGAAGCGGATGATCCAGTATTATGAAAAGGGGAACCGCGACGGACGGCCTGTCGAAATCCCCAAATACGTCCGCCTCGCCTGCTATGCCCTGCAGGCAGGAATCGGCGATTTTGATGGCCAGAACACCCGCTCCGCGCCGCCGCTTCCCGTACCGGAAGAAGACGGAAACGCAAAAGCGCTCGATTGACGGCGATCCGGGGTTTCATCCTTCGCCTTTATTGCCTATAAGGCGCGCTCAGCCACCAGTGTCATTCCTCAAGGACGAGCCCAGGCGCACGCGCGACAGAGCGCGGCGGCGGGCCGATGCGAGCCACGATGCCCAAACGCACAGACATTTCCTCCATCCTGATCATTGGCGCAGGCCCGATTGTTATCGGTCAGGCCTGTGAATTCGATTATTCGGGCACGCAAGCCTGCAAGGCCTTGCGCGAGGAAGGGTATCGAATCATCCTCGTGAACTCCAATCCGGCGACGATCATGACCGACCCGGATCTGGCGGACGCGACCTATATCGAGCCCATCACTCCGGAAGTCGTTGCCCGCATCATCGAGAAGGAGCGCCCCGACGCGCTGCTCCCGACCATGGGCGGCCAGACGGCACTCAATTGCGCGCTGGACCTTGAGCGCGACGGCGTGCTGGAGAAATTCGGCGTGGAGATGATCGGCGCCCGTGCCGACGTGATCGAGAAGGCCGAAGACCGCGAGAAGTTCCGCGCCGCGATGGATGTGATCGGGCTTGAGAACCCGCGCGCCTCGATTGCCTCCTCGCCTGCCATCCGGGATGCCAACGGCAAGATCACCGGCTATGACCGCAACGCCGGCTTCATGGAAGCCATGAAGGCGCTGGACGAGATCGGCCTGCCCGCCATCATCCGCCCGGCCTTTACCCTGGGCGGCACCGGCGGCGGCGTGGCCTATAACCGCGAGGAATTCGAGACGATCGCCCGCTCGGGCATCGACGCCTCCCCGGTTGGCCAGATCCTCATCGACGAAAGCCTGTTGGGCTGGAAGGAGTATGAGATGGAAGTCGTCCGCGACAAGGCGGACAACTGCATCATCATCTGCTCCATCGAGAACATCGACCCGATGGGTGTGCACACGGGTGACTCGATCACCGTCGCGCCGGCGCTGACGCTGACCGACAAGGAATACCAGATCATGCGCGACGCCTCGATTGCGGTGCTGCGCGAGATCGGCGTGGAAACCGGCGGCTCCAACGTGCAGTTCGCCGTGAACCCGCAGAACGGCCGCCTCGTCGTCATCGAGATGAACCCGCGCGTGTCGCGCTCTTCGGCTCTGGCCTCCAAGGCCACCGGCTTCCCGATCGCCAAGATCGCGGCCAAGCTCGCCGTCGGCTACACGCTGGATGAACTGGAGAACGACATCACCGGCGGCGCCACCCCGGCCTCGTTCGAGCCGTCCATCGACTACATCGTCACCAAGATCCCGCGCTTTGCCTTCGAAAAGTTCCCGGGCTCCGATCCGGTGCTGACCACGGCCATGAAGTCCGTCGGCGAAGTCATGGCCATCGGCCGCACCTTCCCGGAAAGCCTGCAGAAGGCCCTGCGCGGCCTCGAAACCGGCCTGACCGGCCTCGACGAGGTGGAAATCCCCGGCCTTGGTCAGGGCGACGACAAGAACGCCATCCGTGCCGCCATCTCGACGCCGACGCCGACGCGCCTGCTCAACGTCGCCCAGGCCATCCGCCTCGGCACGCCGCTGGACCAGATCTACAGCATCTGCGGCATCGACCCCTGGTTCCTGGAGCAGCTCTCCGGCATCATCGCCATGGAAGAGAAGGTCCGCGCCAACGGCCTGCCGGACAATGCGGTGATGCTGCGCAAGCTGAAGGGCATGGGCTTCTCCGACGCCCGCCTCGCCTCGCTGACCGGCAAGGACGAAGCCGATGTCGCCAAGATCCGCGCGGACCTTGACGTCCATCCGGTGTTCAAGCGCATCGACACCTGCGCCGCCGAATTCGCTTCGCCCACCGCCTACATGTATTCCACCTACGAGACGCCCTTTGCCGGTGAGCTGGCCAGCGAAGCCCGCCCCTCGGACAAGAAGAAGGTGGTCATCCTCGGCGGCGGCCCGAACCGGATCGGCCAGGGCATCGAGTTCGACTATTGCTGCTGCCATGCGGCCTTTGCGCTGCAGGAAGCTGGCTATGAGACCATCATGGTCAACTGCAACCCGGAGACCGTGTCCACCGACTACGACACCTCCGACCGGCTCTATTTCGAGCCGCTGACCGCAGAAGACGTGCTGGAGATCATCCGCACAGAGCAGGAGAACGGCACGCTGCACGGCGTCATCGTCCAGTTCGGCGGCCAGACCCCGCTGAAGCTGGCGCAGGCGCTCGTCAAGGCCAATGTGCCGATCCTCGGCACCTCGCCGGACATGATCGACCTTGCCGAAGACCGCGACCGCTTCCAGCGCCTCCTGACCAAGATCGGCCTGAAGCAGCCGCAGAACGGCATCGCCTATTCCGTCGAGCAGGGCCGCCTCATCGCAAGCCAGCTTGGCCTGCCGCTGGTGGTGCGCCCGTCCTACGTGCTGGGTGGCCGTGCGATGCAGATCATCCGCGACGAAGAGTCGCTGAACTCCTACCTGCTCGGCACCCTGCCGGAGCTGGTGCCCGGTGAAATCCGTGCCAAGTATCCGAACGACAAGACCGGCCAGATCAACACCCTGCTCGGCACCAACCCGCTGCTGTTCGACCGCTATCTCGATGGCGCCATCGAGGTCGACGTGGATGCCCTGTCGGATGGCAAGGACGTGTTCGTCTGCGGCATCATGGAGCATATCGAGGAAGCCGGCATTCACTCCGGTGACAGCGCCTGCTCCCTGCCGCCCTACACGCTCTCGGCCGAAATGATTGCGGAGCTGAAGCGCCAGACCATTGCCATGGCCAAGGCGCTCGAAGTCGGCGGCCTGATGAACGTTCAGTACGCGATCCGCGACGGCCAGATCTATGTGCTCGAAGTCAACCCGCGCGCCTCGCGCACGGTGCCCTTCGTTGCCAAGACCATCGGCGTGCCGGTGGCCAAGATCGCCAGCCGCATCATGGCCGGTGAAAGCCTTGCCTCGTTCAACCTCAGCGAAAAGCCGCTGAAGCACGTGGCCGTCAAGGAGGCCGTGTTCCCCTTCGCCCGTTTCCCGGGTGTGGACACCATCCTTGGCCCGGAAATGCGCTCCACCGGCGAAGTCATGGGCCTTGATGCCAACTTCGGCACCGCCTTCGCCAAGTCGCAGATCGGCGGCGGCACGGGCGTGCCGGTGGGCGGCACGGTGTTCGTCTCCGTGCGCGACCAGGACAAGGAAGGCGTGCTGGACGCGGTGAAGCGCCTCGCGGCCAACGGCTTCCGCATCATCGCCACCAGCGGCACCCAGCGTTATCTTGAGGAGCATGGCGTCACCTGCGCCAAGATCAACAAGGTTTCCGAAGGCCGCCCGCATATCGTGGACGTGATCAAGAACGGCGAGGTCCAGCTGGTGATCAACACCACGGACGGCATGCAGGCCATGTCGGACAGCCGCTCCATGCGCCGCGCAGCGCTCCTGCAGAAGGTGCCGTATTACACGACGCTGGCCGGCGCCGTGGCCGCTTCCAAGGGCATCGAGGCCTACAAGAGCGGGGGGCTTGAAGTCAGGCCCTTGCAGTCCTACTTCGCCTAGAGCATAGTCTCGTGCGGGCCGTCGTGGCCCGCACGATCAGAATGCGATCTTAGCATTAAATCTGAAGCGGTTTTCTCTTGGCCGGATCATGAACCCGGGCGGAGGACGCTCCAGAACTGTATCATCCGCACTCCGGCCAGACGATGAAACGTCCGGCTGGATTGTGTTTTTTTGACGTTTCGTCCGCGCAAGCGGACCACTTAACCAGAAGGTCTACGGCCAATGGAAAAGATCCCGATGACCGCCGCCGGCTACGCAATGCTGCAGGTGGAATTGAAGGAGCGGACGTCGGTCGAGCGGCCCCGGATCGTCGAGGCCATTTCCGAAGCGCGCGCCCACGGCGACCTGTCGGAAAACGCCGAGTACCACGCCGCCAAGGAAGCGCAGAGCCACAACGAGGGCCGCATCGCCGAGCTTGAGGACAAGCTCAGCCGCGCTGAAATCATCGACGTCTCCAAGCTCTCCGGCACCACCGTCAAGTTCGGTGCCACGGTCACCCTCATCGACGAGGACACCGAGGAAGAGAAGAAGTACATGATCGTCGGCGACGTGGAAGCAGACGTGAAGCAGGGCAGGATCTCCATCTCCTCCCCCATCGCCCGCGCCCTCATCGGCAAGACGATCGGCGACAGCGTCGAAGTCGCCGCCCCCGGCGGCGCCCGCTCCTACGAGATCGAGAACGTCCAGTTCCTCTGATCCGTCTCTGACCGTCTCCTGTTCAGCGCGCCTGATCAGGAGAGCTGATCCAGAGGCCCGATCAAGAAGCCCGATCAAGAAGATTGATCAGGATAATGGACCTCCGGGCCCTCCCGCCCGGCAAGACCCGAATGCCCGCGCAAGCCGCGGGCATTTTTTTGTTTTATGGGGCAAAGGAGGCTTTCGTCTCTTTCGTCATGGTCGGGCTTGTCCCGGCCGGCCTGCGTGAGGTGGACGGAACCCTCAACTGGCTGCAAAGCGATCACCTCGCCTCGGTCCGGCTGATGACCAACGGCAGCGGCGCGGTGATTGCGGAGAACCATTACCGGCCTTACGGCCAGCGCACGGAACTGCTAGCCAAGCGGTCAATCTGCCGCGTGAATCCAAGGGCTGGATTGGCGAGCGGGACGACCCGGAAACGGGCCTCACCTATCTCAATGCCCGTTACTACGACCCCATCCTCGCCCGCTTCATCTCCCCCGACTGGTTCGACCCCACGCAACCCGGCGTCGGAACAAACAGATACGCATATGCCGCGAATAACCCGGTGGCATACAAGGATCCCAGCGGGAACCAATCTCTCAGCGCCGCCCTGAAATCACAGGAAGAGCGAGACAAGACACATGAAGAGAACGCGAAAACTTACGAAAACAGAGTAAACCAGCTTCTGGCGGATGGTTATGAGAAAGATGACCCTCTGATCACCGAGCTTGAAGACGGAGCCAAGCGCGAGCGATCGAGGATCGGCGTTACAGGCACACAGCTCGTTCTGGAAGACGTTGCGACTGTCGCAATTCCATGGGGCGTCGGTAAAGTTCTTGGAGGTGCTACATCAAGGCTGGTCGCAAAAGAAGCTGCAAAGGCGGCCTCAAGCTCAACGTCGATGATGATAGACACCACGAACTCGCTTCCCACAACTTTGGTGCGCGTTGTTCCAAATGGAGCGTCCATCACCACACTCGGTAGGCCGGGTGCACCTGATGTGTTTGTGACGGCCGCGTCAGATATAGCAGGACTGAATGCAAAGCAGATTGCTCAGCGACTGACTATCCCGGAGAGCGGAAGTGGGTTTACTGTTATCGAATTTTCTACACCGAACGCAGGCATCGCGTCACCTGTGTTTCGGGGCAATCCGGGTTTTGTAGGCGGAGGATTAACAGCTGGTGGTGCACGTGAATTTGTTATCCCAAATGGCCCAATTCCTGTCGACGCAGTTATCAGGGTGGTTCAATGACTATTCATCCAAATGAAACTTCTCTAGTTGGCAAATGGGCTTTCGTTGATGGATGTATAATCCCCGACGAAGTTTGTCTTCGTATTGAAAATTTAATTAACGGTCATCTAAGGAAATTGGGGCATGATAGAAGCGGCTGGGATAGTCTTTTCGTCGACCCACATGATGGGCGCCTTTGGGAACTAATTTATCCGGAAAGTAGTTTGCATGGAGGCGGCCCCCCTGAGCTTCGCTTTTTAACAGAGGAGCATGCAAGATCAAAATATGGGTACTTAGCTTTAAAGCCAGAATAGGTAATTTATCACCTCTCAATTCTTACGATAAATTACAGGATATATGTCATAGGTGTTTAATTTTAAGTGAATTTAAGCTTTCGTAAACGGATCGTATCTACGAATCTTTTGCAGCACCTCTTCTGAAATTGCTGCAGCAGCAGTGCCGTGGGCTCTTTCTAAGCACACTCCTGAAGGTCCTAGACCACGTCATCTAGGACCGGAACCGGACCAAATCTTCAATATTTTATATCACGGTCCTCACCCGTGCCGCCTTCCCGGCCATCGCGGCCGAGGGTCGAAATCTCGTAAGGCCGCGTCTCGCCGGGGCTTTTGTAGATATATGCCCGGCCCCAGGGATCATCGAGCGCCTGCGGGCTGTCGATATAGGGCCCGGCCCACCCCCTGAAACCGGATGACGGCGTGACGAGCGCGGTGCCCGCTACAGAGCCTATCCCCGGCCCGACCGGGGAACCCCATCCTCGCCCGCTTCATCTCCCCCGACTGGTTCGACCCCACACACCCCGGCGCCGGAACAAACAGATACGCATATGCCGCAAATAATCCGGTGGCATACAAGGATCCGAGCGGGAACTGGTTCGAAGGGCTGTTCGACACATGGGACTACAGGGACACTGGCAACCCGGCCTCTGACGCACTGGCAAATACCACAACGGCCATCGTCAACACGCCCGCATCGCTGCTGAACGCGGGCCTTGAAGGCTTACGGCAGATCGGTGAACTCGTGGCACCTCACGAGCCGGCGATAACGAACTTCACTGTCTCGACGCCGGTTCCACATGACGATGTACTGGCGACGGGGGTCAAGGTTGTTGCTGCGGCCAGCAAGCTGCCAACCGGGAAACTCGGCGGAAATTTTGTTAAGATAGGCGAGGCGTCAGCGGGAGTTGGCGGAAGGTTCGCGGATCTTGTTGCGCTTGGCGTAAAGGGGGATAAGTTGACGCCGCATCACATGCCACAGGCAGCAGCGAGGTTCACAAATCGGGCGGACGGCGGTGCATTGATGATGACGGAGACAGAACACAAATTGACGCGAACTTATGGCTTCAAAGGCGCACGCACAGCGCAGGAAGAATCAGGCATGGCGTTCCGCGATGTGTTAGCCAGAGATATTCGTGATGTAAGGGATATCGTTGGTTCGAAGTACAATTCGGGTGTTCGGGAAATGTTGAACTACTACCAAGCCAATTTCCCCAAACTTATGAAAAAATAATTCGAAAGGAGATGTTTATGCAACCTATTGTTGCGAAACTCTTGGAGCTTGGGCCTCTACCAGATTCAATGAATGTCGATGTTGTAAAATTAGAGTTATTCGAGAGATTAATTTCTCAAATAGATCTTCCTATTTCTGATGATGATGCAAAGGTGCTAGTGACATTATTGGGGCCCGATGAATGCTTTGGTCTTGCATGGACGCTTGTACACATTATTGAAACTTCTCCGGGATGGCCGCTTCACGATGCATTGAATTGCAACCATAACGATTGGATTGAGACGCTTAAGGAGAGGTCACGCGGGGGTAATCCCCCCGATAGTAAGGGGCTGCATAAGTAAAATTTTCTCGGAAGGATGCATGACGAGATTCTGAATGAATGTACAGAAACGGTATTCACCTGACAGTACCGCGTTTTGAAGCAGGTTCAGGCGGCTCGGGTTTCTGTTTGCATTGAAGCCTGTTTGGGTCTGGGTGTCAGCGTCTCTCCCTTGACTTTTTCCGGTGGCGCTTCGGAGGCTTTTTGTAATCCGGCGACGAAGGCCTTAGAGGGTGTTCTTCCGCCCACGGTTCGGCCCCGATGGCGGCGTTTCGTGGTGCAGAGTGCGAGCCCGTCCTCCACTGCACCAATCCAAACTCAGGGCTGACAGTAATTCAGAATCCCGATGGTAGCTTCCTGAGTGGCTGGAGGCTTAATCCTCAGCAGCTTCAACACGTACTTAAGGATGGAAAGTTATGAGTACGATCGAGAAGTACATTCGGTTAATAACTCAGTTCGTGATCGGCAAGCTTACGACACCTCAGTTCGAGGCGTCATATTTCGATATGTTTAAGAATGAGGCGGGTATATTTCCAGAAAATACTTATGCTGTGCTCAACGAGCTATTTCTTGACGTTGATGCATACTGTAGAGATCCGGATCTACGGGATGAAGAAAATCTAGACGACCAGGAACTTTTGGAGAAGGCAAAGCAGGCGTTAGCGAAGCTGGTTTGATGTGGCAAAGGGAACTGCGGGTGTCGGGCGGGCGGGCGGGCAAACAAGCTCGATTGCGAGAGCTAGAGCGGTTTTCGACACATCCCAACGACTTGAAGCAACGCAACCCAAAACAACGTGGTTCAGAACCGACGTCAACCGTCAACTATTCACATCGCGGTCATCGTCCCTATCTCTTTCCCGGCTCCGCCGGTTCATCGGGTGTTGTTGTGATCTCCTGGCAATAGGTGAGGCGCTGATGAGGATTCTAACGATGCTTGCTGAGCCCCGCCGTTGCAGCCGTGGGCTTGCCGCTTGCCTTGCCGTGCTGCAGGCCTTTACGGGATGCGCGGCGGCAGCTGCGGATGGACCGCCTGTCACAACCTACACCTATGATGAAGCGCGCAGCGGCGCCTTCAACACCGGTCGGCTGACCAGCATCACGGAAGATGGCATCACCATCCGCATGGACTACGATGCGAATGGCAGCACCATCCGGAAGGCCTGGGAGAGTTCAGGACAGACCTGGGAGCATGGCTTCTCCTATGCCCCCAGCGGCCATCTCATCCAGCGGACATTCTCGGGCGCGACGGCAACCGGCAGCCCGTCCTCCACTGCAGCAGTGGGCACCAATCCAACACCGGGCGTGGTGAACTACCAGTATGACGGCTTCGGCCGTGTCAGCGCCGTGCCGGGGTTGGTGACTTCGGTCACCTATCACGTCAGCGGCCAGCCGCGGCTCACCACCTATCCCAACGGGGTGACGGAGACCCGCAGCTATGACGCCGGCCGGATGTGGCTCACCGGCATCACCACCACCGGGCCGGAAGCCGGAGCAGGCGGGACGGTGCTGTTCACGGAGAGCTACACCCGCAATGCGAAGGGGCTGATCACATCGGTCACCTCCAACCGGCCCTATGGCAACTGGACCTATGCCTATGACAGTGTCGACCGGCTGACGCAGATCACCAACCGGGACAGCGCCGACTTCAGCCAGAGCTTCACCTATGATGCGGCCGACAATGTCACCTTCAACTCAGCCGTTGGCAGCTACACCTACCCCGCCCCCACAGGTCTTCGCCCGCATGCGGTGACGAAGGCAGGCAGCCAGACCTACAGCTACGACACACGCGGCAACATGATCAGCGGCGGCGGGCGCACGGTCACCTATGACGGGCTCGACCGGCCGGTCTCGATCACACGCGGCGGCGTGGTCACAACCTTCTCCTATGGCCCGGACGGGGCCCGGGTGAAGAAGGTCAGCGGCGGTCAGACGACTGTCTATCTGGGTGCAGATGAGGAGATCACGCCGGAGGGGCGCAAGATCCGCCATCCGCATGCGGGCGTGCGTGAGGTGGACGGAACCCTCAACTGGCTGCAAAGCGATCACCTCGCCTCGGTCCGGCTGATGACCAACGGCAGCGGCGCGGTGATTGCGGAGAACCATTACCGGCCTTACGGCCAGCGCACGGAACTGCTAGCCAAGCGGTCAATCTGCCGCGTGAATCCAAGGGCTGGATCCCCGGCCCGCAGAGCGGGCCAAAGCGCTGATTTGGTCAGGGCACTGCGGTGCCCTGACCGGGCGGGACGCCCCGGAAACCGGCCTCACCTATCTCAACGCCCGCTATGGAGCCTGTCCCCGGCTTGACCGGGGAACACCATTCTCGCCCGCTTCATCTCCCCCGACTGGTTCGACCCCACGCAACCCGGCGTCGGAACAAACAGATACGCATATGCCGCAAATAACCCGGTGGCGTACAAGGATCCAAGCGGGAACTCGATCGACCGGGACGGCGGAGTAGTCGGTCCTTATGATACCGTTGGGCGCGGTGGCGGGGGAAGAAATGGAGCTGGGCGTGATAGATCTGGTGAAGTTCAAGTAGCGGGTCGGCTTGCAGTTGGAGGAGGGGCGAGATTTAGCGGTCCCGCAATTGTGCTTGATCCAAATACATCGACGCCCTTGCTCGGTGGACTTACGCCTAACCAAGCTGGACTGCAGATAGAAAAATCTTTCGGAGGCTTTTTATCTAATCTGTTCGAATATCAATTTGAAATGGCCGTCGGCGTTGGCGTTTGGATGCAATCCAGATCAGATGACAAAAAGCAGAGTGACCAGGCATCCGGCCAGCGGAGTTCCGGTGCAAACATTGCATCAGGAGGCCCTTCTGAGCCGGAACATAATAGAGATAAACAAAAGAAAGGAAGACCTAAAAGAAATACCGATCAGATTAAACAAGTTGACGATGCTGCCAGAATGGAAAAACTCACCCCATCCCAACGATATCAGCTAGGTCGTATCGTTGAAGACGAGTCGAGAGTGCATGGAGAGAATTTAGGTTTCCATGAAATACGCGACCTTGCGAAAATGGTAAGGGAAGGAACATACTAAAATGAGCAACTCAGGTGCGCCCAAAGAAAGAAAGAGAATATCTAGTGATGAATTTCAAAAAGATATAGAAGCTTTATGCAAAGGTAAAATTTGCTGGAAGGTTGGAAGATACTTGGGATCAATGCTATATTTTGATATCGGAGAATCTGTAAATGTAAAAAGCGTCAGATCTGGAGTAATTAAGAAAGGGGAGATTTCTCTTGGAATAAGAAATGTTTTTTGGGATATCCATTACAAAGGGTCATCGATTATCGATAGCAGCTATATCGAACGCGAGCATGAACATCTCCTCACCAAGGCGTTTTTAGGTCAAAAATTAGAATTATTTATTTTTTTAAATGATTTCGTAGAAATTCATTTCTCTGGCGATCATATAATTTATGTTGACACCAGTAACGAATACGAAACAGAGGGAAATATTCTGGAGATCTCCTTTCATAATCGCGCAATATACGAAATAACATGCGATGCAGAACTATACGCCTCAACTTACTGAATTATACTGCGCACTATTTGTACAGAGATGGTATTCATCTGACGATGCCACGTTTTGAAAGGGGGCAGTCGGTTCTGGTTTCTCGGGGCAATGAAGCCTGTTTTGGTTGCTTTGTCAGCGTTTCTTCTTTGGGAATTGGCGGCGGTGGCGCGGGGTGTTTCTCAGCCCGTCCATGAAGGCCTGAAGCCACGCTTTCCTGAACGGCGCTCTTCGGAACGAAGCCTTCCAGAACCCGCCCAAATCTTCAATACTTTATATCGCGGTCCTCACCCGTGCCGCCTTCCCGGCCATCGCGGCCGAGGGTCGAAATTTCGTAAGGGCGTGTCTCGCCGGGGCTTTTGTAGATATATGCCCGGCCCCAGGGATCATCGAGCGCCTGCGGGCTGTCGATATAGGGCCCGGCCCATCCCCTGACGCCGGATGGCGGCGTGACGAGCGCGGCGAGACCCGCAGCTTCAGAGGGATAGTTGCCAGTGTCGATAT
The DNA here is from genome assembly GCF_055685825.1 of Pannonibacter sp. CBAS1226. Taxonomy (NCBI): domain Bacteria; kingdom Pseudomonadati; phylum Pseudomonadota; class Alphaproteobacteria; order Hyphomicrobiales; family Stappiaceae; genus Pannonibacter; species Pannonibacter sp. CBAS1226. The sequence continues at coordinate 268,554 of NZ_JBVOUO010000003.1, read as the reverse complement.
AATAGAGCTCAAGCGAACTCTGGATGCTCTTGATCTGCAGGCCGGCTGCCTTCTCCTTGGACTTCAAGAATATAGTGGCTAGGATTTTCAGGGCCTTATCGTCGGGAAGTCCAAGGACCGCGAACGCTTCGGCGCCGCGAACGCTCCATCTCAGCCCCCCGCCCACCACCACGCCAACGCCACAAACAAACCCCACTGAAAGCCCCCGGCAGGCCCGCCCTTGACGCCCCCACTGCTGCCGGGTACCCCTTTCCCTCACATTGAGGAGTGACGGACATGGACAACCGCAACCGGTAAACCGGACATTCGCCGAACCGTGGCCACTGGCTTGGCTTTTGACCAAGACTTTCGATGCTGTCTCATTGCGCCTTGAGGCTGCCCAAGCGCAGCACGGGCTTGAGCTGCTCTTGATGAGAGAAGCTCATCGAGAGCTGGAATAACCAGCGGCCACACACTCTCACTTTGGAATCCAGGGATTTATTATGCCCAGACTTTCTGGAAAGCGCGCTCTCGTGACGGGGGCGGCGCGTGGTATTGGCGCGGCCATTGCCAAGGCCTTTGCCGATGAAGGCGCGAGCGTCATTGTGACCGACATCAATGACGAAGGCGGTGAAGCCACAGCCGGGGCCATCGGCGGCACATACTGTCATCTGGATGTGGCCTCTGAAGCGGACTGGAGCCGGGCGGAGCGCCTGTTCCCCGAACTCGACATTCTCGTCAACAATGCCGGGGTTACCGGCTTTGAGGACATGGCCAATGGCACGCCTCCAGCGCATGACCCCGAGAATGCACAGCTTGCCGACTGGAGGGCCGTGCATGCGGTCAACCTCGACGGCACGTTTCTGGGATGCCGCTATGCCATCCGCGCCATGCGGGCGAGGGGCGCCGGGTCGATCATCAACATCTCCTCCCGCTCAGGATTGGTCGGCATTCCGATGGCCGCCGCCTATGCCTCGTCAAAGGCGGCGATACGCAACCACACGAAGAGCGTGGCGCTCTATTGTGCCGGCCAGGGCCTGAAGATCCGCTGCAACTCGATCCACCCTGCCGCTGTCATGACGCCCATGTGGGAGCCAATGCTGGGCAACGGGCCGGACAGAGCCAAACGGGAGGCGGCCATGGTGGCCGATACGCCGCTGCGCCGCTTCGGCAGGCCGGAGGAGGTTGCGGCGCTGGCCGTGTTCCTTGCGTCTGACGAGGCCCCCTACATGACGGGCGCAGAGCTGACGATCGACGGCGGCATCCTGGCAGGATCAGCCGCAACACCCGGAAGCTAGAGCCGCAGCACCATACAGCAAAAGCCTGCGCCCGCCCTCACCGCTCGATCGGCACCGTGGGTTCGTCCCTGGTGCGGCGGATGGTGAGGGCGGTGCGGACGCTGGGGCCGGCGCGGAAAAAGCCTGCCCGCCCTATTTCTTCAGGTTCTTGCCTATGAGAGCCGCGAACAGGATCGCAACGGGCAGCAAGGAAAAGACGAGCGAGGACGGGCTCTGGGTCAGGCCCAGCAGATCGGGCCGGAGCATGGCAAAAACCGCAGCGATCAGAAGCGCGAGATAGAATCCGGCGGCAAGCAGAGCGGCAACAAGCCTGAACGCAAAGAAGAGCGCCTGCAGAGGCCTGAACTTCCGCGGCCTGCAGGCCAGAAGGGCCGATGCAAGGGCCTGATCATGCCCGGCGAAATGCGCAAGCTCTGTATTGTCGGTCCACCAGTGGAACAAGTCTTCAAGGCGCAGCCTGAGCTTCTTGTTGAAGCCGCGCCCAAGAACATGGCCGCCGTCCCTGCGCCGTCTCATGCACTTGCGCAAATAGGCCATGACGGCAAAGCCAACCGCCCTTTGCTCCCCGAGGCTCAGGTCTTCAACTGCGCCCAGCAATGCGATGAGCCGGGACGCAGAGCCGAATGATGGCCGCAAGCCGTAAATGGCCTGAAGCCTGCGTTCCAATGCCTCATGATGCGCCAGCTCTGCGGGATCAGGCGCCGCTGCCTGCTCTGCGGCCGGATCAGGAGGCAGTCCGTTGCCTTCCATCACGGCCTGCAACGCAAGCGGATCGTCATCCGCCGCCGCCTCCGGGGACGCGCGCTGCGCTTCCACGAGGGGATCATCAGCATTTCCGGCAGGGGACAGAGCAGGAGAAGCAAGCTCCGGCAACGGCTGGTCAGGCACAACAGCGGCCGCTTCTGCATGCGCCCATCTCAGCGCCGCCTCATAGGCCTGCCGCAAGGCCTGAAAGGCCTCGGCCTCAGCGGCCTGATCGACCTGCTTCAACTGCCGCGCATAGGCGCGCTTGAGAAGCTTCGGATCATCAGAGGGCTCATCAAGACCGAGAAGCCCGTAAGGCCAGCGAGCAGTTCCCTCAGAGTACATGTACTCTCCAGTCCAATTGACCGTAAACGCAACCCAGAAGACCGGTAGCCCGCACAATAAAATTATAAGCCCCGATGTAACTCACAGCATCAGATTTAGTATTCTCGCCTTGCTAAGAAGAGAACGAAATTTCACGCGAGTGGCTTTATACACCCCATCAAAAACACCAACCGCATGCAGAAGAAACACAAGAACCGGCACTATCACGGCGGAAACCTTCAAAACCGGATGCATGTCCATTGAAAAAACCTCAACAACAACAAGCAAAAACCCAATAATAAAACCAATGGCAAAAATTATGCTCAAAATATAAATCACATAATCAACCACGAATAAGAAATACATCCAAATCTTTATCAATATCAATTCAATCATAGAGCGCGGACGGCGATACATGATCAACGCAATAGAAAGTTCATCTTCATCCTGAACAAACTCCCGCATTTCGACAGCATCATCCCACCAGTGAAACAATGTGTTCAGGCGGAATTTGAGCTTCTCGCTAAAGCCGGTCTTGAGGACATAGCCCCCATCGTCGCGCTGCTCCAGACACCGGCGCAGATAGAACATCACGGCAAAGCCAAGGTCCCGCTGTTCATCGTGGGGAAAATCCTCCACTCGGGCGAGCAACTTCAGGAGACGCGAGGCAGAACGCCTGGAAGGCTTCAGATCATAAATGGCCTGTCTCAGGGCTGCAAAGGCTTCGTCTACAGCCCGGTCCTGCCGGCCGGAAGCAGGCTCTCCGCCATCCTCCGCCTCTGCAGCGCGATCCCGTGCCGTCACAGGCTCAGAAGGATCTGCCACAGGCCCCGAAGGATCTGAGCCTGTAACGGACTGCAGCAGAGCGCCGTCATGCTCATGACCGCGCCTATCCCCACGCCCTTCAACAGTGCCAATGCCAGTGCCAGTGCCAGTGCCAGTGCCAGTACCAATTCCGGTCCCGGTCCTGGTGTCGGCCTGCCTCAGCGCTGTTTCATAGGCCTGCCGCAAGGCCTGAAACGCCTCGGCCTCAGCAGCCTGATCGACCAGCTTCAACTGCCGCGCATAGGCGCGCTTGATGACCTTCGCGTCGCTCGACGGTTCATCAAGACCAATCGTGCCGAAAGGCCAGCCGGCCTTGCCCTCAGAATACATGCGCGCTCTCGAAGCGCTGGATGACCTCCTCATAGCCAGTCCGGAAACTGGCGATTGCCGACAGGTCCTGTGAGGCAATCAGGGCATCGAATGCGGCAAGCAGATCGCCCACGGCCTCGCGCTCCTCAAATCTTGCCATCTCATAACACTGGGCAAGGCGGGCACGGAAAAGCGCATTCTCTTCTGAATCCCTCGGATGCACCTTGAGCTTTGCCATCTCCGCCCGTGCCTTGGCGATCTCTTCTGCGGTCAGTGAGCCACTCAGGTTCTTGATCAGCAAATTTGCGTTGCGCCCATCCACGAGCGATACGACGTCAACATCCAGCAAGCCGCTTGCATCATAGGTGAATCGGACGGAAACCGGACGGTTCTGGCCGTCGCGGGCACGCGGAAGCGGGATCGAGAGACTGCCAAGCCTGACATTGCCGGACACATCAGGGGCTTCGCCCTGGAATACATTCACCTCGATGACGTTCTGATCCTGCGACAGAGGCGATACCACCTCTTCCCGCGAAACGGGAATGACGGTGTTGCGCTGGATGATCGGCAGGTAGTAGCCCGGCACGTGCTGCTTTCCGATCCTGCGGCTGACCTCGATGCCCAGCGTGTGCGAGCTGACATCCGTCATCACAACGTCCTGCAGGCCCTCGTTCCGGGCAACGAGGCCCGCCTGCACGGCAGCCCCCAGCGCAACCGCCTGGTCCGGATCGATATGGGCCTCGGGAAAATGCTTGAGATGCCGGGCCACGAAAGAGCGGATCATGGGCATCCGCGTTGCTCCACCCACCAGAACCACCCGGTCCAGATCACCCGGCTCCAGCCTTGCGTCATGCAGCACGCGGGCCAGCGGCTGGCGCAGCCGCTTCAGAAGCGGTGCGCAAATTTCCTCGTATCCGGCACGGGAGAGCCTTGCAGACAGCGACAGGCCCGGCTGGTCTGCCGAAACCTCGGCGGTGCCCTTCTCGCTCAGCATGAGCTTCACCTGCTCCGCCAGCTTGCGCACGGCCGCCTTGTTGCCATCAAAGCGCTGCCGCAGCGAAAGCTGACTGGTGAGGTGCTCTTCGAGCAGGCGGGAGAAGTCCTCGCCGCCGAGATAGGCATCACCAGCGGTCGCCTTCACCTCCATGACGCCCTCGAATACTTCCAGGATCGAGACATCAAACGTGCCCCCGCCCAGATCGAATACGAGGAAGGTGCTCTCTTCCTCAAGGTTCTGCAGGCCATAGGCCAGAGCAGCAGCGGTGGGCTCGTTGATGAGACGGACAGGGTTGAGGCCCGCCATCACGGCGGCCTGCGACACGGCCTTGCGCTGCATTTCGTTGAAATAGGCCGGGACGGAGATGACCACGTCCTCAACCGGGCAGCCCAGTTCAGCCTCCGCGTCGGCCTTCAGAGACTGAAGGACAACGGAGGACAGGGTCACAGGCGTGAAGACCTGGCCGGCCAGTTTGAAGGTGATTTCCGTGCCCATCGCACGTTTGAAGGCCGAAACAGTCTCTTTCGGATGCGTCACTATGCGGGCGCGCGCCGTTTCGCCGGAATAGAGGTGTTCCCCATCAAAGCTGACGACCGAAGGGGTCAGGACGCCGCCAACCTTGTTGCGGATCAGGCGGGGAGCGCCGTTTTCAAACACGGCAACCAGCGAATTTGTCGTTCCAAGATCAATTCCAACGGCAGGCACTGTCAGCTCCAGCTTCATGAAATCCAGAAGCTGCATGGAATGCCTAGGCACAAATTGCAAGGCGAATACGCACACCCCTGCGTGCAACACCGGCCTCGCACAAGCTTCGCCTCAGCCTTACGGCCCGCAAAAAGCCCCGGAAAACCGGGGCTTGAAAGCTGCTGTCAGTGCAATTTCACCGCTCGATCGGCACCGTGGGTTCGTCCTTGGTGCGGCGGATGGTGAGGGCGGTGCGGACGCTGTCGACGTTGGGGGCGGCGGTCAGTTCGCGGATGATGAAGGTCTGGAAGGTCTGCAGGTCGGGGGCGACGCATTTCAGCAGGAAATCCACTTCGCCCGACAGCATGAAGCACTCGCGCACGATGGGCCATCTGTTGACCCGCTCCTCGAAGCCGTTGAGGTCCGCTTCCGTCTGGCTGTGCAGGCCGACCATGGCAAAGGCCGTCACCTCGTAGCCGAGCTGCTTTTCGTCCAGCAGCGTGCGGTAGCCGCGGATGAGCCCGGCCTCTTCCAGCGCGCGCACCCGGCGCAGGCACGGGGGCGCGGAGATGCCGACACGGCGGGCGAGTTCCACATTGGTCATCCGGCCATCCTGTTGCAGCTCGTCCAGAATGTGCCAGTCGATCGCGTCAAGCCGTGCTTTCAAGGAAATCTCCAGTCAGTGCGGGCGGCGCCCGGCGGGCAAGGCAAAAAGGCCGCCTGCCCCAAAGTTCCGTTTCACAGGCACGCCCCCGGCCTTGTTCCAGCCGTCTGTCCGTGCTTGTGTGGCCGCAAGACCCAATGCCCTGCGGCTTATGATTTTTTGCTCATTTCCGCAAGACTATAACAAAAGCACCCATGCTCAAGAAAGATCCAGAAACCGCAAAAGCTGAGGATGACCGGAGCATCTGGATTCTGTCCGACGGCAAGGCGGGCGACGAAATCCAGTGCATGGGCGTCGCCGAAGCCCTTGGCCTGCCCTATCAGATCCGCCGCGTTGCCCCGCGCAAGCCCTTCGTCTGGGCCATGCCCTGGGGGCCGATTGACCCGCGTGAGGCCGAGACGCGGCCCGGCAGCCCGCTGGCGCCGCCCTACCCGGAGATAGCCATTGCCTCCGGCCGGCGCACCGTGCCCTATCTGCGCCGCCTGAAGAAGCTGAGCGGCGGGCGCACCTTCACCATCTTCCTCAAGGATCCGCGCACAGGCACGAGTGCCGCCGACCTCATCTGGGTGGGCGAGCATGACCGGCTGCGCGGCGCCAATGTTCTGGTGACGCCAACCGCACCGCACCGCCATTCTGCGGAGAAGCTGGCGGCGGCAAGGGCGCAGCCGGACCCGCGCCTTAGGGATCTGCCCTCCCCGCGCATAGCCGTGCTTGTGGGCGGCAACAGCCGCCATCACAGCTTCACGCCCGAAGACATCAACCGCTTTGCAGACGGGCTGGCGGATGCGGCACGGCAGGGTGGCAGCCTGATGATCACCGCCTCACGCCGCACGCCCCCTGCCCTCAGTCACCGGCTGGAGCAACTGGCGGAGACAGGAAACCATTTCCTGTGGGACGGCAGCGGTGAAAATCCGTTGCTGGCAATGCTGGCGCTGGCAGATACCATCGTGGTGACAGGCGACAGCACCAACATGGTGGGTGAGGCGCTGGCGGCGGGGCGGCCGGTGCATGTGTTCATGCCGTCTGGCGGGCACCACCGGCTTGATCTCTTTTTGACTGGATTGCGCCAGATTGGCGCCATTCACCCCTTTCCGGGGCCTCTCAAAACCACTACCTGTGAGCCGCTGGACAGCACCCCGCAGATCGCGGCGGCCATCAGGGACCGGCTGGCCTCGCGCAAGGCATGAGATTTAAGGAACTGGACATGGCGACGGAACACGTGAAGCTGCTCATCATTGGCTCGGGCCCGGCTGGCTACACCGCCGGCATCTATGCCGCGCGCGCCATGCTGGAACCGGTTCTCGTCGCGGGCATCCAGCCGGGCGGCCAGCTGACCATCACCACCGACGTGGAGAACTATCCCGGCTTTGCCGAGCCGATCCAGGGCCCCTGGCTGATGGAGCAGATGCAGCTGCAGGCCGAGCATGTCGGCACGCGCATCATGCATGACATCATCACCGAGGTGGACCTGTCGAAGCGCCCGTTCCGCGCCGTTGCCGATGGCGGCACCGAGTTTCTGGCCGATGCGGTGATCATCGCCACCGGCGCGCAGGCGCGCTGGCTGGGTCTGCCGTCGGAAGTGGATTTCATGGGTGCGGGCGTTTCGGCCTGCGCCACCTGCGACGGCTTCTTCTACCGCGGCAAGGAAGTGATCGTGGTCGGCGGCGGCAATACGGCCGTCGAGGAAGCGCTTTATCTGGCCAATCTGGCCTCCAAGGTGACGGTCGTGCACCGCCGCGACAGCTTCCGCTCCGAGCGCATCCTGCAGGAGCGGCTGTTTGCCAATCCGAAGATCAATGTGGTGTGGGATTGCGTTGTGGACGAAATCCTCGGCGGCGGTATGCCCAAGGCCGTCACGGGCGCACGCCTCAAGAACGTCAAGACCGGCGAAACGCACGAACTCAAGGCCGACGGCGTCTTCATCGCCATCGGTCATGCACCGTCGGTCGATTTGTTCCGCGGCCAGCTGACGCTGAAGCCGAATGACTACATCTTCACCGAGGCCGACAGCACCCGCACCTCCGTGCCGGGCGTCTTTGCCGCCGGTGACGTGACCGACGACATCTACCGCCAGGCCGTCACCGCCGCCGGCATGGGCTGCATGGCCGCCCTTGAAGCGGAGAAGTTTCTGGCTGAACATGCCCTTGAGGCAGCAACGGCAGGCTGAGGCGGCCAGCAACAGGCTGACCCGGCAAAGAGGGGCGGCGGAAGAGGAGAGACGGGCGCATGATGGACTGGGACAAGCTGCGCATTTTCCATGCCGCCGCACAGGCAGGCAGCTTCACGCATGCGGGCGACAGCCTGAACATGAGCCAGTCCGCCGTCAGCCGTCAGGTCAGCGCGCTGGAACAGGATCTCGGCATCCCGCTGTTCCACCGCCACGCGCGCGGCCTTCTGCTCACCGAGCAGGGCGAACTCCTCTACCGCACGGCCCGCGAGGTGCTGATGAAGCTGGAGGCCGTGCAGACGCGCCTCACCGACAGCCGCGAAAAGCCCTCCGGCGTGCTGCGCATCACCACCACGGTGGGCCTTGGCTCCACCTGGCTGACGGCGCGCATCAACGAGTTCATCGACCTTTATCCGGACATGGAACTGCGGCTGATCTTCGATGACGAGGAACTGGACCTTGGCATGCGCGAAGCGGATGTGGCCATCCGCCTGCGCCAGCCGACACAGCCGGATCTGATCCAGCGCAAGCTCTTCACCGTGCACTTCCACATCTACGCTTCACCGCATTACCTGAAGCGCTATGGCACCCCGAAGACGATCGAGGATCTGGACAATCACCGCATCGTCACCTTCGGCGAGCATGCGCCCGCCTATCTGCGCGACATGAACTGGCTGGAAACGGCGCATCGCCCGCTGGGCGAGCCGCGCCGCATCGTGCTGCGCGTCAACAATGTGGTGGCGATCAAGCGCGCGGTGGATCAGGGCATCGGCGTGGCCATCCTGCCGGACTACATCGTCGAGAATGACACGGGCGTGGTGCCGATCCTCACCCATCTGGAAGACCAGATCCCCAGCTTCGACACCTATTTCGTCTATCCGTCCGAGCTGAAAAACACGGCGCGCATCACCGCCTTCCGTGATTTCCTGCTGGCCAAGGCCGAACGCTGGTCCTACTGACCGGCGTTTCGCCGCTGGACAGAATGCCGCAGCGCAGAAAACGCCTCCAAAATCATATCCATTTGATTTCATAGCACTTTCAGGAAGAATAGCGTCCAGCTGTAGCCTGTACGCTCCTGCGAACTCATCCATCAAAATACCAGCCAGAACGAGTTCGCCTGAAAAACAGGCAATTCTTGAAACTGCACGAAATCTGACCACAAGGTCAAAATCTGCACAAAGCACACATCAAGCCTCTGAATCAAAAAAGGAAATATGATTCTCCCGGGCCAAATGTGACAGGATTGTGCAGGACTGACATATTAGTCATTCCTTAAACGCATGGCTGACCTGCGCAGGTGCCACTTGTTTAATCAGCTTGTGCACTGCATATAAGCATCACTGTTGGTTCTGCGGCGTCGCACTCTCCTCCCAGCGACGCCAATTCAGCCAGCTGTTCCCCTCTGGAAGGTGATTTTCCACGCTGTGGAAAATCAAAAATAACTGCCGGGTCTTTTGACCCGGCTTTTTTTTTGCCTTGTGGGTGGCGGTGCAGATGGACACGCAACCGTGCCACGCTCTCAGCGTCGCCCCGGCCAAGCGCAGCGCGAGCCGGGGCCTACTCGTTTCCAGAGCAGCAATTGGAACCCCGGCAGCCGGACCTCCACAAACAGTTCACGTGCCGCAAGCACCAGTGACGACGGTCTCTCTCTGCGAGCGAGTAGGCCCCGGCTCTCCGCTTCGCTACGGCCGGGGCGACGCAGGAGAGGCCTCAGCCAGAACGCAGAAGGTCCCGGATCGCGCGAAGCGCGTCCGGGATGACGGCGGAGAGGCCTCAGCTAGAACGCGGAAGGCCCCAGAGATGCCCCGGAGCCTTCCGCATCACATCCCTGAAGTCACACAGCTTCACATGAACAGCTTCTCGCCTTCCATGCCCTTGTAGAGGCCGGCGACCTGTTCGGCGTAGCCGTTGTAGAGCAGGGTCGGCACGGTCTGGCCGGTGCCCAGCACGTCTTCCTGCGCCTGGCTCCAGCGCGGGTGAGCAACCTCCGGATTCACATTGGCCCAGAAGCCGTATTCGGTCGGCCCCAGCGCTTCCCACATGGTCTTTGGCCGCTCGTCGGTGAAGGTGATGCGGACGATGCTCTTGATCGACTTGAAGCCGTATTTCCACGGCAGGGCGAGGCGCAGCGGCGCGCCGTTCTGCTTGGGCAGCGGTTTGCCATAGACGCCGGTCACCATGAAGGCCAGCTCGTTGGTGGCCTCGGCCATGGTCACGCCTTCCACATAGGGCCAAGGATACCAGACCATGTTCTGGCCCGGCGCAATGCTCGCGTCCTGGAAGGTCTCGAAGCGCAGGTATTTGGCGCCTGCCTGGGGGCTCGCCAGCTTCACCAGTTCCGACAGCGCAAAGCCGGACCAGGGCACGGCCATGGACCAGGCCTCGACGCAGCGGAAGCGGTAGAGCCGCTCTTCCAGCGGCATGGCCTTCAGAAGATCATCGATGCCGATCTGCTGCGGCTTGTCCACCATGCCGTCGATGGTCACCGTCCACGGGCGGATGGGTAGGGCCTGCGCCGCACGAGCGATGCTCTTGCTGGTGCCGAATTCATAGAAGTTGTTGAAGCTGGTGACATGCTTTTCCTGGCTGAGGGCACGGTCCAGCGTATAGGCCTCGTTGCGCGTCACCGGATAGAGGCTGGCGCTCGGGTCTGCGGCACCATCCTGCGCCCTTGCGCCGGATGGCAGCCCCGCCCCCAGTGCCAGCGCGCCCGCACCCGCCATGCCCGCCAGAACCGCGCGGCGGTTCCAGAACAGGTGCTCCGGTGTTGCCATATGCTCGGGCAGGGCCCAGCCCGGCTTGCGGATGATATGCATCTTGTCCTCCTGATCAGCGCCCACAGAAAACGCCTGAAATTCTGAAGATGCAAATAACGCTCTGGTGACGTCTGGCGAGCCCCTGCGCACGCAGGATTGAGCATCTGACGGGCGTCAGGCGTGTATCAGGCAGGACCTCGGGCAAGAACTCGGGCAGGAAGATGAGGCCGGCGCCCGTCCGCACCGGCCTCGCCCCTCCTGTTGGCAGCAGCCCGAAGGGCTGCATGGAGAGCTCCTTTATGCAGCCTTCTGGCGCTCGCGGGCAAGTATCTGATCTGCGAGCTTACCGGTCACCTCTGCCAGATGGTCAAAGCGGCGGTGGAAGCTGCCCGCCCCTGCCGTTGCTGACCGCAATTCCACGATCAGACCGTCCAGCTCCGCCTGCGGCATCAGGCAGCGCACCTCGTCCCACCCGGCCCAGCCGGGCCTTGCATCAAAGCCGAGGATCTGGCCGCGCCTAGCAGGGATGATGGCGTTGATGCGTGCCGTCGCTTCGGACGGGCACACCACGATCACCTCGTCCATCGGCTCCAGCAGCACCGGGCTGCACTCCGGCAGCCCTTCCCGCATCGCCGTGATCGCCGCCATGCGGAAGGCCTGATCGGAACTGTCGACCGAGTGATAGGACCCGTCCGTCAGCACGACCGAAATATCCACCAGCGGGAAGCCCAGCGCGCCATGGCCCAGCGCCTCGCGCACCCCTTCTTCCACGGATGGGATATACTGGCGCGGCACCACGCCGCCGGTGATCTTCTCGGCAAAGACAAAGCCCTCGCCGCGCCCCAGCGGGCGGATTTCCAGCACCACATCCCCGAACTGGCCATGCCCGCCCGACTGTTTTTTGTGCCGCCCGCGCACGCTGGTCCCCTTGCGGATGGTTTCGCGATAGGCAATCTGCGGCGCGCGCGCCTCCACCGTCAGGCCATATTTGCCCTTCAGCCGGGCCAGCGCGACACGCAGGTGCATCTCGCCCTGCCCTTCCAGCAGGGTCTCGCCGGTCGCCTCGCTCAGCCGCGCATGCAGGGCGGGGTCCTCTTCCGTCAGTTTATGCAGGGCAGCGGAGAGCTTCACATCGTCCTTGTGATCGGCCGTGGAGATGGCAAGCCCCATCACCGGCTCCGGCCGGCGGAAGGGCATCCACTGCCGGATCGGCTCCTTCAGCCCCAGCAGCATGCCGGTCTGCGCCCCGTCGAGCTTCGCCAGCGCCACGGTTTCCCCCTCTCCTGCCGCACCCCGGCGGCTCGCCTGCTGGCCGAACAGCGAAAGCAGACCGGATGGCTTCTCCGCTCCGCCCTCCGGCAGATGCAGCCCCTGCCCCTCGGCCACCGTGCCGCCCAGCACCCGCGTCACCGACAGCTTGCCGCCATGCAGCGTGTGCAGCGTCTTCATCACCACGCCCGCCTCGGTGGAGGGGCTCAGGCCCAACCGCGCCCGCGTCGCCACCACATCCGGCCCCTCGTGCCGCAGGGCCTTCATCAGCCGCTGGATACCGTTGCCGTGCTCTGCCGAGCCGATGAAGACCGGACAGATCAGCCCCTGCCGCATTTCCTCGGCGAGATCGGTGAACACCCGCTCCCGGCCCGGTGCCATGTCCTCCAGCAGGGTTTCCATCAGCACGTCATCGTGGTCGGCCAGCCGCTCCAGCATGGAGAAGCGCGCTTCCACCTCGCGGGCGAGTTCATCACCCGGCATGTCGATCACGAGACTTTCCGCATGCTCGCGGTAGACAAAGGCCCGCTCCAGGGCAAGATCGATGAAGCCCACGGCGATGCCGTTCTTCCAGATCGGGATCTGCCGCAAAACCAGCGGCACGCTGGAGGCCGGCTGCAGCATCTGCAGCACGTCGCGCACCCGCTGGGTGGCCTTGTCGATCTTGTTGAGGAACAGAAGCCGGGGCACACCGCGCTCTTCCAGCATCTTGAGGATCAGTTGCAGCGCGGGAACCTTCTTCTCGTCCGCTTCCGCCACCACGATCGCCAGATCCGCGCCGCACAGGGCGCCTTCCGTATCGGTGAGAAACTCGACGGAGCCGGGGCAATCGAGGAAGGTATAGTGGTCCCCCAGATACTCCGTTCCGGCGATGTTCATCTCGATGCTCATGCTGTGAGCCCGCGCCTCCGGCGAGGCATCCCCCGTCATGTTGCCGCCTGCCTGGCTGCCTTGTCTGGAAATTGCCCCCGTGCGCGCCAATATGGCTTCCATCAGGGTTGTCTTGCCGCTTCCGAAGGGCCCGACAATCGCGATGCAGCGGGGGCCGGATCGTCTGCCGCTGCTGGTGCTTTCCTGAATGCCGCTCATGCTGCCGTCTCCCGTTGGCTTGTGTTGCCAGCGCGAGGATCGCGGCAGGAGATGACGCCGCGTCTGCGCGCCGTCCACCCGCTGCAGGGACATGAGCCGTCTTGTCCGGACGCTCCGGAGCCGGGCCAGGCCCTGCGGCGTTTGAGCATTGCAGCTCCGCGCGCGTTTGACGCCGCCACGTCGCTGTTGAAGGCATCGTCGCGCCGCGCGGGCGCCATTTGCAAGCAAAAGATGTGCGGCACTGCAGCATCAAACGGCCTTGCCCCTGCCGCATCTGCGGGCCACAACAAGGCCAGAGACAACCGGACGAGGCAGCGAAGGGCCGAAGTCAGCATGCAGATCCAGACGCTCAAAGGCCTTGTTGCAACCGCCCTGCTTCTGTCGGCAGCCCTGCTGACGCTTGACACAGGCTCCGAAGCTCAGGCCCAGACCTCCGCCCTGCGCCGCTCCAGCGACAACGGCACTGCCGCCGCCCCGTCCATGCGCGGCCAGGCCGGGCGCATGCTTCTGGACAAAAGCCAGCAGCAGCAGACGCAAGGCCTCGACAAGCGCCAGCAGATCGAAGCCGAACACCGCCGCGAACGGGCCAGGGAACTCGCCCAGCCCTGTACCCAGCCCGGCTGCCCGACAAAGCCGGAATACCGGGATGTTTACGGGAAGCCAAAGAAGCGCTGAAACAATGGAGCTCTGGCAATTTACAAAGGTAGAGTTTTGCGGGCGCCGCTGCAGCCCCTCCATCGTCATCCCGGTCAAACGCAGCGCGAGCCGGGATGACCACGGAGAGGACTTTAACGACAAAAAACCCGCCGGTTTTCACCGGCGGGCTCTTCAATCACTTACCGTCAGAAACGGCTCAGCGCAGGTTAGCGCAAAAGCGCTGGATGCGCTGGCAGGCGTCTTCCAGGGCTTCGGTTGCGGTGGCATAGGAGATGCGGAAGTTCGGGCCAAGGCCGAAGGCCGAGCCCTGCACCACGGCAACGCCTTCAGCTTCCAGCAACTCGGTCACGAAGTCCTCGTCGGTCTCGATGACCTTGCCGGACGGCGCGGTCTTGCCGATGCAGCCTTCGCAGGACGGGAACACGTAGAACGCGCCTTCCGGCACCGGGCAAACGAGACCCTTGGCCTGGTTCAGCATGGACACCACCAGATCACGGCGGGCCTTGAAGATCTCGTTGTTCTTCGGGATGAAGTCCTGCGTGCCGTTCAGCGCTTCCACGGCCGCATACTGGGCGATGGAGCTGGGGTTGGACGTGGACTGGGACTGCACCGTCGCCATCGCCTTGATCAGCTGCACGGGACCGGCCGCATAGCCGATGCGCCAGCCGGTCATGGCATAGGCCTTGGAGACACCGTTCACCGTCAGCGTGCGGTCATAGAGCGACGGCTCGACCTGCGCCGGGGTGGTGAACTCGAAGTTGTCGTAGACGAGGTGCTCATACATGTCGTCGCTCATCACCCACACATGCGGATGACGGACGAGCACATCGGTGAGCGCCTTCAGCTCGGCGCGCGTGTAGGCGGCGCCCGAGGGGTTCGACGGCGAGTTGAAGATGAACCACTTGGTCTTCGGCGTGATCGCCGCTTCCAGCGCTTCGGCCGTGATCTTGAAGGTCTTCTTGTCGGCCTCCACGATCACCGGCGTGCCGCCGGCCAGCTCCACCATGTCCGGGTAGCTCACCCAGTACGGCGTCGGGATCAGCACTTCGTCGCCCGGGTTCACGGTGGCGACCAGGGCGTTGTAGAGCACCTGCTTGCCGCCGGTGCCGACCGTCACCTGTGCCGGGGTGTAGGTCAGGCCGTTCTCGCGCTTGAACTTGGCGCAGATCGCCTCCTTCAGCTCGGGAATGCCGTCCACGGCGGTGTATTTGGTCTTGCCCTCATTGATGGCCTTGATCGCCGCAGCCTTGATGTTTTCCGGGGTATCGAAGTCCGGTTCGCCAGCGCCAAGACCGATAACGTCCCGGCCGGCGGCTTTCAGCTCACGCGCCTTGTTGGTGACCGCAATCGTTGCGGACGGTTTCACACGCGAAAGAGCATCGGCAATAAAGCCCATGAGGGTCCTCCATAGGAGACATGGTGATTTCGAGCGCGCGGACCCTAAGCCGACAACAGAACAGCCGCAAGGCCAAAGACCCGCAGAAGGGCGCCTTGCGTCAATTTTTGTGCCAAAAAATAAAACCACCCGGACGGCAGGCAGACCAATGTTCGAAAAACGGGAGCCTCCCTCCCTGACCATCAGGGGCTATTGAACCTGCCGGACATCATCGCATGTGCGTACGGCATGAGGGAAAGAGTGCCGCCCGGCCGGACCCCTCAGGCCCGGCTTTCCAGCACCAGATGCGGCGGGTCCTCGTCGTTGTCGATGAAGATCGCGCGGATGCGCTTGTTTCTGGACGAGCCGTCAAGGCCGTTCACCACCACGGCGATGGGAATGTTGTTGGCCTTTTTCGCGGCCTCAAGCAGCAGCCCGTAGCTCTTGGGATGCAGCAGCGTTTCGGTGATGGGATGCTCATCCATCGACTGCTGGGTCAGCTGAAAGGCCTTGCGCGCCGCCTTGTTGGCCGCCAGCATCTTGCGTGTCTTCGTGTCGACGACGATCAACGGCGACGTCATCACATCGAAAATCCGGGTAAAATCCGCATCGCCGTGGCCGTCCGGCTCTGCCGTGAAGACGACACCTCCGGCGGTTTCTGAAAGGCGGAAGAACAGCGCTGAATAGTTCATCACCATCGTGTCGCCATTGGGCATCTTGAAACGCCCCTTGCCGGAGGCGCTGGACGTGCGGGCGAGAACCGTCTGAATCAGCGCCGCCAGCGTCTTGCCGACCCGCTTCGGGATATGGGCGATGTTGCGCCCGATGCAGAGCGCCGGATCGTCAATGCCGAAGGCGTGAAAGAAGCCGGGGCTGGCATAGCGGACATAGCCGAAATTATCGGCCGTCATGACGATCTTGCCGGAATTCTCGACGAAGTGCTTCAGGATCGGCGCAAGGCCGCGCACCACATGCCCGCCCTCTCCGCCGGCGGCAACCGCCGAAGGATGGCAAATGACAAACTGGCGCCCATCGCCTGCGTCGTAACGCCAGCCGGTCAGGCTGATGCCGGCAATGCCGCTCTCCGCATCCGTGCCCACATCCATCGGGCCGCACTTGCCTTTCCGGATGACGGTGTTGAACAGATTGAGAAGATTTTTCTGCGTCTGCGGCGCCAGCGCGGAAAGCGCCTCGGACAGGGCGGCCTGTTTCAGCCCGGCCCCCTTGCCCTCGATCTGGGCCGTCGAGGTTTCGAGCCACATCAGCCGCTTGGCGGATGGATCGGCGATCAGAAACCAAAGACCGGAGAGACTGAGATGCGGCCCGGCGTGGGCATCCGGCACCGCGGAAGCCGCAGTCTGCAAAAGCTTCTGGTCCGGCGCCTGCATCACTGCCGCCGCCGCCTCGCTTGATCCGCTCATGCCTCTTGCCCGTCCCTGGCGGGCCCATCCCCGCGCCGAAACATCCAGTACGTTCCGGTATCGCCTGCAAGGGCAAAAATCCAGTGAAGATGATCGTTACAAACTGAAACTTTTCCCGCCACGAAATGGCCATGAAAAATGCTGCAACCCGCCCGTTTCCGGGCCGCAGGCCGTCGCATTTTCAGGCCAGTTTCTGCCCGTCTGGGCGCTGATGAAAGGGCCTTGGAATGGTAGATCAGACGATGCTCGACCCACAGAACTCCTTCAAGGAGATTTTCCGGCTCACCCCCTTCACCGCCGCCGGCGGTGCTGGCGTTGCAGCCGTTGCGATTTATGCGGTGACCGCGTCCCCCTCAGAAGATGGCCTGATGCTGACGCTGGCAGCGGCCTTCGCTGGCATGCTCTCCCTGACCCTCAGCCTCGGCATGAAGCTGCTGCAGGATCTGGAGGCGCGCCCGCTGCGGCAGGCATTCCCCGTGACGGAGAGGACCTGTGATGACCGGAGCTGACCGCACAGCCACAGGCTCCTCTGCGCCGGAACCGGAACGGCAGGCACAAGCAGGAAACACCCGGATGGATGCCCCGCCGATGGCCACCATCCGCACTGCACGCAAGACGCGTCCCGAAGACGAGGCGAGCCTGCGCCCCCTCGGCATGGCGATTGTGTTCGGCGTCATGCTCGCCGCTGCCGTTGCCTTCCTCGGCTCTTCGCCGTCGGCGCATGAGCCCGGGCAGAACAATGCCGCTCAACAGGACATGCAGCACCCCGCGCAGGCCGGCAAGGACCTGCGCCACCTGCAGGCTCTGCGCTCCGGGTGAAGCTCCGGCCAGATCCGTTGTGCATTTATGCGAAAGCCCCGGGAGCGCGCTCTGCGGGGCTTTCGCATGTCCGGCACACACCTGGCCGCGTGCCGCATTGCACCAGCCGCCTCCGGGCCTGCCCCGTTGCGTCTCTGTTCATCCAATGACTTAATGAGGGAGTGAAAGACACATGGAGTTCTGCCATGGCCGTTGAACTGACCCTGTCGCCTGAAACAATCCGCATGCTGGTGCAGAAGGCCCGCTCCGCAGCTGCTGCCCTCAACGACGCTTTCGAGGAAGACCGCGGCAATGGCATCGACTTTGATGAGGACCATCTCTCCGACCTCCACATGCACGATGGCCTTGCGGAAGAGGAATCCATCGACCTCAGCGAGGAGGAACTGCGGGAGCTGATCTCGGACCTGAACGTGGATGAGTCGGCCGAACTGGTCGCCATTGCCTGGGTCGGCCGCGGCGACTTTGATGCCAGCGACTTCGATCAGGCCGTCGAGGAGGCCCGGGCCAGAGGCATGAAGGGCGCCGCCAGCTATCTGATCGGCCTGCCCCTGCTCGCCGACTATCTGGAAAACGGCTTGGAAACACTCGGCTTTTAGGATCTTTTCCACAGCCGCAGAAAAAACATGCAGGACAACGGAACCGGAGGGTCAAATAGGGCTTTAACCAGACGTTAACCATATGCAACGTTCCTAGGGACGTCACATATGGACCAACCCCAACCGGGAGGAGCCCTGAGATGAGCATTCAGGATCGTTATGATACCGATAGTCTCGTCAGCAGTCCGCGTTCACCCTGGCCCTATGTAGCGGGCTTTATCGCAGTTTCAGCCTTTGCCAGCGTTCTGGCGTCCGCCTTTCTTGGCTAGGCATACCGTCAGGCACCTGCCCGGCTCGCTCCGGCAGCCTGCCAGAAGCGCCGGGCACGGCAGGCGGAGTTTCAACGGATCTCCGCAATGACCGCCAGCCCGGCACCCAGTTCCCCAAGTACCGGTTCTTCCACGCTGCGCCTTCACGGGCTGGACCTTGCCCGTGGCCTCGCGCTGCTGGCCATGGTGTCCTATCACCTGTCCTGGGATCTTTCCTGGTTCGGGATCGTGGACTGGCCCGTCAACGAGGATGGCGGCTGGCAGACCTATGCCCGGCTGATTGCAGGCACCTTCCTGTTTCTCGCCGGTGTCAGCCTCACCCTGGCCCATGGCAGCGGCATCCGCTGGCGCGCCTTCTGGCGCCGGGAAGCCGTGATCCTGGTGGCTGCAGCCGCTGTCAGCGCCGGCACATGGTATGCACTCGACGCCAGCATGGTGCGCTTCGGCATTCTCCACTGCATTGCCGCAGCCAGCCTGCTGGCCCTACCCTTTGTCCGCCTGCCCGCCCTTGCGTCCGTTGCCGCCGCGCTGCTGGTCTTCTCCCTGCCCTTCTGGGCTGCTGGCCCTGCCTTCGACGGGCCGCTGTGGCTCTGGACAGGACTTGGCGATCCCGGCTTTTCCAGCGTGGACTGGGTACCGGTCGTGCCCTGGGCAGGCGCAACCCTGCTGGGCGTTGCTGCCGGGCACATGCTGCGCCACCCTGACGTAAAATTCTGGGCCTCCCGCTGGCAGCCGCGCTCCGCTTTCGGCCATCTGCTTTGCCGGGGCGGACGCCACTCGCTGGCGGTCTATCTGATCCATCAGCCGGTTCTATTCGGCAGCCTCTGGCTGGTGGCAGCCAGCGGCGTCATCGAGGACAGAACCTCCCGTGACTTTCAGGAAAACTGCACCCTGACCTGCACGGCGGGCGGTGTGGAACAGCCCGCCTGCGCGCGCATCTGTTCCTGCACCCTCAGCACAATGAAATCTGAAGGCCTATGGGACAAGCTGCTGGGCAATCCGGAAGATACCGGCCTTCTGAGCCAGATGAACACCAGTCATGCTGCTTGCGTGCAGCAGGAGTTCGAGGCCAATCCGCCGCAGTGACCGCAGCGCTCAGACGTTGGCGCTGAGCCGCGCCCGCGCCAGCCGCTCAACCGCAAAGGCCCTGAAATCCGCCGCATCATTGCCGCGCGCGGCCTGCCCCAGCGCCCAGAGCGCGGAAATGCCATCGCAGACCGGCTTCATCGCGGCAACCCGGCGGCGCATCACGTCAGGGTCTTCGCCATGGGCAAGGCCTGCGGCATGGGCAGTCAGAAACGCGGCCTCGGCAGCAGCATCCAGCCCGCATTCCAGCACCGCATAAGCCAGATCCCAGGCCGGATCGGACCAGCCCGCATATTCCCAGTCGATCAGCCACAAGCGCCTGCCATCACTGAGAATGTTCCCCGGCACCAGATCGCAATGGCATGGGGCGGGCGGCACCTGCGGCACTGCTGCAAGGTCACCGGCTGCGTCCCGCAGAAAGGCAAGATCCTCCGGCGGCGCGCCGTCTGCCTCTGCCGCAAGGATCATCTCCTGAAGCCGCTGCGAGGGCACGAAGACCGGCGGCCGTGCCAGCCCGCCGAAAGTGGCAGCCGCCCCATGCAGCCGCGCCAGCAGCGCCCCCAGAAGCTCTGCCCCGGCAACACCCGCCGCCGCAAGCGGATGGGCATCCGGCACCGCCTCGATCAGCATCACGCCTTGCTCCGGCACCGCCAGGACCACCCGCGGCCCCAGTCCCAGCCGTTCGGCAACGCGCGAGAACTCAGCCTCGGTCTGGCGATCGACAAGCCCCCGGTTCTCCGCCCGCTCCACCCTCAGGACAAGGCTGCCCGCCTCCCCCGTCAGCCGGTAGACGTGATTGCTGAGGCCGGAGACCGCCGTCACCTGCAACAGGTCTCCTCCCTCCCGGCGCAACGCCATAGCCAGCGGCGGACAGGACGCAAGAGCCGCCGCAAGAGGCGCAGGCAAAGGCTGGGGCAACAGATCAGGCATGAACGGGAACCACGGAACCGGGGCGGGCAGCAAAGTGCATCCCTTCTGCTCCATCCTGTCCCCGGCGGCAAGCGGCCAGCCGCAAGCGCAGTTTCCACGCGCCTCTTCCCGGAGCGGCGGACTCACCGCATACTCACGCCATGACCGAAAAGCCCGCCATCACCATCACCTACTGCCGCCAGTGCAACTGGATGCTCCGCTCCGCCTGGCTGGCGCAGGAACTGCTGTCCACCTTCTCCGAGGAAATCGGCTCCGTCACCCTCATCCCCGGCACCGGCGGCGTGTTCCTCATCACCTGCGACGGCACGCAGATCTGGGAGCGCAAGGAAGACGGCGGCTTCCCCGAGGCGAAAGTGCTGAAACAGCGCCTGCGCAATCTCGTCTGGCCGGAGCGGGATCTCGGCCATTCGGACGGGCATAAAAGCGGCGGCTAGCCGCTGATTTCCGCCAGCCCATCGCGCAGAACCTGCGGATCGGCCGTCATCCCCGCTTCAAGCGCCCCATGCACCTCATCCCAGATGGGCACCGCAGCGGCAAGCGTCAGCGCCCCGGCTTGTGTCAGATGCAGCCGCTTGCCGCGTCTATCCTTCGGATCCGGCAGAACCTCCACCCAGCCCTTGCGCGCCAGCGGCTTCAGCGCCGCCGTCAGCGTGGTCCGGTCCATGCCCAGAAGCCCGGCCACCTGCCCCAGCGCCGGAGCCTCCGGCCGGTTCAGTGCCATCATCAGGGAGAATTGCTGGTTTGTCAGTCCGGTGGGCTTCAGCGCCAGATCAAAGCGGCGCGCCAGTGCACGGGCGGCACGCTGGGCGAAAAGGCACAGGCAGGTGTCCTTCACCTGCAGGGTCTTGGCATAAGGAACGGGCGGGGTATTTGACATGGTCTATTTATGTTGATATCAACTCATATCGTCAATCGGCAGTTTTCGGGGATAGAGCGCCCTGATCCGGCGCGCAAGCGCGCTCATGCCGGACGGCACCAATCAGCAACCGGGAGAGGAAGCCCTTCATGCAACCTTCAACCGCAACAGAGCATCACAAGATCCTGCGCAGGCTCGCGGGCGAATGGCGGATGATCTCGTCCACCGGTCACCCGGATTATGATCCGGAGGATCCGGCGAAGCGCTGGACCGAAACCGGACGCATGCTCGGAGATCTCTGGGCCATCATCGAAACGCGCGGCCCCATGCCCGATGGAGCACCGGCGGAAATGCTGATGACCATCGGCTACGACCCTGCCCTTGGCCGCTACACCGGCACCTGGACCGGCTCCATGATGGATTACCTCTGGGTCTACCGCGGCTGGCTGGAAGACGAGGGACAGACGCTGGTTCTGGAAGCCGATGGCCCGGATTTCGACACGCCCGGCAAAAGCGCCGTCTACCGCGATGTGATCCGCTTCCTGCCGGACGGCACCCGCAGCTTCACCGGCAGCGTGCAGCAGCCGGATGGCACCTTCCGCGAGTTCATGACCCACATTCTGGCTCCAGCCTGACGGCTCGCCCCTTTAATTTGCAATGAGGAGACTCCCATGATCGGGAAATTCATCTGGTACGAGCTGATGACCACGGATCCGAAAGCAGCCGCTGCGTTCTATTCGGACGTGGTGGGGTGGCAGGTCTCGGATTCGGGCATGCCGGGCTTCGATTACACGCTTCTGACCGTTCCCGGCCAGCCGATGCCCAGCGCAGGCCTGATGGCCCTGCCGGGCGAACTGGTCGGCTCAGGCGTGCCGCCCCATTGGATCGGCTATGTGGGTGTTGCCGATGTGAATGCCAAGGCCACCGAATTTGCCGCCAGCGGCGGCAGGATTGTCCGCCCGGCAGAGGATATCCCGCAGGTCGGCCGCTTTGCCGTCGTGGCCGATCCACACGGCGCCGTCCTCAGCCTGTTCAAGCCGGACATGCCGGATGGGCCTCTGCCGCCGGAACCGGCCATGGGCCTTCCCGGCACCTTCGGCTGGAGCGAGCTTTATGCCGGAGACGGCGCGGAAGCCTTCATCTTCTACAGCAAGATGTTCGGCTGGGAGAAGGACATGGCCGTCGACATGGGGCCAATGGGCACCTACCAGTGCTTCGCCCTGAACGGCCAGGGCATCGGCGGCATCATGACCAAAATGCCGGACATGCCGCAGCCTTTCTGGAACTACTACATCAACGTCGAAGCCCTTGACGCCGCCATCGCCCGCGTCACCAAGGCCGGCGGCAAGGTCATCCACGGCCCGCAGGAAGTCCCCGGCGGCGCCTGGATCATCAACGCCCTCGACCCGCAAGGCGCCATGTTCTCGCTGGTGTCGATGAAGCGGTGACAAAGAAAACCTTCAGCCCAGACCTCTCCGAAGGCCCGGGCTGAGGGCACAGGAAATTCACTCCGGCTGAGCCGCTTCGGCAAATACCTCGCGCGCGGCATTGAGGCCGTTGATTGCGGCTGGAAGCCCGCCATAGACAGCCATCTGCCAGACAGCCTCTACAATTTCCCTGCGGCTCGCCCCTGCCGCAAGCGCATGGGCAATATTCACCTTCAGCTGCGGGCCGGTCTGGCCGCCCAGCGCCGTGAGTGCGGCGACAGTGCAGAGCTGCCGGGTTTTCAGATCCAGCCCGGTGCGGGCATAGTGGCGGCCATAGGCCCATTCCACCAGACTTTCGCTAAAGCCCGGCACCAGATCGTCATACCGCTCTGCGAGCACCTGCTCGAGACCGGGATTCAGCAGGCGGACGACATCACGTCCCTGTTCAAGCGCAGCAGTCATCATGCTCTCCGTTTGGCTTTGCGAACGGCCGGAGCTCCAGCCTGTGAGGCCGGAACAGCAGCCGGGTCCTCGGCTTCCCCGGCTTCGATCTTGCGGTAAAGCGCCACCTTGCCGTCGAGCAGTTCCAGCGTTTGCTGCAGTTCCCAGATGCTGGCCGAAACCTTCTGGCGGTGCCGCTCAATCATCTCCCGCCGCTCACGGGCCGTGGCGGCTCCCCGTGCCCGCAGCTCCGCATAGGCCAGCCGGTCGCGGATGCCCATGCCGGTGGCCTTCAGCCTTTCGAGGAACTCAAGCCAGCGCAGGGCCGGCTCGTCATAGACCCGGTGGCCGCCGGCATCCCGCAAAGGGGGCGGGATCAGGCCGATCTTTTCGTAATAGCGTAAGGTATCGACACTCAGGCCCGTCCGGGCCGCGAGATCACCGATCTTCATGAAACCTCTTTCCCGGGCATGCCCTGCTTCTCCGCAAGCCGCCCGCGTGGCTGTTCGATCCATGACATTTGCCCAGTTGCGCTGGACAATTACCAACGCTAGGTGCTGGAGCGCACTCCAGGTCAAGCCGGTTTTTTCCGCTTTCTCACCGCGTCCGGGATCGCCCGGCCTTGCCTGGCGGTGTCAGGGTGATCGACGCCCGCGATCCGAACAGGACAAGCACACATACAACCTGTTGTACTGATTGCGACTTTCTCCTACTCATGGAGTCAGGAGATCGCCATGACACAAGCCGTCCTGTATCATAAAGTCGACAGCATCTACGACGACATAACGGGAAAGCAGTATCACTTCCCGAAACAGTACCTCAAACGGATGGAACAAACCGTCGGAGACTGGATCGTCTATTATGGTCCCATTCCGAGGTCCAAGGGGAGTTTTTATTTTGGCGTCGCACGTGTCAAAAACATAACTGCTGACACCAAGATCGAAAATCACTTCTACGCCCACCTGACCGACTATATCGACTTCGACAGATGGGTTCACTACATGGAAAATGGCGGTTATGAGCAGCGCATGGTTCTGCCTGATGGACGGCCGAACGGTGGACTGACGGTCAACGCGGTTCGCCTTCTGGAGCCGTCCGAATTTCAGGCTATCGTGACGGCCGGCATCGCAAATCCCGATGAATGGCCGGATCGCGTCGATGCTCCGCAGGATGCAGATCATGTGCCCGCTCAGCCCGGCCTTGGCGAAACGCCGCAGGCACCATTCTTTGGACCTGAGGTCAACAGACCCATCATCCCTCAATTGCTGAATCGGCGCTTCCGGGATGCAAAATTCAAACAGAACATTCGTCGCGTCTACGATCGCACATGCGCATTCACAGGCCTGCGACTGATCAACGGCGGCGGTCGACCCGAGGTGGAAGCTGCACATATCGTGCCTGTGGAGCATGGTGGTTCGGATTCAATCCAGAACGGCATTGCTCTTTCGGGTACGGTTCACTGGATGTTCGATAGGGGTCTCCTGTGCATGCAGGACGACTACACGATCACTCCATCGCGGCACCTGAACTACGATGTCTCGCACCTTTTGCACAAAGATATGAAGGCTCGCGTGCCTGAGCTTGCGCACCTGCGGCCGCATCCAGATTGCCTCAAATGGCATCGGGAACAGGTTTTCAAACAGTGATTAGCCAGAACAAAGCCGCAACACCCCCTTTCCCCGGCAGCGGTTTCGGCCCATATTGCACGGCATGAGCAAGAAGCCTGCCTCCCCCACCACTCCGGACCCCTCCAGCCAGCCGGAAGGCTTTGGCGAAGCGCCGCAGGCGGCGTTTGAGGGCGCGCCTCTGCCATCCGTCAACCTGTCCGGATCGATTGCCGACTGGGCGGAGGAGATCGCCGGGGCAGCGGAGAAGCTTCCGGCTGAGCCACCAGCACCGGCGGCAGATGCGGCGCCACGCAAGGCTGCACGCGGCAAGGGCAAGGCGGAAACCGGAAGCCGCTCGTCACGCGGCACCTCCATCGGCAAGGCGGAAAGCGCCAGAGAGCGGGCAGCCGGCGGTCTCAACCCGGTGGCCGGGCTCGATATCTCGCTGGAAGAGGCCGAAAAGCTCGAGCAGCATCTCAAGGAAAACAAGAAGAAGAAGGGCCGCAACGCCCTGCCGGAGCTGTCCGGCAATCAGGGCGCCACGGCCACCGTGCAGGCGCTTTCGGCGCTGATCGAAAGCGGCAATCCGCTGCACAAGAACGGCGAGCTGTGGGTGCCACACCGGCCCGACCGGCCGGAGAAGTCCGAAGGCGGCGTGCCGATCGTGCTGAAATCCGCCTATGAGCCGCGCGGCGACCAGCCCACGGCCATTGCGGAGCTGGTCTCCGGCCTTGAAAGCGGCGAGCAGACGCAGGTTCTGCTGGGCGTCACCGGCTCGGGCAAGACCTACACCATGGCGCAGGTCATCGCCCGCACCCAGCGCCCGGCGCTGATCCTGGCGCCGAACAAGACGCTGGCGGCGCAGCTCTACGGCGAGTTCAAGAGCTTCTTCCCGGACAATGCCGTCGAATATTTCGTCTCCTACTACGACTATTACCAGCCCGAGGCCTATGTGCCGCGGACGGACACCTATATCGAGAAGGAATCCTCGATCAACGAGCAGATCGACCGGATGCGCCACGCCGCCACCCGCGCCCTGATCGAGCGCGATGACGTGATCATCGTCGCCTCCGTTTCCTGCATCTACGGTATCGGCTCGGTCGAGACCTATACGGCCATGACCTTCGCGCTGGAGGTGGGCGAGCGCATCGACCAGCGCCAGCTGCTGGCCGATCTGGTGGCGCTGCAATACAAGCGCAATGACGCGGCCTTCCAGCGCGGCGCCTTCCGGGTGCGCGGCGACACGGTGGAACTGTTCCCGGCCCACCTTGAGGACCGGGCCTGGCGCATTACGCTGTTTGGCGACGAGGTGGAGTCGATCACCGAATTCGACCCGCTCACCGGCAAGAAGTCCGGCGAGATGAAGAGCGTCAAGATCTACGCCAACTCGCACTATGTGACGCCCAAGCCGACGCTGCAGCAGGCAACCCGCTCCATCAAGACCGAGCTGAAGCAGCGGCTGGAAGAGCTGCACGCCCACGGCCGCCTGCTGGAAGCGCAGCGGCTGGAACAGCGCACCATGTATGATCTGGAGATGCTGGAGGCCACCGGCTCCTGCGCCGGCATCGAGAACTATTCGCGCTATCTGACGGGCCGCAAGCCGGGCGAGCCGCCCCCGACCCTGTTCGAATACCTGCCGGACAACGCGCTGGTGTTCCTTGACGAAAGCCATGTCACCGTGCCGCAGATCGGCGCCATGTACCGGGGCGACTTCCGGCGCAAGGCGACGCTGGCGGAATACGGCTTCCGCCTGCCGTCCTGCATGGACAACCGGCCGCTGCGCTTCGAGGAATGGAACGCCATGCGGCCCCAGTCCATCGCCGTGTCGGCCACGCCCGGCAAGTGGGAGCTGGACGAATCCGGCGGCGTCTTCGCCGAGCAGGTGATCCGCCCCACCGGTCTGATCGACCCGCCGGTTCTGGTGCGCCCCGCCTCGTCGCAGGTGGACGACCTTCTGGGCGAGGTGCGCGAGACATCCGCCAAGGGCTACCGCACGCTGGTCACCACCCTGACCAAGCGCATGGCCGAGGATCTGACGGAATATCTGCACGAAAACGGCGTGCGGGTGCGCTACATGCACTCGGACATCGACACGCTGGAGCGCATCGAGATCATCCGCGACCTGCGCCTTGGCGCCTTCGACGTGCTGGTGGGCATCAACCTGCTGCGCGAAGGCCTCGACATTCCCGAATGCGCACTGGTCGCCATTCTGGACGCGGACAAGGAAGGCTTCCTGCGCTCGGAAACCTCGCTAGTGCAGACCATCGGCCGCGCGGCCCGTAACGTGGATGGCAAGGTCATCCTCTATGCGGACAACATCACCGGCTCCATGGAGCGGGCGATGGCGGAAACCACCCGCCGCCGCGAGAAGCAGATCGCCTACAACACCGAGCATGGCATCACCCCGGAAAGCGTGAAGCGCTCCATCGGCGACATTCTGGAAAGCATCTACGAGCAGGACCACGTCACCGTGGATGCGGGCTTTGCGGAAGAGGGCAATCTGGTCGGGCACAATTTCAAGGCCCATCTGGAAAGCCTCGAAAAACAGATGCGCGAAGCCGCCGCCGATCTCGACTTCGAAACCGCCGCCCGGCTGCGCGACGAAATCCGCCGCCTGCAGGCAACCGAGCTTGCCCTCAGCAGCGATCCCTTGGCTCGCCAGTCCGAGGTGGAAGAGCAAGGTGGCAGCTATCGGGGCGAACGTCTCTATGGCGCTGGCGGCACCAAGGAAGGCGCCAGCGGCAAGAAGAAGGAAACCGCGGCCGACCGCGCCCGGGCGGCCAAGTCCTCGAGTATGCCAGCGCCCAGTTCAAAGGTGCGCAAGAACTCGCTGGACGAAATGACCGTCGGCCGCACGGAAGTGCCCGCCCATGCAGGCCCGCTGCCGAAGAAGCCCGTCATCCAGGCAGAGGACGCTCCGCATCTCACCCCGCGCGGCAAGACCGGCATCGGCTCCTACGAAGACCCGGCAGACGAAAAACGCCGCAAGGGCCGCTCCCGCAAGACAGGAAGGCCTGGACAATAACAAAACAGAAATGTCAATTAAATATAAAGACCGCCATCTGACCCACTTACTTAGCCAGATCTAAAAATTTCTTAGCACGATCATCCAGGAACTTCTTCTCTAAATCATCAACTCTTGTCTTAACAACAAGCGTAGATGCTTGCAAATTCATGATGCCAACGCCATAAGACTCTGGAACAGCCATTTGTAAAAGCGTCAAAACAGCTCTTTCTTTATCTTTAGGATAAGGATCTTTACCAAAATTAATACCGACAATACGGTAGGAGTTTGCTGTCAACGTATGCAAAGACCACGTCACCTGGACAAACAACCCAGAAAACTCAACATCCACCCTTGTAAATCCATCCCAAGAAAGCCCATTATCTTCTTTCATTTCCATGTAATTTTTTGCCATAATTTTAAAAGCTTCAGATTTTCTAGATGATACTCGACTGTACAGACTCAGAAATTCGGCATCACTCAAATTTCCCTTCTCGTAAGCCTCAAGGGTCTCTCTAAATTTCTTATAACGATCTTTCGCCGGGTCATATTCGGAATTAATCGCATCCATTATTTCAAGGACCTTTGATTTGTCCTTTCGACGATTCCCGTACGCAAAATCAACAAACTGACGCATCCTGATTTTCATGACACACCAACCAAATAATTTGATATATACCTAGATTACTCTAGGTTATTTAAAATTGCAAACATACTCAGCGCACGCAATCTAACACCATTGCCCCTCCCCCTTCCCCGTGCCATCCTCCACCGATGCACCACACATCATCCCTTCTCCTCCTCGCTGCGGCCCTCGCCCTGCCCTCTCTCATCCCTGCCCCGGTTCTGGCGGCAGGGGCGGAGCTGCCGGCCTGTGCGGTGTCGGGGGCGCGGTCGGTGTTCATCAATGGGCGGCCGGCGCTGCGGCTTGCGGATGTGGCCGGATGCCCGGCGGGCATGTTCGAGACCGTGCCGGGGCTTTTCATTGAAGGGCAGCCCGCTGTGCGGCTGTCCGCGCCAAAGGAAGGCTGTATCGCCACCGGCTCATCCAACGTGATTGCGGGGGGCGGCATGGCACCAAGAGCGGGTGATGTGGCCTGCCCGCCTGCTCCCCAGCGCTAATACCAGCTCTCGATGAGCTCGACTTATCGGAAGTTGGTCAAGCCCGCGCGGCGCTTGAACAACTTCAAAGCGTGATGCGTCAGCATCGAAAGCCTTGGCATAAGCGCAGGCCGATGAAAAAGGAGCCGCCGAACGTGCTCCCTCCCTTTGTTTTCACGCAACTGCGGAGGCAAACCGGTTCCCGCTTTTGCTGGACTTGCTCCAGTTGACTTTGCGTTAGTTTTATTTAACCTTTAACGTCACAGCGCGGGGGCGCAGACATATCATGCCAGATCCGGCGAGATCCGGTTGCCCCTGACTTATCAGGAACCGGCCATTTCCGTGCGGCACGTGAGCATTTTCAAGACTTGACCGGCCGTAGCAAGCAACCCGGCTTCACCATCATGCCTTGTGAGTGCTCCATCACTGCGCCAGCTTGTCCAGGCACTCAGGAAACGGGTTCAGCGAACTTGGTATAAGCACATCATCCGGTTACCTGGCCTTAAGCGGAACGGGACAAACTGCGCGAGCGATCTGGCGCCTGTGGGAGGGGGGCATGGTGAGGTGTCTGACCGGCAGAGCACGGAAGTGTTTCAGATACTCCGCCATCCTCGCGGCACTGCTTGTGCCGCTGGCTTCGGGCCAAGCCGGTGCAGAGGCGAAACCGGCCTTGCGGCTGACCACACTGGAATGGCCGCCTCATGTTTTCGCAGACGGTTCCGGTCCCGTGGCAGATGCGGTCAGGCAGGCCTTCAGCCGGACCGGGCAGGCTGTGATCATAGAGGTTCACCCGTGGCACCGGGCGGTTTCGCTTGTGGCTGAAAACCCGGCCTATGCGGGCGTCTTTCCCGCGTACTATTCCCTCAGGGCGGATGCAGAAGCGGACGGTCACCGCTGTCTTTTTTCGCAGCCTTTTGACAAAAGCCCACTGGGCTTGGCCGAGCACCGCAGCGGGCCCGTGACATGGGACAGGATCGGCGATCTCGCAGATCTGCGGATCGGCACGGTCCGCGGCTACAAAAATGAGGACATGTTTGATCTTCTGGTCGCAACGGGCAGAATCCACGCAGTTGAAGCCACCAGCGACGAGCAGAACCTGCGTAATCTCGTCGAGGGGAAAATTGCCGCCGCGGTGATCGATCTCAAGGTCTACGAACACCTGACCGCCAACACGCAGGATCTCAAGGACGCCGCTGGAAACTTGCAGTTCAACAGCCGGCTCCTGGGAACTCCGGACTTCCATATCTGCTTTCAGAACTCCCCCGAGGGCCGCCGCGC
The DNA here is from genome assembly GCF_055685825.1 of Pannonibacter sp. CBAS1226. Lineage (NCBI taxonomy): Bacteria > Pseudomonadati > Pseudomonadota > Alphaproteobacteria > Hyphomicrobiales > Stappiaceae > Pannonibacter > Pannonibacter sp. CBAS1226. Next base: position 238,582 of record NZ_JBVOUO010000003.1, on the reverse strand, counting down.
GCGGGAGATCTTCGAGAAGGGCCTCTAGAGCACTTTCCGATCATTCTGGATCATATCCGAAAGCGCTCTAGAATTCAGAGTTTCAAACACTGACGTTGAAGGTTGCGATCTCGCAAGAGTTGTCACACATTGTGCAAAATGGAGGAAGTATGACGCACGATCCTGACAAACTCGAGGACTTCGACCCTGAATCTTCAATCCTCTTCCTTGGGTCCGGGTTCAGTCTTGGGGCGACTAACATAGCGAACACCAGCCCGCCGAATGGTAAGGGGCTTCGTCGACATTTCATCCAATTACTCAAGCTTCCTGCGGATACAGACTATGATTTGCAGGTGCTCAGCGAGGAGTTTGCTGAGAATGACCCCCAAATGCTGCGCGACGAACTCTACAGGATCTTCCGGCTGCGAACATTAACTCCGGGACAAACGGCCGTTCTCAACGAGTCGTGGCGACGCATCTACTCAACCAATTACGACGACGCGGTAGAATTGCATCGCTTGAGCAAGAATACACCGCCGAATGCGTTCGACGTTTCGGAGCCTGTTCCAAACAAGCTGCCTCACGGAGCTTTAGTGCATCTCCACGGCAGCATTCGTTTGATTACGCCCGCGAATGTGAAAGAAAGCCTCGTTCTTGGAGAGGGTTCCTACGTCAACCAGTATGTCGTTCGTTCGCCTTGGTATGATCAGTTCCAACGGGATATAGCCTTCGCAAGCGCACTATACATCATCGGATACAATCTCGCCGACTACCACATCGCTGGTTTACTAATGGCCAATCCGAAGCTGGCAGAGCGAACCGTCTTTATCCAAGGCCCCGATCCCGATAAGACCTTCGAGCGCCGCACCACGCAGTATGGGCGTACTAAGTTCATTGGGACAGACGGCTTCGCGGAAGCAATCGCGCGCGCTCATCGTCACGCCGCGCCTGCACTCGACAATCTTCGTTCTTTCCGATCGCTCTCGCCGACGCGCGACAAGAAGACGGCCGCACGTCCGACTGCGGCCGAAGTGTTCGATCTACTTGTGTATGGCGATTTCGATGCCCGTCGTTTGGCCCGTTCGCAACCCGGCGAGGATTACGCGATCGCACGAAGCGAAGCTGTGCGTACGGCGGCAGAGGCAATCGAGTCCAAAGCTTCGCTCGTGGTAGATGGCCGCCTCGGAAACGGGAAGTCGATCTTCCTCCACTTGCTCGCGTTCGAGCTTTCTTCAAGAGGCTGGACCTGCTTGTTGCTTCAGCCTGGTCATCCAGACCTCCAACGCGAGGTCGCGGCTCTTGCGGGCATTGATCGTGTGGTAGTGTTCATCGACCAGTATTCGGCCGTACAGGACAACTTACGCGGCCTTCGGGAGGCTCTTCCAAAGGCCAAGCTCGTAGTCGAGGTGCGCACAGGAACATTCGAGGTCCGGTTTCACGAGCTCACCGAGCTTCTGCCCAAGCCATTTGATAGGGTGAGTCTGAACACGCTGACACGCGCCGAGGTGGTCGCGTTTGGCCGATTGTGTGAACGCGTCGGGCTCCAAGCACCTACTGAGGACCGCCGAAGCGATCTGCGCGATATGCTGCTTGACATGTTCGAAAACCAAGCGATTCGGGACCGTGTTCGCGCGGCCCTGGCTCCACTCTTCAAGAAACGGGCCACAAGGCGCATCCTAGCCATGACGATGTTGATCGCCACGCATCAGGGATCGGTAGGCGCTGCCTTTGTTCGATCGGTAGCTGGCGAGGATCCGTTTGCTGCGCTCAAGCCGCTCGAAGATCTGTCGCATGAGATTTTCGAGACGTCGGCCGACAGCTTCAAAGCTCGTTCGGCGGTCTTCTCATCATTTGTGATTGCAGAATTCATCGACCCGGACGAGATCGTCGACGCCGTGGTTGAGGTGACGTTAGCCGCAGCCCAGCGGCGAAACGAAAGGCCATACCGCATCCTCATGTCGAACATGATGGCATATTCGAGTTTGCGTCGAACCTTACGCGGTAAAGGGGACCCGCAAGCGGTCATCGTTAGCATCTATGAACGTCTTCGCTACGACGAGCGCGTAAATGGAGAACCACTCTTCTGGCTTCAGTACGCCATATTGATGGCCGAGATGCCTCGGCTCGATGCGGCTGATGAATACATCGCTACCGCGTACAGGAAGGCCGAGGCCCTTTCCGGTTTTCAAACCTATCAAATTGACACGCAAGCTTTCCGCATCGCTTTGTTGCGTGCAACCGAGCAGAAGGCAGGGCAGGCAATCTTTAACATTGAAGTGATCCTCACAGGGATTGAGCGGATTGACGCGATGCTCAGTGACGGGAGTCAGAGGTCCTATGCCGTAAGGGTACTTGATCACGTTCAGGCATTTGTGGCCGCACGCCGAGGCGATCTCGCAGTCGGCGAGCGGACGGCGTTGCAGTTCTGGTTGCTGAAGGTAGCGAAATCGCTCGCCGCGCTGCCGGAAGACTTCAAGGCGACGGCGGGTTCCGAAGCTGTCCGAAAGCGTGTAGAGGCGGCCGCCAATAGCTTTGTCAATTGACATGAAGCGGAGAGTTTTGACAGAGCGGCGAGCGCGGATGGAGCGACAACACTCAGTGCCATGTGGGCCGACGATGAACGAATGCGCAAAATTGCCGCATGGCATACCACCAACAATGACCGGGCTGGGCGTTTTGCAGATCGACAAGACGCATCAGTTGGTTCTTTCTCTGACTAGAGATCAAGCCCATGCGCTGTCTAAGTCTTTTCGAGCTGCGATGCTCCGGCTGCAGCAGAGCCGGCATCACGCTGCCGTGAAACTCCACCTGCCCTCTTGTTCAAACAAGGAACAATCCGGCCCGCGCTGCATTGCGTAAAGGCCTGAAACGGAATGGCAGACAGGAGGATGAATTCATGACCATCACCCCGCCGCAAGATCAGCAGCGCGCCATCCGCGCCGCGCGTGCGCGCAGCATGTCCCACGCCATCGCAGGCGGCTTCACCGGCTCCCAGTCGCGCCGTATCGTCATGGCCTTCGTCATGGGGCTGCTGCTGGCGCTGGCCGTCACGGCCATGCCCCGCACGGCAGCAGCCGACGCTGGTCCGGCCGCCCGGCTTGTCCCGTCCGCCGAACTCGTCGGCCAGGGCCGCATGACCTATTTCGGCTTCCGCGTCTTTGACGCAGAACTCTACGCGCCGCAGGGCCGCTATTCACCGTCAAAGCCCTTCGCCCTGAAGCTGACGTATCTGCGCAATTTCAAGGGCGCGGACATTGCCAAACGCTCCGTCGATGAAATGCGCCGTCAGGGCCTGCGGGACGAGGCCAAGCTGAAGCAATGGGGCGACCAGATGCGCGCCATTTTCCCGGATGTGGCACAGGGCGCTTCCATCACCGGCGTTCGCGATGCCTCCGGCAAGGCCGTTTTCTACAAGGACGGCCGCCGGATCGGCACGATCAATGATGCCGAGTTCTCCCGCCGCTTCTTTGCCATCTGGCTGGGCGACAACACGGCAAACCCGGGCCTGCAGGCCAGCCTGACCGGATCTGCCCGCTGATGAGCGCCCCTTTGCCCGCGGCATCTTCCCCAGACCAGCATAAGGGCAAAGGGGCTCTCTTCGCCTATGGCTTCATGGCGCTGCCGCTCGCCTTTGCCGGGCTGCCAGTCTATCTGCACGCCCCGGATTTCTATGCGGCCGCACTGGGCGTTCCGCTCGCCAGCCTCGGCACAGTGCTTCTGTTGTTGCGGCTGGTGGATGCCGTCCAGGATCCACTGATCGGCAGCCTCAGCGACCGCTTTTCCCATCTGCGCTGGCTGGTGCTGATGCTGGGCAGCCTGCTGCTGGGCGGGGGCTTCTTCATGGTGTTCACACCGCCCGCCGGGGAGGGAGCACTCGGCTGGTTCGCCCTGTCCATCCTGCTCTGCACCACCGGCTATTCCATTGTCGCCATCAACCTGCAGGCCCTCGGCGGGTTGTGGATCGCCGCCGAGCATGAGCGCACCCGTATCGCCGGATGGCGCGAGGCGCTGGGGCTGATCGGCCTGCTGCTGGCCTCCATTGCCCCAACGGTGCTGGATCAGGGCGCAGGCAAGGAAGCGGCATTCTCCCGGCTTGCCTGGCTCTATCTGCCGCTCCTGGCGGTTGCTCTGGTGCTGCTGCTGCGCTGGCTGCGCCATGCGCCGCTGGCGCAGGAGGCCGCAGGCACCAGCCCTGCGTTCCGCTGGCAGGATGTGACGGGCGACCGGTGGCGGCGGAGCTTTTTCGCCATCTATCTGGCCAACACCTTCGCCAGCGCCATTCCGGCGGTGCTGGTCATTTTCTTCATCCGCGACCGGCTGGGCGCAGAAGATCTCACAGGCTTGTTCCTGCTGGCCTATTTCCTTTCCGGTGCCGCATCCATGCTGCTGTGGCAGGTTCTGTCCCGGCACATGGGCAAGCTGCAGGCCTGGGCCGCCTCCATGGGGCTGAGCGTGCTCACCTTCGTCTGGGCCATCTTCATCGGTGAAGGAGACATTGCCGCCTATACGGCCATCTGCCTGCTCTCGGGCCTTGCGCTGGGGGCGGATCTGGCTCTGCCGGCCTCGATCCTTGCCGACCACATTGCCCGCAGCCGCAGCGAAGGGGCCGCCAGCCGTCTTTATGCCGTGATGGCGCTGTTCACCAAGGGCGCCTTGGCGCTGGCAACAGGCCTCACCCTGCCGGCGCTGGGCCTTGCAGGCTATCAGCCCGGCGCACCGCTGACGGCGCAGACGGCGCTTGCGCTCAGCATTGCCTATGCCGCGGTTCCCTGTCTGCTGAAACTGGCTACAATGGCATGGCTCTGGCGCAAGTCGGCCCTGCTGACCCACGGCGGAGCAACGGGCCACGCCCCCGCCTAGGCGCAGAGAATGACCCCACCGGGAGACAGGCCGCGATGAGCGTACGCCCGCCCAGCCAGTACAGGATGGAAGACAAGGACCCGCTCGCCGCCGCCCTTGCGCAAGAGGTGATGGCAGAGAAGGCCGGAACCCTCGCCCGCCTGACCCGCAAGCTGGATGAGGCTCTGGCCCGGCTGGAGGGAGCCGCCCGGCGTCTGGCCGAAGCCCCGGAGGACGAAAGGCTTCGATCACGTCATCAGGACCGGCTGGAGGAGGCTGCCGAAGCACTCTGGCATGTGGTGATCCAGCGCGAGCTCTGCGGCCTGCGTCAGCACCGGGAGTTTCTGGACCTGATGCAGGTACCGGCACCGGTGCGCCTGCGCATGGGACCAAGGCCGGCACGCCGCTGAAGGCTGGCTCCGCCAAAGCTCCCATCTTCCGTCAAGGCCTTGCAGTGTCTCCGTTTTTCCCCAGACTGACGCAACGGCACACAAAGACGTGATATAAAACCGCAACACCTGTCAGAAACCTTGCCGCCAAAGCTCTGGATGATGCGGTATAAACGGCCGCAGACATTGATTCGGGCGCTGGCCTCGCGTATTGGTTCGCACGCCTGAGAGCACTGCATTGTGGACTGGAAACAACACATTTTCCGGTTCCACGGCTGTTCCGGTGAGTTTCCTTGTTTTGGACTTGTATCTTGCGGAGAGCCCCGTCTATTTCTCCCGGCGGGGGCCTGGAGTCAGGCATGAGCATGTTTAATGGATTGCGTCTGGCGGGACGCAGTGTGAAATTTGCCGCGCGTCAGCTTGCAGCGGCAGGACTTTCGGCTTCGGTTCTCCTTGGTGCATTTGCCGAGGCTTCTGCTGCTCCGCGCAGCGTGCCTCCCGGCAACCGCAATGCGGAGCAGCCCGCAATACCTTTCGCCTCGGCCCGCCGCACGGCAGCCATGCGCTCGACCTATGATGCAAAGTTTGAGCGCGTTCTGGGCGTGCTGCGCCGTGACACGGCTCTGATTTCCGACATCAAGCGCGTTGCCGCCCGGTATGACATCGACCCGGTCCATATGATCGGCGCTATCGTTGGCGAACACACCTATAATTATGACAGTCTCGACAGCGCCCAGAGCTATTACGTCAAGGCCCTGTCCTATGCCGGTGTCAGCCTGAATTTCGCCCATGGCGGCGTCAACGTGACGGACTTCGTTCAAAAGCCGCAGTTCAGCGCCTGCAACACCGGCGCCACCCAGAACGACAGCAACAAGCTGTGGACCTGTTACGAACGGGTCTGGGACAGCGACTTCCGCGGCAAGAGCGTGGACGGCACGCGCTATCCCCGCACGAATTTCAACGAGACCTTTTTCCAGCCGCTCTTCTCGGGCCAGAGCTTCGGCCTCGGCCAGCTCAGCCCGCTCACGGTGCTGAAGATGACAGACCGGGTCGCCCGCCAGAGCCGGATGCAGCGCCTGACCGCCGACAATGCCCGCGATGTCTATCAGGCGACGATGGATCCGAACATCTCGCTGCATTACATGGCCGCGATCATCCAGGATGCGATCGAGGCCTACCGGATCGTCGGCGATGTGGACATTTCCAACAATCCCGGGATCACGGCAACTCTTTATAACCTTGGCGACTCCTGGAACCGGGCGGCCCAGTTCCGCCGCAGCGGCAACACCTGGCCCCAGGAAAACTATTACGGCTGGCTCGTGAACGAGAAACTCGAGAAGCTGAGATCGCTTCTGTGAACATGACAAAGGGGCCTCGCGGCCCCTTCTTTCATATCTGGCTCATATCAGCGCAGGAACGGATTGGTCAGGCGCTCGTGACCGAAGGTGGACGGGTCGCCGTGTCCGGGCAGGAACGTGACGTCATCGCCCAGCGGCAGCAGCTTTTCCCGGATGGAGCGGATCAGCGTGGCGTGATCGCCCCCCGGCAGATCGGTGCGGCCGACAGATCCGGCAAACAGCACATCCCCGGAAATGGCGAACTTCAGCTCCGCATTGAAGAACACCACATGACCGGGCGCATGGCCGGGGCAATGCAGCACCTGGAACACCAGCCCGCCGATATCCACCGTGTCACCCTCGTCCAGCCATCGGGCCGGTTCGATCTTCCGGAACGGCGGCATGTTGAACTGCTGCGCCTGACCTTCCGACCGGTCGATCAGCATCTGATCCGCCAGATGCGGCCCCTCGATCGGAACCTTGAGCGCATCGGCAAGATCCGCGGCACCGGCGATGTGATCAATGTGGCCATGCGTGATGAGGATGCGTTCCACCTCGACCTTGTAAGCTGCAACTGTCTCCAGAATGATCTCGACGTCGCCGCCCGGATCCACCACCACGCCCTTCATGCTGCGCGGGTTCCAGATGAGGGAGCAATTCTGGCGGAAGGGCGTCACCGGGATCACGGCAATCTGCACGGGCGGCAGGCCATCCTGCATCGCATCACCGTCGGTTGAAGTCATTTCGGGCTCCTGAAAGCTGGCATCTGCAGTTTCAGTAGCCTGCAGCCCCTCCCCCCGCAAGCCGCAGATCAGATGGAAAGCCGGACGGCAGATCCCCGGATTGGCGGAACACAGCTTGAAATGCCTGATTGGAAGGCAGAAGGCAGCAGCTTTCCCGCAAATTGGGCAGCAAGAGCGCAGGTGCCCAAATCACGTTGCGGCATTTGTGACCTTTAGACCATCGTCCGGTAAGGATTCGCTTGCCGGGAGCCGTTTTTCACAGCTATGATAATTCTGCGGCGGATTGGATCGGGTTGCGGCAGCGTTGTTTCTTCCCAATACCATGTTGTTGGCAGTGGCAAGTCCGTTGGCCTTGCGGGGTCAGCAGGCTGCATGGAACGTCCGCACTTCGGTGCGGGAGAGATAGGAATGGGTCGGAGCCGTGAAGACGGCACGCAAATAGGGTGTTTCAGCAATGCACGATGGCGATTCGGACCGGCGTTCGCGCGGACGGCGCGGCGGCAAGCGTGAGTTCGGCGGTCCGCAGGACTTCGGCAGCGATTTCGGCGGCGGCGGCAGTGAATTCGGCGGTGGTGACTATAGCGCCCCCCGCCGTAGTGGCGGATTTGGTGGCGGTTACGGCGGTGGCGAGGAATACGCTTCTGCCGGCGGCGGCCGTGATGGCGGTGGCGGCTACGGCGGTGGACGCAGCGGCGGCGGTTACGGCGGTGGCCGTGAAGGCGGCGGTGGCGGCTACGGCGGCGGCCGTGAAGGCGGCGGCGGCTACGGCGGTGGACGCAGCGGCGGCGGCGGTTACGGCGGTGGCCGTGAAGGCGGCGGCGGTGGCTACGGCGGCGGACGCAGCGGCGGCGGCGGTTACGGCGGCGGCCGTGATGGCGGCGGTGGCGGCTACGGCGGCGGACGCAGCGGAGGCGGCGGTTATGGCGGCGGCGGCGGTGGCCGTGGCGGCTTCGGCGGCGGTGGTGACGGTGATGGCGGCCCGCGCCGTCCGCGTCCCGAGTTCGACGGTCCGGTCGAGCGCGGCCCGCGCCAGATGGGCACTGTGAAGTTCTTCAAGGCCGACAAGGGCTTTGGCTTCATCACCCCGGACAACGGCGACGCCGATGTCTTCGTCCACATCTCGGCTGTGGAGCGTTCGGGCTTCCAGGCTCTGGACAGCGGTCAGCGCGTCTCCTTCGAGACCGAGCCGGATCGCCGCGGCAAGGGCCCGAAGGCTGTGAACCTGCAGGCTCTGGAAGGTGAAGCCACCTCCAGCGAGCAGGACGGCCAGGACGACGATGCAGGCTACGACGACTGATCTGGCCTGATACCGGACCCATGGTCCGGTGAGATTGCGGTGGCCTTCCCCGGAGGGCCACCGTTTTTCTTTTCAGCGGCAGCCGCCTTGCTGTGCTCAGCCGCTCCGGCACAGGCTGTTGTGACGGTCCGGAGACACCAAGCCGCGCCATGAAGCCGGCAGCGCCCGCCTCGTGACCCTGTTCCGGGTCCAGGGCCGCGAAGCTCCCCTTGCCAGACACGCGTCTTCCCCATAAAGCCCATCTGAGCGCCGCATCTTTCGACATGAGGAACACCACATGAATTACCGGCACGCCTATCACGCCGGCAACATCGGCGATGTCCTCAAACATCTCGTTCTCGCCCGCTGCATCTCCTACATGCAGCGCAAGGACGCGGCGTTCCGCATCATCGACACCCATGCGGGCATTGGCGGTTATGATCTGCAGGCCGAAGAGACGCAGAAGACCGGCGAATGGCAGCAAGGCATCGCCAAGGTGCTGGCGGCTGACGTGCCCGCAAAGGCAGCACCCGTGCTGGCGGACTGGCTCGATGTGGTGAAGGGACTCAACCCGGGCACCGAACTCACCCAGTATCCCGGCTCCCCTGCCCTGGCCCGTGCCCTTATGCGCCCGCAGGACCGGCTGACGCTGACAGAGCTGCATCCCGCCGATTTCGAAACGCTCGCCGCCCGGTTTGAAGGCGACTGGCAGGTGAAGACGATCCATCTGGACGGCTGGCTGGCGCTCGGCAGTTTCGTACCGCCCAAGGAAAAGCGCGGCCTTGTGCTGATTGATCCAGCCTTCGAAGTCACCAACGAGTTCGAACTCATGGCGGATGGGATGATCAAGGCCTGGAAGCGCTGGCGCAGCGGCATGTATCTGGCCTGGTATCCGCTCAAGGACCGCAAGAGCGTGGAGCGCTTCCACCGGACGCTGGAAGAGGCGGAGTTGCGCGATGTGCTGGTTCTGGAGCTCAACGCCGGTTACAACTCACCCGATCGTCCAATGAAGGGGTCAGGCATGACCATCATCAATCCGCCCTTCACACTGGCGGAAGAGATGCGCAACACCCTGCCCTGGCTGGCAGAGGTTCTGGCGCAAGGGCCGGGAGCATCGGCCCGGATTTTCCAGCTTCTGGACGAATGATATCAAGACGTTGCCGGCGGTGCGGGATGCCTTGCACTTGCTCCGCACCGGCTTGACCAGCGCTCCGTGGAGTTGGTTCACCAAGGGCGGGTATGAGAGACACCGCTTGACGGGGACGCAGGCTTCCCGCAAGGTTTCGCGGATTTTCTAGGCATGTTTTGCAAGGGAAGGTTCCGCGAAATGCGCGCATTTCTGAAGTCAGGTTCCATCGTACTGGCAGCCGCAGGCCTTGTTGCAGCGCTGGGCGTATCTTCCCCTGCGCTATGTGCCCCCGCGCCCGGCCGTCTCCCGGCCTGTGAGACGCCATCCGTCCTCAACGCCGCCATGGCCCGTATCGCCGCAGCAGACAAGGACTACAGGGACGGCATCACCATTCAAGCCATCGACCGCATTGCGCAGACCGCTTACCGCGAGCCCCTCGGCAGTCCTTTCGCCCAGCGCTATTGCTCCGGCCGCGCGGCCCTGTCCAATGGCACGCAGCAGACGGTCTACTTCCGTATCGTGGAAGACCGTGGCTTTCTCGGCCAGACCTGGGGTGTGCAGGCCTGTCTGCCCGGCCTCGACAAGTGGCATGTGCATGACGGCAAGTGCAAGGCAATCCGGCCCTGACCATCGATCATGAGACATCTCCGGCAAAGGCCTGCGCCTTGATGCGTCTGGCTTGTCTTGTGCTTGCCCTGTTGCCTGCACTGCTGCTGCCGTCCCCGGCTGCAGCACAGAACAGGGGCGCGCCCGAGCCCTTCGATTTCTATGTCCTCGCCCTGTCATGGTCACCCGCCTATTGCGAACTGAACCGGCAGCGCGCGGACCCGCAGCAATGCGGCGATGACAAGAATTACCGCTTCATCGTCCATGGCCTGTGGCCGCAGCGTGAACGGGGTTGGCCTGATTACTGTCCGCTGCCGCGTGACCTTCCGCCCTCCGCCGGTGACATCCGGTCCATGCTGGACATCATGCCGAGCCAGGGCCTCATCCAGCATCAGTGGCGCAAGCATGGCACCTGCTCCGGCCTGCCGCCGTCAGACTATTTTTCCAAGACCCGCCAGGCCTTCGAAAAGATCCGCATTCCCGAAACCTTCACCCGTATGACACGCCGCGGCAGGATCAGTCCCGAAGGCGCCGAGGCCGCCTTTGCTGCGGTGAACCCGGGCCTCACCCGGGAAGGCATGGCCGTCTCCTGCAACCGCGGTATCCTGACAGAGTTGCGCATCTGCCTGACGAAAAACCTCGAGTTCCGGGCCTGCCCCTCCGTTGACCGCAGCGGCTGCCGCGCCTCCAGCCTCGACGTTCCGGCCCCCTGACAGGGACGTCCGCTGCGGAGCGTGGCAAGCAGAAGGCATGCACAGTGGCCTTGCGCCTGCGCCAAGGGCATGCACAACTGACGTCCCCACAAAGGAGATTTCAGCCCGATGCTCATTCTGCGCTCCTCGCCTGCCTCCCCCTTTGGCCGCAAGTGCAAGATTGCCGCAAGCGTTCTCGGCATCTTCGACAAGATCGAGATACAGGCCACCGACACGACGAATCCGGCGGACACGATTCGCCTGCAGAACCCGCTCGGCAAGATCCCGGCACTGATCCTGGAAGACGGCACCGTGCTCTATGACAGCCGCGTGATCGTTGAATATCTGGACTTTTTCGCCGGTGGCGGCCGCATCATCCCGGCAGGCGAAGGCCGGTTCGAGGTTCTGCGCCTGCAGGCGCTGGCCGACGGCATGCAGGATGCCAGCATCCTGCAGGTTTATGAAACCCGCTTCCGCGCGGAGGAAAAACGCTCGGCCGATTGGCTCAGCTATCAGGCGGAGAAAGTCTCCCGCGCCCTGTCCTCTCTGGAGGCTGCCCCTCCCGCTCCGGTCAAGGTGACCAACGGGGTGGATGCCGGTCAGATCGCCCTTGCCTGCGCGCTTGGCTATCTGGACCTTCGCTTCGAGGGCGCCTGGCGCCAGCAGGCACCCCATCTCGTCACCTGGCTGGACGGTTTCGAGACCCATGTTCCGATGTTCGCAAAGACCCGGATCTTGCCTGCCTGACCTGTGAACAGCACCAGAAGCAAAAGGCCCGGCGGAATGTCCGCCGGGCCTTTGTCTTGATCGTCCGGAATGGCCGGGATCAGAACTTGTAGCTCAGACCAACGCGGGTCACGTTGTCCTGCAGCTTCACGCGCTGGCTCACGCCACCAACGTCGAAGTTGTCACGGCCGTAGTCGGAGTGCAGATACTCGACGCGGGCAGTGATGTTGTTGGTCAGAGCGCCTTCAACACCGGCGCCGAGGACCCAACCGGTCTTCGTTTCATCGCGCTTGGTGCCGGCAACATTGGTTTCCATGTTGGCGATCGCCAGACCACCGGTGCTGTAGACCATCAGACGGTCGAACACGACACCGGCACGGGCGCGCAGCGAGCCGTTCCAGTTGGACGAGTTCTTGATCGAAACGCCATTGCCGGAGCTGCGCTTGTCAAGATCACGGTACTGGAAGTCAGCTTCAGCACCCGCCAGGAAGTTCGGCGTGATCTGGTAGTTGTAGCCGCCATGGATACCGATGGTCGGGCCATTGGTGCTGCTCTTGACGTTGCCCGTCAGAGCGGACGAATTCTTGAACTCGCCCCAAGCCCAGCCTGCGTTCGCACCGAAGTAGAAGCCGGACCAGTCAAAGCGAGCGTCCGAAACCGGAGCCTGATCATACATCACCGGTGCGGCCGGCGCAGGGAGGTCGGCAGCGAATGCCGGAGCCGCTGCGGCGAGCGCAACCAGGGACACACCAGCAACTGCGAGACTCTTCATGTTTTTGCTCCACGCAATACAGGTTCAAAGTCGAGGATCATACCTCATGGGCAAGACAGCCGATTGTCGTGGCGGCTATCCCCATCCTCACCCACATCGAGGTATGCCCCCCGTTTGTGTCGGAAAATTTGGCAGAATATGGAAAAACCGTGGCAAGCCCGGGGTTCTTTCGGGATGGTAAGCATCCGGTAAAACCACCCGGCAGAAGCTGCCCGCCGTTGCAAAATGCAAGAAGTCCAGGGCAATGAGCGGTTCAGGAGAGTTGATCCGCGTTGAGCGATGCGCCGTATTCAAAGCATCAGACCGAAGAAGAGACAAGCACGAATGACACAGGCGGCCGGAACGGCACTCATCACCGGCGCATCCAGCCGCATTGGCGGAGCGATCGCCCGCGATCTGGCGGCGCATGGCTGGACAGTGCTCCTCCATGCCCACCACGGGCTGGAGCGGGCAGACGCCCTGAAGCAGTCGATCCTGTCAGGCGGCGGCACCGCACATGTCTTCCAGGCGGACCTGACCCGGCCGGATGAACTGGCTGGCCTGATTCCTGCGGCCATAAAGGCCGCCGGTCAGTTGGATCTTCTCATCAACAATGCCTCCATCTTCCAGCCCGACGAGGCCGGTGCTCTCGACCCGGCCCTTTTCGATGCGCATTTTGCCATTCACGTAAAAGCGCCGCTGTTCCTGACAGATGCCTTCGCCAGCGCCTTGCCTGCGTCGTCCGAGGGGCTGGTGGTCAACATCATCGACCAGCGCGTCTGGAAGACGACGCCGCGCTTTGTCAGCTACTCGCTCTCCAAGGCGGCCCTGTGGGAGCAGACCCGCATGATGGCGCAGGCCCTGGCGCCGCGCATCCGCGTCAACGCCATCGGCCCCGGCCCCAGCTTCCGCAATGAGCGCCAGACGGAAGAGGATTTCGCCCGCCAGCAGCGGGCCGTCCTGTTGCAGCATGGACCGGCCCCGGAAGAGTTTGGCGCCACCGTCCGTCATTTCTGGGCCATGCGCTCGATCACCGGCCAGATGCTGGCACTGGATGGCGGGCAGCATCTCGCCTGGGAAACGGCGGATGTGGTGGGCGTCGGGGAATAGACCTGCATTTTCCTCGCGCCGGGCGCCCCCATATTAGCGTCAGAGCACAAGCCGTCTAGAATGGCGCCACGTTGGAGCAGATTCGCCGGGCCTTTGTGCCCGGCCGAGGTATAGTGAAATCATGACATCCCGCCCGTCAGCCATGGACCGCCCGGAAGAGGCCGAGGAAACCGTTGAGGCCCCGGCTGCGCCGGAGGTGAGCTTCACGCCTGCCCAGGACGAGAACTCAAGCGGCAAGAAGGGCGTCGAGGTGATTGCCGATGTGGTGCGCCGCCTGCCCATGGGGCCGGGGGTCTACCGCATGCTGGATGAGAATGGCGACGTGCTCTATGTGGGCAAAGCCCGCAGCCTGAAGAAGCGTGTCACCAGCTACACCCGCCTGCAAGGCCAGTCGAACCGTATCATGCGCATGATCATGGCCACCGCCGCCATGGAATTCGTGCTCACCCGCACGGAAACCGAAGCCCTGCTGCTGGAAGCGAACCTGATCAAGCGCCTGCGGCCGCGTTTCAACGTGCTGCTGCGCGACGACAAGTCCTTCCCCTATATCCTGCTGACCGGCGACCATGCAGCGCCCGCCATCGTCAAGCATCGCGGCGCGCGGCGGCGCAAGGGCGATTATTTCGGCCCCTTTGCCTCGGCAGGCGCGGTCAACCGCACGATCAATGCGCTGCAGAAGGCCTTTCTCATCCGCAACTGCACGGACAGCTATTTCGAGAACCGTTCCCGCCCCTGCCTGCTGTTCCAGATCAAGCGCTGCGCCGGACCCTGCACCGGCGAGACCTCAAACGAGGATTACGCGCAGCTCGTGGCCGAGGCGCGCGGCTTTCTCTCCGGCCGCAGCCAGGCGGTGAAGAAGGAACTGGCCGCCCAGATGGAAGCGGCCTCCCAGCAGCTCGACTTCGAGCATGCCGCCGTCTACCGGGACCGGCTGGCGGCCCTGTCGCATGTGCAGTCGCATCAGGGCATCAACCCGCAGACCGTCGATGAGGCCGATGTGGTCGCCATCCATCAGGAAGGCGGGCAGACCTGTGTGCAGGTGTTCTTCTTCCGCACCGGCCAGAACTGGGGCAACCGCGCCTATTTCCCCAAGGCCGACAAGTCCATCGAGGAAGCCGCCATTCTGGAAAGCTTCCTTGCCCAGTTCTATGACGACAAGCCCGCCCCGCGCCTGATCCTGCTGTCGCATGAGATCGAGGAAATGGACCTGCTGTCTCAGGCTCTTTCCGAGCGGGCCGAGCGCAAGGTGGAAATCGCCGTTCCCAAGCGCGGCGAGAAGAAGGAACTGGTGGACCACGCCCTCACCAACGCCCGCGAGGCGCTTGGCCGCCGGCTGGCGGAAACCTCCAGCCAGGACCGCCTGCTGCAGGGCGTTGCGGAAGTCTTCGGCCTGCCCGCCGCCCCGCGCCGCATCGAGGTCTACGACAACTCGCACATCATGGGCACCAATGCGGTCGGCGGCATGATCGTTGCCGGGCCGGAAGGCTTCGCCAAGGGCCAGTACCGCAAGTTCAACATCAAGTCGCAGGACATCACCCCCGGCGATGACTACGGCATGATGCGCGAGGTGCTGACCCGCCGCTTCTCCCGCCTGTTGAAGGAACACGCCCGCACGCCGCTGGCCGCAGCCGATGCCCCTGTCCCCGAAAGCGCCGAAGAGACCAGCCTTGAGGAGGACGAGGAAGATGATGGCGTGCAGGCCGGCAACGCCGACATGCCCGCATGGCCGGATCTCGTCTTCATCGACGGCGGTCAGGGCCAGCTCAATGCGGTGCGGGAGATGCTGACGGAACTGGGCGTCACCGATGTGCCGCTGGTCGGCATCGCCAAGGGGCCGGACCGGGATGCGGGGCGCGAGAAATTCTTCATGGAAGGCCGCCCGTCCTTCATGCTGCCGGAGCGCGATCCCGTGCTCTATTTCGTCCAGCGCCTGCGCGACGAGGCACACCGTTTTGCCATCGGCACCCACCGGGCCAAGCGCAAGAAGGACATTGCCCGCAATCCGCTGGATGACATTTCCGGCGTCGGCCCGGCCCGCAAGCGCGCCCTGCTGCGCCACTTCGGCACGGCAAAGGCCGTTTCAAAGGCGGGCATTGACGATCTGATGGCCGTGCCCGGTATTTCGGAATCAGTCGCAAAGCTAGTCTACGATCATTTTCACGAATGACCGTCTGTGCTAGGACGGGCCTGCCCACGCTGCAGTGCAACAGGAGACGGCAGGCCCGATGACAGATCAAACCGGCGGCAATACCTCGATTTTCGCCCGGCTTCTGCGCCTTGCCTCCGTCATGGGCCTGCTGGTGGCCCTGCTGTTCGGCCTTCTGTCCTTCGGGCCCTTCGCCGCGCCGGACGTCTGGGTTGCCGACAACATGAGCTTCTTCCTGCCGCAGCTGATTGGCGGCGGCTTTGTGGCCGTGTTTCTTGCGGCCATCTGCCGGCGCCTTGCCGGGCCGCCGCGCGCAGGCAAGGCCCTGCGGCGGCTGTTCCTGCTGACGGGCCTCACCCTATCGCTGGCGCTGGGTGTCTCGCTCTACCAGACATACAGGATCGTCGCTCCCGGCTTCGCCGAAGCCCGCATCCCCGGCACGAAGAACCTGCGGATCGTCTCGATCAATCTGGAAGTGCGCTATCTGGGTGATCCGGAGTTCATGGCCTATCTGGAGAGCCTCAATCCCGACATTCTCGTGTTTCAGGAGGCCGAGTGGCATCATCAGATGCGCTACCGCAAGCGCCAGGGGGATGACACGCCCCTGATCGGCCTCGGCCCCTATTTCGAGAATTTCCTGATCGGCGATCTTGGCAGCATGATCGCCTTCTCCCGGTACCCGGTCAAATCCAGCAAGATCATACCGGTTGAGGGTGCCTGCGGCCCCAGACGCTATGGCAACAGGGAAATCTTCTCGGCCATCATCGATGTGGACGGGTCCCCACTCAACTTCATCGCGGTGCATCCGGACAGCCCGCGCTCGCCCTGCCGCTGGCAGTCCCGGCAGGATTATTTTGCAGCGCTTGCCGGTGTGATCGGCGCATTGCCCGCCTCCGAACCGGCCATCATGATCGGCGACTGGAACACCTCCCCCCTCTCGAACCACTTCGAGAACCTGCTGGAGCAGGCCGGCATGCGTGTGCGCTTCCCGGCCGTGGTGCCCGTGATCACACGCTATTTCTACCACTACCGCTTCCGCTGGATCCTGGGCTCGGCGGTAGACCATGCCGCCGTCTCGGATGAAATCACGATCAGGGATGTTTCCATCGGCGGGGACGTGGGCTCAGACCATGTGCCGCTGATCGTGGACATCGCCATCCCCTGAGAAAGCCCGTCAGCTTCTGCCTTCCACAGTTTATGCCCGCAGCCTGCCGCCTGCCGTTTGTGTCTGACCGGCTGGATGGCAAGAGTGTGACAGACAGCGGGACCGATTCCCGCTGATGCGAACAGACCGGCGCAGGACCGATGGCCAAGCTCTATTTCAACTACTCCTCCATGAATGCCGGCAAATCGACGGTGCTGCTGCAGGCCTCCTACAACTATGTGGAACGGGGCATGCGCACCCTGCTGCTGACGGCTGCGGTGGATGACCGGGCGGGCGTCGGACGCATTTCCTCCCGCATCGGCCTTGTGGCAGAGGCGGATATTTTCCGCGCCGGCGACAACCTGCTCGACCATATCCGCAAGGCCCATGAAGCCGCCCCCATTGACGCGGTGTTTGTCGATGAGGCGCAGTTCCTCACCGAAGACCAGGTGTGGCAGCTGGCCCATGCCTCCGACCGGCTCGGCATGCCGGTCATGTGCTTCGGCCTGCGCACGGATTTTCAGGGCAAGCTGTTCCCCGGCAGCAAGGCCCTGCTGGCGCTGGCCGACAGCCTCAAGGAAATCAAGACGATCTGCTGGTGCGGACGCAAGGCAACCATGGTCGCACGGCTTGACGGCAGCGGGCGGATCGTCGAGGAAGGCGAGCAGGTGGTGATTGGCGGCGAAGAGTCCTATGTTTCGCTCTGCCGCCGCCACTGGGTCGACCGTGACCTCGGGCCGCGCTGCGACTGAGAAATTTCAAGGCGTGATGCGTCAGCATCGAAAGCCTTGGCATGACGGAACGCAGATCACTTCAAACCGCAAGGACGGGACAGGCAGATGCTGGGAAAACTGTTCGGATCACTTTTCAAGGGCGGCTCTTCCGCTGAAGCCACCCCTGCCCCCGTGGCCACCGAGGACTACAAGAACTGCCGCATCATCGCCGAGCCGCGCCAGGCCGGCAGCCAATGGCAGATCGCCGGCCGTATCCTGAAGGAGATCGACGGCGAACCGCACGAGCACACCTTCATCCGCGCCGACCAGTTGCCCACCCGCGATGAAGCCGCCGAATTCACCATCCGCAAGGCCAAGCTCATGATCGACCAGCAGGGTGATCTGATTTTCAAGAGCTGAGGGAGAGCGAGAGCTCGCTCAAGCGCAGCGTGTTTCTCAGCCCCTACCTCTCCATCGTCATCCCGGACGCGCATCGCGCGATCCGGGACCGGTGAGCCGAAGTGCCCATTGCTTCAAGAAGCTAGAGCCGAAAGACCGTGACTCACCGGTCCCGGATCTTCGCTTCGCTGCGTCCGGGATGACGCCCAAGGTTGGCAAGGCCTCAGCAAGAGCGCGCTTCTCGCCTCCCCCCTCAATCTCCCCGGCACTCCGCCAGACTGCGCTTCTGCCGGCCATCGGCATCGAAGTTATCCGGTGAGAGCCAGGCCTCGAAGCCAGCCTTCAGCCGTGGCCATTCCTTGTCGAGAATGGAGAACCACGCCGTATCGCGGTTGCGGCCCTTGTAGACGGTCGCCTGCCGGAAGATCCCCTCGAAGGTAAAGCCGAGCCGTGCGGCAGCCGCGCGCGAGGGGGCGTTGAGATCGTCGCATTTCCATTCGTAGCGCCGGAAGCCCAGCCCCTCGAAGGCATGGCGCATCATCAGATACATGGCCTCGGTCGCCAGCGGTGTGCGCTGCAGGGCGGGGGCGAAGTTCAGATGCCCAACCTCGATGCAGCCTGTCGCAGGCTCCACACGCAGATAGCTGCCAACACCCATGGCCTTGCCGCTGGCCTGATCGATGATGGCGAACATCATCGGGTCCGCCTTGCCTTCCATCGTTTTCAGAAAGGCGATGCACTCCGCCTCTTCGGCGAAAGGTCCATAGGCCAGATAGGTCCAGACCCGGTTCTCCCTGTCAGCAGACCAGGCGGCATGAAGCTCCGCACCGTGGCGTTCCGCGCTCAGCGGCTCAAGCCGGCACCAGCGCCCCTGCAGCACCTGAGCCACCGGCGCTGCCGCGCCCGCCCATCCACTCACCGGCTCTCCAATCGGCTGTCCCAATTCGTTCAGGCGCATACGCTCAGGTCTCCCAGCTTCAACTTGCTGTGACAGGCTTACCGCTCCATCCTTGCCGGCACCAGTTCAAAGACGGCACTCAGGGTGGTTTGCGCCGTCTGCCCCATTGTCAAAGTCACTCATCCGCCAGATGCGTTGACACCCGCGCGCCCTCATGCTTGTGTCCGGCTGACCCGCCGCCCGAGACGCGAAGCAGATACTTCACATGGCCAGACACGTCGCCCTGACCCTGCCTAACCTCTTGACCTATGCGCGCATCCTGGCGGTGCCTGCGGTGGTGGGATGCTTCTATTTCGATGGCCACACGGCGCGCTGGATTGCGCTGGCCATCTTCATCGCCGCCGCCGTGACCGATTTCTTCGACGGCTATCTGGCCCGCGCCTGGCAGCAGCAGTCCGCGCTCGGCCGGATGCTGGACCCGATTGCCGACAAGCTGCTTGTGTCCGTCTGCCTGCTGCTGCTGGTGGCCAAGGGGGATATCGGCGGCTGGTCGCTGATCGCTGCCATCATCATCCTGTGCCGCGAAATTCTGGTCTCCGGACTGCGCGAGTTTCTGGCCGAACTGCGCGTCAGCGTGCCGGTCACGAAGCTCGCCAAATGGAAGACCACGGTGCAGCTCGTGGCGCTTGCCCTGCTGCTGGCAGGCCCCGCCGGGGAAGAGGTGCTGCCGGGAACCGAATTGTCCGGCCTTGTCGCCCTCTGGATTGCGGCTGTCCTGACGCTCTACACCGGCTACGACTATTTCCGGGCTGGCATCGGCCATCTGATCGAGGAGTAGTCTCCCAAGGACTGCCGAAGAAGGAGAGGCGCATGATCATCCGTTACTTTGCCTGGGTGCGCGAGCGGACCGGCGTGGAGCAGGAAGAGATCACCCTGCCGGACAGCGTGACCACCGTGGGCGGCCTGATCAACTGGCTGCAGACCATCGACGATGCCCATGGCCATGCCTTTGCCGAGCCGGAACTGATCCGCGCCGCCATCGACCAGACCCATGCCGAACATGACGCTCCGATTGCGGGCGCGCGCGAGATTGCCTTTTTCCCGCCCATGACCGGGGGCTGATGATGAGCCCGGTCCTGCGCGTCATCGTCCAGCCCGGCCCCTTCGATGCGGCGGCCGAATCCCGGCAGCTGTCCGAAGGCCGCGCCGATGTGGGCGCCATCGTCAGCTTCACGGGCCTGTGCCGTGACGAGGACGGGCGGCTGGAAGCGCTGGTGCTGGAGCACTTCCCCGGCATGGCGGAGAAGGAGCTGGAGCGCATCGCCCGCGAGGCGCTGGAGCGCTGGCCGCTGACCGGCCTCACCGTCATTCACCGCCATGGCCGCATTCTGCCGGGCGAGCAGATCGTGCTCGTCACCGCCGCCTCGCGCCACCGCCGGGCCGCGTTTGAAGCCGCTGATTTCCTGATGGATTTCCTCAAATCCAGAGCCCCGTTCTGGAAGAAGGAAATCCTGCGCGAAGGTGGAACAGGCGGCTGGGTTGCGGCCAAGGCCGAGGATGAAACAGCGCTGGACCGCTGGAACGGCGTTCAGCCAAAAGCGTGAAATTTCCCGGAGTCCCAGGGTTGACCGACCGGTCAATTTGGACCACTGATAGGCAACACTGATATTTTGCACGCCGGAACGCAGGCTGCGGGCCGCGTTTCAGGCCGCTGTGCACCATACCTAAGGTTTGTTTATGTCCGATCTTGCCCGGAACACTGGCGCGAGCCAGACGCCCCATCCTGGGCTGTCCTTCGCCGAATTCGTCACCATGGTTGCCGCGCTGATGGCGCTGAATGCGCTGGCGATGGACATCATGCTGCCCGCCCTGCCCGACATCGGCAACGCGCTCGGCATTGCCAACGAGAATGACCGACAGCAGATCTTGATCTTCTATCTGATCGGCTTCGGCGGCGCGCAGCTCATCTTTGGCCCGCTGTCGGACTCCTTCGGCCGCAAGACCATTCTCGTCGGTGGCTTGGCACTCTATGCCGCAGCCAGTGTCTTCGCCCTGTTCAGCACCAATCTCGACCAGTTGCTGATTGCCCGCGTGCTGCAGGGCATCGGCTGTGCCGGAACCCGCGTCATCGCGGTCTCCATTGTCCGCGACTGCTATTCCGGCCGCCGCATGGGGCAGGTCATGTCGCTGGTGATGATGATCTTCATGGCCGTGCCCATCGTCGCGCCCTCCATCGGCCAGCTGATTCTTCTGGTGGCCGAGTGGCACTGGATCTTCAGCACCCTCATGGGCGCAGGCGTTCTCATGCTGGTCTGGACCGCTTTCCGCCTGCCGGAAACGCTGCCTGAGGACGCCCGTCAGTCCTTCTCGCCCGGCTCCATCTCCCTGGCCTATCTCAAGGTGGCGACGACCCGCATCAGCGTCGGCTACACCATGGCGACGACCTTCATCTTCGGCGGTCTGTTTGCCTTCATCTCCATGGCGCAGCAGATCTATGTCGATATTTTCGATCTCGGCGTCTGGTTCCCGCTCGTGTTTGCCGCTGTCGCCGTCACCATGGCCATTGCCTCCTTCCTGAACTCGCGGCTGGTCACCATCATCGGCATGCGGCGCCTGTCGCATGGCGCGGTGCTGGTCTTCACCGCCATGGGCCTGCTGCAGGTCGCCCTGGCGCTGGCCGGTGTCGAGAACCTTGCCATCTTCACCGTGTGCATGGCCATCAACATGGCCAGCTTCGGCTTCATGGGCGCTAATTTCAACGCCATGTCCATGGAGCCGCTGGGCGATATCGCCGGAACCGCCTCCTCCGCCATCGGCTTCACCACCACGCTGGGCGGCGCCATCCTCGGCTTCATCATCGGCCAGAATTTCGATGGAACCCTGCTGCCGATGTCCCTGGCCTGCGCCGTCTATGGCCTTATTGCGATCGGCTGGGTGCTCTTGGCCGAGAAGGGCAAACTCTTCCACGCCCAGCATCCGTCAGGCGCAAAACCGCACTGAGGTGGTAAGCACAGGCGGCAGAATCAAAAAGGGCGGCTGCACCAGATGCAGCCGCCCTTTTCACTTACCAAACAGGTTGACGCGTCACTCCGCCGCCTTGAGCCCTGCCGGGTCTGCGCGCACCAGTGCGTCATAGTCCAGCATCAGCGTCTTGGTGATCTCGCCGACGGTGAAGCTGTGCGGCCCGATCTCCGAGACCGGCGTCACTTCAGCGGCGGTGCCGGTGAGGAAGCACTGCTCGAAGCCGTCCAGTTCCTCCGGCATGATCACCCGCTCGATCACCTCGAAACCGCGCGCCTTGGCAAGGTCGATCACCGTGCGGCGGGTGATGCCATTGAGGAAGCAGTCCGGCTTCGGCGTGTGGATCTTGCCGTCCTTGACGAAGAAGACATTGGCACCGGTCGCTTCGGCCACCTGACCGCGCCAGTCGAGCATCAGCGCATCGGCATAGCCCTTGCGCTCGGCTTCATGCTTGGACAGGGTGCAGATCATGTAAAGGCCGGCCGCCTTGGACTTGAACGGCGCCGTAGCCGGGTCCGGGCGGCGGTACTTTGCCATGTCGAGGCGGATGCCTTTCAGCCGCTCTTCCGGCTTGAAGTAGCTCGGCCATTCCCAGGCGGCGATGGCCAGGTGAATGGTGTTGTGCTGGGCCGACACGCCCATCATCTCGCTGCCGCGCCAGGCAATCGGGCGCAGATAGGCATCAACCAGGTTCATCCGCGTCAGCAGCTCTTCCTTGGCGGCATTGATGACCTCGGAAGAATAGGGAATCTCGAAGCCAAGCACCTCAGCCGAGGCATGCAGGCGCTCGGTGTGCTCGGCGCTCTTGAAGATCCGGCCGTTATAGGCCCGCTCCCCTTCGAATACCGCGCTGGCATAGTGCAGGCCATGCGTCAGCACATGCACCTTGGCATCGGCCCAGGGAATGAACTTCCCGTCGAACCAGATTTCACCATCGCGTTGATCAAAGGGAATACCAGCCATTGTTCTTGTCTCCCGCGCCTTGTCGCCCGGCGCAATCTGCTTCTTGTATCCATTTTTCTGGATGCACACCCAGAACAGCCTTTGGCCTGATACTGGGGTTTTGCATGCACCCGTAACAAACAGTATCCTCATTTGAGGAGACTGCCAGCCCGGATTCTCTTAAGGGAATGAGGGCTATGCACGATCCGGACAAACACCCGGCACGGGGGCGCATGCGACCGAACATTTCGTCAAGGTGCCGCTACAGGTAACAATCGATCAGAAATAAGTCAATATGGCTGACATAAATTTCAAGACAGCACCTGCAGCGCCCCAGATGGCCCAAGACAGCACCCCCGTTTCAGGCAGCGGGACCACCGGGTCCACGCCTTATGACCTGATCGAACTGCTGTTCTTCGCCTACCGGGATTTCACCGCAGACCCCGATCAGCTGCTCTCCGGGCTCGAATTTGGCCGTGCCCACCACCGGGTGCTGCACTTTGTCGACAGAAATCCGGGCATCCGCGTGTCGGATCTGCTCGCCATCCTGCGCATCACCAAGCAGAGCCTTGGCCGGGTGCTGAAGCAGCTGGTCGATGAAGGCTTCATCGACCAGCGCCCCGGCGAAACGGACCGACGCCAACGGCTGCTGCACACCACGGACAAGGGCCACAAGCTGTCACGCAAGCTGGATGCCCTGCAGGCGGTGCGCATCAACGCAGCGGTGGATGCCCTGCCCGGACAGGATGCCGCCATCGTGCGCCAGTTCCTGTTCCAGATGATTGATCCGGAGCGGCGGCCCGAGGTGGCCCGCATGCTCTCCAACATTCCCCAAAGCGGCAGCAGCGGCCCAGCGCCCGAGCTGGCCGATACGGAGGCTTGACGCAATGACACGGGTGCCGGACGACAACGCCATCCACATCCTGCTGGTTGACGACGACAGCCGCATCCGCGATCTGCTGGGCCGGGTGCTGCAGGAAAACGGCTACCGGGTGACAACAGCCGCCAATGCCGCCGAGGCCCGGCGCTGCCTGTCAGGCCTCGCCTTTGATCTCCTGATCCTCGACATCATGATGCCGGGCGAGAACGGGCTGGATCTTGCTGCATCGCTGCGGGCGGACAGCCCTGTGCCCATCCTGATGCTGACGGCCCGCGCCGAGGCGGAAGACCGTATCGCCGGGCTTGAGGCCGGGGTGGATGACTATCTGCCCAAGCCCTTCGACCCGCGTGAGCTGATGCTACGCATCGCCGCCATCCTGCGGCGCGGCGCCACCCGCCGGATAGACCGCCAGCCGGAAATCCGCTTCGGCCCCTTCGTCTTCGTGACGGAGCGGGGCGAGCTGCGCCGGGGCGACAGCCAGATCCGCCTGACCGACCGCGAGCGCCAGATCCTGACCATTTTCGCCGAACAGCCCGGCGCCACCGTGCCGCGCCACAAGATCGTCGGTGATGACAGCGGCCTTGGCGAGCGCACGGTGGATGTGCAGATCAACCGGCTGCGCCGCAAGATCGAGGATGATCCGGCCAACCCGGTCTATCTGCAGACGGTGCGCGGCATCGGCTACAGGCTGGCCTGTGACTGAAGCGCGCGCCCGCCTCCGCAGCCTTTTCGCAGGCTTTGGCGCATTTCTGGCCCCGGCTGCGAAACTGGCGGGCAAGCTGCTGCATCCGCTGCTGGTCCCCTTCGCCTTCATCTACGGCCGGGTGGCCGGGCGGATCTACCGTCATATGCCCAAGGGGCTTTTCACCCGCGCCCTGCTCATCATCGTCACACCCATGGTGCTGCTGCAATCCGTGCTCGCTTTCGTGATCATGGAACAGCACTATCAGCAGGTCACCTTCCGCCTGTCACAGGCGGTGGTGCGTGAGATCGCGGCGCTGGTCTATACGCTGGAGAACTACCCTCAGGATGCGGATTACCGGCTGATCGAGGAAATGGGCAGCCGGACGCTGGACATGTCCGTCTCCATCCTGCCACCCGAGCCCTTGCCCTCTCCGCGGCCCAGGGCCTTCTTCGATCTGGTCGCAGAAAATCTCAGCCGCGAGATTTCCCAGCGCATCGGCAAGCCCTTCTGGGTGGACACCATCGGCCGGTCCCGCTTCGTCGAAATCCGCATTCAGCTCAAGGACAAGGTGCTGCGCGTGGTGGCCCGCCACAGCCAGACCTATGCCTCCAACTCGCATATCTTTCTGGTCTGGATGGTCGGCAGCTCGCTGGTGCTGATCTCCATTGCCATGCTGTTCCTGCGCAATCAGATCCGGCCCATCGAGCGGCTGGCCAATGCGGCGGAAGGCTTCGGCAAGGGCCGTCCGGTGGATGATTTCCGCCCCAGCGGCGCACGCGAGGTGCGCAGGGCCGCACAGGCCTTCATCGAAATGCGCCGGCGCATCGAGCGGCAGATCGACCAGCGCACCACCATGCTGGCAGGCGTCAGCCATGACCTGCGCACGATCCTCACCCGCTTCCGCCTGCAGCTCGCCCTCATCCCCGAAACACCGGAGACCGAAGGCCTCAAGCGTGACGTGGACGAGATGAGCAACATGCTGGAGGATTATCTCGCCTTCACGCGCGGCGACAATGGCGAGGCGGTGGAGACGGCGGACATCACCCTGATGCTGGAGGAACTGGAGGAAGCCGCCGAGATTTCCGGTGCGAGCGTCTCCTCAAGTTTCACCGGCGAGCCGGAGGTGGAGTTGCGGCGCAATGCGGTGAAACGCAGCCTCATGAATCTGGTCATGAATGCCGCAAGGCATGCCAGCCATGTCGATATCCAGGGCCGCCATATGGACGGCTGGCTGACCGTGATCATCGACGACGATGGCCCCGGCATTCCGGAGGAGGAGCGGGAGAACGTCTTCCGCCCCTTCTACCGGCTGGACGAAGCCCGCAATCAGGATGCCTCCGGCAGCGGCCTTGGCCTTGCCATCGCCCGCGACATAGCCCGCAGCCACGGCGGCGATATCCAGTTGGAAGAAAGCTCCCTCGGCGGCCTCAGGGCCCGCTTCCGCATTCCGGGGTAAAGCTCAGAACAAGCGCCCGCCCAGCGGAGTGTCCTGATCGGGGGCGATGAGGACGACGTCGCCGTCGGCATCCGGCACGCCGAGCGTCAGGACTTCGGAGCGCATCGGGCCAATCTGGCGCGGGGGAAAGTTGACGACCGCCAAGACCCGGCGGCCGACGAGGCCTTCCGGGGTGTAGTGTCTGGTGATCTGGGCGGAGCTTTTCTTGATGCCGATATCCGGGCCAAAGTCGATCACCAGCTTGATCGCCGGCTTGCGCGCCTCGGGAAAGGGCGCAGCCTCGATGATCTGCCCGACGCGGATATCCACCTTCAGGAAATCGTCAAAACTGATCGGCTGCGCGGGAGCGCTCGGGGTCATGGCAGGTCTCCGGAAAATCCATGCGAAAGGATCTTCACAGTGCCGCGCCCGGCGCAACCGCGCAAGCCCTTGCAGACAGGCAGATAACGGCTAGACCGGCTGAGCCGCAGCCTCTCCGCCAGCCTCAGATACAGCGCTTGGGGCAGCTTCGCTGCGCCGGGACTTGCGGCGGGACATCGCCTTGCCGGCGAGTTTGATCAGGCCGCAGGCCACAGGCCGTGTCACCCGCTCCACTGCTCCCAGCCGCCGCAGCCAGTCCTCGCCCCGGTCCAGTTCCCTGTCGAGGGCGGCCATGGTGCGCGGCAGGCTTTCGTCTTCCTCCTCAAGGAAGGTTTCGAGCACACGGGCGAAGGAAACCGCCAGCCCCTGCTGCACCAGACGGCCCTTGATGCCGGGAATGGAAACACCGGCAGCCGCCAGCATCCAGCCCTGCGAGCGCACGGCGATACCGTTCAGGCACATGGCCAGCGCCGGATCACGCATGGCATCCTTGCGCAGCTGGGCCAGCGCAGATTTGTGGGGCGCCAGCGCATCCAGGCGTGTCATCAGCACGTCGAACAGCCGGTCACGCGGCGGCTGGTCAAACATGCTGTCATCGCGGCCATCCAGCACGGCGGCATCCACCTGCCCGGCAAAAGCAGCTAGAAGCTCGCTCTTGCCGGAAACAGCCTGCCGGAGAGCCGAGGGCTTCAGCCCGGCGGCTTCGGCGATATCAGTCAGGGAAATGTCCGCGTAAGAACGGGTGGCGAGCAGTCCGAGAAAAGCCTCGACGGCCATCGTCCGGTCATCGGGACGTGGCGCGGCCTTGCGGCCGCTCTTCCCGGTCTTGCCTGCGGTGCCTTCTGCTTCCGGTGCCATGTCCGCCTCCTTCTTGGATGCCTTGGCAGGATGTGTTCCCCTTATAGGTAGGCACATCCTGTCCGCATGGAAGAGGCAAAGGCAAGCAATGCGGCAGCCCCGTCAGGAACCGGCGAGTTCCCGGGCGCGGCGGGCAGCAGCTTCGACAGCTGCATCCATCAGAGGCTGCAGGCCGTTTTCCGCCATCAGCACGGAAAGAGCCGCCGCCGTCGTGCCATTGGGCGAAGTGACGTTCTGCCGCAGGATTGCGGGCGTGTCGTCAGACTGGTGCATCAGTTCCCCTGCCCCGCTCACCGTTGCTTCGGCAAGGCGGGCGGCGAGATCCGCCGGAAGACCGGCGCGCCGCCCGGCTTCCGCCAGGCACTCGGCCAGCAGGAACACATAGGCAGGGCCCGAGCCGGAAACGGCGGTGACAAGATCGATCTGCTCTTCCGAGGTCAGCCACTCGACGGCACCGATCGCCGACAGAAGCTGCCCGGCGGTCTCGCGCTGTGCTGCCGTGACGCGGGCGTTGGGGTAAAGCGCGGTGATGCCACGCCCCACCATGGCGGGCGTGTTGGGCATGGCGCGAATGACGGCGATATCGCCGAATGCCGCTTCGAAGGTGCGCACCGGCGTGCCGGCGGCAACCGACAGCACCAGCGTATCGTCAGCCACCGCAGGCTTCAGCCCCGGCAGCACATCGCCCATGATCTGCGGCTTGACAGCCAGCAGCACCATACCCGCCTTGACGCCTTCCGGCACCTTCGGCGCATGGGCAATGCCGTGGCTGTCCAGCTGGGCCACGAGAGCGGCGGACGGCGCGGGATCAACGACCAGAAGGCTGGCGGCATCGACGCCGCGGGCCATCCATCCGGCGATCATTGCGCCGCCCATCTTGCCCGCGCCGACAACGGCGAACGGGCGCTCAGCTGAAAAACTCATGCTTCTCCTGCGGTCTCGAACAGGGCGCACTCCAGCGCCTCCTGAGCTGTCTTGCCAGCCCAGACAACAAACTGGAAGGACTGATAATAGCGCTCGCAGGCTTCCAGCGCATTGGCCAGCAGCCCTTCGATCTGCGCACCGGAAGCTTCCGCACCGCCTGCCAGCAGCAGGGATTGGCGGAACATGATGACGTTTTCCTTGCTCCACAGATCGAAGTGACCCATCCACATCTGCTCGTTGACGAGCGAGAGGAGGCGCATCACCTCGGTCTTGCGCGGCTCGGTGACCTTCAGATCGAAGGCACAGGCCAGGTGCAGGGCCTCCAGCTCCTCCATCCAGGAGAAGGAGACGTGATAGTCGCACCAGTATCCGCCGATGGAAATGGTGATCTCGTCATCATCCGAACGCTCGAAAGCCCACTCATTGAGCGCAGCCACGTGTTCGATCAGATCGACGGGATTGTCGGGGCGTTCAAAGTCGATTTCGATGAGGCTCATGGCGATCCTCCCCGTTTACGGGAGCCGGATAAGGGGCGGATTTCCGCAAATCCAGCGTCTTCCCCTGAACAGAGGCCGCGCCGAACCGCCAAAGGCGGCAGGGTCAAAACAGGACCCATTTCGGGGCGCGTGCGAATCCCTGTTTGGAATCAGTATATAAACTTCCTTCGCAAATGCAGCAGGAAACCGCCCTGAGGTTTTGATCAAATCCTGTGGACGATTGTTTCCACGCACCGGCGCAGGCCGCTTCACGGCATTGTGACGGCGGAAACACCTCCCGCCGCCGCTGCATTGCAGCCATTCGGGCTTGATCAGCCCTCGGTCTTGGCCTTACGGGCAGGCTTTGCCTCGGCTTCAGCCAGCTTTGCTTCCAGCGCCGCGATCCGGGCTTCCAGAGCCTCGATCTGGTCCAGCGCACGCACCGCCATGTCGCGGGCGACGTCGAAATCCTCGCGCTTCACCAGATCCATATCGGCCAGGAACCGTTCGGCCTGGGCACGGAAAGCGGTCTCCACCTCACGGCGGGCTCCCTGCGCCACACCGGCGGCGTCAGTCATGAGCTTGGCGAAATCGTCGAAAATCCTGTTCGGGCCCTGGGTCATGACACACTCCTGAAGATGGTGACGGCCCACCCTTGCGCTTGCTCTCCGGACCAATCCGGCGAGGCACTGCGGGCCGTGTCACACAGGTATTGACCTTTTGCTCCAAGTTCAAGGCGGCAATGCAGCGCCTTGACGCACCGGGGGGAATGCGCAAGGTCTGGTGCCGCTGGCAAATCGCCCCGGATCAACAGCACTGGACCCTGCATGCCCGTTCTCGCCCTGCCCTTCCCCACCGTTGACCCGGTCATCTTTGAGGTTGGCCCCTTCGCGCTGCGCTGGTACGCGCTGTCCTACATTGTGGGCATCCTGCTGGCCTGGCGCTACATGCGCCTTGCGGTGCAGAAGGACAGGCTGTGGCAGGCCGTTCCCCGGCCCGGCCTTGTGGATATTGACGATTTCGTCACCTGGGGCACCATCGGCATCATCGTGGGCGGGCGCTTGGGCTATGTGCTGGTCTATGACCCGCTGACCTATCTCGCCAATCCGGTGGAGATTTTCGCCGTCTGGAATGGCGGCATGTCCTTCCACGGCGGCTTTGCCGGAACCGTGCTGGCCATGGTGCTGTTTGCCCGTGCCCGCGGCATCCCCCTGCTGACGCTGTTTGACCTTGCCGGGATTGCCGCACCCATCGGGCTTTTCTTCGGGCGGCTCGCCAACTTCATCAATGACGAATTGTGGGGCCGCCCCACGGATGTACCCTGGGCGGTGGAGTTCCCCTCCGGCGGCTACATCCCGCGCCATCCGAGCCAGCTCTATGAGGCAGCGCTGGAAGGCGTGCTGCTGTTCCTCGTCCTGCGCCTCATGTCGCACCGCTTCGGCCTGTTGCAGAAGCCGGGCTTCCTGGCAGGTGCCTTTGCCGCCGGATATGGCATCACCCGCTCCATCGCCGAAGAGTTCCGCATGCCCGACGCCCAGATCGGCTTCCTGCCCGGCGGCTTCACCATGGGCATGCTGCTGTCCGGACCGATGATCATCGCCGGCATCGCGCTGATGGTCTGGAGCTGGCGCAGAGCCAGGGCCGCATGAGGAGAGACGCCCTGCCCGCCTCGCCGCTGAAGGAAAAGCTCATCCGCCAGATTGCGGCGGAAGGCCCGATGCCGGTGGCCGCCTATATGGCCGCCTGTCTCGCCGATCCGCAGCACGGCTATTATACCACCGCCGCAGAGCCGTTTGGTGCAAAAGGCGACTTCATCACCGCGCCGGAAGTGAGCCAGATGTTCGGCGAGCTCATCGGCGCTTTCGTCCTCTCCGCCTGGGAGGCGATGGGCGCACCGCAGACCGTGCGGCTGGTGGAAACCGGTCCCGGACGCGGCACGCTGATGGCAGATCTGTTGCGCATGGCAAGCCTGCGCCCGGCCTTCCTGCGCACTGCCAGCCTGCATCTCGTCGAAATCAGCCCCCGGCTAAAGGCCCGGCAGGCCGAAGCGCTTGCCAATGCGCCGCTTACGCCGCACTGGCATGACAGCCTGCGCGAGGTGCCGGACGGGCCGGTGATCCTTATCGCCAACGAATTTTTCGATGCGCTGCCCATCCATCAATATGTGAGAACGCCGGAGGGCTGGCGCGAGCGGATGGTGGGGCTGAGTGAGACCGGAGACCTTGCCTTCGGCACTGGTCCCGGCCGCCTGCCGCTGGCGGCCATTCCTCAAACCGCCGCAAACGCCCCGCTTGGCGCCATCCTCGAAACCTCGCCGCTCTCCGCCGCCATTGCGCAGGAAGCTGCCGCCAGAATCACCGCGCATGGCGGGACAGCCCTGTTCATCGATTACGGCTACCTGCGCTCTGCCCCCGGCGACACGCTGCAGGCGCTGCGCCGCCACGCCTATCAGGATGTGCTGGCCGAACCCGGCCTTGCCGATCTGACGGCGCATGTGGATTTCGAGGTACTGGCCGCTGCCGCCCGGCGCGGCGGGGCAACCGTAGCCCCACCGCTGACACAAGGCGAATTCCTGCTGCGCATGGGGCTGCTTGAGCGGGCCGGGCAACTGGGCGCTGGCAAAGACGCCGCCACGCAGGAACGCATCCGCAGCGAGGTGGAGCGGCTGGCGGCGCCTCAGGAAATGGGCGAACTTTTCAAGGTGCTGTGCGTTGCTCAACCGGGCCTTGTTCCCGCCCCGTTTGACAGTGAGGCTCTTCCGCCGCACGCTGGCGCAAATTCCGGAGAGGCTTGATGATTACCGCTGACCTTCTGACCCTGCCCGGCGTCCTCCGCCATGGCTTCTTCACCCGGCAGGGCGGCGTTTCCACCGGCATTTACAGCAGCCTCAACATTGGCCTTGGCTCAGATGATGACCGGTCGCATGTGCTGGAAAACCGCGCCCGCGTTGCCGCCATGCTGGACGTGGCACCGGAGCAGCTCGTCTCGCCCTATCAGGTGCATTCGCCCGATGTCATCACCGTCACCCGTCCCTTTACCGAAGGCGAGAACCGTACGGCAGACGCGCTGGTCACCGCCACCCCCGGCCTTGCCATCGGCGTGTCCACCGCCGACTGCGGCCCCGTGCTGTTTGCCGATCCTCAGGCCCGCGTCATCGGCGCGGCTCATGCAGGCTGGCGCGGCGCGCTGACCGGCGTGCTCGACAACACGCTGACGGCCATGGAAAAGCTCGGCGCAAGGCGGGAGAACATCATCGCCGTGCTCGGTCCCTGCATTTCGGCCGCCGCCTATGAGGTCGGCCCGGAGTTCCGCGAGCGTTTCGAGGCGGAAGCGCCCGGCTGCAGCCGCTTCTTCGGCACGTCGGGGCGCGAAAACCACTTCATGTTCGATCTGCAGGCCTTCATCATCGCCCGTCTGCAGGCGGCAGGCGCGGGCCGGGCCGAAAGCCTTGGTCTGTGCACCTATGCCGATGAAGCCCGCTTCTTCTCCTACCGGCGCACGACGCACCGCAAGGAGCCGGACTATGGCCGCCAGATTTCCGCACTCGTGCTGACAGGAGACTGACCCGATGGCGCTGCATTTCACCGACGCGGAATTCGAGAGCCGGTTCGAGCGGCTGAGGATCCGGATGGAAGACGAAAAGCTGGATGCCATGCTGCTGTTCGCACAGGACAGCAACTACTGGCTGACGGGCTATGACACCTTCGGCTTCTGCTTCTTCCAGTGCCTCGTCGTTACCGCCGACGGGCGCAAGGTGCTGCTGACACGCTCGGCCGACGAGCGGCAGGCAAAGCACACATCCAACATCTCCGACATCCGCATCTGGGTGGACCGGGGCGGCGCCAGCCCGGTGGGTCAGCTGAAGGACATGCTCTTCGACATGGACCTGCTCGGAGCCCGGCTCGGCATCGAATATGACACCCACGGGCTGACCGCGAAGCTGGGCCGGGAGCTGGACGAAGCCCTGCGCAGCTTCGCCGAACTGTCGGATGCCTCGCACATCATCCCGCGCCTCAGGGCGATCAAGAGCGCTGAAGAACTGGTCTATGTGCGGCAGGCCGCAAAACTCGCAGATGCCGCCTATCTGGCCGGCCTCGACGAAATCCGGCCCGGCGCGGATGAAGGACGCATTCTGGCAGCGATGCATACGGCCATCTTCGAGGGCGGCGGCGACTATCCGGGCAATGAATTCATCATCGGTTCGGGCCGTGATGCCCTGCTGTGCCGCTACAAATCCGGCCGTCGGGCATTATCGCCGCAAGACCAGATCACGCTGGAACTGGCCGGCACCTACCGGCACTATCACGCCGCCCTGATGCGCACAGTGGCGGTTGGCGCCGCAACGCCCCGCCACATGGTCATGCACGAAGCCTGCTGCGAGGCCTTGGCGGCCGTTGAGAGCAAGCTTCAGACCGGCTGCACCTTTGGCGAGATCTTCGACGCCCATGCCGGCGCCATGGATGCGCGCAACATGCTGCCGCACCGGCTCAATGCCTGCGGCTACTCGCTCGGCGCCCGCTTCACGCCCAGCTGGATGGACTGGCCCATGGCCTATAGCGGCAATGATGCAGCCGTTGAACCGAACATGGTCATCTTCATGCACATGATTCTGGCTGATTCGGGTTCGGAAACGGCCATGTCACTGGGCCGGACCTATCTGACTGGCGTGGATGGACCTGTTTCTCTTTCGGAACTGCCTCTCGACCTTCCGGTCAAGGCAAGCTAAACCTGTCCACACACAGGATTTCCGGCGCTCAGGCGACTGCGGCCGCCGCCACCAGAAACGGTATTCGGGAACAGATGACGACACTCATGTCCTCCACGGCCAAGAGGCTTTGCGCCGCGACCCTTCTTCTCGCCGTTGCGGCCTGCAACCAGACAGCGCCCACACCAAGGACTGTCGCCCCGTCCGTGCCGGGAAACCAGGCCCTCACTCCGGCTCCGAAGGTTCCCGCAAGCCAGGCCATCTTTGCGTTTGAGCCCTTCACCGGTGCTCCGGGCAACACGGCGGACGAACTGGCGCAGGAGATCGGCGCCCGGGCGGGCACCGAGCGGCTGAAGCTGGTGCGCCGCATCGACGCCAAGCCGACCTACCGCGTCAAAGGATATCTGACAGCCACCGGAACGGCGGCTGGCGGCTCGGTCTTTTTCGTTTTCGACGTCTTTGATGCCAATGGCGTGCGCCTGACGCGCATCTCCGGCACCGAGGCCACTTCCGGCGTGAGCGGTGATCCCTGGGCCGCTGTGGATGTGTCCACCCTGAAGCAAGTCGCGGCCCGTACGGTGCTTGAGCTGAAGGCCTGGGTAAACACGTATTGAGCCTTTGAAGCATCAATTGCACGTCTAAGTATTCACCTTAGGTGCAACGCAGCAGAAAAAAGCAGCCGGATGGCCTTTTGTGGTGTTGTCGGAAGGCAGCGGGGTTGTTACAACGCCGCCGCCTGAGACAAGCAAAACTCAGGGTGCTGCGCACCGCCCTGGTGCGTGACATGGACGCGTAACTGAAGACGTGAGGCAGGGGCCTTCCGGGTCCGGCGTTGCCGCGTCGCACAAAAGGACCAGTCGCCCATGAAAATTGTCGCGGGCAACTCCAATCGCGCGCTTGCCGAAGAAATTTCCAAATATCTGGATGTTCCTCTGGCTGCCTGCCAGGTGCGGCGTTTCGCTGACCAGGAGATTTTCGTCGAGCTTCAGGAAAACGTCCGTGGTGAGGATGTCTTCGTGGTTCAGTCCACAAGCTACCCCGCCAATGACCACCTGATGGAACTGCTGATCATCATTGATGCGCTGCGCCGCTCCTCGGCCCGCCGCATCACCGCAGTGATCCCCTACTTCGGCTATGCCCGCCAGGACCGCCGCGCCTCGGGCCGCACGCCGATCTCCGCCAAGCTGGTGGCCAATCTGATCACCGAAGCCGGCGCCGACCGCATCCTGACCCTTGACCTGCACGCAGGCCAGATCCAGGGCTTCTTCGACATCCCCACCGACAACCTGTTTGCCGCGCCGGTCATGACCCGCGACATCAAGGAGCGCTACGCCACGGATAACGTGATGGTCGTGTCGCCGGACGTCGGCGGCGTGGTGCGCGCCCGTGCACTGGCCAAGCGAATCGATGCGCCGCTCGCCATCGTCGACAAGCGCCGCGACCGTCCGGGCGAATCGGAAGTCATGAACATCATCGGCACCGTCGATGGCATGGACTGCATCCTCGTGGATGACATCGTCGACAGCGGCGGCACCCTGTGCAACGCGGCAGAAGCGCTGCTGAACAAGGGCGCCAAGTCGGTGACGGCCTACATCACCCACGGCGTTCTGTCCGGCGGCGCAGTTGCCCGCGTCTCGGCCTCCAAGCTCAAGGAACTGGTGATCACCAACTCCATCGAGCCAACCGCCGCCATCAAGGCCGCCGCCAACATCCGCGCCGTCTCCATCGCCCCGCTTATGGGCGAAGCGATCAACCGCACGGCGCTGGAAGAATCGGTTTCGAGCCTGTTCAACTGAGGCGGCCGCACGCCTTGGCCAAGATGAAAAGGCATCCGGAAACGGGTGCCTTTTTCGTTTCCAACACAGTCCGGCGGCCGGCAGGCTGTCCGTCACGAGTCAGGAAGGAATAGCTCATGACCCAGCATCTGGAAGCAACCATCCTTGGCGTCTTCACGGGCAAGGCCAGGGACCGCTGGGAGGGCAAGGCCCCGAGTGCCATAGGCAAGCAGGCGGCGCAGGACAGTCTCTGGCTGTCGAAGACAGGGCTTTCCGGCGACGAGCAGGCAGACACGGCCGTTCATGGCGGGCTGGAAAAGGCACTGCATCACTATGCTGCCGATCACATGCCGCACTGGGCTGCCGCATGGCCAGAGCAGGCGGAGTTCTTCAAGCCCGGCTGCTTTGGCGAGAACATCTCCAGCCACGGCCTGACCGAAGCGAACCTGTGCCTTGGTGACATCCTGAAGATGGACGGCGCCACGGTGCAGATCTGTCAGGGCCGCCAGCCCTGCTGGAAGCTGAACATGCACACCGGTCTGCCGGGCATGGCCCCAGCCTTCCAGAAAACCGGCTTCACCGGCTGGTACTACCGGGTTCTGGAAGAAGGCAATGTGGCGGCGGGCGGCACGCTCCGCCTCATCGAGCGGCTGCATCCGGACTGGCCGCTGAGCCGCGTGATCGCTGCGCGCTTCAATCCGCGCCTTGATGCGGCAGAGGCCGCAGAGCTGGCGGCCATGGAGGTTCTCGCCGAAGGCTGGCGCAACGCCTTTGCCCGCAAGGTTGATCCGGCCTTCGTGGAAAACACGGACCGGCGCCTGAAGGGCTGAAAACGCCAGCAATCCGGGGCGCATTGCTTGCGCTTTCCCGGCCTTTCGGCTATAGACCCGCTCGCGCCCGCACCCCTGGAGGCGGCGCAGGGACCGATCCCGTCACTCTGGCCAATGGGTCTGGGAGGCGCCGGTCCATTTTTACATCCGAAGGAGTACTGTCATGGCTGCCAGCTACGAGCTGAAGGCATCTGTGCGGAACCGGGTGGGCAAGGGGGCCGCTCGTGCATTGCGTCGCGAAGGTCTCATCCCCGCCGTCATCTATGGTGACAAGAAGGCCGCGCTGCCGATTTCCATTCCGCTCAAGGAAACCACTCTGGCCCTGCACAAGGGCGGCTTCCTGACGCACATCGCCACCATCGAGGTGGACGGCGAGAAGCACCAGGTCATCGCCAAGGACTTCCAGCGTCATCCGGTCCGCGACGACCTGACCCACGTTGACTTCCTGCGCGTGTCCGCCAACACCACCCTCGTGGTCAACGTTCCGGTTCACTTCCTGAACCAGGAAACCTGCCCGGGCATCAAGCGCGGCGGCGTGCTGAACATCGTCCGTCACACGGTTGAAATGACCGTTCCGGCGAACGCCATTCCGGAGTTCCTGGAGCTGGATCTTGCGAACGCCAAGCTCGGCGAGTCGCTCCACATCTCCGCCATCAACGTTCCGGCCAACTGCCATCCGACGATCACCGACCGCGATTTCACCATCGCCACGATCGCCGCTCCGGCTGGCCTGAAGGACGTTGAAGAAGAAGGTTCGGCTGAAGCCTGATTTCAGGCTCGCCGGAATTTTCCGCGAAAGGGGGCGCAATGCGTCCCCTTTTTGCGTCAGGCCTCCGCCAGGCTGACACCCTCAAGACCTGACCCGGCGATGCCGTCGCGCGCCAGTTCCGCCAGCCGCTGAAAATGAGCCTGACGCGGCGAGCCCTCCCGCCAGGCCAGCACGATATGCCGCTGCATGGGCCAGTCGCCCGGGCTCCGCAGCACCACCTGCCGCTCCCGCGCAAATTCGGAAGCCACATAGGCGGCCGGAAACAGGGAAAGCCCCATGCCGATGGCCACCATCTGGCGCAGGGCGTCAAGGCTGGTCCCCTCGTAGTCCTCACTCATCACCGCGCCGGACGCCGCACACAGCGCCTGCACCTGATCATAGAGCCGGTGGCCACGCCCTAGCGTCAGCATCCGCTCACCCTCAAGGTCGGAAACGGACAGCCCGGGCCTGGCAGCAAGAGGATGGCGCTGGGGCAGGCCCAGATAGATCCGCTCGCAGCATATCACCTCGCAGGCGAGGCGGCTCTCCCGGACCGGCAGGGGCGTCAGGATGCAATCCACATTCCCCTCCCGCACGGCCGTTTCCAGAAGTGATGGCCGTTCCTCCCGGATGTAGAGCTGCAGGCCCGGCACCTGTTCCTGCAGAAGCTCGATGACACCGGGCAGCAGATACGGCCCGGCCGTGGGCGCAACGCCCATGCGGATCAGACCGCCCAGCCCCTTGTCGGCCGCCTGCGCCTCGCGGACAAACTCATCCAGCGTTTCCAGCACCGTTCTGGCATAGGGAAGCAGGGCGTGTCCGGCCGGCGTCGGCTGCACGGCACTGCCGCCCCGGTCTATCAGCACCACCCCCAGCCGGTCCTCCAGCAGCTTCAACTGCGCCGACAAGGTCGGCTGGGAAACATGGCAGGCGCGTGCTGCACGGCCAAAGTGGCCATGCTCGGCAACGGCGACAAGATACTCAAGCTGACGGTGCGAAGGGCGGTAAGGCATGCGATAGATAATATCTATTACAGTCATACAGTCTATGTATTTTTATAATCGCGCGAAGCACTCCATATGAGAGACGCTGGGTAATGAAAGGAGGAAAACATGCACCAGAAACTGGTCGCCTTGCGCGTTCGTCATGCCATTCTTGACGCAAAGATCGAGCGGGAGGCCCGCCGCCCTCACACCGATACCATCCGCCTCACAGCCCTCAAGAAACTGCGCCTCCGCCTCAAGGAGCAGATCGCGCAGGTGGAACGGGAGTTCTTCCGCAAGGAACTGCGGGGGAACGGGATGGCGCGCGCATGAACACCGGTTTTCCAGCCTTCTGGTTTGCCATGCATGGCTTCGGCCCCATCCGCCCCGCCGGGCGACGGAGCCAGCGGCTGACCGAACTTGACCGGCGGATGTCCGAATTCCTGACGGAGAAGCAGGGATCGGGCGGCAGCGAACTGCTGCCTCACGTCGCCGGTGAGCAGGCTCGCATTCGAGAGGCCTTGCGGGAAGGGGATTAAGTCACAACGTTCCGGCAGTGCGCACCCCGGCACTGCACCGCTCCGCAAGGCCATGAGAAAGCAGCCAGAGAGTGGGCCGTCTCGACAGGGGCGGCCCATTGCTGTAAGCGGACGCTGACACCGCGCGGCCCCAAGGCTGGCGCCATTTCCCGTTTGCGCAGCTACGGACATGCCATGCAGATCATCGCAGGCCTCGGCAACCCGGGCGGACAATATGCCCGCAACCGGCACAACATCGGCTTTATGGCCGTGGACGAGATCCACCGCCGTCATTCCGGCTTCTCGCCCTGGCGCGCCCGCTTTCAAGGCGAGGTGAGCGAGGGCACCATCGGCGGCGAGAAGGTCATGCTGCTGAAGCCCATGACCTACATGAACGAATCCGGCCGCTCCGTCGGCGAGGCCATGCGCTTCTACAAGCTGGAGCCGGCGGATATTCTCGTCATCTATGACGAGCTGGACCTGCCGCCCGCCAAGTTCCGCATGAAGACCGGCGGCGGCCATGGCGGCCACAACGGCTTGCGCTCCATCACCGCCCATATCGGCGACGCCTACCGGCGCCTGAGGCTCGGCATCGGCCATCCGGGCGACAAGAAGCTTGTCTCCAACTATGTGCTGGGTGATTTCGCCAAGGCTGACGGCGAATGGCTGGAGCTGCTGTTTGACGGCATCGCCGGTCATGCGGAGCTGCTCGCCAAACGCCAGGACAGCACCTTTGCCAACAAGCTGACCCTGCAGCTGGAGCCGGAGAAGGCAATGCGCCCCGAGAAGCGCAAGGTTGCGGAAACCGGTGATGCCACCACCCCGCCCGCGCCGCGCCCGGCCGCCAAGGGGCAGAGCCACATCCGCCAGGCCCGCCAGCCGAAGGCCCCTGCCCTGCCCACATCCGGCCCCATGGCTGAGATGCTGAAGAAGCTTCTGGGCAAGAGCGGCGGGCAGGACTGACCCGCCTTCCGTCTTCGCAATGCTTGACCTTGCCCGCCCCCTCGGGCAAGAAGCGGCTCAAATCTTCGATCAAACCGAAAGCGATCTCCCATGGGTTTCCAGTGCGGCATCGTTGGCCTGCCCAACGTCGGCAAGTCCACGCTCTTCAACGCGCTCACACGCACGGCGGCGGCTCAGGCCGCCAACTATCCGTTCTGCACCATCGAGCCGAACACCGGCGAAGTGGCCGTGCCGGACCCGCGCATGACGGCGATTGCCAAGATCGCGGGCAGCAAGGAAATCATTCCGACCCGCATCACCTTCGTGGACATCGCCGGCCTCGTGCGCGGCGCGTCGAAGGGCGAAGGCCTCGGCAACCAGTTCCTCGCCAACATCCGCGAGGTGGATGCCATCGTCCACGTGCTGCGCTGCTTCGTCGATGACGACATCACCCATGTGGAAGGCAAGATCGACCCGATCTCCGACGCGGAAACCGTCGAGACCGAACTGATGGTCTCCGACATGGAAAGCCTTGAGCGCCGCCTTGCCCCGATGAAGAAGAAGGCACAGGTCGGCGACAAGGAAGCCAAGGCCATCGCCCCGATCATGGAAGCCGCCCTCGCCCTGCTGCAGGACGGCAAGCCGGTGCGCACGCTGAAGCTCGCCGATGCCGAGGAAGAGAAGATCCTGCAGGGCCTGAACCTGCTCACCTCCAAGCCCGTGCTCTACGTCTGCAACGTGGAAGAAGGCTCGGCCGGCACCGGTAACGAGCTGTCCGCCAAGGTTGCCGAAATGGCAAAGGCACAGGGCGCCGGTTCGGTTGTCATCTCTGCGGCCATCGAGGCGGAAATCTCCCAGCTCGACAATGAAGAGCAGAAGGAATTTCTCGACACGCTCGGCCTTGAAGAGCCGGGCCTCGACCGCCTGATCCGCGCCGGTTACGACCTTCTGGGCCTGATCACCTATTTCACCGCAGGCCCGAAGGAAACCCGCGCCTGGACCATCACCCGCGGCACCAAGGCACCGCAGGCAGCCGGCGTCATCCACTCGGACTTCGAACGCGGCTTCATCCGCGCCCAGACCATCGCCTTTGACGACTACGTCAGCCTCGGCGGTGAAGTGGGCGCCAAGGAAGCCGGCAAGGCGCGTGACGAAGGCAAGGAATACATCGTCAAGGACGGCGATGTGATGCTGTTCAAGTTCAACACCTGACGCCAGCACCAGAAAGACCAGCGCATCATGACGAGCTTTGTGATCGACGTTCCGAAGATCCCCGCCCTGCCCGTGGCAGGCACTGATGCGCTGTTTCCGGTGCGGCGGGTCTATTGCATCGGCCGCAACTATGCGGCTCATGCGGTGGAGATGGGGCACGATCCCAGCAAGGAACCGCCGTTCTTCTTCCAGAAAAACCCGGACAATCTCGACGCCTCCGGCACCTTCCCCTATCCGGGCAAGACGGCGGATGTGCATCACGAGGTGGAACTGGCGGTGGTGCTGAAGTTCGGTGGCAGCGGCATCACGGTGGCCGATGCGCTTTCCCACGTCTATGGCTATGCGGTGGCCCTCGACATGACCCGCCGTGACCTGCAGGCTGTGGCCAAGGACATGGGCCGCCCCTGGGACACGGCCAAGGCCTTCGAGCATTCCGCGCCCATCGGCTCCGTGGTTCCGGCCAGTGTCTGCGGTCATCCGCAGGCAGGCGCCATCACACTCACCGTCAATGGCACCCAGCGCCAGAGCGGCAATCTCAACCAGATGATCTGGAAGATCCCGGAGATGATCGCCTATCTGTCGGACTATTTCACGCTGGCCGCCGGCGACGTGATCCTGACCGGCACCCCGTCCGGCGTCGGCCCTGTTGTGCGCGGCGACAGGCTGGAGGCCCGCGTCGAGGGCTTTGCACCGCTCACTGTCGACGTCGTGTGATCAGCCCGCAGGTCCATCACAGCTTCTGGCGGATGACACCGTACCAGCCAAGGCCCGCATAGGTCTCGTAACCCGGCGTCCTGTGGAAGGCGACTGTGGCACCGTCCCGGTCCACATAGAAACCATGCTCCTGGCCGCCGGTCTGGAGCTGGAACTGCTCGCTCAACACGCCCTTGCCATCCGATGAGGCCAGCACACGGCCATTGCCGCTGACCAGCATCACGCGCGAGCGCTCCCGCTCCTGCGGTGTCAGGCGCACGCCGTCGACAATCGCCTTCGCCTGCGGCTCCCAGTCGAAGTGGACAGCCAGCATGCCGATCGGACGGCCATTGCTGCGCCCGCCTTCCCGCACGCTGGCAAGATACGTCGCCACCTGCCCGTTGCCGAGCATCGGTTCGCGGGAGATCTCGTCCGCCACATAGTCATCACCGGAGCGCAGGGACCGCCCACGGCCGAACCAGCCGCGGGAAGACACATCGGCACCGGCAACCTTGAAGCGGTCCGGGCGGCCATTGGCGATCACCCGGCCGTTGAGGTCACACAGCCACAGATCCGTATAGACCGTATAGGCCCCGAGAATGACGCCCAGCCGCTCGCTGGCATAGGCAACCGCCTCCGGCGTGGACTTCTCCGCGCAGCCGGCCACGGCCGAATCCGTCGCCCACCAGCGCACGTCACAGGTGCGCTCATAGAGGTTGCGGTCGATCAGTTCGATGGCGTTGAGCGCCAGATCCGTCAGGCGCGAGCCCTGCGCCTGCAGCGCCATCTGGCGCGTCAGCGTTTCCAGCGCTTCGATTTCGCCCGCCAGCTCCTTGGCCAGCGCGCCGGAAATGCCCTCGACGGCGGTGGAAATCTCGCGCACTTCCTGCGCCACCACCAGAAAGCCGCGGCCCTGATCGCCTGCGCGGGCGCTCTCGATCATGGCATTGAGCGCCAGCATCCGCAGCCGCCCCGTTACGTCCCGGATCTGGCCAACCTTTGTTGTGGTCAGTTCACGCACCTCGGAGGTTCGTTCCACGATGTCGGACAGCGCCGGGGCACGCTCCGTATCGGCAATCAACTGATCCATCTAAATATCTACCTGCCGCTCAACTCCGAGGAGCCTGATGTCAGGAATGTATTACCGTCAAAAATCACTAACAAAAAGGAAACCAAACCCATTGCCGGAATAATTTCATCAATGGAAGCGGATACTTAAACCCATTTGCCTAACGTCAAGCCAAAAGCAAAACAAATAGGCAGATCCGGATGCAGAGATTTTTTCCTGCGCCCATTCAAACAGGCCACGCAGATACTTTTGTTCAAAAAACAGGCAGTGATTTGAACGGCATACCCGCCGCCCTCCGGGCCGAAATGCCACGCCCGGACGGGCTTGTCCTCGCGCTTTCCCCTATGGCCAGGGCGGGCGGTCCACAGCGGCCGGATCGAGGCGCGCGGCGAAGGCTTTGCGCCGCTTCTGGTCGAGGTGAGCTGCCCCTATTTCAACGGCAGGCAGATGTCGGTCAGAAGATCGGACGGGGCCGTGTCGCGAGGGTTGTTCAGGTAGATTTCCATGGCCGGCCCATCC
The DNA here is from genome assembly GCF_055685825.1 of Pannonibacter sp. CBAS1226. NCBI lineage: Bacteria > Pseudomonadati > Pseudomonadota > Alphaproteobacteria > Hyphomicrobiales > Stappiaceae > Pannonibacter > Pannonibacter sp. CBAS1226. Next base: position 196,109 of record NZ_JBVOUO010000003.1, on the reverse strand, counting down.
GCCGGCTCATGGCCAGACGCCGGCAGCCAGGTGCCGTAGAGCCAGTCATAGGCGGCCTTCATGTCCGCATACGGCCCCTTGTGCCGCAATACGGCATAGCGCTGCGCCGGAACCTCGATGCGCTCCAGCGGCGCAGACAAGGCGATGTCCTGCCGCAGCTCGACCGCTGCGGCCGAACGCAGCTCCTGCTCCGGCACCACGGACGGATCGCTGTAGTAAAAGCCGATCAACATGCCTGTCTTGTCCATCAGGCCACGACTGGCAAGGCTGCCGATCAGATGTTCAAAGGCACGGCCGATTTCGATGTAAGGGCCCTTGTGCGCGATGCCGGCCAGCACGCGCTGCGGTTCCTGGCGGATGACGATGTCATGCATGGGAGAAGCTCCAAGGTCAGCCGGCCGCTTGCGGGCCGGCGGTGTCCAGTCCTTGTCAAAGCGGCGATGCGGACCCGCGTCCCGGTATGTGGCCGGCGGCAGGCCATAGGACTGACGGAAGGCGCGGGTGAAGGCGGTCAGGCTGCCATAGCCTGCCTCCCGTGCCAGCCGTTCCAGATCCGTCTCGCCCCTGGCCAGCGCCGTGGCTGCCCGCTGCATCCGGAGCCGCCGGACCATGGCAACCACACTTTCACCGAAACATGCCTGCCACACCCGGTGCCAGTGCCACCGCGACATGGCAGCGATATCCGCGAGCTGATCGAGATCAAGCGGCTCGTCGAGATGATCATGCACATGCTCGATGACGCGGGCAAAGCGCCGTTCGTAGGTTCTGGCCGGGGTCAGGTCCGAAGGGGGCTGGAAGGTCATGTTGCTCGCTCACTTTGACGCACTGGGCCTATCATGGGTGGTTTTGACATATCTTGCGGTTTAGATTGCGGGGAGTTCCCTCATCCTTTCCTGATCGGATCGCGCAGATGTTCTCCCGGTTTCTGTCGACTGGCCGCCGCGACTTTTCATCGCTGAGCGAGGCCGAAATTCTCGCCCTCGCGATCTCGTCCGAAGAGGACGACAGCCGGATCTATAAGGCCTATGCCGATGGGCTGCGGGATGATTTTCCCGCCTCTGCCGCCGTGTTCGATGCCATGGCGGAAGAGGAGAATGGCCACCGGCAGCAATTGATTGCCCTGTTCCAGAACCGCTTTGGCGACAGCATCCCGCTGATCCGACGCGAGCACGTGCGCGGATATTACACCCGCAAGCCTGACTGGCTGGTCCGTCCGCTCGGCCTTGAAAAGGTGCGGGCGATGGCGGAGCAGATGGAGGATCAGGCCGCCCGCTTCTACGAGGAAGCTGCAAAGCGCACCAGCGATGCCGCCACCCGCAAGCTCTTGGGCGATCTCGCCATGGCCGAACGCGGCCACGAGAGCCGTGCAGAGGCCCTCAGCGAGAGCCTGACCCCCACGGATGTGCGGGCCGAGGAAGACAAGACCGCCCACCGCCAGTTCATTCTCACCTATGTGCAGCCGGGCCTTGCCGGGCTGATGGATGGCTCCGTCTCGACGCTGGCCCCGATCTTTGCGGCAGCCTTTGCGACGCAGGACACCTGGCAGACCTTCCTCGTCGGCCTGTCCGCCTCCGTTGGCGCAGGCATTTCCATGGGCTTCACGGAAGCTGCGCATGATGACGGGGTGCTGTCGGGGCGCGGCTCTCCACTGAAGCGCGGTCTCTCGTCCGGTATCATGACGACGGTTGGCGGACTTGGCCACGCCCTGCCCTATCTCATTCCGGATTTCTGGACAGCCACCAGCCTGGCTGCGGCCGTCGTCTTCATTGAACTCTGGGCCATTGCCTGGATCCAGAACCGCTACATGGACACACCTTTCTGGCGCGCCGCCCTGCAGGTGGTTCTTGGCGGATCACTGGTGTTCGCCGCCGGGGTACTGATCGGCAACGCCTGATAACTTATCTGTCATATAGACATCCAGTGATTGCATTATATCAATGCACGTTGATTATCGATACTAAGCGTCAGCTTTACAGGCTGTCGCAGCGGTGGTCTTGCTTTTCATGGAGCCTGCGGGCTGCGAAGAGTCGCAACTTGCCCATGGCTCTGTGGGGAGCATGATGAAAAGCTTCAATTTTCTTGCAGCGGCAGTTGCCGCAACCTTGACCGCAACCGCGCCGCTGATGGCGGCCGGAACCGGGCAGGAAGGCTACTTCCAGATCTACAACAACACGGACAGCAACACGGTCGTTGGCTTCTACACCAACGGCGGTGACGGCTGGAGTGACAACTGGCTGAGCAACCGTCTGGCTCCGGGCGACAATGTGCGTGCCACCTTCCACGCCAATTCTGGTCCTTGCGAGCAGACTTTCCAGGTGGGCTGGCTCGGGACGGACGGCAGCGAAGTGCTGGACGACCCGATCTCCATCGACATCTGCGAAGCCTCGAACGTCTATCTGGACGACAACGAGATGTATTACGATTGAGGCCAATCGCCGGAGCGGGCGGCGGCCGTCCGGATCTGGCGCATGGTCTGACCCACTGGCATTCAAGCTCCGCCAAAAGGAGCATTTGCCAGAAGCGGAATGAGCCCCATCAACCACTGGCGCGGGCGGTCATGGCAAGATAAAACAAGTCCCATGACCGCCCACCGCTACTTCGAAGACTTCTCGCCCGGCGAGACCATCCCCCTCGGCACGAAGACCGTCACGAAGGATGAAATCATCGCCTTCGCTGCGGAATTCGACCCTCAACCCTTCCATCTCGATGAGGAGGCCGGCAAGGCCTCGCTGCTGGGCGGCCTCGCCGCATCGGGCTGGCACACCGCAGCCATGTTCATGCGCATGCTGGTGGACGGGCTTCTGGCGCAGTCCGCCGGTCAGGGCGCGCCGGGCATCGACACGCTCACCTGGCGGCGGCCGGTCTACCCGGGCGACACGCTGAGGGCGGAAGCCAAGGTGCTGAGCTGCCGCCCCTTGCGCTCGCGGCCCGGCCTTGGGCTCGTCACCTTCGCTTTTTCCGTCTTCAATCAGAACGGTGACACCGTGATGGTGCTGGAAAACCCGATCCTCTTCACCTGCCGTGAGGCAGCAGCGGAGGCGGGCGCATGAGAACCTGGTTTGACGAGATGGAGCTGGGCGAGCGCGTCGAGCTTGGCTCCCACCACTTCACGGCCGAAGATATCGTCCGCTTTGCCGCCGCCTTCGACCCTCAGCCCTTCCACCTGACGGAAGAAGGTGCAGCGGCCACACACTTTGGCCGCCTCTGCGCCTCCGGCTGGCACACGGCCTCCGCCTTCATGCGCCGTCTGATCCTGACCATGCAGGAACTGGACGCGGTCACGCTCGCTCGCGGGGAAACGCCGGTGGAGCGCGGCCCCTCGCCCGGCTTTGAAAACCTCAAATGGATCAAGCCCGTTTTTGCCGGCGACACGATCACCTACGCCAGCGTCGTGATTGCGAAGGATGATATCCCGCAGCGCCCGGACTGGGGCGTGCTGCGCGGCCGCAATGAGGGCACCAACCAGAACGGCGAACTGGTCTTCAGCTTTGAAAGCAAGGTCTACCTCCGGCGCAGGCCGCAGCAGGCCTAACCTTCGTATTGCCGCAGCCTGGTACCAACTCTCGATGAGCTTGGCCCATCAATAACTGCTCAAGCCCGTGCGGCGCCTGAGCCATTTCAAGGCGTGATGCGTCAGCATCGAGAGCCTTGGTTAAGGTCTAAAGGCTGCGGCCGAGCACCACTTCGTCATGCAGCGGAATGCCGTACTCGCCCATGAGCGGGATTTCGGGCTTGAGCTGGCGCTCGTCATCAATGACGCCCTGCACGATCCGCTCCAGCCGGAAGCCACGCCGCTGATAGAAGCGGAAGGCATCCAGATTGTCATTCGATGTGCGCACCATCAGCCGGGTCATGCCATGGCCGCGCGCATCATTGACCACCGCATCCAGCAGCTGCGTACCCGTGCCTGCCCAGCGGCTGAGCGAATCGAGGGTCAGAATTTCCCATTCGCTCTCCCGGCGGATGACCGTGACAGCCCCGGCGAGCTGCCCGTCGTCCTCCGCCAGAAAGCCCGGCAGTGCCGAGGCATCGACCATGACGCCATCCAGCAGGATCTCCACGCCCGCCCACCGCTCTTCCAGCAGCTGTGCGAGCGACGCCCGGTCCTTGTCTTCAATCGGCCTGATGATGACTGCCAAAGGTTCCTCCTAACGGATGAAAATACGCCCTTCGAGCGGTGTGCGGGCCTGCCAGCCCTCCCGCTCCAGCTCCGGCACCAGATGCTCTTCCTCGGGGAAACCGAGGCAGAGATAGCCGATCAGCTCCCAGCCGGAAGGCACGTCCAGCGTTGTCTTCACGGCCTGCGGATCGATGATCGACACCCAGCCGAGCCCCACGCCATGCATGCGCGCGGCAAGCCACAGGCACTGGACCATGCCAACGGCCGAGAAGGCAAGTGTCTGCGGCATCGTTGCACGGCCAAGCCCATGGCCCTGCTCCGGGTCCGGATCGCAGAAGACCGCCAGCTGAACCGGCGCTTCGCGCAGGCCAGCCAGCTTGAGCCTTGCGTAAAGCTCCGCCTTTTCGCCCTCATAGGCAGCAAGGGCGCGGTTGTTTTCCTGCTCGAACAGCCTCGTGACCGCGTCCCGCCGGGCTTCGCTTTCCACCCGGACGATGCGCCAGGGCTGACTGTTGCCCACGGACGGCGCGAGGTCGGCCAGCGCCAGAACCTCATCCAGCAGGCCATCCGGCAGACTGTCCTTGCGGAAGCGGCGCACATCACGCCGCCAGTGCAGCAGATCGGCAAAGGCAGCCCTGAACGCAGGGGAAAAATCCGGTCCGTGCCCGTGCTGCCCCACCATGGTCAATGCCCCGGGAAAGACAGCAGCGTGCGCACCGGCACGCCCATGGCTTCCAGCCGCTGACGCCCGCCCAGGTCCGGCAGGTCAACGATGAAACAGGCGGCGACAATCTCCGCCCCCTGCCCGCGCAGCAGCTTGCAGGCAGCCTCCGCCGTACCGCCGGTGGCGATCAGGTCATCAACCACGATCACCCTGTCGCCCGGATTGATGGCGTCGCTGTGCATCTCGATTTCATCAAGGCCATATTCCAGCGAATAGGCAACGCTGACCGTCTGCCAGGGCAGCTTGCCTTTCTTGCGGATCGGCACAAAGCCGGCAGACAGCTGATGCGCCACGGCACCGCCCAGAATGAAGCCGCGCGCCTCGATACCGGCAATCTGCTCCACCTTGGAACCGGCCCAGGGCTGCACCAGCGCATCCACGGCCCGGCGGAAGGCGCGGGCATTGCCCAGAAGAGTGGTGATGTCGCGGAACAGAATGCCGGGCTTGGGGTAATCCGGGATCGTGCGGATGGCCTGCAGCAGCTCGTCGGAAACGCTGGGAATGTCCATATCGTCCTCTTAGGGCGCGTCGTGTCTTGAGTGGCCACTGCCCCGGGGCAGAGCCCCGGCTGCAGGGCCTTTGCCAGATCTTATATCAAGGCGTGGCTGCCGGGGGCAAAGGCATAACCGCCTTGCCCACGGCCAATGCGCCGCAGCGCTCAGCCCCTGTCGAAAAGCACCCGGCCTGCCACGGCATCAAGCTTCGCCAGCAAGGCCGGGTCGCGCCGCTCTGGCGCTGTCATGATTGCATAGTCGAGGGCCCTGTCCGAGCCGACGGGGCAAGGCTCATGCTCGCGCGGCAGATCACGGGCAAGGCGTGCCACAAGCTGCTGGGCGTGGTGGGCATTGTCATGCAGCACCTTGATGATCTGCTGGATATCAACCTCGCCATGGTCCGGGTGCCAGCTGTCATAGTCGGTCACCATGGCCACCGTCGCGTAGCAGATCTCCGCCTCCCGGGCGAGCTTGGCCTCCGGCATGTTGGTCATGCCGATCACATCACAGCCCCAGGAACGGTAGAGGTGGCTCTCTGCGAGGGAGGAGAACTGCGGCCCCTCCATGGCCAGATAGGTGCCGCCGCGCCGGTATTTGAGGTCTTCCGCCCGCGCAGCCGCTTCCACATGATCGACCAGCCGGGGGCTGACCGGATAGGCCATGGACACATGCGCCACGCAGCCCGTGCCGAAGAAGCTCTTCTCCCGCGCAAAAGTCCGGTCGATGAACTGCTCCACCAGCACGAAGGTGCCCGGCGCCAGTTCTTCCTTCAGCGAGCCGCAAGCCGAAACGGAGATGAGGTCCGTCACGCCGCAGCGCTTCATGACATCAACATTGGCGCGGTAATTGATCTGCGAGGGAGAATGCAGATGGCCACGGCCGTGACGGGGCAGGAACACCACCTTGAGGCCATTGATCTGGCCGATCCGCACCGCATCGGATGGCTCGCCCCAGGGGCTGCCGACGCCAACCCACTCCGCCCCCTCGAGGCCCGGCAGATCATAGATCCCCGACCCGCCAATCACGCCCAGAACCGCCTCAGTCATCGGCACCCCCAAATCAGACCGGCCTGATTAGGTCCGGTTTGCCGGTGCTTGTCAAACCCGGCAAGAGCCCCGGAAAATGCGAAGGGCCGCCCCATGGGACGGCCCTTCTCAGCATTTGCGGTCACCCGGCGGGTGCCGGTATCAGTGCTCGACGTTGCGCCACAGCTTCTTCTTGGTGAAGTAAAGCATCGAGGCGAAGACGATCAGGAAGATCATGACCCGGAAGCCCATCTTCTTGCGCTCTTCCATGTGCGGCTCAGCGGCCCACATCAGGAAGGCGGAGACGTCACGGGCGTACTGGTCCACCGTCATCGGCGTGCCGTCGGTGTAGTCGACCTGCTCATCCGAGATCGGAGGGGCCATGCCGATGAAGGAGCCGCTCATGAAGGCCGGATTGTAATACTGGCCTGCAGGAACCGTGACACCCTCCGGCACTTCCTCGTCGTAGCTCACGAGCAGCGCATGGACATAATCGGCGCCCTGCTCGTTGTACTGGGTGAAGGCGTCGAAGATGAACCACGGGAAACCGCGGTGGGCAGCACGGGCCTTGGCGATCAGCGAGAAGTCCGGCGGATAGGCGCCGCCATTGGCCGCACGGGCCGCCTGCTCGTTCGGGAACGGCGAGGGGAAGCGGTCGGCCAGAATGGCCGGACGCTCGAACATGTCGCCCTCGTCATTCGGTCCATCAACCACGGTATAGTCTGCCGCAATTGCCTTGGCCTGATCTTCGGTGAAGCCCGGGCCGCCCGGCTGCGCCAGGTTGCGGAAGGCCACGAACTTCAGGCCATGGCACGAGGCGCAAACCTCGCGGTAGACCTTGAAGCCGCGCTGCAGCTGGGCCTTGTCATAGGTGCCGAAGGGACCTGCGAAGGACCACTGCTCACGCGGGATGTGCGGCCCCTCACCCGCTGCGAAAGCGGGCGAGGCGATGGCAACCGCGAGGGTTGCGGCAAGCGATACGCCAAGGGCGCGGACGGTCTTGATCATGGTGCTCATTTCAAAAACTCCTGACCCTTTCCGTCACTTCGTCTGAGGTGCAGCAACTGCAGCCGCCGGCTTGCCGGAACCGCTTGCCAGCACCGCTTCGGAGATCGAGGCCGGCAGCGGCAGCGGCTTCTCAAGGAAGCCCAGCAGCGGCAGGATGATCAGGAAGTGGGCGAAGTAGTAGATCGTGCAGATGCGCGACAGGATCACGTAGATGCCTTCTGCCGGCATCGCACCGAGATAGCCGAGGGCCACCGCGTTGATTGCGAAGATCCAGAAGAACTGCTTGAACAGCGGGCGGTAGACGCCCGAGCGAACCTTGGACGTGTCGAGCCAGGGCAGGACGAACAGGATGGCAATGGCGCCAAACATGGCCAGAACGCCGCCGAGCTTGTCCGGCACCGCACGCAGGATCGCGTAGAACGGCAGGAAGTACCATTCCGGCACGATATACGCCGGCGTCACCAGCGGATTCGCTTCGATATAGTTGTCGGCATGACCCATGTAGTTGGGCACGTAGAAGACGAACCAAGCGAAGAGGATCATGAACACCACGATCGCGAAGGCATCCTTGACCGTGTAATACGGATGGAACGGAACCGTGTCCTGACCGGACTTCGGCTGCACGCCCGTCGGGTTGTTGTTGCCCGTGGTGTGGAAGGCCCACACGTGCAGGATGACAACGCCGAAGATCATGAACGGCAGCAGATAGTGCAGCGAGAAGAAGCGGTTCAGCGTCGGGTTGTCGACGGCGAAGCCGCCCCACAGCCAGGTGCGCACGGCTTCACCCACCAGCGGGATCGCCGAGAACAGGTTGGTGATCACGGTGGCGCCCCAGAAGGACATCTGGCCCCAGGGCAGCACGTAGCCCATGAAGGCGGTGCCCATCATGATGAGGAAGATGATCACACCCAGGATCCACGAGATTTCGCGCGGGGCCTTGTAGGAGCCGTAATAGAGACCGCGGAAGATGTGGATGTAGACGGCGATGAAGAACATCGACGCGCCATTGGAATGCAGGTAGCGGATCAGCCAGCCGAAGTTCACATCACGCATGATGTGCTCGACGCTGTAGAAGGCTGCCGTGGTGCTGGGGGTGTAGTGCATCACCAGCACGATGCCGGTGATGATCTGCGAGATCAGCATGAAGAAGAGAATGCCGCCGAAGGTCCACCAGTAATTGAGGTTCTTCGGGGTCGGGAAATCGACGAAAGAGCCGCGAACGAGCGAGATGACCGGCAGACGGCTCTCAAGCCACTTCGCCGCCGCGCTCTGCGGAACGTAATTGGAATGTCCAGCCATGGCTGTCTCCTGGGGTCTACCGGTCAACCGATCTTGATCTTGGCGTCTTCAACAAACGCAAACGGCGGTACGAGGAGGTTCTCCGGAGCAGGCCCCCGGCGGATACGCCCTGCAGTGTCATAGTGCGAACCATGGCACGGGCAGAACCAGCCATCGAAGTCGCCGGCATTGCCCAGCGGCACGCAGCCCAGATGGGTGCAGATGCCGACCATGACGAGCCAGGCTTCCTTGCCTTCGGCGGCGCGATTCGCGTCGGAGGCATCGGCGGTATCGGACAGGTTGAGGTTGCGCGCCAGTTTGTCCGGCAGTTCGGACAGCGGCACAGCCTTGGCCTCTTCGATCTCCTTGTCCGTACGCTGACGGATGAAGACCGGCTTGCCGCGCCACTTCACGGTGATCGACTGCCCCACCTCGACGGCGGAGACGTCCACCTCGATGGAGGCCAGAGCAAGAGCCGAAGCGTCCGGGTTCATCTGGTCGATGAAGGGCCAGGCGACAGCGCCCGCGCCCACAACGCCCATGGCGCCGGTCGCAAGATAGAGGAAATCACGGCGGGTCGGTTCCGCCGAATCCGTATGAGCCAAGGTCGCGTCCTCTCGAAACCTGTTTAACGTATACCGAATGCCCACAGGCAGACAGCCTCGCCCTCCCCTCCGGAACGGTCGGCTGCCCGGCGCGGGCATTAACGGCAAACGGGTGCGGCAATCGCCCGCACCACACCAAGCGGTGGTCTTTTTGCACCGTTCTGCCGCATTGTCCAGATGACCTTCGGCCAGAACGCTAAATGTCGCACCGCTTGGGATGCCGTCATCACCTTTTTGATGCCCTGAAAAGGCCCCAATTGAAAGCCGGATCGTTTGATCTGGATCAAACTTCTGCAGCTGACTGCAAAAATCCGCCAGACTGATGCGACCACAGCTGTGCATAGAGGCCGCCCCGGGTCAGCAGTTCTTCATGACGCCCCTCTTCGATGATTCGGCCCTTGTCCATGACGATGAGCCGGTCCATAGCCGCGATGGTCGACAGGCGGTGCGCGATGGCAATCACCGTCTTGCCTTCCATCAGGTCGAAGAGACTGTCCTGAATGGCTGCCTCCACCTCGCTGTCCAGGGCGGATGTCGCCTCGTCCAGCAGCAGGATGGGGGCATTTTTCAGCAGAACCCGGGCAATGGCAATCCGCTGGCGCTGTCCGCCGGACAGCTTCACGCCGCGTTCACCCACCTGGGCCTGAAGGCCGCTGCGCCCGTCCCTGTCCTCAAGTCCCTGAACGAACTCAAGGGCATGGGCCTTGCGCAGAGCCTCGATCACCTCCGCTTCCGACGCCTCCGGCTTGCCGTAGGCGACGTTCTCATAGATGGACCGGTGCAGCAGCGAAGTATCCTGCGTAACAACACCGATATGAGCGCGCAGGTCATCCTGGCGGACACGGGCGATATCCTGCCCGTCGATACGGATTGAACCGCTCTCAAGGTCATAGAACCGCAGCAGCAGATTGACGAGGGTGGACTTGCCCGCGCCGGAGCGGCCGATGAGACCGATCTTTTCGCCCGGACGGATCGTCAGATCCAGCGCATCGATGACACCCTTGACCTTGCCATAGTGGAAGGAGGCCTTGTCGAAGACGATTTCGCCTTTGGTGACCGTAAGGGGCGCTGCATCCGGCACGTCCTGCACCTCCCGCTCACGCGCAATGGTGCCGATGCCGTCCTGCACCGTGCCGACGTTTTCGAACAGGCCCGCCACTTCCCACAGGATCCATTGCGACATGCCCTGGATACGCAGGACGAGCGATACGGCCACCGCCACATCGCCAGTGGTGACCACTTCATGCTGCCACAGGAAGATGGACAGCCCGGCCGTGGAGAACAGCAGCAGCGTATTCAGCGTGTTCAGCGAGATGTTCAGCAGAGTCACATAGCGCATCTGGCCGAAGACGGTCTTCATGAAGCCCATCATCGAATTGCGGGCATATTCTTCCTCACGCCTTGCATGGGAGAAGAGCTTGACCGTCGCAATGTTGGTGTAGGCATCCACCACGTGGCCGGTCATCACCGAGCGGGCATCCGCCTGCTCCTGCGAGATCGCCTTGAGGCGGGGAATGAAGACACGCAGCACGCCAACATAGGCAAAAGTCCAGACCACCAGCGGAATCGCGAGATAGAGGTTGGCATCAGCGATGACGATCAGCGCGCTGGTCAGATAGACCAGCACATAGACCATCATGTCGACGATCCGCGTCACCACTTCGCGCACGGCCAGTGCCGTCTGCATCATCTTGTTGGCGATGCGGCCGGCAAAGTCGTTGTGGTAGAAGGTCATGCTCTGGCGCAGCAGATAGCGGTGCACGCGCCAGCGCACGGACATGGGATAGGTGCCGATCACGCCCTGATGGAACAGCAGTTCCCAGAAGGCCTGCGTCAACGGCAGGCACAGCAGGATGACACCGGCCATGAGCGAGAGCTTCACCCAGTTGTCGGTCCAGAACGTCGCCCGGTTGGCCTCGCCCAGCCAGTTGACCAGATCGCCCAGGAAGGCAAAGATCGCGACCTGAAAGATCGCGATCATCGCCCCCAGCACACCGACACCGGCCAGCAGCGGCCAAAGCGGCTTGGTATAGTACCAGCAGAAGGCCCCAAACCCCTTCGGCGGCACATCCAGCTTAAAGTCCGCGAAGGGATCGATCAGACGTTCAAATCTGGAAAACATTGTTCAACTCCAGAGATTTACGGCCCTCGCCCGCGGACCGGGCAGAACCGCGCAGACGCCTGATTTTAAGGCGCTGCCAATAGGGACGGCGGCCACCGAAGGCCAGCGAAAAGACGAAACTGACCAGCGCACCGGCAAGCACCAGCGTGCCAAGGAACAACTCGATCAGATGCGTGCGGTACTGAGCCGCGCTTTGCACCGCATTGCCGATCCGGACAGCCTCCAGCGACCACAGGTCAGCGAGGAGAACCGGCAGGAAAATCAGCATGGCGGCACCAGCCGTTGCAGCGGAAAAGACGGCAACAGCCGCCCCGCCAAGGGCCAGGCGTTGGCGCCAGGACAGCGTCACCCGCGGCAAGGACGCAGCAAAGTCATCCGGACGCGGCAGGTCCGGCGGATAAGGCAGATCGAAAGGATCCAAAGGATAACGAACAGACATGGTTCTGCTCCAGACGGAATCGGACTGATGAGGCACGGCTGGCGGAACGCGCAAATGAAAGACGCGCAGCACCGGAGGAGTCCGGTTACGCTTGAAGCCAGTCGCTATTCAGCTGGAATGTTTTGAAACGCCGTCTCAGGCTGCCGGGTGGCAGGAGATGGGAAACGGGCCCACGAGAGCAGGGGCTACGGTCATATGGACACGTGACGTATTGGTCATGAATACCCCTCCTCTGTTAGCTCGGTTGACGGCAATAGACAGCGCGGCAGAACGCGCCTGACTTTCTTAAACTGTTCGGTTGAAATCGCAAGGCCTCAAGCACAGCTCAAACATGCTTTACCTTCCGCCTGTTGCCATGAGGCAACAATGCAACCAGTCCTTGAGGGGCTCCGCCCCCTTCTCCAGCGCCTGTCCGGATCAGAGTGAACCTGACAGACGCCGGGTTTCTTTGTTTTCATTTGTCTTTTCGGGAAAACCGGTGGCCGCTTTCCCCTGACAAACTCCGGGCCCGCCTTCAGGCACGCCCTCCGTCTGCGGGCGGACAAAAAAATGCGGCGGAACCCGTCCGCCGCATGACATCGTCCTGTGGATTGCCTGCCTCAGGCTGCGCGGATGCTGGTGAGGAACTGACTCACCTGCGTCTGCAGGCTGGCGGAAAGATGGGTGAGTTCACCCGCTGCCGCGTGCATTTCATCCGTGGCCGAGGTGCTGGCCTGCATTGCTTCTGCAAGGCGGTTCATGTTGCCCCCCACGCGCTCGGTGCTGGCATTGGCCACGTGGACCGAACGGGAAATCTCACCGGTCGCCTGCATCTGGCTCTGAACCGAGCCATGAACGGCTTCGGAAATCTGGCTGATCTGCTCGATGGTCGCGGTGATGGAGCGGATCGCCCCGACCGCCTGCTCCGCCACGAACTGCACGGAGGCCACCTGGGAGGTGATTTCTTCCGTTGCCTTGGTGGTCTGGCCGGCCAGAGCCTTCACCTCATTGGCCACCACGGCAAAGCCGCGGCCCGCTTCGCCCGCACGCGCCGCCTCGATGGTGGCATTCAGGGCGAGAAGGTTGGTCTGGTTGGCAATCTGGCTGATGAGTTCGACAACTTCGCCGATCTGACGGCCCGTCTCCGACAGGCGGCCGACGATTTCATCGGTCTGGCGGGCTTCAAGCACGGCAGCGCTGGCGATCTGGGAAGCGTTTTCGACATCACGGCCGATGGTCGAAATGGAGACTGCCAGCTCTTCGGCAGACTGGGACATGACACGCACCGACTGACCGGCCTCTGCCGTTGCGGTGGACACTTCATCCACGGCGCGGGAGGAGTTGCCGACCGCCTGACGCAGATCAAGGGCATTGCCGCCAACCGCATGCGCCGTGCTGGTCAGCGCTTCCACGACGCTGATGACCGAGCGTTCGAAGTCGCTGGCCACGTCGTGCATCAGTTCCCGGCGCTCCTGTTCCATCTGGGTCTGCTGGGCCGCCTGGAGTTCAACTTCCTCCTTGGCGCGGGCTGCCAGCTTTTCACGGAACTGGACAACGGAGCGCGCAATGGCACCGATTTCATCGCTACGGCTGGCACCGTCGATATTCACATCCAGCTGCCCCTGGGACAGAAGATCAAGACCATCCTGCAGCCGGTTGAGCGGCCGGGCGACGCCCAGGGCCAGCACCACAGCCAGTGCCAGGAAGGCAATACCGATGGGCGAGCAGACAAGAACAATCTGCAGCATCTGATCGATGATCAGGCCATCAAGCAGCGAGGAGGCCTGCGGACCGAGAAAAGCCTGTGCCTGCGACGGGTCCCCCAGAGCAGAGGTCAGCGCTTCACGGAACACATAGAACGCATACCCCGTGCCGGCCACCATGATCAGGGCCGACGTCACAACCAAGACAAGAAACCGGCCAAGGATCGAAAGGCGGATGCCCGTACTTACATTATCGTGCATGTCCATTCCCGATGGTCAGAAGAAACGTTCTTCGGTCCGATACCATGGGCAATAGTACTAGGCAGCGAGCGTAAAGATTTTCTTCACGCGAAGGGATAAATCGTTCAGGACAACAGCTTATTCGTGATGGCATAGCCAGCGGCAGCCGATACCGCACTGAGGAATGCGCCCCAGGCAATGTCAACGAAAACAACCTCCAGCGGCCAGTTTCTGAGAGTTGCATAATTTGTCATGTCATAGGTTGCATACGCAATAAAACCTAGGACCGCACCACAGACCACTGCTGTCCAGATGCTTTCAGACTTCAGTGCAGGCAGCACAGCGAAGAAGACAAGACCGCCGACGTAAAGCAGATAGAAAATCGCCGCCGCACCGAGATTGGGCTTGTCCATCATCAGATGCCCGATGCGGTCAAAATAGAAACGCGTTGCCACTTTTCCGAGCCATACCGCGTCAATCGCAAGAAATACGGCGGCAGTGGCAAGGTAGGCGGTGATGATCTGACCCATGCGGAAGTCCCCCTTCTGGGAGATCTTACGTGGCCTCATGTCTGCCGGATCACGCAAGACGGATGTCACCTTTCCTCAACAGCCATCATTTCCCCGGCAGGCAGGAACCCGCCGGACTGGCGCTCCCACAGATCCGCATAGAGCCCGCCGCGCGCCAGAAGCGCCTCATGGGTGCCCTCCTCGACGATCTTTCCCCCGTCCATGACGATCAGCCGGTCCATGGCCGCGATGGTGGAAAGACGGTGGGCGATGGCCAGCACCGTCTTGCCCTGCATCAGCGGCATCAGATTGTCCTGAATCGCAGCCTCGATCTCTGAATCCAGGGCAGAGGTCGCTTCATCCAGCACCAGAATGGGTGCATTCTTCAAGAGCACGCGCGCAATGGCGATGCGCTGGCGCTGGCCGCCGGAGAGTTTCACCCCGCGCTCGCCCACCTGCGCCTCGAAGCCGGAGCGGCCCTTGCTGTCTTTCAGGTTCTGGATGAACTCCAGCGCATGGGCCTGCCGCGCCGCATCCTCAAGCATCGCCATGGTGGCATCCGGCCGGCCATAGGCGATGTTCTCGCGGATGGAGCGGTGCAGCAGCGAGGTATCCTGCGCCACCATGCCGATCTGCGCCCTGAGCGAGGCCTGCGTCACCTGCCGGACATCCTGACCGTCCACCAGAATGCGCCCGCTCTCCACATCATGAAAGCGCAGCAGCAGGCTGGCCAGCGTCGACTTGCCCGCGCCTGAGGGGCCGACGATGCCGATCTTCTCCCCGCCCTTCACCGCAAAGCTCAGATCATCGATGACGCCCCCGCGCTTGCCATAGTGGAAGCTGACCTTGTCAAAAACGATCGCGCCCGCGCTGACCATCAGCGCCGGAGCGCCCGGCTGGTCCGTGACGGCAATGGGACGTGTCAGCATGTCGACACTGTCCTGCAATGTGCCGAAGGAGCGGAACAGGGAGTTGAGCTGGCCCAGCATCCGCCCCAGCAGAAGATTGAGCCGCAGCGCCAGCCCCAGCGCCACCGCCACATCGCCGGCCGTCAGGATGCCATCCTGCCACAGCACAAGAGAGAACCAGCCGATGCTCACCATCATGACGCTGCTCAGCAGCGACATCAGCGAGCGCACTTCGGTCAGGTTGCGGGTGAAGCGTTTGAGCACCGCAAGGTAGCTCTCGAAAATCGCCCGCACACCGGCCTGTTCGCTCTCGCGGCTGCTGAACAGCTTCACCGTCTGGATGTTGCTGTAGGTGTCGACCAGCCGGCCCGTCGCGCCGGAGGCGGCATGGGCAGCGGCGCGGGAATGGTTGCGGATGCGCGGCACATAGTAGCGCGCGATCACCGAGAAGACCGCCAGCCAGACAAGAATGGCCGCGCCAAGGCGCCAGTTCAGTTCGCCCAGCAGCAGCAGCGTCGCCAGAGCATAGACCGCGATGTACCAGACCACCTGCAGCAGCGTCACCATGAACTCGCCCGCCGCCTGCCCGGCCTGCCAGACCTTGGACGAAATGCGGCCCGCGAATTCGTCGTGAAAGAAGGCGATGCTCTGGTCCATGATCCGCTGATGCGCCTGCCAGCGCACGCGGGCATAAAAGCCGGGCACCACGGTCTGCTCTTCAACGCCTGCGGTGAAGAAGGCCAGCACCGTGCGCAGCACCAGCACAACGGCCGCCATGCCTGCGAAAAGCTGCCAGTTCTGCGTGAAGAGTTCGTCCTTCGGCGTGGTCTGCAGCAGATCGACAATGATGCCGATGAAACTGTAGAGCCCTGCTTCCACCAGAGCTGTCGCCCCGCCTAGCAGCAGCATGGCCACGAAGGGCCAGGGCGACTGGCGCACGAGGAACCAGAGATAGGCGCCTGCGGTGACGGGCAGTTTTCCGGCAGGCGCAGAAACGAAGGGGTCGATCCAGCCTTCAAGGCAGCGCAAAATTCTGTTCAAAGGCTTGGTCCGGTTTCGAGATGTCCCCTTGCAGGGTTTTAGCACCCGCACCGGGAATGGCCAGCCGCAAGGGGCTTAAATTGCTGTAATGACTTGCCGCAGGCATCAAGGGACATGCTCCAGCCGCTGGACAAACGGCGGAAAACCGGGCACTGCGTGGCCATGCCAGACCTTGCCCTTTACCAGCCGGATATCCCGCAGAACACCGGCACCATGATCCGCATGGCCGCCTGCCTTGACGTGCGCGTGCACCTGATCGAGCCAGCCGGTTTTCCCCTGTCCGGCAGCGCGCTCAAGCGGGCCGGGATGGATTATCTGGAGCGGGCCGCCCTCATCCGGCACCTCGACTGGGCCGCCTTCGAGGAAGCACGCAAGGCTGCCGGGCGGCGGCTGGTGCTGCTGACAACCAAAAGCACCCAGCCCTACACGGACTTCGCCTTCCGGCCGGACGACATGCTGCTGCTGGGCCGTGAAAGCGCAGGCGTGCCCGATGCCGTGCACGACGGCGCCGATGCGCGGATCACCATCCCGATGGCTGCGGGCATGCGCTCGCTGAATGTCGCGGTTTCCGCCGCCATGGTGCTGGGAGAGGCCCTGCGCCAGACCGGAACCTTTCCAATCCCGTCCCGTTGACCTCCGGCAGGACAGATCACCGCTTTGCAAATCGCGGCAGGGGCTTGATAAGAAGAGCCAGAATCAGCCGCCCCGGCTCAAGCGCATGGCGGCAACAGAAATGACGAAGGAGCGCCCATGACCAAGGCAGCCGAGCCCACACGCGGCGGCCCCGTGCCCGCAGATATCGAGACCAAGAAGACGGTTGCGCCCGAGTGGTTTGCCAGCCTGCGCGACCGGATCTGCCAGGCTTTCGAGGATCTGGAGGACGAGATCGGCGCGAAGGGCGGACCGCTGGCGGATCAGCCGGCCGGCCGTTTCGTCCGCACCCCATGGGAACGCACCGACAACAGCGGCGCCAAGGGCGGCGGCGGCGTCATGTCGATGATGCACGGCCGGGTGTTCGAGAAGGTGGGCGTGCATGTCTCCACCGTCCATGGTGAATTCTCGCCCGAGTTCCGGGGCCAGATCCCCGGCGCTTCGGAAGACCCGCGTTTCTGGGCGTCGGGCATCAGCCTGATCGCCCACCCGCAGAACCCGCATGTGCCGGCGGTGCACATGAACACCCGCATGGTGGTGACGACGCGCCAGTGGTTCGGCGGCGGCGCCGACCTGACGCCGGTGCTCGATGCCCGCCGCACCCAGACGGACCCGGACTCCATCGCCTTCCACAAGGCCATGGAAGAGGCCTGTGCCCCGCACAAGAACGCTGACTACCCCCGATACAAGGAGTGGTGCGATGAGTATTTCTTCCTCAAGCACCGCAACGAGCCGCGCGGCATTGGCGGCATTTTCTACGACTATCTGAACTCCGGCGACTGGGACGCGGATTTTGCCTTCACCAAGGACGTCGGCCTTGCCTTCGTCGGCATCTATCCCGAGCTGGTGCGGGTGAACTTCGAAAAGCCCTGGTCAGAGGCAGAGCGCGAGGAACAGCTGATCCGGCGCGGGCGCTATGTGGAGTACAATCTTCTCTACGACCGCGGCACGATCTTCGGCCTCAAGACCGGCGGCAACGTCGCCTCGATCCTGTCCTCCATGCCGCCCGTGGTGAAGTGGCCGTAAGGCCTCACTCCACCGGCAACGCGGCGAGAAGCTCCTCGCGGGCTGCCCGGTAGTCCGAGGCGGCCCAGAGGCGGCGCAGGTGCTCCATCGCAGAGCCCAGCGCCGGGCCTTTCGGCACGCCTGCGGTGATGAGATCATGCCCCGTCACCGGAAACACCGGAATGTCCCAGCTCCGGGCCAGCTCATGCAGGCCCGCAAAACCCGCTTCATCCCGGGCGGACGAACGGGTGCGGGCATGGGCGAGAACAAGGGCCTCTTGCGCCGTCTCCCGCCCCCAGGCCAGCATCTGCGCCTTCAGCACGGCCGCAGGATCTGAGGCCTGCAGCAGGGAAGCGGCCCCTTCGATGGCGCGGAACATCACACTCCGCTCCTGATTGGACAGGCGCCAGCGGCGGGCGATGCGCCCGGCGTCTTCGCCGACGAAACCGGTAAGGCAGGCAAGTGCCAGAATGGGCGAGCCGGCTTCCGGCAGTTCATCACTGAGAGACTTCAGCGCGGCAAGGCTGGCAAGACGGGCCACACCACCCGTCAGCAGCGGCAGGATGCCCGTCCCTTCCATGACGGCAATCACCGGGGGGCAGGCTCCGACGGCAAGGATCTTCTTCATCTCCGCGCCGATCCGCTCCGCCGAAAGCTGGGTGAGCCCGTCACGCAGCCGCACGGACGCGGACAGGCCCTCATCATCCGTCGGGCCGGCGCCATAGGTGGCATGAAAGCGGAAGAAGCGCAGGATGCGCAGATAATCCTCGCGGATACGGTCCTCCGCCCGGCCGATGAAACGCACCCGGCGGGCAAGGCAATCCTCCAGCCCGCCACCGAGCGGATCATGGATCGTGCCGTCAGCGCCGCAATAGAGCGCATTCATGGTGAAATCACGCCGGGCCGCGTCATGCGCCCAGTCCCGGCCGAAGCGCACCACCGCATGGCGGCCGAAGGTTTCCACATCCTCGCGCAGGGTGGTCACCTCAAAGGGCTCGCCGGAACTGATCACCGTCACCGTGCCATGGTCTATGCCGGTGGGAACAGCCTTCAGTCCGGCAGCTTCCGCCCGCTCCATCACCTGCTGCGGCAGGGCGGTGGTGCACATGTCCACGTCACGGATCGGCTCGCCCAGCAGCGCATTGCGCACCGCCCCGCCCACGGCCCGCACTTCGTCGCCATCCTTCTGCAGGGCATGGAAGACGCGCTGGATCGCAGCGCCGCGCAGCCATGGCACGGCAGAATCGGGGAGCTTGCGGGGCAAGGTCATGATGTCAGTCGCTTTCGGCGTCCGCGTTTCAGGCCCTATTCATAGCGGCCCGGCACCAGAACACCATCGCGGAATTCCACCGGGCGGTAGGTCTGGCCCTCATGGCCTTCCTTGAAGCTGGCCATCACCACGAAGCTGACAATGACCAGCAGCCCGCCCGCAACGGTCAGCCAGAAGATATGACCCCGGCTCCAGGCCTTGGCCGTCTCCGTTTTCTTCGAGAGCCACAGCCACAGGGCATAGACCGCGAAAGGCAGAAGGAAGAAACCGACCTGGGTGAGTGTAATGCGGAACATCAGGCATAGACCGTTTCATAAAGCGAGCGCACGATGCCGGCCGTGACACCCCAGATGTACCGGGTCTCATAAGGCATGGCATAGAAGTAGCGCGGGCGGCCCTGCCATTCACGGCTTTGGCGCTGGTGATTTTCAGGCCGCATCAGAAATCCGAGCGGCACGTCGAAGATATCCGCCACTTCGCCCGGATTGGCCGTCAGCGGCGGCAGGTCATGCACAAGGCCCACGACCGGCGTAATCCGGTAGCCGGACCCGGTCAGATAGGGCGACAGGCGGGCGAAGGGCTCGACAGCCGACGGATCCAGCCCGATTTCCTCCTGCGCCTCGCGCAGGGCAGCGGCTTCCGGGCTGCCGTCTTCCGGATCGATCTTGCCGCCGGGAAAGGCGATCTGCCCGCCATGGGCAGTGAGATGCGGCGTGCGCAGCGTGAAAAGCACCGAGGCCTCGCCCGGCTCCAGCCCCTGCAGCAAAGGCTTGGCGAGAACCGGGATCAGCACAGCCGCTTCGCGCGGATCCCCCGTCCACTTGGCATAAGGCCCAAGGTCCGGATTGAGAATATGGTCGCCCGTGTCCCGCTCAGCGGCAAATGGCAGGCGCCGCAGCGCACGGGAGCGGAAGCCTTCAAGGGAAAACAGATCGTCTGCCGCGCCTGGCGTCCGTCCGGTCCGGGACCCGATTGCGTCCATCACGCTCATGACTGGTCTGCGCCTCCCCGTTCCGTCCCGCCCAATGCCCCCTCCGGCAGAGGGAAGAACGCGCCGCCGCTCCAAACGCCCGGCAACCCGTCCTTTTCCTCGATCAGCTCCGCCAGATCATAGAGCAGCGGACGTGTCAGCCGTGCTTCCAGCCGCCCTCGCACCAGAACATAGGGCACAAGACCATCATTTTCTTCATCCAGCCGGAAACGCAGCGGATTTTCCGGCCCTGCAGCCACCACATCGCCAACATTTGACCGGAACGTGAGCGTCCGTGAGTCGCCTTGTCCGAGGCTGTGCATCTCGACAGCGAGGAACGGGGCGTCTGCGACGCGGATGCGGACCTTTTCCACAGGGGTCACAAGATAGTGACACCCGTCCTCGTCCTTCCGCAGCACCGAGGCAAACAGCTTGACCAGCGCCTCACGGCCAATAGGAGAGCCCATGTAGGACCAGGAGCCATCTTCGTGGATCGCCATGTCGATGTCGCCGCAGAATGGCGGATTCCAGCGCTCTACCGGCGGTTTCTTGCCATCACCGCCGCCCGCACGGGCAATCAGCGCCGCCAGCGCGTCAGCCGGCCGGGCCGGGCCTGCAGAAGTGGAAAACCGGGTTTCGTCTGTCATCAATCGGGCCGCTGCATCCGCCTTGCTGTTTCTGCCATGGTTCCGCCACCGGGGCGCGGTGTGATCCACACTGATCTGGAGCATCGTAGGCCTGTGCACAACCCGGCGCACGGAAAAAAGGCTTATACCGGCCCGGATAAACTGTCAGAGTGAACGGATGCAGCAGCGATCTGCCTGCCGCATCAGGCCGCCGCAAGGATGGCCGGTATATGAAAGACGGAACGCCCTCCCTTTCCCGCCGGGCAAGGACACGGACAACGGCTTGAAGAGGTTTCCATGAGCGCAATCACCACCACGCCCGCCAGCTCCGTCAACATTGTTGAGCAGGCCGAAAAGGCTGTCGCCCGCATTGGTGCGGCGCGCGCCGATGTGGCCCGGGTGATCTTCGGCCAGGAAGCCGTGGTGGACCGCGCGCTCGTCACCATTCTCGCCGGCGGCCACGGGCTGCTGGTCGGTGTGCCCGGCCTTGCCAAAACCAAGCTGGTGGAAACGCTGGGCACGGTGCTCGGCCTCAACGCCCGGCGCATCCAGTTCACCCCCGACCTGATGCCCTCCGACATTCTCGGCGCGGAAGTGATGGAACAGGCCGCCGATGGCACGCGCGGCTTCCGCTTCATCCCCGGCCCGGTTTTCGCCCAGCTGCTGATGGCCGACGAAATCAACCGCGCCAGCCCGCGCACCCAGTCTGCCCTGCTGCAGGCCATGCAGGAATATCACGTGACGGTGGCCGGCCAGCCGCATGATCTGCCCCGCCCCTTCCACGTGCTCGCCACCCAGAACCCGCTGGAGCAGGAAGGCACCTATCCGCTGCCGGAAGCCCAGCTGGACCGCTTCCTGATGCAGATCGACGTGCATTACCCGACGCTGGAAGCCGAGCGCCGCATCCTGCTGGAGACGACCGGCTCCGCCGAGGCCAAGCCCACAGCCGTGCTGAACGGGGAAGAGCTGATCGCCCTGCAGGCGCTGGTGCGTCAGATGCCGGTGGGCGAAAGCGTAGTCGATGCCATCCTGAAGCTGGTCCGCTCCGCACGCCCGGCAGAACAGGGCGAAGGCGACGATCTGTCCCGGCTGATCGCCTGGGGCCCCGGCCCGCGCGCCAGTCAGGCGCTGATGCTGACCGTCCGCGCCCGCGCCCTGATCGAGGGCCGCCTTGCGCCTTCCATCGATGATGTTCTGGCACTGGCCGAACCGGTGCTGCAGCACCGCATGGCGCTGACCTTTGCCGCCCGGGCCGATGGCCACACCGTGCGCGAGGTGATTTCCCGCCTCAAGACCCGTATCGGCTGAGCCGGGAGGACCTGAATGGCAGGCACCAGCACGGCACCGGCAGCAGACACATCACAGACCAGCGGGCTGGGGCCGGGCATGCTCGCCTCCGCCCGCACCGTGGCCGAAGCCTTGCCCGAGCTGCTCGTGGAAGCGCGCCAGGTGGGCAATACGGTTGCCACCGGCTGGCATGGCCGCCGCCGTGCAGGTCCGGGCGAAACCTTCTGGCAGTTCCGCCCCTTCTCCATGGGTGAGCCCGCGCGCCGCATCGACTGGCGCCGCTCCGCCCGTGACGAGCATCTTTATGTGCGCGAACGCGAATGGGAGGCGGCCCACACCGTGTGGCTCTGGGCCGACCTGTCGCCCTCCATGAATTTCGGCTCGAAGCTTGCTCCGGTGGTCAAGCGTGACCGGGCACTGGTGCTGATGCTGGCTCTCGCCAGCATGCTCTCCGGCAGCGGCGAGCGCGTCGGCCTGCCCGGCCTCACCCGCCCCCTCACCAGCCGCGATGCACCGGAACGCATGGCAGCAGCCCTTGCCCACGCCACCCGCACCGATGCCCTGCCGGACACCACCGCCGTGCGCCGGTTCTCCGATGTGGTGCTGATCGCCGATTTCCTTGACCCCATTGCATCAATCACCGAATGGGTGGGCCGTGTGGCCTCGACCGGCGCACGCGGGCACCTGGTGCAGATCCTCGATCCCATCGAGGAGAGCTTTCCCTTCGACGGGCGTGTGGAATTCCGCGATCCCGAAGGCGGGCTGCGGCTGACCACGGGCCGGGCCGAAGGCTGGCGCGAGGCCTATCAGGCGCGGCTTGCCGCCCGCAAGGCGCAGCTGCGCGAAATTGCCGGGCGTGCCGGGTGGAGCCACATTCTGCACCACACCGACAGGCCCGCCACCGAGCCGCTGCTGGCCCTGCATGGCCGCCTGTCCGGCCAGCCGGGCGTGATGGCCTCCGGCATGGGAGGGCGGTGATCCATGTTCGGCCTTCCCATCGGCTTTGCCTCACCGCTGATCCTCTCCGCCCTCGCTTTGCTGCCGGTGATCTGGTGGCTGCTGCGGCTCACCCCGCCGCGCCCGCGCGAGGTCACCTTCCCGCCCACCCGGCTGCTGCTGGAAATCGAGAAGCACGAGGAAACCCCGCAGAAGAGCCCTTGGTGGCTGACCGCGCTGCGTCTGCTGCTCGCCGCCCTGCTGATTTTCGCCCTCGCCGGCCCGGTCTGGCGTCCCGCAGAACGGCTGGCGCTTGAGGGCGGGCCGCTGCTGCTGGTCATCGACAATGGCTGGACCTCCGCACGGGACTGGGAGCGGCAGACCGCCACGGCCCAGCAGATCCTTGATACGGCGGCGGAAGCCGGCACGCCCGTAATGCTGCTCGCCACCGCCGAAGGCCCCAACCAGACGCTCACGCACTCCACCGCGGCTGCCGCAGGTGAGCGGCTGCGGGCGCTGGAGCCCCGCGCCTACGCCCACCAGCGCGCTGAGTTGATGACCGCCCTGCGCAAGGCCCTGCAGGACAATCCGGTTGAGCAGGCAGTGTGGATTTCGGACGGGCTGGAAGATGACGCGCCGGGCGCTTTCCAGCGTGATCTCGGGTCGATGCTGGGAGCCAAACCGCTCACCATCTACACCGGCCTCAGGACCCCCATGGGCCTTGCAGGCCTCAGCAGCAATGCCGATGCGCTGACAGTGACCGTGATACGCAAGCCCGGCGAAGGCCCGGCAACCGTCCGCGTGCGTGCCGCCGACATGCGCGGCCTGACCATCGGCGAGACGGATGCCGCCTTTGCCGACGGCGCGACGGAGACAACGGCCTCCTTCTCCCTGCCGAG
Source organism: Pannonibacter sp. CBAS1226 (assembly GCF_055685825.1). Taxonomy (NCBI): domain Bacteria; kingdom Pseudomonadati; phylum Pseudomonadota; class Alphaproteobacteria; order Hyphomicrobiales; family Stappiaceae; genus Pannonibacter; species Pannonibacter sp. CBAS1226. The sequence goes on along the minus strand of NZ_JBVOUO010000003.1, from coordinate 172,270 downwards.
CGAATTGCGCAATGACATTGCCCGGCTGGAAGTCAGCGGCGAACGCGCTTCGGGCGCAGTCAAGCTGCTGGATGACAGCTGGCGGCGGCGCACGGTTGCGCTGATTTCCGGTGCGGGTGCCGACCAGTCGCAGCCGCTGCTCTCGCCGCTCTATTACCTGCAGCGCGCCCTTGCGCCCTTTGCCGATCTCAAGACGCCGCGCACGGCAGACCTCAGCGAATCCGTTCCGGATCTGCTTGCCGAAGGCGTCTCGGTGGTGATGCTGGCCGATGTCGGCCGCCTGCCGGACAATGCCGCCGCCGAGCTTGGCCGCTGGGTGGAAGGCGGCGGGCTGCTGGTGCGCTTTGCCGGACCCAGAACCGCTGGCGGCACGGATGGCCTGCTGCCGGTGCGCCTGCGCGCCGGAGACCGCACGCTGGGCGGAAGCCTCTCCTGGGAGCAGCCGCAGAAGCTGGCGCCCTTCCCGCAGCAGTCACCCTTTGCCGGGCTCACCATCCCGGAAGAGGTGGAAGTGACCCGGCAGGTGCTGGCCGAGCCCACCGCCGATCTGCCGGACCACAGCTGGGCCATGCTCAGCGACGGTACGCCGCTGGTCACCGCCCAGTCGCGCGGCACCGGCGCCATCGTGCTGTTCCACGTCACGGCCGACACCGGCTGGTCCAACCTGCCGCTCTCCGGCGTCTATGTGGAGATGCTGCGGCGAATCGTGGCCCTGTCCAATCCGGCAGCCGCAGCCCCCTCTGCAGAGACGGAAGAAACCGGCACCAGCGCCGCGCTTGAAACCGACACCGCCGTGCGCAACGTTCTGCCGCCGCTGCGCCTGCTGGATGGCTATGGCGTTCTCTCCAGCCCGCGTGCCGATGTCTCCCCCATTGCCGTGGCTGATTTTGCCCGCACCAAGGCCAGCCGCACCACGCCGCCGGGACTTTATGGTGCAGATGACGGCTTCCGGGCGCTCAATCTTCTGGATCAGGGGGCCAAGCTCGTGCCGCTCGACATGTCCCTCTCCCCCAACGCGGAGCTTCGTCCCTATGCGGACAGTGAACCGGCAGACCTGCGGGCGCCGCTGTTCCTCTCCGCCTTCGGCCTGATGGCACTGGACGCGCTGATCGTGCTGCTGCTGGCCGGCCTCATCAGCCGCCTGCGCCTGCGCCGGATGGTCCGCACGGCAGGCGCGCTGCTGCTGGTGCCCGCCGTCGCCCTTTCGCTTGTGGCACAGCCGTCACCGGCCGGGGCGCAGGAGAGCGCTGACGATGTAAAGGCGCTGGAAGCAACGCTGGAAACACGGCTCGCCTATGTGGTGACCGGCAATGCAGAAATTGACGCGGCATCCGCCGCCGGGCTGGAAGGCCTGTCGCGCTATCTTGCCGACCGGACCGCTCTGGAACCCGGCACGCCGATGGCCGTCGATATTTCCAGGGACGAGCTGGCCTTCTACGCCCTGCTCTACTGGCCGGTCGATCCGTCCGCCGCCAAGCCCGATGAGCGCACGATGGCGCGGATCGACAGTTTCATGCGCAATGGCGGCAGCATACTCTTCGACACGCGCGACAATCTGGCCAGCTCCGCCAGCGGCTTCGGCACGACACCCGCTACGGCCAAGCTGCGCGAGATCCTTGATGGCCTCGACGTGCCGCCGCTCGAGCCCGTGCCCTTCGACCACGTGCTGACAAAGACCTTCTTCCTGCTGGAAACTTTCCCCGGCCGCTATGCCACAAGCCCGCTCTGGGTGGAGGCCAGCGAAGACGCCCCGGCAGATGACGGGCGGCCGGTGCGTGCGGGCGACGGCGTGTCGCCCATCCTCATCACCGGCAATGACATGGCCGCTGCATGGGCCGTGGATGCCAATGGCACCTATCTTTACCCCACGGTGCCGGATGATCCGCTGCAGCGCGAATATGCCTTCCGCGCCGGGGTCAACATCGTCATGTACAGCCTGACCGGCAACTACAAGGCCGATCAGGTGCATGTTCCGGCGCTGCTGGAACGGCTGGGACAGTGAGGGGAACGCGGCGATGAACTGGTCCCTCTCCTTCGCTCCCTTCCTGCCCTGGCCGGTGCTGGGCGGCGCTGCCGTGCTGGTGCTGGGCTTCCTGGTGGCAGGCCTTCTGATGCGGGTGCGCGGCACATGGCTGCGGGCGCTGGCGCTGGCCCTTGCTCTTGCCGCCCTCACCAATCCGGCGCTGGACCGGGAAGACCGGGAGCCGCTTTCAAGCGTCGTTGCGCTGGTGGTGGACAAGAGCCAGAGCCAGGCTTTGGAGAACCGTGCGGAGGCCACCGACAACGCCGCCCGCGAACTGGAAGAGCGGCTGGCTGCCCTCCCCGGCTTCGAGCTGCGCCGCATCGAGGTGAACCCCGGCACGCAGGATGACGGCACGGCGCTGTTCAGCGCCCTTTCCGGCGGCCTTTCGGATGTGCCGCCCGACCGGGTGGCCGGGGCCATCATGATCACCGATGGACAGGTGCACGACATTCCCGCCACGGCCGATGCGCTCGGCTTCAAGGCGCCGTTGCATGCGCTGGTCACCGGGCGGCCCGATGAGGGCGACCGGCGGCTGGCGCTGGTCCGCGCCCCGCGCTTCGGCCTTGTCGGATCGGAACAGACCGTCCGCGTGGAAGTGCGCGACACGGGCACGCTGGAAGGCGCCGGACAGCCTGCCACCATCCGCGTGCGCCGCGACGGGCAGCCCTTGGCCGAACTGCGGGTGCAGCCCGGCCAGACGGCTGACATTCCCGTGCAGATCACCCACGGCGGGCAGAACATCTTTGAATTCGAAACGGATACGCTTTCTGGCGAACTGACGCCGGTGAACAACCGTCTGGTGGTGACCGTCGACGGCATCCGCGAGAATCTGCGCGTGCTGCTGGTCTCCGGTTCACCCCATGCCGGAGAGCGCACCTGGCGCAACCTGCTGAAATCCGACGCCTCGGTGGATCTGGTGCATTTCACCATCCTGCGGCCGCCGGAAAAGCAGGATGGCACACCGGTCAACGAGCTGTCGCTGATCGCCTTCCCGGTGCGCGAGCTGTTCTCCGAAAAGATCGACGAGTTCGACCTGATCATCTTCGACCGCTACGTGAACCGTGGCGTGCTGCCGATGCTCTATTTCGACAACATCGCCCGCTATGTGCAGGCAGGCGGGGCGCTGCTGATCGCGGGCGGTCCCGATTATGCGGAAGCGGCCACCATCTACCGCACGCCCATGGCACCGGTCCTGCCGGCGCGGCCCACCGGCAACGTCATTGAAGGCCCGTTCTATCCGGAGGTTTCCGAGCTGGGCAGCCGTCACCCTGTGACCCGCGGCCTGCCCGGCGCCGGCGCCGAGCCGCCGCAATGGAGCCGCTGGTTCCGCGCCGTCGAGGCGGAAGTCGATGCAGGCGAACAGCTGATGACCGGCCCCAGCGACTTGCCGCTGCTCGTCCTCAGCCGTCAGGGCGAAGGCCGCGTGGCAACGCTTTTGTCCGACCACGTCTGGCTCTGGGCGCGCGGTTATGAGGGCGGCGGCCCTTATGTGCCGCTGCTCCGCCGCCTTGGCCACTGGCTGATGAAGGAGCCGGATCTGGAGGAAGAGGCGCTGCGCCTCTCCCTGCGCGGCCCGATGCTGCGGATCGAACGTCAAACACTTGGCGAAAGCGTTTCCCCGGTCACGCTGACGGACCCGTCCGGCGCGCAGCAGCAGCTTGAGCTGGCGCAGGAAGAGCCGGGCCTGTGGACCAGCGGCCAGCGTGTCACCGGCCTTGGGCTCTACACCGTCACGGATGGCGAGCGCACTGCCCTCATCCACGTCGGACCGCAGAACCCGCGCGAGTTTGCCGATGTCATCTCCACGACGGCCAAACTCGCCCCCCTTGCTTCCCAGACAGGCGGCGCGGCGGTGCGGCTGGCGGATGCGGGCGGCGACGTAAACCTGCCGCGCATCGTGCCCATGAACCGGGCCGACGGCTTCTCCGGCAGCGGCTGGATGGGGCTGAAGACATCCGAGGCAAGCGTGCTGAAGGGAATTGACCGCTATCCGGTCTTCAACGGCCTCCTCGGCCTCGCCCTTCTCCTCGGCGCCCTGTCCCTCGCCTGGTACCGCGAGGGAAGGTAAAGGGCTTGATACCAAGGCTTTTGATGCTGATGCATCACGCCTTGAAATTGCTCAAGCGCCGCACAGGCTTGTCCAACTCTCGATGAGTGATGCTCACCGGCAGTTGGCTTACGTCAGGCTGAAGGTCAGCTTCCGGCCGACAGCAGCAGCGGCCTTCAGCAGGGTGTCGAGCTGCACCCTGTCATTCGACGGATCAAGGATGCGCTCCAGCTGCGAGGCACTGGTGCGCATCCGGCGGGCCATCTCGGACTTGGTGATCTTCTGCGTCTTCATGGCGTGCAGAAGCTGGAGCGCCAGCGTGCGCTTGATCGCAACCGCCGTCACCTCTTCCAGCAGACCGTCTTCTTCGAGCAGACTGTCGAGGCTGTCTCCAAGATGCGGGTTGTCAGCGTTTATGTCCTCAATGCAAGACATGGCTCAGCACCTCTTTCATTCGACCCACTGCTACCTCCAGTTCATGCTGGGGCAAGGCCTGACTCTTTTTCAAAAACCCATGCAACAGGACCATTTGCCCGCCATTCAGCAGGAAAAGCACTCGAGCGGTCCTGCCATCAGATATGTTTGAACGAACCTCATACATGTGCCTGACGCCCTTGATGACACGGCACCTTGGCATACCAACCGGCCAGCAATACTCCAGCGTCTTGATATCCTCACCAATCGTCTGCCTGTCCTCCCGCGTCATCTCCAGAAGCCATTCCCGGACAGGCTGGCGGCCGGATTTCGACACATAGAAACGAGCTTGAAGCACTTTAACTGGCGGCTGCATCAAACTACCTCACACGGTATACCTTAAGGTGGGTTTTCTCAAGGCGGGACCCATACCGTTGTTGAAATTATATAAAATTTCAATCGATAGTTGATTTATGAAACAGGGCTCGCGCTTACCGGCCGCCGCGAACCGCGCCGGAGGGCATGGGAGCATCTGTCAGGCAAGCCACCAGCAGGCGGGCCGGATCGACCGGTCCCGGCAGGGTGATCTGCCCGAAGGGCACCGGGGCAAAGCCGAGCGGGCCGTAATAGGGAGGATCGCCCACCAGCAGCACCGCCGTCTCACCCAGCCGACGGGCTTCATCCAGCGCCGTGCGCAGCAGCAGCTTGCCAAGGCCCCGGTTCTTGTACTCGGGCGCAACGGTGAGCGGCCCCAGCAGCATGGCAGGCGTTTCGCCAATGCGGATCGGCGTCAGCCGCACGGACCCGGCGATGGACCCGTCAGCAGTGCCGACATAGCTCAGATCCGCGGAATGGGGCACGCCCTCGCGGATGCGGAAGGCCGTCCGGGCGAAACGCCCCGGACCAAAGGCTTCGGCTTGCAGGGCTTCAACGGCGGCCTCGTCGGAGGGCGCTTCAAGACGGACGAACCAGTTCTCAGTCTTCATGGCAGATGACATCTCAGGTGCATGGTATGGCGTTCTGGCGCCCTGCCCTGAAGATGCTAACGGACGAACCGGTCAGCAGCCAGATACAAGACGCGCGCGTGCGATCGGGAAAAAGTCCCGTGCGCTCCGTCGTCGTCGCTGTTCGTGGCTCGAAATCATCGTGTCTCGTCCCGTCTCCGGCGCAACTGCAGCCGGAATGGATCGCGAGTATCATGAAGCTGGCGGGCTGGTCCAGCAGTTTTTGCAAGAGCTGCCGGGAGCAGCCGGCTCACCAGTAGGCGCTGGGATGCAGCCGCCCGGAAATCTCGTCCACACGCCGCTGAGTCGCCCCGGTTATGTCCACCGGCAGCGCATTGGGCGAAAAGAACCGCGCTTCTTGGATTTCCTTGTTGGGGACGGGTGAGGAGACAGGCGGCTGCCAGACGGGGATCTCGAACAGGGCCACGTGGTCGCGGCTGGAGCCCTCACGGTTGTGATAAATCCCGAGCAGGTGCGGTTCAGCCTGGGCCACGATACCGGTCTCTTCGAAGACCTCACGCACGGCTGCCTGCTGCAGGGTCTCGCCCACATCCACACTCCCTCCCGGCAGATACCAGCCGGACATGTAGGTGTGCTTGACCAGCAGGACATAGCCATTGGCATCGCGGATGACCACGCGGACGCCGAGCGTATGCGCACTGCGGAAAAGATTGGCGGAATGAATGACGCGGCGCAGCAGAACTGGCGGCAAAATACGCAGAACCTTGTACATGCGCGGCAGTATGCTGAACATTGTGGTCAGGGCAAGCCCTTCCCCGAAAACGCGGTAAAAACCTGTTCACCTGTCATGCAGGAAACGCAGGGCAGCCCGCCACTTCCATGAGTTGTGCGCCCGCGAAGAGTGACTATATTCAGGTCATTCCGATGAAGAAATAGGCAGCCACTTGCGCAATGTCTGTGCGAGGCTCCCGCCGGAAAACCAGATGAGACCGACATGTTTACCGCCCTGTTCGCGCGCCGCACTCGCAACCGCCGCTTCGCATGGAAGCCTGCAGTTGACATGAGCAACCCGCGCATCCGCGCTGCTCTGACCACCTTCGCTGCCAACTGATACTGGCAATCTGGACCCTGCGCAGTAGGCCCTTTCAGCGGCCCGGACGCGGCACAGACCTGAAGCGAAGCCGCCGAAAGCGCCCCACCGGGGCGCTTTTTGCTTGACGGGTCAAGGCACACGGGGGAAGGAAAGGCATGTTCCGTCTTGCCCATCTTTCCGATCCGCACCTCGGCCCGCTCCCCGAGCCAGAGCTGCTGCAGCTCCTGTCCAAGCGTATTCTTGGCTATGTGAACTGGCGGCGGAACCGGAACAAGGCCATGGGCGGCGGCTATCTGGCTGGCCTTGTCGAAGACATGCTGGCCGGAGCGCCCGATCACATTGCCCTGACCGGTGATCTCGTCAACATCGCCCTTCCCCTGGAAATCGAAGCTGCCAAGGTCTGGCTGGATGCGGTGGCGCCGCCGGAACTGATGTCGCTGGTGCCGGGCAATCACGATGCCTATGTGCCGGGCGCACTGAAGTCCGCCTTCAAGGCCTGGGGCCCCTATATGACCGGCGACCATCCGGCAGAGCCGGACAGCCGCACCAGCATCAAGGCGCATTTTCCCTATTTGCGCCGCCGCGGACAGCTGGCGCTTATCGGCGTTTCAACCGCCCGCGCCAGCGCACCGGGCCTTGCCACCGGCCGCATCGGCGTGCCGCAGTCGCGCCGGCTGCAGGAGATGCTGGAGGAAACTGGCAAAGAAGGCCTGTTCCGTGTGGTGATGATTCACCACCCCCCGTTCAAGGGTGCCACACGCTGGCACAAGCGCCTGGAGGATGCCTCGCGCCTGCGCGCCGCCGTCAAGCGCTGCGGGGCAGAACTCGTGCTGCATGGCCACACCCATATCGACAGCCTGACCTCCATTGACGGCCTGAACGGCCCGGTCCCGGTCATTGGCGTGCCGTCCGCCAGCCACGCTCCCGGCGGCCGCCATCCCGGCGCCCGCTACAATCTCTTCAGCATCACCCGGGAAAACGGCAGCTGGCGCTGCCTCATGCAGGAACGCGGCTTTCTGCGCGCCGGCGAAGGCATCAGCACGATAGCAGAGCGGGAAATCGCGATTCCGGCGGGGCGGTAGTGCCGCCTTCAGACTGCGGACAAACCTGCGGCCTCTCCATCAGCCGGGCACGGCGCCTGCATGTGGTTTTGCCCCGCCCTTCAACCTCACTTAGGCGGTCGCCCCGGACGAGAGCGAAGCGGAGATCCGGGGACCACTCGTTTCCAGAGCGGTAAAAACGAGACCCGGCAAAGCTGCTTGCACGAGAAAAAATCACGCCTCTGGACCGCACCGGACAATGGCTGCTCTCTGCGAACGAGTGGGCCCCGGCTCGCGCTCCGCTTGGCCGGGGCGACGCCCCTGCGCAAAACTGGCCCCAGTCACAGCAGCAGACCGCCCCTCACAGCATCGGATAGGCAAACCAGGCGAAGGCGATCAGGCCTGCGGCTCCGGCGAGAGATCCCACGAGAAACGACAGGGCAACGGGCGCCCAGACGGATGCACCGGCAGGACGGGCTGAATTGCCTGCGATGGCTGCCTTCATGCGCTTGTCGAGCCAGTCGCCTTCCAGCGCCCGCTCCCGCTCGATGATGCGTTCCGCGATATATTCCGTCACACAGTCCGCCATGTCGTCGATATCGGCTGTCTCCAGAATGACGAGACGTCCGAGACGAGTGTCCTTCAGGAAGCGGTAGGTCTTCAGGTCGCCGGCGACAACGATATGGCTGGTCACATCGATCCACAGGCGCGGCGTCGAGCCCGGAATGATCTGGAAGGAAAACTGGTCGTCATCCTCCGGAACTTCCTTGAAGACATCCTGCAGTTCCTCGGCCAGCATCTTCAGGCGGACACGTTCGGTGTCCTGCAGATCGATGACCACATCGGCCCGCTCGGCCTCGCCAAGGCGCACCTTGCGCAGGGTTTCGCGCAGGCTGCGGACCTTGGAATGGGGCACCACGGTCGCGGCCGGTCGTGTGGTCTTCTGATCTGCCATGTGTTGTCCCGAGTCGTTTGCTGCTTTTGCCTTAAGCGGACTTTTACGGATCAGCGCCCTACTGGAAACCGGGGCAACCGGCCGGGAACCGCTCTTCCACTGGCAATGTCGCAGCTGTGGTTAACAAGTATTAATATATTCAGGTCCGCACGGCCAGACGCCGCGCTGCAAAAAACCGGAACAGCAGGATTTCACCCATGAAAGTCAATGGCATCCCCTACCGGACCATCTGGCGGAGCAAATCCGGCAAGAGTGTAACCATTCTGGACCAGACCATGTTCCCGCATGCGTTCGAAACGCGGGAACTCACCAGCGTGACGGAGGCCGCCGAAGCGATTCGCACCATGCGCGTGCGCGGCGCTCCCCTCATCGGCGCAACGGCCGCCTATGGCATGTGGCTGGCGATGCAGGCAGATCCGGGCGATGCGTCACTCGACGGGGCCGCCTCCATGCTGGTCGATACGCGGCCGACGGCCGTCAACCTCGCCTGGGCGGTTGATATCTCCCGCCGGTCTCTCATCCATCTGGCGCCGGAGTTGCGCGCCGAGAAGGCCCTGCAGGTGGCCGAGCGGATCTGCGACGAGGATGTGGCCACCAACATGGCCATCGGCCTGCATGGGCTGGACCTGATCAAGACGGCGCTCGCCCGTAAAAGCTTCGGGGAACCGGTGAACATCCTCACCCATTGCAATGCCGGCTGGCTGGCAACGGTGGACTGGGGCACGGCAACAGCCCCCATCTACATGGCGCATGATGCGGGCATTCCCGTCCACGTCTGGGTGGACGAAACCCGCCCGCGCAATCAGGGCGCCTTTCTCACCGCCTGGGAGCTGGGCAAGCACGGCGTGCCGCACACCGTCATCTGCGACAATGCAGGCGGACACCTGATGCAGCACGGCGCCGTGGACATGGTGATCGTCGGCAGCGACCGGACCACGGCCAATGGAGATGTCTGCAACAAGATCGGCACCTATCTGAAGGCGCTGGCAGCGAAGGACTGCAATGTGCCCTTTTACGTCGCCCTGCCCTCCTCCACCCTCGATTTCTCCATCAGCAACGGCCTGACGGGCATTCCCATCGAGGAACGGGATGGCAGAGAAGTGTCCACCATCGCAGGGCTTGCACTCGACGGCACCATCCGCCGCGTCTCCATCGTGGCGGAAGGCTCCGAAGTTGCAAATCCCGCCTTTGACGTTACGCCGGCGCGCCTGGTGACGGGGCTCATCACCGAGCGCGGCGTGATCGAAGCCTCGCGCCCGGCACTGGCCGCCGCCTTCTCTGACAAGATCAGGCACTGAAGCCGGAGTCAGTCCGCTAGGCGCCCCAGCACCGGCACATGCGGAGCGGCGGTTTCGGGCAGGTGACCCGCAAGACGCGGATCATCAATCACCTCAACCGCCCGCTTGTACGGCCGGAAGCCGCTCGCCTGATAGAAGCCGAGCGCCACCGGGCTGTCGCCGGTGCAGGTGTGGACGAAGAAGCGCTTCGTCTGCGGCCGCGACCAGGCGCGCCACAGCGCTTCCTGCATCAGCCAGCGGCCAAGCCCCTGCCCCGTGACCTCCCGCGTCAGCCCGAAGAAGGACAGTTCAACGTCCTGCGGATCGGCAAAGTCCAGTTCCAGCAGCCCGGCATCCACTCCGTCCTTGCGGACAATCCAGACCTCACGCGAGGGTTCGCAGAGAATTGCGGCCAGCTTCTCGCGCGGCATGATGAGCCGGGAGAACCAGAGCCATTCCTCGCCCACCTTGCGGAAGAGCTTGAGGAAACCATCCAGATCGGCCGCCTGAAACCGCTCCAGCGACACACCGGCAGGCGCCTTTGGTGCGGCGAGCCCTGCAGGCGCTCCGGTCATCTCCAGAAAGGTGACCACCAGCGCGATCTTGCTTTCGGGCAGGTCGGTGTAGCCGTTCATGTTGAGTGGGGTCATCAGAAGGTCCTTGTCGCGGCAGGCATCATGGCGCCCCCGTGCCAGCTGGTGCAGCGCTGCATCAGCCGGCACGGGGGAGAGAAGCGGCATGGTGTCGGGGAAAAACGAGCCGGATGCAAGACCTGCCTGCGCTCTGTTCGCAGCTGTCATAACGGTATTGTGAAAGGACGGAAATCAGGCAATTCGCGGCAGGTTTACCTTTCGTTAACCATATGCGCCAAGACTGTTCCCATGTCTAAGATCGGAAACAACCCCAACCGCAACGACAAAAAGCCCAGTCTCAAAGACTACAATGACGCATGGGCAACAGTGCGCAGGCGCGCCGTTCAACGGACAATCAATCTCAACGCCCAGCTCAATCAGGCCTTCTTTGAGATCAACACCGGTGTCGTGCAGCAACAGGCGTCCAACGCCATTCGCGGCAACAACGTCAGCGCTGCCACAGCCATGTCACGGCTGAATATTCTGGTGTGATGACACGCACAAAGCCGGAGACTTTCACCTCTCCGGCTTTGCCTCAGATTGACCCGACTGTCTTCAGCTTCGCCCGGGGATGAACCTCGTTCTGGCTCATCACCGTTGTATGCGCCCGGAAGCGTTCAACGATGGAACGCACAAAGGGCCGTGTCTGCGGTGAGGTCAGCAGAACCGGGACCTCGCCCTGGGTGGCCGCCTGCTCAAAGGCATCACGCACGAGGGTCACGAACTCCTGCAGCTTCGAGGGCTGCATGGCGAGCTGACGGTCTTCACCTTCCCCGACGATCGCTTCCAGGAACGACTGCTCCCAGCGCGGGCTCAGCGCAATCAGCGGCAGATAGCCGCCGGGCGCCATGTTGGCCGCGCAGAGCTGGCGCGCCAGCCGGCTGCGCACGTGTTCGGCAATCGTGTTGGTGTTGCGGGTAAAGCCAACCGCCTCCGCAATGCCTTCCAGAATGGTGCCCAGATCGCGCACGGAAACACGCTCGCCCAGCAGGGTCTGCAGCACGCGCTGCACGCCCGACACGTTGATCTGCGACGGGATGAGATCGTCCACCAGCTTGGCCTGATCGCCCTTCATCTCCTTCAGGAGCTTCTGCACATCGGCATAGGTCAGCAGTTCCGCCACATTGCCCTTGATCGTCTCGGTCAGATGGGTCGAGAGCACGGTCGCCGGGTCCACCACCGTATAGCCGCGCAGCGAGGCATCCTCACGGTAGGCAGCCTCCACCCAGGTGGCTGGCAGACCAAAGGTCGGTTCGATCGTGTGCGTGCCCGGCAGCTTCACCTGACCACCGGCCGGATCCATGACCATGTAGCGGTTGGGATAGAGCGAGCCCTTGCCCGCATCCACTTCCTTGACCTTGATGACATAATCATTCGCACCAAGCTGAATGTTGTCGAGGATGCGCACGGGCGGCATGATGATGCCCATGTCCGCCGCAATCTGACGGCGTAGAGCCTTGATCTGCTCGGTCAGCTGATCGCCGCCGCCGCTTTCCTTGCCATTGATCAGGGGCAGCAGGGCGTAGCCCAGCTCGATACGCAACTCATCCATCTTGAGGGCATCGGTGATCGGCGGCTCCGGAGGCGGCTTCGGCGCTTCCTCGATCACCTTCTTGGCGACTTCCGCTGCCGCTTTCTGCTGTTTCACATTTCCGGTCTTGAAGGCCAGCCAGCCAGCCAGCGCCGCCAGCGAGACGAAGGGGATCATCGGCATGCCCGGCAGGAAGGCCAGCGTCAGCATGACGGCGGAGGACATGCCCAGCGCCTTCGGATAGCCGGTAAACTGGGCCACCATGGCCTTGTCGGCCGAACCGACCACACCCGCCTTGGACACCAGAATACCGGCAGCGGTCGAGACGATCAGCGCCGGGATCTGCGATACCAGCCCGTCGCCCACCGTCAGCAGGGTGTAGTTCTGCGCAGCCTCGCCGAAACTCAGCTTCATCTGCGCCACGCCGATGATGATCCCGGCAATCACGTTGATGAAGGTGATCAGCAGACCGGCGATCGCATCACCGCGCACGAATTTGGACGCACCGTCCATGGCACCGAAGAAGGTGGATTCTTCTTCCAGCTGCTTGCGGCGGCGGCGGGCCTCGCCCTCGTCGATCAGGCCGGCCGACAGGTCGGCGTCGATCGCCATCTGCTTGCCGGGCATGGCATCCAGGGTGAAACGCGCCGCCACTTCCGCGATACGGCCCGAACCCTTGGTGATGACGATGAAGTTCACGATCACCAGAATGGCAAAGACGATGATGCCGATGACGAAATTGCCACCCATCACGAAGTTGCCGAAGGACTGAATCACATGTCCGGCCGCAGCTGTGCCCTCATGGCCGTTGGCGAGGATCAGGCGCGTTGAGGCAAGGTTGAGCGCCAGCCGCAGCATGGTGGCGATCAGCAGAACCGTCGGAAAGGACGAGAATTCCAGCGGCTGCTGGATAAACAGGCCGGTCATCAGGATCATCACCGAAAAGATGATCGAGATGGCCAGGAACATGTCCAGCATGACCGAGGGCATCGGCACGATGAGCAGGACGAGAATGACCATCACGCCGATGGCAAGGCCCAGATCGCCCTGCCTCAGCGCACGCCAGATATCGCCCAGACTCGGCATCGCGGCGCCAGTCCCCGGTCCGCGCCCTCCGGGCGGCGGCGGTGCGCCGGTGCCATTTGCTGATGCTTCACTCATGCAGCGTCCTCAAAAATCTGCAAGCGCCTCAAACCCGCGCTTCGCCCGGTCCTGGCACATGGATGCCCTCATCCGTGTACTGGTTCAGCTTGTTGCGCAGGGTCCGGATCGAAATGCCGAGGATCTTGGCCGCGTGGGTGCGGTTTCCAAGGCAGTGGTCCAGCGTATCGAGAATGAGATCCCGCTCCACATCGGCGACCGTCCGCCCGACGAGCGAGCGGTTGACGGCCTCGGCCGCCTGCGCTGCCCGCTCCACCGGCCCGCGCGGTGCCGAAGCCAGCGGTGTCCCATCCGGCATGCGGATCGCATCAACCCCGATCTCCGGCCCGATGGCGAGCAGCACGGCGCGGTGGATGGTGTTCTCCAGTTCGCGCACATTGCCCGGCCAGGGGCTGGTGGTCAGCGCCCGGCGCGCATCCGGGCTGATGGGCCGCACCGGGGCACCATTCACCTGCGCATAATGGCGGGCGAAATAATCGGCGAGTTCCAGAATGTCGGCCGGGCGCTGGCGCAGGGGCGGCAGCTTCAGGTTCACCACATTCAGGCGGAAGAGCAGATCCTCACGGAAGGTCCCCTGCCGCACGCTTTCCGCCAGATCCCGGTTCGACGTGGCGATGATACGGATATCCACCGGCACAGGCCGTGTGCCGCCCACCCGGTCGATCACCCGCTCCTGAATGGCGCGCAGAAGCTTGGCCTGCAGGCGCACGTCCATTTCGGAAATCTCGTCCAGCAGCAGCGTGCCGCCATCGGCTTCCTCGAACTTGCCGACACGGCGGGCAACGGCACCGGTGAAGGCGCCCTTCTCATGGCCGAAGAGTTCGGATTCCAGCAGATGCTCGGGGATTGCCGCGCAATTGATGGAGATGAACGGCTTGCCCGAACGTGAAGAACTGCGGTGCACGTGGCGGGCAATGACTTCCTTGCCCGTGCCGGATTCGCCGGTAATCAGGATCGAAGCATCGGAAGGAGCCACCTGTTCAGCCAGCTTCACCACGGCAGCCATGGCTTCGTCGCGGTAGATCAGATCGCTGCGCTCTTCCGAAACGGCGGACAGAACCGCCGCGATCATATCCGGATCAGGCGGCAGCGGGATATATTCCTTGGCGCCGGCCCGAATGGCCGCCACAGCCGCGCGGGCATCCGTATCCGTGCCGCAGGCAACGATCGGCACATGAATGCGCTCGTCCGTCAGCCGTGCAATCAGCGAGCCGATATCCAGTTTCACCTCGACCATCAGCAGATCGGCGCCCCGGCCGGAACGCAGCACCTTCAGCGCCCCCTCGATGTCATCCGCATGGGTGACCTGAGCGCCGCGCTGCATCGCGATTTTCGAGGCTGTCGTAAGCTGGCCGCCAAGCGTCCCAACAATCAGCAAGCGCATCTTCGTCTCCTGCCCGCTCTCAGCGGTCGGTCTTGATAATCTCGGTCATGGTCACGCCCAGCTTGTTCTCGACCACAACAACTTCCCCGCGGGCGACCAGCCGGTCATTCACATAGATATCGATGGCCTCGCCGACCTTGCGGTCCAACTCCAGCACCGTTCCCGATGCCAGCTTCAACAAGTCCGCAACATGCATCTTGGAATGGCCCAGCACGGCCGAGATGCGCACCGGCACATCGAAAACAGCTTCCAGATCGGCGGCCGATGAAGCGTGGCCGATGTCGCCCCGGTCTTCCCGGCGCCGGCCTGGGCTTTCAAGTTCATCCAGCGGAATTCCGCCATCACCTGTGTTGCTCATGCCTCAGTCTCCCCGGTTGCGGCTGTCTCACGCGCCTGAGGCCGCGCACGGGCAGCAGCTTTGGCCTGGAAATAGCCGCGAATGATCTGGTCAATCTGTTTCTCAATGGCCTTTCGGTCCCGCAGGATGCCGCCATCGGCCCATTCAATCCGGCAATCGCCGCGCTCGACCTCGGGTTCTCCGAGGATGACGAGACGCCCCTCGAAACCCTTTTCCTCAATCAGCGGATCCATACGCTTCTTCAACGCATCGACATCCTTGACCGCCACGCGGATGACCAGATGCGGGGCTTCCCGCAAGGGGCCGAGACATTCGGACACCAGCGCCACGATCTCTCCCAGCGGGCTGCGCGCGATCAGATGCGCGCAAAGCCGCCGCGCGACGAGAAAGGCGAGTGAAATCGCGTCCCGCTCGATCTCTTCCCGGAAGCCATCGATTTCGTCGAAAACCTGCTGAGCCACACTCACAAGACGGGCCGCCTCATCCGCAAGACGGCGCTCCTCGCCGGCACGCGCCTCTTCCATGCCTTCAGCCCGGCCCTTGCTGCGTGCATCGGCAATGGCGGCCGCCAGCAGAGCTTCATGCTGGGCAACCGGCATCATCGGCACGACCGGCTCCTGCGGCAGTTCGGCGGCCGGAGCCTCCGGAGCCGCAAAGTCCGTGCTGAACAGGAATTTCGACGGTGTCGTGAAGCGTGACATGCTTCCGCTCTAGACCTCGCTTGTCATCAGTAGATGATCTCGTCGTCGCTCTTCGACTTCGCGATCATGATTTCGCCGCGCGCAGCCAGATCCTTTGCTGTCGCAACCATGGCGGATTGGGCCTCATCCACATCGCGCAGGCGCACCGGCCCAAGCGCTTCCATGTCATCCCGGAGCATTTTTGCCGCCCGCGAGGACATGTTGGAGAAGAAGAAGTCGCGCACCTGATCGGTAGACCCCTTCAGCGCGATGGTCAGACGGTCCTTCTCCACGTTGCGCAGCAGGGTCTGGCAGCTGGCCGCATCGAGCTTCATCAGATCGTCGAAGGTGAACATCAGGTTCTTGATGCGCTCCGCCGATTCCCGGTTCTCTTCTTCAAGCGCCGCCAGGAAGCGGGCTTCGGTCTGCCGGTCGAAGTTGTTGAAGATATCCGCCATCATCTCATGGCTGTCACGGCGGCTGGTGTTGGTCAGGTTCGACATGAACTCCTTGCGGAGCGTCAGCTCGACCTTTTCCAGAACCTCCTTCTGAACCGCCTCCATGCGCAGCATGCGGTTGATCACCTCAAGCGCCAGATCTTCCGGCAGGATCGACAGCACCCGCGCGGCATGATCCGAGTTGATCTTGGACAGCACCACGGCAACGGTCTGCGGGTATTCGTTCTTCAGATAGTTGGCGAGAACGTTCTCCTGCACGTTGGAGAGCTTTTCCCACATGTTGCGGCCGGCAGGACCACGGATTTCCTCCATGATCACCGACACCTTGTCCTGCGGCAGGAAGGCCGCCAGCAGACGCTCGGTCGCATCCACGTTGCCCATCAGCGAACCGCGCGAGCTCAGGCGCCGCACGAAATCGGCAAAAAGCTCCTGCAGCATGTTCGGGGTGACAGGCCCCAGCTTGGCCATGGCCGCAGAAATCTGGCGCACCTCGATCTCGTCAAGGCGGGCCCAGATCTGCCGTCCATGGACTTCGCCAAGGGCCAGCATGAGAACCGCGGCACGCTCGGCTCCCCTGAGCTCCCGCTCAATGCCGTCGTCACTGACGGTCAGCTGGTTCTGCAATTGACTTTGCGCCATGGATTACGCCGCCTCCTCCAGCCAGCCGCGCACGATCGTCACGGCTTCGGTCGGATAATCTTCGATCATTGCGCCCACCTTGGCGATGGACGAGGCCTGCATGGCACCTTCACGCTTGGCCTCCTCCAGCCATTCGATGACCACACCATCATCCTCGTCGTCCTGCTGCTGCGGCAGTTCGCTCTCCGCCACCAGCGTGCCATCCGGTGCGATGACCAGTTCCTGGGGCTGCTTTTCGTCCGGCGTCACAATGCGGCGCAGAAGCGGGCGCACCACGAAGAGGAGCAGCAGCAGCGCGATCAGCATCAGCACGCCCAGCTCGGCAAAGCGCATGATGTCATCGCGGGTGAAGTCGAACATGCTGGTTGATGCAGGCTCGAAGTCAGCTTCCGGCGCCTGGGCAAAGCGCAGATTGACGACCTCGACCACGTCACCGCGGGCAGCGTCGAAGCCCACTGCCGAGCGGACCAGCACCGCGATCCGGTCGAGCACTTCCTGCGTGCGCGGCTCATACTGGAGCACACCATCCGCATTCGGCGTGTAGACGCCGTCCACCAGAACAGCGACCGACAGCCGCTTGATGCTGCCCGCCTCGACCACTTCGGTCCGGGTCGCCTTGGAAATCTCGTAGTTGACGATTTCCTCGTTGAGGTTCGACGCTTCGACATCGCCGGTCCCCGCCCCGCCCTGATCCGCATTCGGGAGCTGGTTCCCGACAGTCACGGCATTCTGGCCAGCTCCGCGGGAGCTCGCTTCTTCCTTGGTCTGGGTCGAGCGTACGACCTGGCCCTCGGGATCAAAGCGCTCCTGCGTTTCCGTGACACGGTTGTGGTCGATCTGAGCGGCGACACGCACGCGGGCCCGGCCCGGCCCGACCACACTGTTGAGGATTTCCTCCACCTGATTGCGCAGCCGGTGCTCCACCTCGAAGGTGCGCTCCTGCAGCTGGGTGGAGAGCATCGCCTGCGCATTGTCGTCCGAACTGGAGGCCAGCAGCCGCCCGGCGTCATCGACGATGGAGACGCGCTCCGGCGTCAGTCCGTCGACAGCTGCAGCCACCAGATGCTGGATCGCCCGGATCTCGCCTGCCCCGAGCGAACCGCGGACCTTGACGGCGATTGAGGCCGAAGGCGGACGGGCATCACGCTGAAACAGCTGGCGTTCAGGGATCACGAGATGAACACGGGCGGAGACGATGCGGTCGATGGAGCGGATCGTGCGGGCCAGTTCCCCTTCCATCGCGCGCAGGTGATTGATGTTCTGGATGAAGCTGGTCGCGCCCAGCGTATCCGAACGGTCGAAGATCTCATAACCGATGGAACCGCCGGTCGGCAGGCCGTTCTCGGCAAGCCGCATGCGGACCCGGGCGATCTGCTCCTGCGGGATCATGATCGTCGACCCTTCGCGCCGCAGCTCGAAGGGAATCGCCTGCTGCTCCAGCGAGTTGATGATGGCCGACGAATCCTCCAGCGACAGGTCCGAATAGAGCTGTGCCATCTGCGGTGCCGTCACCCGCAGAATGATGAAGGCGAAAACACCAATGAGGATCGCCGCAACCGCCCCCATGGCGGCCACGCGCGCTGCAC
Source organism: Pannonibacter sp. CBAS1226 (assembly GCF_055685825.1). Lineage (NCBI taxonomy): Bacteria > Pseudomonadati > Pseudomonadota > Alphaproteobacteria > Hyphomicrobiales > Stappiaceae > Pannonibacter > Pannonibacter sp. CBAS1226. Next base: position 154,027 of record NZ_JBVOUO010000003.1, on the reverse strand, counting down.
CCAGTGTTCTGATGAATTCGATCAATCCGTTCACGTTTGCCCGCTCGCGTTCGTTGGCCCTACCCGGCAGTTGAGGGAATCACGGCCCACTCTGACCCGAACCCCATTGTCCGATAGGCAAAATTTGCCCGCCAGAAGGTAAACAAGTTATTAACGAGTATTGACGTCAGCCGGAAAACCGGCGGAATTCCGCCACCAATTATTACCGCCATCGCTTGCAAATAGCGAAATTCTGCCGGTTTCCGTTAATCAGTGGGTAACTTTTGACGAGGCGGGCCATCTGGAGCGCGCCAGCTGAATCCGCTTCTAGCGGCCGGCAGCAGCATCGCGCCACCGGGAATCAGCGTCAGACCGGTTTGACCACAGATGGTTGCGGCCCCGCCTCCGCGGCCGGTCCGGGCAAGGGCAAAACAGAAAGGCCGGCCTCTTTCGAGCCCGGCCAGTTTTTGGAGGTACAGACCGTGCCTGCGGCAAGCCGCAGACCGAACCGTCAGTTTCTATATTGCTGGATACGGGTCGCTCTCAGACCCGCCAGCCCATGGCGCTCAATCGAGCTCTGCCATGACAGGAACTCTTCGACCGTCAGCGTGTAACGCTGGCAAGCCTCTTCCAGGGAAAGGAGGCCGCCGCGGACAGCTGCCACGACTTCCGCCTTACGCCGGATGACCCACCGCTTTGTACTGGGCGGCGGCAGATCGGCGATGGTGAGGGGGCTTCCATCCGGCCCAATCACATATTTCACACGCGAACGAATTTGCTCGGTCATTTTACTCTCACACAAACCATGACCAGGTCTTGAAGAGAGAATAGACAGCGGAGTTTAAAATTTACCTAAGCGAGCAGTTACATTGTATTAACTATGAAATTGCGATTTCTTGAGGCGGTGCTTAAGAAAGCACTTCAAAATAGTTCGCCTTTGTTTAGCCAAATTGAGAATTTGTTTACCATACGGTAATCTGTGGGCCATTCCCGGCCCTCCCCGTTCCCTCCGGCGGCAAACAAAAAAGCGCAGGAGAAAACTCCCGCGCTTCAGATCTGCCGGATTGTACCTGCCCTGTGGCAGGCAGGACTTATAGCAAGGCTCTGAGATGCTGACGCATCACGCCTTGAAATTGCTCCAGCGCCGCACGGGCCTGAGCAACTGCCGGTGAGTGATTCTCACCGGCAGCTGGTCTTAACTCGCCCTCGCGACCGACGTGACCGAGCTGACCGGGATCGAGACGCCGCCGATCTCAAGATAAGGCGTGCCGCTCGACAGATCGACGCGGTCGACAACACCGGATATCTGCGTCGTCGGTGTCACCTTGTTCCCGGCTGCATTCGACAGCCTGAAGGACACCGTATAGGCCCCATCCGGCATGACGGAGCCAGTGGCGGTCTTGCCGTCCCACGTGAAGGTGTTGTTGCCCCTGTTGAACTCCACCGGCCCTTCATAGACCTTGGCGCCCGCGGAATTGCGGATCTCGACAGTCCCCGATGCCGCCTCTGAAACATTGGCCTTCCAGATTGCCTCGCCATTGGTCAGGACGCTGCTGGCGCCGGATGCAGTGACCTGGGAACCAAGATAGTTCACATAGGAGGACGCCTGCCCCGCCTGCATCATGGCAATCAGGCTTTCAAGGTGCTGGTTGCTCTTGATGGCCTGTTCAACGCTGGAATATTGCACCAGCTGCTGGGTGTATTGCGAGGCATCCAGAGGCTCGAGCGGGTCCTGATTCTTGATCTGCGTGGTCAGCAGCGTCAGGAACAGGTCATAGCTGCCAAGCAGTGTCTGCTTGCTGGCTGCGCTGGAGCCCTGGGCCGCAGCGGCTGCGTTGTTCGTGGAAACCGTCGCCATTCTCTTCACTCCTGACACCGGCGGCCTGCGGCCAAGCCGGAGTTTGCACGCATACTAGATCCGGATATCGACGCCGCTGCGCCCGTTCTGGCGGTAGAGCTGCACCACGCGTTCGCTGATGCCGCGCTCTGCTGCCTGCCCGTCCTGTCCCTGCTGCTGCTCCTGACGGCCGGACTGGCCGGAGCCATTGCCCTGCCCGTCACCGGAAAAGGCAAACTGGCGGCCACTGCCCTCGTCACGCAGTGAAAACTGCAGCCCGCCCTGCTCGGCCTTCAGGCCGATCTGCTCCAGCGCCCGTTCCAGGCCCTTCTGGTCGCGCATGAACATGTCCAGCGTTTCGGACTTGTCGACGATGAGGTGAGCTTCGACTTCACCGCCGGCCTTGACCCTCATATGCACCTCGATCCGGCCGAGCTCCGGCGGATCGAGCCGCATCTGGAACCGGCTCTGCCCGGCGCGGGACTGCAGCTGGATCTGTCCGGCAATCTGGCTGGCGGCAGCCTGGGCCTGTGCCTGCGTGGGCACCTGCCCGGACACAGACGCCTGCGCCGTGCCCGCACTCGTTGCCGTTTGCCCGTCAACCCGGCCAAAACCGGTAAAATCCATCCGTCCGGCGCGGGCATCCAGTGCCACGGCCGGGTCCGATCCCTTGTCCGCCTCTGCGTCATCCGGCGCAGCAGCGTTTGCGGCAGCCTGACCGGCATTGACGGTAGCCGATGCGCCCGCCAGATCAGCCGCCTGCGTGCCCTTGGCTCCGGCGGCCTGCATCCCCGGCTTGTCAGACGCAACCTCATCCGCAACGCGATAGCGGCTGCCAGAACCATCCTTGTCCGCAGCCCGCTTCTGAACCGCCAGCTGCACAGCCTCGTCAGTCTGGGCCGTCTGCGCGGCCGTTCCCGCAACTGCCTTGGCCGTCAGGCTGCTGGCAGCCGCATTTGCGACAGCACTGGCCACCGCCTGCTGGGCCACAATTTCGGGCCGGGCAGCGGGAGCCCCGGCAACATCATCCGCACCGGCAGCAATGGCAAAACGCAGCGTCTCGACCCCGTCCGGCTGGGCATCAACCGCAGGAGCTGCCGTTGCGGCCACCGGCTGGGACGCAGCACCGTCAGCTACCACAGGCGTGCCAGCCGGAGAAACCGGCTGCGGACGCGCCTGAGCCTGGATCTCAACCTCGGGTGCAGCAGCTGCCTGAGGCTGAGACTGAGTCTGGACCTGAATCTGGGCATCAGCGGAACCGGTTGAGCCTGCCCTGGCGGCCACCGCCTCACCCTGGGCAGAGCGTGCAAGCGCTGCCAGAACATCCGGCTCCAGAGCTTCAGCCTCGCTGGCTGTGAGCCCTGCAGCGGCAAGCGCCGCCTCAAGACCGGCGCCCGCCTGCGGCCAGGCAGTTGTCAGCTGCTGAACCACCTGCGGCGCAGCGCCCGGAGCGGGGGCAGATCCGGCAGCAGCACCAGCAGGAGCCACCGGTTGCACGGCCACGGGTGCCTTGCCAGCTTCAGCGGACGGCATATCCCCGCCAGCAGGCGCAGGGGGCGCGGAAAGAGACGCATCAACCTGCGGCCGGGCCATGCCGGGCTGCACCTGCGGCTGCCCGCCCGTCTGCGGCAGATCCGGCAAGACCGGAGTGATGCTGCCGCGCAGGCCGTCCACGCCATTCAGCGCACCATCCTGAAGGCCATTCTGCACGGGAGCAGAGACAACCGGCTGCGGCGCCGGCAGAGGCGCGGGGATGACGAATGCCACCACCATTGCGGCTACTTCAGCACCGTCTTCGCCATCCGGCACCGGCGCATCCACAACCGGCAGACCATCAGATACAGCCTCACCAGCCGACTTGCCGGGAACCTGGGACGGCAGCTCACCGGGAGCTGCAACCGGCACCTCAGGCAGGGGCACAGGCAGCGCTGCATCCGCATCAATGGCCGCCGGCTCCACCACGGCGCCGGGCTGCAGCACCTGCAGACCCTGCGCATCGATGGCCTTCTGCGCCGGAAGGCTGCCGGAAGCAGAGGCATTCACCGGCACAGGCTGCGCACCCGCAAAGGGCGACCCAGCGCCTTCAACGCCAGCGCTTGCCAGAACACCGGCGAAGACACCCTCCGCCGCCTGACCGCCAGCCGAAGCCCCGGCGCCTGCCCCAGCAGGCGCGCCCATGCCACCAAGATCGATCCGAAGCTGAAATGCCTGCACGGCAACCCTCGACGCTTGCCCACAAGGGGCGGATTTATCCTTGCCAGTCAAAAGCAAGGACGGGGCCAGTTTCAGCACCCGCAAATTGTTGTTTTGAATCAAGAAAATGACCGGTGGACGCCACTTCCCTCACGCCCTCAGCCCGGCAAATCCTGCCCGGCACGGCAAGGCTTGCCCGGTCACTTGCACCTTTTGCCGGGCCGATTGGCAGCAGCGCGCCTTGCCTGTATACTGCCCCTCATCTCCCGGACGGCCTGACCGCAGTTCCGCCGGGCTGCCTGCGGCACATGCGGGACAGCCTGACCTTCGGCATTGCTGCAGTCATGCCCTTCCGGCCAACGCCCATCCCGCCCCCGGCCCTTGACCCCGGCGGAACGAGAGGACGCAAAATGCTGAATACCCTTCATCTGCCGAAGCCCCCGGCAGAGACCCGTGTCGTTGTCGCCATGTCCGGCGGCGTCGACTCTTCCGTTGTCGCGGGCCTGATGAAGCGCGAGGGCTATGATGTCATCGGCATCACCCTGCAGCTTTATGACCATGGCGCCGCCGTGCACCGGGCCGGCTCCTGCTGCGCCGGCCAGGACATTCACGATGCCCGCCGCGTTGCCGAGCGCCTCGGCATCCCCCATTACGTGCTGGACTATGAGCGCCGCTTCAAGGAGCAGGTGATCGACCGTTTCGCCGACAGCTATCTCAACGGCGAAACGCCGGTGCCTTGCGTCGCCTGCAACCAGACGGTCAAGTTCTCCGACCTGCTGGCCACCGCCCGCACGCTGGGTGCCGATGTGCTGGCGACCGGCCATTATGTGCGCACGGCGCCCGGCGCTGACGGCCACCACCAGATGTTCCGCCCGGCGGACCTTGACCGCGACCAGAGCTACTTCCTCTTTGCGACAACGCAGGAGCAGCTGGATTTCCTGCGCTTCCCGCTCGGCGGCATGCCGAAGGCCGAAGTGCGCGAGCTGGCCCGCGAATTCGGTCTGTCCGTTGCCGACAAGCAGGACAGCCAGGACATCTGCTTCGTGCCCAAGGGCAAATATTCCGATGTGATCCAGAAGCTGCGGCCCGATGCGCTGGAGCCGGGCGACATCGTGCATCTGGACGGGCGCGTGCTGGGCCGGCACGAGGGCATCATCCACTACACCATCGGCCAGCGCCGCGGCATTGGCGTTGCCACCGGTGAGCCGCTTTATGTGGTGCATCTGGATGCGGCGCAGAAGCGCGTGCTCGTCGGCCCCAAGGAAGCGCTCGCCACCCGCACGCTGGAACTGCGCGACCTCAACTGGCTGGGCGCAGCACCGGCCACGGAAGGCATGCGCGCCGAAGTCTTCGCCAAGGTCCGCTCCACCCGCCCGCCAACCCCGGCGGTGCTGACCATCACGGATGGCATCACAAAGGTGGAACTGACCGACGGGGAAACCGGCGTCGCGCCGGGGCAGGCCTGCGTCTTCTATGACAGCGACGACAGCAGCGCCCAGGTTCTGGGCGGCGGCTGGATCGCCCGCGCCAGACCCCTCGGCCTCACCAGTCCCGCCTTCACCCGCGAGGAAAACCGTACGCTGCCGGCAGCGTGAGACTGTCTTCCTCTCCGCCCGCAGCGGGCGGAGAGGAAAACCCCGGAAGCATCAGGCGGGTTCGCGCACCTGCATCTCGATGCGCAAGCCCGCCGCGGCTGCCATGTTCACCAGCGCATCAAGACCGAACAGATTGATCTTGCCGCGCATCAGGTCAGACACACGCGGCTGCGTCACGCCAAACATCTGCGCGGCCTGCGCCTGATTCAGTCCGGCACGCTCGATATGGCTCTTCAACGCCATCATCAGCATGGAGCGAAGCTTCATGTTCTCCGCTTCTTCCGGCGTGTCTTCGATGGCATCCCAGACACTGGCAAACCGCTCACTGGCAAACTGCGGCTCATTCATCGGCCCTGCTCCTTCAGCAAATCGCGGTAACGCTTCGCCGCGAGATCAAGATCGGACTTTGCCGTTTTTTCCGTCTTCTTCTGAAAGCAATGAAGCACGTAAACAGCATCAGAAAACCTAGCGGCATAGATGACGCGGAACGCATCGGACGCATCGGACGCATCGCGGATCCGGATTTCCTTCACCCCTTGCCCCACCGTGTTCATCGGCTTCCAGTCATCCGGCTCATGACCGCTTTGCACCCGGTCAAGCTGATACCCCGCTTCCCGCCGCACCTGTGGCGGAAAGGCGCGCAGGTCATCAAGAGAGCTGCCGCAGAAAGCGACTGGTTTGGATCCCGCCATAATTCGAGTATACAAAATCTTGTATAAAAGACAAGCTGCAACAAGGTCTCTGTCAGCTCATCCGCAAACCGCGCCACCCCCACTGCGCCGTCCCGGCCTCCGTGCCGGGACCTGTTGTGGGCGCAAAGCCCTCGCCCGCCGCACCATCCGCGCCGGAGGGTCATCCATACAATGAACTGAGTAAATCATGCATACGGTGCCACATCGCGCCTGCTGCATCAAAAGCCAGGCAACGCCATGGGGGCAACCGCTCCAAGGCACCAGAAATCCGCCAGTTTCCCCGCGTTTGCCGGACAGCATCACCGCCGTCATCCACAGGCGGAACAGCCGCTTGTGCCGCCTGTCAAAATCCCGTCAAACCCCGCTTGACAGGAGCCCCCGCCCCTTCCTATAAGCTCCCCACACCGGCGCCACCGCGCCGCGCTCAAGCCTCTGCCCGCCGGACAGCACCAACCGCTCCGGCCCGATGAAACGGCAGACGGACGGATGGCGGAGTAGCTCAGTTGGTTAGAGCAGCGGAATCATAATCCGCGTGTCGGGGGTTCGAGTCCCTCCTCCGCTACCAAATTTTCCAAAAAATTCAGATAGTGATTGACTGACGCAGTGTGTGCCAGATCTTGAGCTTTGCCAATTTGGCAATTTGTACCGACCCTGTACCGGCCGAACGGGCCATTGAACACGCAGCCAGTGGCGGCGGCGCGGACTTCCGGACAAAGCCGTGCTGGCTTCTGGACACAAAAACAGACAACCCATTGACTGCGGGGAAAGCTGAGCCCTTCCCTTCCCTTCCCTTCCCTTCCCTTCCCTTCCCCTCCCTTCCCCTCCCCTTCCCTTCCCTCTGGCTGACCGCCGGCGGGCTTCAGGCCTGAGGCTGGTGCTGACCCGTGCTTCTTTCTGCCCGGCAGGTCCGGGCTTTCAGCGAGCTGGGTGCTAGCAGATGCGCGGCAGCTGTTCGCCGACCAGCATGTCGACGATGCGCATTCCGCCGAAGGGCGTGGTCATGCGCACCTGGCCCGGATGGGCGGCGCTCGCCCGGCCGATGGCGGCCGCACCGCGCCCCTCGGGCCGCGCGCGCATGGCCGCCAGGGCGGCGGCGGCCTCCTCCTGCGGAACAAACAGGACAAGCGTCCCCTCATTGGCGAGATAGAGCGGGTCAAGCCCGAGGATTTCGCACATGCCGCGCACTTCCTCGCGCAGCGGCAGGGCGGTTTCCTCGATGACGATGCCGACGCCGGCCGCTGCCGCCATCTCGTTGAGAGCGGAGGCAAGGCCGCCACGGGTGCAGTCGCGGGCCGCGCGCGTTCCCGGCGCGGCAGCGATCACCGCCTCCATGAGATGGCCAAGGCCGGCACAGTCGGAGCGGATGTCGGAGGACAGGGCAAGATCGCCGCGCGCCGCCAGGATCGCGGCGCCATGATCGCCGAGGACGCCGTTGACGATGGCGACATCGCCGGGCTGCAGAAGGCTTGCGGCCAGTTCCCGCCCCGGCGGGATGATCCCGACCCCGGCCGTGGTGACGAAGACCCCGTCGGCCGCGCCGCGCCCCACGACCTTGGTGTCGCCGGTGACGATGCGCACGCCGGCCTTGTCCGCCTCCGCGGCCATCGCGGCAACGATGCGGCGCAGCAAGGCCACTTCCGTTCCCTCCTCGATGACGAAGGCGGCCGAAAGCCAGAGCGGCCGCGCACCGCCGACCGCAAGATCGTTGACCGTGCCGCAGACTGCCAGATGGCCGATGTTGCCGCCGGGAAACTCCAGCGGCGTGACGACGAAACTGTCCGTCGTGAAGGCGAGACGGGCACCCGGCTCGGCAAGGGCCGCATGAGCAAGGCGGGCCTGGTCCTCCATCCCCGGTGGATCGAACACGCCGGTGAACACGTCCTCGATCAGATCGCGCATGGCCCGGCCACCGCCGCCATGGGCCAGGGTCACATGCGTATCGCGAAGCGCCATTCCTGCTCCCGCCTTTCTGTCACTGTCTTGTCTGCACGCCGTCAGCCTCAGGAGGCCAGCGCCCGCGCCCCGCCATATTGCCAATAGGCGGCGCAGGCGCCTTCCGAACTGACCATCAGGGCGCCGAGCGGCGTCTCCGGCGTGCATTGGGTGCCGTAATGAGGGCAGGCCGTCGGCTTGATACGGCCGGTCATGACCGCCCCGCAGGCACAGCCTTCCGGCTCGGCGGTGCGGCGGCTCACTGCGCCATATCCGACGCCGAACTTCGCCTCCGCGTCATAGGCCGCATAGGCCGGGCGGATGCGCAGGCCCGAGGCCTCGATCTCGCCAAGACCGCGCCACTCGAAACTCGGGCGCCGCTCGTAAACATCGGCGATGGCGGCGAGGCTGGCGGGATTGCCCTCGCGCGGGACGACGCGGGCATACTGGTTCTCCACCTCGGCCCGCCCCTCGGCGATCTGCCTCAGCACCATCAGCACGGACTGCAGCAGGTCGAGCGGCTCGAAGCCGGCGACGACGATCGGCTTGCCGAACTCCTGCGCGATGAACGCATAGGGCTCCAGCCCGATCACCATGCTGACGTGGCCGGGGCCGACAAAGCCGTCGAGCCGCATGTCCGGGTCCTGCAGCAGGACGCGAATGGGTTCCGGCACGGTGATGTGATTGCAGAAGACCGAGAAGTTCTCCAGCCGCTCCCGCGCCGCCTGCTGCAGCGCCAGCGCCGTCGAGGGGGTGGTCGTCTCGAAGCCGAGGCCGAAGAAGACGATCTCCCGGTCCGGGTTGCGGCGGGCAAGCTCCAGGGCATCGAGCGGCGAATAGACCATGCGGATATCGGTGCCGCGCGCCTTGGCCTGCAACAGGCTGCCACGGGAGCCCGGCACCCGCATCGCATCGCCGAAGGTGGTGAAGATCACATTCGGACGCTCGGCAATCTCGATACATTCATCGACACGGGTCATCGGCAGCACGCAGACCGGACAGCCGGGCCCATGGATGAATTCGATCCCCTCATGCACCAGCTTGTCGAGGCCATAGCGAAAGATCGCATGGGTGTGACCGCCGCAGATCTCCATGATGTGCAACGGCTTTTCCCGCGTGGCGCCGATCCGGCCGGCAAGCCGGGCGATTTCGGCGAGCACGGCTCGCGCCGCCAGGGGATCGCGAAACTCCGAGGCAAACTTCATGTCCGTTCCTCCAGGGCACGCTGGCCCTCCGCCATCGCATCAAGGGCTTCCTGCACCTCGCCAAGATCGCGCAGCGCCGCCAGCGTCCGGGCCGCCTCGTCCTCGTCGATCAGGGCCATGGCGAAGCCGACATGGATGAGCACCCACTTGCCCACCAGGCTGTCGAGCGAGGTGCCCATGACGCAGGTGACATTGACCTCGCGCCGGACACCGGACACTTCGGCAAGCGCCATCAGCCTCTCGGGATCAGTAATCGCAACGATTTGTCCGGGAATGCCGAGACACATGGTCTAGTCCTCCTCTTCTTCGCCGCGCCCGCTCGGGTCGGCGATGCCGTAGCGGTCGAGCTTGGCCCTGAGGCCAACCCGGCTGAGGCCGAGTTCCGCCGCCGCCCGGCTCTTGTTCCAGCGATGGCGGGTGAGGGTTTCGCGCAGGATGCGCGTCTCCACCTCCTCCACCCGCTCCTTCAGCGTCGTGTCGCCGGTCAGGAGCATGTCGAGCGCCGCGTCGCGCTCGGCCTGAAGCCCGCCGGGCATCGCCTGCAGGATGTGCCGGGAGATCAGGTCCGCCCCCAGCACGTCGTCCTGGGCAAACACCAGCATGCGGGTGACCTCGCCGGTCAATTCACGCAGATTGCCGGGCCAGTCATAGGTTTCCAGAAACTCCAGCGCCGCATCGGTGAAGCCGCGGACCGGCTTGCCATGGGCGATGGAGAGATCGGCGGCGATCTGCTGCGCCAGGATGGCGATGTCGCAGCGGCGCTGGCGCAGCGGCGGAACGATGATGCGTCCGACGGCGAGCGCATGATAGAGGCCCGGCAGGAACTGGCCTTCCGCCACCCGTGCCGCCAGTTCGTTGGTCGCCCCTGAGATAAGGCGGACATTGGTGTCGATGAGTTCCTGCCCGCCGAGCGGCGTGAACGTGCCTTCGGAGACGACCCGCATCAGCGCCAGCTGGATCTCGGGCGAGGCTGTCTCCAGCCCGCTCAGATAGAGCGTGCCGCGATCGGCCCGCTGCATCAGCCCGACGCGATAGGTGCCCCCCGGCAACACGCCGCGCTTGGCCCCGAACAGATGCAGCGCCGCCAGTTCCGACGGCACGCCGGTCAGGTCGAACGTGTAGAACGGCTTGTCCGACCGCAGCGAGCCCAGATGCATCGCCCGCGCGATCCGGCTCTTGCCGGTGCCGGCTTCGCCGGTCAGCAGCACCGGCAGGTCGAAGCTGGCATAGCGCCGCGCGTGATCGATCACCTGGTTCATCGGCGAGGCCGGAGCGCAGCTTATGGTCTCGAACCCCGCCCCCTCGCGCAGCGCCTTGCGCCGCCGTTCCAGCCGCTCCTTCGCGGTATTGGTGAGGTAGCGCATTTCCAGCACCAACCGCTCGTTCTCGCGGGCAAGCTGGAACAGGCGCACCGCATTGCGCGCGGCGATCATCAGATGGTCGGGATGCCAGGGCTTGGTCAGGAACTGGTGGATGCCAGCGTCGTTGATCGCCGCCATCATGGCACCAGGATCGGTATAGCCGGTGATGATGACGCGCACCGTCTCCGGCCAGCGCTCCCGCACATCCGCCAGGAACTCCACGCCGGAGCGGCCGGGCATGCGCTGGTCGCAGAAGATCGCGTGCACCCACTCCTTCTCCAGCGTCTGCAGCGCCTCCTCGGCGCCCGGCGCCGTCAGGATGTCGAACTCGTCCTCAAGCGCCATACGCATCGCGGTCAGCGAATGCGGCTCGTCGTCGACGAGAAGCAGGGTTGGACGGGATGAGGGAGCTTTCATCTCGCGCGGCCTTTCACGAGGCCCTGGCCAGGCGCTTCTCGGCGCGGCGCGCGGCGAGCCAGGCAAGCCAGGCCTCCATTCCCTCGCCGGTGCGGGCCGAGACGAACAGCACCTCGATCAGCGGGTTCACCCGTTTCAGGTTCGCCTCATAGGCCTCAAGCGAGACGTCGCAATGCGGCGCAAGATCCGTCTTGTTGACCAGCGCAAGGCGCGCGGCAGTGAACATGTCGGGATATTTCAGCGGCTTGTCCTCGCCCTCGGTCACCGAGAGGATCGCCACCTTGGCATCCTCGCCGAGATCGAAAGCCGCCGGGCAGACAAGGTTCCCGACATTCTCGATGAACAGCAGGCTGTCGGGCGCGAGCGGCAGGTCGTCCATCGCATGACCCACCATATGGGCATCGAGATGACAGCCCTTGCCGGTGTTGATCTGGATCGCCCGCGCGCCGGTCTCCCGGATGCGGTCGGCGTCGTTCGAGGTCTGCTGGTCGCCCTCGATCACGGCGAGCGGCGTTGTTCCGAGTTCGCGGATGGTGCGGCACAGCAGCGCCGTCTTGCCGGAACCGGGCGACGACACGAGATTGACCGCGTAAACGCCGAGCGCTTTCAGCACCCGCCGGTTGCCGGCGGCATGGCTGTCGTTCTTCGACAGGATCGCGGTTTCCACCGCGATCAGCCGCTCCTGCGACAGGCCGGGCACGGAAACGCCTGCCGGCCCCGTGCCGTAGTGATGGTGGTCATGATCGTGATGGTCATGATGGTGATGGTCATGGTGGCCGTGGTCATGAGAATGGTGATGATGATCGTGATGGTGGTGACCATGACCATGACCATGATCGTGATCGTGATCGTGATCGTGATCGTGAGGATGATGCTCGCCGATCGGCACGCCGTCCTTCGTCACGCTGTCGCCGCAGCCGCAAACCGTGCACATTAGTTCACCTCCAGGTCTTTGATCCGCATTTCATCCCCGCCCACGGGCAACAGCCGCCCGCCGCCACAGCGCGGACAGGGCGCCAGCCGGTCGTCGAGATCGACCTCGGCGGCGCAATCGAAGCAGGTCGCCCGGCCGGGCAGGTCGATGATCTCCAGCCGGGCGCCGTCGGCAACCCCGCCCCGCATCACCACGTCGAAGGCAAAGTCGAGCGCGGCCCGCTCGACGCCGGCGAAGCGCCCGATTTCCAGCCGCACCACGGCGACCCGGGAAAAGCCATGCGCCTCGGCCTGCCCTTCGATCACCTGGCGGATGCCTTCGCAAAGCGACATCTCATGCATGAGCCACCTCCTCCACCTGGAACCGCTCGCACGGATTGAGCAGCCTGACCACCACCGGCGCAAGACAATGGCGCGACGGCGCGAGGCGCGCCAGGGCGCGTTCGATCGCCCCGCCGGGCGCGGTCAGATCGTCCGTCGGCGTCAGCCGGTCGAGCCGGATCAGCAGACCGCCGCTCGCGGTCGCGGTCAAGGCATAGGTGCCACGCGCGGCCGGGACCAATGCGCAGGACGGGGCGGCCAGTCCGGCGGCGAGGTGTCCGGGCACAGTCAGCGCCAGCAGGTCGGCCACAAGGCCGAGAGCCTGCCAGAGAGGCCCGTAACCGTAGCACCGGGCGGCTTCGGCCAGCACCGGATGCGTTGCCACCCGCGCCGCCGGCACATTCAGCGCCTCGCCGGGGCGCGGCGCCGCGCTGCGGCCGAGCGGCGGCAGGCCCGGATCCGCCTCCCCCGGTGGAAAGGCTTTGGCGATGCGCCGCATGAGTGGCGACACGCCCTCGCCCAAGGCCAGCCATCCCGGCAGGTCGCCTGCGGCAAAGCGCTCCGCCGCCCCGCCAAGCAGGGCGGTTTCGAGATCGGCGCGCGGCGGCGCCTGCGGCGCAAGCCCCAGCAGCGGCGGCAGATGGACGAAGAGCTGGGCGAGGTGATCGGTCCGGATCTCGGCCGCAAGACCGGCTTGATCTGGCGCACCGAGCCCGAGAGCGAGGTCCAGCGCGCCCAGATGGGCACAGCGGCACAGGCCGAACAGGCGGCCAAGGAGCTGGCGCGCCTCGGCCACCGGGCGGCCGAGCAGCAGGGCTTCCACCGGCATGGCGGGCGCGCGGGCAAGGCGGGCTTCGAGCCCGTCCCCCCGCCGCCTCAGCAAGATGGTCAAGCCCTGCCCGCTCATCATCAGTCGCGCTCCCCCGTTTCGGGCGCCGCGGCAACGGGCGCGGGCTCGCTGGCAAGGCCGGCAGTGATCAGCCGGCGCCGGCTTGGCGCCGTCTCCGTCACGCCCTGTTCACCGGCGGGATCCTCCTCACTGCCCGCCTCGGGCATCCCGGGCGGCGGCGCCAGTTCGGCCTCACGCGCCGCCCGGATATCGGCCGCGCGGTTGGTCTCGTCCCGGTTCGCCGGATCGAACAGCGCCATCATCACCGCCCGCGCAACGTCCTGCGCCTGCATCTGGCTGTTGAAGTCGCCCATGGGCGAGAACAGCGAACAGGCCTTGTAGCCGCCGGTGAGATCGCGCCGGTTATGCAGGAATTCGTAGTCGCCCGACGGGAAGCCGACGACCTCCTTCGTGCCCTGCACCAGTTCGCTCCAGTCGTCGCCGGGCCCCGGCAGCAGCACGAGGTTCATGAACCAGGGCGTGATCAGCACGCCGAGCGGGCGCCCTTCATGCAGGCGGAAGCCGATCGCCTCGACATGCAGCGCCTGATTGATCAGCGGCACGTCGCGCATCTTCGACAGCCAGACGTCCTTGAAGTCGGCGACCAGCATCGACGTGCGTCCGGCAATGTCCTGTTCGGCCATCAGGGCCGGCGAGCCCGGATCCTCCCGTACCATGAACTGGTGCTTGGGGGCATCGCAGCCGGGACATTTCCAGTCCTCCGGCAGCGCCTGGAACGGGGTGCCCGGCAGCACCTGCCGCGTGTCGTCCCCTTCCGCCGGATCGTAGGGCGTCCAGCAGATCTTGCATTCCATGATCGCCAGCGGACTGATCCGGTCGTTGGCGCCGAGATAGGATCCCTCGAACCGGGTCATCGGATCGCCTCCAGAACCTCACGGATGCGCTCGCCGCTGTCGGCAAGATCCTCCGGGGCGGCCAGCGCTACTTCGGGAATGGCCGTCACCTCGAATGTGTCGAGGATCAGCGTGTCCATCGAATTGAAGAACTGCACCCGCCAGACCTGCGGCAGGGCGCAGGCGCTGATCCGGCAGTTGCCGTAGCCGCGCGACAGGATGGTCACGGCCCCCTTGCCGAGCGCCGCACCCAGCCACAGGAGATCCTCCTCCGTATGCGGCAGCAGCGAGAGATTGACTACGTGCGGCATCCCGCCGGACCGCCAGTTCGCGGACTGGTCCGCCAGTTCCGCCAGCAGGGCGGGCGCGTTGACGACGCCGGCCGGGCGCGGCGCGGAGAGCATCGGCGCCGGGGCTCCGCTGCCATGGGCGCGCCGGACCGCCTCGGCCGGGACAGGGCCGACCTCGATGCGGTCGATGCCCGCCCCCGCCAGCATCCAGACCCCGGCGAACACGCTTTCCTGAACCATCAGGGCCGGCACGCCCCTCAGCTTCATGGACACTTCGCCCTGTCCGAGCGTTTCGGCCATCAGGGCCCGGCTCGCCGGGTCCATGGCCGACAGGTCGAACTCGGCGCGCTCACCGCCGGCGGTGGCGGCGATCTCGCAGGCCCCGGCGATATCGGCCAGCGTCTTCAGGGCCGGCGTGACCTGCGAGGGATCTCCTACCTCGGGCAGATGCGGCACATAGGTGCGCATGCCCGACGGCAGCGCCATGTAGGACAGTTCCTCGTCGTCGAGAGGCTGCGAACCCGGCCCGAACCCGGCCGGTGGAAACAGGAATCCGTTGCTCATTGCATCCGCTCCGGAGTTCTGAGGCCAAGCAGGCGCGGCAGGTGCACCATGTAGTCGTCCCAATCGCGGATCTTCTGGATCGATCCGAGATAGGTCCCTTCTGCAAAGAACAGGAAGCCCGGCGTCTTCAGGGCCTTGAAAATCTCGCGCACCTCCGCCTCCACCGCGTCATCGACAAGCGCGCAGTCGAACACGCCCTGAAACGCCATGCGCAGTTCCGGCAGGATTACCGCAGCATCGGCGGTCTCCAGATTGCGGACCGGATTACCCGGAACGAGAAGGCAGTGGGTTCCGGGCCGGGCCGTGAAGGCTGAGACCTCGTCAAGGCTTGCCAGCAGCGGCCAGCCCAGATCGTCGACGAGACGGCGCAGAAGCGGATGAGAGAGAGAGGCGCCGGAGGCTAGAGCGGCACCGGATGGATCGTGCATGAGGATCATCCCTGGCTGTGACCGGCCGCGAGAGCGGCCTGAAGATGGGGTGGCAGTTCAGGTTCCCGCGCATCCAGGTCGGCAAAGGCCGCGCCCGGATCCTGTCCGGCCATGACCCGCCGCAGCCCCTCCAGCGCGGCGGCGATCACCGCCGCCTCTTCCGGCTCCAGGATCTCGCGTGCCGTGCCGAGAAAGCAGAGAAGCCAGTCCCCCGCCTTTGCGTCAGGGGTCAGCGAGAGATCGATCAGGGTCTCCCGGCCGTCGATCATTGCCACACCGGCAATCCCGCTGCGCGAGACGAGCCGCGCCGGCTCGCCGATGCACATCACAGGCTCCCGGGGAAGAAGCGGGCGTCGCCGGTGCGGCAGGCCTCCTCCGCCGAGGGGCGCCCCTGCTCATAGGCGGTGCGGCGGATCGACGGATCAGCAAGGTCTGCAGCGCTGCGGCCGGCAGCGATCTCCACGCCCCAGGCAGCCAGTTCGGCACGGGCAAGGTCCAGCGCGCCGGGAATGGCCGCGGCGACCTGCGGCCGCAGACCGCCGCCGTAATCCTCCAGCTCCACCGGCTGGCAGCCGATCAAGGTAAGCTTGTGCGGACAGCGCCCGAGCAGTTGCGCGGTGGCAATCACGTCCTGGAAACCGGTCTGGTGAAGGCTCATCTTCCTGGCGCCCATGAAGGCGGGCACCTCGCCGTCGCGCACCAGCTTCAGCGTGCCGGGCTCCAGGCCGTAGTCGATGGCATCGAAGACGAGAAGGGCCTCCGCCTCCTCCAGAAAGGGCAGGAGATAGAGCCCCTGCGTGCCGCCATCCAGCAGGCGGACGTGCTCCGGCAGCGCGACGGCAGAGGCCAGCGCCTCGACGCAGCGCACTCCGAAGCCCTCATCGGCCCACAGGACGTTGCCAATGCCCAGAACAAGAATGGATGATGGATTGGTTGCTGGCATGTTCCCCTCCCCGGAACGGTGCTGGCATGCGGGCTTTCCGCCCTTTGAGGGAAGACTAGGCCAACCGTCGGTTCCGCGGCAGGTTTTTCCGCAAACCGGTGAAAATTATTATTTATCAGTTATTACAATGAGATAGGCGACTTTCCCGCCCCACGTGGCCGCAATAAGCCGAAAATTACTCTTCCAAAACTCATGCTCAATGGAAAGAAACCTTCCAGCATATCGGTATGATTCGGGTGACGGCATGCGGCCGCCACCCGAACGGGACGTTCAGTCCGTGCGGTCGTCCTTGAAGGTCCTGTGACCGGAGATCATCGTCGAGACGATCGACTGCCGGCTCATGATGTCCTCGCGGATCGCGACATAGATATGCACGATCATGAAGATCACGATCCACCACATGCCGAGGTGATGCAGGGTGTGGAGCCGCTGGGTGTTGCCGGCAAGGCCGATGACCCAGCCGAACAGATCGTCATACAAAGATCCCTGGCCCGCCCCTTCCGCGTAGAGCGCCATGCCGGTCACGATCATGAAGCTGGTGCCGAGCGTGATGAAGAAGAACATGGCGAGCTGGGCCAGCGGGTTGTGGCCGATATATTTCTTCGGCTCGCTCTCCAGGAACAGGTACCAGCGGATCTCGAACCAGATCTCGCGCCACCAGTGCCCGTTCAGCACCGGCAGATAGAAGAGCTGCCGGGCGTGGTGATTGCCGAAGATCGCCCAGTAGATGCGGCCGAGAAAGCCGACGGTCAGGATCATCCCCGCGGCGAAATGCGCGAAGCGGATATAGCCGAAGAGGAACTGGTCATAGGCCTCGTGCTGGCCGGCCGAGGGCGGCGGGCTGCCGATGAAGTACCCGGTCACGCACAGGACCAGGATCGCCGACGCATTCACCCAGTGCCAGATCCGCACCGGCGCCTCGTAGACATAGACCGATGATTGCCGCTGGGCCGTGGCGAGTTCCGCCTCCAGCTCGAGGGCATGGCTGTCCTTGTTCATGTCCGCCTCCTCATGATGCAGCCAGCAGCAGGCCGGCGGCAGCGATGGCGCCGCCCAGGACGCGCTGCAGCACCAGCTTGCCGGCGATACCGCGCGCAACGCCGATGCCCGCCACATGCAGAAGCGAGGTGGCGATGACGAAGCCCGCGACATAGGCGATGGCACCACCCTCAGCCTCGCTGGCATGAGCATGGCCGTGACCGAGCGCGAAGAAGCCGATCGCGACGAGAGCCGCGGCCGTGAGTGCGGCCGGCATCTCGGGCTTCGCCACCAGCACCAGGAGGCCGAAGATCACCACCGAGGCGAGGATCAGCGTCTCGACCGCCGGCATGGTGACACCGGCGAAGGCGAGACCCGCCCCCGCCAGCATGGCGCCGAGGAAGGCCGCCGCCCCGCCCCAGGGATGCCGTGGCAGCGCAAGACCCGACCAGATCCCGACCGCCACCATCGCCAGCAGATGGTCGAGGCCGAGGACCGGGTGCAGGAGCCCGGCGAGGAGGCCCGAGGTCCCGCCATGGCCGGTATGGGCCAGGGCTGGGGTCGACAGGAGCAAGGCTCCCAGAAAGACTGCGTAGTTCATGGGGTTCCCTCCTCAGCGGACCTTGACCGTCGTCAGCGTGCCGCCGTCGGGCGACATCACATGGGTGGAGCAGGCAAGGCACGGGTCGAAGCTGTGCAGCGTGCGCAGGATCTCCACCGGCTCGTCGGGGCGCTCCATGTAGGTGTTCATGAGCGAGGCCTCGAAGGCCCCGATATTGCCCTTGGTGTCGCGCGGACTGCCGTTCCAGGTGGTGGGGACGACGCACTGGTAGTTGTCGATGCGGCCGTCCTTGATCCTGATCCAGTGGCCGAGGGCGCCACGCGGTGCCTCCGTCATGCCCACGCCCTTGGCCTCCTTCGGCCAGGTCTTCGGATCCCATTTCTCGACATTCGCCGTCGACTGGTCGCCGTTCTTGATGTTGGTGATCAGCTTGTCGAAGAAGTATTTCTGCAGGCGCCCGCAATATTCGGATTCCAGCGCACGCGCCGCGGTGCGTCCCAGGGTCGAGAACAGCGCGGAAACCGGCAGGTTCATCGTCCGGAGCAGGCCGTCGACCTGGTTCTTGATATCCTCGTGCCCCTTGGCGTAACCGACGACATAGCGGGCCAGCGGGCCGACCTCCATGGCATGGCCCCGCCAGCGCGGTGCCTTGATCCAGCTGTACTTGGCGCTCTCGTCCAGTTCCTCGATGTTGGTGCGGGTGCCCTTGGCTTTCGGGCCGAGTTCGTATCGCGGCTCGGTGACGCCGTCCCAGGGATGCAGGCCCTTGCCGGGCTCGGCATAGGTGTACCAGCTATGGTCGACGAACTCCTGCACCTGCTCGGGATCGCGCGGATCAACGTCGTGAACCTCGTTGAGGTTGCCGTTGATGATGGCGCCACGCGGCAGGTGCAACTGCCCTGCATCAAAATTGTTGGGATGCTCGGGGATGTCGCCATAGGCAAGCACCGCCTGGCCCGACAGACCACCGCCATAGAGCCAGTTCTTGTAGAAGCCGCCGATGGCGATCACGTCCGGGATATAGACGTTGCGGTTGAACGTGTTGCACAGGTCGATAATGGAACTGACCATGTTCAGCCGTTCCATGTTGATCGCCCCGACCGCGCCGACGCCGTCGATGTTGATCGGACAGGGAACGCCGCCGACAAGCCAGTTCGGATGCGGGTTCTTGCCGCCGAAGATGGTGTGGACCTTGACGATTTCCTTCTGCAGGTCGAGCGCCTCCAGATAGTGGGTCGTCGCCATCAGGTCGGCTTCCGGAGGCAGCAGATAGGCCGGATTGTCCCAGTAGCCGTTCTTGAACAGGCCGAGCTGGCCGGATTCGACGAACTTCTTCAGCCGGTTCTGCACGTCGCGGAAATAGCCCGGCGACGACAGGGGATGGCTCGGGCTGACCGTCTGCTGCAGCTCCGACGTCGCCTTCGGGTCGGCACGCAGGGCATTGATCGGATTCACCCAGTCCAGCGCATGCAGATGGTAGAAATGCACCACGTGATCGTGAATCTGCAGGTTGAGCTGCATGATGTTGCGGATCGAGTTGGCGTTGTCGGGGATGGTGATCCCCAGCGCGTCCTCGACCGCACGCACGCTGGTCAGCGCATGGGTGCCGGTGCACACGCCGCAGATGCGTTCGGTGAAGGCCCAGGCATCCCGCGGGTCGCGTCCCTTGAGGATCACCTCGAGGCCGCGCCACATGGTGCCGGTGGACACGGCGTTGCGGATCACGTTGCCTTCGTCGACATTGACCTCGCAGCGCATGTGCCCCTCGATCCGGGTCACCGGGTCGACGACGATACGCCGGCCCGAGGTGTCGAGGTTGAAACCATTCGGAGTTGCAGTCATCGTTTCAAGCCTCCACCTTGTCCTGGGTCTTCTTCTGCGCGCGCTTCAGCGCCGAGACCGCCGCATGCACCGCGACGGCGCCACCGACGACGCCCGCAGCCGTCATGCCCACCTGATCGGCGTTCGCTTCGACGCCGAACTGCTTGATGTTGGTCAGCCGGTCATAGAAGCTGCCCTGATCCCAGAACCCGTCTTCCGAACAGCCGATGCAGCCATGGCCCGACTGGATCGGGAAGGAGACGCCCTCGTTCCAACGAATGGTGGAGCAGGCGTTGTAGGTGGTCGGTCCCTTGCAGCCCATCTTGTAGAGGCAGAAGCCCTTGCGGGCGCCTTCGTCGTCCCAGGTCTCGACGAACTGGCCGGCGTCGAAATGCGGCCGGCGGTAGCACTTGTCGTGAATGCGCTGGGAGTAGAACATCGCCGGGCGCCCCTGCCGGTCGAGCGTCGGCAGCCGGTCGAAGGTGAGCATGTAGGTGATGACGCCGGTCATCACCTCGGCGATCGGCGGGCAGCCCGGCACCTTGATGATCGGCTTGTCGAGGATGACCTTGTGAACCGGCGTTGCCCGGGTCGGGTTGGGCGCCGCCGCCTGGACGCAGCCATAGGAGGCGCAGGCGCCCCACGAGATGATCGCCTTGGCGTGCTCCGCCGCATGGCGCAACTGGTCGACGAACGGCTTGCCGCCGACGATGCAGTACATGCCGTCCTCGTTGAGCGGCGGATTGCCTTCGACGGCCAGGATGTAGTTGCCCTTGTACCGCTCGATCGTGTCCTGCAGCGCCGCCTCGGCCGCGTGCCCGGCCGCCGCCATCAGTGTGTCGTCATAGTCGAGACTGATCATCGACAGCACCACATCCTTGGCCAGCGGATGGGCCGAGCGGATGAAGCTCTCCGAGCAGCAGGTGCATTCCAGGCCGTGAATCCAGATCACCGGCGTGCGCGGCTTCGTCTCCATCGCATGGGCGATCTTGGGGACGAAAGACGGCCCGAGGCCGAGCGCGGCCGCCGTCAGGCTGCAGTATTTCATGAAGCTTCGCCGGGTAATGCCCTGGCGCCGCATCACGTCGTAAAAGGTTTCGACTTGCGACAAGGTGTCCTCCCTCGGTGCGTGAAATGTCGTGTTTCGACCGTACCGAGGCGATGATGCCGTGCCGGACATTCCCCGCGCCTGCACAAAAACACCTGTCGCAGAAATAAAAAATACTTGTTTTATATCAATCTGTTGATCTGATTTTTTGGATTTTTCGCGTCCGGCGCATGTCAAGACCCTGACCGCCGGACAGGGTCAGGCGGTCAGCCCGCTTCCGCTCCGGCGCGGGCAAGGCAGACGAGGGCCTGCCCCAGGGCAAGGCCGCCGTCATTGGCGGGAACCTGACGGTGGACCAGCACGGGCAGACCGGTCAGTTCGGCCTGACAGGCCTCCAGCAGCCGGGCGTTCTGGAAACAGCCGCCGGTGAGGACGGCGGCCCGCGCCCGTCCCGTCTCGACGAGGTGGCGGGCGGGCGCGCAAAAGGCGCGGGCAAGACCCGCATGGAACGCACCGGCGATCCGTGCCGGAGCCACGCCGCCCGCCAGATCCGCAAGCAGCGCGCGGATCATCGGTGCGGGGTCGATCTCCCCCGCGCTTGCCGCGAAAGGATAGGCGGGCGCGCTCACCGCCATCGCCTCCAGCCGCATCGCCGCCTCGCCCTCATAGCTCTGCACTTCGGGGCAAAGGCCGAGAGCGGCGGCGACGGCATCGAACAGGCGCCCGGCGGAGGAGGACATCGGCGCGTTGATCCCCGCGCGCAGGGCGGCGCGCACCTGTTCCACCGGGCGGCCCGCCATCAGCCGCTGCGAGAAATCCTCCGCACCGCCGGAGAGCCCTGCCTGGCCGAGGCGCGCCAGCAGGTTGCGCCAGGGCTCCAGCGCGGCGCGGTCGCCTCCGGCCAGCGGGGCGGGGCGCAGCCGGCAGACCCGTTCGAAATCGCCATAGCCGCCGAGCAGCACCTCGCCGCCCCACAGCGTGCCGTCGGTCCCAAGGCCGGTGCCGTCGAGCACGATCCCGGCCACCGGCCCCGCATCCGGGGGCCAGAGATTGTCGGCGAGGCAGGCGGCAAGATGGGCGTGGTGATGCTGGACGCGGGTCACCGGCAGGCCCATCGCCTCGCCCGCCTGGCTTGCCCGATAGTCCGGGTGCAGATCGATGGCGACCCGGCCGGGCCGATGGTCGAACAGCGCCGTGCAGTCGGCGATGGCCTTGTGGAATTCGTCCAGCGTCAGGGCATCATCGAGGTCGCCGAGATGCTGCGACAGCAGCGCCTGACCGTTCTTGACGAGGCAGACGGCGCCCTTCATCTGGCCGCCCAGCGCCAGAACCTGCGGCCCGGCCGCAAACCCGGGCGGCAGGGGCAGCGTGCCGGGAACGCGTCCGCGGGCGCGGCGCAGCACCATCGGCGGCTCCGCCCGCTCCACCCCGTCGTCGAGACGGCGGAGGATGTCGCGGTCATGCAGCAGGAACCCGTCGGCAAAGGCGGAAAGCTTCTCGCGCGCCTCATCATTGCCGGTCACCTGCGGCTCACCGGAGAGGTTCCCTGAGGTCATCACCAGCACGCCGCCGAACGCGGCAAGCAGCAGATGATGCAAGGGCGTGTAGGGCAGCATGACGCCGAGCGAGGTCATGCCGGGTGCCACCGCTTCGGGCAGCACCCGGCGGGAGGGAACGAGCACCACCGGCGCGGCGGGGTCGCGCAGCAGCGCCAGTGCCGCCGGAGACAGCTCGGCGATCTCCGCAAGATGTGCCTCTGCAGCCATCAGCGCGAAGGGCTTGGCCGGGCGGCGCTTGCGCCGGCGCAACAGGGCGAGGCTGCCGGCATTCCCGGCATCGCAGGCCAGATGAAAGCCGCCAAGCCCCTTGACCGCGACAATCCCGCCCGCCCGCAGCCGCTCCACCGCCAGCGTCAGCGGATCGCCGGGGCATTCGCGCCCGTCCTCCTCATAGGACAGCCTCGGTCCGCAGGCCGGGCAGGCAATCGGCTGGGCGTGGAAGCGCCGGTCGGCAGGGTCGGAATACTCCGCCGTGCAGTCCGGGCACATGGCAAAGACCGACATGGCCGTGCGGGCGCGGTCGTAGGGCAGGCTGCGCAGGATCGAATAGCGCGGCCCGCAATGGGTGCAATTGGTGAAGGCGTAGCCCCGGCGGCGCCCCGGTCCGGCGATCTCCGCCGCGCAGGCGGCACAGGTGGCCGCATCCGGCGTCACCCGGGTTTCGGCGCCCGAACCGGCCGAAGCGCGGATGTCGAAGGTCAGCGGCAGGTCACTGAAGCCGGCCGGCTGGCACTCGACCGCATCGACGCGGGCCAGCGGCGGCGCCTGCGTCCGCAACGCCAGGGCGAAGGCATCGAGACCCGGCTCTTCCATGCCCGGCTCATCGATGCCCGCTTTGGCGGCATGGATCAGCACCCCCTGCGGATCGTTCAGCACGAAGCCGCGCAGGCCATGCTGGCGGGCCAGCGTCCAGACGAAAGGCCGGAAGCCGACCCCCTGCACCTGGCCGCGCACCCGGATGATCCAGCCCTTGACCATGACCGCCTCCTGCGTCAGTGCACGGTGCAGACCATGCAGGGATCGAAGGAACGGACCACATGCTGGACCGCCACCGGCGTGGTCTCCCCTTCCTGCACCGGCGTGCCCACCAGCGCCGCCTCCAGCGGCCCCGGAACGCCGGCGGCATCGCGCGGGCTGAAATTCCAGGTGGTCGGGGCGATGATCTGATAGCCGGCGATCCGTCCGTTCTCGATCCGCAGCCAGTGCCCGAGAGCCCCGCGCGCCGCCTCAACCAGGCCCACACCAACGGCCCGCTGCGGCAGGCGGCCGGAGACCATGAAGCTGGCACCCGGCTCGATGGCCGCGACCAGGCGCTCCATCAGGATCTGGGTGCGGGCGATTTCAAGGAGGCGCGCCGTCACCCGCGCCAGAACGCCGCCCTGACGCGCGAGGTCGAGCGCCAGCGGATGGCCGTCGACCACCTGCCGCGCCAGCGCTCCGGTCTCCATCGGCTGCCCCGACAGGCGCGGCGCCTTGCACCAGCTGTAGGCGTCCTCGCGCATGTCCTCGTCCGGAAGGGTTGCCCCGGCCAGCGGATGCACCGCCTCGCCCAGCATCCAGGCATGGCTGACATCCTCGATCACCGCGCCCGTGTCGAGCGGCTTCAGCCCGCCCTCCCAGGCGCCGGGGCGGAACCCGTAACCATCTGCCAGCGGATAGGCGCCGAAGCTGAGATAGCGTCCGGCGCCGCGCCCCAGTCCGGCAAGCTGCGTATCGGCGGCGATCTCGAGGAAGAGGCCGGCATCTCCGCCCGCCCAGCGCATCAACTCACCGGCGGAGCCAAGTTCCGCGAAAGCCTCGACCTCCGCTCCGAACACCACTGTCTCCAGATAGCGGCGGAAGGCGCGCAGATGGGTTGCCAGCCGCACCTTGTCGCGGGGGCCAGGCGCGCGAGTGACCCCGCCCGGCTGGATCGCCAGCGTGTGCGGCCACTTGCCCGCCAGCATGCCGAGGATATGCATCAGCCCGGCCCGCGCCTCGACCGCCGCCCGCTGGGCGCTGCCCTCCATCGCCGTGAAGCGCGACACCGCCTGCCCGTGCCAGGGCCGCGCCGCATAGGCCGGGCGGGTGAAATCCGGCATGAAGAACAGGTTGAAATGGGTCAGGTGGTCGCTGACATTCTCCACCGCATGGATCAGTTGCGCCACCAGCAGGCCCTGCGGCGAGGGGGCAAGGCCCATCGCGTCCGCCAGCGCACGGGCGGCGGCGGCTGACTGGCTGATCGAACAGATGCCGCAGATGCGCGGCGTGATGGTAAGCGCATCGCGCGGGTCCTTGCCTTCGAGCATGCGCTCGAAGCCCCGGTAGAGCGGCGCATTGACGCGGGCGCTGCGGACAGCCCCCTGCTCCAGATCAAGATGCACCTCAAGATCCCCCTCAACACGGTTGAAGGGGCCGACAATCAGGCGTCCTTCGCTCATTTGCGCGGCTTTCGGATCGTCGGTGGAACCATGACGCGGTCGGCAACCGCATTGCGGGCAATGCGCTGCGGCGTTGCCGCCTTGGACAGGGAGGCCAGTGCCATGAACCAGGCCTTGGGCATGTCGGACGGCAGGCCGACGGGGATACCGGCGATCTTCGGCGTCTCGGTGAAGGGGTGGCGCGGCTCCTCGAACTCCGGCACTGTGCAGGCGATGCAGGGATAGCCGCCGCGCGTGCAGGAGCCCTCCCCGTTCCACGGCCGGATGTTGCAGTCGCCGACCGCCTGGGTGCCGACGCAGCCCAGATGCTCCATCATGCAGCCGATCTCGGACAATTCCCGCGCGCTTGCCTTGTACTCGTAGAACTCGTTTTTCGGGCAGCCGTGATGCACCAGATGGTCGGCATAGAATCTCGGCCGGCCGAGCGCGTCCATGTCGTCCGCGCCGAAGACGCCCGCCTTCAGCAGCAGCAACGTCTCGCTGACCCAGTCCGGATGGGTCGGGCAGCCGGCGACGTTGACCACCGGGAGGCCGAACCGGCCCCGGAAATCCGGCGCCAGGATGCCGTCCGAATGGGTGCCCTCGTATTGCAGGCCCGCCGCATCGGAGGGATTTCCGCCGGCCGAAGTGATGCCGCCATAGGCCGCGCAGGAGCCGACAGCAACGACATGGCCGGCAAGCGGGGCGAGCTGGCGCACCCAGTCGAGCATGGAAACGCCCGTTCCGGAGAGCATCTGGTAACGGCCGGTGCCGCGCGGCCCGCGCGCGATGGCACCTTCCACGCAGAGGATGTCGAGCGCCAGGCGTCCCTCGACGATGTCACTGAGCAGTGATCTGACCTCGGCACCCGTCTCCAGGCTGAGCGCGGGATGCCACAGCACCCGCAGCCCCGCGTCGGACAGAAGCTCGAACACGTTGGGATTTTCCGCGCAGAGCAGCGACATGGTGCAGCCGCCGCATCCCGCACTTTGCAGCCAAAGGAGGTTCATCGCCCGCCGTCCTCCGCAGGGGTCAGATCGAGTTGAAAACAGGCGCCGCGGCCCGCCGGGCACAGACGCAGGCGGCCGCCATGCTCTTCGGCGATCTTGTGGCTGATCGACAGGCCGAGCCCGGTGCCGCTGCCGACCGGCTTGGTGGTGAAGAACGGGTCGAAGATCTCGTGCTGCAGGCTGGGCGGCACGCCCGCGCCATTGTCGCTGACGCTGACCCGGGCGTATCCATCGGCCAGTTCGTGGCGGATCTCGATCCGCGCGTCCTCCTGCCCCTCCAGTGCGTCGACCGCATTCTGGACGAGGTTCATGATCACCTGCTGGATGTGCCCCGGCCGGCCGATGGCCATCAGACGCTCGCGGCCGGAGACCGCCACGGCGACCGGCCTGCGGGCACCGCGCAACACCCAGTTCGCCGCGACCGCCGTCGTTTCAACCAGATCGAACGGCACCATCTCGCCCGTGCCGTCGGCGGACAGGCGCCGCAGGTCCTCGACGATGTCGCGCACCCGCTCGGCCCCTTCGCGCGCGCCCTGCACCGCCTCACGCAGGTTGCGCACCTCGCGGTCGAGCCGCAATTGCTCGCGCAGCATGACGAGTTCCTCGCGCCCGGCCCCTTCCTGGACCCGCTGGAAATAGGTCTCGAACTTGCCGGTGTAGCGCTCCAGCGCATGAGCATTGGCATAGACGAAACTGATCGGATTGTTGAGCTCGTGGGCGACACCGGCCAGCAGGCGGCCGAGCGAGGCCAGCTTCTCGTTGCGCACCAGTTGCGCCTGGGCGGATTTCAGCTCGTCGTGGCTGCGGGCCAGCGCCGAATAGGCCTGCCGGAGCTCGCCAACCGAGCGGCCGGACAGGACGAGGCCGGCCAGTCGGCCACGCTCGTCGAGACGCGGCGCCAGGTTCAGCTCCAGCGGCATCGCGCCGGCCTCCGCCACCAGATGCGCCTCGATGGTTTCCGGCTGGCGGGTCTGCATCACCCGCGTCATCGCGGCGGCCAGCGCCGCCTGCTCGTCCCGCGCAAACAGGCTGGCCACCGGGCGCCCGGTCACCCGGTCGTGGTCGACATCAAGATGGCGCAGCAGCGAGGCCGAGGTTTCCTCAATGTCGCCGTTGCGGTCGAGGATGATCAGCACGTCCGACACGGAGGCGAGGATCGAGGCCAGGAACCGGCGCATCGCCTCGAGTTCGGCATTCTGCCGCTCCAGGCGTCCCTGATACTCGACAAGGTCGGCATAGGTCCGGTCGACGGCGGACAGCACCTCCATCCAGACCTCGTCGCTGAGCGCGCCCGGGTGCTGCGCCGGATCAAATGATATCTGCTGGGCCATCGCTTCCTCCAGGCAGCACCTTACCTCTCCGGCGCGGCCGTGGAAATGGGCGCCGTGCACCGCATCGCTCAGACGTCATGCGAAACCCCGTCGACTGCCGGCAAATAGGTGCCCTTCAGCCCGAGAACAGCCTCGGCGACGGATTTCGCCGCCGGCCGGAGCGGATACTCCGCCCGGTGCACCAGAAACCAGTGGCGCAGGATCGGCAGTTGCGGCGCGGCCAGCATGACCAGTTGCCCGTGGCGCAGTTCCTCCGTCACCGTGTGCAGCGACAGGAACGCAAGCCCCAGCCCCGCCATCACCGATTGCTTGATGGTCTCGTTGGAGCCCATCTCCACCAGGCGGAACACCTGCCCGTCGCCCAGCCGGTCGAGATAGCGCGTCATCAGGATGCGGGTTCCCGACCCCGGCTCGCGGGAGATCAGCGTCTCGCCGAGGAGATCGGCGGCGGACAGGGCCTGGCGTCCCGCAAGCGGATGATCCGGCGGCGCGATCAGCCCGTGCGGATGCACCCCGAGCGCCGACGCCTCGACCAGCGGCTGGCGCGGCGGGCGCCCCATGATGGCAAGATCGACCGCCCGATTCTCGAGATCGCGGATGACCTGGTCTCGGTTGCCGACGCGCAGCACCAGCTCGATGTTCGGGATCAGCGTGTGCAGGATCTTGACCAGCCGCGGCGCGAAATACTTGCCCGTCGAGACGACCCCGAGCGTCACCCGCCCGGCCAGCCCCTCCGACAGGGCGCGGATTTCCTGCGCCGCCTGCGACAGCGCCGTATCGATCCGGACATGGGCCTCCAGCAATACCCGCCCCTCTTCCGTGAGGCTCGATCCGCTGGCGTCGGAACTGCGATGCAGCAGGGCAAGGCCAAAGGCCTGTTCCAGCGCCTTGAGCTGGCTGTGCACCGCAGGCGGGGTCAGGCCGAGCGCGGCGCCCGCCGCCGCCATGCTGCCGTGGCGATCGACGGCAGCCAGCGCCCGCAACTGCTTCAGCGTCACCGCGTCCAGATGGTACATTCAAAAAATCCTTCTCAGAAATAAGAATTATTAAATTTTCACGAAAGATCCGGCAAGGCAAGACTGCGCGACCAAGGCAGCACATCTGGGAGGAAACGATGCGGCCCGAGGAGCAGATCTTGCCGGCACTCGCCGTTCCGGCCGCGTTGCAGGACGTGCTGGAACGTCTTTGCCGCACCGGTGCGGCCCTGTCCCGCCTCATCGCGGCCGGAGACCCCGCCCGCGAGCTCGGCGCCAGTTCCGGCGAGGAGAACGCGGACGGCGACCGGCAGAAGCTGCTCGACGTGATCGCCGACGAAGCCTTCATCGACGGCTTGCGCGGTTCCGCCGTCCGCTACCTCGCATCGGAAGAGCAGGAGAGCATCCTGCAGATGTCGGATGGCGGCAGTCTGGCGCTTGCCATCGATCCCCTGGACGGCTCGTCGAACATCGACGTCAACATATCGATCGGGACGATCTTCTCGGTCTATCCCGCCGCCGGCAGCGCCGAGGCGAGCTTCCTGCGCCCGGCAAGCGAGCAGATCGCCGCCGGTTACATCATCTACGGCCCGCAGACCCTGCTGGTCGTCACCCATGGTGAGGGCGTGCTGAAGTTCACGCTGGACCGGGACCGGGGCTGCTTCCATCCGGCCGCCGCGAAGATGGCGATCCCGCCCCGGACCAGCGAATACGCCATCAACGCCTCGAACTATCATCACTGGCACGCACCGGTCCGGGCCTTCATCGACGACATGGTGACCGGCGCCCTCAGCCGCAACGGGCAAGGTTTCAACATGCGCTGGGTCGCCTCGCTGGTGGCCGAGGCGCATCGCATCCTCACCCGGGGCGGGGTGTTTCTCTACCCGGCCGACCGGCGCAAGGGCTACGAGAAAGGCCGCCTGCGCTTCCTCTACGAATGCGCGCCGATCGCCTTTCTGGTCACCCAAGCCGGCGGCAGCGCCACCGACGGTGTCGACGACCTGATGCGGCAGTCCGCGGCCAGCCTGCATGGCCGCACTCCCTTCGTTTTCGGCAGCGCGGAGAAGATCGCCCGCGTCACCGCCTATCACGACCTTGCCGAGGCTGGCGATGCCGCCCTGTTCGGCAAGCGCGGCCTGTTCCGGAGCTGACCCCCCATGAGCCAGAAGCATCCCATCATTTCGGTCACCGGCTCCTCGGGCGCCGGCACCTCGACGGTGAAGACCACCTTCGACCAGATCTTCCGGCGGGAAAGCATAACCGCGGTGTCGATCGAGGGTGACGCCTTTCACCGCTACAACCGCGCCGACATGCGCGCGGAACTGGAGCGCCGGGTCGCCGCGGGCGACTTCACCTTCTCCCACTTCTCGTTCGAAGCCAACGAGCTCAAGGAGCTGGAGCGAGTTTTCCGCGAGTATGGCGCGACCGGCCGCGGGCGCACCCGCACCTATGTCCATGACGAGATCGAGGCCGCAAGAACCGGCGTCGCGCCGGGCAACTTCACCGCCTGGGCGCCGTTCCAGGACCACAGCGACCTGCTGTTCTACGAGGGGCTGCACGGAGCCGTCGTTGCCGATGACGTCGACATCGCCCGCCATGCGGACCTGAAGATCGGCGTCGTGCCGGTGATCAACCTCGAGTGGATCCAGAAGATCCACCGCGACCGGGCGCATCGGGGCTACTCGACCGAGGCGGTGACAGACACGATCCTGCGCCGCATGCATGCCTATGTGCACTGCATCTGCCCGCAATTCACCCAGACCGACATCAACTTCCAGCGCGTGCCGGTGGTCGACACCTCGAACCCCTTCATCGCCCGCTGGATCCCGACGCCGGACGAGAGCCTCGTGGTCATCCGCTTCAAGAACCCGCGTGGCATAGACTTCCCCTACCTGACGGCGATGATCCACGGCTCCTGGATGAGCCGGGCCAACTCGATCGTCATTCCGGGCAACAAGATGGATCTCGCCATGCAGTTGATCCTGACGCCGCTGATCGAGCGGCTGATCCGCGACGCCAAGCGGGCCTGACCCGCCTGGCAGCTGCCGCGCCCTCTGAAAAGGACAGATGATGATGACCCAGCTTCTGCGGGCCAACGAACGGCTCATGGCCAATGCCCTGCGCGCCCTTGCCATGGACGCGGTCCAGATGGCCGGTTCCGGCCACCCCGGCATGCCAATGGGCATGGCGGATGTCGCGGCGGTGCTCTTCAACCGGTTCATCACCCTTGATCCGGCGGCGGCCGGCTGGCCGAACCGCGACCGTTTCGTGCTGTCGGCCGGGCACGGGTCGATGCTGCTCTATGCGATCAACCATCTGCTTGGCTATCCGGACATGGGAATGGACCAGATCCGCGCCTTCCGGCAGCTCGGCAGCCGCACTGCCGGCCATCCGGAATACGGCCATGCCCTCGGTGTCGAGGTCACCACCGGCCCGCTCGGCCAGGGGCTTGCCACCGCCGTCGGGATGGCTCTGGGCGAGCGGATGGGCGCCGCCCGCTTTCCCGGCCTCGTCGACCATTGGACCTATGTGATCGCCGGCGACGGCTGCCTGATGGAAGGGATCAGCCACGAGGCCATCGACATGGCCGGCCATCTGCGGCTCGGCCGCCTCGTGGTGCTGTGGGATGACAACCGCATCACCATCGACGGCAGCACCGGCCTCTCCACCTCCACCGACCAGGGCGCCCGGTTCGCCGCCGCAGGCTGGCACGTGGTCCACTGCGACGGACACGACCGGGAGCAGATCGCGTGTGCCATCGAAGCGGCCCGCGCCGATCCGCGCCCCAGCCTCGTCTGCTGCCGGACCGTCATCGGTTACGGCGCGCCCAACAAGCAGGGCAGCCACGACGTGCACGGCGCCCCGCTCGGGCCGGACGAGATCACCGCGGCGCGCCAGACGCTCGACTGGCCGCACGCACCGTTCGAGATCCCCGCCCCTATCTACACGGCCTGGGGCGGGATCGCGGCACGGGGTGCGGCGGCGCATGCCGCCTGGCGCGACCGGCTGGCAGGCTCGCCGAACCGCGACGCCTTCGCCGCGGCCCTTGCGCGGGACACCGGTGACCTGACGGCCGCCATGCGGGAGCACAAGCAGCGGCTGCTTGACGAGCAGCCGGCGGTGGCAACGCGCAAGGCCAGCGAGATGGCTCTTGAGGTCGTCGCCGGCGCGCTGCCCTTTGTGGCCGGCGGCTCGGCCGACCTGACCGGTTCCAACCTCACCCGGCCGAAAGACATGACCGCGATCCGGCCCGGCGACTATGCCGGCCGCTACATCCACTACGGCATCCGCGAGCATGGCATGGCTGCCGCCATGAACGGCCTCGCGCTGCACGGCCTGGTACGTCCCTATGGCGGCACCTTCCTCGCTTTTGCCGATTATGCCCGTCCGTCGATCCGCCTCGCCGCGCTGATGGGCGTGCCGGTCATCCATGTCATGACGCATGACTCCATCGGCCTTGGCGAAGACGGACCGACGCATCAGCCGGTGGAGCATCTCGCCAGCCTGCGCGCCATTCCGGATCTTCTCGTCCTGCGGCCCTGCGATGCGGTGGAGACTGCCGAGGTCTGGGAGATCGCGCTTGCCGAGACGCGGCGGCCGAGCCTGCTGGTGCTGTCGCGCCAGGCGTTGCCGCTGCTGCGCGGCAGCGCGGCGGTCAATGCCAGCGCCCGCGGTGCCTATCTGCTGCGCGCGCCGGCCCGGCGCGACGTGACGCTGATCGCCACCGGCTCGGAGGTGGAGCTTGCAGCCGCCGCCGCGGACCAGCTCGCCACGGCAGGTATCGCCGCAGCCGTGGTCTCCGCCCCCTGTTTCGAGCTCTTCGCCGCGCAAGACCCCGCCTATCGCGCCGAGGTGCTCGGCGAGGCGCCGCGCGTCGGCATCGAGGCTGCGCTCCGCCAGGGCTGGGACGGGACCATGCTGAGGCCAACTGACGCTTTCGTCGGCATGAGCGGGTTTGGAGCCTCGGCCCCGGCCGCCCGGCTCTACGAGCATTTCAACATCACCGTGCCGTCCGTCGTTGCGGCCGCGCGGCAGATTGGGAGGGGATGAAATGCGCGCAAGGAGTGTAAGCAGCGGTCTCGGCCGCACCGGATCGGAACGCGCCCGGCAGACGGGCGTGACCATCGCCGCGATCACCGGGGCTGAGGTGGCCGGCCGGCGGCTCGTGGTACGGGCGGACCTCAACGTGCCGATGGCCGGTGGACGGGTCAGCGATGCGACGCGCCTCACCCGTTTCGCGCAGGGCATGCGCCCCCTGCTGGCACGCGGCGCGGCGCTTGTCGTCCTGTCGCATCTCGGCCGGCCCACGGGCCGCGACGAGCGCGCGTCACTGGCCGCGATTGCCGGCGATCTTGCAGCGGCGCTCGGATGCGCCGTGGACTTCGCCACACTGGACGAGGCGGTCAAGGCCGCGGCCCGGCTGCGGCCCGGCGAGGTGCTGCTGGTGGAGAACATCCGCTTCGAGGAAGGCGAGGCGCGCAACGACCCCGCGCTTGCGGCGCGTCTTGCGGCGCTCGGCGATTTCTATGTCAACGACGCCTTTTCCTGCGCCCACCGCGCCCATGCCAGCACGGCGGCCATCGCCGGCCTGCTGCCGGCCTTCGCCGGGCCGCTGATGATGGAGGAACTCGCCGCACTCGCCGCCGCGCTCGAAGCGCCGGCACGCCCCTCGGTCGCAATCGTCGGCGGGGCGAAGGTGTCGAGCAAGATCGGCGTGCTGAAACACCTCGTAACCCGTCTCGACCATGTGATCGTCGGCGGCGGCATGGCCAATACCTTCCTGTTTGCCGGCGGCATGC
Source organism: Pannonibacter sp. CBAS1226 (assembly GCF_055685825.1). Lineage (NCBI taxonomy): Bacteria > Pseudomonadati > Pseudomonadota > Alphaproteobacteria > Hyphomicrobiales > Stappiaceae > Pannonibacter > Pannonibacter sp. CBAS1226. Next base: position 121,113 of record NZ_JBVOUO010000003.1, on the reverse strand, counting down.
CGATGGGCCGTTCGCTGCACGAGCCCGGCCAGACCGGCACCGTCCAGGAGATCCTCGCCATCGCCGAGGCGCATGGCTGCCGCGTCCACCTGCCGCTGGATCTGGTGGTGGCACGCGAGTTCCGGCCCCATGCCCCGGCGGAGATCGTGCCGGCGGACGCCTGTCCGGCCGATGCAATGATCCTCGACGCCGGCCCGAAGGCCTTCGCCACCTTCGCCCGGATTCTCGATACGGCGCGCACCATCTTGTGGAACGGCCCGCTCGGCGCCTTTGAGATCGAGCCCTTCGACCGGGCGACCCTGGCGCTCGCCCGCCTCGCCGCCGGTCTTACCGATGCCGGGCAGACCGTCACCGTGGCAGGCGGCGGCGACACGGTTGCCGCGCTCAATGCAGCCGGGGCCGCAGAGAGTTTCACCTATGTCTCCACCGCCGGTGGAGCCTTTCTGGAGTGGCTGGAGGGGCGCCCGCTTCCGGGCGTCCAGGCCTTGCTGCGCGCCGATGCGGCGTCTTGACGGGAGAACGACATGGCACTGATCACCCTGAGGCAGCTCCTCGACCATGCCGCAGAGCATGGCTACGGCGTGCCCGCCTTCAACATCAACAACATGGAGCAGGGACTGGCGATCATGGAGGCGGCGCAGGCCGTCGACGCGCCGGTGATCCTGCAGGCCAGCCGGGGCGCCCGCAGCTATGCCCGCGACATCATGCTGGCCCGTATGGTCGAGGCGCTCGCGGCGCTCTACCCGGACATTCCCCTGTGCCTGCACCAGGACCACGGCAATGACGAGGCGACCTGCCTCTCGGCAATCCGCCACGGCTTCACCTCGGTGATGATGGACGGCAGCCTGATGGCCGATGCCAGGACACCGGCATCCTACGACTACAACCTTGCCATCACCGCCAGAGTGGCGGCCATGGCGCATGCAGTCGGCGCCAGCGTGGAAGGCGAGCTCGGCGTGCTCGGCAGCCTGGAGACCGGCGAGGGCGAAGCGGAGGACGGGCACGGCGCGGAGGGCAAGCTCGACCATTCGCAGCTCCTGACCGACCCGGACCAGGCTGTAGACTTCGTTGCCCGCACCGGCGTCGACGCGCTCGCCATCGCCTGCGGCACCTCGCATGGCGCCTACAAGTTCACGCGCAAGCCCGACGGCGGCATTCTCGCCATGGACGTGATCGAGAAGATCCACGCGCGGCTGCCGGACACGCATCTCGTCATGCACGGCTCAAGCTCCGTGCCCCAGGACATCCAGGACATCATCAACGCCCATGGCGGCGAGATGCCCCAGACCTTCGGCGTGCCGGTGGAGGAGATCGTCCGCGGCATCCGCCACGGGGTGCGCAAGGTCAACATCGACACCGACTGCCGCATGGCGATGACCGCCGAGTTCCGGCGCATCGCGGTGACGAGCCCACGGGAATTCGATCCGCGCAAATTCCTGAAGCCGGCAATGGACGCGATGCGCGACCTGTGCCGCTCCCGTTTCGAGGCCTTCGGCACCGCCGGCCATGCCTCGAGGATCAAGGCCGTGCCCATGGACGACATGGCCCGGCGCTACGCATCCGGCGCACTCGATCCACGGCGTTCCCCCAGCAAGGCAGCATGAAGGAGCAGATGATGGCCGACGACAGCAACACGCGGATTACCGACGCCTCGAAGCGCTACAAGGCCGGCGTCCTGAAATACGCCCAGATGGGCTACTGGGACGGCGACTACGAGCCGAAGGAGACCGATCTCCTCGCCCTGTTCCGCATCACCCCGCAGGAGGGCGTCGACCCGATCGAGGCGGCGGCGGCGGTGGCCGGCGAAAGCTCCACCGCCACCTGGACGGTGGTGTGGACCGACCGGCTGACGGCCTGCGACCAGTACCGGGCCAAGGCCTACAAGGTCGAGCCGGTGCCGGGCACGCCCGGACAGTATTTCTGCTATGTCGCCTACGACCTGATCCTGTTCGAGGAAGGCTCGATCGCCAACCTGACAGCCTCGATCATCGGCAACGTGTTCTCGTTCAAGCCGCTGAAGGCGGCGCGGCTGGAGGACATGCGGCTGCCCGTCGCCTATGTGAAGACGTTCCGCGGCCCGCCGACCGGCATCGTCGTGGAGCGCGAGCGGCTCGACAAGTTCGGCAAGCCGCTGCTCGGCGCCACCACCAAGCCGAAGCTCGGGCTTTCGGGCAAGAATTACGGCCGGGTCGTCTATGAGGGCCTGAAGGGCGGCCTCGATTTCATGAAGGACGACGAGAACATCAACTCGCAGCCCTTCATGCATTGGCGCGACCGCTTTCTCTACGTGATGGAGGCGGTCAACAAGGCCAGTGCCGAAACCGGCGAGGTGAAGGGGCACTACCTCAACATCACCGCCGGCACGATGGAGGAAATGTACCGCCGGGCGGACTTCGCCAAGCAGCTCGGCAGTGTCATCGTCATGGTCGACCTGATCGTCGGCTGGACCGCAATCCAGTCGATCTCGGAATGGTGCCGGCAGAACGACATGATCCTGCACATGCACCGGGCCGGCCACGGCACCTATACCCGCCAGAAGAACCACGGCATCTCGTTCCGCGTCATCGCCAAGTGGCTGCGGCTTGCCGGCGTCGACCACCTGCACACCGGCACGGCCGTCGGCAAGCTGGAGGGCGACCCGATGACGGTGCAGGGCTACTACAATGTCTGCCGCGAGACCCGCAACGAGGTTGACCTGCCGCGCGGCCTGTTCTTCGAGCAGGACTGGGCGGACCTGAAGAAGGTCATGCCGGTGGCCTCGGGCGGCATCCATGCCGGCCAGATGCACCAGCTTCTCTCGCTGTTCGGCGATGATGTGGTGCTGCAGTTCGGTGGCGGCACCATCGGTCATCCGATGGGCATCCAGGCCGGCGCCACCGCCAACCGCGTCGCACTGGAGGCCATGGTGCTGGCCCGCAACGAAGGCCGCAACATCGACGCCGAGGGGCCCGAGATCCTTCGCGCGGCGGCGAAGTGGTGCAAGCCGCTGGAAGCGGCCCTCGATACCTGGGGCAACATCACCTTCAACTACACCTCGACCGACACGTCGGACTTCGTCCCGGCGCCCGCGGTCGCCGTTTGAGGAGCAAGACCATGCGCATCACACAGGGCTGCTTTTCCTTCCTGCCCGACCTGACCGGCGAACAGATCGCCGCCCAGGTCGACTACTGCCTGTCGCGCGGCTGGGCAATCGGGCTCGAATACACCGATGATCCCCATCCCCGGAACACCTACTGGAACATGTGGGGCAACCCGATGTTCGACCTGCGCGACGCCAAGGGCGTGATGATGGAGCTTGAGGCCTGCCGCAAGGCGCATCCGCAGACCTATATCCGCGTCAATGCTTTCGACAGCACGCGCGGCGCCGAGACGGTGACCATGAGCTTCATCGTCAACCGGCCCGGCGACGAGCCGGCACTCGTGATGCGCCGGACCGAGGCCGAGGGCCGCTCGATCCGCTACACCCATGACGTGATCCGCTGACCTCCCAAGCGCAAGACCGGCAGTGGACGGCCCGCCGCCCCCTGCCCCCGTTTCAAAAGGTCCAGCCAAAAGGAAGTGACCGATGGATGCCGACACCGCCCCACCGCCCGCGACGGTCGACCTGCGCGGGGAGTTCGAGAGTTCCGGCGTGAAGGAACTGCTCGACGAGCTCGACCGCGACATGATCGGCCTGCGGCCGGTGAAGCAGCGTATCCGTGAAACGGCCGCTCTCCTCTTGGTCGAGCGGGCACGCCGCTCGCTCGGGCTCAGCCATGAGACGCCGACGCTGCACATGTCCTTCACCGGCAATCCGGGAACCGGCAAGACCACCGTCGCGCTGAAGATGGCCGGGCTGCTGAAGCGGCTCGGCTATGTCCGCAAGGGGCATCTCGTCAGCGTCACCCGCGACGATCTGGTCGGCCAGTATATCGGCCATACCGCGCCGAAGACCCGCGAGGTGCTGAAGCGCGCCATGGGCGGCGTGCTGTTCATCGACGAGGCCTATTATCTCTACCGGCCCGACAACGAGCGCGACTACGGCCAGGAGGCGATCGAGATCCTGCTTCAGGTGATGGAGAACAATCGGGACGACCTGGTGGTGATCCTCGCCGGCTATGCCGACCGCATGGACCGGTTCTTCGGCTCCAATCCCGGCTTCCGCTCGCGCATCGCCCACCACATCGACTTCCCCGATTATACCGACGAGGAACTGCAGCGCATCGCCCGGCTCATGATGGCCGAGCAGAACTACCAGCTGTCGGAGGCGGCCGGTGCGGCGCTGGCCGACTATATCCGTCTGCGCCGGACCCAGCCGCATTTCGCCAATGCCCGCTCCATCCGCAATGCCTTCGACCGGGCGCGGCTGCGCCAGGCCAACCGGCTGTTCGACGGCGCTGGCGGGCCGCTCGACGCGCAGACACTGAGCCTGATCGAGGAGAGCGACATCCGCTCCAGCCGGGTGTTCCGGGGCGGCCTCGACATCGCGCCAGCGGGCCAGGCCGGCGAAGGAGCGCAGCCATGAGCTTCCTCCGCCACATCAGGATCGCGCCGTCGATCCTGTCCGCCGACTTCGCCAACTTCGGCGCCGAGTGCCGCGCCATCGAGGCGCAGGGCTGCGACTGGGTGCATGTCGACGTGATGGACGGGCATTTCGTGCCCAACATCACCTTCGGCCCCGCCACGGTGCGCGCCCTGCGCCCGCATGTCGGCGGCACCCTCGACGTGCATCTGATGATCGCTCCGGTCGACGCCTACGTGGCCGGTTTCGCCGACGCCGGTGCCGACATCCTCACCGCCCATGTCGAGGCCGGGCCCCATATCCACCGGACGCTGCAGGCGATCCGCGGCCATGGCCTGCGGCCGGGGCTCGCGCTCAACCCGGGCACGCCGGTGGAGGCGGCCGCGCCGCTGCTGGACATGGCCGACCTCGTCTGCGTGATGACCGTCAACCCGGGTTTCGGCGGACAGGAGTTCCTTCACTCCCAGCTGGAGAAGGTGCGCCGCCTGCGCCGCCTGATCGGCGACCGCCCGATCCATATCGAGGTCGACGGCGGCATCACGCGGCAGACGGCTCCCCTCGCCGCCGCTGCCGGCGCGGATGTGCTGGTCGCCGGCTCCGCTGTCTTCAAGGGCGGTTCGGTGGAGAGGCCCGAAGTCTACGGCGCCAATATCCGCGCCATCCGCGATGCCGCGGCGACTGCCCTTCCCGGGGCGGAAGGATGAGCGGCGGGCGGCCGGGTCCAGCCGCGCTGATCTTCGATGTCGACGGAACGCTGGCGGAGACCGAAGAGCTGCACCGGGCCGCCTTCAACGCCGCCTTCGCCGCCCATGGGCTCGGCTGGCACTGGGACAGGACCACCTATGGCGGGCTCCTCGCCGTCACCGGCGGCAAGGAGCGCATCCGCGCCTATCGCGACCGCCATGGCCTCGCCCTGCCGCAGGACGTGGACATCGTCCGCCTTCACGCCGACAAGACCCGCCGCTACGGCCGGATGGTTGCGGAGGGCGCGTTGCAGGCCCGGCCCGGCGTCCTCTCCCTCCTCGCCGAGGCACGCGTCCACGGATTGCGGCTCGCCGTCGCCACCACCACCAGCCCGGAGAATGTCGACGCCCTGTGCCGGGCCCTGTGGCGACACCCGGCGGGCGAAATCTTCGACGTGATCGCCGCCGGCGACGAGGCCGGAGCCAAGAAGCCGGCGCCCGGCGTCTACCTGCTGGCACTGGCGCGGCTCGGCATTGCCAGCGGCGCGGCCCTCGCCTTCGAGGACAGCGAAGCCGGCGTCGCTTCCGCCTGCGCGGCCGGACTGAAGGTCGTCGCCTGCCCGAGCCTCTACATGAGCGGCGGCGACTTCTCCGGCGCCTGGTGGGTCACCCCAAGCCTTGACGGCGCCTGGCGGCACATCACCGCCAGTTTCTGAGCCGGACGCGGTACAGGCGGATATGCCTGATACTTTTTGATCGCCCACTCAAACAAGGTTTCGGCCAGAGCATGTCTAGACGTCATGATGCGGCGCGCGAAAAGGACTGACCGACGCAAAACTGTAACAAAGCCCGAATAGGTATGCGGAATGTTACAGCCCCTACCAGTCGATCGCTCTCTGGCGCTGATCGCGACACAGATCGCAAAATCATTTGGCCCCAACAAGGTCTTGGGGAACATCGACCTTGCCCTCGCACCGGGTGAGGTCGTCGCCCTCCTTGGTCCGTCGGGCTGTGGCAAGACGACACTGTTACGGATCGCAGCAGGGCTGCTAAGCGCGACCAGCGGCCAGATGGAGATCGCGGGTCAGCGCGTGGTCGATGGCAGCGGCTTCAACGCCCCGCCCGAGGCCCGCGGTATCGGGATGGTGTTTCAGGATTACGCCATCTGGCCACATCTGAGCGTGCTCGACAATGTGGCCTTCCCCTTGCGGATGCGCAAGCTGGGACGGAACGACCGCGAAACCCGGGCCAAGCGCGCGCTTGAGCGCGTGGGATTGCAGCATCTGGCAGACCGCTTTCCCGGCACATTGTCAGGCGGCCAGCAGCAGCGTGTAGCGCTGGCCCGTGCAATTGTCGCCGAGCCGCCCCTGGTGCTGTTTGACGAGCCTCTGTCCAACCTTGACCGCGAGTTGCGCGAGGGGCTGGCGCTGGAAATCGGCGGGTTGCTGCGTGATCTGGGACTGTCGGCAATCTATGTGACCCATGACCAGTCCGAAGCCTTCACCATCGCCGACCGGGTGGCGGTCATGCTGGGGGGCGAAATCGCGCAAATCGACTCGCCTGAACAGCTTTTCTCGGCCCCGGCTTCTGTCGAAGTGGCGCAGTTCCTCAATATCGGGGCGCTGATCGAGGGGCATATATCCCGCCAGAACGGCTTTACCTGCAACCATGACCGGCTGAACCTGCCCCATCTGGCGAACTCGTCGCCCGAGGGGCCTGCGCGCGTCCTGATCCCGCGCACGGCTGTTCGCCCCGCCTCCGAGGGCGCGTTGATGGCGAAAGTGCTGCGCTGTCAGTTCCAGGGCGACCGGTACCTGCTGCATCTGGGACTGGACGAGACCACCGCAAGCCTGGTGTGCCCGGCAGATCGCGCGGTTGCACTGAACACGCAGATTCCGCTGTCGATTGATCCCGATCGCCTGCGTGTCTTTCCTCACTGACTCCACAAGGAAGAACCCCATGCTTCGCACGACTGCTTTTGCAACCTGCTTTGCTTTGATCGGAAGCTTTGCCCAGGCTGATACGCTGACTTTCTACACCGCCGGCCCAGGTGGTCTGGCCGATGCGCTGGCTGAAGCTTTCAAGGCCGAAACCGGGATCACGGTCAATGTGTTCCAAGGCACGACCGGACAGGTCATGGCCCGGCTTGAAGCCGAAGAGGCCAACCCGCAGGCCGATGTCGTCGTGTCGGCAAGCTGGGGTTCGGCTGTGGAAATGCATGAACGCGGCCTCTTGATGGAATATGTCTCGCCCAATGCTGAAAATGTGCCGGATTTCCTCAAGCACAGCCATTACACCGCGCAAGGCATTTCGGCGCTGGCGATGGTCAGGAACACCCAGAGTGGCGCACCGCGCCCTGCCGAATGGACTGATCTGTCGGGCGAGGCTTACCGCGGTCTGGTCACCATGCCCGATCCTGCGCAATCGGGCTCGGCCTTCGACCTGATCGCCGGCCTGGAAACCGCGATGGGCGAGGAGGCATGGACCCTGCTCGCAGCGCTTGCCGCCAACGAGATGATTGTACCCGGTCCGAATGCTGCGGCACTGAACCCGGTGCTGCAAGGCGCGAAGGCTGTGGTCTTTGGCGCGGTCGATTACATCAGCTACGCACAGGCCGCTGGCGGCGAAACCATCGAGGTGATCGTGCCCGAAAGCGGCACTGTGATTGCGCCGCGCCCAATGATGATCCTGAACTCTACCTCCAATCCCGACGCGGCCAAGGCCTTCGTGGATTTCGTGCTGTCCGACGCTGGGCAGAAACTGGTCGCCGCGACATGGATGATGCCCGCGCGTGCCGATGTCGCGGGGCTGCGTCCGGGCATTGCGGATCTGAAAGTGATCGAGGTGGATGAAAGCGCTGTTGCCGCACGGCGCGAAGAGATTATCGCACGGTTTAATGCAACCGTGACCAACCGCTGAGCAAACCCTAAAGCCATGTGTTTGGCCCCGGTGACGTCCGGGGCCAAACATATTTATGTATCAAAGGCCTGTTCATGGCGCGCGGACAATCATTGCTGACCTTTATCGCCGCCGCCGCGCTCGTGATCCTTGTCGGGCTGCCGGTGCTGTTCATCCTGCTGCAGGCGGTCTTTCCCGACTTTGCACGCGGATCTTTCGTGGGGGCCTTTTCGAAACTGGTCATCCTGACCGAAAACGACCGGCTGCTGATGCAGGCCCGCAATACGCTCATGCTGGCCTTTTCGGTGATGATGGGCTGCCTGATCTTCGGGCTGCCCATCGGCATCCTGCGCGGTCTGTTTCATGTGCCCGGTGCGCGGATCTGGGATGTGGTGTTCCTGATCCCGTTCCTGATCCCGCCCTTCATTGCCGCGATTGCATGGATGATGATCCTTCAGCCGCGCGGCTATCTGTTTCAGCTTGCGGGCTTCGACATGGGGCGGTTCCTGTTCAGCTTCACGGGCGTGGCCTTCGTGATGACGCTGAACCTGTTTCCGCTGGTCTATTTCGCGGTCAGCCGCGCTTTGGAAATGGTCGGCGGGCGCTTTGCTTCGGCAGCCCGCGTGCATGGGGCAAAACCCTTGCAAGCGTTCTTTCTGATTACCTTGCCACTGTCGATCCCGGCAATTGCCGCGAGCATGCTGATCGTCTTTGCCATGTCGATCGAGGAATTCGGCACCCCCGCCGCCCTGGCCGCGCGCACGGGCTTCGAGGTGCTGGTAACTGGTATCTACACGCGCCTGTCGGACTGGCCCATCGACCTGTCGGGCGCGGCGCTCGGCTCCGTTCTGCTGATGGCGATGGTGCTCGCGGCTTTCATCTTGCAGAACTGGATCGCCACCCGGCGCTCCTACATCAGCCAGACCGGCAAGCCTGCGGATCTGGATAAGGCGGGTCTCGGACACTGGCGCTGGCCCGTGCTGGGGCTGTTTGCGCTTGTAGCCCTGATCGGCGTGGTGATCCCGCTTGCCGCGATTGCGGTCACCTCGGTCACGGGCACGATCTCGGGCGGGCTGCGCTGGTCGAATTTCGACCTGCGCCACTACGAGCCGCTCTTTCGCGCCGGCAGCCGCGCCACGCAGGCGCTGATCACGAGCGGCTGGCTGGCCGTTCTGACGGCATTCGCAAGCGCCGCCATTGGGGGACTCGTCGCCTATATCGTGGTGCGCGGAACCGGGCGCGGACGGGCGATCATGGACGGTTTGTCGGTCTTGCCCAATGCGATCCCTGCCATCGTGCTCGCGGTGGGCATCATCCTGTTCTGGAATTCACCGTACCTGCCTGTCTCGCTCTATGGCACGGCCATGATCCTGCTGATCGCCTATACCGGCATTCTGCTGCCCTACCCGATCCGCTATGCCGTTGCGCGCTTGCGGCAGATATCGGGTTCGCTTGACGATGCAGCCCGCGTGGCAGGAGCCAGCCAGGTACAGGCGCTCAGACATGTCACGCTGCCGCTTATGGCGCCTTCACTGATCGCGGCGATGATGCTGGTCTTTGCCATCGCCTCGCGCGAGCTGGTAGCGTCGATCATGCTTGCGCCCGCCGGAATGCGGACTGTCGGCACTTTCGTCTTTTCGCAGTTCGAGCAAGGCTCGGTCCAGACCGGAATGGCAATGAGCGTCATTGCGATCACCATCACCTCGGGCATCCTGCTGGCGGTCAACCTCTGGCTTGCGCGGCAGGGCAGCAGCGCATTCTCGGGCTAAGCCCATGGCCTTGATCGCACAGCTGACCGACCTGCATTTGCGTGATGATGGGAAAGATCCGCTTCACGACCCGGAAGCAACGCTCCAAATGGCCTTTTCGACAATCGCCGCGATGGATCCCCGTCCGGACGCGATTGTGCTGACCGGAGACATCATCGACCGCAGCGCGAGAGGCTACGCGCATGCGCTATCGGTCCTGCATCAGACCCCGGTGCCGCTTTGGCCATTGCCGGGCAACCACGACGACCCAGTGGCCTTTCGAACAGCTTTCGATGGTTGGGTTCCATTTGCGCCCGGTCATTTGAGCTATACAGCCCGGATTGCCGGTCTGCGGCTGGTCGCGTTGGACAGCACTTTGCCAGATGGCCGTCCCGGCCTCGATGCCGCGCGGCTGGACTGGCTCGCAGACATCATTGGCTCGTCGCAAGAGCCGTTGCTCCTGGCGCTCCACCACCCGCCTTTTTCAACCGGAGCGCCCCATATCGACAGCCCAGGCTTTCACAACGCGAATGCTCTTGCGCGCCTGATCGAGAACAGCAGCGTGTGCCGTATCATCGCAGGGCATAGCCATCGCGCAATTCAAACGGTCTGGGCCGGATGCCTTGCCAGCACAGCCCCCGCAATCGGCCATGGCCTTAGCTTGTCGCTATCCGGCGCGGAACCTCACAAACCCGTTCCCATGGCTGCGGCGTTCGATCTTCATATCGCTGGACCGGACGGTTTTGTCAGTCATCAGATAACGCTTGCAAAAAGTTCGGAAGAACCTGTTTGACTGGAGCTGCGTGACCTTACACCAATGCTCGATGAGCCTGACTCATCGAGCATTGGTTAAGCCCTTGCGGCGCTTGAGCATTTTCAAGGCGTGATGCGTCAGCATCGAAAGCCTTGGTATTACAGTCAGCTTCCCGCCCCTTGAGAATGCAGTGGAAGCAGGCTCTGCTATCCCCGCCCCCGTTCGTTGCCACAATCCGGCGGGAGCGCAGCACCGCTTCGTTACAATCTGACGCTTTGCCGCAACAAACCCAGCCAGCTTGTTCTGCTTTTGCTTGTATCCGGATGCAATCGCTTGCCCCTGAACCCAGGCCGGTAAAGATGTGCTGTTTGGCTGCGAAGATAGAGGAACAACGGTGATGCCGGAGAAGTGAGGGCTCCCCGGATCTGCAAGATTGGATCAGCCAGCGATGGTGAGCTTGGCCCGCTCGCTATGGAAACCGAGCTTCTCGGAGATTTCGTTGGCGGCCTTCAGCAGGCTTTCGAGATAAGCCGCGCGATTGCGCAAACCGTCTTCCCGGGGGGTGACAAGACACAGGGTCGCGATACAGGCCCCGTCAGCCTGGAAAACCGGGACAGCGAAGCAATGGGTGAAATTCTCCACTTCGCTATTGAAGGTGAAGAAACCGTCGCGGCTTGCCTGGCGAACCTGTGCAATGAAATCCGAAGGCTCCATGCGCCGGCCGCTCGGCAGAACAAAATCCTCCGGCGGAATGAGGTCGAGGATCTGCTGGTCGCTCAAATGGGAAACGAGCAAGCGGCCAGACGCTGTCCAGGCGATGGAGACCAGTTCGCCGACATTGGAAGAAATACGGAAGGGCCGGATGCCTTCACGCATCATTGCAACAGTGTATTTGCAACCTTCGAGCAGACACATCTGTGCTGTCTCGCGGGTTTCCTCGGCCAGCCGTACCAGCATACGGTCGCATTCACGCATCAGGTCGAATTGCTCAGCATAGGCTGTGCCGAGAAAGTAGAGGCGGCGGCCGAGGAAGACCCGGCCGTCACCACCCTGGTGTTCAAGCATGCCGTGGCTGAGCAGCAGGTTGACCAGCTCATAAACCGACGAGCGGGGAGCGCCGATCTCAATCGCGATCTCGTTCGGCCGCATGGGCTGCCGCTTCACGCGAAGGAACTCCAGGATCTCGAAGGCCCGATCCAGTCCCCTCGTCCGCCGCGATACCGTATCGGCTGCCGCCTCGGTCATGCTTTTCTCCAGAATTTCCGTCAGGCGCGGTCGGCGCGATAGGCCACGCAGTCGACCTCTACCTTGCAATCGACCATCATCCGCGACTGAACACAAGCGCGAGCTGGCGGGTTGGCACCGAAGTACTCGGCATACACACCATTGAAGCTCCAGAAGTCACGCGGGTCGTCGAGCCAGACGCCGACACGAACCACATCTTCGATGCCGTAACCGGCCTCATGCAGAATGGCAATCAGGTTTTCGATCGCCTTGCGGGTCTCGGCGACGACGCCGCCGCGCACAATCTCGCCCTTCTCCATCGGCACCTGCCCGGAAACGTAAAGCCATCCATTCGCTTCGACGGCACGCGCGAAAGGAAGGGGCTGTCCGCCTGCGCCGGTTTCGCCTGCGCCGTAACGTTTGATCGTCATATCATTCTCTCTTTTCTTTTAGTTGAAGCTGGATGTCTTTAAAAACTCGGCCAGCCTCTCGGTCTTCGGCCGGATGAACATTTCCTTCGGATCGCCTTCCTCGCAGATCACGCCCTGGTTCATGAAGATCACGCGGCTGGAGACCTCGTAGGCGAACCGCATCTCGTGGGTCACGAGCAGCATGCTCATACCGTCGGCCGCGAGCCCCTTGATGACCTGCAGCACTTCACCGACCAGTTCCGGATCGAGCGCTGACGTCACCTCGTCGAACAACATCAGCTGCGGCGCCATCGCGATGGCGCGAGCGATTGCAACACGCTGCTGCTGGCCGCCCGAGAGCTGCCCGGGATAGTGGCCGCCACGCGAGGCGAGCCCGACGCGGTCGAGCCACTTCTCGCCGACGGCATGTGCCTCGTCACGGCTCATCTTCTTGACCTTGACAAGGCCAAGCATCACGTTCTGCAGCGCCGTCATGTGCGGGAAGAGGTTGAATTGCTGGAAGGCCATGCCGGTCATGGCGCGCTGGCGGGCGATTTCTCTTTCGCTCTTCCGCCTGCGGGCGGCGCCAGCATATTCATAACCGATCTCTTCTCCGGCGAGCCGGATATGACCGCCTTGGAATTCCTCCAGCATATTGATGCAGCGGAGCATCGTGGTCTTTCCGGAGCCCGACGAACCGATGATCGAAATCACCTCGCCCTCGCGCATTGTGCAATCGACACCCTTCAAGACTTCGAGCGGACCATATTGCTTACGCAGCCCCTGGATTTCGAGAAGTACCTTGCTCATGACATGCAGCCTTAAGACGGAACGGCGGTCTTGCGCTCGACATATTTACCGAAGCGCTCGATGCTGTAGTTGACGACTAAATAAAGGAGGCCAGCTAAAAAATAGAATTGCAGGCTCATGAAGTTGCGGGAGATGATCTCCTGGGTACGCAAAAGAAGTTCAGCGACCCCGATGACCGAGAGAAGCGTCGAGGCCTTGACCATTTCGGCAGCAGTATTGACCCAGGCGGGAAGGAATTGCCGTAACGCTTGCGGCCAGAGCACATAGACAAAGGTTTGGCTGAAGGTCAGGCCGATCGCCTTGGCGGCTTCCGTCTGGCCTCTTGGGATAGCCTGCAAACCGCCACGAACAATCTCACCCACATGCGACGAGCAGAAGATTGCCAGTGCCAGCACACCGGCCTGGAAGGGGCCGAGCTTGATGCCGATGGTCGACAGCACATAATAACTCGCCAGAACCAGCACGAGCACCGGTGTTCCCCGGATGAAGTCGGTGTAGGCGCGCACGACGAAGCGCAGTGCCTTGTTGCCGTAGACCAGCGACAGACCCACGAAGACACCCAGCATGGAGCCTGCCATGATCGCCAGCAGCGAGATCGACACGGTGACGCCGAGACCCTTGAGGATTACGGTGCGGGCCAGCCAGACCTGTTCGAAAAACGCGGAAAAGTCCGTCATCACATCACCTCGGAACGGCTAGGCGGCGCTCGGCGGCACGCATCAGCGCTGCAAGCACGGAACAAGTGGCGACGTAGAGACCCGACACGACGATCCAGGTCTCGATGACGCGGAAGGTCTCGACATTGATCTTGCGCGCCTCGAAGGTCAGTTCAGGAACCGCGATGGCGGCTGCAAGCGACGTGTCCTTGAACAGTGAGATGATCGTCGACGACAGTGACGGCAGCACGTTGCGGAACATCAGCGGTGCGATGATCGACTTGCGGATCTGCATCGGTGTCAATCCGATGGCCAGCCCGGCTTCGGTAAGCCCCTTGGGAATAGACAACAGCCCGGCGCGAAACACTTCGGCGAGATAGGCCCCCGAATAGATCGCGAGCACCGCAACGAAGCTCTCCATCTTGCCAAGCCGGACACCTATTTGCGGCAGCGCGAAATAGGCAAACAGGACCAGCACGAGGATCGGCAGGTTACGGATGATTGTGACATAAGCCGCAGCTGGGGCTTTGACCCAGTTGCTCTTGGAGATCAGCGCGAAGGCGGCAAAGAGGCCGATCAGTGCGCCGATCAGAATGGAAACGAAAGCCAGGCCGAGACTGAGCAGCAGGCCTTCCAGAAGTTGGTCGAAGCTCCGCCACACGGCGGCGAAATTGAGCGAGTAGCCCACGGCGTCATCCTGCCATAGCGGTGTCAGAATGGACGAAGGGCAACAGCCCTCCGTCCCAATGAAACAAGCCGGGGCTCACTTGTACTCGACCGGGAAGCCGATCTGCGGTGGCTCCAGTTCTTTACCGAACCAGGTCTTGTAGGAGTTGGCGTAGAAGTCGAATTCGACGCCGGTCATCGCTTCGTGGAGCGCGGTGTTGACGAAGTTCAGCCAATCCTGGTCGCCGCGCTTGACGCCGCAGGCATATGTCTGCGGGTTCCAGCCATAGCCTGCATCTTTGTAGCGGCCCTGGTTCTGAGTCATGTACCAGGCAAGCGAGGACTGGTCAGTGGCGGCGGCATCTGAACGGCCGGCCTCCAGTGCCTGGTAAATCATGTCGACAGATTCATACTGGTCGACATTGGCCTCCGGCAATGCGGCGTGGACCATGGCTTCGGCATAGACGTTCTGCAGGACCGAAATTGTAACGGATGAGCCGGCAGCCTTGAGTGCCGCGTAGTCGGCATATTTGCCGTCAGCCTTGAGCATCAGGCCAACGCCTTCGCGATAGTAGGGAATGGTGAAAGCGATTTGCTGAGCACGCTCGCCGGTCACCGTCATGAACTGGCAGGTCAGATCCACTTTGCCGGTGGTGATGTTGGGGATGCGGGCATCGGAGGACTGGTTGACATACTCGATCTTGTCCGGGTCCCCGAACAGCGCCTTAGCGACGATGCGGCCCATATCGACATCGAAGCCTTGCAGCTTGTCATCGGCACTCTTGAAGTGCCAGGGCGCATTCGTACTGCCGGTACCAAGGACGAGATGGCCACGCGCCAGGACCTCATCAAGCTTGCTGCCATTGGCAAGAGCCGGGGTGGAAAGGAAGGAGGCTGCGACCAGCAACACAATGCCGGCGCGACAGGACATGGTCATGATGTTCCCCTAGGATTATGCGTTTCTTTTAAATCCAATATACTGGACATATGTCTGTTTTATCGGATTGACATATCAACTCCCATGGAGGATGTCTTGTCAATAGGCATGGCCAATAATTGATGCAGTGCTGGAGAGCGGCGCAATTTTTGGCAATGCAGCATTTGCGAGTATCGAGGATTTCATGCCGTTTTCGCCGTCAGACATCGCCGCCGCCAACACCCCTGCCGTCCTGATCGACCTCGATATCGCCCAAGCCAATATCGAGCGCTTTCAGGATTATGCGGACCGGCACGGCTTGAAAGTCCGGCCTCATATCAAAACGCATAAGCTGCCCCTTGTGGCCGAGATGCAACTGGCTGCTGGTGCGGCCGGCATTACGTGCCAAAAAGTCTCGGAAGCCGAAGCCATGATCGCTGGCAGTGCCGCTGTCACCGACGTGTTGATCACCTACAACATCGTTGGCACCGAAAAGCTTGCACACCTGAAGGCACTGGCGACGAAAGTGAAGCTTTCCGTGGTGGCCGACAGTCAGGCTGTCGCTGACGGCCTTGCCCGTATTTTTCAGGACGGGCCCCAGCCGCTTACCGTGCTGGTGGAATGCGACACCGGCGCCAATCGCTGCGGGGTTGTCTCACCTGCTGTGGCGGCGGATCTTGCTGCACACATACATAGATCGCCAGGCCTCGTCTTCGGCGGCCTCATGACCTATCCGCCAGCAGGCGGGGAGGTAGCAGTGGAGCGTTTCATGGCGGAGGCGAAAGCCCGGATTGAGGCGCAAGACATTGCCGTGCCGGTGATCACGTCGGGTGGCACGCCCTCAATGATGCATGCGGCAGAAGCACCGGTAACGACCGAGTACCGCCCCGGAACCTATGTCTATAACGACAGGTCCCTTGTCACGCGCGGCGTCTGCGGCTGGGATGATTGCGCCTTGACCGTACTCGCCACCGTTGTCTCCGTCCCGGCACCGAACCGGGCAATCATCGATGCAGGATCGAAGACGTTGACCTCAGACCTCCTCGGTCTCAATGGTTATGGTCATGTGCTGGGCCGCGATGATATTTTGATAGATCAGTTGTCGGAAGAGCATGGCCGCCTCGTCAGTTCCGGCAATATTGGCCTGTCCGTCGGCGACCGGCTACGCATCGTGCCGAACCATGCTTGTGTGGTCACCAATATGGTGGACCATGTAATGGCAATCGGAGCCGGACGGCCCGTCCCTGAACTGCTTCCGGTGGCCGCGCGCGGAAAAATCGTCTGACATAAGGAAGCCCAAAATCTCCTTTCTGACAGCAGGTTTCCACGGTCAACCTCATGCAGAGAACCGTAACTGCACCCCGCGCCGCCGTCCGAAAACAAGAAAGCCGCCCCGCACCGGCATCACCGGCACAAAGGCAGCTTCAAAAACACATCCGGAAACCGGAAGACGGAAAGCCTCGGCCCCTCACGTCGCCTTTTTGACGAACTCGGACTTCAACCCGATCGGGCCGATGCCGGGGATCTTGCAGTCGATGTTGTGGTCGCTGTCGGCGAGGCGGATGCCGCGGACCTTGGTGCCGATCTTGAGGACACTGGAAGAGCCCTTGAGCTTCAGGTCCTTGATCAGGGTCACCGTGTCGCCATCGGCGAGCAGGTTGCCGACGCTGTCGCGCACTTCAAGGCCCGCCTCGGCGGCGGCGGCCAGCGGCCATTCATGCCCGCATTCGGGGCATGTCAGGGTGCCTTCCACTTCATAGGTGAAGGTAGAGCGGCATTCGGGGCAAGGGGGCAAAGTGTCCATGGCCGGGGTATAGGCCCCGGTCCGGCAGATGGCAACATCAGGGTTTTCCCGTACGTCGGCCGGGCTGCAGGATATGCTGCCGCCGCCCCCGGCACATCAAGCCCTGGAAAGACTTTGGCGTTGCACGGACCTGACCCAGCCATGACGAGACAGGCCCCTCGGAAGCTGGCAGAAACCCGCTCTCCTGCATCCAGGCTGGACAGGTCTGTAGTTTTCCGTAATCCTTGTCTCAAGAACAGTAATATCAAGGCTTTCGATGCTGACGCATCACGCCTTGAAAATGCTCAAGCGCCGCACGGGCTTAACCAATGCTCGATGAGTCAAGCTCATCGAGCATTGGTATAAGATCTCCTGCTGCAATGACAGGCGGTCTAGTCAAGCATAAGAAAAACACTGTTCCGAAATTGAAAACTCGCTGATCTGGGAGGATGAGAGGGTGAGTTTCGTCATAGACGGCAATCCGGACGGAGCGCGGGTTTTCTGTTCCAGCAGCATCGAGCCCAGCCTGCGCAAGAGCCGGTTCTGGGACGAGAAGATAGCCCCCGGCCTGATGCTGCGGCTCGTTGACCTGACGATCGAGACGCCTGGCTGGATGAAGGTCGAACAGTCGGGCATCAACATTTCCTGCATGCATCACGGCAATTTCGCCAGCTCCTATTTCCGGCGTGGCGATGCGGATGCGCGTGGCGAAAGCCTGCGGATCTTCGCGCTGGAAGGCAGGCATCATCAGCTCGTCACCTTCACACGGCCCACCCGGCACCGGGTGATCCAGATCTGGCTCGACCCGGACAAACTGTCGGACCTTGCCTCGGACCTGGACGAAAGCCCGGGTGAGTTGCTGCGGACGTTTCACACCTCCTGCCATGTGCAGCACCGCTTTTCGGTGGCCAATCACCCGCTGCCGCTGGCTGTGGGACGGCTCACGGCCTCGCTGCTGGAGGGCCGCCAGTCCGGTTTTCTGCGGCGGCTCAGCCTTTACGGCCAGTCGCTGGAAATCCTTGCCCAGACCTATGAGCTTCTGTCTGCCAGAACAACGCAACCCGCCGCAAGCAACGATGAGGTCAGCTCAGCGCTGACCGCCGCAGAAATGATGCGGATGGAATATGCCGGACAGGTGAAGCTGCCGGACATCGCCCGGCGTGCGGGTGTCAGCGAAGACAGCCTGCTCAAGGCCTTCCGCCAGCACTACGGCGTCACGCCCTCCGAATATCTGACGTCAATCCGCATGGCCGCAGCCGAAGACATGCTGCAGAACACGGATCTTCCCGTGAGCGAAATCGGCCGCCGGACGGGCTATTCCAACCCGGCCGCCTTCAGCCGCGCCTTCCGCCGCCATTTCGGGCACAGTCCTTCGGAACACGGCACAGGCTGAAAGGCGGGTGCCGTGCCCTCGCTCCCTTGCGGTTTGACAGACGAGTGTACGGCTTTTCCGCCGCCAGCCGGGTGTTCCGGCCTCTACCGGGGCAGCTTTCCACAAGCTCGCAATTTTGAGAGGAATAGCGGTTGCTCGCCTGAACCCAGCGGAAACCGGCACAGCCGGCGTGAAACGGCACATCAGCCGCGCTTGCTGACCCGTGGGAGGTTTGCAATCGTCGCCGCATCATCCAGACAGAACTTCGGGAGGAGGTTTCTGATGCGCAAAACACTGATCGGCGCGCTGATACTTGCAGGACTGACCGCAACTCCGGCCTTGTCGGCCACGGAACTTCGCACAAGCAGCGGCTTCGGCCCCAACCACGTCAATGCGGAAGGCTACAAGGTCTTCCTGAAGAAGCTCGAAGAGCTAACAGGCGGCAATTTCACCGGAAAGGACTTCCCATCCGGTCTCGTCAGCCCGGCAGAAATGGTGTCCGGCCTGCAGTCCGGCATGGTGGATATCGGCTCGGTGCTAATGCCCTATTTCCCGGCTGAGTTCGTCGAGGCAAACCTGCCTTCGGAACTCGCCCTGATCGGCACCAATGGCCGCGCGTCGTCGGCCGCCTCGCTGGAATACATCCTCACCTGCCAGGAATGCCTTGCCGAATTTGACCGGGCGGGCGAGGTCTATCTGGCGGGCTCCGCCACTCCTGCCTATCAACTGCTGACGCTGAAGCCGGTGCGTGACACCGCAGACCTGACGGGCCTTCGTATCCGAACCGGCGGGGCCGCCTTCACCCGCTGGGCCGAGGCGATGGGTGCCATTCCGGTGCAGCTTCCGGCGCCGGAAATCTTCGAAGCCATGAGCCAGGGCGTCGTGCAGGCGCATTACAACACGCCTCAGGATCTGAAGTCCTACAATCTCTTCGAGGTCATCAAGTCGATCACCCTGATCAATCAGGGCACGTTCAACGGCGTCAGCCCGTTCAGCATGCGCGCTGATTTGTGGAGCGGCCTTTCCCCGGAAGAGCGCAAGCAGTTTGTCGAGGCAGCCCAGTACGGAGCAGCTGCCATCCTCTACCGCTTCGAGGACTCGGTGAAGGCCTCGCTGGAAAAGGCAAAGGCGGATGGCATTGAGATCATCGAGCCGTCAGACAATCTGGTGGAGGCCAACAAGGCCTTCGTCGAGAAGGACCTGCACGAGTTGCCCAAACGCCTGACGGACAAAGGCATCAAGGATGCGGAGGCCAAGATTGCCCGCTATCAGGCCCTCGTTGAAAAATGGAACGGCCTCGTTGAGGAAGGCACCACGGAAGAGGCCTATGTGGCGCTGCTGCAGAGCGAGATCTGGGACAAGGTGGACCTCGCCAAGTATCCCAACTGAGCCTCGGGCTACGCTCTGAAAAATCACCAAGAACCAAACGTGCGCCGCTTCCTCACGGGAGCGGCCACACCGGACACGAGACACGCATGCGACAGATCGACAAGCTCCTGTCATCGGTGACGATCGGCGCCGGAGTCACCATCATTACCCTGATGATCCTGCAGATCTGCCTGGATGCGGCCCTGCGCACCACCGCCGGACTGCCGCTGCCGGGAACGGTCGAAATCGTTTCCAACTACTACATGGTCGCGCTCAGCTTCCTGCCCGCTGCACTGGTGCAGCGGCAGGGGCGCAACATCGAGGCGACGTTTCTCTACAGTTCCCTGCCCCGCGTGCTGAAACGCGCGGCAGATCTCTTCGCCCGCCTGCTCGCCATCATCATTTACGGGCTGATCACCTGGCGGACGTTTCTGGATGCGATGACCAAGACACGGGTCAAGGCCTATGCCCTGGCCGGAACCATCGAGATCCCGGTCTGGCCCTGCTACTGGCTGGTGCCCCTGTCCTTCGGCCTGCTTGTCATCGCCCTCGCCCTTCCCCCCGCGCCTCAGGATGCGGAAACCGGCATTGCGGAAGTGAGATAGAAGATGGACCCGCTTTTCATCGGCATCAGTGGCATCGTTCTGGTGCTCGTGCTCATTGCCATCCGCGTTCCCATCGCTGTGGCGCTGTTCTCCGTCTCCTTCGGCGGGCTGTGGCTTGCCTTCGGCAGCCGCATGGCCTTCGGCATTTTCTCGACGGTGCCCTATGGCTTTGCCGCCAGCTGGACGCTCAGTTCCGTACCGCTGTTCCTGTTCATGGGGTTCGTGGCCTATCACGCCGGGCTGACCAGCGGCCTGTTTGCAGCCGCAAGGGCATGGCTTGGCGCCCTGCCCGGAGGCCTTGCGGTGGCCTCGATCTTCGGCGCCAGCGGCTTTGCTGCCGTTACTGGCTCCAGCATCGCCTGTGCCGCCGCCATGGGCCGCATCGCCATCCCGGAAATGCTGAAGAGCGGCTATGACCCGCGCATCGCCAGCGGATCGGTGGCGGCAGCGGGCACCATCGGCGCCCTGATCCCGCCGAGCATCATCCTCATCCTTTTCGGCATTCAGGCGCAGGTATCCATCATCTCGCTGTTTTTCGGCGGCCTGCTGATCGGGCTTGCCACGCTGGCCATCTATTCGCTGGTGGTGATCGGCATTGCCGTAGCCCGTCCGGGCCTGCTGCCGCGCGGCACCATTCCGCCACGGGCAGAGCGGCTGGCCGCCCTGGTGGAGGTCTGGCCGGTTCTCATCCTCATCCTCGGCATCTTCGGCGGCATGTTTGCGGGCTGGTTCACCACAACGGAAGCTGGCGCCGTTGGCGCGATGCTGACTGTCCTCATCGGCTTTGCCCGGCGCAAGCTGACCCGGCAGGCGCTTGTTTCCAGTGCCGTGGACACGCTCGTCGGCATGGCCAGCCTGGCACTGGTGGCCGCGGGGGCCAACGCCTTCACCCGCTTCATTGCCCTCACCGGCGTAACCACCGCCATCGGCGACTGGGTCGCTGCGATGGAACTCAGCCAGCTGGCGCTGCTGCTGATGATCGCGGGCATCTATCTTGTGCTCGGCATGTTCCTGGAGCCCATCGGCGCCATGCTGCTGACGCTGCCGATCCTGCTGCCGCTGACGGTTGCCGCAGGCATTCCGACCATCTGGTTCGGCATTCTTGTCGCCAAGCTCCTGGAAATCGGGATGATCACGCCGCCGGTCGGGCTCAATGTCTTCGTCATCAACAGCGTGACGGGGCGGGCCGTATCGCTGGAACAGATCTTCCGCGGCACGCTCTGGTTCCTCGCCGCCGACGCGGTCATCGTCCTGCTGATGATTGCAACGCGCAATGTCTTCATGCCCCTGATTGGCTGAGGAACGGAGACGAACACATGGCGGACAGGACAAGAGAAACCATTGCCATCATCGGTGCCGGCCTGATCGGCACATCATGGGCCGCGCTCTTCGCCTTCGCCGGGCACCGGGTGCTTGTCTACGATCGGGATGAGGCAACCCGTGGAGCAGCCCCTGCCCGGATCAAGGCGGCCTTGGCAGAGCTCGCTGCCCTGCATGGACACAAGAACCAACCGGGAGAGGTGCTGATCACGGAGACGCTGGAAGAGGCCGCCATCAGCGCCGCAATCATCCAGGAGTGCATCCGCGAGGACCTTGGCACCAAGCAGGCGCTTTACCGCCAGCTCCGCCCGCTGGCACCGGCGGCCATCATCGCCAGTTCCACCTCAACCTTCCTGCCCTCCGCACTCTTCGAGGGCCTTCCCAATGCACAAGCCTGCCTGATTGTCCACCCCCTGCTGCCGCCACACCTGATCCCGGTGAGCGAGCTTGTGCCCGCTCCCTTCACCGCGCCGGAAGCCTTGCAGACAATGGAGCGCGTGCTGACACAGGCGGGACACAAGGTCATTCATCTGGCCCAGGAAGTTCCCGGATTTGTGCTGAACCGGTTGCAGTTTGCCGTGCTGGGCGAGGCCATGCATCTGGTGGACAAGGGCATCTGCGAGCCTGATGCCATCGACCTTGCGATACGCCATGGCCTGGGACTCCGCTGGGCATCGATCGGTATTTTCGCCAACAGCCACCTGAATGCTGCCGGTGGCATCGAGGGCTCCTTCACCAGTTACCGTGCGGCGCTGGAGCCCGTGCTGCAGGATCTGAGGCCCGCTCACCCATGGTCTGACGGCCTCATCAGCCGGATCGGTACAGCCATGCGCCGCGATGTGCCGGAAGACCGTATTCCCGCAGAGCGGCGGGAGCGCGATGCCCGCATCGCCGCGCTGCGCCGGCTGCTCGTTGAGCTTGAGGCCAGTCCGCCAGCCGGGCCCTGAGCCAGACCCGCTTCCTGCTTTTCACTCCCCTATCCGCCAGAACCGGCCAAGCCCATGCGCATGGCACCGGAAGGGCGGTGCTTTTCCGGAAAGGTACATGCATGTCCAAAAGCGTCATCATCACCTGCGCCATTACAGGCTCGCTGCATACCCCGTCCATGTCGCCCCATCTGCCCATCACCCCCAGCCAGATTGCGGAGGAATCCGTCGCAGCAGCGGAGGCAGGCGCCTCGATCATCCACCTGCATGCCCGTGACCCGGAAGACGGGCGGCCCACCGCAGACCCTGCCGTGTTTGCCCAGTTCCTGCCCCGCATCAAGCAGCAGACGGCAGCGGTGGTGAACATCTCCACCGGCGGCGGGCCTGGCATGAGCCTCGACGAGCGCCTGGCCGCCGCTGAAGCGGCCAGCCCCGAGATGACCTCCCTCAACATGGGCTCGATCAACAACGGCCTGTTTGCGGGTGCCGGCCGCATCAAGGACTATAAGTACGATTGGGAGAAGCCCTTCCTGGAGAATGGCCGCAACACCGTGTTCAAGAACACCTTCGAGGACATCGAGGCGATCATGAACCGGCTCGGCAAGGGCCACGGCTGCCGCTTCGAGTTCGAGTGCTACGACATCGGACATCTCTACAATCTGGCCTATTTCATCGACCGCAAGATCTATGAGCCGCCGCTGTTCCTGCAGTTCATTCTCGGTGTTCTTGGCGGCGTCGGGGCAGAGGCTGACCACCTGCTGCATATGATCCGCACGGCTCAGCGGCTGTTCGGGCAGGATATCGAATGGTCGGTGCTGGGCGCCGGCCGGGCGCAGATGCCCCTGTGCACCCACAACGCCCTGCTTGGCGGAAATGTACGCGTCGGGCTGGAGGACAGCCTCAACATCGGCCCGCGCCAGCTCGCCACCTCCAACGCCCAGCAGGTCATGAAGATCCGCCGCATCCTGGAAGAACTGTCCTTCACAGTTGCCACGCCGGACGAAGCCCGCACACGCCTCGCCCTCAAGGGCGGCAGCAACGTGAGCTTCTGATCGCGGCAACCGCTGAGCCCGCTCCTTCCGGCCCCATCCCGGAAGGAGCGGGAAGTTTCATTCTCCGCTCATCGCCCGGATCAGCACATCGCGCAGGCCGTCCATGCCCGGCTCCTGGCCTGCTTGCGGTGTGGCGGCGGGCGTCATGCCGGGGGTGAAGCCATGCTCGAGAAAGCGGGAGACAAGCGCCCGGTCGCGGCTGACGACATGGACGGGCACGGCGCGCGAGGCCCCTTGCCCGGTGATGATCGCCGCCGGCTGGTGGTCGCCCAGAAACACATAGAGCGCCTCGCCGTCCGAGCGGGCGATATAGCTGCCGAGGGTTTCCAGCGCATAGTCGATGGTGCGGATGTAGTGATCGCGCACCCGCTCCGGGTCGGCCCAGACCACCGCCGGGCTGTCGCCGCTTTCGGCCTGAGCGTTAAAATTGCTGCCCTCCGCGGCATCCTCCCAGTCGATGAGGCTGGGCACCGGCGTCCACGGCGCGTGGCTGGAGATGAGAGCGATTTCCGCCATCACCGGCTTGCCCTCTGCCGCTGCGGGCAGGCGCGCCAGCCTGTCGAAGGCCGAAAGCGTATACTGGTCCGGCATCGTCACCCAGTTGAAGGGCTTGCCGGTGTAGCCGAGGTCCTTGGCCGCCAGCATCGTGTCATAGCCGTAATAGGCAGACTCCGGCCAGTCCATGGTGATGGCGGGCATCACCGCCACGCTCTGCCATCCGGCATCGCGGAACATGCGGTTGAGGCTCGGTCTGTCGCTGCGCATCAGCAGGTCATAGCGCGCCTGACTGTCCACCCACAGGCCCGACAGCAGCGTGCCATGGGCGAGCCAGCTGAGCCCGCCCACGGTCGGCGCGCGGGTCCAGCCGCTGGCCATGGCATAGCCCGCACCCTCCAGTTCGGCCTGAACGGCGGCAAGGCGCGGGCCGGTGAGCGGGGCATAGCGCGGGTCCTCGATGGCGCTGCGGCCATAGGATTCGATGAAGGCCAGCACCACATCCCGTCCCCGGACACGGGCGAACAGCTGCTCGGGCGGCGGCAGGGCCGCAGGCTGCACCAGTTCGGCCTCAAAGGCGCTGAGATCAGCGATGGAACGGGCCACCACCTTCAGCCGCTCACCGAGGCTGGCGCTCTGGAACCCGGCATTGCCGCTGGCGGCCAGCATCGCAAGCCCCCCCGCCAGCAGGATGGCAAAGCCAGCCAGCGCAGGCAGGCGCAAGGAGGCACGCATGCGGATGAGGCAGACTGCCGACCAGAAGAACGCCGCCATCACTCCTGCAAGCACGGCAAGGGCGAGAGCCACCGCCAGCGCAGCCGTGAAGGTGCCGATGGTGCCGGACAGAAGGTTCCAGCCGTCACCCAGCATCCTGATGTCGAGATAGGGATTGAACGGCCGCTGAAAAGCCATCTGCACGCCGGTGTCGGCGAGCTTCAGGAACAGCAGAACGAAGACCAGCAGCGTCACCAGCGCAGCCGCAACATAGGCAAGCCACCTCGGCAGCAGCAGCAAGGCAAGGCCCGCCAGCGGCAGCTCGAAGGGCAGCCGCGCGAAAGCGGCCAGCGTGTAGCCGCCCGGCCGCACCGGCAGGTTGCAGGCCATCATGAAGACCAGAAGGAACACGGCCAGCGCCACGACGGGCTTCAGATATGCGGCGCTGCCGCCATCGCCCTGCCCGTCCCTCGCCTTCGGGGTCTTGCCGCTCCATCTATTGCCTGTCATTCACTCTGCCTTCTCTTGTTCCGGAGCCACGCTTGTACCCTGCCCCATCCGACCGCCAGCCTGAGACTTCCCCTTGCGCAAGATAAGGCTGCTTGCGTCCCTTGCGGGTCTGGCGCTTCTGGCTGGCCTCATTGCGCTCTTGAATCCGGCCAGCATCGCGGCGGCCCTTGCCAAGGCGCCCCCTGGCCATCTGCTGGCCGGGCTGCTGCTCGTCCAGTTTCAGACCGTGCTGTCGGCGCTGCGCTGGCGTTTCACCGCTGCCCGCCTTGGCCATGCCATTCCGCTTGGCGCGGCCATCCGGGAATATTACCTCGGTGGCACGCTCAACCTGCTGCTGCCCGGCGGCATGGCGGGGGATGCGGCGCGGGTCTACCGGGTGAAGGACAGCGCGGACGGCGGCTGGAAACAGGCGGCCACGGCCGTGGCGCTGGAGCGGATGTCCGGCCAGCTTGCCTTTGCGCTTCTCATGGGCGGCGGGCTCCTCGCCTGGGCCTTCGTTCTGCCAGCGGGGAGCATCCCCGCCTTGCCGCAGGTTTCCGCGCCCTCCGCATCGCCCCTCGTCTGGCTCGCCGCTGCAGGTCTTGTGCCGGCTGCGCTCGCCCTGCCGCTGCTCTTCCCGGCCTTGCGCGCCCGCCTGCGCCGTTTTCTGCCGGAGGCGCATCAGGCGCTGCGTGCCGCCTTCTGGACCAGAGGCGCGCTGGCCGTGCAGGCGGGTCTCAGCCTGCTGATCACCGGCAGCTATGTGCTGACCTTCCTCATCGCCTCCGATGCGGTGGGCGCCAGCCTGCCGCTTCTGGCAGTGGTCACCATCATTCCGCTGTGCCTTCTCACCATGCTGGTGCCGGTGGGTGTTGGAGGCTGGGGCACGCGGGAGGCTGCGGCAGCAGCCCTGTGGCCGCTGTTCGGCTTCACCGCAGCGCAAGGGCTGGCGGCAAGCCTGCTCTACGGGATGCTGTCGCTGGCCGGAGCGGCCTTGCCGGGGCTCGTTCTCCTGGCGCTGGAGCTGCTGCGCCAGAAACGCTGATCCCGCCAGCCGCATCAGGTCGCCAGCCTTGCATAGACATCGCCCGATGGGCTTTCCGGCGTCAGCCCTGAAATCTCCGCTAGCACGTCATCCCCTGTCACCCAGTGGCCGCTGACAAAGCGGTGCCGCTCGCCCACCACCCGGTTGAAGCGGTAGGGGCCGAGCTTCTCCAGCAGAGCCACCGCCTCGCGCGCCACCTGCGGCAGGGCCGGGATATATTCAAAAGCCAAGAGAGGGACAGGCTGCGACAGGCCGCGCAGGATATCGCTTTCCGCGCCTTCCACGTCGATCTTGCAGAAGGCCGGGAGGCCATAGCGCTCGATCAGCCGGTCCAGCGTCGTCACTGGCAGGCGGATCTCGCTGTCCCACACCACGTCGCGGAAACCTTCCGTCCCGCGCACACCATCGATGAACCGGTCCGAAATGGTCGTCACCGTCGGGTGGCGGCTGGAGATGTGCAGCACTGTCTCCCCTTCCTCAGCCCCCACAGCCACCGTCTCGAAGCCGCGCAGGCGGTGAGCGAGATGGCGCTCGATCATGCGGGCAAAGACGGGCTGCGGCTCCACCGCCACCACTTCGGCGCCAAGGCCCAGCAGCGTGGCGCTGCGGCTGCCGACATGGGCGCCGATATCAAACACGAGATCACCGGGAGAAATGAGCGGGCGGTAGAAGCGCCGCAACTGCCGGCGCCGCCAGGGCTGGCCGTAATAAATGACAAGCGAACGGGCAAGGCCCAGCGCGGCACGGACTGAGATCCTTCCGGTCAAAGGCCAGCCTCCGGCTTGCGCAGCAGATAGGCCGTGTCCACCGCAAAGGACCAGGCGAGCGCAGCCAGCGCCACCACTGCGATCCAGACAGATAACGGCGCCGTGACGACCGGCAGCAGCAGCACACAGAGCACCGCCACCTGCACCACGCAGACCAGCTTGCGCCGGAAGGACGGTGGCAGCGGTGCGGCAAGGCGAGGCTGCACATATTGCGCCAGCACGAAGCCATAGCGCATCAGCCCGATCAGCAGCACCCAGGGACCCGCCTTGTCCAGCTGCCACACGGCAGCCGAAAGACACAGGATCAGGAAGGCATCCACTTCCATGTCGAAGCGGGCGCCAAGATCCGATTCCTGATGGAGACGCCGCGCCAGATAGCCATCCAGCCCGTCCAGAGCCAGCGCCAGGCCCGCAAGCCCGGCCAGCGCCCAGTGAACCTCAACGCCGGCCCGGTGCATCTCCGCAAACAGCACCACTGCCGCAACAAGGCTGACCATCGCCGCGCGGATGGCCGTCACCGTGTTGGCCGCACCGAATTTGTGGAACTGGTGATGGACCAGCCCGCGCAGCACCAGACCAAACACCGCCAGCAGCACAGCGGATGCGGCCAGCGGCACATCGAGCCCCAGCCCAAATTGCAGCGAGGCCAGCGCATAGAAGACAAGAGAAACCGCAAAAACACACGCAAAAACGGCAAGAACATTACCTCTGAGGCGCGCCATGGCGCTTGCTTGCGGCGCGTCTTGCAGGCGCCCGGCATCTGCAGGCAATCCTGCCCGCCCTGTCACCGGCTCTCTCAATTCCATGGGCAGGCCCTCCGCAACCCGGCACGCGCATCCCGCTTACTTTCGCATCATACGCAAACTGCCTGAGGCCGGATTGCAGAAAGCCGCCGGAACGCTGGCCCATGACGTCATCGGAGCAGCACGGGCATCAGGCACAGCCTGTCCTGCATGAGCAGAGCCGGACAAGTAAACTTGCGCAGGAGCCACCGGGCAAATTTCCAGTGCGCCTGACAACTACTCCATGCACCAAGTCAAATATATATTCAAAAAATCATATGTTCCAGGAGCTGCAACTGCGTTGAAAACCTGAAAAAGACTCGTTGCTGAAAACCTTCCCGCGTGAAAATATTGACTTCGGATTGTGAGCAGTGGTCACGGCCTGAGAGGACTTGAGCATTCAAAGCATATCGCAAAAGAAAATACTTATTTGTTTAAAATAAAACGCAGGCTCAACAACAGCAACTAAAAGCTGAGGCTGGGCGCCGGGGAGCGGAATAATGACGCAGGTAGACGCTGTGCAGGGCAAGTTTGTGACAAGCAGGAAGCGGTCCATCAACCGCACCGCTATTGCGCTTCTGGCGTCTACTGCACTCGTTTTCCCTCACTCTCTTGTGGCAGGAGAGTTGCCGACCGGCGCAAATATTCAGGCCGGAGGAGCCTCGATTGACGTGACCGGAAATCTCATGACGGTGACGCAGGGGACAGACCGCTCCATCATCAATTGGAACAGCTTCTCCGTCGGCGCCGGAAACACCGTAAACTTCATTCAGCCGGGCGTCACATCCGCCATTCTCAATCGCGTTACCGGTGCAACGCCCTCCACAATCGCCGGCACGGTCACCGGCAACGGACAGGTTGTCCTCGTCAATCCGAACGGCATTGCCATCACGCCGACCGGCACGGTCAACATTGGCGGAGGCTTCATTGCCTCGACGCTGGATATTGCCAATGAGGACTTTCTGAACGGCAGCCTGAACTTTGCAGGCGATGGCGCATCGAAGTCCGTTTCGAACGAAGGCATCATCACCGTAGGCCGGGGCGGTTACGCAGCCCTCCTCGGCGGCACCGTGCGCAATGATGGACTGATTGCAGCGCCAATGGGCAAGATCGGCCTTGGCGCGGGCGAACGGGTGACGCTGGACCTTGCCGGCGACGGCTTCATGCAGGTGTCGCTGCCCACCGCAGAAGGTCAGGAAGGCGACGGCGCGCTGATCGAGAACGGCGGCACGCTCTCGGCCGATGGCGGCACTGTCGTGATGAGCGCAGCCACAGCCCGTGAAGCGGCACGCAAGGCCGTCAACATGTCCGGCGTCGCCGAGGCCCGCACGGTTTCCGGCAAGAGCGGCGCCATTGTCATCGGCGGCGGCGATGGCGGCAGCGTGGAGGTTTCCGGCAAGCTCAATGCCAGCGCCGCATCCGGCAAGGGCGGCAAGATTGCCGTCTCCGGCAAGAGCGTTTCGCTGAAGGAGGCCAAGGTCAACACCTCCGGCACCACCGGCGGCGGCACGGTCAAGGTCACGGCAGCGACCGGTGCTGACGGCGGCACCGCGCTTGTCGGAGCCGGAACAACGCTGGATGCCACGTCCACGGGTGGCACGGGCGGCACGGTCATCGTCACCGGCCAGCTTGTCTGGGCTGAAAGCGGCTCCCTGATTGATGTCAGCGGCGCAACCGGCGGCACCGTGCTTGTGGGCGGCGATTATCAGGGCGGCAAGACGGCAGCCAACAACTTCGTATCCGAAAAAGTCGCGAACGCAACGCGCACCTATCTGGCAGAGGGAGCAGTCATCAAGGCGGATGGCACGGCAGGGGCTGGCGGCAAGGCTGTGCTCTGGTCAGATGACACGACGATCTTTGCAGGCTCCATCAGCGCAAGAGCGGCAGGAACCGCAGCAGGCGGCCTGATCGAAACCTCCGGTCACAACCTGCTGTTCGGCAGCAATTTCGACGTTTCGACGATTTCGGAAAGCGGCGCAGCGGGAATGTGGCTGATCGATCCCTACAACGTGACCATTTCTTCTTCAAGCAGCAGCGGTATGACTGTCAGTGTTGCTGGCGATCCATGGACCGTAACGCCCCTCAACTCCGGAGCGGGCATTAACAACTCGACTCTGGCTGCATATCTTTCCTCGACGAATGTCACGATATTTACCAACGGCGCAGGCTCCGAAGCAGGCAACATCACCGTCTCGGCTCCCGTGTCCTGGTCTGCGAACACGACGCTCACGCTGAATGCCGATGCCACGACCGGCGGCATCTTCATCAATAACAACATTGCATCATCCGGCAGCAGCGGCGGGCTTGTCCTGATCGCCGGTTCGGGCGGGATCAATCAGGCAGGCGGCACCTCCGTTACCGCCAACACGTTGACTGCAACGGCGTCAAATGGCGGATCGGTCAGCCTGGCGAATGCCGAAAACTCGATTGCCGTTCTTGGCACGTCCTCCGCTGACGGGTCATTTGCCGTGAGCAGCAATCGCGCAATGACCGTGACCGGCCCGGTGACTTTCGGCAGTTCTCTGTCCCTCGCCACAACATCCGGCAATCTGGCAGTCAACGCTGCACTCGCCAGCAGCAGCGCCAATGCGGATGTATCGCTGACCGCAGCAGATGCGCTGGTCCTTTCGAAGGACATCACGCTGACCGGTGCAAACGCGCAGCTCGCCCTAGGGTATGGCTCCAGCTACACGCTTGCCAATGGCGCGCGCATCACCTTGTCCGGCGCGTCATCCTCACTGGAGATCGATGGAACCGGCTACACGCTGATCCGCAGTCTGGATGACCTTCAGACCCTGATGAACGGCAACCTTGCCGGCAGCTTTGCCCTTGCCTCCAGCATTGACGCCGGAGCGACAGCCAGCTGGAACGGCGGCGAAGGCTTTGTTCCGGTCAACGGCTTCAGCGGCACATTTGCAGGCCTTGGCCACTTCATCGACGGCCTGACGATCAACCGGCCGAACCAGTCGGTGCAGGGATTGTTTGGGCTGATGTCCGGCACAGCCCGCGACGTCACCCTGTCCAACGTGTCGGTGAGCGGCAATGGCACCGTAGGCAGCATCGCCGCCCGGCTTTCAGGTGGCCTGCTGACGAATGTTCATGTGACCGGCAGCGTGACCGCGCAGAGTGACCTCGCCGGAGGCTTGGTAGGCTGGAGCGATATCGGGACGATCAGCCTCTCATCCGCCCATGTCACCGTCTCGGGCGCCGGTGGAGTTGGCGGACTGGTCGGACGGAACCGGGCTGCCACGATCAGCGATTCCTATTCGACCGGGTCCGTGACCGGCACGGGCAGCGGGATCGGAGGGCTGATTGGCACCACGGTGCAGGGCACCACCCTGACCAATGTCTATGCCAGCGGGCTGGTTACGGGTGGCACGGATGCTGGCGGCCTGATCGGCAGTCAGGATGCCACGGCAATTACCGTAACCAATGGCTATTGGGACACCGGCACGACCGGGCAATCCACCAGCGCAGGCGGCACCGGCATCAGCACCGCAAATGCCTACACCCAAGCCACCTACTCCGGCTTTGATTTCACCAACACCTGGGTGATGTTCGCAGGTGACACCCGCCCCATGCTGCGTAACGAATATTCCAGCGTCATCGCAACGCCGGTTGCGCTGCAGCTGATGGCCCTGGATCTTGCCGCCAGCTATACGCTGGGTGCAAACATCAACATGGCGGCGGCGCAGGCAACCGGAGGCATCTGGGGCGCTTCCGGATTCAGACCCGTCGGCGGAAACGGTTCAGAGTTTACCGGCAGTTTCAATGGCAACGGCCACACGATTTCCGGCATGATGATCAACCGCACGGGCTCGAACTATGTTGGTCTGTTCGGCTTCACCACTGGTGCCACAATCAGCAATGTCACCCTCTCCGGTGGCAGCGTTGTGGCGAACAGCAATGTGGGTGCACTTATCGGCTACATGTCCGGCGGCTCGGTGTCGTCATCCGCTTCAAGCATGACGGTAACGGCGGTTAGCACCGCAGAAAGCAATGCCGGTGGCCTGATCGGTACAATCGATGGTGGTGCGGTGAGCCTCTCCTCCACAAGCGGCAACGTCACAGGCGCCGGCTATCAGACTGGCGGCTTTGTGGGCTATCTCATCAATGGCGGCACGGTCACCACATCACGGGCTACAGGCAGCGTGACAGGCACAAATACCAATTCCGGCTTTGGCTATGTCGGCGGCTTTGTTGGCGGCAATGGCTACAGCGGTGGGAATGGCGGCACCATCAGCCAATCTTACGCCACCGGCACAGTGACCGGTTCCGGTGGCACGATCGGCGGATTTGTGGGCCATAATGAAGGCGTCATAACCGACTCCTATGCCACCGGCCGCGTCATCGGCCTTGCCAGTGCAGACAACATCGGCGGCTTTGTCGGCGTCAATTTTGTCAATGGCACCATCACCAATGCCTATTCGACAGGCTATGTCACCGGCAGTGCAGGCGTTGGCGGTTTTGCTGGCTGGAACAACAACAGTGCCTCCGCCATAACGAACGCCTATTGGGACACGCAGACGAGCGGGCAGTCGACAGGCATTGCAGGCGGCTCAGGCAGTGCAACCGCCCGCACCACCGCCCAGTTGCAGGGCAGCCTTCCCGCCGGCTTCTCCCCGGCCGTCTGGGGCACCGGCACCAATCTCTATTCGTATCTCAACTGGCGCTACTCAACGACACCGGTCGCCGTCTCCGGCATCGCCTACAGCGATGCGGGCAGCACGGCTCTGGCCGGAAGCCTGATTACCGCCGTCTCCGGCGGCGCCAGCATTGGCAATACCGTAACCGGGGCCAATGGCTACTACTACATCCTGGCAGATGCATCTGCGCTCAATTCAGCCGGCGTCCTCACCTATGTTGAGACCGGGGACAGCACGCTCAACGCAGCCTTCTCGGACACCATTGGCACCAACGGGGTGCAGAATGTCTCGATTTACGGCGGCGCAATCCATCTGATAACCGGAGAAGCAGGACTGCTGGCAACCCAACTGAAGCTGGCCAGCACGCGCGGCAGCTATACAGATACGGAACTGTCCAGCCTGTCCAACGTCACCCTGACGCCCCTGACAACGTCTGTAAGCGGCGTCTATCTGGACGCAAGCGCCGCCTCCTACGCCCTCGACGCAAACCTGACGGCCGGTGGCGTTCTGTCCCTGAACAGCGGCGGCGCCTTTACAATCGACGGCACCAGAAGCCTGAGCGCAGGGGGAGATCTGACCATTTCGGACAATCTGTCCTGGTCGTCCGTTCCCCATACCCTGACGCTGAACGCAGGCGGGGACATATCGCTTGCGGGCATTTCTGACGGCGGCACGAATGGATCGCTCGTTCTCAACGCTGCCGGCACGATCACCGCATCCGGTGCCATCAGCGTGGGCACTTTTGACCTGCAGGCAGGCTCATGGAGCCAGATTGCCGCCTCGCTTCCCGCCTTCTCGGCCACGGATTTCCGGCTCGGCAGCGGTGCCACATTCCTGCGCGTGACCGGAGGGGACGGCTCGTCTGGAACGCCGTATCAGATCGCGGACATCTACGGCCTTCAGGGCATGGCTTCCACCAGCCTCCGGTCTCTCGATTTTGTTCTGACGTCAGATCTCGACGCCAGCGGCACGTCCCTCTGGAACTCAGGCACAGGCTTCATCTCCATCGGAACGCAGGCCGACAGTTTCGCCGGCTCGTTTGACGGGCAAGGCCGCACGATTTCCGGGCTCACGGTCAACACCTCCGGAAACAATGCCGGTCTGTTCGGTTACATCGGCGGTGCCGGTGCAGTCTCCAATCTGGCGCTGACCAATGTCAGCATCTCGGGTGCCGACTACGTAGGCGGCATCGCCGGGCAGAACTTCGGCACGATCACGAACGTGAGCGTTGCCGGATCTGTGACCGCCACCAACGCAGTTGCCGGCGGGATCGCAGGTTACAACGCCGGCAGTCTCACCAGCTCCCGAGCCACGGCGGATGTCACCGCCGCAGAATCGGCCGGCGGCCTGACGGGACAGATGGCCGGAGGAACGCTCACGGCCTCCTATTATGCCGCAGGAACCGTTTCGGCCGGACGTTATGCGGGTGGCATTGCGGGTTCGGTGTCAGGCGGCGGCATATCGAATGCCTTTGCCAGCGGCAGCGTCAGCGCAAGCATTGAGGGAGCGGGCGGCCTTGCCGGGTACATGTCAGGCGGCTCCCTGACCAACACCTACGCCACAGGCACCGTGACTGCCCAGGACAGAGCCGGTGGCCTGGTGGGCTATGGCAGCGACAGCACGATCACCAACAGCTATGCCACCGGCGCCGTGACCGGTGCAGGCACCAGCGGCGGCCTTGTTGGCGCACGCGGCGGCGACCTGATCATCAATGCGTCCTTCTTTGACACACAGAGAACCGGTCAGAGCCTCGGCGTGGGCGCAGGCGGATCACCGGATGTTACCGGCCTCACCACGGCCCAGATCAACAGCCTGTCCACCTTCACAGATGCAGGCTGGAGCATCGACGACGAAGGCGGCACGTCGTCCGTCTGGCGCATCTATGACGGCTTCACGGGACCGCTGCTGCGCAGTTTCATGACCGGCCTGACGGTGACCGGCGGCAGCGGCAGCAAAACCTACGACGGTTCGGCCTCCGCCAGCAGCACCGGCACCCTCACCTATAGCGATCCGGACCATGATACCTCGCTTGTCTCGGGAACGGCTGTCTACACGGCCAGCAGCGCAGATGCCGGCAGCTACAGCGGCAGCAACCTCATTCTGTCCGGTCTCCATTCCAGTCAGCTTGGCTATGACATCACGTTCATTTCCGGCACTCTGACGGTCGACAAGGCCGCTCTGACAGCCACAGCCAATAACGACAGCAAGACCTATGATGGCCTCGCCTATTCGGGTGGCAATGGCGTTACCTACTCAGGCTTCGTCAATGGCGAAACCGCCTCGGTTCTCGGCGGCACGCTCACCTATGGCGGCACCTCGCAAGGGGCAGTGAATGCAGGCTCCTATGGCATCGGTTTGTCGGGCCTGACCTCGCACAACTATGACATTACCTTCGTGTCCGGCACGCTGACGGTGGACAGGGCAAACCTGATCGTGACCGCAAGAGATGATGTTCTGACGGCGAATGGATCGCCCTATGCGGGCGGCGCGGGCGTCACCTTCTCAGGCTTTGTCAATGGTGAGACCGAGGCCGTTCTGAATGGCAGCCTGTCCTATGGCGGTTCGGCCATCGGCGCAACCGCCGCAGGCAGCTACCTCATCTCAGTGTCCGGGTTGAGCGCTGCGAACTACACATTGCAGTTCCAGAACGGCACATTGACCATCAACCCAGGCCCCGCACCGGCTGGGCCAGACAACAATCTGCCCTCCAGGCAGAGCGTCAACCTTGTCAGCTGGCGGGGCGGAGGAATTCCCGCGCCCAGCCTGTCCAAGCCCGTCTGGCGGCAGGTGACAGGCGTCACCACCCCCGCCCAAAGCGGCACACAGGGCGGTCCGGATGATCAGGAGAGCCAGCTGCTGTTGCGGGACGTCTGGCTTTCAGGCATCAACTGCCTGGCTGCAGGCGGCTGGGCTCCCGCCTGTGCTGGTGGTGCAAACTGATGGCGTATGGCATGATGACCTTCCTCAATCCCCGGCGGCTGGGCCTGCTGGCAGCTGCCGGTCTTCTGCCGCTGTGCGCGCAGGCTCAGACGGCCAGCCAGTTGGTGCGCCCCGACTATGCGCCGGCAACCATTTCCCCCGTGCGGCAGGGGCTTTCGCTTCCCGCCACGACAGGGCTCGATGCGCCTGCCGGCGCGGAGAAGCTGGAGGTCACCCCGTCCGGCCTCACCGTCGAAGGCGGACTTGCCGAGCTTTCGTCCGAGACGGCCCGCATCGAAGCAAGGCTCAAGAACCGGCGGGTGACGGCGGCAGATCTCTTTGCCGCGGCACGCGATCTGGAAGCGGCCTATGTACGGGCGGGCTATGTGCTCGTGCGTGTCAGCCTGCCGCCGCAGACCATCGTGGATGGCAAGCCCTTGCGGCTGACCGTAACGGAAGGCTATGTGGAGGCAATTGATGTCTCTGCCTTGCCGGCCCGGGTTCAAAACATCGTGCAGCGCACGCTGCAGCCACTGACCGGCCGCAGGAATGTCACCTTGCAGGAACTGGAGCGGCGGCTGCTGCTGGCGGGCGATACGGCCGGTCTGCTGCTCAGGTCCGCGCTTCAGGCGGGCAGCCAGACCGGAGCCACGGTCATCGTCGTGGACGGCCGGCATGATCCGGTTACGGCCACCCTCTCCCTGGAAAACAGCCTAGACCGGAATCTCGGACGCTACTCCGTGAGTGCAGGCGTTGATCTCAACGGCCTTCTGGGGCTGGGTGAAGTCTTCTATCTGCGGCTGATGGGCTATCCGGGCCTTGACGGCGGCTTCTTCAGCAATGATCCGCGCAACCGGCAGATTGCCGGCGGCGTTTCCATGCCGCTTGGCACCAATGGCCTCTGGTTTGGCCTGGAAGGCGTCGACAGCCGCACCCACCCCCTCAGCCAGACAGGCTTCACCCTGCTGGATCATTACCAGCGCGGATCAGTCCGCCTGGGCTACAAGTGGGTGCGCAGCCGGACCTTCAACACCAGCAGCCAGATCAGCCTGGATCTGGCGGCCGAAAAGCAGAGGCTCGCCGTCGGGACATCGCGGTTTGACTGGGCGCAAGACCAGACCCGGGTGCTGCGCTTCAACCAGTCGGCAGATTTCTATGCCCCGTGGGGCGCAGTGATTTCGGGCGACATGACCGCCTCCTTCGGCCTGGATGCCCTGGGCGCGCGTTCTGCCACAACGAGCCTGCCGCTCACCCGTTTCGGCGCCAAGCCGGACTTCAGCAAGCTCGATATATCGGCCCGGTACAGCCAGTCCTTCTTCAACCAGCGCCTGAATTTTCAGGCGAGCGGCAAGGCACAGACGTCCTTCGGCGATGCTCTGGTGGCTTCCGAGCAGACGGGTCTTGGCGGCAGCGAATGGGTTTCGGCCTTCGGGGCGGGCAAGCTTGAGGGCGATGCGGGTGCGGCTGTCCGCGCCGAACTCTCGGTGCCGGTCGCCCTGCCCCTGCCCGGCGGTTTCAACGCCGCTGCAGCCCCCTATGTCTTCGGTGCGGCCGGTATCGCAAAGCTCGAAGCCGCCACCGCTCTGGAAACCGAACTCACCCGGGCCCACGCCTTCGGCATCGGCGTCCGCGCCGGCCTGTCGGAGGCCTCAAGCCCCCGCTCAGCGACGGTTTCGCTTGAGTATGCCCACGGGTCCGCAACCGGGATGAAGGATACCAGCCGCTTCAACCTGCGTGTCATGACAAGGTTCTGACGGCTGGTCCTTCATTCCTTCACCCCACAGCCATGATCTGCTGCCAGGCGTCATAGGCGGAAAGGACGGTTTCCATCTGGGCGGTGTGGCCGGTGATGAAATCCGGGCCGTAGATGGTTTCGTCCGGGTATTCGGTGATCAGCGTCACCGGCACCGTATGGCGCGCGTCCACCGAGCACAGGCACGGGAAGCCGTTGACCATGCGGAACCCGGTTTCGCCTGCGTGGACTTCGTAGAGCGCGATCTGGCGGGCGTTTTCCTCCAGCAGGCCCGGGATGGCGGCGAGATGGCGCGTCACCCGGTCCATCAGGTCCTCGGCCTGCCGCTCCCAGCCGTCAAGATAGCGCAGGATCAGGAAGAAGCCCTTCGGCAGCGTCCACATGGCAAAATGCCGGGGCACATAGCCGGAAAGCGGCCGCGTCCACTCGTGCGAGGGATAGCCATGCAGGTTGACGTGCAGTTGCGCGCCCGTGCGCGCTTCCGCCTCAATGCGGATGGCCTTCTCCAGCAGAAGATCCCCGGCGGTTTCGGGCCTGCGGTATTCCAGGTCATCCCCCAGCGCCGTGTAGCGGGCGGCGTGATGCATGTGCAGGGGATTGTCCGCAATCAGCCGCTGGTGCAGGGCATAACCATCCGGATTTTCCTGCGGCGACAGGGTGAAATGCGCGCCGTCGCGGGCGGCCAGAACCTGCCCGGCACGCAAGGCTCCCACAACCCCGGTCGTCTCGTTGGCATGCTGGCCGGCGCTGATCATCACCGGCACATGAGTGCCCTTCCGGTAACGGGCCTCGACCTTGCGGCCCGCGCGTGAAGACGCTGAGAAAGCCTCGCCGCCGGCCCGCGCCAGTTCTGCGGAAATCTGCGCGGGGGACAGGGGCGCAGCCGCCTGCGCCAGATCCTGCTCAGCCGGGCTGTACGCTGTTGCAGGCGGGGTCTGGGTGGCAAGCGGACGCAACTCGATGCGCAGGTGATAGCCCTCCTGCCCGCCCAGCACTTCCGGCACGATCTGCCCCGGCTTCAGCCCCCGGTCGCCCTGCGGGCGGCCGGATTTCATCTGGAAGAATTCGAGCAGCGAGAAATAGAGATCCTCGTGCATCGCCTCGGCAAGGCTCATCACCTCATGCGCATGGGCAAGGGGCAGATCAGCTGCAGGCAGGCGGACGGCAAGGTTCAGCTCCTCGAACCAGGGCTCGGCCACGCCCCAGTCATGGCCGCTGACGGCATCCAGCGCTTCAGCAAACAGCGCCTCGTAGGGCGTCTCAAAGGGAGCGCCCGCCGCATCGCCATTCAGCTTCACCCAGCCGCAGGGGGAGAGGTTCATCTGTCCGGCAAGATCCTGATGCTCCCGGTTGGGGGCAAGGATGGTGACGGTCTGTGTGCTGCCATCGTGATGGGTCAGCACCAGCTCATACTGCAGGCTGCCATCCGTCCGCGCCGAGAAGGTCAGCGGGCGCGGCGCAATCAGGGCGGCGAGCGGATAGGCCTCCAGCCGGAAGCGGTTCTCCGGTGCCAGCGGATGCACCGGATAGCGCAGCTCTGCGGCGGCAACGCCGTCCAGATCCACCTCTTCCAGCACCGCATGAACCAGCGGCTTGTAGGCACTGCGGATGATCGCCGTGATGCCCTTTTCCGCCAGCGCCGCTTCGATGGCACGGCGGGTCTTCAGATCATCGAAAGTCCAGGCCTCCAGCGCCGTGATGCCGGGGCGCAGCAGCGCCGAGAGGCGGTCCAGAGTGGAGGAAAAGCCGGCGTCTTTCAGGCAGATGGTCGTGCAGGTCATCGGCTTACCTCGTGCTGCGTCCGGTAGGGTCGAGGCTGTCACGCAGCCAGTCGCCGAGAAGATTGAGGCCCAGCACCGTCAGCAGAATGGCAAGGCCGGGGAATACGCTGATCCACCACGCCGTCTGCAGATAGGTGCGGCCGTCGGCCAGCATGCCGCCCCAGCTCGGCACCGTGCGGTCAACGCCAAGACCGAGGAAGGTGAGGCTGCTCTCCAGCAGGATGTTGTTGGCCACGTTCAGCGTCATCAGCACGATCACCGGTCCCAGCAGGTTGGGCAGGAGATGCTGCAGGATGATGCGCCAGTCGCGTACACCAATGGCCTTGGCGGACTGGATGAACTCCCGCTCGCGCAGGGTCAGCACCGAGCCGCGCACAAGGCGGGCATATTGCACCCATTGCGAGACGATCAGCAGGATGATGGTGTTGGTCAGGCTGCCGCCGACGATGGCGATGAAGGTGATCGCCAGCAGGATGAAGGGCATGGCGAGTTGCAGATCGGCAAAGCGCATCACCACCATGTCCCAGAAGCCACGGTAGTAACCGGCGATCAGCCCCATGATGACGCCGAAGACAACGGCACCGGCCACCGACACGAAGCCGACCAGCAGCGAGATCTTGCCGCCGGCCACCACCCGCGCCAGCACGTCGCGGCCCAGCGCATCGGTGCCGAAGGGATGCGCCCAGGAGGTGAACGGCGCCAGATTGCGGGCCATGAAGTCGATCTTGTCCACGCCGCCGGGGAACAGCAGGCCGGAGAAGATGACGGCAAGGCAGATCACCGTGGTCAGGCTGGCGCCCAGCACGAATTCAAGGTTGGAGAAGCGCCACAGGCGCGAGGTTGCGGAAGCCATGGCGCTTACTCCGTCCGGATGCGGGGATCGACCAGCCCGTAGGCGATGTCGACCAGAAGGTTGATGCCGACGATCATCAGCGAGAGAACCGTGATGACGCCCTGCAGCAGCGGATAGTCTCTGGCGCCCACTGCATCGAAGGCGAGAGAGCCGAGGCCCGGCCAGTTGAACACCCGCTCGATGACGACGATGCCGCCGAGCAACCCGCCGAACTGCAGGCCGAAATAGGTGATCAGCGGAATGGCGCAGTTCCGCAGCGCATGCTTGTAAAGCACCTTGCTTTCGCTCAGGCCCTTGGCACGGGCCACCATCACATATTGCGACTGCAGCGTTTCCAGCATGGCGGTGCGCACCAGCCGCACGTTGGTGGCGGTCAGGATGACGCCCATGGTCAGCGCCGGCATGATGTAGCTCTCGATGCCGCTCATGCCGCTGGGCGGCAGGATGCGCAGGGTGATGGCGAAGAGCAGCACCAGCATGGTGGCCAGCCAGAAATTCGGAAAGGACAGGCCGATCAGCGAGAAGATGCGGATCACCTGATCCACGCCCTTGCCCCGCGAGATGGCGGCCTTGATGCCGAGCGGGATCGAGATGGCGATGGACACGGCCATGGAGATGAAGGCAAGCAGCAGGGTTGCCGGCAGTGCCGCGCCAATCAGCTGCGACACGGGCGTGCCGCCCACGAAGCTGCGGCCGAAATCAAGGGTAAGCAGCCCTTTCAGGAAACTGAAATACTGCACGAAGAAGGGCTGATCCGTGCCCAGTGCGGCGCGGATGCGCGCAAGGTCTTCCTCCGTCATGCTGCCGCCACCCTGGAACATCATCACGGCAGGGTCGCCGGTGAGGCGGATGGCAAACGAGACGACAAGCGTCAGCGCTATGACGACGAAAATGGCCTGCAGCAGGCGCTTGATGAGGAAACTGGCCACGTTCTTCTCCTTCAGGGCAGGAAAGCTGCCGCCCGCACGGGCAGGCGGCAGCCGCTGTCATGAGGTCACTCGACGGTGACTTCGTTGAGCTTCAGGCGCGTGTCCGGCGCCGGCACGAAGCCCTTCACCCGCTTGTTGATCGCGTAGATGGCGTTGGTGTTGTAGAGCGGCAGCTCCAGCGCCTTGCCGGCCACATAGGCACCGATTTCCTTCAGCACCTTCTCGCGCTCTGCGCGGTCGGTCATCGGGCGCTGGGATTCCAGCAGCTTGTCCAGCGTCTCGTCCTTGTCATACGGGTTCCACTTTTCGCCCGTGTGGTACATGGCGTAAGCGGTGTTGTCGTAATCGAAGGTCCAGCCGCCCCACTTCTGCTGGAACATCGCGCCGGTCTTGCCCTGCGGGATGATGTCGTTGATCAGCGTGCTGGTCTCATGCGGGGTAACGGAGACGTTGAGGCCGATGGACTGCAGGTAGAAGGAAATGGCCTGTGCCACTTCGTTCATGGTCGCGTCATTGCCGCGCACGTCGATCTGCAGCGTGGCGCCTTCCGGGACACCGGCTTCCTGCAGCAGCTTGCGGGCGCCTTCCGGATCATAGGGCAGAGGCTTCAGCTCAGCGTCGTAACCGAAGGACAGGGCGCTCTGGAAGCTGGCGATCTCTGCGCCCTGACCGGCGAGGATCGACTGAACGATCGCGGCGCGGTCCACGGCCATGATGATGGCCTTGCGCACGCGCGGATCGGCGGTGATGCCGTCACGGGTGTTGAAGCGCAGGGCATCCACCGTCGGTCCGGGAACGCTGACGATCTCCAGGTTGTTGTCGCTCTCGATGGTGGGGATCATGCCGATCGGAATGGTGGGCGGGATCACCAGGTCAACGCGGCCGAACTGCAGTTCGGCAACGGCCGTCGCAGGCTCGGAGATGAAGCGGTATTCCAGCTCGGACAGCTTCGGCGCACCGCCCCAGTAATCCGGGTTTGCCGCCAGCGAGATGGAGGCCTTGGGCGCGTAGGAGACGAACTTGAACGGACCGGTGCCGACCGGATTGGTGTTGAAGAACTCCTCGCCCTTCTCGGCGATATACTGCGGCGGCACGATCATGGCGCCATAGCCGGCCAGCTTGGTCAGCAGCACCGGATCCGGATTCTTCAGCTTCAGGTCCACCGTGTAGTCGTCGATGACTTCGACGCTGTCGATGACGATGTAGTTGGAGCGCTGCGGGCCCTTGGCACCTTCTTCGCCCAGCAGGCGGTCGAAGGTGAACTTCACGGCCGCGGCGTTGAAGGGTTCGCCGTTGTGGAACTTCACGTCCTTGCGCAGGGTGAAGCGGATGCGCTTGCCCTCGTCCAGCTCTTCCCAGCTCTCGGCAAGGCCCGGCACCAGTTTCAGGTCCGGCCCGCGGTAGGTCAGGCCTTCAAAGATGTTGGTCGAAACGGCGGCCCAGGCGACGAGGAAGGTGTCGATCGGGTCCCAGCTGCCTGGATCCTGCGGGGAGGAAATCGTCAGCTTGCCAGCCGCAAATGCAGGCTGTGCCGTGAAGGATGCGCCGGAGATGGCCAGCGCAAGGGCGGCAACGCCCATGCCCAATGTCTTCAGTTTCATTTCCAAGTCCTCTGCTGATTGGCTTCGGGTCTGCGGGTCACGGTCAGGCGCCGCGGGCGGCAAAATGGCCGGGACTGATTTCCTCGTGGGTGAGGATGGCAGGCTCATCCCCTACCCGGCGGACCGGGCTCGGGATTTCGCCCTCGATCAGCACACCGCCACGCGGACGCGACGGATCGGCGACCGGGACAGCGGCGAGCAATTTGCGGGTATAGGGATGCGCTGGCGTCTCGAAGACCTGGCGGCGGCTGCCCATTTCCATGATCTGGCCGAGGAAGAGCACCGCGACCCGGTGGCTCATCTTCTCCACCACCGCCATGTCGTGGCTGATGAAGAGATAGGCGAGGCCGCGCTCGGCCTGCAGATCCATGAAGAGATTGATGATCTGCGCCTGGATCGACACATCCAGCGCCGACAGGGCCTCATCGGCGATGATCAGTTCCGGGTTGGAGGCAAGGGCACGGGCGATGCACACGCGCTGGCGCTGGCCGCCGGAAAACTCGTGCGGATAGCGCGCCGCATGCTCGGACCCAAGCCCCACGCGCTCCAGCAGCTCATCCACCCGGCGGCGCACGGCCTTGGGATCGGCGATCAGGCCGTGGGTGTGGATCGGCTCGGCAATGGAGAAGCCCACCGTCTTGCGCGGATCGAGCGAGGCGAAGGGATCCTGGAAGATATACTGTACCTTCTGGCGCATGGCGTGGCGCTCGGCCCGGCTCATCTGCGCGAAGCTGCGCCCGCCGAACAGGATATCGCCCGACTGGGCTTCCTGAAGCTGCTGGATGGTACGGCCGATGGTGGACTTGCCGGACCCGGACTCGCCCACCAACGCCAGCGTCTCGCCCGGATAGATCTCGAGCGACACGTTGGAGACCGCACTCAGCCGGTGCGTCGTGCGGCCCAGCAGGTTGCGCCGCACATCGAAGCGCACGAACAGGTCCTTGACCGCCAGGAGCGGCGGGCTGTCATAGCGCGCGGTGTCCTGCAACCGCTCCTCCTGCTTGCCCTCCATGCTGCCGTCAGCTCCGGCAAGATCGGCGAGGCGCTTGGGGAAGTCCTGCCCCGTCATGCTGCCAAGGCGCGGCACGGCGGCCAGAAGCGCCTGGGTATAGGGATGCTGCGGGCTGTTGAAGATCTGCCCCACCGGGCCTTCTTCCACCTTGCGCCCCTTCCACATCACCACCACGTCATCGGCCATTTCCGCAACGACGCCCATGTCATGGGTGATGAAGATCATCCCCATGCCGAGTTCCTTCTGCAGGTCCCGCAGGATGTTGAGGATCTGCGCCTGAATGGTCACGTCCAGCGCCGTGGTCGGCTCGTCG
Organism: Pannonibacter sp. CBAS1226; assembly: GCF_055685825.1. NCBI lineage: Bacteria > Pseudomonadati > Pseudomonadota > Alphaproteobacteria > Hyphomicrobiales > Stappiaceae > Pannonibacter > Pannonibacter sp. CBAS1226. The sequence goes on along the minus strand of NZ_JBVOUO010000003.1, from coordinate 77,322 downwards.
GCTATCAGCAGCCTGGGACGGCAGGCCAGCGCCATGGCGATCATCACCCGCTGGCGCATGCCGCCGGAGAGCTGGTGCGGATAGCGCTTCAGCTGCTCGGCAGCATCAGGCAGGCGCACCATTTCCAGCAGGCGCTGCGCTTCGGCAAGGGCTGCCGCCTTGCTGCTCTTTTCATGCAGCATCAGCACTTCGCTGATCTGGTCACCGATGGTGAAGACCGGATTGAGCGAGGTCATCGGCTCCTGGAAGATCATGGCGATCTCCTTGCCGCGAATGCTGCGCATGTCCTTCTGGGAGGTTTCCAGCAGATCGCGGCCGCCGAAGAGAATGCGCCCCGTATCGAAGCGCGCGCCCATCATGTCCGCAAGGCGCATGACGGAGAGGGATGTGACCGACTTGCCGGAGCCGGATTCGCCCACCACCGCAACCGTGCGGCCCGGCTGAACCGAGAAGGACAGATCCTCAATGACCTTTGTGCTGCCGAAGCGGACGGTCAGGCCATCGATGGTCAGGAGCGGCGCTGCGGCCTGCGGGGTTTCCGGGCTCGTTGAAAGCGTCATGCCTTGGCCTCCGGCTGTGCCACTGCGGGCGAAATACGGGCAAGGATTGCATTGGCAGCCTGCGTGGAGCCTGCGGCAGCAAGTCCGGTGATACGCCCGGAACAGGGCGCGGTGACGGCGGTTTCCATCTTCATGGCGTCCATCATGGCAAGGACGGCCCCCTCCTCGACGGCGGCCCCTTCCTCAACGGCCCAATGGGCGAGCGTTCCGGCGACAGGCGCCCGCACGGCGCCAGCGTCCTCGACCTCCCCGCCGCCATCCCCGGCAACGGGAGCCGCCGCCCCCAGAAGGCGCAGAAAGCCATCGGGGATGCCCACCTCGACCAGACGGCCATCAATCTCGATCCGGCCCCGCAGCAGCGGACGGATGGCGGGCGCATCCGGGCGGGTCGCTTCCTCCAGGGTTCCGGCGAAATCTGTCTCGATCCAGCGGGTGTGGACCTCGAAGTCGGCACCGGTAAAGTCCGGATGCTCCAGAACCGCCCGGTGGAACGGCAGCACCGAGGGCACGCCCTCGATGACGAATTCCGCCAGGGCGCGGCGGGCGCGGGCAATGGCCTTGTCGCGGGTGGGACCGCGCACGATCAGCTTGGCGCAAAGGGAATCGAACATCGGCGGAATGAGCGAACCGGTCTCCACACCGCTGTCCACCCGCACGCCGGGCCCCGAAGGCGCACGCCAGCGGCGGATTTCACCGGCAGACGGCAGGAAACCCCGGCCCGGATCTTCGATGTTGATGCGGAACTCGAACGCATGCCCCCTCGGCTCCGGCGTCGTGGTGAAGGAGAGCCGCTGTCCCTCGGCAATGCGGAACTGCTCGATCACAAGATCAAGCCCCGTGGTCTCCTCCGTCACCGGATGCTCGACCTGAAGGCGGGTGTTCACTTCCAGGAAGGAAATCAGCCCGTCGGCACTCAGCAGGAACTCCACCGTCCCGGCGCCGGAATAGCCGGCTTCCGCGCAGATATCTCGCGCGGCCCGGTGGATCGTCTCGCGCTGCGCCGCGCTGAGGAAGGGCGCGGGCGCCTCCTCCACCAGCTTCTGGTTCCGGCGCTGCAGGGAGCAGTCGCGCGTGCCCACCACCACCACATTGCCATGCTTGTCGGCCAGAACCTGCGCCTCAATGTGGCGCGGGCGGTCGAGGAACTGCTCCACATAGCACTCGCCGCGGCCAAAGGCGGCAACGGCCTCGCGGGTGGCGGATTCGAACAGGTCCTCCACCTCGTCCAGATGCCGGGCAATCTTCATCCCGCGCCCGCCGCCGCCATGGGCAGCCTTGATGGCCAGCGGCATACCGAACTGACGGGCGAAGGCCAGCGCCTCGGCAGCACTCGACAGCGCGCCCTCGCTGCCCGCCACCAGCGGTGCGCCCACCTTCTGGGCGATGCGCCGGGCCTGCAGCTTGTCGCCCAGCACCTCGATCACCTGCGGGTCCGGCCCGATCCAGGTGAGACCTGCGTCCATCACGGCACGGGCAAATTCGGCGCGCTCAGACAGGAACCCGTAGCCCGGATGCACCGCATCTGCGCCGGACTGGCGGGCGATGGCGATCAGCTTGGCGATGTCGAGATAGGTCTCCTTCGGCGAAGCGCCGTTGAGGGCATAGGCCTCGTCCGCAAATTCCGTAAACAGCGCCCCGGCGTCGGCATCTGCGTAGACGGCCACAGAAGCGAGGCCATAGTCCCGGCAGGCCCGGATGATGCGCACGGCAATCTCGCCGCGATTGGCAATCAGCACTTTTTTCATGGAGTGTCACCTGCGCAAAGGGAATAGGCCGTGAAGGGACGGACGGCCCGGAAACGGATGAAGGCACCGGGCGGAATCTGCCCGGCCAGATCAAGATGATACGCCGCCACCGTGGCCATAACCGGATAGCCACCGGTCAGCGGATGATCGGCAAGGAACAGCACCGGCTGGCCGTTGGCAGGCACCTGAATGGCCCCGCGCAGCGTACCTTCGCTCGGCAACTCGCCCGTGACAGCCCGCTCCAGCACCGGCCCTGACAGACGCAGGCCTGTGCGGCTTGCCTGAGACGTCGCCGCCCAGGAGGTTTTCAGGAACTGTTCGGCAGAGACAGGCGTGAACCAGTCCGTGCGCGGCCCCAATACCACGTCCAGCACCGTGGTTTCCCCGGCGCGCGGCATGGCGAAGGCGGGAAGCACCTCTGGCTCGACGGCGGAGAGCTTCATCCCGGATGCCGCCCGCAGCCGCGCCCCGGACGTCACCGCAGCAGGACCGATCTGCGCCAGCGTATCTGCCGAAGCACTGCCGAGCACCGGCTCAACCGCAAAACCGCCGCGCAAGGCGAGATAGCTGCGCAGGCCCGCCGTGGGGGCCTTCAGCGTCACCCGGTCGCCCGGCTCCAGCGCCAGAGGCCGGTTCATGGGCCCGGAAATGCGCGGGCCCCGCTCCGGCTGGATGGTGATGGCCCGCTCCGCGCCCGTCACCGCGATCACGGCACGGCCGCTCACGCGGAAGGAGAAGACGGCTGGCGCGAGTTCGAGAGCTGCCGCGTCTGCCGGATTACCCGTAATGCGGTTGGCCAGCGACAGGCTGGCCCGGTCCGCCGCGCCAGAGCGGCTGATGCCCTGCGCTGCCAGTCCGGGACGGCCATGATCCTGAAACAGCGCCGGAAGCCCGGCGCTCAGCACATCGAGATGCAGGCCTTCAATCCCGCCCTCCAGCACGGCGGCAGCAGGCGTTGCATCTTCTGCGGGGATCTTCGCCACCGGATGATGCGTAGCTCCCGCCATATCGCGGAACCGCACATGCTGGCCCGGCTGCAGCAGCGCGGCAGGCTTGCGGCCAAGATCGAACATGGCGAGCGGTGTCGTGCCGATCAGCTGCCAGCCGCCGGGGCTGACCTTCGGATAGATGCCGCTGAATTCGCCCGCCAGCCCCACGGCGCCCGCAGGAACATGGGTGCGCGGCGAAGCGCGGCGCGGCACATGCAAACCAGCCTCAGGCGCACTGAGATAGGCAAAGCCCGGCGCAAAGCCGGTGAAGGCAACGAGATAATCAGCCTCCACATGGCGGCGGATCACCTCATGCGTGGAAATGCCCAGCAGCTCCGCCACATCGGCAAGATCCTCCCCGTCATAGCGGACGGGAATCTCCACCACCTCGGCGGCCCCCGCCTTGCGGGGCATGCCCAGCCGCACCACAGCCTCGGCGGCCACCTGTTCGGCAGAAATGGTCAGCGGATCATGGCTGATCAGCAGCGTCCGGGCCGCCGGAACGATCTCCAGCACCCCGGCCACCGGATCGGCTTCCAGCGCATCGAACAGGGCAAGCGTCACATCAAGGCTGGCGAGTTCGAGCAGCACTGCGCCCTCGCGCAGCATCAGCACCCGCATGGACCGGCGCGCCGGCATCTCAGGCCTTGCCTGCTGCTGCAAAGGGGGCAATGCGGTGGCCGGCTGCCTCCAGCACCTCGCGCACCCGGCGGGCCATGGCGACCGCATCCGGGCTGTCCCCGTGCACACAGATGGACCGGGCATCAACAGGGGCAAGGCTGCCGTCAATGGCTTCCACGGTTCCTTCCGTGACGAATTGCAGCATCCGCCGGGCAACCAGCTCCGGATCATGCAGCACGGCGCCAGCCTCGCGGCGTGACACCAGCTTGCCATCCGGCGTGTAGGCCCGGTCGGCAAAAGCCTCGCCAACCACGTCCAGGCCGGCCGCACGGGCCTGCGCGATCAGCGGCGAGCCTGCCAGCGCCACCAGCACGAGCGAGGAATCCACCGCCTTGATGGCATGGATGACGTCAGCGGCCTGCCGAGCATCAAAGGCGATGGTGTTGTAGAGTGCGCCATGCGGCTTCACATAGGTGACCTGCGTCCCCGCAGCCGCCGCCAGCCCCTTGAGGGCACCGATCTGGTAAATCACGTCACCGGTCAGCTCTTCGCTGGACGGGTCCATGGTGCGGCGGCCGAAACCGGCCAGATCGCGGTAGCCCACATGGGCGCCAACCGTGACGCCGCGCGCGGCAGCAGCCTTCAGGGTGCGCAGGATACCGGCCGGATCACCCGCATGGAAACCGCAGGCCACATTGGCGCTGCTGACGATGTCCAGCATGGCGCTGTCATCGCCCATGGTCCATGCACCGAAGCTCTCGCCCAGATCGCTGTTGAGGTCGATCACCCGCATCTGCCCTGCCTTGCCACGCAACCCTGACAGGAGGACAGCACGGCCCTCCCCTTGCTCCAAGGCGTAGCAAAGGCAAACAGGCTTGTCCATATTGTTGAACAATTTTATTGTATTGCACTGCAATGTGGCATGTTGACGCCTACAATTTTAGCAAATACTGCAGGTTTGCACATGCAGGCAGCAGAGGCGCCCGAAGGCCTGCGCATGCCGCTTGAAGCGGTGCGCAGTGCCTCATACCTTGCGCGGATATCCGATTCTCCGGACCCGGCACGGGCATCAGACAAACGCGGGCACCGGGCAAACGGATGGGAGAGGGTGGCGGGGCAGCCATTCCGCAGGGAGCACACATGAAGAAACCCGCTCCGGCAGGCCTTGCGGCCCCGGCAGACGAACAGGCGCAACCTCTGGCGGACGTGATTGCCGGGCGCATGCGGCAGAAGATCATCGACGGCGTGCTGACACCGGGCAGCCATCTGTCGGAAGTGCAGCTGTGCGAAGCCATGCAGGTTTCCCGCAACACCCTGCGCGAAGTGTTCCGCCTGCTCACCAAGGAAGGCCTGCTGCGGCACGAGGCGAACCGGGGTGTTTTTGTCGTCACGCCGGACATGTCCACGATTGTGGATATCTACCGCATCCGCCGCCTGATCGAATGCCCAGCCCTTGCCAGCGCCCATCCGCTGCACCCGGCCGTGGCCAGGATGCAGGCCGCCATTGACGCCGCCCGCGCCCACCGGGAAGCCGGCGAATGGCTCAGCGTCGGCAGCGCCGACATCGCCTTCCATTCGGCCATTGTGGAGCTCGCCGACAGCCCGCGCCTGTCCGCCTTCTATGCGCAGGTTTCCGCCGAATTGCGGCTTGTCTTCGGCCTTCTGCACGATCCGGAATATCTGCATGGGCCTTATGTGGACCAGAACCAGATCATTCTCGGCTTGCTGACCGCAGGCGACGCCAAGGGCGCTGCGGCAAAACTCGAGGCCTATCTGCTACAGGCCGAGCGCTTCATCCTGGGCGCTTACGAAAGGCTGGAGCGCAAACCGGCGGACAAGCGCTCGCGGTAAAGGAAATGCCATCAATCAGGGACTTCACCCTTACCTGAACACCCCGTCGCTTTCGGCAGCATCCCCCCTCTGGCCGGTTGAACTTGTGGCGCCGGTCATGCAAGTTGCGCCGGCATGCGGAGAGAGAACAGAGGGGCGCAATGACCACTCCCGTTTCATATGAAGTTCAGGACGGCATTGCCGTGATCACCATCGCCAACCCGCCGGTCAACGCGCTGTCTCAGGCGGTGCGGGCCGGACTGCTGGAGGCGGTGGCGCGGCTGGCGGCGGATAGTGACGCCATTGCAGGCGTCATCACCGGCGCGGGCCGTATTTTCGTTGGCGGTGCCGACATCACCGAATTCGGCAAGACACCGCAGCCCCCCTATCTCCCGGACGTGATCAATGCCATCGAGGACAGCGCCAAGCCCATTGCGGCCGCCCTCAACGGCGCAGCCATCGGCGGCGGCTGTGAAGTCGGCCTTGGCTCGCATCTGCGCATTGCTTCTGAGACGGCCAGGGTCAGCCTGCCGGAAGTGACGCTGGGCCTGATGCCCGGCGCTGGCGGCACCCAGCGCCTGCCGCGCCTTGCGGGCGTGGAAGCCGCCCTCGACATCATCACCACCGCCCGTCAGGTGAGCGCTGCCGAAGCGCTGTCCCTCGGCATTGTGGATGCCGTGGTGCCTGCGGCTGACCTGCTGTCAGCGGCAAAGGACAAGGTCCGCGCCGTTGCGGATGGCTCTGCCGGCCGCCCCGTGGCCTCCGGCCTGCGCCCCCGCCCCGTGGCCGAAGCTTCCGTCTTCGAGGCTGCCCGCAAGAAGGTGCGCGCCCGCAACCGCGGTGAGGTCTCGCATCTGGCCGCCATCGACGCGATGGAAGATGCCACCCGCATGGACCGGACGGAGGGCCTTGCCGCCGAGCGCAAGCGCTTCCTCGACCTGATGCAGACGCCCCAGCGCGCCGCCCTCATCCACGCCTTCTTTGCCGAGCGCAAGGCTGCACAGGTGAAGGAGATCGCCGGACTGACGCCTCCGCCCTATGCCTCCACAGGTGTTATCGGCGGCGGCACGATGGGCGCTGGCATTGCCACCGCCGCGCTTCTGGCCGGTCTGCCCGTCACCCTGGTCGAACGCGAGGAAGCCTTTGCCGACAAGGCCCGCGCAACAATTGCCCGCAATCTCGACGGCGCCGTCGCCCGCGGCAAGTTGAGCGCCGAGCAGCGCGATGAGATCCTCAGCGTCAAGCTGACAACCGCCACCACCTATGAGGCGCTGGCACAGGCCGACATCATCATCGAGGCGGTGTTCGAAAGCCTTGAGGTGAAGACGGACGTGTTCCGCAAGCTGGACGCCATCGCCAAGCCGGGCGCCACGCTCGCCACCAACACCTCCTATCTGGATGTGAATGCCATCGCTGCCGTCACCTCGCGCCCGCAGGACGTGATCGGCCTTCACTTCTTCTCCCCCGCCCATGTGATGCGGCTGCTGGAGATCGTGGTGGCGGAAAAGACCGCTCCAGCCCATGTCGCCCATGCCTTCGATCTGGCCCGCAAGCTCGGCAAGATTGGGGTCTATTCCGGCATCTGCGACGGCTTCATCGGCAACCGGCTGATGATGCAGTACCGGCTTGCCTCCGACTACACGATGATGGACGGGGCAAGCCCCTACGAGATCGACGCCGCGCTGACGGACTTCGGCTTTGCCATGGGGCCGTTCCAGGTTTCGGATCTGGCCGGTATCGACATCGGCTATGCCTCGCGCCAGCGCCGCGCGCCCACCCGCCCGCCGGAAGAGCGGGTGGTGACCTTTGCGGACGGGCTCTATCACCGGGGCTGGCTCGGCCAGAAGACCGGGCGCGGCTTCTACATCTATGATGAACAGAGCCCCAAGGGCCGCCCGGACCCGGAAATCCTCGCCCTGCTGGAGGAGGCCCGCAAGGAGGCCGGCATCACCCCGCGCAGCTTCACGGCGGACGAGATCCAGCGGCGCTACATGGCCGCGATGATCAACGAGGCCGCCCGCGTTCTGGAAGAGGGCATCGCCCGCCGGGCATCGGACATCGACACGGTGCTGCTCACCGGCTACGGCTTTCCCCGCTGGCGCGGCGGCCCGCTGCATTATGCCGATACGGTGGGCATTGCCTCGGTGCTGGACGACATCAACCGCCTCTCGGCAGACGACGCCTACTTCTGGCGCCCCGCCCCCCTGCTCGTCCGCCTCGCCGCCGAGGGCAAGACCTTCGCGGATCTGGATGCCGGAGAGGCGGCATAGAGGCAAAGCGCTTCCATATGACCGCAGCGCCCCTCTCCCCCCTTGAGGCCGCCAGATTCTCGCATCGCGCAGGAAGACACCACAGACGCTGCTTTGATGCCGGAAAAGGTAAGCAGCGTCAGAATTTTGGTCTCTGGCTGAGGCCTCTCATTTCCCCTCCCCCTTGAGGGGAGGGGTAGGGGTGGGGGTCTTCACGCTGGAGCGCAGCTTGACCGGCACACGTTTCTGAACAGGGCGCCTTCAATGAAAATACCCCGTGTTTTCAGGCTTTTACCCCCACCCCTCACCCCTCCCCTCAAGGGGGAGGGGAACAGATAGGCCTTGCTATTAAAACAACGGCAGCCACCTTGTGCCTGAGCCCTGAGACATCTTTCTGCACGATGTGTGCATCCAGAAGCCCCGCCTCGAAGGAGAGGGGTTGGCGCCTGACTGGCTATCCGGATCAAACCCCACTCTTGCGGACAAAATGCTTCTGCAGATTCCCGTAAAAATGGCTGGCATCGGAAGGGCAAGGCGGTCTATCACAGGCTGAAAATCAGCCGGTGGCCCCTCAAGCCCCTTCCCCGCGCCTGCAGCCCGTCAAGGCCTTCCGCCTCGCACAGGAACCTGTGCAGGGCCGCCCTGCCAGCGGCAAAGGATGCGGAGCCAGCCAGAGGACCAGCCACAGGACGGCACGCAACCCCGAGGGGCTTCATCCATGTTTCTTCCTGCCCATGTCCGCCAGTCCATCGCAAAGCTTGGCGCGGACAAGACCAACGGACGCAGTTTCTTCGTCTATGACCTCACGGTCATGAAGGCCAAGATTGCCGCCCTCAAGGCCGCATTGCCGCAGGAAGTCGGCATCTTCTATGCGATGAAGGCCAACCCGAACGGCTCGTTCCTCAAGGCGGCTCTGGCGGCGGATGTGGCAGGCGTCGAAATCGCCAGCATCGGCGAAGGCCGCAAGGCGCTGGACGCAGGCTTTGCGCCGAAGCAGATCGTCTTCACCGGCCCCGGCAAGTCGCCGGAAGAGCTGGAATGGGCGGTTTCCACCGGCATCAAGCTGGTGCATGTGGAATCGCTGACCGAGGCGCACCGGCTGGAGCAGATCTGTGCCCGCCATGGCGTGACGCAGGAAATCCTCGTCCGCGTCAATCCCAACTTCCATGTGCATGATGCGCAGGCCAGCTTCTCCGGTGACAGCTCCAAGTTCGGCATCGATCAGGAGCTGTATTTCGACCAGTTGCCGCAGATCGCCGCCCTGCCCCATCTCGCCTTCCGGGGCTTGCATGTCTATTCCGCCTCAGGCGTGCTGCAGTTGGATGATCTTCTGGAAAACTGCCGCCGCGTGTTCGAGCTTGCCAAGGAAACGGAAGCCCGTGTGCCCGGCCTCAAGTGCAGCACCATCGACTTCGGCGGCGGCTTCGGCATCGATTATCTGGAGACAGGCCGCGGCTTCCAGCCGGAAGCCTATGCTGCGCGCCTGACGGCGCTGATCGCGGAGCATGGCTTTGCAGGCCGCCACTTCGTGCTGGAACTGGGGCGCTATCTCACAGCCGACAGCGGCTGGTACTGCACCGAGATCGTCGACATCAAGACCAGCGTCGGCATGAAGCAGATCGTCTGCCAGGGCGGCTCACACCATTTCCGCCGCCCCATCGCGCTGAAGATCAATCATCCGGTGGACGTGGTGCGCATGGATGCCCCCGCCGTGTTCGATGGCCAGCAGTCGGTGCGCAATGAAACCGCCTTCATCGGCGGCGCCCTGTGCAATTCCGCCGACAAGCTGACGGCAACTCCGGTGCATCTGGTAGCGGCCGATATCGGCGATCTCTTCGTCGTCGGGCTCGCGGGCGCCTATGGCTATTCCATGAGCCATCTCGACTTCCTGTCGCACCCGCGTCCGCTGGAAATCGTCATCGCGGAATAACGCGTCCACACGGACCGGCCCCGGACTGGGGCCTGCCAGGGGGCCGGGGCCTGTCAGGGGACTGGGGCCCGCAGACCTGCTCAGCCGGCATCCCCCGGCAGGCGCGAGCGCTCTTCCAGTCCCGTGACAAAACGGTCGAGCAGAATGGCGAAGCGGTCGAGATCCTCCGCGCTCCAGTCTGCGGTGATGTCGCGGATGAAGCCCTGCTTCACCCGGTCGGCAACGCGGAAATACTCGTGGGCGCGCTCCGTCAGCTCAACGACGCTGCGGCGCGCATCCTCCTGCGACACAGTCCGGCGCAACAGGCCGCGCTGGACCAGATCCGCCACCAGCCGGCTGCTGCGGGAGGGGTCAACCCGGATGAACTCGGCAATCGCCCCGACAGTCACCTCCCCCTCGGGCGCGCGGCGACGCACGGCGTCGATGACATCCAGATGGGTCAGCTCCAGCCCCGGCTCGGTCTGCTGCAGGGCGATGCGGCCAATGATGCGGCGGCCGATCATCATGCGCATGCGGCCGAGACTTGCGGAGATCAGCGCGAAATCCTCTTCCTGCCGTCCGCGGTCCTGATCTGCCATCTGCTCCGTCATCCCCTGCCTGTATCGATCCCAAAAGCAGCATAATCCCGCTGCGTGCACTTGTCACTTATTTGACATTGACACATATATGCGAAAAGCACATATTTTCGCAATCATCCGCCCGAGGGATTGCGGGGTTTTCCGCAAGGGGCGGAATCTCTGGACGCGCCATTGCCATGAACAAACATCTTACGGAGCCGGCAGAGCTTGAAGCCGGTGCGGCTGCATCAGCGGCTCTTCCCCACACCACCCCGCCTGAAAGACCACCCCACCCGCGCAGGATCATCATTTTCCTGTTCCTGCTGATGGGCGTCTTCATGGCGACGCTGGACAACCAGATCGTCGCCACGGCCCTGCCGACCATCGTCGGCGAGTTTGGCCAGATCGAGCGGTTCGGCTGGGTGGCATCCGCCTATCTTCTCGCCTCCAGCGCCGTGATGCCGGTCTATGGCAAGCTGGGCGATCTGTTCGGGCGCAAATACGTGATGCTGGCCGCCATCGCCATCTTCACCATTGGCTCGCTCACCTGTGCCCTTGCCGTCTCCATGAACACGCTGATTGCCGCGCGCGTGCTGCAGGCCCTTGGCGGCGGCGGCATCATGGTGACGATCTTCTCGATCAACGCCGACCTCTTCGCCCCGCGCGAGCGGGCCCGCTACCAGAGCTATTCCAGCCTCGTGCTGATGCTCTCCGGTGCCATCGGCCCGGTGCTGGGCGGCACCATGAGCGATCTGTTCGGCTGGCGCTCGATCTTTTTCATCAACCTGCCGGTCGGCATCATCGTCCTCACCGCCCTTGCGATCATGCTGCCCTACAAGCGGCCGGACCGGAAGCCGAAGATCGACTATCCAGGCGCCATCCTGGCCGCCATGGTGACGGGCAGCATCGTGTTGTGGGCCGATGGCTCGGAACTGTTCGGCGGGCTTCTGTCGCCCACGGCCCTTGCGGTCCTCGGCACAGGCATGCTGGCCCTCGTTGCCCTCATCCTGGTGGAAAGGCGCGCGCCGGAACCGGTGCTGCCGCTCTCGCTCTTCCGCAACCGCCAGATCTGCCTGCTCTTGACCATCTCGGCGGCAAGCGGCGCCATCGGCATCGGCCTTGTGACCTATTATGCGCTGTATCTGCAGTCGGGCCTTGGCCTCAGCCCTTCGGCTGCCGGCGTATTCTTCATTCCGCTGACCGCCGGCATCGCCATCGGCTCGCTTTCCGCCGGGAGGCTGATGTCCGCTTCGGGCAACTACAAGATCTTCTCCGTGCTCTCCACACTGACCGGGGTCATCATGCTTCTGGCCTACAGCTTCACCGGCAGCAACACCCCAACCATCCTGCTGGGGCTCATCATGCTGGCGCAGGGCATCGGCGTCGGCATCGGCCAGCAGGTGCCCGTGCTGGGCGTGCAGAATGCAGCAGACAGGCGGGACGTGGGCGCGGCCACCGGCAGCGTCACCCTCACCCGCATCGGCGGCGCCTCCATCGGCATCTCGATCTATGGCGCAATCCTCTCCGCAGGCCTCGGCCGCCACATGGGCGAGGTGCCGGGTGTCGAGCATCTGGAAAAACTGTCGCCTGCACAGACCGCGGCCCTGCCAGAGACCGCAAGGCACCTGCTTGGAAGCATCTACCAGTCCGCCTTCCATCCGCTGTTCCTGACAGCCGCCCTCATCGCCGCAGTTGGTCTCGTTGCCGCCCTCGCCTTACGCAACATCCGCCTGCCGGTGGGGGATGCAAAGGGCTGAACCAGTCCGAAGCACACAAGCAAAAGCCCCCGCCAGAGGGTCACTGGCGGGGGCTTTTTCTGTTGCTTTGGATAATTTCACTCGCCCGGCGTCATCCGCGCGGCACCGTCACGCGCATCTCTCATTTCCCGCTCCAGACGGCTTTCCTGTTCCGCCTGCGGCTTGATGAAGCGGCCGAGCAGGAGATAGGCAACCGGGGTCAGATAGAGGGTGGAGAAAGTCGCAAGACCAAGGCCGCCGACGATGATCCAGCCCAGGGCGATGCGGGCCTCAGCCCCGGCGCCGGAGGCGAGAACCAGCGGCACGCCGCCGACGATGGTGCAGAGCATGGTCATCATCACCGGCCGCAGGCGGATGTTGGCCGCATTCTCCACCGCTTCGCGCACACCAAGGCCCTTGTCCCGCAGCTGGTTGGCAAATTCCACCACCAGAATGCCGTTCTTGGCCATGATGCCCACAAGGAGCACAAGGCCGATCTGGCTGTAGACATTGAGCGAAGTGCCGCTGAAGGCCATGGCATAGACCGCGCAGGCCAGCCCCAGCGGCACGGTGAACATGATGATCAGCGCGCTGATGAAGCTTTCAAACTGCGCCGCCAGAACCAGAAGGATGATCAGCAGGGCAAAGCCGAAGGTGCGGGCCATGCTGGCCGACTGCTCGCCCAGTGTTGCGGCTTCTGCCAGCGGCACGATGCGCCCGCCCGGCGGCAGCAGCGGCGCAGCAATCTCCTGCGCCACCTTGTAGGCATCACCCAGCGCAAAATCCGGGGCAAGGCTGGAGGTAATCGCCACGGAACGCAATTGCTGCTCCCGGTCTAGCTGCGGCGGCACGGCCTTTTCGGTCAGCGTCGCAATGGTGGACACCGGCACGAAACGCCCGTCGCCGGTGCGCAGGAACACGTTCTCAAGGTCCGTCGGGTCGTTGATCGGGTTGGTGGTGGAAACAAACTTCACATCGAAGCTGCGGTCTTCGATGAAGACCTGCCCGACGCGGCGTCCATCCAGCATCGCCTGCATGGCATTGCCAAGGCCGTTGATGTCGATGCCGAGATCGGACGCTCGCTCCCGGTCGATGGAAACGGAGAGCTGGGGCTGCGTTGCCTCAGTGGACAGGCGCGGTTGGGTGAAGCGCGGATCCTTTTCCAGCTCCGCGACGATCTTCGCAGCACTTTCCCCAAGAGCCGCATAGTTGCTGCCGGCCACGGCAAACTGAAGGCCTGAACCCGCCCCGCGAATGCCAAGGCTGTTCGGCTGGAACACAAAGGCCCGCACGCCCGGCACATCCCGCACCAGCCGCGACACATCGGCAACGATCTCCTGCTGCGAGCGCGTGCGAGCCTCCCAGGGCGCCAGACGCATCACCATGAAGCCGTTGTTGGACCGCCCGCCCTGCCCTGCGACAGAGAAGGTGCTGGTGATTTCACCACTGTCGCGCAGCGGCTGGATCAGCTCCTCGACGCGCGTCATCTGTTCCGCAAGATAGTCAAGACTCACGCCCTGCGGGGCCGAAATCCGCATGAAAGCCATGGACCTGTCCTCGGAAGGCGTCAGCTCGGACTTGATGGTGCCAAACAGAACCACCGCCGACATGGCGAAAAGCAGCGATACGGCAAGCACCACCATGGGCGCATCAAGGCAGGCTCTCAGGGTCCGCCGGTAGAGACCTGCCAGACCGCTATCGGCCTGTCTGGCCGGGACAGCTGCCTGCGGTGCTCCGGCATCGTCCTGTGCCTCTGTTTCGAGGATGACCGTCTCGTCCGCCCCCATATTGGCGACCTTGCCTTTGAGCAGGCGGGACGCCAGCATCGGACAGAGCGACAGCGCCACCACAGAAGACAGCAGCACCGCAATCGCCAGCACGAAGCCGAACTCCCGGAACAGGCCGCCGGTCTGTCCGGGCAGGAAGGACAGCGGCACGAAGACAGCCGCCAGCGTTGCCGTCGTCGCGATCACGGCAAAGAACACCTCGTCCGTGCCCAGAACGGCGGCCGCCCGTGGCCCCATGCCCTGGTTGCGGCGGCGCACGATGTTTTCCAGCACCACGATGGCATCATCCACCACAAGGCCCGTCGCCAGAACCAGCGCCAGCAGGGTGAGGATGTTGATGGAGAAACCGGCCAGATAGATCGCCGCCAGCGTGCCGATCAGGGCCACCGGCATGGTCACGGCCGGAATAAGCGTTGCCCTCCAGTCCCGCAGGAAGAGGAAGATGATCAGCAGCACCACGCTGACGGAAATCATCAGCGCAATCTCCACCTCATGGATGGAGCCGGTGATGAAGGTTGCATCATCGCTGGTGACTTCGATCTTGGTGCCTTCCGGCAGGGTCTGCTGGATTCGTGCGGCAGCAGCGGCGACACCCTGCGAGATTTCCAGGGTATTGGACTGGGCCGCGCGGATGATGCCAAGACCAATGCCGGATTTGCCATTGGCCCTGAGCTGGGACTGGCCGATATCCGGCCCCAGCGTAACCGTGGCGAAATCCCCCAGGCGGGCCCGGCGGTTCAGGATGATGCTCTCAAACGCTTCCGGCGTATCGATGGCGGCACTCGCCCGCACGATCAGATCCTGCGTCTGACTGGTCAGCGAGCCGGCCGGCGTATCGAAGGCCATTGTGGACAGGGCCGAAGCCACGTCACCGACCGTCAGGTTGAGGCTGGCCATTCGTGCCTGATCGATATCGATGCGGAAGATCTTTTCCCGGTCGCCGGACACCTGCACATCGGCCACACCGGGCACGGCGGACAGAACGTCTGCGACCTCGTCTTCCACCAGTACCGTCATATCCTCGACGGACATGCTGTCGGAGGTCAGCGCCAGACGCACCACGGGCTGGGCGTTGGAGTCAGCCTTGATGATACGGGCAGCGTCGGCATCCTCGGGCAGGTTGTTGGTGATGCGGCCCAGCGCATCGCGCATGTCCGCCGCTGCCGCATCCAGATTGACGTTGGCATAGAACTCGACCGTCACACGGCTTTCACCGTAGGAGGACGAGGACGAGATCGACTTGACGCCGGAAACCCGCGACACCGCGCCCTCAATGACGCCAGTGACTTCCCGGTCGATGGTTTCGGCAGAAGCGGAGTTGTAGGTGGTGCGGATGGAGATGACCGGCTGGTCCACATCCGGCAGTTCGCGCACTTCCACGCCGAAGAAGGCGGCAAGGCCCGCGACGACGATCAGCATGTTCATCACGAAAGCCAGCACGGGGCGGCGGACGAACAGGGCGGTGAAGCTGCGGTCAGGCTTATGGCTTGAGCTCATCTTGGCCTCGTTCCGATATCCCGGGCAGCCCACCGCATCAGGCGATGCAGACTGCGGGAAGGATTGTCCTCAAAGGCAGGACCGCGGCGCCACACCATCGGGGGCACCAGTGCGGTCATGCACGGCAGCGGCCGGCCCTATCCGGCCGCGCAGGCTCTCAGGAACCGCTCGGCGCGGCGGCGGGCTGGGCTGTCTTGTCGCCTCCAGCTCGCGGCAATTGGCGGCCGGCGATGTTCAGCGGGGCGCCTTCACGGGCCAGATGCAGCCCTTCCGTCACCACCTCGTCACCAGGCTTCAGCTCAGCTTCCACAAGCACATTGCGGGTGTTGCGCTGGATGATGCGCACCGGCGTGCGCTTTGCCTTGCCGTCCTGCACCGCCCAGACAAAGGCGCCATCCGCGCCCCACTGAACAGCCAGAGGATCGACCGCGGTAAAAGTCTCACCGGGGAACCGCATTTCAACCTGGAAGGACATGCCCGGCCGCAGCCGGTCACCATCGTTCCGGATGCTGGCCTGCACCTGCAGGGTGCGGCTTGCGGTTTCGACCCGGTTGTCCACGGCGCTCACTTCGCCATTGTAATATTCCCCCGGGCGGGCAACGGACACGGCCCTCAGCGGAGCCCCGACGGCAATTCCGGCAAAGCGTTCAGGAACCCAGAAATCCACCAGCAGCTCGGAACGGTCCTCGACGGTGGCAATCACCGAGGACGAGGTGACGTAGTTGCCCTCCGTGATCGGCAGGATGCCGACGATGCCATCGATCGGGCTTTCGACCGAGCGGCGCGACAGGGCCAGCCGGGCATCGCGCAGGGCAAGTTTCGCATTTTGCGCAGCCAGCTCTGCATCCGTCACCTGCACCTCACTGGCCGAATTGGACTGGCGCAGTTGCCGGGTGCGGCCCAGCCGCGCTTCGGCATCCTTGAGGGCGATCTCGGCGCGTTCGGCGGCAATTTCCTCAGCCTCGGAATCAAGCTTGGCAATCACATCGCCACGCTTCACGACGGCACCGGACCTCACAAGAATTTCCGTCATGCGGCCGGATTCGAACGGCCGGACCTCGACGGACCGGACAGCGCGGCCCGTGCCGATGGCAGACAGGCGGTCGTTGATCGTCTGCTGCGTGACCGGCGCCACGTTGACGATCCCCTGCGGCCCACGGTCACCCTGACCTCCCCCTTGGCCGCCACCCTGCCCGCCACCGGATGCCGGCGGCGTGGAGGCAGCTGCGAGCCAGCCAAGACCTGCAGGTGCCAGAATTTCACCTGCACCGGGATAAAACCTGGCCCAAAGGCCAAGGCCAGCAACAATAATGACAAGGCTTAAAAGCGATTGTCTCCAGAGCGACACATGAAACTCCAGTTCAAATTTTCCGTTCGGCCGCCAAGCTCAAAACCGGTATCGCCCTTCTACCATCAGAATATGTAGCGTGAACGTTACACGAGGAAACATCAAAATTTTTTGACTCTGGCGCCAGCGGAAATTTGCGGCAAAGCTGGTCAATCTGGTGGCATTGGGCGAAAAGCCCCGGAAAATTTGTACCAGAATGTATCCGGCGGACTCCTGCCCGCGCGTACAGCCCCTCTTGATGCTGACTTTACCTGGCAGACGCGGAAACGCGCTCACGCCGCCGCCCGCTCCTTGGCAAGCGCTGCCAGATCGAAGCCGCAGGCTTCCAGCTCGGCGCGGGAGGGTGGGGTTGCACCGGCCAGCAGCTTGCGGGCCTGCATGTGGGTCTTGGCGTCATTAATCGTCTCGACTGCCGAGAGAACACCATCGCGCAGGCGCAGCACGGCATCCGGCCCAAGGGCAAGGCTCTCATCTCCCGGACCGGCAAGGCCTGCGATCTGCAGTTTCCAGTCTGCCTGATCCGACCAGAACCACGGAACAGCGGCATAGGGCGCGCCCGCGCCCTTCATGAGACGCCGGGCAATGTGGCGGGCGTGATCGGTCGCTGCCTGCACGCTTTCAAGGCGGATGCGCGCGCCCGTCACCGGATCAGGGAAGGACGCACAGTCCCCCAGCGCGGAGATGGAAGGATCACAGGTCAGAAGCTCACCATCCACCGCAACGCCATTGGCCACATCCAGCCCAGCCTCAGCCGCAAGTTCCACATTGGGCACCACGCCAGCCGCCAGGATCACCAGATCCGCCGCGATGCCAGAGCCATCCGCAAGGGTGATGCCCTCGTCTGTCACCGCGCTCACCGGCCGGCCCAGCAGAACGCGGGTGCCCATGCCTTCGTGCAAGCAAAGGAAGCGGGCGGAGAGCTCCGGCGACAGCACCCGCGCCATCAGACGGGGCGCGGCTTCCGCGGCCGTCACCTCGTGCCCGGCAGCACGGGCAACTGCGGCAAATTCCAGCCCGATGAAGCCGCCACCGATGATGGCAATGCGCCGGGGCCGTTCCAACTCGCCGCGCAGCCTTGCCGCATCTTCCAGCGTGCGCAGATCCAGCGCCCGCTCCAGCCCGGGAATCGGCGGTCGTAGATTGCGGGTTCCGGTGGCAAGGATCAGATGATCGTAGGGATAGACCGTGCCGCCCGCATGCACCTCACGGCCTTCGCGGTCAATACGTTCCGCCCGGACACCGGAGACGAGCGTGATCTCATTCTTGTCGAAGAAGGCCGCCGGGCGCAGGTCCAGCCGCGAACCGTCACCGTCCTTGAGATAGGCCTTGGACAGCGGCGGGCGCTGATAGGGCAGGCCCGGCTCGGCACCAATCAGTGTGATGGCGCCAGTAAAGCCTTCCTGCCTGAGGCTCATGGCCGCCTGCAGGCCGCCCTGCCCGGCCCCGATGATGACGATCCGCTGCATGGTCTCTCCCTTCGTGCTCACATCTGCTCTTCGGGCAGATGCACGACGAGGCCATCCAGCGCCGGGCTCAACCGGATCTGACAGGACAGGCGCGAGTTCGGCTTCACCTCGGCAGCGCCGCAGTCCAGCATGTCTTCCTCACCGTCGCGCCGTTCTCCGGCAGCGTCCAGCCATTCATCATCCACATAGCAATGGCAGGTGGCACACATCATGGCCCCGCCGCATTCGCCGACGATGCCCTCCACGTCCTGGGCCACCGCCGTGTGCATCACGGTGTCGCCCTCCTTGCCGTCCACCTCGGTGCGCGTGCCGTCGTGGTGCACGTAGGTCACCTTCACCATGTCTCTCCCTCCTCCATTCGAGACGTTCTGAAATCCGGGCCGGTCAGCCTAGTTCAGCTTCACCGGCAGATTGATGGGTCCGCGGAAGCCGAAGCCTTTCCACTTCACCGCAGACGGGTCCGGCAATTCCATGTCCGGGAACCGGTCAAACAGCAGCGGCAGCATGATCTGGCCCACCGTGCGGCGGGCGATATGAGCCCCTGCGCAATGATGCGGGCCGCTGCCGAAGGCCTGATGCGGGTTCTTGTCCCGGAAGACGAAGAACTCTTCGCCGTTCTGATAGATATCCTCATCCCGGTTGGCGGAGGCCTGGATGGTCATCACCGTGTCGCCCTTGGGGATTTCGAAGCCGCCGATCTCCGTGTCCTCCAGCACCCGGCGGGACGAGGCCTGAATCGGCGCCACCCAGCGCACGCCCTCCTCGAAGGCCTGCTCCCAGGCCTCCTGACGGCGCACTTCGGCCAGCTGATCCGGGTTGCTCAGCAGCCCATAGATGATCGTCGCCAACGCATCGCGCGGCTCGTTGATGCCCCCGCCGATGGCAATCTTGATGTTGGCGTAGATCTGGCTGAGCGGGATCGGATCGGCCGCATTCAGCATGATCGAATAGGCCGATGCATTGGGCTCGGCCTTGTGGCGGGCCTGAAGCCTGTCGAACAGGGCATTCATCTCCGCATTGGCCTTGTCGCTGGCCTCGAAAGGTTCCGGCCGCCAGCCGAAATTGCCTGCCCCGTCGATGAGAAGCTGCGACCAGCGCTGCATCTCCTCGTCGGTCGCTTCCTCGACGCCGAGAATATGTGCCAGAATGCGCGCCGCCACCGGGCCGCAAAGATCCGTGAACAAATCCACCGTCTGCCCGCGCGGCAGGCGGGAGACATAGTCCTCGGCGATGGACTGATAGAGTTCCGCCCAGTTGCAGCGGATCGCCTTCGGCGTGAAGGCCGGCTGCATGGCCATGCGCTCGCGCCGGTGCTCCTCCCCGTCCTTGCGCATCAAGGTATGGGCCTGAAAGGCCGGCTTCATCGGCGTGTTGGGATCATCGGAGCTGAAAAGCTCCGGGTTGTCTTTCACCGCCTTGGTGTGGACCGCCTTGGTCAGGAACGTGCGCTTGACCGAAGCAACGCGGATGACAGGCGTTTCAGCCCGCATGCGGCGGTAGACCGGATAAGGGTCATCCGTCAGCTGGGCAATCGTAGTGGTCTCGTCGAGTGGCGCGAGCGGCATGTGCAGTCCTCCTCCCTTGATCTGCAATCCGTGCCCCACGAAAGCGCATGCGCCTTGACGCAACAATGCGGTTTCCCTGATACCTGAAATCGGGAAATTTGATGGAGCGATTGGGAGAGCGCGCCATGCTGGAGGAAAAGCCGGATAACAAACCGGGCACAGGCCGGGCCGGGCCGCTGGGGGTGGATTTTGCCGCGCTCAACACCCTGCATGTGGTGCATGCGCAAGGCTCCTTCAGCCGGGCCGCGGAGGTTCTGGGGCTGAACCAGTCGGCCGTCAGCTACACCATCGACAAGCTGCGCAAGGTCTTTGCCGATCCGCTGTTCCTGCGGGTCGAAGGCCAGCAGATGCCCACGGCGCGCTGCGAGCAGATCCTCTCCACCACCCGCACCATGCTGGATGACTTCCTGCGCCTTGCCGAGCCGGACCCGCTGGATCTCGCCCTTATCGAAGGGCGCTATGTCATCGCCTGCAACTACTATGAGCGGATGATCATCATCCCCGAGATCGTGCGCGACCTGCGCCAGGCTGCGCCCGGCTTCACCATCGAGATCATTCCCTCGGCCGACATCGGCCCGGACCAACTGGTGCGCTCCCATGCGGACCTGCTGCTTGGCCCCTTCCGCCGCAACGATGCCGCCTTCTACAGCCGCAAGCTGTTCGACGAGCACTATGTCTGCGCCATGGACAGGGACCATCCGCTCGCCGGCAAGACGCTGACACTGGAAGATTATCTGGCGCTCGATCATGTGGCAGCCACCTATGGCGGCCTTTGGAAGTCCGGTTACCTGAGGGCGCTGGAGGCCATGGGCCACCGGCTGAAGCCCAGTCTCGAGGTGCCGAGCCCGGCGGGCCTGCCGCGCCTCATCCGCACCACCGGCTATGTGGCCACCATGCCGGGCCTGCTGGCGCAGTATTTCTCGGACGAGCTGCACATCACCCCCTGTCCGGTGCCGGCCCCCTTCGACGTGCTGATGGTCTGGACCGAAAGGGTGCACAAATCCCCGCTCCATCGCCAGATCCGCGACATCATCGCCCAGTCCGTCAACCGCACGCTTGGGCGCGGCTGAGCGTCAGGCCCCGGCTGGTGCCGGAAACACCAGCGTCACCACCGTGCCTTCACCGGGGGCGGAGAGGATGCGGGCGTCGCCCCCGGACTGGCGCATGAAGCCATAGACCAGCGCAAGCCCCAGCCCCGCGCCGCCGCTGCCCGGGCGGGTTGTGAAATAGGGCTCGAAGGCCTTGTCGGCGACATCCGGCGTCATGCCCGTGCCGGTGTCCTTCACCTCCAGCACCAGCATGCCCGCCTCGGCCCGGCAGGCCAGAACGATGCTGCCGCCCTGCGGCATGGCGGCGGCTGCGTTGAGGCAGAGGTTGAGCACCGACTGCTCGAAGAGGGCCGCATCCGTCTCGATCCTCGGCAAAGGCTCCTCGCAGCAGATCTCCACCTTGCAGCTTTCGCCCACGGCGATCTCCAGCACATCGGCCATGCTGCGCAGCAGCGCGCCCACATCCACGCTGGCCGGGGTGATCGGCTGCTGGCTGCCGACGGACAGCATGCTGGAGGCCAGTGCCCGGCCCCGGTCTGCCGCCTTGCGGATGCGGGCGAGATGGCGGCGCTGGCGCTCGTTGAAGCTGTCGTCCCGCTCCAGCAGGCCAAGGCTGCCGGTGATGATGCCGATCATGTTGCCCACCTCATGGCTGACCTGATGGGTCATGCGCATGATGCCGTCGAGCCGCTGCGCCCGCGCCGCTTCCGCTTCCTGCCGGTCGGTCTGCGTCACATCCCGCGCCAGCAGCACGATGCCGCCGTCGGCCTGCCGCGAGAGGGAAATTTCCGTCACCCGGCCGGTGCTGTCCCGGTGGCGCAGGGAGACAGGCCCCGCCAGCAGCCCCGGCTCGCCATCGCCCGGCAGAAGGCGCGGATCAAGGCCAGCCACCGGCGCCACAAAGCGCCGCGCCGGCAGCTTGCGGGCAGCACCCTTGTGCCCCACCAGCTCAATGACCCTGCGGTTCATGGTGATGGGCTGCCCCTGCGGATCGAACAGGGCAATGCCTTCGTTCATGCTGCGGAAGGTGGAGCGGATGGTGCGCGCGGCCGCTTCCGCCGTCTTGCGCAGGCGCGTCACCCGCTCCACGCTGTCACGGAAGGCACGGAAGGCATCGAGCAGCTGCAACAGCTCGCTCTCCCCGCCCGCATAGGAAGGCGGGCCCACATCCTTGTGGCCCTTGGCCAGCGCCTGCATGCCCTGCGACAGATCCACGATCCCGCGCGACACCCGCATGGCCGAGCGGATGGAGAGAATGGCAAGCCCCAGCACCAGAACAGCCGCCAGCGCCACCATGATGAGCAGCCGCGTCAGCGCCTCGGAGGCGGCCAGAATGTTCTCGTTGAGGCTGCGCGTCACCGCATCCGACTGGGTTTCGGAGGCCAGCGACAGCTCCCGCGCCACCGCATGCAGCCGGGAAACGGACGAGCGGATCGCATACATTTCGAGGAGATACCGGGTCTGCGCCTCGAACACCCGGTCATAGGGCGCCAGCAGCGCCGGCGAAACCGGCGGCGGACCGGGTACTTCGGCCGAGCCTGCCGTTTCCTGCACATAGCGCCGTTTCAGCTCTCCCAGCTGGAACAGGCTGTCGGACCCTGCCGCCAGTTGCACGATGGCATTGAGGCGCCGACGCACACCCGCATTGGCCACGTCGCCCGCCACGGCGATTTCGCCCAGCGCGGCGGCCGCCCTTTCCTTGTGCTGTTGCGCGGCATCCGCATTGGCGGCCAGCACCAGCGTCTGCTCGCGGATCGCCTGCAGCAGGTCCACGATCCGCAGCTCTTCCGGCCCCGTCGCCGGACCATCGGACGGCTGGCCGGCCATGGCGGCCAGCAATGTGTCCACCTGCTCCACCAGCGCCCGGCTCTTGCCCGAGACCCGGTAGGGTGAGGTGGCATTCATCAGCAGGGGTGCGCTGGAGACGAGGTCCGACACCTGCCGCGACACCAGCGACGCCTTGGCCAGGCTCGTATAGGCATCAAGCCTGTAAGCCGCCATTTCATCGCGCGCCCGCACCAGTCCGAAGATCGCCACACCCGACAGGCCGAAAACCAGCGCGCAGATGAAGACGATGGCAAAGGGCAGCCGGAAGGCGATGGAGGAGAGATAGGGGCGGCTCAGGACGCGGGCGATCACGTGTGCGGTCCGCCTGCGCCCGTGTGCAGGATGTAGCCCTTGCCGCGCCGGGTCAGCACATGGCGCGGCAGATCGGGGTTGGGCTCGATCTTGCGCCGCAGCCGCAGCACCAGCACGTCCACGTTCCGGTCGATATGCCTGTCTGTTTCAGCTCCCAGCCGGTCGAGGATCTGGGCGCGGCTGACAGGCGTGTCAGGCGTTGCGGCGAGGATCTCCAAAAGCGCGAATTCCGCCGCCGTCAGCGTCCGGCCCGGATCACTGCGGCAGATGGCCCGGCGGTTCTGCAGGTCGATGGACCAGTCTCCCAGAACGAGGGCTGCCCCATCCATCCCCTCCGCCATGGCCGCAGCCCTGCCCGTCTCTCTCGTGCTGCTGCCCGGCCGTTCTGTGGCCTCTCCGCCGCGCAGGGAGGGGTTCATCCGCCGCAGCAGCGCCTTGATGCGGGCCGTCAGTTCAATGGGTTCGAAAGGCTTCACCACATAGTCGTCCGCCGCCGTTTCCAGCCCCAGCACCCGTTCGGCCGCACTTCCTGCCGCCGTCACCATGATGATGCCAATATCCATGCTGGCCCGCAGGCGCTGCGCAAAGGCGCGGCCCGAGGTGCCCGGCAGATTGTGATCAATCAACACCAGATGCAGCCGCTCGCGCCCCAGAACCTCCGCCGCCGCCTCGGCAGAAGCCGCATGCGCAGGTTCCCAGCCTTCCGCTTCGAGCAGATCGCAGATCAGCTCGGCCATGTCCGGATCGTCTTCGACGACCAGAATCCTCACTTTCTGTGCCAGCAATTTACAGTCCTCCCACTTGCACTATAGAAGGCACTCCGCTGTTATTCAAAACATCTGTTCACTATCACGTTGTAATATTTGTAATCTTTGAAGCATTTGAAACAACCATTGCGCGACACTGCAACAACTGAAACCATTCTTTGATTGCATAGCTTCCGTTTCCTGCGCATGCTTCTTCTGTCCGGACATGGAGGATGTCTGGCGGGGAGGAACAAGGTGAAGGCAGCAACCGCTCTGGCGGCTGCGCTCGGCTTCTGGCTGGGCGGCACCGCATTGGCTGAACAGACCAGCCCGGCATCCGGCACGCTCAACGTGCTGTGTGGTGTGGATGAGGACTGGTGCGCCACCATGGAAGCGGCGTTCGAGCGCCACTCCGGCCTTGAGATCACCATGACCCGGCTCAGCACGGGCGAAATCCTCGATGCCATCCGCATGGATCGCGCGGCACCCACCGTCGATGTGTGGTGGGGCGGCACCGGCGACACCCATCTTCAGGCCGCTGCAGAAGGTTTGCTGGAAGCCTATACCTCGCCGCATGAAGCGGACCTGCTGCCCTGGGCGCAGAACTTCCATGCCATGTCGGGAAGCCTCAGCTCCGGCGTCTATGCCGGAGCGCTTGGCTTTGCCTATAACGCCGATCTTCTGGCGCAGCGCCGCCTGCCGGCCCCCTCCTGCTGGAACGATCTGACCGATCCGGCCTACCGGGGGGATATCCAGATCGGCAATCCGGAAACCTCCGGGACCGCCTATACCGCGCTGGCGACCCTGGTGCAGCTCTTCGGCGAGGACGAGGCCTTTGCCTATCTCGCCCGGCTTGGCGCCAATGTCTCCAGCTACACGAAATCCGGCGCGGCACCCGTCAAGGCCGCCGCACGGGGGGATACGCTGATCGGCATCTCGTTCATCCACGATGCCGTCACCCAGAAGCTGGCGGGCTCCCCGCTGGTCATCGTCGCCCCCTGCGAGGGGACAGGCTACGAGATCGGCGCCGTCAGCCTCATCAAGGGATCCCGCAATCCGGAACTGGCCCGCCTCTTTGCCGACTTTACCCTCAGCCCAGAGGGACAGGCCACCGGCGCACAGGCAGGCCAGAACCAGATCCCCGCAAACGCGAAAGCCGCTCTCCCGGCGGCCGCGCCGGACATTTCCCTCATGCGCATGGTCGATTACGACTTTGCCACCTTCGGTTCACCGGCAGAGCGAAGCCGCCTGCTCAAACGCTTCGCGCGGGAAATGCCCCTGACGCAATAGGGCCCCGCGCAAACCAACCGGTCCCGCACCGGCCAGTCTCACAGATCTGACAACTGACTGGTGGGCCGCCAACAGGCGGGCCGCACGGGACAGCCTTGCCCCGCGCCGCCCGCACAACAAGACCGCCTGCCAGGGCGGACCATAACGGAGGAGAACGACCCATGAAGACCGCATCCGCATTCACGCTTCTTGCCCTTGCTGCAGGCACCGCCCTTGGCACAAGCGCAGCACAGGCCGCCGGAGACCTCAACCTCATCTGCTCTGCCGACGTGGTGATCTGCGAGCAGATGAAGGGCGATTTCGAGAAGGAACACGACATCAAGGTCAACATGGTGCGCCTCTCGTCGGGCGAGACCTATGCCAAGATCCGCGCCGAAGCCCGCAACCCGAAGACGGATGTCTGGTGGGCAGGCACGGGTGACCCGCATCTTCAGGCCGCCTCTGACGGTCTGACGGAGGAATACAAGTCGCCCATGCTCGACCAGTTGCACACCTGGGCGCAGAGCCAGGCGGAAAGCTCCGGCTACCGCACGGTCGGCGTTTATGCCGGTGCTCTCGGCTGGGGTTACAACACCGACATTTTCGCCCGCAAGGGCCTTGCCGAACCCACCTGCTGGTCGTCGCTGCTTGCCCCGGAACTGAAGGGCGAAATCCAGATGGCCAACCCGAACTCTTCCGGCACCGCCTACACCGCGCTGGCGACGCTGGTGCAGATCATGGGCGAGGACCGGGCCTTCGATTACCTCAAGAGCCTCAACGCCAATGTCTCCCAGTACACCAAATCGGGCTCGGCCCCGGTGAAGGCCGCTGCGCGCGGCGAGACCGGTCTCGGCATCGTCTTCATGCATGACGCCGTGTCAATGGTGTCCGAAGGCTTCCCGGTCAAGGTTGTCGCTCCCTGCGAAGGCACGGGCTACGAGATCGGCTCCATGTCCATCGTCAAGGGCGCGCGCAACATGGAAAACGCCAAGATCTGGTACGACTGGGCCCTGAAGCCGGAAGTGCAGTCGCGCATGAAGGAGGCCAAGTCCTTCCAGCTGCCCTCCAACAAGAACGCAGAGGTCCCCGAAGAAGCCCCGCGTTTCGAGCAGATCAAGCTGATCGACTATGACTTCACCACCTTCGGCAGCAGCGAAACCCGCAAGGCCCTGCTGGAGCGCTGGGACCGGGAAGTCGGCGCCATCGCGCAGTGATGTTCCGCCTTTGAGCCTGAGGCACCCGGGTTTTACCGCCCGGGTGCTGCTTCCGGCATTCCTTCCCGCTTAAACAACAGGCAGTTTCCATGCAGACGAGCAACCGGCGACTGGACTTGCTTCTGGCCCTCGGCGCAGCCGCCCTCATTCTTGTGCCGTGGTACAGGGTCGAAGGCGGCTTCTTCGGGCTGGGCTGGGTGTCCAGCTTTCTCTCCACCCCTGATCTGGAACCGGGCCTGCTGCAGGCAGCCGCCAACGGGCGCCCCTGGGTTTTCGTGGCCATGGCGCTGTTTGCAGCAGGCAGCGCATCGCGCCTGATGAGCGCCCAGCCCGCCCGCGGCCGCCTTCTGGCGGCGGCAGGAGCCGCCGGGGTGCTGTTCATGAGCCTGCAAGGGCTTGCCATCGGTTTCACGGGCTGGAACTGGACGATCAGCGAAACCCTCTTCGGTGCCCTCTCCACCGGTCAGCCCGCCATGGGCGCCGGGGCCATCACGCTGACCACCGTCTTCGTCCTGATGTTCGCCTTCGGCTGCGCAGAACTCGGCGCCATGAAAGGCGACGCCTTCATCGCCGGGGCCATTTCGCTGCTGGTGTTTCTTGTCGCGGTCTTCGTCTTCTATCCCATCGGCAGCATGTTTGCCGGGTCGGTGCAGGACTTCGACGGCTCGTTCAAGCCGGACGGCTTCCTGCGCAACGTGGTGGACCCCAGCATCTGGAGCCTTTCCTGCCTGACCGGAGACGGCCGCTGCGGTGTGGCATGGCGCACCTTCTGGCTGGCCATCATGACGGGCCTTGGCTCCACGCTGCTTGGCCTTGCCTTTGCGCTGGTTGCCACCCGCACGCGCTTCCCGCTGAAGAAGGGCCTGCGCCTCATCACGGTACTGCCGATCATCACGCCGCCCTTCGTCATCGGCCTTGCGCTGGTGCTGCTGTTCGGCCGCTCCGGTGTGGTCACGCAAGGCCTGTCGGATCTCTTCGGCATCGAGCCGGGCCGCTGGCTCTATGGCCTCACTGGCATCTGGATCGCGCAGGTGCTGTCCTTCACGCCCATCGCCTTCCTCGTGCTCATCGGCGTGGTGGAAGGGGTGAGCCCCTCGCTGGAAGAAGCCTCGCAAACCCTCAAGGCCGACCGCTGGCGCACCTTCTGGCATGTGTCCCTGCCCCTGATGAAGCCGGGCCTCGCCAATGCCTTCCTCATCGGCTTCATCGAAAGCATGGCCGATTTCGGCAACCCGCTCGTGCTCGGCGGCAGCCATGGCGTGCTCTCGACCGAAATTTTCTTCGCCGTCGTCGGCTCGCAGAATGATCCCTCACGCGCGGCCGTGCTGGCGATGATCCTGCTTGGCTTCACCTTGACGGCCTTCCTCGCCCAGCGTTTCTGGCTGAAGGGCAAGAACTTCGCCACCGTCACCGGCAAGGGCGACAGCGGTTCGCACATTCCCCTGCCGAAGAGCGTTTCGCGCGTGGTCTATGCCATCGTGCTGCCGTGGATGGCCTTCACGCTGGTCATTTACGGGATGATCGTTTTTGGCGGCTTCGTGAAGACTTGGGGTCTCGACCACACGCTGACCCTTGCCCACTATGCCAAGGCCTTCTCGGTCAGCTTCGACGGCGTCAGCTTCGCCTGGACGGGCGTTGCGTGGAACTCCTTCTGGACCACCATCAAGATCGCCCTGCTGGCGGCTCCCCTGACGGCGGCTGTCGGCCTGCTGACGGCCTATATCATCGTCCGGCAGAAATTCGCGGGGCAGAATGCCTTCGAATTCGCGCTGATGATGAGCTTTGCCATCCCCGGCACGGTCATCGGCATCAGCTACATCATGGCCTTCAACCTGCCGCCGCTGGAAATGACCGGCTCGGCGCTGATCCTCATCGCCTGCTTCGTCTTCCGCAACATGCCCGTGGGCGTGCGCGGCGGCATTGCGGCCATGAGCCAGCTGGACAAGAGCCTTGACGAGGCCTCCCTGACGTTGCGGGCCACCAGCGCCCGGACCCTGCGCAAGGTGATCCTGCCGCTGCTGCGCCCGGCCATCACCGCAGCGCTGGTCTATTCCTTCGTGCGGGCCATCACCTCCATCAGCGCGGTGATCTTCCTCGTCAGCGCGGAATACAACATGGCCACGTCCTACATCGTCGGCCTCGTCGAAAACGGCGAGTACGGCGTCGCCATCGCCTATTCCACGATGCTCATCGCCGTGATGATCACGGTCATCGCCGGGTTCCAGTTCCTGGTCGGCGAACGGCGCCTGCGCCGCGAGAACCGGGTTTCCGGCCTTGCACAAACCTCCGCACTCAAGCCCGCTCAGGAGAAAACCGCATGACATCCCACAAGCCCGGCTCCGTGGTCTTCGAGCATGTGCGCAAGGACTTCGGCACTTTCACCGCCGTTCCCGATCTGTCGCTGACGATCGAACCGGGAACCCTCGTCACCCTGCTCGGCCCTTCCGGCTGCGGCAAGACCACCACCTTGCGCATGCTGGCGGGGCTGGAGCACCCGACCCGGGGCAAGATCTTCATCGGCGGCAAGGACGTGACCATGCTGCCCGCCCACGCCCGCGACGTGTCGATGGTGTTCCAGTCCTATGCTCTCTTCCCGCACATGAGTGCGCTGGAGAATGTGGCCTATGGCCTTGAATCTTCCGGCCTCAAGGGCAAGCAGGCCCGCGAGCGCGCCGAAGAGGGGCTGAAGCAGGTCGGCCTTGCCGGCATGGGCCACCGTCTGCCGGCGGAACTCTCCGGCGGCCAGCAGCAGCGTGTCGCCGTTGCCCGTGCGCTGGTGCTGGAGCCGCAGGTCCTGCTTCTGGACGAGCCCCTGTCCAACCTCGACGCCCGCCTGCGCCGCCGGGTGCGCACCGAGATCCGCGAGCTGCAGCAGCGCCTCGGCTTCACCGCCGTCTATGTGACGCATGACCAGGACGAGGCGCTGGCCGTCTCGGACACGATCATCGTCATGAAGGATGGCCGCATCGCCCAGTCCGGCGCCCCACGGGAGCTTTACGAGGCGCCCGCCTCCAGCTTCATCGCCGACTTCATGGGCGAGGCCAACGTGCTGCCCTGCGAGGTGATCGAGACCGATGGCACCAGCGCCCGCGTCCGCCTTGGCCCTCTGGAGCATCAGCTTCCCGCCACTGGGGCCAGAACCGGCAGCGCCCAGCTCGCCATCCGCCCCGGCGCCGTAAGCCTTGCTGCCGGAGAAGCCGCACCGGGCAGCCTCGCCGGGCGCATCCTCACCTCTGCCTATCTCGGCGACCATGCCGAATATGAGGTGGAAACCGTTGCCGGGACGCTGTTTGTGGTAGACCATGAAACCCCATCCCCCCTGCCCGCCCGCACGGATGTAACCATCCGCCTGCGCCAGCGCGGCATCGCCCTCATCGCAGCCTGATCCTGCCAGTTAAAGGACACAGTCCCCGAAATGACCGCAGACCTGCATTCCGCCGCCATCGCCGACCGCTTCGATCTGGCCAGATCCATCGCAACCGAAGCCGCAGCCCTTGCGCTCGACTATTTCAACCGGCGCGAAACGCTGGTGATCGAGACCAAGGCGAACCTTCAGGACGTTGTCTCCATCGCCGACCGCAATGTCGAAAAGCTCATCTGCGAAAGGGTTGCAGCTGCCTTCCCGGAAGATGGTTTCCTCGGCGAGGAATACGGCCAGACGGGCGGCACCTCGCCCTACACATGGGTGGTGGACCCGATCGACGGCACCGCGCCCTTCGTCAACGGCCTGCCCACATGGTGCGTTTCGATTGCCGTTGCCCGGGAGAGTGAGCCGGTCATCGGCGTCATTCTCGCCCCCGTGCTGCAGGAGACTTTTGCCGCCGCCGAAGGCCATGGCGCGACGCTCAACGGCAAGCCGCTGAAGCTCGACCCGTCCCGCACCATGCAGAACGGCCTCACCGGCATCAGCAGCAACAGCCATGTGACGCCCGAGCGCACCGGTGCAATCGTCACGGCGCTGACGGCAAGGGGCGGCAACATGATCCGCAACGGCTCGGGCGCGCTGATGCTGGCCTATGTTTCGGCCGGCCGGCTCGTCGGCTTTTACGAGCCCTACATGCACGCCTGGGACTGCATGGCCGGCTTCTGCCTCGTCAAGGAAGCCGGCGGCTTCCACGAACCCTTCCCCGCCACCGCCTTCGGCCTCGGCAAGGGCGCCCCTGTCATCGCAGCAGGACCGGGGGCGAAGGACGACATCTGGGCGTTGGCGCAGGTGTGAGTTAGGCTTTCACAACACGTCCAAAAACTTCCGTCATGCCATGACTTAATCATGGCATCCATTCCATTACAGAAGACCCGAAATTACCTTGTCAGACAGACAGATTACTCTCACTTATCAAGTCTGAATCAAACAGGGTGGATGCCATGATCAAGTCATGGCATGACGAAATACTGAAAAATTCTTCAACCTCCAAACAAAAAGGCCGGGCATCGCTGCCCGGCCTTTGACGTTCATGATCTGACGCAGCGGTCAGATGAAAGCGCGGATGGCGCGTTCGACGCCGCGCAATTCGGCAAGGCCGCGCAGGCGGCCGATGGCCGGGTAGCCGGGGTTGGAGGTCTTGCGCAGGTCATCCAGCAACTGGTGCCCATGGTCCGGACGCATCGGCAGCTCGATGCCCCGGCGGCGCTCGGCCAGAAGCACGGCCTTGATCACCGCAACCATGTCCACGTCGCCATCAAGGTGAGCGGCTTCATGGAAGCTGCGCGGATCGGCCTCGCGCTTGGTGGCACGCAGATGCAGGAAATGCACCCGGTCCGCATGGGTTTCGAACATCTCGACCAGATTGTTGTCCGGCCGCACGCCATAGGAGCCGGTGCAGAAGGTGAAGCCGTTGGCAGGGCTGTCCACCATCGCTGCAATCGCCTTCATGTCGGCGGCGGTGGAGACCACACGCGGCAGGCCGAACAGCGGGCGCGGCGGATCATCGGGATGGATGGCGAGCACGACGCCCTCCTTCTCGGCCACCGGAATCACGATCTTCAGGAAGGCGGCAAGGTTGGCGCGCAGGCGCTCCGCATCGACTTCGGCATAGGTGGCAAGGCGGGCGCGGAAGCTGTCGAGCGAATAGCTCTCCTCAGCGCCGGGCAGGCCGGCGATGATGTTGGCCATCAGCTTGGCCACGTCAGCTTCGCTCATGGCCGCATGGGTGGCGCGGGCCTGGTCGATCTCCTGCGCGCTGTATTCAGCCTCGGCGCCTTCACGCTTCAGGATGAACAGGTCAAAGGCGGCGAAGGCATCGGCATCAAAGCGCAGGCAGCGGGCGCCGTCCGGCAGCTCATAGGCCAGATCCGTACGGGTCCAGTCGATCACCGGCATGAAGTTGTAGCAGATGATCCGGACGCCGCAGCGGGCGAGGTTCACCATGCTCTCCACCCAGGCTTCGGCGTAACGTTCCCAGCCCGGCGCGGCGGTCTTGATGTCCTCATGAACCGGAATGCTCTCGACCACGGACCAGGTGAGGCCAGCCGCCTCGATCACCGCCTTGCGCTCGAGAATGCGCTCCACCGGCCAGACCGTGCCATTGGGCTGGTCATGCAGGGCGGAGACGATGCCGGTGGCACCGGCCTGACGGATATCGGCGAGCGAGACGGGATCGGCCGGGCCGAACCAGCGCCATGTCTGTTCCATGATGGGGTTCCTCAATTGGAGGCGGTTGGGGTCTTGGGAGGGAAAGCCGGAACGGCAAGCCCCTGCTCAAGTCTGCGGGCGGGCCAGGTTCCGGCGGAAACTCGGTTCAGCGGGCAAATGCCCTTCGTCAGTGCTCCACTCGTTCCCCGAAGAAACCGCCCTCAGGAGACGGCGGCGGCTGCGGGGCGGCTGTCGAACAGATAGCCATCAAACTGCGGGTCATCCACGTCGGACAGTTCCATCAGGGTCTGGCGCACGTTTTCAAGGTGCTGCCACATCGCCTGCCGGGCTGCGCGCGGGTCGCGGCACTGCAGGGCGGTGAGGATCGCCTGATGATCCTCCAGCCAGCGGTGCCGGTAGGTCCGATCGAAGATGCGTGCATGCAGGCGGGCCCACATGGGGCTCTGTTCGCGCTTGCGCCACAACTCGTCGATCATGTCGACCAGCACGCTGTTCTGGGTGGCTTCGGCAATGAGATGGTGGAACAGCTCATCGCCAGAATAGTCACCCGTGTCCTCTGCGATGGCCCGGCGCTCCATCTCCATCGCCTCGCGCAGGCGCAGGATGTCGGCCTTGGTCACCGTGGTGGCTGCAAAGGCAGCGATGGAGCTTTCCAGCACCTGCCGCGCCTGCAGCAATTCGAAAGGGCCGATGTCTCCGCGCGTGCCGGTGTCGTCACCGGCGGGCACTTTCACCACATAGGTGCCGGAGCCCTTGCGCACATCGACAAGCCCTTCGATTTCGAGCCGCAGGATCGCCTCGCGCACGATGGAGCGCGAAACACCCAGCTCGTCAGAAATCTGCCGTTCGGGCTTCATGCGGTCGCCGGGCTGATAGGTTCCCCCGGCCAGCTCCCGCCGCAGGGCCTCCGCCACCTCCTCGTAGCGCCGCCTGCCGGATGCCTCGATCATCTTCGTCCTCCATCCGGCGTCAGGACCCGTTCATGTGGCCCCTCTCCTCCTGCCGGTCTGTCTCATCCCTCAAGTGTCCGGCAAACTGCCACCTTGCGTCAATTGCACGATGCAGCGTATCTGCCCACCTTCCCCCTGAAACATAAGAGGAATCCGGGTGCAGAACACCCGGATTCCGGTTGTCTTACTTGCCAGCGGCCTGAATGCGCTTGATGAGGTCAGCCACGCGCGGAGACTTGGCGGCAGCTTCCTCGATCATCGGCTTCACGGCTTCAGCGAACGGGGCCTTGTCGACGGTCACGAACTTCACGCCCATTTCCTTCTCGGCCTGCACCTTGCCGGCGGCAACCTGCTCGTTCCAGCTGGCGCGGTGCAGGTCCATGGACTCGTGGGCAGCCTGCTTCAGGGCAGCCTTTTCCTCGTCGGACAGGGTATCCCAGGTCTGGGTGGAGACCAGCACCACGGACGGAACCATGGTGTGCTCATCCTCGGAGAAGATCTTGGCGACTTCACCATGACGGGCGGTGGTCAGAGCCAGCGGGTTGTTCTCGGCGCCGTCAACCACGCCCTGCTGCAGGGCGCTGTACAGCTCGCCATAGGCAATCGGGGTCGGGCTTGCGCCCATCAGCTCGACCATGCGGATGGCGGTCGGGCTCGGCTGCACGCGGATCTTCATGCCCTTCAGGTCGGCCGGGGACTTGATTTCCTTGTTGGCATAGAAGGAGCGCGCGCCTTCCACGTAATAGGCGATGCCAACGAAACCCTTGTCCTTCGAAGCTTCGAGAATGTCGGTGCCGATCTCGCCGGAGAACACCTTGTAGGCGTGCTCTTCGTCCTTGAACAGGAACGGCAGGTTCAGCGGCGTGTAGGATTCGTCGAAGGCTTCCAGCTCGCTGGCGTTGGAACGGGCCATGTCGAGCGAACCGTTCTGCAGCATTTCCATGGATTCGCGCTGGTTGCCCAGCTGCGCATTCGCATAGATGCGGATCTTCAGGCTGCCGCTGGTCAGTTCATCGACGCGCTTGGCCATGAATTCCATCGACTTGTGCAGCGGATGGTCTTCCGGGTTGTTGTGGTTGAGCTTCAGGGTGCGGGCGTCGGCGGTTGCGGAAAAAGCCAGCAGGGCTGCACCAGCCAGAGCGCCGAGACGATAGGTCATACGCATGTCAAATTACCTCCCGATGATACTTCAGGATGCGCGCGGCGAGGAACCTCCCCCTGCCGGCCACATCGGAAACCGGCGGCACCCTCCGACCAGATTGGTTGATCAAAAAGGCCCGGCGCGCGACCAGAAATTTCGTCAAAGCACCGCTTTTGTCAACCGGTTTTGGAAATTGGTTGACCAATTCCCGGAAATAGGTTTTCTCTGACCAGCCGGTTAAGGAGGCAATCCGCCTCATTTTCCGGCATTGTCTGGGGGCTTCAACACCGGGACAGTTGTCAGCAGAGGCGGCCCAACCGCCATACCGAACCGCAGCATGCCCCTGCCCAACGGGGCACCGGCTGCTGCCAGGACATGCGGACAACCGGTGCAGCAGACCGGCAGACCAAGATTGAAAGGCAGGCCGGGACACCAAAAGGTCCCGGGAGGAAACCGGGGCAGGCTGCCTGCCCCACGAGGAGGACATGCAGCCATGCATGCACTGAAAGCCCACGTTGACCGCGTGCTGGGCCTGTTCATCGCCGCGATGTTTGCCGTCATGACGGTTTGCGTCGTCTGGCAGGTGCTTTCCCGCTACGTATTGCCGACCCCAAGCGTCGTCATGGAAAGCATCGCACGCGTTCTGTTCATCTGGGTCGGCCTGATCGGTGCGGCCTATACCCTGGGCCAGCGCAAGCATCTGGCAATCGACTTCCTGATCCAGATGTCATCCCGGAAAGCCGCCCGCAACCTTGCGCTGCTGGTCACGGCCCTGATCGCGGCCTTTGCCGCCATCGTGATGGTCAAGGGCGGCATGGCGCTTGTGCAGCGGACGCTGTCTTCCGGCCAGATCGTTCCCGTCCTCAACATTCTGATGGGCTACGTCTACGCAGCCGTCCCCATTTCCGGCGGCCTGATGCTCTACTACTGCGCCGATTTCGCCGCAGGGCTCATCACAGGCCGTTACGCCCCCGTTGAAGATCTCGACGCCGATGCCTCATCCGGCGCAGAACCGGGCAAAGGATAAGCGACGATGGAAACCGAAA
The DNA here is from genome assembly GCF_055685825.1 of Pannonibacter sp. CBAS1226. Classification (NCBI taxonomy): domain Bacteria; kingdom Pseudomonadati; phylum Pseudomonadota; class Alphaproteobacteria; order Hyphomicrobiales; family Stappiaceae; genus Pannonibacter; species Pannonibacter sp. CBAS1226. The sequence continues at coordinate 42,295 of NZ_JBVOUO010000003.1, read as the reverse complement.
TGATGAGCGCCATCACCCTGTTTGGCGCATTCTTCCTGCTCATGTTCATCGGCGTTCCGATTGCCTTTGCAATCGGCATCTCGACGGTCCTGACCTTCACCCTGTTCCTGACCTACGACCAGTCGATCAACAACACGGCGCAGCAGCTGGCCTCGGGCCTCGATACATTCACGCTCCTGGCCGTGCCCTTCTTCATTCTGGCGGGCAACATCATGAACCGGGGCGGCATCGCCTTGCGTCTCATCGAGCTGGCCAAGGTCCTTGGCGGCCGCCTGCCGGGCTCGCTGGCCCACTGCAACGTGCTGGCCAACATGATGTTCGGCTCGATCTCCGGCTCGGCCGTGGCCGCAGCGGCAGCCGTTGGCGGCGTCATGGCCCCGCTGCAGAAGAAGGAAGGCTATGACCCGGCGTTTTCCGCTGCCGTCAACATCGCCTCCTGCCCGACCGGCCTGCTGATTCCGCCCTCCACCACCTTCATCGTCTTCTCGCTGATTTCCGGCGGCACCTCGATTGCGGCGCTGTTCGTCGCAGGCTACGTGCCGGGCATCCTCATGGGGCTCGGCATCATGCTCGTGGCCGGCATCGTGGCGAAGAAGCGCGGCTATCCGGTCGCCCCGCGCCCGAGCTGGAAGGAAGTGATCCGGAAGACCGGCGACGCACTGCTTCCGCTTGGCCTGATCATTGTCATCATGGGCGGCATCATCAAGGGCATCTTCACCCCCACGGAGGCGTCGGCCGTCGCTGTGGTCTACACGCTGCTGCTGGCTCTCGTCTGGTACCGGGAAATCAGCATCCGCGACCTGCCGGGGATCATGATCGATTCCGCCGTCACCACGTCCATCGTGCTTCTGATGGTCGGCTGCTCCATCGCCATGTCCCGCGTCATGGCCTTTGCCGACATTCCCTACACGATCTCCGACCTGCTGCTGTCGCTGTCCGAGAACCCGCTGGTGCTGCTGCTGATCATCAACATCGCCCTGCTGGTCGTCGGCATGTTCATGGACATGACGCCCGCGCTGCTGATCTTCACGCCCATCTTCCTGCCGGTGGTGAAGGATCTGGGCATGGACCCGGTCCACTTCGGCGTGATGATGACCTTCAACCTGTGCCTTGGCATATGCACCCCGCCCGTCGGCTCTGCATTGTTCGTCGGCTGCTCCGTGGCCAAGGTCTCGATCGCCCGCGTCCTGCGCCCGCTGCTGCCGATGATGGCCATGCAGTTCGCCGTGCTGCTGCTGATCACCTATGTTCCGGACCTGAGCCTGGCGCTGCCGCGCCTGCTGCTGGGTTATGGCGGCTGACGCTGGAGACAAGTCATGAAGACGCTTGAGACATTCACCCTCACCCGTTCCATCGAGGCCGGCATCGAGCTGGCCATCGAAGGCCGCCACGTGATGACCGTGGAAGTGCTGGAAGACGCCCTGTTCCGCGTGCAGCTGCGCAAGAATGGAGACTTCCGCCTGGGCCGCAGCTGGACCGTCGCGCCCAAGCCCGAAGGCACGGCCACCCCTTGCGAAACCCCGTGGGAAGGCCGCTCGCGGCGTGATCTTTCGGGCTTCTCCTGCCCGGCCTTCAAGCTGACCAACAATGGCGAGGCCGGCATCGTCCTGACGACGGACAAGCTCCGCCTCACCATCACGAAGCCGCTCACCTTCGTCTGGGAAGCGAAGCAGGCCGATGGCAGCTTCCTCGTCTTTGCCGAAGACCGCCCGACCGGCGCCTATCTGCTGGACGTGAAGTCCCACGCCCATGCCCATTTCCTGCTGCGCAAGACCGGCGAGCGGGTCTACGGCCTTGGCGAAAAGGCAGGCGACGTGGAGCGCTCCGGCCGCCGCTTCGAGATGCGCAACCTCGATGCCATGGGCTATGACGCCCGCTCGACGGACCCGCTCTACAAGCACTGGCCCTTCAGCGTCACCCGCACGGCCTCGGCCGGTGCCTTCGGCATCTTCTACGACAACCTTGCAGGCAGCTGGTTCGATCTCGGCAACGAGCTGGACAACTACCACAAGCCCTACCGCGCCTACCGCGCCGAAGACGGCGACCTCGACTATTACATGAGCTGGGGCGCCTCGGTTCTGGATGTGGTCAAGACCAATGTCCGCCTCACCGGCGGCACCGCCTTCCCGCCGCTGTGGACCATCGGCTACTCCGGCTCGACGATGCACTACACCGATGCAGAGAACGCGCAGGAGCAGCTGGAAGGCTTCGTCCGGCTGGTGGAAGAGCACGACATTCCCTGCGACAGCTTCCAGCTGTCCTCGGGCTACACCTCCATTGGCCTGAAGCGCTACGTCTTCAACTGGAACACGGCCAAGGTGCCGGATCCGGCGGGCATGTCGGCAAAGTTTGCTTCTGCCGGTCTGCATCTGGCGGCCAACATCAAGCCCTGCCTGCTGCAGGACCACCCGATGTTCGCCGATGTGACAGCGAAGAAGCTGTTCGTTCTCGACAGCGAGAGCGACACGCCCGCCCGTTCCGTATTCTGGGATGACGAGGGCGCGCACCTCGACTTCACCAACCCGCAAACCATCGCCTGGTGGCAGCAGAATGTGACCGAAAAACTGCTCGGCTACGGCATCAACTCCACCTGGAACGACAACAACGAATACGAGATCTGGGACAGCCACGCCCGCTGCAACGGCTTCGGCGAGACCATCGATATCGGTCTCATCCGTCCGCTGATGCCGGTGCTGATGACCCGTGCCAGCCACGAGGCACAGGTGCGCCACCAGCCGGATGTGCGCCCCTATCTCATCTCCCGCTCCGGTGCGCCGGGGCTGCAGCGCTACGCCCAGACCTGGTCCGGCGACAACCGCACCGCCTGGGAAACCGTGCGCTACAACACCCGCATGGGCCTCGGCATGTCGCTCTCCGGCCTCTACAACATCGGCCATGACGTGGGCGGCTTTGCCGGTCCGCGTCCCGAGCCGGAGCTGTTTGTCCGCTGGGTCCAGAACGGCATCTTCCATCCGCGCTTCACCATTCATTCCTGGAACGACGACCGCACGGTCAACGAGCCCTGGATGTTCCCGGAAGTGACGGACCACATCCGCGACGCGATCAAGTTCCGCTACCGCCTGCTGCCCTACCTTTACACGGTGCTGCATGCGGCAGTGACGGCCGACGAGCCGATGCTGCGTCCGACCTTCCTCGACCACGAGAGCGATGCACGCACCTTCACCGAGAGCGACGAGTTCCTGATCGGCCGCGACCTGCTGGTGGCAAGCGTCATGGACAAGGGCGCCGCATCGCGCACGCTCTATCTGCCGGAGAACGGCACCGGCTGGTGGAACTTCTGGACCGGCGAATGGCATGCAGGCGGTCAGGACCTCACCCTGCCCGTCACGCTGGGCTCCATGCCGCTGTTCGTGCGTGCAGGCAGCGTGCTGCCGCTGGCCGAAGGCCTCACCCGCGCCGACAGCCGCAAGGACACGGCCCGCACCCTCGCCATCTTCCCGGCACAAGGGGCAGTTTCCAGCGTCAGTCATGAATATGCGGACGACGGCTTTGCCGCCAACGCGCTGGACGGCAATCATGCCCTGATCCGTATGGAACTGACCAGTGATGCAGACAGCATCAACCTCACCCTCTCCCGCACGGGCGCCTACTCCCAGGCATGGACAGAGGCGAAGGTGATCCTGCCGGCAGGTGAAACGCGCAAGCTGACCGTCAATGGCGTTGCAGCGGCAAACGGCGCCACGGTCACCGTTCCGGCCACCTGACATCAAAGGCGTGCGGCAGCGCCCGCCACAAGAACCCCGGCGGTCCGAGGACCGCCACAACAAGAAGAGCACGGGCACCGGCCAAGCCGTCAAGCCCGGGCCTTTTTCAAAGTCCTCCCAAGACGCACCTTGGCGCGGATGACCCCGGTCATCCGCGCTTTCTTTTTGTCCGGGGCGTTATGCCTCGGCTCACCTGCAGGAATTGCCCTCAGGTGAACCGCGGCTTTCCGGAGAAATCGAGGCCGGGGAAGACGGTGTCCGTCAGCGCGGAAGCCTTGAGACCGAACTGACTGGCGAGCAGTGCAGCCGCCACGGCGCGCACGTCCCCGGTGGGGTTGAGATCCCGGTCATCCAGCAGATCGCCATCCCCAAGCCCCGGCCAGCGGCCATAAACCTTGCCGCCGCGGATGGCTCCGCCCGCAATGACGCAGCAGCCACCGGTGCCGTGATCCGTCCCGTCATTGGCATTCTGACGCACGGTGCGGCCGAATTCGGTCATCGCCACCACCGCCGTTTTCGCCCAGATCTTCGGCCCCATCTCACCGCGCAGGGACAGGATGGCGGTGGAGAGATCCTTCACCGCGCTGGCAAACTCCTTTTCCTGCTGCACATGCGTGTCCCAGCCGGTGATGGAAAAGCTGGCGATGCGGTATTCGTCCTTCAGCAATGCGCCCGCCATGCGCGCTACATGGGCAACGCTGCCGTTGCGCTTTTCATTGGCGTAGAGGGCATCGGTGAAACTGTCGATGCCAACCGCCTGCTTCAGGGCCTCTGAAAAGGCCCGGTCGCCTTTGTAAAGCTCTGCCAGAAAGCTCAGCTCATCCTGTCCCAGTGCAATATCCGAACGCGGTGACCAGACATCCGCCGGATTGGCGCCGGAAAGAATGACCTCTTGCGCGGTGCTGACGCTGATCGCCTTCAGAGGCTGGCCGGTGAGGGACAGGGTACGGTTGAGCCATCCCCCTGTTTTCGCAGCTCCCTCCGTTCCTCCCGCCTCCAGAATGTCCTGTCCGTCGAAGTGGCTGCGGATGTTGCGGTAAGGTGTTGAAACCGCATGCACGAAGGCCAGTTCCCCCGCCTTCCACAGGGGCAGAAGAGGGCTCGCTGCCGGATGCAGGCCGAAAAAATCATCCAGCGGAATGAGCCTGGGGGCGGACGCCTCTACCAGCTTGGGCCGGAGACCGGCAAAAGCCTTGTCGCCCACCGGCTGCACCAGATCCAGTCCATCCATGGCGCCGCGCAGGATGATGGCCGCGAACCGGTTGTCCCCCGGCATGGCGGCGAGCGCCAGCGGCGTGAAGAGAGGCGCTGCCGCAGCACAACAGGCCGAAGCCAGAAATCCGCGCCGGGTCATGCCAGAAAGCGTATCGGTCAGCTTACCAGCCATCGGATCATCTCCTGTTGAATTCGGGGGACACCAGCGCGAGCATCAGTCCCGCCTCGCGGCTGGGCGCGCGGGAGACGAGGCGCACCGTGTCGTCCCGCGCCAGATCGGCCAGCACGTCACGGGCAAAGTTGCGCGGGTCCGGCTTGCCGGGAATGCGCCGGACCAGCTGCCGCGCCCATTCGATGCGCGCCGAAAGCTGCGCCGGATTGAACCAATAGGCATTGGTGTCCTTGAAGCCGGCCGCATCACTCGGGCGCCAGACCGGTTCGCCCAGCCCCGCAATCATCTGCGCAGCCTGCCGGGCAAGCGAGCGCTTGGCCTTGGGGCGGGCCTTCCTGTCGTCGCCCTCCATGCCCTTGCCCTCCATGCCCTTGCGGTTCTCATCATCATCAGCTTCCGCCATCGCCAGCCGCTGCGGCTTTCCGTCCGGCAGGTCAAAGCCCCCGCGCGGCTGATCATCATCGTTGAACAGATCCTCGGGCTGCGTCAGGCCTGCGGCCCGCAAGGTGGAGACGACATAATCAAAGGGCTTCTTGAACTTCTGCCCCGGCTCTTCCCAGGCAGCCTTGCTTTGCAGCATGGCCCGGTAGACGGCCGTCAGGTCCCCGTCCTTCGCCTTCCAGGCCTTCATCATGGCGGCGATGGTACCCTGATCCGGGGTCTCGCTGATGAAATGCGTAAAAAGCTGCGTGCTGACATGGCGCATGGTGCGCTCATCCGAAGCCAGATCCTCCAGCACGGCTTCAGAAATGTCGAAGACGCCTTCCCCGCGTTCGTAAGTCTTGCCGAGAACCTTGAACCTGCCCGGCTCCGCCCTGTTGCGGTCAAAACCGGCCTGAACCTCTTCGCGGTTGAACACGAGGCCGGTCAGCAGCAGCGCCAGCTGGCGTACATCCGCCTGGCTGTAACCGGAGTTGACGCCGAGCGTGTGCAACTCCATCACCTCGCGGCCGAAGTTCTCGTTCACGCCGCCGCCCCGCTTCTGCGCCTGCCGCGAGTTCGGCCCCATGGATTGCGCCTGATCCAGAAACACCAGCATCGCCGGGTGCAGCGACACCGCCTTCAGCAGGTCCGCAAAACGCCCGGACAGATTGGGACGGATCGCCTCTGCCTCATAGAGCGGCACGATCAGCCGCATCTCCGTCGACTTGCTGGCGCTGACGGTAAAATGATTGAGCCAGAAGCTGGCCAGCCGCTCCTGAAAGCCGAAGGGAGAGCCTGCGGCCTGGGCGATCCGGCCCGAAACATCGGCGTCGAGCCGCGCAGACGCGTCCCGGTTCAGCGCCTTTTCCCGCTCTCCCAGTGCCTCGCCGTCTTTCATGCGCTGCGTCAGATCCTGGCGCACCAACCGGTACTCCCGGATGCGCCTTTTGCGCGTCTCAACCCCTTCCCGGGGAAACAGAAGCTTTGCGTTCCCAGCCTTGCGCAACTGTTCCAGCAGCGCGTCCGGATCGCCCTCCGGTGCCTCGCCCGGTGTCAGGCCAAATCCGAAGCGCACCCCGGCAACCACCGCCCGTGAAACCGTCATGCCCGCTCCTTATTCATGCCTCCGGCCCGCCGCCGCGCAGCCGCAACAGGCGCAAATGAGACGCCGCCAATGCGGTGAAACCAAGAACCGGTTAAGCCTCTGCACGCACGATCCTTTTGCCGGACCGGTAGGACAGAAACGGCGAAATTGGGGCAGCTGAAGATTCCGTGGAAGCGTTTTTCCGCCGCCTGAAATATGAGTTTCAGAGTCTTGTTTACTTCAGCACGCACAGTTATAAGGCGCCAGCTTCAACAGCTTGGCCGGAACACCCCCATGAAATCTCTTCTGATCGCCTCGAGCGTCATCGCTTCCCTTGCCGCCGCGGTAACGGCAGCCTCCGCCGCACAGACCCAGTATCCGCTGACCATCGAGAACTGCGGCGTGCCGGTCACCTTCACCAAGGCGCCGGAGCGGGCCGTTGGCCTTGGCCAGAACAGCGCGGAAATCCTGCTGCTGCTCGGCCTTGAGGACAAGATGGTTGGCACCGCCTTCTGGCCGAACAAGGTTCTGCCTCAGCTGGAGGAAGCCAATGCCAAGGTGAAGGTGCTGACGGTCGAGTTTCCGACTTTCGAATCCATTCTGGCGGAAAACCCGGATTTTGTGACCGCCGCCCTGCCGAGCCTGATCGGCGCCTCGAGCAAGGTTGCAAAGCGCGAAGACTTTGAAAAGCTGGAAATTCCGGTCTACCTCTCGCCCAGCACCTGCGTCGCGGAAGGTGCAGCCAAGGACAAGTTCGGCTATGGCGACCGCTCCACACTCTGGCAGATGGACACGCTCTTTAAGGAGATCGACGAACTCGCCCAGATCTTTGACGTGCAGGAGAAGGGTCAGGCCCTGATCGCCGACCTGAAGAAGCGCGAAGCCGATCTGCGCGCCGGTTCCCCCAAGGATGGCAAGAAGCTGTCCTACGTGTTCTGGTTCTCCAGCCCGTCACCGTCCGCAGATGCCTATCTGGGCGGAAAGTTCAGCGCATCCGGCTTCATCGCCGATGTCCTGGGCGGCACCAATGCCATTCAGTCGGAAGCCGAGTCTCCCGCTCTCGGCTGGGAGAGCATCATCGCCTCCAACCCGGATGTGATCGTCGTCGCCCGGGTTGACCGTAACCGCTGGGAACTGGACAAGGCCGAGGCCAAGATTGAGTTCCTGACCACCGACCCGGCGACCAGCCAGATGCCCGCCGTGAAGAACAAGGCGATGGTCATCATGGACGGACAGGCCATGAACCCGACCGTGCGCACGATCTTCGGCGCCGAACAGGTGGCTGAGCAGCTCAAGGCGCTCGGCCTGCGGTGAGCATCGTGATTGAAACAAGCCGGTCTGGCTATGCACTGCGGCAGTCCCTGGTAACCCTGGGCCTGCTGCTTGCCAGCCTTGCAGCCATTACTCTGGTGGTCGGCATCAGCGTCGGGATCGGTGACATGCCGATCCCGCTTTCCACCACATACACTGCAATAACGAACAAGCTCGGCTGGACTGCAGTCGAGCTGAACCGCATCCATGAGTCCGTCATCTGGGACTACCGTCTCAGCCGGGCTCTTGTTGCGGCCTTCTGCGGGGCAGGTCTTGCCATCTCCGGCGCGATCATGCAGTCGCTGCTGCGCAATCCGCTGGCCGAGCCCTATGTGCTCGGCATTTCGGCCGGTGCATCGACCGGCGCTGTCTGCGTTGTCATCCTTGGGATCGGCGCTGGCACGGTTTCCCTGTCTGCGGGCGCTTTTGCCGGTGCCTTTGCCGCCTTTCTCTTCGTCGCCCTGCTGTCCAACGGCACCAGAGGCGGTGCCGACCGCACCATTCTGGCCGGTGTAGCCGCCTCCCAGCTCTTCAATGCCGCAACGTCCTATGTGGTCACGACGGCGGGCAACGCCCAGCAGGCGCGTGACGTGATGTTCTGGCTGCTGGGCAGCTTCGGCGGCGTGCGCTGGCCGGAATTCACGCTCGTTTCCATCGTCGTCGGCCTCGGCCTCATCGCCTGCCTCGCCTATTCGCGCATTCTCGATGCCTTTGCCTTTGGTGATGAATCGGCCGCAGCGCTCGGCGTCAACGTCAGCCGCGCCCGCCTCAGCCTGTTCTGCCTGACCGCGCTTCTCACCGCCACCATCGTCAGCATGGTGGGCTCCATCGGCTTCGTCGGGCTTGTCATTCCCCATGCAGCCCGCTTCCTCGTAGGGCCGCTGCATATCCGGCTGTTGCCGGCCTGCGCCATTGGCGGGGCCATCTTCATGGTGCTGGCGGACATTGCCTCGCGCATTCTCATTCCGCAGCAGGTTCTGCCGATCGGCGTCGTGACGGCCCTTGTCGGCGTGCCGGTCTTCTCCATCATCCTCTACCGTTTCCAGCGTGCATCATGAGCATCAGGTCTGAAAACATCGCCTGGAAGATTGGCGCCAAAACCGTTCTGGAGGATATTTCCTTCGAGGCAAGGCCCGGCGAAATGCTGGGCCTGCTGGGGCCGAATGGCTCCGGCAAGACCTCGCTGCTGCGCCTGCTGGCCGGGCTCAAGCAGCCGCATTCCGGCCGCGTGCTGCTGGAAGACCGGGACATTCAAAAGATTTCCCGCAAGACGGTGGCCCAGCGTGTGGCTTTCGTCGAACAGCACGCCACCACCAATGCCAATCTCAAGGTCGAGGATGTGGTCAAGCTCGGCCGCTTCCCGCACCGCTCCATGTTCTCCGGCTGGACAAAAGCCGATGAACACGCGGTGGAAGAGGCGCTGGAGCGCTCCGGCATGGCCGCCAAGCGGCACGAGCGCTGGCAGCATCTTTCGGGCGGCGAAAAGCAGCGCGCCCACATCGCCCGCGCCCTGGCCCAGAGCCCGCGCGAGCTGATCCTTGATGAGCCGACCAACCATCTGGACATCCAGCACCAGATCAGCCTGCTGAAGCTCATTGCAGGCCTGCCCGTCACCAGCATCATCGCACTGCATGACCTCAACCACGCCGCCATGTTCTGCGACCGCATCATCGTGCTGGAACAGGGCCGCATCGTCGCCAATGGCACGCCCGCAGAGATCCTGACCGAAGACCTGCTCCGCTGCGTCTTCTGCGTCAGAGCCCACGTCTGCCCCTCCGACCACCACAAAGGCCCGCATATCCAGTTTCTGAAGTGAGGCGAAGCGGGAGGAATGAGCGGGCTGTCGGGTGAATACTATCTCTATCCAGACAGACCTTTCTGATTATTACAGCACTGCACAAACGCAAAGCGAAAGGCGAATGCTACTTCCGACATAAAACTACTCATAATAAAATTTATCCACCAATATTGGCCCAACAACCTTAACGGCAATAAATTCGAATGAGCTGATATTTTCAGTTTTTACGTAAAAAAATGAAATAACATCGGAAAAATCAATTGATTTTAGAATGCTTACGTCAAATCTAAACGGCAGAAGCTTTTCAATAAAATCACCATCAAAAACATAGTCTGCATACTCCAATCTGTCATAGACCTCGAAATTACCCGGCTCGACATAACCACATCCAGAAAATTGCTCAAATTTCGACAAACCATCTGGGTGCTCAGGGTCAATATCGAAAAGCTTTCTCATTTCAGCTCCTGTCAAAGACCGGGAGTATCCAAGAAAAATCGTATGCATCTCGTCACCTACCAATTATGTCTGGAAGATTAGGAATATTCCATCGATGGCTAAGGGAAATGAGACCAGATCTAAGTTCGCCGACATTATTGCTACTATCGATCAACTGACTTAGCTCATGATGAAATGCTCCTGAACCATGGCCTCCATGTCCGCCCGGCAAACCTGTTTGAGGGTTTATCCAAGTCAGGTTTTGCGTACTGGTTCTGAATGACCCGATATCACGCGCAGAAAAGCCCCAGTTGTGGAACTTGCCTGCCCGCGACACCATAGCCCACTCATGGAATCCACTTTCCTTTGCCAGCTTGAGGCGCTTGAGCATGTTGATGGAACCGGAGGGAAGGAAGATGGAGACGACAGCCGTGCCGCCCTTCAGTTGGTTCTGAAGGCGCGGGTCAAGCTCGTTCCAGCGCTTTGAAATCCTCTGACCGGTGGCTTCGCCAGTATAGACGGCCGGGCAAGGTCAAGACGGCCAGACCCAAACAGGCTTCAATCTAACCAGAAATCCAAGCCGCCTGAACCCGATTCAAAACGCGGCACTGTCAGAGGAGTACCGTCTTTGTACAATAAACAGGAACAAGAGCCTGCCGGTAAGCCCCGGCCTGATCCGATCCAATTCAGCCCCTAGACTCATGGCACCGGCATTGAGCTCCTCACTTTTCAAGGCCAGCCTCGACTGCCGACTGGTCCACTTTACCTGCCCCGCCGAACGTTAAAGCCCGGCGCAATCACTCACCCGCCAGCCAGACGTTATGCGCCCAGGACGCCAGATCGGGCCAAACCTCATCAGAAGCACCATCATGCCCCCAGAAACGAACAGAACCTTCCGGCGTGATGCAGTAATAGTCCCCGTTGTCTTCGCAGACCGGCAGCCAATCTTCGGGCACACCCACGCTTCTGGCATCGTGCACGCCCGCAATGAGGTCACCATAGCCACCCGGCATGCCTGCACTCAGCGTAAAGGGTGACATGAAGCCAACAAAGGCATTGCTGACAGTCTTCAGGAACACCTTGTAGTCATCCGGAAACTTTCGGCCCAAGGCCTCTTCATACGCCTCGATAAGCGCATCATCGGGCAGAGGACGTTTTCGTCCAGAGGGATCGTCAGCCTGATTGATCAAGTCAATCACTTCTTGCAACGTCACAAGCCCCTCCAGAACCTACAGACCAGCCTCTGTCTGGCCCAGACAGTGCTCCAACGCCCTGCTTCGCATCGCAAGCGAGGGATTGCCTGAGCAGATCCCGATGTGTTCAGATTCATCGGGATACAGGCCCCTCCAGTCGCCGCATGAGCGGGCGCGTGGCGAAACCCCGCGTCATATGTAGTCGCGCTCTACCCGGTAGTCCTTCTCGATCATCTCGATCAGAAGCGGAGCGCTTGGAAGCGACGGCCCTCTGGGGAACTTCTTCTCCTCGTCCGTCAAGGGGCGATGGACCTTCCATTGCGCCTCACCCGACCAGAAGAACCACATCGTTTCGTCGCCTTGCAGATTGTTTGTCGCCCGAAAGGTTGGAAATGCGGCGAGATGATCCGGAACGGGCACGTTGGCAACGATGGGGAACAATCCCTGCCGAACCGCATCCTGAATGAGGAATGTTGTCACGAACTGCGGTTCCTTGCTCACAACCGCCGAAAAGTCCTCCGGCGGCACAGAAAAGAACTCACGGAACACTGCGATCACAAATTTCCATTTCGGATGCTTGTGAGTCACCAGACCATAACAAACCCCTTCCGATGTAAGGATCTGAAATACATCTCCAACCTTGACTGTTTTCCGGTTTAACATCGATCAATTTGTCCATTTATAATTTACACTATCAAGAATCTGTTTCCCCCTCACCAGAGATTGCTCATAGGCGGTTGGATTTCTTGTCGCAGATATGGAGTTTATTTTGTTCAGAAGTGTACCTCCATCTTTCCCCAAGCCGTAGTAATTGATCAGCGTTTGCTCAACTGCTCTCGCATCCGCACGTGACAAGTTATCCAGACCAGCAATTTGTTCAATACGGATGCCTTTCGTGCGCAGGTGCTCTGCGCCTCTACGGGCAATATCATCGGTAATTCCAACATAACGTGTAGTACCATCTATGACACAGGTGTAAACGCAAGTCTGGCCGCCAATCGTTACGGTCCCACCCGCCGCATCCGTTGCCCGGTCGATCGTGCGCAGCGTGTCGGCGTCGGCGTTCTTGCGGACCCAGCGGATCAGGTCGGCGCCGGCCTTGGAGCCGGGCACGATGGAGCCGATGGTCAGCTCGATACCCGCATCGATGGCTGCCTGCTTGGCCATTTCCTCGGCCTGGCTGCAGGCTGCCATGTCTCCGCCGTTGCAGGCATAGACGGCAACAGAAATGTCGACGGCGTCCTTCGCCAGAAGCACCTTGTCCGTGACTTCCAGCGCAAGCACGATCACCGCGATGACGGGGATCCAGAAGGCGTTGTTTTCGGCCGCATTGCCGCCAGCGTCAGCGCCCGTATCCACGTCTCCGCCGGCAAGCGCTGCGGCAAGCCCGCCCGCCAGCCGGGCAACGTTCACACCGTTTGCCCGCCACTCCAGCACCATGTGCTCGGCCTCGGCCTCGCTCAGTGTGCCCCTGGCAAAGGCCTCGCGCAGATCGTCCTCGATCATGGCCGAGATGGCATCTGCCGTCAGTTCACCGGCAACAGCGCCTGCCGCCCCGCCCTTGCAGTCGCCTGTGGCAACCGATCCGGTCAGGCACCCCACAGCCGCATGGGCGATAAGCTGCGGCAGCCGCTGCATGCCGCCTTCGTGCACGGCAGCGCCAATCTCCTCGGCAAGGGTTTCGCCCAGAACAAGGGCTGCCTGCTGCCGCAAGGCCGAGATAAGGGCATCGCCCAGCGGCTGGCCATTGATCGTAGCTTCCACACCGGCCGTCACCGAGGCGCGGATCAGGCCGCGCTGCAGGTCCTGCACGATACGGTCCGCCAGCGGCGCCTGCGGATCAAGGTTCGCTCCAATCCCCGACACATCCATCAGATGCGCGGTGAGGCCTGCGGTGACCATGGAGGTGACGAGGCTGCGCAGGGTGGCCGAGGAACCAAGCTCCTCAAGCGCGTCGCCGAGGTTGCCGCGGTTGTTGACGAGGGCGACGGCGGTCTTGTTGATGAGGGCCTGAACACCGGCCTGAAGCGCGGCTTCCAGCGCCACGTTGCCCGCAACGCCGAGGCTGGTGGCCAGGGAGGAGGAGAGCGAGGCGGTGAGGCCGCCGCTGCCTGCGGTGAGCGCGGTGGCAACCAGCGTCACCAGCGCCGCGCCTGCCTCCGTCAGCCCCTGTTCCTTGTAGTCCCACTGTTCGAAGCGGGTCTCGACCGCCTGCCAGTCCACCTTGCCGGCCAGCGCCGGATCGTTGCGAAGCTCACCCACCCAGGCAAGCCCGGGCTGCGCGGCGAGCTGTTCGATGGAAGCTTCGAAGCTGCCGGTCTTGTGGTACTCGACGATGATGCCGTTGCCCGCGTCGATCTTCACGCCGCCGCCGGCCTCAATCTCCACATGGGCGATGGTCTCGCTCAGCTGGCCCTGATCGCGCGAGTTCCACCAAAGCAGGTCTTCTTCACGCTTGCTGTCGTGCCGGTAGCTCTGGTCCGTCGTGGTCAGCAGCGCCACCTGGCCGTTTTCGGCCTCGATGCGGGTTTCCCCGCCGCTCTGCAGCCGGGCCGCCCCCAGCGCAATGTTGCCATCACGGCTGATGACGGCGATGTCCTCGCCGGCCGTGATGGTGGTGCGCCGGGTTTCGGTGCCTGCGGCCTGGCGGCGGATGTTGGTTTCCGTGCCCAGAAGGCCGCTGGTCTTGATGTCCAGCTTCAGGTCGCGGGAGAACTGGTCCTGCACGGAGATGATGGCAAGGTTGCCGCCCGCATCCAGCGTCACCGTGCGGCGGGCTTCCAGCTCTGCGCCTGCAAGGGTCAGGTTTCCGCCTGCATCCACCAGCATGGCGCCGCCTGCGCTCAGCTCCGCCAGGGTGTGGGTCAGGCTGCTGGCCCGGTCATAGCCGCCCTTGATGGTGTCGTCGCGGCTGCGTTCCAGCTGCAGGGCGGAGATTTCCACCGCATCACCGGCGGTGAGGACGAGATCCTCCCCGGCGGCGAAACGCCCGCCTTCGGACAGGATGGAGCCCGAGGCGTTGATCAGCAGATCGTTGCGCGCCTCGATGCGGCCCACCTGCTGGATGCGGTCGGCATAGCCGTTGAAATAGCTGTCGCGCTGCTTCAGCGTGTCATTGGCCACCATATCCGCGTTGATGACCACCGTGCCGCCGGAAACGGTGCCCGAGCGGTTGGCGAAGAGGCTGCCGGCATCGATGATGATGTCCGCCCCGGCAAAAAGGCTGCCGCCTTCGTTGACGGTGCTGAAATCAGTGTCGATGCGCAGGTCACCCGCCGTGGCGATGAGGCCCGAGTTGGCCACCCCGCCCGCAACCAGCGTGGTATCCCCGCCCGCACGGATCTGAGCCGAGGCCACCTGCGTGCTGCTGCGCACGGCTGCCAGATACAGCCGGGGCACGAGCACTTCCTGCCCGTTGACGAGGCGCTTCTCCAGCCAGACGATATCGCGCGTCAGCGCGGCGGCCTGCTCCTTCGTCAGGGCAAGGCCCGGTGTCAGCTGCAGATCCCCCTGCACGGCAAGGGCATTGTCATAGAGCTGGCGCATCAGCTCGACCGGGTCGAGCCCCAGCCCCAGATCCAGCGTGCCGGTCTGGTTGAAGATCTGTTCGCGGATCAGGCGGAACTCGGCATAGGCATCGCCAAAACGCCGCTCGATGGCCGCGGGGTCATAGTTGCCAACGCGGGAGAGGAAATAGTCGGAGCTCAGATATTTGCTGAGGTCGACAAACTCGGAACGCGTTTCGATGAGGAACGGCGCGTCCGGGTTCTGGGCCTGCTCGAAGGTGGCCTCGCGGCCGATCAGGCCGTCGATGCTGATGTCGAGCGAACCGGCCTCGGCAAAGTCCCGCGCTACGGTGCCGGCATCGACAAGCGCCGGGTCCAGCGCCCGCTCGCCCGAGGCAAGGCCGATCTGGCCCGCGCCTTCACGCACGGCGTTGTTGGTCAGGAAGCCGGTGACATCCGCATCCAGATCCCCGCCCACAACGATGGTGCCGAAGACCTGATCATAGGTGGAAGACGCAGTGTCCGTGTCCGTCGTCGTCCAGTAACGCGTCTTGCGGCTGAGACAAACGCCGAGAACACGCCGGGCGCAGTAGCGCTCGGAATGCTGGGTGACGGCTTCCGTCACCACGGTCTCGATGAGGTCACGCCCCTCGTTCACCACGGTTGCGGCCGCCAGCGTCATGTCCCCGCCCGAGGCGATCTGGCTGTAGCTGTTGGTCAGCGTGCCTGCTCTCACGGTCAGCGTGCCGCCCGCAAGGATCTGGCCGGCCGGGCCATTGGCCGTGGCCTTCTCGCGGGTCGTCTCCACCGTCGTGGTGGTGTTGCCGGAAGTGCTGGAGGTGCTCGTCGTCTCCGTGGTCACCACCAGCCCGTCGCGGCTGTTGGTGATGGTGCCGGCCGCCAGCGCCATGTTGCCGGAGACGGCCTCGATGGTGCCGGAGCGGTTGCCGATGGCAGCCGCACGCGTGCCGCTGCGCCCGGCAATGGTCAGGTTGCGCTCGGCCAGAATGTCGGCGTTGACATTCGTCAGCGTGCCGTCGAGCAGGATGGCCAGATCCGTGCCGCCATAGAGGAGGCCGGTGTTGTCGAGATTGCCCGAAAGCGCGAGGTCCAGCGCCCCGCCGGAGGAGCCAAGTGCCCCTTCGTTGACGAGCGATGCCGCCTTGAAGCTGACGCCCGCGCCGCCATTCATCGAAGCGCCGGAGGCAACTGTTACCGCCCCTGCCAGTTCACTGCTGATGCCCTCAAGCGTGAGAAGCCCGGCAGAGACCAGACGCCCGCCGAAGAGCGTTGCGCCATCGGTGGCGAGCGTCACCGGCCCCTGCGCCAGGGTTTCGGTGCCAAGTTCCAGCGCGCCTGCGCTCGTCACGTCGAGTGCACCGGCATAGGCCACAAGACTGCCCCGGCTGAGGAAGCTGCCGGCATCCACCGTCACCGTACCGCCGTTGATCGTGCCGGTGGAGCTGAGCGTGCTGCCCGAGGCATCCAGCTTCAGAGCGCCGGTTGCGGCGATGGTGCCGCTGCTCGACAGGGGGCCGCCTGCGGTGATGAGGGCATCCGACCGGCTGGAGAGCGTGCCTGCATTTTCCAGCGCGCCGAGGCTCGTCACCTCAAGGCCATTTCCAGCCGCCGTGGACTGCCCGCCGATGATGCCGTCATTGCGGATGCTGGCCGCCGAGACCGTCACCTTGCCATCAGCCGCGACGACAGCGCCGCTGCCGGTGATCAGTGCGCCGGTTGAGACGAGGCTCAGGGTGGAGGCGGAAACCGTGCGGCCGTTGACGGCCATGTTGCCTGCCGATGTCAGACTGACACCGCCGTTGGCCGAAACTTCGCCGTCCTGGCTCAGCGCACCCTCGGTACTCGCCAGCGTGGCGCTGCCCAGGGCAGCCAGGCTGGCGGTGGAGGTGAGGCTTGCCGCCTGCGCCAGCAGAGTGCCGCCGGAGGTATAACGGCCGTTTTCCAGCGCCAGCGCCGCATCGGAGCGCAGGGTGAGGTCCCCGGCAGCGGTCACATTTGCATTGAGGGCGGCGATGCGCTCCGCCGACAGGATCATGTCCCCGCGCGAGCGCAGGGCCGTCACCCCATCATCCGAGGCGCGGTTGATCAGAAGCTCATTGGCGGTGACAGACAGACGCCCTGCCCCGGCGAGCTGACCGGCACGCACATCCACCCGCTGCGCCTCGACGCTGAGCGTGCCGGAGGTGCCCTGCGTGCCATCGGCTGCGGTGCCGGAGGCGGCCAGCGCGCCCTCACCCAGAGAAACAGCCTCGCCTTTCAGCGACACATCGCCGGAGGCAGCCACCAGCGCGCCATCGCGCAGCGCAACGCCCTTCATCCCTTCAAGCGCAATGGCTTCATCGGAGAAGAGCGTGCTCGTCACCTCCACCACATTGCGGGTGGAGCGGGCGGAAATCGTCTGCGTGGCCCGTGCCTTGCCGAGGGTCAGCTTGCCATCGGCGGACAGCGACATGGCCCCGGCATTGGCCGCCATCTGGCCCGACATGCGCACGCCCGCGCCCTGATCGGTGGAGATGACCTTGATCTTGCCCGCATACATGCCGCCCAGCAGGGAGGAGTCGATGGCGATGCCCGGCTCTTCGCCATCGCTGCCGAGCGGCGTCACCAGACCGGAGGCATAGTCATAGGCATTGCGGCCTGCGATGAGGTTCAGCTCGCCACCCGCCAGCACCGGACCATTGACGGAGATGCGGCGTGACACGATGTCGAACACCGAAACGCCGCCGAGATTGGCACCTTTTTCGCCAATCAGCACGTCACCGCGCTCGACGCGGAAGCCCGTCAGCCGGCCATCGGCGCCGATTTCCGGCAGGCCTGTGGTCAGCGTGGTGCGGGGCGTATTCAGGAAGCCGCAGCCGTTGCAGGTGACGCCATTGGGGTTGGCGATGATCACATCGGCCTGCGCGCCGTGAACCTCCACCATGCCTTCCAGCAGGGAGCGGTTTGTGCCGGTAACCTCGTTGAGGATGACGCTGGCCGGACCGGAGGTGGCAAGGTTCGGGTTGCCAGGCACAACGCCGCCCAGCTGCGACAGGCCCACATCCTGATTGTTGTTGTTGAGGATCAGGCCCGGCGTGCCGACATTGAAGCTGTCGTATTTGTTGTGCGACAGGCCGGCATCATTGGGGGTGACGATGTTGACCATCGGCACCCCGTTGGGGGCAACGCCTGCCTCCTGCGCCCGCAGCGCGATGGGCTGGATGACGATCAGCGCACTCAGCGTGCTGGCCAGCAGCCTGCGGCCGAGACCCGGCAGGACTGAAACGGTCTTCATGCCCAGACCTGTAACAGTCCGGCGGAAACGGTTTGCGCGTTGGGCCATCTTGGTCATCCGTTCAAATGTTCAGCCTTGGCCCTTGCTGGGCCATGGGAGATCCAGTCGTCAGAAGGAAATCGCCACCCGCCCCAGGAAAAGGCCCGAGGAGGGTTTCTGGGCGGCCGGCAAATCCGGCTCGATCAGCAAATCACTGTAGGAAATATCGAAACTCACACGGCCGCTGCGGTTGCGCAGGCCAACGGCACCGCCCAGCATGCTGCCGGAAACGCCATTGCCCTGCCCGGCGGCCAGGGTGCGGCCGAAGTCCGCCGCCACATAGGGTTCAACCCGCCCCAGAAACCGGGCCAGCTGCGCATGTTCGGGAGCCGACAGAAGCAGCGACACTTCATTACGCCAGACATAGCCCCGGTCGCCATAGAGCACGCTGTCGCGCACCCCGCGCACCGTGTAATAGCCGCCGGAAGCAATCTGCTCGGAGCCGAACAGCCGCTCGCTGGACCACTGTCCAGTCACGTTGGAATTGAACAGCAGGTTCGCCTCACCCACCGGAAAGGCGCGGAAATAGCCGAGCGAAGCGGTGAACTTGTTGAACTGGGCGCGCGGCGTGCCGGGCGCTGCCCACTTGTCACGGACAGCCCCCAGCGCATCAAGGCCACGGTGATAGGCAACGGATGCACTGGCCTGCCCGCCCAGAAGCTGACGCGAATGGCCCAGCTCGAAGGTGCCGATCGCCAGCACGCGGCTGGACACGTCGATGCGGTTGCCAAGGATGAAGTTCTCGGTTTCCTTCCAGGTCAGGCGGCTTGTGGCCCAGGTCTTGGAGGTCTGATCCCGGTGCAGCACCCGCGACACGTAAGGTGACAGCGAGCGCGAGCCGCCCGAGGTGTCAATCTGGGAGAACTGCCCCTCGATGTTGGAGCGGTAGTTGCTCCAGCTGCCATTGAGGCCAAACGTCCAGTAACCGAAGGGCACGGAGACGGCCCCGTTCAGCGTGTTGCTGTCCGGGCGCTTGGGCGAGATGAACAGCGGATGCCGGTCCATGGAGCGCTGGTAGCCGAAGCTCCACTGGTCATTGATGCCGAACACATTGTCGAGGCCAAGGTCCACCCGGCTCTGATAGATGCCGGTGGCCTTCGAACCCAGATTGTCCGCGCCATAGCTCAGCGCCCAGAACCGCCCGCGCTCGATGGCGACCGCCAGCACGCTGTCGCCCAGTTCGGCGCCCGGCTCCAGCGTGATCGTGGCCGTGCTGGAATTCACCCGGTTGATCTGGTCCAGCCCCTGCTCCACATCGCGCAGGTTCAGCGGCTTGCCGGCCATGCCGGGAAAGGCGGTGACGAGACGGCCGGTGCCAATCTGCTCCCCCTTGAGCACCACGTCCTCAAGCTGGCCTTCCACGATCTCGACCCGGAGGGCTCCGGTCGAAAGATCCTGCTCCGGCAGATAGGCACGCGAGGCGATGTAGCCGCGCGTGAGATAAAGCTGCGTCAGGTCTTCCAGCACGCCGTTCAACTCGGCAAGGCCAAGGCAGCGGCCCTGCCATTTGCTTGCCACCGCATTGATGCGGGCCTGCGGCACCAGAGTGGCGCCGGTCACGCTGATGGTCTGGACCTCAACACAGGTGCCGCCCGGCGGCGGCCCGGCGTCACGCGGCGTATCGAGAACTGCGCCCGACGGCGCGCGGCGCTGGGTCTCCAGGCTTTCAGCCTCGAAAAGCCGTTGCTGCTCGGAGAACCGGCGCTGGATTTCTTCTGCCTGACGCGCCGCCTGATCGGCAGCACTCTGCGCAAGGGCAGGCCCGGCGAGGCCAAGGCTGGTGACGGAGGCCAGCAGCAGCGGGCGCAGAGGCAAGCGGGAGAGCCCCCTCATCCGCCCTCTCCTGCCGCGCCGTCCGGCACCTTGCCCGAGGCCAGCGCCTCAAAGCCCTTGGTGAAGCCGGCGAGGGAGAAGGACACCTTCACCGCCCGGCCGTTGAGCAGCCGGAAATAGGCGGTGCCCTCCGCAGCTTTCTGCATCTGGCTGATCCAGCCCTTGTCGAGCGGCACGACAGCAAAACAGCCCAGATGATTGCAGTTGCGGTACCGGAAGAGCGCAGGCTTGCCCTGCCCGGCCTGCAGGCCGAAATCGGACGGCAGATCCACATCCAGCGGCGTCAGCACCACAAGCGCCCAGTCCGCCTTGCCGGACCTGTCGGCCGCTTTCGAAACAGCGAGGGTCAGCAGCTCGACGGGCTGGCCTTCATGCTCCACCATCAGCGGCTGCACCAGCTCGCAAGCATTGCCGCTCTCCGCCCTGACGCATTTCAGCAGCCAATCCCCGAACTGCCCGAAAGCCACCGCAGGAACAGAAGCAGCAGGATCCGCTTCTTCTTCCCCGGCAGCATATGCGGAAAAATAACCACCGGAGACATGAAGCATCAATACAGCAAAAAGAGCGGAGCGGATGAACTTCAGAGCTGGACTCAATGCATATCTTATAAAATCACAAGAATATATCGGGAGCCTGTGCGATTTCTGGAAGACACCAGACACCACAACCTCAGTTCTACCATAGGTAAAAACAGCGTTTGCCAAACCGCCACTCCATACAACCCTACATATCAGGATTTATACGGAGCACACTTGGGTACAAATGTGACATCGATCACATTCTTTTCACTTGGGAAAACTTTCGTAAATCACGTTAACTTTCAGCAACATACACATCTCTGAAGCTGCAATCTATGCATTCGGCAATTCCGGATTGCGCCAATTGCGGCAAAAAGTGGGCAGCCGGGAGCAGTCTGACGGACAATCGCTCTCCCGGTTTCAGGCAACATATATGCCCCTAGGGCTGCCAGCCGCCATAAAGCGGATGGTCTGCGGAGAGCGGCAGCTTGACGAGGCCTTCGCCGCGCGCAGAAGCATAAAGCGCCGTCATCAGCTCCACCGAATGGCGCGCCTCGGCAAGGCTGGGCAGGTAGAGATCCGGCTGGCCGCAGAGCCTTGCGTGAATGTCGGCAAGCTGCCCGGCATAGCGCAGCGGCGGTTCGGCGGCGGCGGCCACAACGGCATCGATTTCCCCTTGCCGGACAGGGTCCGTGGCCTCGAACGTCCAGGGACCGGCGCCGATCTGATAGGGATGCGTGCCGGAGGTCGCGGTCACATGCTCGAAACAGGCACGGAAGCGGGACGAGTTTCCCGCCGCCCCCACCGTCACTGAGGATGTGGCCAGAGCGCCGCTGGCAAGCCGCAGGATGATGGCGGCGCAGTCTTCCGTCTCGATCGGGTTCACCCGCGTCTCGAGGAAGGCCGCCACCTCCTGCACATCGCCCATCAGAAAGGTGGCAAGGTTGTGGGCATGGCAGGCATGGCTGACGATGACGCCGCCCATCTCGCCCGCCCAGGTGCCGCGCCAGGCCGGTGCGTAATAGGCCGCCCCACGCTGCCAGTGGGTTTCGATGGACAGCGTATAGGCCTTGCCCAGCAGCCCGGCCTGCTTCAGCGCATGGACGCCCCGGTAGCCGGCGCCATAGCGGTACTGGAACACCGGAAACACATGGCGGCCTGCCTGTTCTGCCGCCGCGATGATCTCGTCCACCTCGCGCAGGGAACCGGTCAGCGGCTTTTCGCAGATGGCATGCTTGCCCGCTGCCAGCACCTTGAGCGTCACCGCATGATGCAGGCGCGGCGGCAGGCAGATAGCGGCAATCTCCACCTCAGGATCTGCCAGCACTTCGGCCATATCCGTCACAGCCTTGCAACCCGGCACGGCGCTGGCCGCCTCTTCCGCCCGTGCCCGGTCCAGATCGCAGACGTAAAGCAGGCGGTAGTGATCCGGCAGACCGGCAATGGCCAGCGCATGCGCCTTGCCGATGCCAGCCCCCAGAACGGCAATACCTATGGGACGGCTCATTCTGCAGTCTCCCCCTGTCCTGCCGCTTCCGCCATCTGCTGTGCTGTCAGGGCCAATTCCGTTGCCAGAAAGGCGTGCGCCTGCGGCATCGCACTTTCGCCCCGCGTCAGGACGTCCGCGCAAAGCGCCGCGAAATAGGGTTTCCCGGCCCCTTCGGCATTGAGATAGTGCGTGCCGCTACGGTCCGACAGGAACACGTGATCCTTGCCCGGACGGCCCGCGATATCGATGTATTTGCGCAGCTCGATGAAGCCCTCGGTGCCCAGAATGGTGATGCGTCCATCGCCCCAGACCGGCAGGCCATCCGGCGTCAGCCAGTCCACCCGGGCATAACCGCGCCCGCCGTCCCCCTCCAGCAGCACCTCGCCGAAGTCCTGAAAGCCGGGCCGCTCCGCATTGGCCACATTGCCAGCATGGGCACTGACCACCCTTGCTGAGGTGGAGCCGGTGAAGAACAGGAACTGGTCGAACTGATGCGCGCAGATATCCGTGAGGATGCCACCGGAGCGCTCGCGGGTCCAGAACCAGTCCGGGCGCGTTGCCGCATTCAGCCGGTGGGGACCGAGACCAACGGTCTGCACCACCTTGCCGATCCGCCCTTCCGCGATCAATTGCCCGGCCAGCGTGGCGCTTTCCACCTGCAGCCGCTCGGAGAAGCAGACGGACCAGATCCGCCCGGTTTCCGCCTGCACCTGCCGGATCTGCGCCAGCTGCTCCAGCGAGGTGCAGCCCGGCTTGTCCACCATCACGTCCTTGCCGTGGCGCATGGCGGCGATGGCGATCCGCGCCCGGTCCGCATTCACCGCCGCGCTCAGGATGATATCAAGGCCGCCATCCTCCAGAACGGCAGCCTCCTCGCGCTGCGGCACGTCAGGAAACAGGCTGCGGAAGGCAGCGCGCTCTGCGTCGCCCGTGTCTACGCCCGTGCTCCAGGCAACGATCTGCGCACCCGCAGCGCGCATGGATGCGGCCATGCCGAGAATATGGCCATGGTCAACGCCAATGACGCCAACCCGGATCACCCGTTCCATGACGGCCTCCCTGTTTCTCTACCGGACTTAAAGCGTGATGCCGCGGGCCCGCAGCATGGTGGGAATGTTCACGGCGGAGCCGGTCTCGATGGACATGTTGGCCGCAATGCCGGTCAGGATCGACCAGCCACCCGCCACATGGTCCGAAGCACGGCCAAAGCGGTCCGGCTCCATGCCCTCGGGATCGAAAATGTAGCCCAGCATCACCGGATCAGCACCGCCATGGTGGCCTTCGCCATGCGGCACGTCGAGCATGCGCGGATGCTCTCCGGCCAGATGCAGCTCGGTCGTCACCGCATCCCCGCCCGCATGGGCACGCTCGCCGCCAAACACGCCATGCACTTCCACGTGCCGGTGGGTGATGTCACCCTTCGTGCCCTGGAACTTGATCTCCAGCCCCTCCCATGGGGAATAGGCGGTCAGGGTGTAATTGGCTGTCACGCCGGAGGCATAGCGGATGTGGGCCTGCATCGTGTCCTCGATGCCGATATCGGCATCAAAGACGCAGCGGTCGCGGTAGTAGCCATCCTCGTCCTCCGCCTCCCGGTAGAGGCTGCGCAGGTTTTCATCGCCGTCCATATCCAGCTCGAAGTCGCAGGACGAGGCAACCGCGCAGTCCGCACAGCGGGCACCGCGCCCGTCAAGGCCCAGCTCCACCGCCATCTCCGGCCGGTAGAAGGCCCGGCGGCCGGAGGCGAACACATCCACCGGCACGGAGCCGAGCCACCAGTTCAGCAGATCAAAATGATGGGTGGACTTGTGCACCAGCAGCCCGCCTGAGTTTTCCTTCTGGCGGTGCCAGCGGCGGAAATAGTCAGCCCCGTGCACCCGGTCGAGATGCCAGCGGAAATCAACCGCCGTCACCGTGCCGATGGCGCCCGACATGATCAGCTCCTTGATCTGCGTGCGGGCCGGGGAATAGCGGTAGTTGAAGGTGACCATCACCTTGCGGCCCGTGCGGGCCTGCGCGTCGAGGATCATCTTCAGCCGCGTCAGATCGATTGTCAGCGGCTTCTCGCAGATCACATCGCAGCCTGCCTCGAAGGCGCGGACGATATAGTCGCTGTGCAGGAAATCCGGCGTTGCCACCACCACCGTGTCCGGCTTCTGCTCGGTGATCAGCCGGTCAAAGTCGCCCGCCAGATAGGTCGCAACGCCATTGGTGCCAGGCTGCGAGGCCGCTTCCGCCGCCAGCCGCAGCCGGTGGCCGTTGCTGTCGCACAGGGCGACGATCTCATGTTTGTCCGAGTAATCCTCGACAACGGAATCGCGGAACATCTTGTGCCGCGACCCGCATCCAACGATGGCTATCTTCACTGGTTCTGGCTCTCGTTATACCAAGTCTTCCGATGCTGACGCATCGCGCCTTGAAATTGCTCATGCCCGCACGGGCTTGACCGGCACTCAATGAGACAAACTCATTGAGTGCCGGCATTGGCAGCCCCGGTGCGCTGGCCCGAGGCATCGAAGTAATGAAGGTCTGACGGATCGAAGCCGACCGGCACCGTATCTCCGGCGCGGAAGGCGCGGCGGCTGGAATCGCTGACCAGCAGCACCTGGCCATTCGCCAGCGCCACATGCAGCAGCGTCTCGCTGCCAAGATATTCGACAAGGCGAAGGCTGCCCTGCCCCTGAACCTCCCCTTCGCCGATGCGCATAGCTTCCGGGCGGATGCCGAGCGTCAGTTTGGCGTCGCTGGTGGCCAGCTGCGGGATGGTGAAGCGGCCAAAGCCCTCCACATCCGCCGCAGACGCACCATCAACGGCGGAATGGCTGGCCGTCATCAGGTTGATCTTGGGCGAGCCGATGAAACCGGCGACAAAGAGATTGCGGGGCTTTGTATAAAGCTCCTGCGGCGTGCCCACCTGCTCGATCTTGCCGCCGCGCAGCACGACGATCCGGCTGGCCATGGTCATGGCTTCGACCTGATCGTGGGTCACGTAGATCATTGTGGTGCCGAGGCGGTTGTAAAGTGCGGCAAGCTCGGCGCGCATCTGCACGCGAAGCTCTGCGTCGAGGTTCGACAGCGGCTCGTCGAAGAGGAAGAGCTTCGGCTCGCGCACGATGGCACGGCCGATGGCCACACGCTGCTTCTGCCCGCCGGACAGCTGGCGCGGCTTGCGCTCCATCAGCGCCTCGATCTGCAGGATGCGGGCAGCCTCCGCCACGCGCCGGGCCACTTCCGCTTTCGGCACATTGAAATTCTGCAGGCCGAAAGCGAGGTTCTTGGCGACGGTCATATGCGGGTAGAGCGCGTAGCTCTGGAACACCATCGACAGCTCGCGTTTGGAAGCGGGCAGATCGTTGACGATGGTGCTGCCGATGGAAATCGTGCCCTCGGAGATATCCTCCAGCCCGGCAATCATGCGCAGCAGGGTGGACTTGCCGCAGCCCGAAGGGCCGACGAGCACCAGAAATTCCCCGTCCACCACGTCGAGATCCAGCCCCTTGATGATGCTGAGCTTGCCGTAGCTCTTGCCGACGTTGCGAAGTGTCAATCCAGCCATAGTTATGTTCCCTTGGAGCCCTGCTCTCACTTCATTCCGGAGGTCGCGATGCCGCGCACGATCAGCTTCTGGAAGGCCACGAAGAAGATCAGCACCGGCACGAGCGAGAGCACCGACATGGCAAACATCTGTCCGTAGAGGGACTGGCCCTCCTGATCGAGGAACAGGCGAAGCGCCAGCGGCACGGTGTAGCTCTTGATGTCATTGAGGTAGATGAGCGGGGCGAGGAAATCCTCCCACACCCAGATCAGCGAGAAGATCGCCGCCGTGGCCATGGCCGGAAGCGACAGGGGCAGGATGATGGCCCAGTAAATCTTGAAGGGCGAGCAGCCGTCGATCATCGCCGCCTCGTCCAGCTCCCGCGGCAGCTGGCGGAAGAACTGCACCATCAGGAAGATGAAGAAACCATCTGCCGCCAGGAAGCGCGGCACCACCAGCGGCAGGTAGGTGTCCACCCAGCCAAGATTGAGGAACATCACATACTGCGGGATCAGCACCACGTGATAGGGGATCATCAGCGTCATCATCATCAGCGCGAAGAAGAAGCTGCGCCCCGTGAACTGCAGCCGCGCAAAGGCATAGGCCGCAAAGGAGCAGGAGATCAGGTTGCCGATGACCGACAGCACCGTGACGATGGTGGAGTTGATGTAGAAGGTGGTGAAAGGCACCGGCAGGGCGAACCAGCCCTTGGTGTAATTATCGAACTGGAAATTCGACGGCCACAGCGACAGGCTGCCGAAAATCTCGTTCTCCGGCTTCAGCGAGGAGGCCGTCAGCCAGAACAGCGGATAGAGCATCACCACCGAAAACAGCATCAGGAACAGATGCTTCAGGTAACGGCCGTTGCGCTCGCGCCGGTCGCGCTTCAGGCGCAGTTCGTGGGCGATGCGTGCGGCTTCATCGGCCTCGATGGCCCGGTCAAGGTCAGTCGCGGTCGTTGTCATAGTGCACCCAGTATTTCGAGGTGAAGAAGGCAAGCGCCGTGAAGGCCGCAATGATCAGCAGCAACACCCAGGCCAGTGCCGAGGCATAGCCCATGCGGAAGAATTTGAAGGCCTCGTTGAACAGATAGACCGTGAAGAACAGCAGGCTGTCCGCCGGCGCCCCGACACCGTTTGAAATGATGAAGGCGCTGGAGAAGGTCTTGAAGGCATCAATCGTCTGGAGGACCAGATTGAAGAAGATCACCGGAGCCAGCAGCGGCAGCGTGATGCGCGTGAACTGGCGCCATTTCGGCGTGCCGTCAATTTCCGCCGCCTCATAAAGATCCCTTGGAATGCCGCGCAAGCCAGCCAGGAAAATCAGCATCGGCGAACCGAACTGCCAGACGGCCAGCGCCACCAGCGTGTAGAGCGAGGTCTTCGGATTGGTGATCCAGTCCGTCCCGGAAATGCCGAAGAAGCCCAGCACCTCGTTGACGACGCCAGAGGCCGCAAACAGCTCGCGCCAGAGAATGGCGATGGCAACGGAAGCCCCGAGCAGAGAGGGCAGATAGAAGATCGCACGGTAAAGCCCGATGGTCCGCAGCCCCTTGTCCAGCAGCATCGCCACCGCCAGCGCAAAGGCCAGACGGGCCGGAACGGCCAGAACCACGTAGGTGAACGTCACCTCCAGTGCCTTCCAGAACCGGCGGTCGCGGCTGAACATGTATTCGTAATTGCCAAGACCAACCCAGCGCGGATCACTCACCATGTCGTATCTGGTGAAGGACAGGTAGAGCGAGACGAGGATCGGCCCGAGGGCCAGAAGGAAGAAGCCGAGCAGCCACGGAGACAGGAACAAATATCCGGGCGCGTTGCGGGCGAGGAACCGTTTCATGAAAGGCAGGCCTTGTCTTGCAGGCATCCGCCCCGCCGGAGGGTGGGGCGGATGGTTCCAGGCAATGCGCGTATCAGCGCGCGCGCTCGATGATCGACTGGGCGTCGTCGATGAACTCCGCACCGGCATCGGCGGGTGTCTGCGTGCCGAGGATCACATTCGAGGCCGTGCGCATGAAGGCATCCCGCACCTCGCCCGCGCCCTTGGGCTGCGGCATCGGCAGCGGGCCGACCTTGTCCTGAATCGCCGTGAAGTAATCGACCGTGCGCTTCTCGATGGAGCTGAAGGACGGCGCCAGCGCCTCACGCACCTTCGGCGAGCAGGGAATGCCGCGTTCAAGGCCAAGAATGCCGGTGATCTCCGGGTCATTCACCCAGTCGTTCATATAGGCCATGGCCGCATCCACGTCCTTGGCATCGCGCGACAGGGAGAGGAACATGGACGGCTTGATGAACTGGCCCGGCTGGCCGCCGGCCAGATGCGGCAGCATGGCAGGACCTGCCTCGTCCTGCATCAGATCCTGCACACCGACGATCTGGTTCGACCAGATCAGCGACATGGCCGTATCGCCCTTGACGACACCGCGTTCGGCCAGTGCCGGGTCCAGCATCAGCGC
Source organism: Pannonibacter sp. CBAS1226 (assembly GCF_055685825.1). Classification (NCBI taxonomy): domain Bacteria; kingdom Pseudomonadati; phylum Pseudomonadota; class Alphaproteobacteria; order Hyphomicrobiales; family Stappiaceae; genus Pannonibacter; species Pannonibacter sp. CBAS1226. Next base: position 14,269 of record NZ_JBVOUO010000003.1, on the reverse strand, counting down.
CCGGTCTCTGGGGGCCACGGCATCGGCCTTGCGCAGATCATCCCAGTACAGGAAGAAGGAAGCGGCGTCTTCGGCCGTCGCCGCCACGTTGCCATCGTTGTCGTAGAATTCGCGGCCGCGCTGGCGCACCCAGGCTTCCAGATATTCGATATAGGTGGAGAAGTCGTCCGTGCCCTTCACCCGGCCGCCGGACGCCTTGGTGATCTCCGCCGCGATCCGGGCGAAATCCTCATGGGTCCAGCTGTAGGGATCGAACTCGACGCGGGCGTCCTTGAAGACGCGGGCATTGAAGACGACCATCTGCGAGTTGGAGCCGATGTTCAGCGCATAAAGCTTGCCGTCCACCTTGCCGCCATCCAGCGGGCCCTGGTCGAAACCGTCGAGCATCAGCGTCTTGCCGATGTGATCATCCAGCGGCTGCAACGCGCCGCGGCCCACATATTCAAACAGGAAGCGGTGATCCATCTGCACCAGATCGGCCATGTTGCGGCCCGCCGTCTGGGTGGCCATCTTGGTCCAGTAGTCGCCCCAGCCGATGGTCTCGCCCGAAACAGTGATGCCCGGATGCTTCTTCTGGAAGGCCTCGATCACGGCAAAGGTGCGCTTGTCGCGCTCCGGGTTGCCCCACCAGTAGTGGCGGATCGTGCGGTTCTGGGCGAGGGCCGCGCCGCCCGGCATGGCAGCGGCCAGTGCAGCCAGACCCATTCCCCCAAGGACGGTTCTGCGTGTGACAGTCATTCTGGTCTCCTCCCTGTTCGGCCCGGAACCTCCATTCCGCGGCCTTTGTGCTCCGGCAGGGCTCCTCTCCCCGCCGCATTCCCCCGCAGCCCTGTCAGATGTAGCTGCGCAAAAGCTCCGTCAGGCACAGCATGGCCATCGCCTGCCCGTAAGGCATCGAGGTCAGCTTGATCTCCCGGTAGAAATCGAGGTCATGGCCCATGGCGGTGCCAAAGGACACCTGCTGCAGCTCGCCATCCTCGCTGATGTTGGCAACAACGCCGCGCATGGCACGCTCGGCCACTTCAAGGTATTCGCCAGGCAGATAGCGCTTGCGCACGCCCTTCATCAGGCCATAGGCGAACCCCGCCGTGGCCGAGGCTTCCACATAGCTTGATGGATCATCCAGCAGCGTGTGCCACAGGCCGCTTTCATGCTGGTACTGCTTCAGCGCGGCGGCCTGACGGCCCAGCACCGACAGCAGATGGCGGCGCAACGCGTCGCCCTCCTTCAGGTCCAGCATCTCGATGAACTCAGGGATCGCAATGGTGATCCAGCTGTTGCCGCGCGCCCAGAGCGCCCGGGCAAAATTGTGGTTGCCGTCAAAGCTCCAGCCGTGGAACCAGAGGCCGCTCTGCGTGTCCATCAGATACTGGGCATGCAGCAGGAACTGGTACTTCGCCTCTTCCACATACTCGGGGCGCCCCAGCACCAGCCCGGTCTTGGCCAGCGGCAGCACGCTCATCATCAACGTGTCGTCCCACATCTGCTGGTCGTTGACGCTGTTGTAGACGATGTGCTGCAACCCGCCCTCGCGGGTGCGTGGCATCTCGTGCATCACCCATTCGGCCCAGGTTTCCAGATAGGGCACCCACTGCGGATTGGGCGCAAGCTCATGCAGCCAGGCAAGGGTGAGGAACGGGGCAACCGTGTTGATGTTCTTCGTCGGCGTGCCTTCCGCCAGCCGCGCCGAAAACCAGTCGCGGATGATGCGCATGGCCTCCGCATTGCCGGTCAGCTGCCAGTAGCGGAACAGGCCATAGAGCCCGATGCCGTGAGTCCATTCCCAGCCGGCCCAACCCTTGGTATCAATGACGCGGCCATCTTCGAGGCGGAGCAGGAATTCACCCGTCTTGTCCTCGATGTTGATGAGGTTCCCGGTCAGCCGGTCGATGAGGCCGCAGACCTCGTCCCGGGTGACAAACCTCTCCTTCTGCCGCAACAGCGGATGCATGCGCGATCTCCTCCCCGATACCGCTTGAAATTTTTTCGGAACGCAATTCCGTTATTGTCAGGCAACCACAATCCTGCAGCCTTGGCAATCAGTTAAACCGATTGAATCGTGTTTTTCACGCGCCTGCATAAAATTTCGCCATTTCCGGATCGAGCCAGCTTGACAGGCAGAGATTCAAATTTCAGAATGGCATTTCAAAAAATACTGAACGAGAAAAATGCCCGACAGCAAGTCCAAAGTCTCTTCCAGAGCCGAACCCAAAACCGAAAATGCCGCTGCGGTCCTCAAGGTTTTCGCCGTGCTGGAGGCATTGGTTGACGAGCGGCAGGCAAGCCTTGCCGTCATCGCCCAGCGGGCCATGACGTCAAAGACCACGGCCCACCGTCTGCTGCAGACCATGGTGGACCTCGGTTATGCCGAGCAGGACGGGGACACGGAGAAATACCGCCTCACCCTCAAGCTCTTCAGCCTTGGTGCCCGCTCTCTCAACGAGGAATCGGACCTGATCCGCATCGCCGACAAGGTGATGGGACGCCTGTCCCGGGCGACGGGCGAATGCATCAATCTCGGCGTCATGGACGACCGGGAGCAGCGCGTCGCCTACATCCACAAATACGATTCCTTCTACAACCTCTCCACCCAATCCACCCTCGGCCGCCGCAATCCGCTGCACAGCACCTCGCTGGGCAAGGCCCTGCTCGCCTGGCGCAGCGACGAGGAGATCGGCGAGCGCCTCGCCCGCATGGAGATGCCGAAGCTGGCCCCGCGCACGATCACCGACGCAGACGCCCTTTTCGCCGCCATTCTTCAGGTCCGCGCGCAGGGCTTTGCCGAAGAGATCGAGGAAAGCGAGGCCGGTGTGCGCTGCATGGCCATTCCGGTTCTGGACCACCTGGGCCGCTCCATCGCCGCCATCAGCATTTCCTTCCCGCTGTTCCGCTTCGATGAAACCCGCAAGGCCGAATACGCAGGCCTGCTGAAATCCGCCTCCCGCGAGGCCTCCGCCGCGCTGGGCTGCCCGCCGGACAAGCTGGTGTGATACCGTCCGGAGCGTGGCCACAACGCTCCTCTTTCCCTTGGGCCAGCCAACTTCACACACCAGTTACAAACACACGCCCGCAGTGATGCATGCAGTTTGGGGCAAGACGTCTCTGCCCCCCTCCCCCTCGTGGGGAGGGGTAAGGGGTGGGGGGCTCTGAGCCCGCAACTATCTGTTTCCTAAAGAGATCACCAGAAAGAACTGCTACTCGGGATCATTTGTTTTTCTGCCAACCGGAGAGGCTTCCCCCCCACCCCCTTGCCCCTCCCCACGAGGGGGAGGGGGGCTGAAAGGCCGTGCCTCAGCCACCACCTGCCGCCACGCAGCGGCGTAGGCGGCAAGACCGTCTTCCGGTATGACGGCAACCGCCTCATCCTGCACCGTGCCTTCCCCGTCCCGTCCTTCATCACCCGCCAGCAGCAGCGCCGCACCGATGCTGGTGCCGGTAACCGACCCGTCACCAACCTGCACCTTGCGGGCAGTGGCGGCTTCCAGCATAGCGAGGTAAAGCCGGTTGGCGGCAAACGGTCCTTCCACGATCACCGGCCCCTCGCCCCCGGTCATGGCAAGGCATTCCGCCGTCACAAGCGCCAGATAGAAGGACACCGCCGCGTAGCGCTGGCCATCAGACAGACTGGCCTCGTCCACGCTCCAGCGCTGCACCCTGCCCTGAAACGGGCCGGAGCGAGGCTCGACGGCGGGCAGAAGCAGGATGGAACGGTCCAGAACCTGCAGCGCGTCAGCATCCGTGCTGGCTCTTTCGTGCCCCTCCATCATCAGATCAAACTCGCGCCCGCCCATGAAGCGGGCAGACGGCACCGCACCGCCAAGTGCATTCACATTGGCCAGCGTGTCACGGGCCGGATCGAGCGTTACGTGCCCGCCCCCAACGCTGAGCGAAATCACCCAGGTGCCGGTGGAGACGACGGAGAAAGCCCCCTGCCGGGCCAGAAGATGCGGATAGAGCGAGGCATTGCTGTCATGGATGCCACAGGCAACAGGGAGGCCTTCCGGCAGCCCGGCCCGTTCCGCCACATCCGGCAGCAGCGGGCCCAGCACGTCACCAGCCTTGCGCACCGGCGCCATGCGGCCCTCAAGTCCGAGCCGTGACACCAGCGGCGAAAACACGCCCTCGAACGGGTTCCACAGATCCGTATGGCAGCCCAGTGACGTCACCTCGCAGGCGGCAACGCCCGTCAGGCGATAGGTCCAGTATTGCGGATAGGTGAGAACCTGCGCGGTGCGCTTCCGCAGGCCCTCTTGCGTTTCCAGCAGCCAGTGAAGCTGCGCCCCCAGATTGAGCCCCATGGGCAGGCGCGGCGAGCCCGTCTGCGCAAAATCGGGCCGCAGGGCATCATATTGGCCGGCAAGGTCATCCGGGCCGGTGAACTCATAATCGAGCACCGGCGCCGCCAGCTTGCCGGAGGCATCCAGCAGCACGGCTGAGGCGCCATGGGTGGTGACGCTGATGCCGTCAATCCGGTGCTCTGCCGCCAGTTCCTTCAGGCTTTCCAGAAAGAAGCTCCAGAGCCCTTCCACATCGAAATGCGGATAGGGCCCGTCCGTCAGCACAAGGTTCGGCCGCCGCCGCACGCCCAGTTCCTGCCGGCGCGCGATGTCCACCACCGCCACCTTGGCGTTGGTCTTGCCGATGTCGATCACCGCGATGTTGCGCAAACTGGTCATGCCGGGTCAATCCATGTGGAAGACGGTTTCGAGCGCAATCGCTACCGGCTCGTTGTCCGGCTTCGTTTCCATGATATCGGCCATATGCGCCCACCAGCGCTGCATCACCGGCGACGCCGGAAGGTTCGCCACCTTTTCCGCGCTCTCGCGCCACATCACGGCGAAGAGGATATTCGTCTCCCGGTCGAGATGGATGGAATAGTCGCGGATGCCGGCTTCCTTCAGCAGGGCGGAAAGCTCCGGCCAGATCTCGTCATGCCGGCGGCGGTATTCGGCCTCCATGCCGGGATTGAGCTTCATCTTGAAGGCATATTTCTCCATCTCACGCTCCCTTGCGGCGCTGCAGGATCTGGCGGGCAAGGCGCGGCAGGGCGATGACGCCGATCAGCAGCAGGCCGGTGAAGATCGACATGACGATGCCCGGCACGTTGAGAAGACCAAGGCCAAAGGTCACCAGCCCCATCACCAGTGCCGCGATCACGACCCCGGCGATGCTGCCCGCCCCGCCCAGAATGCTGACCCCGCCCAGCACCACCATGGTCACCACTTCCAGCTCCATGCCCGAGGCGATGGACGGGCGCGTGGCGCCAAGCCGCGAGGTGAGGCACACGGCGGCAACGCCGGACATGAGGCCGGTGAGCAGGAACAGGGCAAACTTCACCCGCGCCACCCGGATGCCGGAGAAGAGCGCCGCCACCGGATTGTTGCCGATGGCATAGACCGCCCGGCCGAAGGTGGTGGCATGCAGCAGCAGGCCGAACAGCACGGCGAGCACGGCAAAGAGCACCAGCTCGAAGGAGATCACCCACCAGACATAGCCCTGCCCGAACCAGGCGAAGGACGCCGGATAGCCGGTAAAGGCCTTGTCGCCGAGCACAATGTAGGAGATGCCGCGGAAGAGGCTCATGGTGCCGATGGTGACGACAATCGACGGCAGGCCCAGACCCGTGACAAGTGCGCCGTTCACCACCCCGCACAGCAGCCCGGCACCGAGACCGATGGCCACCAGCGTGGGCGTGTCGGCGCCCATCTGCACCGCATAGCCCATGGCGGTTGAGGCGAGTGCGATGATGGCGGCGACCGACAGATCAATCTCGCCGGAGATGATCAGCAGCGCCATGGCAAAGGCGATCATCGCCTTTTCGGTGAAATTGAACGTGGCATCAGACAGGTTCCACGGATCGAGGAAATAGGGCGAGGCCAGCGCATTCAGGATGAAAATCGCCACGGCGACGCCAAAGAGCATCAGTTCCCAGCTTGAGGTGATCCGCTGCAGCGGGCTGCGCAGCCGGTCGGGGATCTGCCGCCCGCCGCCGGGCGTCCCTGAACCGGGTGTTTGAAGGGAAACGGATGTCATGCCGTGTGCTCCGCCGCTTTCAGGATGACCCGGCCCTTCGGCCGGTTCTGGGTAACATTCACCGCCACTGCGATCAGGATGGCCGAACCGGAGATGGCGAGCTGCCAGAAGGGCGAAACATTGACCACCGGCAGCGCATTCTTGATGATGCCGAGGAACAGCGCCCCCAGCACCGCCCCCGCCACGCTGCCCGCACCGCCAGCGATGGAAATGCCGCCGATGACGCAGGCCGCCACCACATCCAGTTCAAAGCCTCCGGCAATATCCACGTAAGCGACCGCATAGCGCGCCACCCAGAGATAGCCGGTGAGCCCGGCTAGCGCGCCGGACAGCACGAAGGCAGCGCATTGGGTACGGCCCGTGTCGATGCCTGCATATTGCGCCGCATGCGGATTGCCGCCCACCGCATGGAAAGCGCGGCCCAGCGCGGTGCGGGTGACCAGAATGGCAAAGCCGGTGACAACCGCAATCGCGATCCAGGACAGCACCGGCAGGCCCAGAACCACCGTGCGCGGAAAGGCCTTGAAGGCATCGCTCATCTGATGCGCGTTGATCCAGCGCCCTTCGGAAATGAGGAAGATGATACCCCGGAAGATGGTCATCGTGCCCAGCGTCACCACGATCGGCGGGATCGACAGACGCCAGACCAGCAGGCCGTTGATCAGCCCGAGCCCCGCGCCCAGCGTGATGGACAGGAGAATGATCAGCGGCACCGGCAGATCCGGCATCATGGTGTTGACCAGCGCCGCCACCATGCCCGTGAGCGCCAGGTTGGCTGCCACCGACAGATCGATGCACCGGGTCAGGATCACCGCCATCTGGCCCAGCGCCAGAATGATCAGCGGCGCCGTGTCATTGAATACGCTGGCGAGATTGGCAGGCGCGACAAAGCCGGGAAAGCGCGAGGCGATCAGCCCGGTCAGCGCCACCATCGCACCCGCCAGCACCAGCTCGCGGCCATGGGAAAGACGGATGCTCATGCTTGGCCCTCCTCGATCCCGGCAGCGGCCCGGACCAGATTTTCCGGCGTCATCGCCTCTCCCTCGAACTCGGCGGCAATCCGCCCTTCGCGCATCACGATCACGCGGTCGGACATGCCCAGCACCTCCGGAATCTCGGACGAAACGAGAATGACCGCGAGCCCTTCGGCCGCCAGTTCCGCCATGAACTCATGCACCGCCGCCTTGGAGCCGATGTCGATGCCCTTGGTCGGCTCGTCCAGAATGATGACGCGGGGCCGGGTCGCCAGCCATTTGGCGATGATCACCTTCTGCTGGTTGCCGCCCGAGAGAAGGCCGATATCCTGATCAAGCGCAGCCGCCCGCAGGTCCAGCCGGCGGGTGTAGTCCCGCGCCAGCGCAAACTCTTCCGTCATCTTGAGAAAGCCCTTGCGGGAGACCGCCTGCAGCGACGGCAGGGTGACATTCTGGAAGATCGGCAGGCCCTTCACCGCCCCCTGCTTGCCCCGGTCCTCCGGCACATAGACGATGCCCTGCCGGATGGCCGCATTGGGGGAGCGGATCACCGCCACCTCGCCGTCAATGCGGATCGCCCCCTTGGAGGGTTTCGTGATGCCGAACAGCGCCTGCATGAACTCGCTGCGCCCGGCACCGACAAGACCATAAAAGCCAAGGATTTCACCGGCACGCAGGGTGAAATTGATGTCCTCGAACTCGGTCGGGTGGGAGTAGCCCACCACCTTCAGCAGCTCTCCGCCCAGCTTCGGGATGCGCTTGGGGAACACCTGATCCACCGGGCGGCCCACCATCATGCGCACAAGGTCGCCCTCGCGCACATCGCGGATATGCCCGGCGCCGACAAGCTCCCCGTCGCGGAAGACGGTGTAGCGGTCGGCGACGCGGAAGATTTCGTCGAACTTGTGGCTGATGAAGAGGATGGCCTTTCCTTCGGCCTTCAGCCGGTCCACCAGCTCGTAGGTTTCCTCGATTTCCTTGTGCGACAGTGCCGCCGTCGGCTCGTCCATGATCACGACGCGCGCATCAATCGACAGGGCACGGGCAATGGCCACCAGATGGCGGCTGGCGATGCCGAGGTCCTTCAGCTGCACGTCCGGGTCAATCTGCGCGCCGATCCGCTCCAAAAGGCGCCGGGCCTGCGAGCGCATCTTGCGCCAGTCGATGAGGCCGAAGCGGCTGCGCGGGGCATGGCCGATGAAGATGTTCTCTGCCACCGTCAGCTCGTCAAAGAGCACGGTTTCCTGATGGATCGCCGTCACCCCGGCCTTTGCGGCCGCTTCCGCTGCGGGAAAGGTGATCGGCTGTCCGTCGACGCGGATCTCGCCCGCATCCGGCTGGTAGATGCCGGTCAGAACCTTGACGATGGTGGACTTGCCCGCACCATTTTCCCCGATCAGCGCCGTCACCTGCCCCGGATAGAGATCCAGCGACACGCCCGACAGCGCCTTGACGCCCGGAAAGGACTTGGAAATACCGGTCAGCGACAGGACCGGCTGGTCCTTTGCGCTGGCCGGGTGCAAGGCTGCACCCGGCTGATCCGGGAAGTTGGCAAGCATGGCAATGCCCCGGTTATGCCGGGGCATGGAACCCCGGCGTCATGTGTGATGTTTCATCGGGATCGCGGACGGTGCCCGGCCAGTGACGGCATCAGTGACGGCATGTCACGGCCGGGCACATCTTGAGGCCTGGGAGGTCTCAGAAAATGTCCTTGAACTCGTCGATGTTGGAGCTGTCATAGACAAACGGGTCCGCCATGGCCCCCGTGTTGCTGTCATCCAGCGTCAAGGTGCCCATGCGGCCCATCGGAATTTCTGCGCCCGGCTTGGCTTCGGCCTTGCCGGTGGCAAGGTTGTAGGACAGCATCGTCGCGGCATAGCCGAGGTCGATCGGGTTCCAGATGGCGAAGGACTTGGAGGCGCCCGACTTGATGTGACCGGCCATTTCGGACGGCAGGCCGAGACCCGTCACATTGACCTGACCGGCCTTGCCCGCATCGGTGACAGCCTGCGCCGCCGCAACGATGCCGACGGAGGTCGGGGCAATGATCGCCTTCAGATCCGGATAGGTCTGCATCAGGCCCTGGGCCTCACGGTAGGACTTGTCGGCAAGGTCATCGCCATAGACGGTGGCGACCACATTGATGCCCTTGTAGGTGTCCTTGACCTTGTTCATCTCCTCGATCCAGATGTTCTGGTTCGTCGCCGTGGCAGAGGCCGACAGAACGGCCACATCACCGCCCTCCGGCAGGTGATCTGCCGCCAGCTTGATGATCATGTTGCCGATCAGCGGGTTGGACGAGGGGTTGAGATGCAGCTGGCGGCCTTCCGGCGCCACGCCCGAGTCCCAGGAAATCACGGTGATGCCCCGGTCCATTGCCCTCTTCAGGGCCGGAACCAGCCCGTCCTGATCATTGGCCGAGATGGCAATCGCATCCACCCTCTGGGCGATCAGCGCATTGATCACCTCGATCTGGCCTTCAGCCGTGGTGCCGGTCGGGCCGGTGTAGATGATCTCCACATCGCCCAGTTCCTTCGCAGCTTCCTGCGCGCCCTTGTTGGCCGCTTCAAAGAAGCCGATGCCCAGCGCCTTCACCACCAGCGCAATGCGCTTGGTTTCGGCATGGGCCGGAGCGGAGAATGCGAGAGCCGCAACAGCGGTTGCCGCCAGAAGTGTCTTCATGAATGTCATTGTCTTCCTCCCAGTCATTCCACCGGCTGTTCCTCCCGCCGGTCAGAAATCGTTGTTTCGTCAGCCCCCGCCGGCGGCACTCGCCTGAGCGGCCTCGACGGGTGCAGCAATCACCTGCACACCGGCCTGCTCCAGCATTTGCGCAGCGCTGTCCGGAATGCCCTCGTCGGTGATCACCGTGGCGATGCGGTCCAGCGGGCACAGGATCAGGCTGGAACGGCTGCGGAACTTGGACGAGTCCGCCAGAACCACCAGTTCATCCGCCTGCCCGATCAGTTTCTGCTCCGCCTGGATGAGAAGCGGATCCGCCTCCATCAGCCCCAGCGGCCCCAGACCTTGCGCCCCCATGAACATGCGCCGCGCATAGAAATTGCGCGTCACGTCATTGTCGAAGGGGCTCAGGATGATGTTCTGCTCCCGGTAGATCACTCCGCCGGAGAGGATGATTGTGTTCTTCGAATGCTTGAGCAGGTGCTCGGCAATCGGGAACGAGTTGGTGAAGATCTGCATGCGCTTGCTGGCCAGCGGATGCACCATCTGGAAAGTGGTGGTGCCACCGTTGATGATGATCGCATCGCCGTCAGTGCAAAGCTCCACCGCCGCCCGGGCGATCGCCCGCTTCTGCTGCGCGTTGATCGCCTCGTTGACGCTGAAGGGGCGGCCCGCCAGCCCGACGAACTGCGGCGGCGTGATCGATTCCGCCCCGCCGCGCACCCGGCGCAGCTTCTTCTGCACATGCAGCGCCGCGATATCCCGGCGGATGGTCGCTTCCGAGGAATCGGTCAGCGCCACCAGTTCCGCAACAGTCACGACCGGACGGTCCTGAACGGCGGACAAGATGATCCTGTGGCGCTCTTTCTCGTGCATGCAATCCTCCCGACTTCCCGCTCAGGCTTCCATCAAATTCGCGCAGTGTCAATCATGATTCGTCATATTGCTGCAATGCAGCGTCATTTTTGATCGATCATGATCGAAACTGATTGACAACGAGACGTATCACGGCAAGTCTCCGGTCAAAAGCTGGCCCCGTTCCAGCTTGTCCTTGGGAGGAAGACATGACTGATTCCGCCGCCGGTTCCCGGCTCGCAAACCTGTGGGATGAGGCCAAGGCCTCGGCCATGACCGAATCCGGCCGCCTGCTCTACCGCTCGAACCTGCTCGGGTCCGACAAGCGCATCACCAACTATGGCGGCGGCAACACCTCTGCCAAGGTGATGGAAAAGGATCCGCTGACCGGCGGAATGGCGGAAGTGCTGTGGGTCAAGGGCTCCGGCGGTGACGTGGGCACCATCAAGCTCGACGGGTTCGCCACGCTCTACATGGACAAGCTGCGGGCGCTGAAGGGCATTTACCGGGGCGTCGCCTTCGAGGACGAGATGGTGGGCCTGCTGCCCCACTGCACCTTCAATCTCAACCCGCGCGCCGCCTCCATCGACACGCCGCTGCATGCCTATGTGCCGAAAAAGCACGTGGACCACATGCACCCCGACGCGATCATCGCCATTGCCGCCTCGAAGGACAGCAAGGCGCTGACGGAAGAGATCTTCGGCAAAGACATCGGCTGGCTGCCGTGGAAGCGCCCCGGCTATGAGCTGGGCCTGTGGCTGGAAAAATTCTGCCTCGAAAACCCGGAGGCGCGCGGCGTCGTGCTGGAAAGCCATGGCCTCTTCACCTGGGCCGATGATGCGCGCACCTGCTACGAGACGACCATCGAAATCATCAGCAAGGCGATGGCCTGGTTCGAGGGCAAGCTGGCTGGCAAGGCCGCTTTCGGCGGCCAGAAGCACCCCATCCTGCCGCGTGATGAGCGCCGCGCCATTGCTGCGCGCCTGATGCCCGCCATCCGTGGCATGGTCAGCGGCCAGCAGCACATGGCCGGCCACTTTGACGACAGCGATGCCGTGCTGGAATTCGTCTGCGCGAAGGACATGGAAGCCCTCGCGGCCCTAGGCACCAGCTGCCCGGATCACTTCCTGCGCACCAAGATCCGCCCACTGGTGGTAAACCTTGATCCGGCAAATCCGGATGTGGACGCTGTGCTCAAGGGCCTGCCGGATGCGGTTGCCGCCTACCGGCAGGACTACACGGCCTATTACGAGCGCTGCAAGCATGCGGACAGCCCAGCCCTGCGTGATCCCAATGCCGTTGTCTATCTGGTGCCCGGCGTCGGCATGATCACCTTCGCCAAAGACAAGGCCACGGCCCGCATCTCGGGCGAGTTCTACGTCAACGCCATCAACGTGATGCGCGGCGCTTCCGGCGTTTCCACCTATTGCGGCCTGCCGGAGCAGGAAGCTTTCGACATCGAATACTGGCTGCTTGAGGAAGCCAAGCTCCAGCGCATGCCCAAGCCGAAGAGCCTTGCCGGCCGTATCGCCTTCGTCACCGGCGGAGCTGGCGGCATCGGCTCGGCAACGGCGGAGCGGCTGATGAGCGAAGGCGCCTGCGTGGTGCTGGCCGATATCGACGCAAATTCCCTCGCCCAGACGGCAGAGCGCCTGGCCGCCCGCCATTCCGGCGACGTGGTGCGCACGGTGGTCATGGATGTGACCAGCGAGGACGCGGTGGAGCGGGCCTATGCGGAAGCCTGCACCGAATTCGGCGGCATCGACATTCTGGTGTCGAACGCCGGTATCGCCTCCTCGGCGCCCATCGAGGAAACCAGCCTTGAGCTGTGGAACAAGAACATGTCGATCCTTTCGACCGGCTATTTCCTTGTTTCCCGCAGCGCCTTCAAGGTGATGAAGGCGCAAGGGATCGGCGGCTCCATTGTCTTCATCGCCTCCAAGAACGGCCTTGCCGCCTCGCCAGGCGCCAGCGCCTATTGCACGGCCAAGGCCTCGGAAATCCACCTCGCCCGCTGCCTTGCGCTGGAAGGGGCGCCGGATGGCATCCGTGTCAACGTGGTCAATCCGGATGCGGTGCTGCGCGGCTCCAAGATCTGGTCGGGCGACTGGTTGAAGGAACGCGCGCAGGCCTATGGCAAGGATACGGCGGATCTGGAAGAGCATTACCGCCAGCGCTCGCTGCTGAAGCGCTCCGTGCTGCCGGAAGACATTGCAGAGGCCACCTATTTCTTCGCCAGCGAAGCATCGGCCAAGTCCACCGGCAACATCATCAACGTGGACGCGGGCAACGTCCAGTCCTTCACCCGCTGACGGAGGCCATCCATGACCCAGATGATCGGTTCTGATGTCCTTGAGAAGGACAATGCCGCCCGCAAAGCGGACCTCGCGCGCGACTATGACAGCCTTGGCGAGCGGCTCGCCCGCCGGGGCATCGATATCAACGCGGTGAAGGCAAAGGTTGCCGCCTATGGCGTCGCCGTGCCCTCTTGGGGCGTTGGCACCGGCGGCACCCGCTTTGCCCGTTTCCCCGGCGCCGGCGAGCCGCGCCACATCTTCGACAAGCTGGAGGACTGCGGCGTCATCCAGCAGCTGACCCGGGCCACACCCTCCGTCTCCCTGCATATCCCGTGGGACAAGGCCGATCCGGCAGAGCTGAAGGCCAAGGCGGACAGCCTCGGCCTCGGCTTTGACGCCATGAACTCCAACACCTTCCAGGATCAGGCCGGACAGGCCCATTCCTACAAGTTCGGCTCCCTCTCCCACACGGATGCCGCCACCCGCGCGCAGGCGGTGGAGCACAACATCGAATGTATCGAGCTTGGCCGCGCCATTGGCTCGAAGGCGCTGACCGTGTGGATCGGCGACGGCTCCAACTTCCCCGGCCAGGCGCATTTCACCCGCCAGTTCGAGCGCTATCTGGAAGCAGCCCGGCAGATCTACGCCGCCCTGCCGGAGGACTGGCGGCTCTTCACCGAGCACAAGATGTATGAGCCCGCCTTCTATTCCACCGTGGTGCAGGACTGGGGCACGAACTATCTCATCGCGCAGGAGCTGGGCCCCAAGGCCTTCTGTCTGGTGGACCTCGGCCACCATGCGCCCAACGTGAACATCGAAATGATCGTCGCCCGCCTCATCCACTCCGGCAAGCTGGGCGGCTTCCATTTCAATGACAGCAAATATGGCGACGACGATCTCGACACCGGCTCGGTCGATCCCTACCGGCTGTTCCTCGTCTTCAACGAGCTGGTGGACGCGGAAACCCGCAAGGCGCCGGGCTTTGCCCCCTCGCACATGCTGGACCAGTCGCACAATGTCACCGACCCGATCGAAAGCCTGATGGTCAGCGCCATGGAGGTGCAGCGTGCCTATGCGCAGGCCCTGCTGGTGGACCGCAAGGCGCTCGACGGCTTCCAGGACGGCAACGACGCGCTGATGGCCACCACCACGCTGAAGACCGCCTTCCGCACCGATGTGGAGCCCATCCTCGCCATGGCCCGTCTGGAATCGGGCGGCGCCATCGACCCCGTCTCCACCTACCGCGCCTCCGGCTACCGCGCCCGCGCCGCAGAGGTCCGGCCGGCGGTTTCCGGCGCTGGCGGGGGGATTGTGTGAGAGTTTAGGCTTGGCGCATGAACTGCAGGCTCAAACATCAGGCGCAGACGGGAGCCCGTAGTGTTGTGTCTGATACGTTTCAGGACCTTGCCGCCCCCCTCCCCCTGGTGG